>NZ_JBDWYP010000001.1:0-14988 GCF_039982295.1 Roseibium sp.
TTGCGGCACAAATCGGCGACCGGGACACCCACCTCATGTTCCTTGAAGATGCCGATAATCTGTTCTTCGCTGAACCTGTTGCGCTTCTTCGATGGGCCAGAGTCTATTGCAAACCGGATTATCTCCAGGGGGGCAACGGCAGATCTGACAGCACCGCGCGACGGGCGATTGCTCAACCCGCTCCGAATGGCGGAAACACCAATCAGGCTCAACTCGCAGCTGGATCAAAGTTCAGTGGCAGGTCACAAACCGCAACACTCTTCGACACAAAGCACTCAGCCCGGAACAATCACTACATTCGAGGCATCTCGCCGCGATTCAGTAGAGGGCGTGGAGAGGACAGAAAATGAACCTATAGCTTTCTCTAACACATCGATATTCTTCTTGATCCCGGCGTTTTCGCCCTTTCCATCCAACATGGCATCCATGTCTTCTTTTCTCGTCGGCGCGTCATTTTCAGGAAACCCTTGTGCGCCGAACGCTTCAAACGCCGCCCCAATCGCAGGCTCAAATGCGTTTTTGATTCTTGTTATTTCGCCTCCCCAAATCTGATGACAGACAGCAGCCGTCTCTATATCTTCTCGAAGAAATTTCAGCTTTTCCCTATATTTAAGCAAATTCGGAGATTCACTATTTCGCAGAGAATCAATTCTCTTCTGCAAGCGAAGTTGTCTCTTTTTTTGCGCGATCAGGTCGGCCTGAAATTCTCTTGATTCTTTTTTCGCGGCCCTTAGGGCGTCGTTTATATAAGTTTTGTCTGAATAGAATTGCTTCTTGTCTCGACCATTTTCAACCGAATAGCGAGAATTTTTGACATATCTAATCCTTACCCGCCTCGTTTCCGGCGCCGCCTGTCTAAGACGGGACTTGAATTCCACGAGGTCCTTCCCGTAAAAGGTCCTATCTTCCCAATCCATGTAGGCCGTTTTTATTCTCGAAGGAGCATCCCACACGCCCTCGCGAAAATCAGAAAACTTATCGCTGACGAGACCGCACACAGAGAACACATATGACCCGGCATTGCCAATTAATACTGATGGAGGACTTATTATACTCACTGCTTCAGCTCTCTCGTCTTGGTGATTAAATACAAAGGCCAGCCTCCGCGTCGCAAGTCATCAGCTCGACGCCCAACCAGGCAACCACGCTCTTCTTGTATTCCCGCATAACATTGACGGCACACGCCGCAACAACGACGATAGCTCTTGCGTATAAGCGAAGATCTTCGGCCTCTATGCTGTACCAATTGTGACCGCATGAGCGCCGTGAGGAGAGCTTTCGATCCCATTGCTTCTTAAAGTTCAATCAGCGACAAGCGGAGCGGGAACTTGCGCCCCTTATGAGCTATCGGTGTCCAGGATTACATCGGCGTATACTGCCAGAACCGAAGACAATCGGACATCATGCCGGATCAGAGCCTGCGCTGCGCAATCGAGACAGAAGCACCTCAGATTTCGAAAGTATCGCTTTGTCTTCGACCTTGTCTTTCAGGCTGAGGACTGTATTGAAATCCTCAGTCGCTTCTGTGTGATCTCCCGCTGAAAATCGGGCGAGGCCCGAGAAATAGTACCCAAGCGGGTTGCCCGGCTCCAGACCAATCATCAGGCTTGCGAAAGGGATCGCCTGTTCGAAAAGTCGGAGCATCAGCAGGCAGTTGGTCAAGCCCTGATGGACACGATAGTCGAGCGGATCAATCTCTGCCCCAAGCAGGTAGAGGCAAATTGCATCCGACAGTTTGCCAGCTCGGGCTCTGGTGTTTGCCACGCCCAAGACGAACTCGATATCTTCAGGAAATTGGTTTGCGGTGCCCACGCCCAGGTTTCCAGCAATCTGGGCTACCTGCGACAGCATTGTATGGCTGCCAGCTTCATTGTTTGACATGGCTCTGCCTATTTCTGAGTTATAGAGGCTCTAGGGCTGGAAAATCAGCGCGCCCGGGTAATCCTGCGTTAATTCGGCCTCACCTCCATGCCCCGCTCCATGCAGAAGACCTTTGAACGCCTCCGCGCTTGACGCCACCTCGGAAACCAGATGCGCCAAGCGCGATATGTCAGTCTCATCATAGCGATGGAAGCCCTTTATCAGCACTCGCTGCGCCGCCCTGCCCTCTGCCATGTCAAGGCAAACCAGCACGTCGCGTTGCAAGCTTTGAGCAAGATTGGCCTTCAGCAGTCCCTCGATTTCCGCAACTTCCAAGGCCGTCGAGCGTGTCAAGAATCCGACTTCCGCCTCAAGCTCGATCACACGCCCCCCTGGACCGTCTTTCAGCAAGACCTGCTCCGAACCGACTAAAATCGCGAAAAAACCGCCTGCCGCAAGCGCGGGTGGCTCGATTTCAAGATGATGACAGAGGTCGTAAACAACCTCATCGAACGCAGGAACCATCTTAACGCTAGTCCTTCCAGCGAAGCCGGACAAAAAAACCGGCGGCCGCCCACCAGCGGCCAGCCCTCCCGCAACTCTGACAGGGTTGCGGGAGGACAGCACCTTCGTCAGGCCGACGGGTTGGCGATCGCGCGCAACCTGTCGACTTTGACCTGGTTGAGCGCTTCGATCGCTTTTGCCAGCGGATCGAAACCGTTCTGGATTCGTGCCTGGGCGTGTGAGCGCTCGAATTCGCCTTCGCCGCGAATTTTTTCGGCAAGGGCACCCAATTCGGTCGCATCGGCCGTCGCGAGTCTGGACCCCTCGCGGTCGTTCATGGACAAAAGCTCTCCCAGAGCATTCATGAGCTGGGAAACAGCACCGATCGTCGGCCCCATGAGCGCCAGCTTAGCACTACGTTCAAACGAACGCGCTGTATCGGGATTCATTTTGTCCGAAAAGTTGTTTTTGGCCGTAGCGTCGACCGTTCCAGGATCGCCGTCACCACCTGGGGCTTTCGCTTGAGAGGCGGTGCTGGCGGGAGCCTCGGCGGTCTTGGCGACAGGCTGCGGCACAGACGCGTTTTTGCTTACAGGAGCCGGCACGAAAGCGTCGTTCGGCTGCGTCGTTGCCGATGTTTGCGTCGTGACGTTGGCGTCTGCCCTTGCCCCCGGCCGAGTCAGGCCGGCGCTGGAATTCGACGGCGGCGATGCCGCAGGCGTGCTCGGCGTTCCCGCGGGTCCCGTCGGGTTGGTTGCACCGGTCCTGGCGCCGGGACTAAGCAACTCCGAACTGGTTTTTGAATTAGACGGACTAGACATTGACCATTTCAAGGCAACACCGGCCGCAATAATGGTTACGCCGGCACCGACAATCTGCAGAGACGAGCGGATGAGCGTCGATTTCCTCTCTTTTTCAGCGGAATCACGCTCCTTGACCGACTTGCGAAGCATCAGACCCTCGGTCAGATTATGGTCGGCGACCTGCTGGTCGCGTGCAGACTTCCAGTCCAGTGCGTTGCTTTCCACCAGCGCTGCCGAGGCACGCCGCGCTGCGTCGAATTCGGCAACCGACCCTGAAAAAACAGCGGTCGAGCCCGTCGCACTCGTGCGTTCCGACGCATAGCTTCCGTTCTTTCGGTACTTCTCGAGACGAACGAGCATTTCGTCAGAAGCTTCCACTGCCAGAGCATCCGGCAAATGGGAAATCAATTTCGATTGGAGTGCGGCTTCCATCGGAAGCGAGGCCGACTTTGCCCTTGCAACACCCATGGCAGAGGATGCGGTCGCGGCAAGCGTATCGTAAGAGCGCGGCACAGAGCCTGTCTGGTTCGCGGCGAGATGTTCAGTATACGTGCTTTCGTTGATTACTTGTGTAGCCATTATAACTATTGACCTTTCAGAACTTGCAGGAAACCGAACTTATGCGTAGAGCATTTTGGAGTAGGTTCTTGCATTGTCGTTGAGGGATTTCAGGTTTTCACCGACCAGTCCGTTCATTCTCCGACTTTCCTCGGAGTACTTCTTGATAAAGATGTCAGTGTATTCCTTGAGCTGCTCCGTGAGCGCCTGAAGGAACGTTGCGTCCGAATTCAGACGCCCCGCATCCGCCTGCCTGTTCGCAGCTTTGATGGTGGCAGCACTTGAAACAATGGACGTAACTGCGCCGACCGCCTGGTTTGCTGCGGTCGCCATCCCTAAGACCATCACCAGCTTCGCGGATTCAGCAAGCGCAGAGGAACCTGCGTGTAACATTCCGCCAACGGACACAACCGCACAGGCCAGCATGACGCTCATCATGATGTATTGCGCCTTTTCGGACAGAAAACCCTTGCCGTCTTCGCTGCACAAGGCCGTGATGGAATCCGCGGTCATGATCGCACCGAGAATACCCGACAACACCAACGCCCCGCCGGCCATCGCCAGGGCGCCAAGCGGAGCGCCAACGGCTGTCGCACACAGAACCGCACCCAGCGCAATCGACAAGACTGCGCCAATCGCGCTAAAGGCAGCCCCGATTTTAGACCAGAAATTCGCTTTTTTCTGCTCCCGGACCATTTCCTCGGTTTTCTTGATCGCGGTTTCCAGCTTCTCGACTTTCTCCGCCAGAACGCTTCGGGACTTCGCGACGAGGTTGTTCGCGCTTATGACCATATTGTTTGCGAAGTCGTCCAGGCTTTTGGAAATCACAGCCTGACCACGCTCCTCGACCGCATCGGCCTTTTTGTCGAACAGGCCCGAGAAGGAACCGAGAATGGCAAGGTAGTTCGCCTGACCCGCGGAAGTTTGCGCGGTCGTGGCAGAAGGCACGTCAGACGCAAGTCCGGAGCCGACGCCGATTGCAACACGCTTGGCAGCCCCCACATAATCGCCTCTGGCAACGTCCAACCCGGCGCCGATTGCGAGCCCCGCTGCTTGCTCAGTCTTCTTGATCAGTTCTTCCATAGTTTTCCCTTCCTCATCCTCGAGAAGTTGTTAACTGGCTTAGCTTGCCAGCGCCTTGGGCGAAACGATCGTGCGCAGTTCCCTTGCACGACGCCTCGCGACAGCGTTTACGGGGCTATTCCCGGCAAGCTCGATCGCATGGTCAAGCGCGACTTTCGCGTCGACGAATTCGCCCGAGGCCATCATGCATTCGCCAAGACGGACGTATGGCTCGGGCCCATCCATGCCCAAAGCCATCGACATGACATAAAGTTTGGCGGCAACGTCGAACTGCTCACGGATCTGGAAGGTCGTCGAGAGAGCATAAATGTACCGCCCCTCAATCGGATCCAGCCGGCAAAGCCGTTCGAAACTCACCGCCGCCTTGCCGACATCTCCCGCGCAGAGAAAATCGTACCCCTCTCTGAGGCGGCGCTCCAACTCAGCATCGGAAATTTTCAAAGCAAGTTTGGGAAGAACACCCGATCGAAGCGCTGAATGCGTCGCCTCGTCGAGAACCCCCTGCTCCTTGAGCGTCTCGAACGTGTTATCAAGGACGGGCAGCAACTGGGAAATTGAGTTCCCGACCTTAGTGGCCGCTGACCATTCGAAATCCAGAATCGACACGTTGCTGACCTTTTTGTAGCTACGGTGGTGGAAAGCTACATTCGCACGCCGCCGGTGAGTTGACGTGTGCTGAATAGCACAGGCAGGGCCGGAAAAAGTTCTGGATGCTTTTTTGGAGTTCCAAGATTCTCTGCGCCCCGCTCGGCGCGTCACCGCAAGAAGCAATTCGCTTTATGTTTGCAGTGTCGTCGATCCCGCAAATCCGGGCGTTTTCCGGGCTATTGCTACGATTGTCTGCTAGACCATCGCTTCCGAAACGCCCTGTTAACCATGAACTGACTCGGCCATTGCCGGTGTCTATCCGACGCACGTTTAACTACTTTCTGGTTAACCCCTCCCCCCTTCCCCCTCCCAATTAGGTCACTGCAAAGCTCTTTTCAGGCCAGTTTAGGACGGCATTGAATGTTCTAAATAGCACTTGGTCAGCAAGTTTTATCGCTTGAACTCGATCAAATGAGGACGCGCCATTTCCGGGACAAATTCACCATCATCGAAACCGGTTGCGTTAAAGAACCGCTTGGCTTTCCGCGGGAGTGGCTTGTGGTCCGCGACGCAACTCATATCTCTGGGTAGAGCGTATCGCGTATAGCCAGAGAGTTCGGCACCACAAATGGAATGGTCCGCCCCACGCCCCGGAGTAAGCTTTTGTGGCATTGGCAGCAAAAGGAGAGAAAGGATACGGAGCAAACCATTATCCGAAGCGAATGCCAACGGAATCGACATTGGTAGAAAGTGAGCCCCACCTCGCTGCAGTCGATCGTGATGGTGTCGTGATCCAGCGTTCCAAGTTCGGGTGCGATACATTCCATTCGTTTTTCGACATGGCTCCCGGATCCCTTATCGGCTTGACACACAACGCAGACGTGACGATCCGTAGGCTGGCGACCATTCCCGGGCTCGAGCTCGCCCTGGCGGAGCATTCGATCGGGGAGGGCAGACCGTTCTTGGGATCAGCAGACACGGAAATGAATATGCGCGGCGTCTGATAATGCGCGGCGCTCTATCCTATTTCCTGCATCTGAGCCGCAAAAGCCAGGCCCTGGGCCGCGTATCGAACGCGCAGGAAGCCCGCACTCATCGCAACAATGCCGTTGTCGCCCTAGCCAATAAGTTGACGAGGATTGCCTGGGCAATCCGGACACGTCGCGGTTCGGTCTATCTTCAAGCCGAGATGCAACGGCATAAACTAGAACCTTGCCGCACAACTCATTACAAGGGATGCGAAAACCAAACGGCTGACTGATCAGAAACCCGATACATTTAGGCAAGCCAGTGCGCCATCCACCAGAGCCTTGCGTTAGCGCCGCGGAGCACACAATTTTTAGTGTTAGAACCTCTGATACCAGAAGCAGTCGGATCACAATCCCGATACTGGTGAAACTAACCCGAGCACCCCATGAGCGCGCCAGAAGCTACAAGCCGCACTGGAGGACAACGCCCTCCACCCTGAAAGCGCGCCTGCCGGAACTCATAGTGCAACGCTTCGGAGGGCGGCATGGCGCAACCGCACGCTCCGCAAACCTTCTGCTTAGCTGCGCTACCAAAGGTTATAGCAATTGCTATATTAAGGACGCCACCTGGGTTAGTGAAGGGACGCCGCTGGCGCAAACCTCACAGCGACTGACGCCTGCTCAAACAAACCCGCTTCGAGCGACAGAGCCTGGGTACGATTAAGGCTTAACCTAAACTGACGCGTAAACCGCCTAGGGAAGAGCCGCACCCCCTAGCAAACCGAAGCGACCTTGCGGCGGCCTTGGCGCCACCCAATTTCAACGCAAAGAACACCTCTTCACGTACGGCATAAAGCTAATAATTTATGACAACCGCCAAGCGCCATCGCTCAACCCCAAATCCCGAGCCGGATACGCAGCGATCATACAAGTTCAAAGAGCCCAGATGTGAACGCCCCATATTTCTTTATCCTGGTTCAGCACCTTCAGGGAGAAGCATGAGGCTTCTGGACTAAACGAGGATAGTCAAGTTGGAAATATAGCAGTTGCTATATTTCCAACTTGACGAAACAGCCCAATCTGAGCAGATCGAGGGCAATAACAAACCGGAGCCGTGACTACCTGCACTCGTTGACGAACGCGGGCAGTCACGTTTAAACATCATCACTTTATGGGAGACAGAAGGTCCGGATTAACTACTAGGTTACGCACGCCATGTGCACGTGTTTCATCAAAAGGGTTGTCCGACAACCATCGATCAAGCGACGCGATGCTCACCTTTACGACGCGCGGGCGCACACTCCACGTAACCTGATAGGGAGAGCCGATTTCATTGAACGATGGGCCAGTGGTCGATCCCGCATACACAACAGGCGTTCCCAGATCCACTGGCAGATTTGGCGTCTGGTTTAATCTACCCCGCCGTTGGATAAGAGCCATTTCACCGAACTCAGCGCCCCCTGGACCGCCTACCAGAACCGCAACAACAGCCTCCACACGAAGCTGAGGATTGGCAATCGTCTTGCTCAGACAAGTCCCGAGGCCGTTGCCAAGCGTTGCCCGGGCACTGGAGTAGACAAAATGAATCTCAATAGTATCGCCAGGGACCAAACCTGCTTTCTCGACGGCATCTAACCTGACGTCATCCTTTGCCAGCTCTAACGCGCTCAGGCGGCCATCGTAGGTGAAGCCGGTCCCATAGCCACCGCCGTCGCCGTTCCCGGCAAACTTGGTGAACTCACCGCCTTTGTGTTCGGCATTCTTATGAAAATGAATATCGCAGAGCGTCATGTCGGCGGCATTCGGGGCAGCGCCGAAAACTCGCCGGTTCCGACCCGCGTGTCGGTCGATATCACGCGGTGACTGAGGGCCAAACTCTTGTCCTTCCGTCGCCGCCGCCAGCGCAGCGCGCTGCAGCTTGATGACTTCGTCGGAAACAGTGGCACGGCTCTTCGCCGTCGCGATCAATGTCCCGTGTAGTAAACCCGCCAGCGAGAACCAGAAAACAAGAGTCGAGAACATCCGTTTCATGTCTTAACCTTTCCTTAACCATAATAGCGCTGAGGCAGGGTACTTTCGCGCATGGCGACAGCGAGTGCTCGCGCTTCAGGACAAATGTCGCCTTCGCCTCTGAGCGTCAATGTCTTGTGTTTCATTGTGATCCTCAAACAAGATTTTGTCTGCCTGCGACAGAAGCGTCCAATAGGGCCGATTCGAGGTGTCCCGTTCTTTCAACCTTCCTGTCCTGTCGCGGTTCAGGCAATCACCCGTCAACCTACGGGGAGTGCAAGACCAAAGGCATTTGAGTTGAAGCTGTGCAAAACGTGACGCAACCATTCTGTATGATCCGGCTGGGTGATAAAATCACTGCAACCGGATGAAAGATGCGGCAACGCCAATGCAACTCAACCTGTTCCCGACCACCGTGCATATGCGGTGTATCGACCCGAGCCGCAACAAGCGGCGCTATTACCGCATGTCCGTTCAGCGGAACCTTTTCGGCGAGTGGGAGCTCAGCAGGGAATGGGGCAGAATAGGCCACACTGGCCGCCTGCGCCGGGACGTTTTTGCCTCCCCGGGCTGCGCCCTCGACGCCATGCGCGACCTCGTCATACGAAAAACTCGCCGTGGCTATGCCGCCTGATGCCTCTCATCCGCCTGACCGGACGCGGGCAAAAAAATGGCCGGCAGTGCTGATTTGCACTACCGGCCTATGGGCAATCGACACCGCCTAGAGGGAGGAGGTCTCAACGGCGTCGATCGCAAAGACTTTCTGAAAGTTATTTTTGTGACTTCCAACAATTGCCTTCTGTTACTCTGTTTGCCGGCCAATCTCTTGCCGGTGAAAGCAACCTAGTCGGCAATCGGCCCCGACACCTGTGCCGACTGTCACAAGTCTCAAGGGGCTCCGATTTTCCCCGTTAGATGTGCGTTCTGCGGAGGTTGTTCATCCGGATTGAAAGCCTGAAGGTGTTTGCGCCCAAGCACTCACCGAAAGGTTTCAAGGATGAACAACCCACACAAGAATGCCCGAACTGTTCCCCATCAACGCCTCTGGGTCGAGGGGAGATGATCCGCCGGATCGTTGAAGAAGGACGTCCGCTCAAGACGGTGGCGGCAGAGTTTGGCCTGAGCGAGCGGCGAACCCGGGAATGGCTGAGGCGCTACAGGGCGCTACAGGGCGCTACAGGGCGCTTGGGGCGCTTGGGGCCGCGGGGCTTGAGAACAGGTCTTCCAGGCCGCGCACCGTCGCCAACAAGACCATGGCGCTTCAGATCAGTGCGATCAGGCGTTTGCGCCGGGACTATCGGATGACCGGGGCCGAGATCGGCGAGAAGCTGGACCTTGCCCGCTCGACGGTTGCCGGATGGTTGGCCCGCCTTGCCTATGTCTAGGTTTCGCCCAACGAAACCCGCCTGTCGACAACCGGCTTCCTGATCCGGGCGGTGCGTTGGTTCAAGGCGCGGGGCGTCAAGGTAGAGCGGGTGATGACCGACAATGGCCCCGGTTACACTGCCAAACTGTTCCGAAGAACGCTCGACCGACTTGCCATCCGACACATCAGAACCCGGCCATACGCACCCAGAACCAACGGCCAGGCCGAGCGCTTCATCCAGACAATGTCTCGGAAATGGGCCTACGCCATTTCGTTCAAATCGTCCCTGACACGCGAAGCCGACCTGCCAAGATGGCTTGACTGGTACAATGCAAAGCGGCCACACATGGGCATCAAAGGCAAAACGCCACTTCAGGTCCTAAACGGAACAACCTGATCAGAAACCACACCTAGATCACGCACTTCATTAAATACGATCCAAATCCGTGCTGGTGCAAGCTCTACGCCTGCCATGTAGTTGCGGAGTTACTTCCATGTGACTGTCGGCACAGCCGTAGCGCTTCGCGCCCACCACATTAGGACAAGCGGCGCTCGCAGGAAGCGGATGCGGCGCCAATGGAAACCAAACCCGACCTAGGAACTGTCCAAAGGCGTGATGCGTCTCAGATTTCACGTCCACCGAAAGGAAACAGATCGATGACCGATCAATCCATCTCATCCCGGCACCGCCCGGCGGTCCCTGCCAAGGCCTTTCGCCTGTCTATGATCCCAGGATTTCAGCACCTTAAAAATCTTTTTGGAAATCATTGCAAGCGCCAAGTCTATCTCGAATTGCTGAGCTATCCCGATGACCGCCTGAAGGATGTTAACCTGAGGCGCGAGCAGGTTGTCGCAGCCCTGAAATCGGTCGGCGGGGATATGCCGCCGTCAAAGCCACAAACTGCCCCTCTTCAGACCGGGACCTGGTGCTGAAAACCGTGGCATCAGATTGACTGCATCCGATGGTTCAACGCCGCTTTCTTGGTGGGGCGTGTCAAGCAAACCCGAACGCGCTGCAACTTACAAGCGGCGCCGGTCCTCGAAAAGGGCAACATGCATTGTTGGATTGCCCTAGCGGCGGTCGACACCACGGTGCGAGAGGACCCCCCCCCCCCGACCTCCGGAACTCTTTTGAACCCGACCGGGGAGGGGAGGGGAGGTGGAACAGAGGCCACCGGCATACCAGCGCAACAGCCCAGCCTCCGTCACACAACCAGCCTAGGCTCCACCCGAACTCTCTGTCATGCAAAAAAACGGCCCCAGCTGTATCAAACGACACAGCAACGCGCGACCCATTGCAATTATCTAAGTGCAAATGGTCTTCCACTAAGTGGAAGTGGTGGAGGTGCGTAGGCCGCTGCCTCCAGCGGCTCTCGTTCCCTGGGCCTGGGCAAGCTCTGAAACTGCCTGATTTTCTGCGTTCACGGAAGGCGCAGGTGTGTCCTGCTTCTTCCATGAGCGTAATTCGGCAAGGCTGATTGCTGATCTGGACCCGGGGGCGGTACCCGGCAGCTCCACCATAAGTGCACGTTGAAAGGTGCATTCTTTCTGGGGCTGAAACAGGATCGACAGGCAGACAAGATGCTAAGACGCGCTCCGGCAAGACACCACCGTTATCGGTTCAATGTTTGTAAATGCAAACACCAAAGCAGTCGTTTTTGATAACGACAACGCGCCGGCTACTGAAATGAAAGTAGCTTAAACGGAGCCCGGCCGGGGCTTGGCAACAGAACCCGGCCACCTTTTCACGCGCAATATTTGGAATTGGGGACATGTCAGATTAGGCTGCACGTCGCTCTGGCGCGGTCTTGACGGCTACGCCGTCGACGAATTTGATGCCTTTGACGACAATCGGCAACTGACATTCGCCGTTCAGCTGCCGCCATTATCTTGTAGCGGCCATGACCCGCTAGAAAACCATGAACCTTACCGTTTTGTGCGACAGGCTGTCCTTGGTGCGATTTGTCCGGCGCCAGATTGTGGCGAAGGCGCTTTCTATCGGGTTTGATGTGCGGATGCTCTGCCAATGGTCGGCCGGGACGTCGTAGAAAGTCAGCAATTCGTGGTGATCCTTGACCAGGCATTGTTTTGCCTTGGGGTATTTCGCCTCGTATGTCTCAATGAACAGATCGAATGCTGCGCGGGCATTCTCGCACGTTTCTACTTGCCCAATTTCATGCAGCATCTTCTTTGCCTCTGGCTGGGTCTGCTTGGGCAGATAATTCAGCACGTTGACCGTGTTATGCATCCAACAGCGCTGTTGGGGTGTAGTCGGGAAGATCTCCTCAAGTCCGACCCAGAACCCCATGGCCCAGTCACTGGTGACCAGTTTCGGGGAGGCAAGACCGCGGCCTGTCAAAGACCGCAGGGCCTCACGCCAGCTCTGTGTGCTTTCGCGAACGCCATCTTCAATGGCCAGCAAATGCTTCTGTCCGCGTGCGTTGATGCCGATTACGACCAGCATACAGAGCCGGTCATCGGCGCCGCGCGGGCCGCTTTAGATGCCACCGACTCGGGTGTAGCGTCAGTCATCGCGGTTCAGATCCGCCCTGCGCCAATCCTCATATTCCGCGCCCAATTGGTCTTTCGCACATAAGGCGGCACAAGTGCTGAGTGGAACGCCACAGCCTTGCCGTCTTTCGCCCGAACTTTCGGCACTTTGACAAACACCGGCCCAATCCCCGTCTGAACGGCGCGTTCCGGGTGATGCCCGCTGCCGACAACCCCAGCGCGGCCATCGGTTGTGCGCCTGTCCGCAAACTCGGCCAAAAAGGCACTTCTCTCAGCTTAAAAAACCGCTTGCGGAAGCTCCCGTGCGCCCTTCAGCAAAAAATCGGTCAGCGGGGCCTTGACGGTGTCTCAACCAGAGAAGTCGATGATGGTAGCGTCGTCCATGGTGGTACGGCTTCGAAAAGGTTGGCTGGAGGTTTGGCAACACCATTCCAACCAGATGCACCGCCGCCGCTCAAACCACCTGAACACCAGACCCACTCATAGCTCAAGGGTATCCTGTGAGAGCTTTACTCTCCGGCAAATTCACGGCGGTTCAAGTTAGTGTCCGCGTGGCGTAGATGGGAATCCCTTTGAGCAACACGGTGAATGAAAAGGGAGTGCCGAATGATACAGTTCCTGCGCTCATGCTGAGCTATCTATCTTCTGGAGATGTTGAGAAACAGCTTGGCAGTGAAGTAACATCAAGTTGATTCAAGGAGTGCATTTTGACAGAGACAGGCATAACAATCCAAAATATTCGTCAGAAACCTCAGCACTTAGTTGACGACAGTTTTGATAGCAAACGGTCGGCCCGTGTGAAAACAGAGCGAGCCTCGCTTTCATCACCTTTGAGAAAGCTGGCAGACGGCGCAAATTTCCTGGGGCGAAAAGTCGTCTATTTCGGTAAGGGTGCGCGAGATCGGCTTTATCCTAAGTACGTGCGCCAACATCGGGGCGGCACCGCACCTACGCTACATCGGACGTTGGCCGCGCGAAACAAAAAGCCCGTGTTCGGCTTTGTTGCGTCTGGGTGGCGGAAGGTCACGTTAATCTGGAGAAGCCCCTACATCAGGCTGGGATTGTTGGAGCGACGCCTTGCGCAGGGCAAGGCATTCAGCCCTGCTTTTCATTCTTTAAGGCCACGCGCATACCCCAAAATCGAGCGTGCCGCCGATAACAATGCTGATAACGTCTTCAACTTCTTTAACGCGAAGCTAAACGTTTTGGAGCAAGAATCCGGTGAATTGCGCGTGCCCATGTCCGATGGTAGGCGCGCCTCACTAGAGGCTCGGCGCGATAAAGCTGATTGGGATTATTGTGGACGAGACGGGGACTACTATGTCTTTAAGGGCAAGGTCAATGCGTTGCTCGCCGGACTGGTGAAGGAGTTCGGTGAACGCGCCGGTTCCTATTCCCACGCGGATGTAACCCGCCTGAAAAGCGAGATGCGCGGGCTTATGAACGACGTTGCAACAAAAGTTTCTCAGGCAGCGGACGGAAACAAACTTGTCGACGTAGACAAGATTCTAAGCGAATGTACACTTGCATGGAGGAAAGACAGCAAGGTTTTCCGCTTCGACAGTGAAGACGGTTGTCAGATCTCCCGACCGCAGAGCGCTTCGGCCCCTGAGGAAGGCATAGACGATATAATATAGCCCGGTAAGTTGATAGGGAGCCGGGGCGCGTACTTTCCCTTTGCCCTCTCAACGTTGCCATGCGGCGCTGAGAGGGACGGCTAGCGGAGCGCCCAGACTAATGACAACTAGCAACACGATCTGAATCACAAAAAGAAAACTATTGCAAAACCGGGCGGCCCACAACTGGCAATCTCCGTGTGATTAGTCGTACTGACGACCATTTGTATCTGTTCTATCAAATATCAGAAGATGATGGTGTCGCCTCCAATCAGCAGAGAAATGTTGCGAGCATGCAGCAAGACTATGAAACACACCCAGGTTGACGTCAGCCTAATCGACTGCACCACCGATATGGTGACGGTCCATGTCAGTAACGATGGGGCACTGAATCAGACCTGACAGCTCTGATCAGCTCCGTTTACGCTACCACTGTTTAATTTTTGGCCGTGCTAGGGCGCGAACAATTGATGTTTACGGCAAATCAACCGGGCCCTGAAACCGAATTTCAAATGGAAAAGTAGATAATGTCGATCGCGCTCAGCATAGCCCTGTTTTTCATGATTTGGTGGGTCGTTCTATTTGGCGTATTGCCCTTTGGCATAAAGCGGAGCCAAGAAGAGGCTGGGAATGTGGTCCCCGGATCTGCGGAAAGCGCACCGGATCAACCTTTGATGGGCCGGGTCATCATTTTAACGACTGCGGTAACATGCATCTTGTTTGGGGCCTATTCGTGGTTGCATCTGTCAGATTTCAGCTTGGACGACATTCCTTTTCTTACTCCTCCGAGTCTGAGATGCGAAAAGTGCTGATCCAGCGCCGTAATGCTCAAATCCTGAGCAGGCGTGCAACGCTCCCATACGCGGACTTTTGGCATCATGAGATACGCTCGAACGTCGGACGTGCGAGCGAAATCATCTTCTCCCGGAACCGAGATGTCAGTCCGGCTCTCGGTTCGCTGATTGTCCAGGGTGCGTGATCTAGAGCATTTCCCAAGAAGTCTGAATCGGGTTGGATTCCCTTTTATGGCGAATTGTGCTTCAAACTGAGGGCTGGACAAGGAGGCCAGCCTTCATGACGCGACCTCTATCGATTGACTTGCGCAAGCGTTTGATTGATGC
>NZ_JBDWYP010000002.1:0-4872 GCF_039982295.1 Roseibium sp.
AGGCCTTTCATTCAGCAACGGGCAACGCTGGACGGTATTGAAACAGCGCACATGATCCGAAAGTGGCAACTGAACCGGCCGGGTGTACCTGCTTACCGACAGTTCATGGAGCTCGCAGAATAACTGCGTCAAGACAAAGCCACATATCCGACTACCACTAAATTTTGCGACAGAACCCAGGGGTTTGTAACTCACGCATTCCTGCGCATTGCTGTGCCGTTTGAACCGATATCGACAGGGAAGGGGACGTTCTGTTGCGACGGGTGGCTCCCGGCTGGCTGGCACCAGGCAAACCTCGAAGACGGCCGGGCGTTAGCGCCGCTTCGTGTCGCTCAACCAGCGCTGTATGCGCTCTCTGTTCGTGCCCAGGTCACTTCGGCCATAGACCAGATGGGAAAAAATATGCAGGTTACCATTTTCGACCCAAACCTGGGTAAGGTCCGGTAAACCGAAGACCGCGGTGCGATGCACAAAAACAGCCGGAAGCTCCTCCGCGGAGCCGGACAGTTGCCGCGTGCGTTCCGTGAGCGAGATTCGGTGCAGCAGCGCACCCACGTCGACGGCGCCGATCGGTTGGACGGCGTAATAGCCTCCGGCAAGCTCGCAGTTGCCTTGAGGATTCGTGTCCGGGAATGCCGGGACATCGGCAACCGTCACCGGACTGAAGCGGACGAAAAGTGAGAGGGCGAACGCCGCAGCAAGACATATACTGAAACTAATCGCAAAAACCTTCATTTGCGGTACCGCGCGTTTGTGACATGGGCTATGGCGAGCCCCAAGGAAAACAATTCTTTCTTACGTTGCGATCGGGTGCAATGTCTGCGGGCTGAACAAATCCGAAAAATGGTGGGCCCGGAGGGACTCGAACCCCCAACCAATCCGTTATGAGCGGACGGCTCTAACCAATTGAGCTACGGACCCTTAGCGAAAACATTATAACGCCGGTCACCTGGCCTGATTGTAATAAATAGTACACCTAGTATTCGGTTTGAGTTATTTTCGTTGTATTTAATTATTTCGGTAATTTCGTGATGAATATTGTTATATTTTATTGTAGTGGATGTTGAAATGGAACAGCGAAGTAAGTAGCAGGGTTGTGTGTCGACTATGGTCGAAATGTTCGGAACTGGGATTCTTTCGGCGTTCGGGCAGTCGTTATCGAGACGCTCTGGTTTGATCATTTGGCCTAAGAGCGAAGCTTTGGACAACGGTGTTTCGGTTTCAGAGCAAGAGAGAAGAAAGTCATGACAGAAGCCGCAGAGAGATCCAGCATTTCCGCCACGACCCTAGTGGGCCTGACCACCGATATTGTTTCCGCCTATGTCAACAACAACTACATCGCTGCCAACGAGTTGCCCGTGCTGATCGAGAGCGTTCATGCGACCCTGTCGTCCGCGTGCCGAACGCCGCCGGAGCCGGAAGTAGAGGAGTTGGTTCCCGCGGTGCAGATCAGGAAATCCATAACGGAAGATTTCCTGATCTGCCTTGAGGATGGCAGAAAATTCAAGTCGCTCAAGCGACACTTGCGTGCGCGTTACAACCTGACGCCGGAAGAGTACAGGGCCAAGTGGGGCCTGCCTTCCGACTACCCCATGGTCGCGCCGAATTACACTGCTAGTCGTTCGAGGATTGCGAAGTCGATGGGTCTCGGCCGGAAGCGCATAAAAAGATCCAAGGCCTGAAGTCGGCATTGTTTCAGCGGGGACTGAGGAGATCCGTTCTGTGCGTGAGCCCTTCTGTTCTTCGTCCGTCGGAATGACGCGCGTGCGGGGTCGCGAGCCATAGCTACGCCAAGTGCTGGTGATCCGAAAAAGCAGGCATCTTCCGAACGGCAGCCCGATCGGACCGGCCGATTTTGTGAAATGCTGTCGGGTCTGTCTGGGTCGCCGGCCAGTCTCTTCGGGATTGTGCGCCGCAAGATACGTAAACGCCAATTGATACTTCAGGCCCAACCGCCTTGTGAGGACGGCCTCGATGCGGTCCCAGTGCCGTGCATCACTGCCTTGGCGCGCCGGAGAAGTCTAAGTCATGGCGTGATCGCGACGGCTTGAGGCGCATAAGCAGACGCGGGTCCTGAGGTGCGGGAAACCAGAATGAACGCGATTTGACATGGACAATGAGAAATACACGATCCTGATCGTCGACGACGACCCAGAGATCTTGAGGCTTGTCGCGGATGTCCTGCGCAATCAGGGCTTCTACGTCGAGCAGGCTATGAGCGGTCGGGATATGGACGATGTCCTTCAGCGCGTGAAACCCGATGCGGTTGTCCTGGACATGATGCTGCCGGGAGAAGACGGGTTGTCCATCTGTCGGCGTCTGCGGGCGGACGACACACTGCCGATCCTGTTTCTGTCTGCAAAAGGGGATGAGTTCGACCGTGTTGTCGGGCTGGAGATCGGGGCTGACGACTATATCGTCAAGCCCTTTGCCCCGCGCGAATTCGTTGCGCGCGTCCGGGCGTTGTTAAGGCGCTCCTGTCTAGATAGGCAGCCGACCTATTCTAGGCGGTTCGCGTTCGACGGTTTCGTCGCGGATCTGGATGCCAGGCAGCTCTACACCGATGACGGTAGAGCTGTTGTGCTGACCAGCGCGGAATTCGACCTGATCTCCTGTTTTGTGCTTCGGCCCCGCCGTGTTCTTTCAAGAGAACAGATCCTAGACTGGACGAACCGGGATGCGGCCAACCCGCTGCAGGACCGGAGGGTCGATATCCTGATCGGCCGGTTGCGGAAAAAGCTGGCGGAGGCCCATCCCGACGGCAAACTGATAACTACAGTGCGCCACAGTGGCTATCTGTTCACCGCCAGGGTCAAGCAGCTCGGCTGAGCAGTCCAAATCTTACCAGGCAGAATTTACATAGTGCTGGAATTGCGCAATGCATAAATCCTGCGAGGCGGATGAGTGAGTGTTTGAGGCCTCCGGGCGATCGGAGCAACGGCCGGCCAAAGGGGTTCGGCAGGCCGTTTCAAGCGGCCCCGTGATCAATCCATGTTATGGCTTGTCGCCGCTTGCAGAAGTTTGAATCGGATCACGTCGTTCATCCCCTGGCGCTCGTCCTGCGTCATGTTCCGGACGTGGTTGGTGAACGCTTTCACGAGATCTTCCAATGAACCCGTGTTCAAGTCGGGTTGCTCCATCAGCCAGTCCTGCAGCGCTATCCCGAATATGCCGCAGGCATTGGGCAGGCCGATCCCTTGAGCATTCGGCAAGCCCTCAGAACCTTTGAATTCGGGGTTTTGCAGGTTCACGTCCACTGCTGAAAAAATGTTCCCTTCCGTTCCTGTCCAATTCTGCTCAAATTCCGCAAACTTTGCCTTGCTTGCCTCGCTGTGGCTTTTAAGCGTGTTCAAGACACAGACTTCGTTGCCGCGCCGCACAACGTGAACAAAGTGATCACGAATGAGGACGGTACCGATCGAGATTTTGGCATTCTTAGCGTCGATCAATCGATCGAAATCGACCAATCTTGATTCCATATCCGTTTCGGATAGACATTCGCCATTATATATTACATCAACGACTGCGCCGTTTCTCGGCGCTTTCAAAGCAGCAAAACTCGCAAGCTCAACTGTGGAAACGTATCGACTATTCTTTAAAAGATCTTTAGCGGTCAGTATCGTTCGCAAAATTCCACGTAACTTGTTTTTATCCTCAAGATTGCTCGAGCGCATCATCTCAAAGTATTTCGCGCAATTTTCTTGTATGAAATTGCTTTGCAGCGCCGGATCGAGATCATCGTAGTAACCGGGTTGGACACCTGCAACAATTTCAAGGATCCGCGGATTCCCTGAGTAGTCTGCAAGGAGTGCGCTAGCAGCTTTTATCGACCACAAAGCCTTTCCGTCCGGAACCGTTGCCAGGTTGGCTTCAACCAACTGAAAAGCTTGGCGATATGGCTGCCCGGTGTTGTGATTGCGCGCCTCATGTTTGGCAACGAGATAGGCGAAGACCTTTTTCGTGTCCAATGACATGTAATCGTTGTTCTTTGCCAGCTTGAACAAATCCACCAGACGCTTGCCCACATCATTTGGTGAGCTTCGGTAGAGATCCAGCACGGGGCGCCTCGCCGCCCGCCTCACGGCAGGGTTCTCATGGTCAAGCAATTGAATCAGCAAGTCCCGGGCGTTGCAGTCGCCGTTCAGAGCGGTATCGCGCAAATTTTTTATTTCTTCGCGGTGATTGCCACGGGCTTGGATCTGCGACCCTGACGCCGATTCGTCGTTCTGCGCTTGGACGAAATAGTTTATAACACCTAGAATCTCGTTGGACATTCCATTCTCCTCACAAATTTAGACACAAGTACCTGTGTGGGCAGCCGTCCAGATTTCTTCACTTTCAGGAATATCGGTTTATCCGTCTCCCCATGTACTATTTGGTTCAGTTGCCAGCGAATTGTGCGTGGGACGGTAATCGTCCCCAAAAACCACTGGGTTGAAAATTGGACTTCTCCGTCCTTTGGTGCGCTTGGAGAACGAGATGAAGAAATCAAGATTTACTGAGAGCCAGATCCTGACGATTTTGAAGCAGGGTGAGAGCGGTGTTCCGGTTGGCGACCTTTGCCGGGAACACGGGATCAGCAACGCGACTTACTACAGCTGGTGATCCAAGTACGGCGGCATGGACGCTTCCTTCATGGCGGAAATGAAGGCCATGGTCGAAGAAAACCGCCGTCTGAAGAAGATGTATGCGGAGATGGCGATGCAGAACGAGCTCTTGAAGGATGCGCTCGGAATTGAGGCCGCCAGTGCGCCATTGGTTCGAGCACAAGGCTGAACGCCTTGAGGCCGTCTCAGCGTAGAGAGATGGCCACCAGTGCAGTCCGGCCGCGTGGCGTGAGCGCTGCGCTTGCCTGCCGGACGTTCCAGATCA
>NZ_JBDWYP010000003.1:0-198678 GCF_039982295.1 Roseibium sp.
GAACTCGGCCCCGTGATGGCAGGAACACCATGGATGATACGACAGGTTCCGAGGGTGAGGATAAGTTTCGGCTAGTCATAGGCTGTGGCTGTGTTTTCAATGCCTTGAGAGGGGCCTGTCCCCATCCGGATGTGGGATAAGGTCTTGGCACGCACGCCCTGCCTTCCCAGCGCGCGTCCTGGAAGACGCGGCGAACGCGACCCGGTCGCGCCAAACTCTCGACCGTCATCCCCGCCCTGTGCGGGGATCCATTGGTGCCCGAAACGCTGAGATCAAAGCAGAGAACGCGGCGATTTCCAGCTCACTCACAAGCACTCAACTGATGGTCAAGTGGATTGGATCCCCGCACAGGGCGGGGATGACCATCGGTGGTTCGAGAGATGTATCGTGGACAGCCTGTTGTTCACTCCGGCCCGCCGCACCCACTGCCGTCATTGCAGGGCCTGATCCTGCAATCCATGCCGTTCCAGCTCCCCAAATCGAAGTGGTTCTGCGTGGCATGGTCACGGCATGGATGCCATGGTCGAGCCATGGCATGACGGAGGGGATGAGGGGCTCTCCTTTGGCGGCTGCGTCATATCGGGTGTGGGTAGGGCATGGCTACATCACTCGCCCGGCCTTCCTTGCGCAGGTAGGGAGCCAGTAAACGCGGATGCGTATTCGCCGTAGCCACTTGTGGCAAATCACGTTATGCACGGGATCATCAGAACGAAACGGGAAACACTGCATGGCCTGGTCGCCGGAACAGGAAAAGGCGTTGAGTGAAACAGCTGCCTGGCTGAAGCGCGGGGACCGGCAGGTTTTCCGTCTGTTCGGTTTTGCCGGTACGGGCAAGACGACGCTTGCGCGGCATTTGGCGGAGGGCATTGACGGGGACGTTTGCTTCGGCGCTTTCACTGGCAAGGCGGCGCATGTGCTTCGGCAAAAGGGCTGCGAGGACGCAGGCACCCTCCATTCCATGATCTACCGGCCGCGCTCCTCGAAAGAGGAAGAAGAGACGGACGATGATACGGATGACGTGGGGCCGCAGTTTGCGATCAAGCGGGACAGTGCGGCGGCGAGTGCCAAGCTGATTGTCATCGATGAGTGTTCCATGGTGGACGAGGACCTAGGCAAGGACCTCCTGTCCTTTGGAACGCCGGTTCTGGTGCTGGGCGATCCGGCGCAGCTGCCGCCGGTCAAGGGCGGTGGCTATTTCACTGAAGCCGAACCTGACGTGATGCTGACCGAAGTGCATCGACAGGCGCAGGACAACCCCATTGTGCGCATGTCCATGGATATTCGCGAGGGTGGAAAGCTGGACTATGGCGAGTATGGCGAAAGCCGCGTCATTCACAGACGGGACATCGACAAGGAACAAATCTTGGGCGCGGATCAGGTTCTGGTTGGCACCAACAAGACGCGGCGGCTTTACAACGGCCGGATCCGCGAATTGAAGGAATTCTCGACGCCGATGCCGGCAGTTGGCGACAAGCTTGTCTGCTTGCGCAACGACAAGACCAAGGGGCTGCTCAACGGCGGACTGTGGTCGGTCAAGCGTTTGCGCCCGCCACGTGGCAACACCCTTCGCTTTGACGTGGTGCCTGAAGACGAAGCGGGAAAGACAACCGTCAAGGTGCGCGTGCTTCCGGCCATGTTTGAAGATGGCGCGGAAGCCATTCCCTATGCAATTCGGCGCAAGGCGGATGAGTTCGACTATGGCTACGCACTGACCGTGCACAAGGCGCAGGGCTCACAGTGGGACGACGTGGTGCTCTTTGATGAAAGCTGGGCTTTCCGCGAGCACAAGGACCGCTGGCTTTACACGGCGGTGACCCGTGCCGCCGAACGCATCACAGTTGTGCGTTAAACTGCGATTATATTGATGCGGGCCGTCACGGGCCACATCAGCCATGCCGCCTGTCAAACAGAAAGCCGGCGTGGTTTTTCGGGTGCAAGCGACCCGGCAGTCCGGCAATATCGTCTGGCCAGCCTGACACCGAAGGGGACGTTTAATGCCGCTGAACCGAATAACGCTTTATGTACGAGACGTTGAAGAAAGCGCACGGTTTTACGCCAGGCACTTCGGCTTTGAGGTCTTGCATGAAGAGGGCGACCGGATCGTTGAACTGACACATCCGGACGGCGGAGCCAGCTTGATGCTGCACCCGGCGGCCAAGTCCCAGAAGATGGGGCAAGTGCTGGTGAAGCTGGTCTTCGATGTCGAAGACGTCCCCGCCTTTTGCGATGCCCGGGCGAATGCGGGGCTCAGTTTTGGTTCACTGCACAAGGGGGAAGGCTATGTCTTTGCCAATGCTAAAGACCCGGACAAGAATTCCATTTCGGTTTCCAGCCGAGCCTTTCGCAAACGGTAGGTGCGCGCAGGCAGACAAATCAGGGCAAGGATCACGGACGGTATGGCCGTCGATCTGTCCGCCATACCGCCAGTCGTTTGTTTACTGCGGTTTGCGCGCCCGGATCTGGAGGAAGATCGGAACGCTTCTGGTATCCTCAACGTTGGGGAAACGTGCCGCAGTTTCGCTGTCTGCAGACGGCTCGTTCATTTCTTCAATGTGGAAGCCGGCCTGGCACAGGTCGTTGATCCAGCTAGACAGTGCTCGATGAAACCGAGGCACATGAAAGAACTCGTCCTTGCCTTGAATGTCTTCGGGCGCCGAACCAAACTTCCAGGTCTCCACGTCACCGTTTGTTTCGCGAAAGTAATCACCAACCATGCGCCCGTAAGCGAGGCCGTCTTCTCCTCTCAGAGTTTTTGTCAGCGGAGGGACAAAGCAGGGATGGAGTATGGAGAACTGAAGAAATCCACCAGGTTTCAGAACCCGGTAAGCCTCTGTGATGGCCTTGTCCGGTTGTGGCACGTCCATCAAGCTCATAAAGGCGGTTGCGAAGTCGTAGCTACCTCCAGCTTCTTCCAGACACGTTGCGTCACCGATCCGATATGAGATGCCGAGAGGGTCCGCGTCTTCGCTTTGCTGGGCGTAGCGGATGAATGTTGGCGCTATGTCAACGCCGTGCATTTTGGCGTTCAGTGCAGCCAGTTTTCTTGTGTTGCCACCTTCCCCACAGCCGATATCGATCCCTTTCAGGCCGGCGACGGGTGGTAATATTTTCAAGAATTCAGGTGTGTTGAGGGCATCGCGGTAATGGTCGTACCCGGCACGGGCCAGTTTGGTCCATGTTTCGGCGTTGCCCTCCCAAAAGCGGGCGACTTCAGTGGAATCCATGGTTTCGTCCTTTTTTAGAAAGAAGGACGTGGAGAGCTACCAGTTGCGGGAGGCAGTTTCACCAAAATATATCGGGATGCCTCGATCAGTCTTCAGGTGCTGGAAGGACCTTTCCGCCACAACTTCGCGGTTCGAAGTTGTGACGGAAAATGCATTGGCTGCAGGTGAGAATGGCGTGGCCACGAGAACGAGACAACGCACGTCCCGACGGCTCACCCGAAACCTGGTTCAACCAGCCAGCTGATCCTTAAACGGCTGTCACCCGGTAGCCCAGACGCGGGAAGTGGACATGAAGATCACCGCATTCGGGGTCGGTGCGATGGATTGTGACCGTGTCCGCGCTGGCGCCGACAATGGTGCCCTCGACCGGCTGCTCGCCGCCATCCACGTCCGGTGAAATCACCACGGCCATGCCCTTTTCGAGGCCCTGAGGGTCGTTGGTGATCACTGCATCGATTACCTTGGGAGTGGAGGTTTTAGCGCGCTCATTGGCCTCTTCGGCGGAGAGTTCGCCCATGGTGCCGTGACCGAGGTCTGTCACGTTCTTCTCCCAGCGTTCCAGATCCGGAAATTCTGCAAGAACGGCAGGCCCGCCAGCAAAACGGCCGCGCAGGAACCAGATTACGTGGAAGAACTGTGCGTCGATGGCGCCGGGTGCATCGCCTGTCAGGAAGGCCCGTCCGTCCGACAGCTGGCCGTTCAGCCAGGACAGCTGGGCCCGCATTTGGGCGACCAGATGCGGCAGGTCTGCATTGGCAGCCTTCAGGCCTTCAGCCCAATCGGCGCCAAGATAAAGCCTTCCGCGGTCTTGCGCAAAATCAGCTGGCAGGGCGTCGCCTGCGGACCCGAGCACGATCTTGACCACGAGGTCGAACAAGGCGCCATCCGTCCAGCGGCTCAGGGACCACATCAGCCCGGCATCACTGGCCGGGAAGAAGGACGGGGAAGGGTGCCGGTTCTCGATTTCGCGCAGGATGGCATGGCTGTCACAATAGATGTCTGCGCCGATCTGCATCACCGGGGTGCGTCGATAGCCGCCGGTCAGCTTGATGAGCATTGGCTTGGGCGGCAGGCGAGGGATCTCGACCGAGGCCCATGGCAGCTTCTTGATACCCAGCCCGACCCGTACCTTTTCGGCAACGGGTGACTGCGGGTAGTTGTGCAGAATGATTTCGTTTGCGAGATCGGTCATCGGATCCTCCGGGAAATTTGATCACAGTGTTGGTACCGCGACCGGACGCAAACGTCATACGAAAAAGGATGCTCAAGGTTCGAAACTGCGCGGGCAGCACGCCGGATGTTTCAGTATCCGAAGGTGACCGGGTCGTCGCGTTGCTCCGGTCTGAATTTGAGAAGTGGCTCTGGAATGCGGGATGCAAGCGGATCCATGTGCTTTTGCAGGTAGTAACCTGCAGCAACGGTGGCGAAACCTATGGCTGTGAGGACGAGCGCCAAGGTCAGATCGTCTTCATGGACATCGAACCGCCAGATGATGACTGTCAAAATACCCATTGCACCGAACCCGATCCCGGAGGGCCGTCTGAGAAAGACAGACAGTGCAATGGCGAGGAGGCATGTGGCCAGGAAAATCCACTTGACCGGGTCACTGCCTTCGCTGAACAGGATCCCGAGACCAGCCGACAGAGGCAGCATGCCCAATTTGTTGAGCCAGAAACCGTGGTTCGCCGGGGCCTTGAGATCCATCCACCAGCCTGCAAGGTAGATTAGAAGGCCGAAGGAAATCAGGTGCCATTGAGAGATCACCTGCAAACCATGCGGATCATAGAAGGCTCGAACCGCAATCTCCTGCGTCAGCGCTATGATTGCGAGAATGACAAGGCACCAGGCGGGCAGAAAGGCGAAGCGCTGCAGGACAAACAGGCCGCTTGCCAGAAGAATGAGGGAGGGCGCGACTGCGGATCCCAGGATCCAGGTCAGCAGGTCTTGTTGGTACAGCGGAACGACGTTCTCTTCGGGTGCCTTGTACTCGCTGGAATAGTCGAAGAAGTACTTGTAATCGTCACTGCCGGTTTGCAGTGTGATGTAGGCGAGTGTCAGGCAGAGGGCGAAGCCGGTCGCAAGGATTGCGCACAGAAGCTTCGACTTTTCGCGCTTTTCCAGAATGAGTGAAAGCCCGAGGAATACGACGGCGTAGATGGCAAATAGGGTCGCGAGTAGGGCCTCGGAGATCTCGGCCGCTTCCATGGAGAGTGCGACCAAGCCCATGATGACGATACCTGCCCCACCGACCCAGAGTATTGTCGTGAAATCGAGCTTGAAGCCGGTTTCTTCCGTTGAGGGGGGCGGTATCAATGCGGCGATTGCATCCCGCTGCGCAGTCTCGATGATCCCCTTTTGGACAGCAATGTCCAAGACCTTCGTATCCATGAGGCTCCCCAGCAGCTCGAAAATGAAGGACGCGTTCTGCGAGTGCGCAGGACAGGCTCACGTTTGCAGAGAATAGTGCCGGTTGCAAGTTGGCGGTAGGCCCACCAGCGATGATGTGATGGCGACCACCTGTTCTGGGGATCTCGTGTCTTGGTCCCTTTATCGCTTCGTCTTCGGGCTCTATCTTCGCTTGCCCTCAAGCGTGATGGAAAAGTACCGATATGTCCGAATTCCCTGATCTGTCCCCGTCTGCCGCCGATGGCAAGAAGTCCGCCGGTCTGCCGACCGATGTGGCGATCCGCATCGCCCGGCGCATTGCTGATGAAATCGCCTGCAAGCCGGATCAGGTCAGTGCCACGGTGGCCATGCTGGACGAAGGGTCAACGGTTCCCTTTATCGCGCGCTACCGAAAGGAAGCGACCGGCGGCCTGGACGACACCCAGCTTCGGAAGCTCGAAGAGCGGTTGATCTATCTGCGGGAACTGGAAGATCGGCGCACCGCCATCGTCAAGTCCATCGATGAACAGGGCAAGCTGACTGATGACCTGGCGAAAGGCATCGCGCTTGCCGAGACCAAGTCTGCCCTGGAAGATCTTTATCTGCCCTTCAAGAAGAAGCGACGGACCAAGGCCCAGATCGCGCGGGAAGCGGGACTTGAGCCGCTTGCAGACCTGCTGCTCGATGACCCGATGAAAAACCCTGAAGCGGAAGCTGTTTCCTATGTCGATGACGACAAGGGGGTTGCGGATGTGAAAGCCGCCCTTGATGGGGCACGCCAGATCTTGATGGAGCGCTTTGCCGAAAATGCCGGGCTTGTTGGCCAGCTGCGGCGCCATATGAACGACAAGGGCGTCGTTACCTCCAAGCTGATCGACGGTCAGGCCGAAAAAGGCGCGAAGTTTGCCGACTATTTCGACTATTCCGAGCCCCTGTCGAAGATCCCGAGCCACCGGGCGCTCGCACTCTTCAGAGGGCGAAACGAAGGCATTCTGTCGGTTGATCTGACCGTGGATGCCGACGATGTCTCGCCGGTCAAGCCGGCCGAGAAGCTGGTTGCGAACACCTATGGGATCGCTGATCAGGGGCGACCGGGTGACAAGTGGCTGATGGATGTGGCGCGCTGGGCCTGGAAGGTGAAGCTGGCGTTGCATCTGGAGCTCGATCTCATGGGCGTCTTGCGCGACAAGGCCGAGGAAGAGGCGATCCAGGTCTTCGCCCGCAACCTGAAGGACCTTCTTCTGGCCGCACCTGCCGGGGCAAAGTCAACGCTGGCGCTCGATCCGGGCATCCGCACCGGCGTCAAGGTTGCGGTTGTCGACGAGACGGGCAAGCTGATCGACACGGCGACGATCTATCCATTCCAGCCGCGCAATGATGTCTCCGGTTCACGGGCAACGCTGATGGCGTTGATCGCCAAGCACAAGGTCGGCCTTATCGCCATCGGCAACGGCACGGCGAGCCGGGAAACAGACCGGCTGACGGCGGATGTTCTGGGCGATATCCCGCCAGCCAGCCGACCGGTCAAAGTGATCGTGAACGAGGCGGGGGCCTCGGTCTATTCGGCATCTGAACTGGCGGCAAAGGAAATGCCAGATGTGGATGTCAGCCTGCGTGGTGCGGCCTCCATCGGTCGCCGCCTGCAGGATCCGCTTGCGGAGCTGGTGAAGATCGAACCCAAGTCAATTGGCGTCGGCCAGTACCAACACGACGTCAACCAGACCAAACTGGCTCGTGCGCTTGATGCGGTGGTCGAGGATGCGGTGAATGCGGTGGGCGTGGATCTCAACACAGCGTCGCCCGCCCTGCTGACCCGGATTTCGGGTCTGTCGGACAGTCTGGCTCGGGCGGTGGTGGATCACCGTGACAGCATCGGTAAGTTTACCAGCCGCAAGCAGCTGAAAGATGTGCCGCGGCTTGGCGCCAAGGCGTTCGAGCTGTGCGCCGGGTTCTTGCGCATTACCGGCGGAGCCGATCCGCTGGATGCCTCATCGGTTCACCCGGAAGCCTATCCGCTTGCCAAGCGCATCGTGAAGGCGTGTGGTCGCGATCTCCATGAGATCATGGGCAACAGCGGGCTTTTGCAGGGGCTCGATCCGAAGGACTTCACGGACGAGCGCTTCGGTCTGCCGACGGTGCGCGATATCCTGTCGGAGCTGGAGAAGCCGGGTCGTGATCCGCGTCCGGAGTTCAAGACCGCTGCTCTCCAGGATGGCGTCGAGGAGATTTCCGATCTGAAGCCGGGCATGAAGCTGGAAGGCACGGTGACCAATGTCACCAACTTTGGTGCGTTCGTTGATGTCGGGGTGCATCAGGACGGGCTGGTGCATGTCTCGCAGTTGGCAGACAAGTTCGTCGATGACCCGCACAAGATCGTCAAGGCTGGCGACATCGTGAAGGTGACGGTCCTTGAAGTGGATGTGAAGCGCAAGCGCATCTCCATGACAATGAAATCGGCCGCAGACTATCAGGGCCAGAAAGAGCGTCAGGCCGATCGAGGTCGGGATGACCGGGGCGGCGGTCAAGGACGTGGCCCGCGTCCGGGTGGCGGCAAGCCGGGAGGCCGGGGGCCTGGCGGCAACCGTTCAGGGGGCGGTGGCGCTCCACGCGGAGACGGTGCTGGTGGTAACAACGCCATGGCCGCAGCGTTGGCTGCCGCGATGAATAAGGGCAAGAAATAGACGTTCAAATGAGGCATGGCTGTGCAGCCCCGGGATAGACACAGATTTCCGGGGCTGACGGCCATGACACTGAGGCGTTTTTGGTGATCAAATAGCGCCTTATTGCAGCTGTGGGGATATTTGTCCGCAGTTGATGATAAAAATCACCTTATGTCAGATTTGTTCATAAGTCTCTCGTTGTCTTGCGCAGAGCGATCTGGCACCTCATCGCCTGGAAGCTGATTTTTTAGACTTTCCAAGGAGATGGGGTGCTGCAGTCGAGGGTTTGCGAGTGGCCGACGCTTGCGTTGATTATTGTGGTCCATGGGGTCTGGCTGACTGTTCTGTCGCTTGAGACCGGATTGGGACTGGCTGTGAGCCTCGCCATCGCGGCGGTCATGGTGACCCTTCACAGCTCGCTGCAGCATGAAGTGTTGCATGGGCACCCGACCCGCAATGCCTGGATCAACGAGGCGCTGGTGTATCTGCCGCTGGGCGTGTTCGTCCCCTATCGCCGTTTCAAGACATTGCACCTGCGCCATCACAACAATGACCGGCTGACAGATCCCTATGATGACCCGGAGAGCTTTTACTATGCCTGGTCGGATTGGCAGGGTCTGCCGAGATCTTTGCGATGGATCCTGTCGGTCAACAATACGTTGCTCGGGCGCCTGACCATCGGACCACTGGTGTCCATGGTTGGCTTTTGGGGCTCGGAGGCGAAGGGACTTCTCGCCAATGAACCGGGCGTTCGCAATGCCTGGGGACATCATTTGATCGGACTTGTTCCGGTGATTGTGCTGGTGACGCAGGTGGGCGGTCTTGATTTCTGGGTCTACGCGCTTGTGGTCGCCTATCCGGCGATGAGCCTCTTGATGCTGCGAACCTTTGCCGAGCACAGGGCACACGAGGCCCCGGAAGGCCGCTCGGTGATTGTCGAGTTCTGCCCGGTGTTCTCGCTGCTCTTCCTCAACAACAATCTTCACCTGGTGCATCACGCTCATCCCCGGGTGTCGTGGTACCAGTTGCCGACGCTTTACCGCAGCCGGCGCGAGGAATGGCAAAAACGCAATGACGGCTACGTCTACCCCAGCTACCTTGCGCTTGTGCGTCAGTATTTTCTGACACCCAAGGAGCCGGTGCCGCATCCACTGATCGGTGTTCAGGATGCCGACAGCAAGGCTGTGAACAGGGACGCATGAATTGATGCTGGATCAGCCGCGATACAAGCCAATCGCCTTGCCGATGTATGACTGGCCGGAAGTCCGAACGGAGACTGAGGTTCTTGAATGTGAATTGAGTCGTGCGATCTTCAGGACGCTGGACATCCGCCCGGCCGATATCTGGAACTGGCGTCCGGATCAGGACGAATTGCCAACGCGCTGGGGCAATCCTGGCCTCTTGCTCTCCCAGACTTGCGGCTATCCGCTGGTGACGTTCCTTGAAGGCAAGGTCGAACCTGTGTTGACCCCGCATTACGATGCCGAGGGCTGCGACGGGCCATTGTACAGCAGTCATATCCTGGTGTGGGCCGATAGTGGATTTGACCGGCTCGAGGATCTTGCGGGCAAGCGCGCAGCCTTCAACAGCCGGGACAGCCAGTCCGGTTACAATGCCTTTCGCCATTGCGTCGCGCAGATCGCCGGCGGCAAGGTCTTTTTCGGTCAGACCCTGGAGACCGGGGGGCATCTGAAATCGATGGAGGCCGTCGCTGCCGGGAATGCGGATGTCTGTTGCACCGACGCTGTGTGTCTGGATCTGGTGCGCCGTGTCCGGCCGGAACTCTTCAGCTCGCTCAAGGCCATTGGCCGTAGTCGGCAGGTTCCGGGCTTGCCGCTGGTGACAGCAGCAGGTCATTCTTGCAGCGTGATTGAGAGCATCCGCGCAGCCGCTGTGTCTGTCTTCGAGGGGCGCGAGACGCAAAAAAGCCGCAAACGCCTTGGCATTCGCGGCTTTAGTGTCTTGTCGGCTGCTGATTATCGGCCCCTGATCGAGATGCGGCTGGAAGCCGAAGGTCTCGGATATCCGGAGCTTGTCTAGCCGGGATTACTTGCGGCCTTTACGAGCCTGGCCAGCGCGCAGTGTCTGGTTCATTTGACCGAGCTGAGCTGCGGAGTGGCCGGAGACAACGCCCATCAGGGTCGTGCCGAGGATCTGAGTCAGATATGTCATGGCATTTCCAATCCCAAGTTGGTTTTTTACAACGCGGTCCTCGATCACGATGTTGCCGGGCCGCTTGAGCCTCATATGCGCCTTGAAGGGGTTTCAATCAAACGAATTGTTTTTATATATTGGTTCAATAAAATTGAACTGAACGCAGGGGCGACTTGATGGAAGCGACACCCAACCCGGGCACAACACTGATCGACATGGAGCTTTACAGGACGTTTCTGGTGATCGCGGAGACGTCGAGCTTCACCAAAGCTGCCGAACTGGTCGGCCGGACTCCGTCCGCCGTGTCGATGCAGATCAAGAAACTCGAGGGAATTCTTGGGGTTTCGGTCTTCGTTCGAGAAGGCCGCAGCGTGCGGCTGAGCATGGAGGGCGAGGCGCTCCTCGGTTATGCCCGCCGGATCATGATGCTGAACGAGGAAGCCGTGGGCCTGTTCCTCTCGCCGAACGTCGAGGGGGAGGTGCGCTTCGGCGCGCCGTCGGATTTCGGAACGCGGTTCCTGCCGACATTCCTTTCGCGCTTTGCCCGTACCCACCCCGGCGTCAATGTGGATGTGCATCTGGACGGCAGCCCGGATCTGAACAGGGAGCTGAAGAGTGGCGATCTGGACCTCGTCCTTTTCACCGCGCGGCCGGACAGCGAGTTTGCCAAGGGCGGCGAGATCGTCTTCACCGAACCACTGGTCTGGGCCGGCCTTGAAAATGGTGTTGCCTACGAGCGCGATCCCCTGCCTCTGGCGGTGGCGACATCAGGCTGTCCATGGCGGCGGGCGGCCCGAATTGCGTTGGACAGCGTGGAAAAACCGTACCGGATTTCCTACACCAGCGTTCACAGCGCGGGGCAGGAAGCAGCCCTGCTTGCGGATCTTGCCATTGCGCCGTTTCCGGCAAGCGTGGTCGAGCACCCCTTGCAGGTTCTGGACGAACGCCATGATCTTCCGGAGATCGGCAACTACCACATTATCATGCAGCGGCGCCCGAGAGCGGGCAAGGCGACCCGCGCCTTCGCCGAGCACGTCATCGAGTGTTTCCGCGAGATGTCGCATGGCATGAGCGGGCAGGCTGCGTGATGAGGAGCACAAAGTGTCGGCTGGGCCCGGGAGCGTAATTCGCCTGTCACAGTTGCGGCGTAAAGCGCCGTCATGACAATGCGCCTTTCTTCCGTCCGGAAAACCTTCGGATCCCACGCCGCCCTTGATGATGTGTCCCTTGAGATCGATACCGGCGATTTCTTCGTCGTTCTCGGTCCGTCCGGCTGCGGAAAATCGACGCTTCTGCGCGCGATTGCCGGGCTTGAGCCGATCGACAGTGGCGACATTCACCTGGCCGGCACGCAGGTGGCGGGCAAGGGGCTGCATCAGCCTCCCGAAGCACGCAATGTGGGCGTGGTGTTTCAGTCCTATGCACTATGGCCGCATATGAGTGTGCGCCAGAACGTCGCCTTTCCGCTGGAAACGGCTAAGCGCGCCGGGACTTATGTGACGGCCCGGACGAACAATTGCCTCGAGACGGTCGAGCTGACGGCCTTCGCGGATCGCAAACCGGCGGATCTTTCCGGTGGGCAGCGGCAGCGTGTGGCGCTGGCCCGTTGTCTGGCGCAGGGCGCGAAGACCGTGCTTATGGATGAGCCACTGGCGAACCTCGACCCGCATCTGCGCAGTGCCATGGAAGAGGAGCTGGCCGAGTTTCACAAGAAGAGCGGGTCAACGACCCTGTTCATCACCCATGATCAGCGCGAAGCCATGGCGCTTGCCGACAAGGTCGCGCTGATGTGGGATGGCAAGGTGCTTCAGGCAGACACGCCCGAGGGGCTTTATGACCGGCCGGTGAACGAACGGGTGGCGGGCTTCATTGGCCGCAGCACGATCCTGTCCGGCGAAATTCTCGCCGTACGCGGCGAACGTGCGCTGGTTTCCCTGGCGGGTCACGCGGTTGAAATTCCCTGCCCGCCGGACACGGAAATCGGCATGGCCCGGATCATCGTCCGGCCGGAACACGTGCGCACGACAGGTGAAGACCGGGAGCTGGAAACGGTCGTTGACCGCGTCACCTATCGCGGTGGCTTCTGGGAAGCCAATGTGCGGCTCGACGGACAGGAACAGGCGGTTCTGGTCAATCTCCCGCACAAGGCAGCAGTTGGCGACAGTCTGGCGATTTCCATAGACGGCGGCTGGGTGCTGCCAGGATGATGCTCTCCTAGCTGCGCCAGGGGATGGTTCCGGTCGGGACTTTCTTGGTCAGTGCGTTCATCGCCACCATGATGACGATGGTTGCCAGGACGACCACGACCGACATGGCAGCTGCCAGCGTGGTGTAGCCGCCGTCTTCGTAGTTGAAGATGGTGGTGCCGATGGTCTCGTTTCCGGTCGACCACAAGAGGGCCGAGACAGTGACCTCATTGTAGGCGGTCAGGAAAACGAGGATCCCGCCCGATGCTGCGGCGGGGGCGACGAGCGGTGCGAAGATCTTGCGTATCCGACGGCCGAAACCCGCACCCGAGACCCTGGCTGCATCTTCAAGGCTCATGTCCATCTGCAGGAAGGCGGCGACGACCGGCTTGAGGCCTACGGCGACAAAGCAGGAGACATAGGCGATCAGGATGATCCAAAGCGTGCCGTAAAGAGAGATGTTGATGATCGGCAAGGGCCTGATGAACGCCAGGATAAAAGCGATCGACATCACCAGACCGGGGACGGCGAAAGCGATCTCTGCCTGCGATCCGGCGATCCCTGCCAGCGCCCGCTGCCCTGCCTTGCGGCTGACGAGAAAGTAGCCAAGAAGAATCGAAAGACCGGCAATCACCACTGCGGCAAGTGTGGCAATGCCCGTGGAATTGGCGAAGGCCCGAAGTGTTACCGATTGGCGCCACAGGACTTCGGCGAAGTTGCTCAAGGTCAGTGTTTCGAGCGACAGATCCAAACCGTAGGTTTTGACCAGCGAGGTGGCCAGCAGGGAGGCCGCCGGCAACAACAGCACCGAGGCAACAAACAGCCAGAGCATTGCTTCGACTGGGAGGCGGTGCTTGCCAAGGGCAATGTCGAGCGGTGCCTGGGGTAGACCAACCAGGGCCGAGCGCATGCGCTTTTGCAGGACCGTCTGGATGATGATGGCGACCAGGGCGACCAGTGCGAGGATGACAGAGATGATCGCCACATTGGGAAGAACGTCCGGACCGAAACTTGCGAGCCGCCGCCAGACCAGCACCGGCAGCGTTGTGTAGCGGGCGGGAATGCCGATGAGGGCGTTGATGCCGAAGTTGCCGAGTGCGGCCACAAAGGCGAGGGCAAAGCCTGCCATCAGCGCGGGAGACAGCAACGGCAGCGTGATCTTGATCAGCATGCGCGTGCCGCCCGAACCGCTGACACGCGCAGCGTCGGACAGCTCGCGCGGGAAGGATCTGAGCGCAGCGCGCACCAGAAGAAACACCAGCGGACTGTGCTGCAGGGTCAGGAGCAGAACCAGGCCCTCTCTGGAATAAAGCGGGTGATCGGAACCGAGCTCCGGTGCGATGGAGAGCCAGCGCAGCACAGGGCTTGCCGGACCAAGTGCCTGGATCCAGGCGATGGCCGTCACATGGGGCGGGATCATCATCGGTAACAGGATCAAAAAGACCAGAAGCCCTTTGGCGCGAACATCTGTAAGGCCGATAACGAGGGCCAGCGCGGTGCCGAGAATGGTCGCGAAGAGCGCCGATAGGGCACTGCTTTCCAGTGAATGCCAGAGCGCTCGGAGGACGGACCGGCTCTGCAGGGCCTCGAGAAGGGGCGCAATGTTCAAATTGCCTTCTGTCGTCAGGCCGATCTTGAACAGGAGCAACAGGGGCAGGCCGCAGATCGCCGTGATCGCGAGGACGAGAAACACGAGGGTCAGGCGGTCTGTGCGGAAGATGGCGAGCATGAAACGGCGATCAGAAGCGTGGGTGACGAGGTTTGGTCAGGGGCGTCTTTGGGGTCGGCGAACCAGGGTCAGCAGCCGGTTATGGCACTTTGCATCCAGGTTTCCCAAGCCAGGCCTCAGAAAACGGACAGCGGCGCAGGATTTGTCCCGCGCCGCCGGCTCAAGGTTTGAAGGGCCGATTAGCCGCCGAAGATCTCGGTGAACTTCATCTTGTTGGCTGTGTCGGATTCCAGCGCTGCAGCGGGATCAAAGTCCATCAACTTGATGTCTTCACGTGCCGGGAAGCCTTCAGGACCAGCAACAGCCGGGTGTGCCGGGAGGTAACCCTGGGACGAGGCCAGCTTCTGGCCTTCTTCGGAGATCAGGAAGTCAACGAAAGCCTTGGCAGCGTCCGGGTTCTGGGCGGTGGAAAGGATCGCGACTGGCTCGGTGACGGCGGAAACACCTTCTTCGGGGAACACGAACTCAACCGGAGCGCCTTCCAGCTTGTTGCGGATCGGCAGGAAGTCAACGACGAAGCCGTAGAGCTTCTCACCGCCGGCAACAGCCTTGTAGGTGCCGCCGTTGCCACCCTTCGGGTTGGCGCCCTGGTCAGCCAGGCCTTCGTAGTATGCCCAGCCGAGGTCCGGGTTGGACGTCAAAGCGGCCATGTGGATCGTCGCAGCACCGGATGTCAGCGGCGACGGCATGGCGATCTTGCCCTTTGCGTCGGCTTCCAGCAGATCCTTGTAGGAGGTCGGCTTGATCGGCGCATTGGTGTTGTAAACGATGCCGGTGGTGATCAGCTTCGTGGAGAAATAGGTCTTGTCGTCGTCCATGATCGCAGGGTCATAGGCGGAAACGTCAGCACCTTCATGCGCCATCAGGCGGCCTTCTGCCTTCAGGCCTTCCATGGTGACCATGTCGGCGATGAGGAGAAGGTCAGGCTTGGGAGCGCCAGCTTCGAATTCAGCGCGCAGCTTTGCCATGATCTTGGTGGTGCCGTCACGGACCCACTCGACTTCAACGCCCGGGTTTGCGGCGGAAAATGCATCGACGGTCGCCTGCGCGTCCTTGTTCGGCTGGGAGGTGTAGAGCACCAGCTTGCCGGAGACGTCGGCTGCGAAGGAATGGCCGGTGGCAGCTGCAAGCATCGTGGCTGCAATGAGAAGCTTTTTCATGATGAGGATCCTCGTAGAATACGTGTCGCAGGGGGGGATGCGACTGGGAGGCGCTCTAGCAGGCTTTCATGACAGTTTAAGTAAGGCGTCCTCGGATCCTGGCGTTAAAATAAGCTGGCTAACCTTCCAAGTTCAGTCTCTGGTTGAAGTTTGACGTGTGTCATTTTCGGTCGATATTCGACAGTGTGACTGACGACTGGCCCTGGAAAACGCAAAAGAACGCCCAAGTTTGGATTAGGCAATTGCCGGAATGCGGTCGCATGGGCTATCACTCCGCAACCAATAAATTCCCAAACGAAACTATAGTGAAAGGAAGCACCCATGGCCGAAGCAGTTACGGGCTCAGCCGAAATCGGATTGATCGGGCTGGGCACGATGGGTGGCAACCTGGCGCTGAACATTGCGGAAAACGGCTTTTCAATTGCCGTCTTCAACCGCACGGCGGACAAGGTCGACAGCTTTCATGCCTCTGCCGGTGCTCTTGCCGACAAGATTGTTCCGACAAAGACGCTGAAAGACTTCGTCGCAGCCATCAAGAGCCCGCGTGCGATCATCCTGATGGTCCCGGCCGGTGATGCCGTGGATGCACAGATTGCTGCCCTGCGTCCGCTGCTGGATCCGCAGGACCTGATCATCGACGCAGGCAACGCCAACTATCACGACACCAATCGTCGGGACGAAGAAGCAAAAGCGGCTGGCGCTCGCTTCATGGGCATTGGTGTCTCCGGTGGTGAAGAAGGCGCTCGCTTCGGCCCGTCGATCATGGCCGGTGGCCCGGCTGATGGCTGGGACCAGGTCGGTCATGTGCTTGAGGCAATCTCCGCAAAGCATGGCGATGTGCCCTGTGCCGCGCATCTGGGCGAAGCTGGCGCAGGCCACCTGGTCAAGACCGTTCACAACGGCATCGAATATGCCGACATGCAGATGATCGCGGAAGTCTATGGCGTCATGCGCGATGGTTTCGGCATGACGTCTGCCGAGATCGCGGAAGTCTTCGAAGACTGGAATGGTGGCATTCTGCAGTCCTACCTGATCGAAATTTCCGGCAAGGTTGCCCGCGCGACAGATCCGGAGACGGGCCGTCCGATGCTGGACATCATTCTCGACAAGGCCGGCCAGAAGGGCACGGGCCGCTGGACGGCGATTGAAGCTTTGATGCTGGGCACACCGGCAAGCGCCATCGAGGCAGCTGTTGCCGCGCGCAATCTGTCCGCTCGTCTGGAAGAACGTAAAAAGGGCGAGGCGGTGTTTGGCGCCGCGCCTCAGGCTTCCGACAAGGCCGTGATCGCAACCCAGATGCTGGAAGCCGCGCTCGTGGCCGGCAAGATCATTTGCTACGCGCAGGGCTTCGGCCTGATCCTCGAAGCGGCCAAGCAATATGGTTGGGCCATGCCTTTGCCGGAAATCGCCAAGATCTGGCGTGAAGGCTGCATCATCCGCTCAGCCATGTTGAACGATATGGCCGATGCGTTGGCGGAAGATCCGTCCCGCAACCTGATGCTTGCACCTTTCTTCTCGGCCAAGCTGGGCGAGACCCATGACGCTCTGCGCAAGGTCGTCGCCGAGGGCGCACTGAAAGGCCTGCCGGTTCCGGCGCTTTCCGCTGCACTGTCCTACTTCGACATCATGCGCACGGAACGCTCGACTGCGAACATGCTCCAGGGCCAGCGCGACTTCTTCGGCGCTCACGGTTTTGAGCGCACCGACAAGGACGGATCCGGCTACCACGGGCCATGGGCCATGAACGCCAGCTGAGCTGGCTAGGGGGCCATGAACGCCAGCTCAGCTGGCCGGGTCCCAAGAATGCCAGCCAAGCTGGCATCGGTCGCAATGAACAAACTCAAAAGGAAAGGCCGGAGCGATCCGGCCTTTTCGCGTTTAAAAAACGGTCAAACGGCGTTGGACTTAACTTAACTTGAACTGAGATGTTGATCTGTGGACCATTCGCTGTGAAAAGGCCCGTGAATTCTTACGCAAACGACTGCATGATCGCCTTTTGACCTGACAGCCCGCCCGGAGCCGCGCCACATGACCATCTCTCACCTTGTCACCCATTCGGGCGGCTTCCATGCGGACGAAATGCTGTCCTCTGTCGTGCTGACAAGGCTCTTTCCCGATGCGAAGCTGACGCGGACGCGGGACCGTCAGTGGATCACGCCTGCGGCGGACAAGATCATCTATGATGTCGGCGGTGCCTATGACGGGGAAGCGCAGATCTTTGACCATCACCAGAGGCCTGGCCCGCTGCGCGAAGATGAGCAGCCCTTCAGTTCCTTCGGCTTGATCTGGAAACACTATGGTCGCGCCTATCTGGCGGCGATGGATGTGCCCGAGCAGGATATTGAGGACATTCATGGCTCGTTTGATGAAAAATTCGTGCTGCCGATCGATCTTCTCGACAATGGCGCGATGGATCCGTCGGTAGCGGGGCCGCTGTCGGCCCTCACTTTGCCGTCTCTTCTGGGCAGCCTGAAACCTGTCTTTGATGATGCGTCGCCCACCGCGGATGATGACGGGTTCTTCGCAGCTCTGCCAATTGCACGCAGTTTTGTTGAGGCCTTTATCGGCAACCTTGCTGCAAAGTATCGTGCCCAGACCATTGTGCTGGATGCGATTGCAAAGGCCGGTGCGTCACCGATCCTCGAGCTGCCCATGGGCATGCCATTTCGCTCCGCGCTGGATAAGGCGGAGGCCGACCACATTCTCTTCATGGTCAATCCGCGCGGTGATGACTGGGCGCTCAACGGCATCAAACTGTCGAGCGACACCTTTGATCAGCGGGCGGACCTGCCTGCTGCATGGGCGGGTCTGACAGATGCAGCTTTGGAAGAAGCATGCGGCGTCAAGGGCGCGAAGTTCTGCCACAACGCCCGCTTCATCGCGGTCGCCGACTCCCGCGACGCGATCCTCAAGATGGCCGAGCTTGCGGTGAAGGAAGTTCAGCAAGCCTCAAGCGACAGCCTGTCGAGCGTTGCCGGGCCGAACAGCTGATCGCCGATTAAGAAAGTCTCGGTCCCCCGGGCGCTTCATTCCGTGCCCGGGAGCCAAGCCAGGTCCAACAACTCCGGTCTTACTGCCCCAGGCCCATTGCCTTCATATTCGCAATGGAGGCCGGGAGGCCGGAATGGTCGCGCAGTTCGATGATCAGCCGGGGCTGGCTGTCGAGTTTGCCAAGCGCTGCGAAGACGGCGGGCCAGCGGATGGTGCCTTCGCCCAGCGTCCAGTGCCGATCGGCGTAACCGTCCGCATCCTGCAGGTGAATGTGACGGAGGCGGTTACCGGCAGCCTTGACGTAATAGTCGACGGGCGGTGCGCCGGTGCTGCCATGGGCGTAATGGGCATGGCCTGTGTCGATCGAAACGGCGACGGCCCTGGAGTTGAAGCTGTCGGCGAGTTTCACCCGGGCATGAGGATCCTTGTCCTCGATATTCTCGATGACCAGCTCGCAGCCAATGTCTTCAGCACGCTTTACGGCGTCGGCCATGGACAGATGGCAAAGTTCTGTCATGCGATCGCGGCCGCCGTCGTAGTTGTCGAGGTTGTTGTAATCCCAGGTCGAGAAGGGGCTGTGCACGACCATGTGGGTTGCGCCAAGTGCTTCGCAGACATCCAGGCCCTGGGCGAGCCGGCGCTTGACGATTTCCCGCACATCGGGATCCGCCGCGTCGACCTTGAAGCCCCAGAATGGCCCATGAATGCCAAGGCGGCCTTCATGGCCGTCAAGAACCGTCCTGGCTCGCTCAACGATCGAAGCCCAGTCACTGTTCAAGACATTCGCGTCAACAAAGTCCTGCAGCTCCAGATCGCGCGGCTTTTCCAGCATCACATCGCGAAGGGTCTGGAAAGAGGTCAGGTTCAGCGCGGCGCCGAGAATGGGAAGATCGGTCATTATGTCAGCCTGTCAGTGAAGGTGGCCGCGTAATCGCGGCCTCGGCGATGTCATAGACAGACTGTTTGACAGAGCCGCGACACTGGCGGCTCCGGCTTGCTTGTTTCTGCTCAGTATCCCCGGCTGCGGTCAACGCTTTCGGGGATCGTGCCGTTCTTCATGTATTCCGCGATGTTTCCGGCCACGATCCTTGACGCTGTTGATTGTGTGGTCGGGGCTGAAATGTGCGGCAGGACGGTGACGGAGGGATGGTCCCAGTAACGGTGGACGTCGGGCAGAGGCTCGCTCGCAAAGACATCAAGCACTGCATGATCGATATGCCCTTCGTCCAAGGCCTCGAGCAAGGCGTTGTCGTCAATAATCGGGCCTCGGGCAAAGTTGATCAGGCTCGCACCAGCGGGCATTGATGCCAGCGCCTTTGCATCCAACATTCCTTTTGTGTCCGGTGTCAGGGGCATCAGCAGTACAGTGATGTCGGCCTTGGAGAGGGCTGTCTTGAAGCCGTCGGCGCCGGAATGTGTCTCGATGCCGTCGATCTGTTTCGCGCTTCTGCTCCAGCCGCAGACGTTGAACCCGTTGGCCTTAAGGCGCAGCGCGGCAGTCTTGCCCAGATTGCCGAGGCCCAGGATCGTGACTGTACGTTCCGACGGTAGCTTGAGTGTGTGCTCCTGCCAGGTCTTCTGGATCTGCTGCCGTGCATAACGTGGCATGTCCCGGTGGAGATACAGCGTCCAGGCGAGGACGGCCTCGGACATTGTTGCTGCCATCTGCGGGTCGACGAGGCGGACAATTTCTGGGCCATCTTTGGGGAGTTCGCTGCTCAAACGCTCGACACCAGCCCAAAGACTGTGAACCCATTTGAGATTGGGAAGCTTCAACAGTTCTGCAGGATCCGGATTGGCGACAATTGCGACTTCGGCGGCCTTTCTTTCTTCAGGCGTAAGGTCGCCAAGCAGTTTGACCTGCGCGTCAGAGGCGAGGGCTTTGTTCAGCGTCTCGAGCCAGCCCTGCAGTTCTTCGGCCGGTGCTCTGGCGACGAGTGGCAGGATGCGATGCGGTTTCCGGGTACTCATGCTGCGAAAATCCCGCTGGTGTCGGCGAAGCCCTTGACCTCAATCGGGTTGCCGGAGAGGTCGTGGAAGAACATGGTGCTTTGCTCGCCGGGCTGGCCCTGAAAGCGGACCGTCGGTTCGAGGATGAAATCCAGTTTCGCCGCGGTCAGCTTGTCCGCAAGCTTTTTCCAGGTTGGCATGTCCAGCACCACACCGAGGTGGGGCATGGGAACCATGTGGTCCCCGACCTTGCCCGTGTTGGCGGTTTTGAATGGCTCGCCAAGATGAAGAGAAAGCTGGTGCCCAAAGAAGTCGAAGTCAACCCAGGTTTCGGTGCTTCGCCCCTCCTTGCAACCCAGAAGATCGCCATAGAACGCGCGGGCCTGGGCCAGATCGGTGACGTGATAGGCAAGGTGAAAGCAGGAAGGCATCGGGTCTCGTTTTCTTGGGGGGGGAGGGGAAAGGAAGGGAAGCGGAAGGAGCAGTGCGGGGAAGGAAGGACATTTCTGCTTCGCACTTATACCCATTGAGCGCGAATGTTCAGGAAAACCTTCCCGGTGTCGCCTGGAAAATCTGTGCCTGACCCAGGGAGCGCGCGCAGGCTGCAGGCCGACCCTGATGGGAGGCTTGTCGAATTTGCGATATTACTCGTGAAAATATTTCTGATTTGCCATCGCGAGAATCACCGTCCGACAAATTAACGGCATAGAAATGACGCGTTCGCGCAGGAACCTGTCGCAAATGCGCCGTCAATTGAATGATCCTTGCAAGAGAGCTTGAATATGACTTCCAACTGTTGTGTCTCGGGGTTCATAGTGTAAAGTAGCTCTCGATCAGATCCTGTTTGAAGTGAGAAAATATTTCTCCGTTCCTTGGGCTGCGCCTACAGGGATGCGCAGGATTAGTGTCAGATATAAGTGGAATAATGCGTCGAATTGTATCCAAAACTGAATATCGAAAACAGTTTGTGGATCTCCGCGTGACTGCCCGCTTTATTACCAAATCTGCGAAAATGATTTCTGACGCTGAAAACTACTCTCCGAGTGTTTTCGTCTCGTCTTTTCTTCCATCATCTAACAGACAGACTGCAGTGGAGTAATCACATGAAGAAGTTGTTTGTATCGGTCGCTGCCGCGACCCTTTGCATGGGCGCGTCTTCAGCAATGGCTGCTGAAGAATGCGGTACCGTAACCGTCGCTGAAATGAACTGGGCGTCTGCCGGTGCCATCGCACACATCGACAAGATCATTCTTGAAGAAGGTTACGGCTGCGAAGTTGAGCTGGTCAGCGGTGACACCATGCCGACCTTCACCTCCATGAACGAGAAGTCCGAGCCTGACATGGCACCGGAGCTCTGGATCAACGCCGTACGTGAGCCGCTCGACAAGGCTGTTGCGGCTGGTGACCTGATCATCGGCGGTGAAATCCTGAATGAAGGTGGTGTCGAAGGCTGGTGGGTTCCGACCTACATTGCAGAAGAGCATGGCATCACGACAGTGGCCGAAGCTCTGAAGCATCCCGAGCTGTTCCCGGGCGCTGAAGACGACAGCAAAGGCGCATTCTTCAACTGCCCGTCAGGCTGGAACTGCCAGATCACGACCGGCAACCTGTTCAAGGCCTTTGGCGGTGAAGACGCCGGCTTCGAGCTTGTTGATACAGGTTCTGCTGCTGGTCTCGACGGTTCCATCGCTCGTGCATTCGAGCGCAAGGAAGGCTGGCTCGGGTACTACTGGGCGCCTACCGCGATCCTGGGCAAGTACGACATGACGCTGCTCGATTTCGAAGTGCCGCACGACAAGGCCGAATGGGACAGCTGCACGGTTCTTACCGAATGTGCCGAGCCGAAGAAGAACTCCTGGGTTGCCTCGGAAGTCTACACGGTCGTCACTGACGACTTTGCAGAAAAGGCCGGTGTTGCCATGGATTACGTCAAGGGCCGCAGCTGGGACAACCGCACCGCGGGCAAGGTTCTGGCATGGATGACCGACAACCAGGCAACCAACGAAGATGGTGCTTTCTACTTCCTGGAAAACCACTCCGACGTTTGGGAAAAGTGGGTGTCTCCTGAAGTTGCAGAGAAGGTCAAGTCTGCTCTCTAAGAAGCTATTTTGAAAATATGCTCTTCAAATAGCCCGGAGCCCGCGTTCCGCGCGGGCTCCCATCAGGAACCTCCAGGATACCAGGAAAACGAACATGGACTGGGTCGAGTTTCCATCCCTTGGCCGCCGCGACCTTCGCGACTTGCGATTGGCCGTGGATGGTAGTTTCAAAGAATTCACACGTGCCTATGGCGAAACGCTGGAAAGCATCTTCGAGCCACTCAAGACCTTTCTGGTCGCGCTTGAAAGCCTGCTGATCACCTCGCCCTGGCCGCTTGTCCTGCTTGCCCTGCTGGCGATCGTCTTTGTGATGAGCCGCAGCGTCAAGATCACTGTCGGGTCGATGATCGCGCTTCTGCTGATCGGATACTTCGGCATGTGGGAAGATACCATGCGCACCATTGCCATGGTTGCTGTCTGTACACTGGTTGCGATTGTGTGCGGCATTCCCATCGGCATCTTGATGGCGCGCTCCGATCGTGTTCAGGCTCTGATCAATCCGGTCCTCGACCTGATGCAGACCATGCCGAGCTTCGTCTATCTGATCCCTGTTGTGATGATCTTCGGTCTGGGCAAGGTCCCCGGCGTTATCGCCGTTGTGATCTATGCGATCCCACCGATGATCCGACTGACCAATCTGGGTATCCGCCTTGTTGATACGGATGTTCTGGAAGCGGCCGACGCTTTCGGGTCTTCTGCCTGGCAGAAGCTGACGAATGTCCAGTTGCCACTGGCCTTGCCGACGATCATGGCCGGGATCAACCAGTGCATCATGATGTCGCTCGCCATGGTCGTGGTTGCCTCCATGATCGGCGTGAAAGGTCTGGGTCAACCGGTCCTTCAGGCGATTAACAACCAGTACTTCACCATGGGTGTCATGAACGGACTGGCCATCGTTGCCATTGCGATCATCTTTGACCGTGCGACCCAAGCTTATGGCAAACGCCTTCAGAAACACTCGGAGGTCGTTCATGGCTGAGGCAACCGGCATTGAGATCCGCAACCTTTACAAGATCTTCGGACCCGACGGAGCGTCGATGGTCGAGAAGGTCAAGGCGGGCATGTCCAAGACGGAGCTGAACGAGGAGTTCAATCACGTTCTTGGTCTGAACAACATCAACATCTCCATGCCCGGCGGCAAGATTCAGGTGGTGATGGGTCTTTCGGGGTCGGGAAAGTCGACCTTGATCCGACACATCAACCGTCTGATCGACCCGACGGCCGGCGAGGTGCTCTACGGTGAAGAGGACGTCTGCAAGATGTCTTCAGGCGAACTGCGCCAGTTCCGCCGTCACAAGACCGCGATGGTGTTCCAGAAGTTCGCGCTTCTGCCGCACCGGACGGTGATGAAGAACACGGTCTATGGTCTCGAGATCCAGGGTGTGGGTGCCAAGGAAGCGGAAGCGCGCGCGTCACGCTGGATCGCCAGGGTCGGACTGGAGGGTTTCGAGGACTACTATCCGAACCAGCTGTCCGGCGGCATGCAGCAGCGTGTTGGTCTTGCGCGAGCCCTGACGAACGATGCGGACATTCTGTTGATGGATGAGGCGTTCTCCGCGCTTGACCCATTGATCCGCATGGACATGCAGTCGGTTCTGCTCGACCTTCAGGAAGAGCTGCACAAGACGATCGTCTTCATCACCCACGATCTGGATGAAGCACTGCGCTTGGGAGACAGGATCGCGATCCTGCGCGACGGCGCGGTCATCCAGCAGGGCACCGGCCAGGACATCGTCCTGAATCCGGCGGATGAATACATCTCGAGCTTCGTCAAGGAAGTGAACCGGGGTCGGGTCATCATCGTCGACACCGTCATGGACCGTGCCAGCAAGATTGAAGGCGGACTGACCATACCGGCCGGCGTCATGTTGGAAGAGGCAGCCAAGAGCTTTGCCGATTCCGGAGAGAGCAAGGCGAACGTGGTGGACACGTCGGGAATGCCGGTTGGCCTTCTGACGGTTCAGGACACCATTACCGCCATGGTGACACCAGCCTCGCACTAAGGGCTGTCTGCTTCGTCATTGAAAAGGGCTTCGCAGTGCGGAGCCCTTTTTTGTTTGCCAGAAACCTGGACAACGGACCTAGGAGGCGACCTTTTGCTTTTCTCGCCCGGATTGGTGTGATCCTGCAAGACTGGCTTTCAGCTTTTCGGTCAGTCGCGCTTGTTCGACACTGGACGGCACGTCGCTCGCGGGCAGGGGATGTCCGAAGAGAAACCCCTGAACCTGAGCGCAGCCGGCGTGGGTCAGGAAGTCGAGCTGAATTTTGTTTTCGACACCTTCTGCGAGAACCGGAATCTTGAAGCTGTGGCCGAGGAGGACTGCAGAGCGGATGATGGCGCGTGATCTGGGGTCGGTTTCAATGGACTGGGTAAAGACACGGTCCACCTTGATCTTGTCGAAGGGGAAGTTCTGCAGCGTGTTGAGCGACGAGTACCCGGTGCCGAAGTCGTCCATGGCGACCCGAACGCCCATATCCCTGAGAGCCTTGATCGCATGCAGCACTCGATCATGGTCCTCAATGATGCTGCTTTCCGTCAGCTCGATCTCGAGACGCCCTGCCGGTAGGCCGGTTTCGATCAGGATCTGGGACACCACTGCCGGGTAATTGCTGCGCGACAGTTGCAGCGGCGAAGCATTGACCGACACCGGTATGGCGAGATCCCAGGTGACGGCGTGCTGACAGGCTGCCTCCAGAACCCACTGCCCGATGTCCAGGATCTGGCCTGTGCGCTCGGCGATAGGGATAAAGTCCGCCGCGCCGATGAGGCCCTTTTCGGGATGTTCCCAGCGTAAAAGCGCCTCATAGCCGGTGAGTTCCAGTGTGCGGGCGTCATTTTGAGGCTGGACGAAGAGCCGGAGCTGATCGTCCGAGATCACGGACTTGAGGTCTGTGGCGATGACGACCTGCCGGCGATTGGCTTCTTCCATGCCATCGACATAGGTCTTGATCTGATGGCCTCCGATTCGCTTGGCACGCTTGGCAGCAAGGGCTGCTCTCAGAACCAGCGTGTCGAGATCGGTGCTGTCATCGGGGAACATGGCGATGCCAATGCTGGCATGAAGGTTGAGAGTGTAATTGTTCCAGTGGATGGGTTGCATGATGATGTCGCGGATCTTGTAGGCGAACAGCATGGCCGCGTTGAGGTTTGGCACATCGCCCTTGAAAGCCACGAATTCATCACCGTTGAACCGGGCAAGGAGTTCGTCCTCTGCCAGGTCACCAAGAATATTCGCCGAGACGGCAGACAGGATCTCGTCTCCAGCGCCATAGCCATGCAAATCGTTGATCGCCTTGAACTGATCAAGGCTTATGAACAGAACAGCGGCGCGGTTGCCGCCTGCTTCCTTTTCCTCGAGGCGCGCGGCGATCATTTGGCTTAGATACTGGCGGTTGGGCAGGCCCGTTATCGGGTCATGCAGGGCAAAGTAGCGATATTTTTCTGCCGCGGCCCGCGTTCCCTGCGTATCGATTGCATGACCGGCAGCAACAACGAGCATCAACACGCCAATTGCGAGAGCGACCGTGGCCAGCAGCGTTTGCTTGTCCAATACGGCGCGTTCCTGTTCCATGCCGCTGACTGGAATGACGGTAACCGCTGCCATGCCGATGAAATGAACGCACAGGATTGCGGCCAACAGGCAGAAGCTTGCTGCGATATTGAAGAAGCGAGAGCCGGGTCGTGCAAACCTGTTCAAGGCAAGGGCGCCAAGCAGGCCCCCGAGAGCGACGGAAGATACAACCAGACCCGCATCCCAGGACTTGACGCCCGGCATGATGATCGCTGCCATGCCAATGTAATGCATCGCGGCAATTCCAAGCCCGACGACCAGGCCACCCAGCTCGATGAACATCGGTATGCTGCGCAAGGTCGACAAAAAAAATCCGAAGCCGGACATCAGGAATGCGACAATGAACGAGAGAATTGTGAGCCTGGCGTTGAGGACATGCTCAACCGCATGCTCGTGTCCGATCATGGTAATGAAATGTGTGCCCCAAATGGCGCTGGCGCAGGTTATGCTGGCGAGGAACAGACACAGATGACGCCGGGTCCCGGTCTCGCTGTTGACGTGGCCATACAGCTTGATCGTGAAAAGGCAGCCTGCGAAGCCGAGCAAACTCGCCGCAGCCAGCGACAGGACATGATACTCGGTCGCTATGCTGGACAAGACGCTAAGCATGACTTTCTCCTGGAAAGATCACTTTCAGGCAAAAAACCAAACACAATAATAACGAGATAATACGGCGTCTTTTTTAGTTATTTAGACGTAAAAGTTACGTAGTGGAATTTATAAGTTACATTGATTTTATTTTCCGACATTCAATGACAGAGTCAGGGCGCGGAATTTCAATTGGGCGGATTTGGAATGTCGAGCAACTTCTTGACCTAAATTTCTGAGAGAAGATCTGATCAACAGCCGTTTTTGTCGACAATAACGGGAATTCCTAACGTAAATTTGTATCTTGTGTAAAATCTGATTGATATTTTTAACAATGACTAACCAAATTGCCGTCAAAACAATTGGCTCTTGCATGGTTAAGTATAGATCGCCTCAAAAGGGTCTGTTTGTCCATCTAACCTAGCGAGATATTCGTTGTTGTAGAAAAATACCGGGACCGCATTGCCCATGGCAGTCAAATCGAAATCGACACGAGTCGACAGGGCTTATGATCGCCTGAAGGAAGATATTCTTTCCAGTGGACTGCCGCCAGGTTTCCAGGCCCCCGAACCCGACATTGCCGAGCGTTTGGAGATGAGCCGGACGCCTGTTCGAGAGGCGCTGATCCGCCTTGAGGCCGATGGCTTGGTCGAACTCGTCCCGCGGCGAGGCGCAAAGGTTCTGGCGCTGTCCCTTGAGGACCTTTCGGAAATTTACGACCTTCTGATCGCGCTCGAGCCCTGCGCGCTTGCCAATCTGACCAGTGAAAAGATCGATGCTGAGGCGCTTGAGGAGCTGGAGGCTCTGATTGGCGAGATGGAAGGTGCGCAGCGCGCGCAAGATCTCGATGCCTGGGTGGAAGCCGATGACCGGTTTCATCGCAAGCTGCTCAGTTTGAGCGGAAATCAGCGTCTGGCACATTTCACCGGATGCCTTCTTGATCAGGTGCATCGCGGCCGGATGGTGCTGTTGCGCATGTTGAAAGCGCCTATCGGCAATGTCCAGCAGCATCGTGATGTTCTGGCTGCCATTCTTGTCGGAGATGGCGCGGCCGCAGCGGATCTTGCGCGGCGGCATCGCATTGCGGCAAAGCAGGCGCTGGAGAACGTCTTTGCCAGTTGCCGTTTGTCCCAGGTCTGAGCCATCGGGGTCTGAGGGAGCGGGAAATCCAATGAAAGGTCTCCTGCTTCCTATCTGACTGCCCTTGCAAAGCCTCTTATTTATGTCAGCGTATTTGAACCGGATGATGAAGTTCGTCGTCCGGGCCTTGCGGTTGTGTCTTCTGCACAGGCCGTGGAGACATGAGTTGAAGAGTGGAGCGGTTCATGCGTCTTGAAACTGATGGTATCGGCCCGATTGAAGTCGCTGATGATCGTTACTGGGGTGCCCAGACCCAGAGGTCCCTGAAGTATTTTTCGATCGGTACAGATGTTGTGCCGATCGAGCTTGTTCATGCCTATGGGGTCTTGAAGAAAGCCGCGGCTCTGACCAATCGCGACCTGGGCCTGCTCGACCCGGAGCTTGCCAGTCTCATCAGCACGGTTGCCGACGAGATTTCGAAGGGGGATCTCGACGATCACTTTCCATTGCATGTCTGGATGACGGGCAGTGGTACCCAGACGAACATGAACGTTAACGAAGTGATCTCAAACAGAGGGATCGAGCTGGCGGGTGGCGTGCTGGGATCCAAGACCCCGGTGCATCCGAATGACCACGTCAATATGTCCCAGTCCTCCAACGACACCTATCCGACAGCCATGCACATGTCGGCCGCGATCCTGACGTCGCAACGGCTTTTGCCCGATGTCCGCTATCTACGGGAAAAATTGCAGGCAAAGGCGGACGCATGGAGCCACATCATAAAGATTGGCAGAACCCATTTGCAGGATGCGACACCCCTGACGCTTGGTCAGGAGTTTTCCGGCTATGTGCACATGCTCGACGAGGATATGGCGCGCCTCGAGTTTGCGCTGGGTGATGTTTTCAAACTGGCGCTTGGCGGCACGGCTGTGGGCACAGGTATCAACACCCATCCCGAGTTCGCGGAAAAGGCAGCAGCCGAAATCGCGCGGTTAACGGGCCTTCCATTCGTGACTGCGCCGAACAAGTTTGCGGTGCAGGGCGCGCACAATGCGCTTGTCATGCTGTCTGGCGCGATGAAGCCGCTGGCAAGCTCCCTCTACAAGATTGCGAACGACATTCGGCTGTTGGCCTGCGGGCCTCGCTGCGGCCTGAATGAGCTGACACTGCCAGCCAATGAGCCGGGGTCGTCCATCATGCCAGGCAAGGTGAATCCGACCCAATGCGAGGCATTGGCCATGCTGGCGATCCAGGTCATGGGCAATGATGTTACGGTCGGGCTCGCCAGCAGCGGCGGGCATCTGGAGATGAACGTCTACAAACCGGTGATGATCAATGCGGTTCTGCAGTCTGGCCGGATCATGGCCGACGGTGCCCGCAATTTTGCCGACTTCCTTGTTGAGGACATGGCGGCAAATGAAGACCAGCTCGCCGCCTATCTGGAACGCTCACTGATGCTGGTAACAGCGCTCAGCCCGGTTATCGGCTACGACAAGGCAAGCGAAGTGGCGCATCTGGCGTTCGAGCAGAACAAGACCCTCAAGGAGGTCTGTCTCGAACTTGGCTATGTCACTGCAGAAGAGTTCGATACTGTCGTGGATCCGGCCAAGATGGTGTCGTCAAGCCTCTAGTCCCGATCCTGATGCTCCAGAGTGGGGCGTTCAGGAGAGAGGGGCAGCGGACCTACATCGTCAAGGGGCCGGTCGACTGACCGATGATCAGCTCTGCCTCCAGGTGTTCGCTGACGATGGTGTCCGGGTTGGGCAGAATCTTTTCGATCAGGAGCTGGGCGGCGCGGCTGCCTGCGTCCCGGACTGATGAGCGTGTGCAGGTGAAAATCGGGACGTCGCCGCAGTTGGGCAGAAACGACAGGGCGTCGTCATGTGTAATGACGGAGATGTCACGGCCGATCTTCAGGCGGCAAAGACCGATTGCGCGCGCGACGCCAATCGCCGTGATCATGCTTGAAACCATAAAGGCGGTTGGTGGTTCGGGGGATTTGAGCATCTCAAGCGCGCTGTCTGCGCCATAGGGCTCAGTCATGTCGGCTGCGCGCAAAAGTTCGGGGATTGTCTGAAGATCCCGGTCGCTGTGGGCCTTTTCGAAGCCTGCACGGCGACGCGCGGCAAAGTCCATGTCCTCAAGGCCGTTCAAAAGGGCAATCCGCCGATGGCCCAGATCGAGCAACAGATTGGTCGCCCGTTCGAATGCACGCCCGTTGTTGACGTCGATCCAGGATGTTTCATTTTCCAGGCCGGGTACGCGGCCGTGGATCAGAAAGGGCAGGCCGAGCTCCTTCAGGATGGCAGGCCGCCCGTCCCTTGAACGCGGGCCGTGCACCATGACGGCATCGGCCTTTTTCCTGGACGCGATCTCGCGGTAGGCGGCTTCGACGTTCTGATCCTCGACGACCGAGATGATCATGTCGTAACCATGACGGGAGTAGGTTTCGCCGGCTCCGGCGATGAACTCCATAAATACCGGGTTCATCATCTCATGCAGGGAGCGTGGGATGACGTGGCCAATGGACATGGAGCGCCCGGTGGCCAGACGCCGGGCTTGCTGATTGGGCGCGTAGCCAAGCTTGCGGGCCATTTCCTCAACACGGCTGCGTGTCTCGGCGCTCACTTCCGGATAGCCGTTCAAGGCGCGGCTGACTGTCGTCTGGGACAACTCCAGTGCCTGGGACAATTCCTTCAAGTTCAACCGGCTTGCTCCAAATCCAAATCGCTTTGGTTTCTTTTGACATGTTGGGATGCGAGTTGAAATGTCAAGTTTGTGCCGCAATGGCTTTCTTGACAAGAACGTGGTGTCGAGACATGTTGGGGTGTAATTCAAAGCGGTTTGGATGGGTGTGCTGGGTGGAGATGCAACCATTTAAAGCTGCCTGACGTTTTAGGCGTGCGGAGGCGTGCCTGTCTGGATCTGGGAGGATCATGATGATTTTGCGTTTTGGAACTTATACGGCTGCGGCCGCGCTGGCAGTCGGACTGACAAGCATGTCGGCGCAGGCGGATCTTTTGTTCAAGCCGGGTGAAGACCCGCGCTTCAACTGGGAGAGCTATGAGGCGCTGAAGGCCAATGATCTTTCCGGCAAGACCGTGACCGTGTTCGGTCCCTGGCTTGGGCCGGACAAGGAGCTTGTCGAAAACACGATGGCCTATTTCGAAGAGGCCACCGGGATCGACGTGCAATACTCCGGCTCGGACAGTTTCGAACAGCAGATCGTGATTGATACGCAGGCCGGGTCTGCTCCCGATGTTTCGATTTTTCCGCAGCCGGGTCTTGCCTCCGATCTGGCAGGCAAAGGATTTCTGGCGCCGCTTGGTTCCGAAACGGCAGACTGGGTGCGCGACAATTATGCGGCGGGTCAGTCCTGGGTCGACCTGGGTACCTTCAAGGGACAAGACGGCAAGGAAGAGCTCTTTGGCTTCTTCTACAAGGTCGATGTGAAGTCACTGGTCTGGTACAGCCCGGACAACTTCGAGGATGCGGGCTATGACGTGCCGCAGACCATGGAAGAGCTGAAGGCACTGACAGAGCAGATTGTTGCAGATGGCGGTACGCCATGGTGCATCGGGCTAGGATCTGGCGGAGCGACCGGCTGGCCGGGGACCGATTGGGTCGAGGACATGATGCTTCGCACCCAGCCGCCGGAAGTCTATGACCAGTGGGTCCGCAATGAGATCCCGTTCAACGACCCGAAGGTTGTCGGCGCGATCGAGGAGTTCGGCTGGTTTGCGAACAACGAAAAGTTCGTCGATACGCCGGGCGCCGTTGCAGCATCGGATTTCCGCGACAGCCCGAAAGGCCTCTTCACGTCGCCGCCCGCCTGCTACATGCATCGTCAGGCGTCGTTCATTCCGTCCTTCTTCCCGGAAGGCACGGAAATGGGCGTCGATGCGGACTTCTTCTACTTCCCTGCCTATGAAGGCAAGGATCTGGGAGCTCCGGTCCTTGGGGCAGGTACTGTCTTTGCCCTGACCAACGATACGCCGGAAGGCCGCGCGCTGATCGAGTTCTTGAAGTCGCCAATTGCCCACGAAGTCTGGATGGCACAGTCGGGTTTCCTGACGCCGCACAAGGGCGTCAATGTGGATGCCTATGCGGATGACACGTTGAAAGGTCTTGGTGAGATCCTGCTTGGCGCGACGACCTTCCGCTTCGACGGATCCGATCTGATGCCTGGTGCTGTCGGTGCCGGCTCATTCTGGACGGGGATGGTCGATTTTGTCGGCGGCAAGCCTGCCGATAAGGTTGGTACGGAAATCCAGGCGAGCTGGGACGCAATCAAGTAAGATGAAAAGGCGGGGCGGCCGCGAGCCAAAAGGGCGGCCGCCCCGAACCTTTCGGGACCTTTAGGGAGGGATCCCATGGAGCAGCTGTTGCTGGCGCTCGTGTCCATGGCGGCAGGTGTTGGTGCCTGTGTGTTGTACTTCTGGGGAACAAACAAAATTCTGGACGGGGTCTTCCCGGCCAGAGGGCCGAATGCGGGGCGCAACATCTTGCGCGCCAACAGCATCAGGCCCTGGCTGTTTCTTGGTCCCGCCATTGCGCTCCTGACGCTCTATCTGATCTACCCGGTGATCAACTCGGTCATCCTGTCCTTCTATGGGCCGTCCGGTCAGAGCTACGTCGGAACGGCGAACTATAGCTGGCTCGTTTCCGATGCGGGCTTCCGTGAAAGCTTGCGCAACAATCTGCTTTGGCTCTTCGTTGTGCCGGCGGCCTCCACCTTCTTTGGCCTGATTGCAGCGGCTCTGACGGACCGGATTTCCTGGGGCAACATCGCCAAGTCGCTGATCTTCATGCCCATGGCAATCTCGTTTGTCGGAGCGTCGGTGATCTGGAAATTCGTCTATGACATCCGCGGCGAAAACATCGAACAGATCGGGTTGCTGAATGCCATTGTCGTTGCCCTGGGCGGTGAGCCGCAGGCCTGGATCACGCTGCCTTTCTGGAACAACGTCTTCCTGATGGTCATCCTGATCTGGATCCAGACGGGCTTTGCCATGGTGATCCTGTCCGCTGCTCTGCGGGGCATTCCGGAAGAGACAGTCGAGGCCGCGGTTCTCGACGGTGCCAATCCCTTGCAGATCTTCATGAAGATCAAGGTGCCGCAGATCTGGGGCACGATCGCGGTGGTGTGGACGACGATCACCATTCTGGTGCTCAAGGTTTTCGACATCGTGCTGGCCATGACCAACGGTCAGTGGGGCAGCCAGGTTCTGGCCAACTACATGTTCGACTGGATGTTCCGCGGGCTGGACTTCGGCCGCTCCGCGACGATTGCCATCGTGATCATGGTGATGGTCATTCCGATCATGATCTGGAACATCCGCGAAGCGCGGAAAGAGGGTTGAGGAGAGGCGCATGCAGGGTATCGCAGGGCAGCGCCCGCTTTTGATCTGGGTCGTTCATCTGTCTGTGGCAGCGCTTGTGCTGCTCTGGACGATCCCGACCTTTGGTCTTCTTGTGTCTTCTTTCCGGGATGGTGATCAGCTGTCGGTTTCGGGCTGGTGGACTGCCTTGACGGCAACCGAACGCAACATCATTTTCCGTGCCCCGGCCCCCGCCGCCCAGGTTAAGGACGGTGACCAATGGGTGATTTCGGGGAATGTGTTTGAAGGCCAAGCCGAGGGGGAAGTGACCGCTTTCGGGTTTTCCAGCAAGGCACCTGCCGCCTTTGCTCCCGGGCAGACAGCCGAAATGAGACGCGGGAAGGCGCTTGAGGTTGCCCCGAACGGTGATTTTCGCATTGCCTCGCCGGAGGAAATGAAGGGCAAACGCGGCACGCGGATCTTCTACACCTCCATCGACCCGCCGCGCTTCACCCTGGAAAACTACCGGAATGTGCTGTTTTCCGAAGGCATTGGCCGTTCCTTCATCAACACGCTGACGGTGACCATCCCGGCAACCATCATCCCGATCCTGATCGCAGCGTTTGCCGCCTATGCCCTGGCGTGGATGCAGTTCCCTGGCCGGGCCTTGTTGCTGGCCGTCGTTGTCGGTTTGCTTGTCGTGCCGTTGCAGATGTCTCTGATCCCGCTTCTGAGGCTCTATACAGATGTGGGTATCGGCAAGAGTTATATCGGCATCTGGCTCGCACACACCGGCTTTGGCCTGCCGCTGGCGATCTACCTGCTGCGCAACTACATCAAGGGTTTGCCAAAGGAAATCATCGAAAGTGCCAAGGTGGACGGGGCGTCCGATTTCGAGATCTTTATCAAGATCGTCCTGCCCCTGTCGTTTCCCGCGCTCGCCTCTTTCGCCATTTTCCAGTTTCTGTGGACCTGGAACGACCTTCTGGTCGCGACCGTGTTCCTTGGCAACAACGAGGATCAACTGGTCATGACCGGGCGGCTTCGGGAACTGCTGGGATCGCGCGGCGGTAACTGGGAGATCCTGACGGCATCGGCCTTTGTTTCGATTGCCGTTCCGCTTCTCGTTTTCTTCTCGCTGCAGCGTTACCTGGTGCGCGGGCTTCTCGCAGGCTCGGTGAAATGACATGAGCAGACACGACAACAAGACATATGGCATGGAGCTCTCGGCATGACTTCCGTTTCCCTCAGGGGCGTCAGCAAGTCCTATGGTTCGGTCGAAGTTCTTCGGAACATCGATCTGGATATTGAAAAAGGTGAGCTTGTTGTCTTCGTCGGGCCGTCCGGCTGTGGCAAGTCCACGCTCTTGCGGATGATCGCCGGCCTTGAGACGATTACGGGCGGCGATCTGCAGATCGATGGCGAGCGGATGAACGAAACACCTCCCGCGCAACGAGGCATCGCCATGGTCTTCCAGACCTATGCGCTTTACCCGCATATGAGCGTCCGAGACAACATGGCGTTCGGCATGCAGATTGCCAAAAAACCGAAATCGGAGATCGAAGCAGCGGTCGACAATGCAGCGCGCATTCTGCAGCTCGAGCCCTATCTGGACCGGCTGCCCAAGGCGCTCTCCGGTGGCCAGCGCCAGAGGGTCGCGATTGGCCGGGCCATTGTGCGCGATCCCAAGGTGTTTCTGTTCGACGAGCCTCTGTCGAACCTGGATGCGGCGCTGCGGGTGGCGACGAGGATCGAGATCGCCCAGTTGAAGGAAAGCATGCCCGACAGCACGATGATCTATGTGACCCATGATCAGGTGGAGGCGATGACGCTTGCCAGCCGTATCGTGGTTCTGCATGGCGGTAACATCGAGCAGGTTGGCGCGCCACTTGAGCTTTACGAAAGGCCGGCGAACGTCTTTGTGGCCCAGTTTATCGGTTCTCCGGCCATGAACCTGGTGGCAGCTCAGGTGACAGAGACGGGGGCGTCCACGACCGTTCAGATCCGCAAGGGAGCGACTGCAACGGTGCAGGTGCCATCGAAGCCTGCAGACCAGAGCTTGCTGGTGCAGCTGGGCGTCCGTCCCGAGGACCTCGTGCTGACCGAGGGAGATGACTTTCTTCTCGAGGGAACAGTTGCGATCGTGGAGGCGCTTGGCGAGACGACTGTGCTCTATTTCGAGGGCAAGGACGGCGAGGTCGGGCTGATGGCCAAGCTGCCGGGGATCCAGTCCATCGGCAAAGGCACGAAGGTGCGGTTGACGGCTGCGCCGGACAAACTTCATCTCTTTGATGCCGAAGGTGTGTCCTTCCACTATCGGTAGATGCCCACCTATTTGCAGAGCTGAGCAAGCGCGTTACCTGACGGTTGCTGCGAGCTGAGCGGCAAGGTGTGTGGTGCTCCTGGCTGATCAGCCTTCGGCATTTTAATCGCTGCAAGCACGGTTTGTACCGGCAGCAACCTGCTGCGTGATTTCAGCATTTCAAACTCAATCCTCGCGACAAGCAACGCGCTTCCGCGCGATGCCGGACACGAGCGCTCTCGCATGAATGGCTATGTGCGGGTCGGGGCGGCTGAAAATGTCATCTCATGTTCATGTGAGCGTCGAGATACGTTCATATGAACATTTTATCTCTCCAGCACATTCGCAGAAGGGCATCGTTCCGGAAAGGAGCTGTGAACCTGTGCGGAGATTCTGTTCCAAGGTTTTGCTGGACACAAGCGGAAAATTTGAAGGGAACGAAAACGCGATGTTGGGTCAGATTGATATCACTGAGCGGCAAGCAGAAATTGCTGACCTGGTTCAAAAGGGCGGCTTTGCGTCTGTTGAAGAACTGGCTGTCCGTTTCGATGTGACGACCCAGACCATCCGCCGTGATGTCAACGGCCTGTGTGAGCAGGGGCTTCTCAGACGGACCCATGGCGGCGTGGAGGCCCCCGCGCCGTCAGGCAACAGCCACTACAGCACGCGGAAAATCCTCAATCTTTCCCAGAAAAAGCAGATAGCCGACCTGGTGGCGAGCGCCATCGACAATGGAATGTCGCTCGCCTTTTCAATTGGCACGACACCGGAAATCGTCATGCAGGCGCTGACTGCCCATGAAGGGCTGTGTGTCTTCACCAACAATCTGAACGTCGCTTTCACGGCATCCGTCAATCCGAGTTTCCAGGTTACGATTGCGGGCGGCAGGCTGCGCCACGGCGACCGGGATATTCTGGGCACCGCCGCGCAGGACTTCTTCTCGAACTACAAGGTCGATATCGGCGTCTTTGGTGTTGCCGGTGTGGATGACGACGGCACGCTACTCGACTTTCATGAAGATGAAGTCGCAGCCAGGCAGTCGATCCTTGCCAATTGTCGCCAGTCGTTCCTCGTTCTCGATCATACGAAGTTTGGCCGGACCGCGCATGTGCGCGGTGGTCACGTCTCCGAGGTCTCGCATGTCTTCAGCGATCAACCGGTTCCTGCGGAGATCGAGAAAGCCCTGTCTGGTTCTTCAACCCGGATCATCACGGGCAACGAGCTGGAGGGCGTGTGATGTCCGATCCGCTGGCGAGAACCCACGCAGGCAAGGCGATCCGGCTGGAAAACGTCTGCAAACTCTTCGGTGACAGCCGGGCTGTGGGTGACGTCTCGATCGACATTCCTGCTGGTTCCTTCACGGTTCTTCTGGGGCCGTCGGGCTGCGGCAAGTCGACGACGCTGCGTATGATCGCAGGCCTGGAAGGCATTGACGAAGGCAGGATTTTCATTGGCGGAGATGATGTCACGGGCAAGACGTCGTCCAAGCGCGACATCTCCATGGTCTTCCAGTCCTATGCGCTTTTTCCGCATCTGAGCGTTGCCGAGAACATCGTTTTCGGACTCAAGGTGCGCAAGGTCGATGCGAGAGAACGCAAAGAGAAACTGACGCGTGTTGCGGACCTTCTGGGTCTGAGCGAGCTTTTGGAGCGCAAGCCGGCGCAACTCTCCGGCGGCCAGCAGCAGCGCGTGGCACTGGGGCGTGCAATCATCGGTGAAAAGCCGGTCTGCTTGATGGATGAGCCGCTGTCCAATCTGGACGCCAAGCTGCGTCACGAGATGCGCGTGGAGTTGCGGGCTCTTCAACAACGCCTGGGCTTCACGATGGTGTACGTCACTCATGATCAGGTCGAAGCGATCACGATGGCGGATCAGGTGGTGCTGTTGAATGGCGGCCGGGTCGAGCAAGCCGCAACGCCGCGCGATCTCTATGAGCGGCCTGCAACGCCTTTTGCTGCACGTTTCATCGGCACGCCGCCCATGAACCTCATTCCCATGTCAGCGATCGAGCCGCTTCAGGACATGCCGACCGGGCTCCTGCTCGGTGTTCGTCCCGAAGCGCTGTGCCTGGCAGCTGACGGCGGCCTGACGGGCACCGTGCGCTCCGTGGAATATCTGGGCGCTGACACCCTGGCTGATTGTGACGTTTCAGGCTCGGTGTTTCAGGTTCGCCTGCCCGGGTCGCGGTCTGTCGCGACGGGCGAGGCTTTGCGCTTCACCGCATCGACTGCGGATCTCCATGTTTTCGATCAGCTTTCCGGCGGACGCCGGGACGACCTGATCCCAGAAATCGGATCGCGATTGCGATCCCAATAGCTGTGCTGTCGGGCGCAGGCGACGCGCTTCAAGCGTGAAAGCTCAAACCAAGGAAGTTTTGAGATGATTAAGTCCACATTCCTTAAGGCCGTTGCTGCAACGGCTCTTTCTGTCAGCACGTGGGCATCTGCCCATGCGGTTGACCTGCAGTTCTATTTCCCGGTTGCAGTTGGCGGAAAGGCTGCCGATACCATTCAGGCTCTGACCGATGAATATGTCGCGGCCAATCCTGACGTGAAGATCGACGCTGTCTACGCCGGTTCCTATCAGGACACGGTTGCCAAGGCGATCACCGCTTCGCGTGGCGGTAACCCGCCTCAGCTGTCCGTGATCCTGTCGGTCGACATGTTCACGCTGATCGATGAAGACCTGATCCAGCCGTTTGACAACTATCTGACGTCAGATGAGGACAAGGCCTGGGTTGAGGGCTTCTATCCTGCGTTCATGGAAAACAGCCAGACCGGTGGCAAGACCTACGGCATTCCTTTTCAGCGTTCGACGCCGGTTCTCTACTGGAACAAGGAAGCTTTCAAGGAAGCCGGTCTTGATCCTGAAGTCGCACCGGCGACCTGGGACGAAATGGTCGAATTCGGCAAGAAGCTGACCAAGAAAGACGCAGACGGCAAGGTTTCCCAGTGGGGCGTTCGTATCCCGTCTTCCGGCTTCCCTTACTGGCTGTTTCAGGGGCTTGCGATCGAAAACGGCGCGACCCTTGCCAATGCTGAAGGCAACAAGACCAACTTTGACGACCCGAAGGTCGTTGAAGCGCTTCAGTACCTCGTCGACCTGAGCACCAAGCACGAAGTGATGGCTCCGGGCATCATCGAGTGGGGCGCAACTCCGAAGGCATTCTTCGAAGGTCAGACGGCCATGATGTGGACCTCCACTGGCAACCTGACCAACGTTCGTGACAACGCACCGTTCGACTTCGGCGTTGCCATGCTGCCGTCCAAGGCGACACGCGGCGCGCCGACCGGTGGCGGCAACTTCTATCTGTTCAAGGGCGCATCCGACGAGCAGAACAAGGCGGCTGTCGAATTCGTTCAGTGGATCACGGCTCCTGCCCAGTCTGCGAAATGGACGATCGCAACCGGATATGTTGCCCCGCGCGCAGAGACTTGGGAAAGCGAAACGATGAAGGCTTACACAGCTGATTTCGCTCCGGCCCTGATCGCCCGTGACCAGCTCGAGTTCGCGAAGGCTGAACTTTCGACCTACCAGAACCAGCGCGTCACCGGCATCTTCAACGATGCACTGGCCTCTGTGATCACCGGCAAGAAGGACGCAGCGACTGCTCTCAAGGAAGCCCAGGCTCAGGCCGACGGCATCCTCTCCGAGTACCGCTAAATCTCATGAAGACCGGGTGGCGCTTGCTGCCCGGTCTTTGTCTCAAGACGTGAGCTGACGGAACTTGCCATGCGGGTGACATTCAAACGGGACTGGATACATGGGTGGCTGCTGTTGCTGCCGGCGATGGTGTTCCTCTTTGCCTTTACCCACATCCCGGCGGTCACGACCTTCATCAACAGCTTCTATTCAACGCCGCGCGGTCGCAAGCCCGCCAAATTCATCGGGCTGGAGAACTACGAGCGGTTTTGGGACGACCCTGTGTTCTGGAAGGTTATGTTCAATAACCTCTGGTTCGCGCTGGGCACCATCCCGCTTTCGATTGCGCTCTCGATTGCCATGGCACTTTGGGTGAATGACAAGCTCGCCGGACGAAGCCTGGTGCGCATGGCCTACTTCACTCCCACGGTCCTGCCCCTGATCGCAGTCGCCAACATCTGGCTGTTTTTCTACACGCCGGGCTTTGGCCTTTTCGATCAGGTCTTCGGTGCTCTTTTTGGCTGGTCCAGCACCAACTGGCTTGGTGATCCGGCGACGGCGCTGAATGCCGTCATCGTGGTGACAGTCTGGAAAGAGGCCGGCTTCTTCATGATCTTCTATCTCGCGGCCTTGCAGGCGATCCCTGTTTCGCTCGTCGAGGCAGCGAGGATCGAAGGCGCAAGCCGCTGGACGATTTTCTGGCGGATCACATTCCCGCTTTTGATGCCGACAACGCTATTCGTCTCGATCAACGCAGTGATCAATTCGTTCCGGCTGGTCGATCATATTTTCATTCTGACAGATGGCGGTCCGGACAACGCCTCATCGCTTTTGCTGTTTTACATATACGAGGTGGCGTTCCGGTTCTGGGAGACCGGCTATGCGGCAACCTTGACCGTCGCCTTGCTGGTGCTGTTGTCGGCGCTTGCGATTGGGCAGTTCTTCTTCTTCGATCGCAAGGTGCACTACAAATGAGTTGGTCCGCTCCCACCCTCGATCGTGTCCTGAACACAGCGGCTGCCTGGGCCCTGGCGCTGTTGTGGATCCTGCCGCTTGCCTATGCGATCTGGACCGCGTTTCATCCGGCGGCCTACGAGGCGCGGTTTGTTCTGACGGCGCCGCTGACGCTGGACAATTTCGCGAAGGCCTGGTCTGCCGCGCCATTTGCGCGCTATTTCCTGAACACGTTTGTTCTTGTCAGTCTTATTCTTGCAGGCCAGTTTTTCCTGTGCACGCTGGCGGCCTATGCCTTCGCGCGCTTCGAATTTCCGGGGCGCTCGTTGCTGTTTTCGCTCGTGTTGCTGCAGCTTCTGGTGATGCCTGACATTCTGATCGTCGAGAACTACAGGACCATGCGGCTGCTTGATCTTGTCGATACGATACCGGCGATCGCATTGCCGTATCTGGCAAGCGGGTTCGGCATCTTCCTGTTGCGGCAGACATTCATGACCATCCCCAAGGAGCTGGATGAGGCGGCGCGGATGGAAGGTGCTTCATTCCTGGGTGTGCTCTGGCGGGTCTATATCCCGCTCGCCAAGCCGACCTATCTTGCCTATGGCCTTGTTTCAGTCAGCCACCACTGGAACAATTTTCTCTGGCCGCTGATCGTGACCAATTCAGTCGATACACGCCCGGTGACTGTCGGCCTGAGCGTCTTCTCGGCAATCGACAGCGGTGTTGAATGGTCGGTGATCAATGCGGCCACGCTGATGACCAGCGGGCCACTGCTTGTCGCCTTCCTGCTGTTCCAGCGGCAATTCGTTCAAAGTTTCATGCGCGCAGGTATCAAGTAGCGCTTTCGACATCACTTGCTTGCGCCCAGCACCAAGGGTCTGCGATCGTTGCCGTAAGTTGGCTTCAAGGAGCAGTCCTGACAGCGAGCAACCCCCTCAAGGCCGTATCTCAGACAGCAAACGCGCCGCGTTCTGGTGGCTTCGGAGCCAGAGGGGCGATAGGGGCTGAACAGCGGATTGCGATTGCCGTCCGGCTTTTTCGGATTGCCAGTGATCGCTTTCAGGTCGATATCCTGATTGCCGCTCCACAGAACCTCATGGGTGTAGTCGATGACGACAGCTGCATTCATCCAGAACACTTTGGCCGATACGCCACTTCGGGCCGACAGCGAGAAGACAAGCGGCGACAGGTGACCATCGATCAGGGGCGCGAGCCGGTCAAATGGTGTGTCTGTATTCAAAGCGGGCTCGGCATTGGGATCGGTCAGTTCAAACCTTTGCGGTTGGCCTGAGGCATCCAGCACAACGCGTAGATTTGCAAGAGACGCGGGCACCTTGGACCCCGCAGCTCCGGCCAGGAGTATCAGTGGTGGCAGAAGAAGGCCGAAGTACCATTGGGACCAGTAGGAAACGCATGATCTCGCGTCATCGCCGGGAAAGCCGGTTTCCGCATAAAAGTCGAGAAGCTGCTTGAGGCCCGCGGGATCAGTGAGATCAGAGCAGCTGCGGCCGTTGTCAGAACCGGGCGCGATTGAAAACTGCTCGCCTAGATGCGCGGTGTTGCCGTGAAACAGGCCGTCGATATAGTCGCGCAGATCAATCTGGTCATCGGGGCAGGGCTCTGCGCCTGGCATTTGCGAAATTCCGTGGCTCTCTGGTCGGCGCTTGCTGTCAGGTTCCTGACCTGGCTCTGCGCCGCTTGGCTTGACAGCTGTCTGCGGGTCGCCGTGTCCGGCCGGACCGGCTGTGTTGCCCACACAAATAACCTTGCTGATCACTTGAGGGCAAAGGAAACTTGAGTTTTAAGCTCGATTTTTCGCTTGAGTTCCATTTCCCTCAAGAGCTTGCGCTTCGCGGTGAAGTCGTACGTTTGCCTGCGGACGAGGTGTGTTCGGGCCTGTCAAAAGGGGCTGAGAGCCGCATTGTTCTACGTTCGTTGGGGCAGTGCTTCTGTCGTTTTTAATGATCTTGTTGATTCCGCAAAGGTATTTTTTCTCTCGTGCGTCTTTCCCTGTCGATCTTCGAAGCAATTGCTATAGATCGGACCAATTTTCCATTGACCTTCATTTTCTTTCGATTGATATTCGTTTTACCTGCACTTGCGGGTCGTTTTGGGAGGAAATTATGAAGCAGAGATTCTTGTCCGCGGTGGCCGCCGCGGCAGTGCTCTCCTGTGCCGGTCAGGCTTTTGCCGGCATGGATGAAGCAAAAACATGGGTGGAGAATGAATTTCAGCCGTCCGTTCTGTCGCAAGACGAGCAGATGGCCGAGATGGAGTGGTTTGTAAACGCAGCCACCCCGTTCCAGGGAATGGAAATCAATGTGCTGTCGGAAGGTATTCCGACCCACGAATATGAATCCAAGACCCTGACGAAGGCCTTCGAGGAAATCACCGGTATCAAGGTCAACCACCAGATCCTCGGCGAAGGTGAAGTGGTTCAGGCCGTTCAGACGCAGATGCAGACGAACCGGAACCTCTATGACGCCTATGTCAACGATTCCGATCTCATCGGCACCCATTCGCGTCTTCAGCTGGCGGTCAACCTGACCGACTGGATGGCGGGTGAAGCCAAGGACGTCACGTCTCCGACGCTCGACCTTGAAGATTTCATGGGCGTGAGCTTCACAACGGGTCCGGATGGTGACCTCTACCAGCTGCCTGATCAGCAGTTCGCGAACCTCTACTGGTTCCGCAAGGACTGGTTCGATCGCGAGGATTTCCAGAAAGCGTTCAAGGAAAAATACGGCTACGACCTCGGTGTTCCGGTCAACTGGTCTGCCTATGAGGACATTGCCGAGTTCTTCTCCAAGGACGTCAAGGAAATCGACGGCGTCACGATCTACGGCCATATGGATTACGGCAAGCGCGCACCGGATCTTGGCTGGCGCATGACCGATGCCTGGCTTTCCATGGCAGGTGCCGGTTCGCCGGGTGAGCCCAACGGTCGTCCGATCGATGAGTGGGGCATCCGCATGGAAGCGGACTCCTGTAACCCTGCGGGCGCAAGCGTTTCACGCGGCGGTGGCACCAACGGCCCGGCGGCTGTATACGCGATCCGCAAGTGGGACGAGTGGCTTCGCAACTATGCGCCTCCAGGCGCTGCCGACTACGACTTCTATCAGTCTCTGCCTGCACTGAGCCAAGGCAATGTTGCGCAGCAGATCTTCTGGTACACTGCATTCCTTGCAGACATGGTGAAGCCGAAGTCCGAAGGCAACAACACGGTTGACGATGCCGGCATGCCTCTGTGGCGCATGGCTCCGTCGCCTCACGGTCCTTACTGGCAAGAAGGTCAGAAGGTCGGTTATCAGGACGTTGGGTCCTGGACGATCCTCAAGTCCACACCGACCGACCGCGCCAAGGCAGCCTGGCTCTACGCTCAGTTCGTGACCTCCAAGACGGTTGATGCGAAGAAGAGCCATGTTGGGTTGACCTTCACCCGTGACAGTACGGTGCGCCACGAAAGCTTCACCGAACGTGCGCCAAAGCTTGGCGGCGTGGTCGAGTTCTATCGCTCGCCGGATCGTGTTCGCTGGTCGCCGACCGGTGTCAACGTGCCGGATTATCCGAAGCTGGCCCAGCTGTGGTGGCAGCAGATCGGTGATGTGAACTCCGGTGCCTTTACGCCTCAGGAAGCCATGGACCGTCTTGCTAGCGAGATGGACCAGGTTATGGCTCGCATGCAGCGTGCGGATGAAGCCAACAACACCTATGGCGGTTGCGGCCCTCGCCTCAATGAGGAGAAGGATCCGTCAGAGTGGCTCGGAAAGGGCGGCGCAAAAGCCAAGCTCGACAACGAGAAGCCACAGGGCGAAACCATTGCCTATGACGAGTTGATCGCACAGTGGAACGCTAACTAAGCGTTCTGCCTGTCGAGACGACATCCCGGGGCAGCAGTGCCCCGGGAACCTTTGGCCCGCGTTTGGCGGACGAAAAAGTGCGAATACCCCATGTCTCTTGAACTCATCGATGTTTCGAAGCGCGTCGGCGTTGAGCAACATATCTATCCGACCGACCTGAAGCTGGAAGCCGGCGGGATGAATGTCCTTCTCGGCACCACGTTGTCGGGCAAGACCACCTTGATGCAGCTGATGGCCGGGCTGGACAAGCTCACGACCGGTTCGATCCGCTTCAATGGTGAGGATGTGACCCGGACCGCCGTGCAGAAACGCAATGTGTCCATGGTCTACCAGCAGTTCATCAACTACCCGAATTTCAGCGTTTTCGAGAACATTGCCTCGCCTTTGCGGGTGGCCCGCATGGCCGAGGGCGAGATCAAGCGCCGCGTTGGCGAAATGGCCGAATTGCTCAAGTTGTCGGGAATGCTCGACCGGCGGCCATCAGAACTTTCCGGTGGCCAGCAGCAGCGCACAGCGATGGCGCGCGCCCTGGTCAAGGACGCAGATCTGGTTCTCCTGGACGAGCCGCTCGCCAATCTGGACTTCAAGCTCCGCGAGGAATTGCGTGACGAGCTGCCACGATTGTTCGCGAACCGTGAGTGCGTGGTGGTTTACGCCACGACCGAACCTGTTGAGGCCCTGTTGTTTGGCGGGCAGACCGCGACCCTGCACGAGGGGCGCGTGACCCAGTTCGGGCCGACAAGCGATGTCTACCGCAAGCCGCAAGATCTGGTCAGCGCCGAAGTGTTTTCCGAGCCGCCGATCAACCATGCGCAGGTGATCAAAAAGGGGGCGATGCTGACGCTGGTGAGTGGTGCGAGCTGGTCTGCGACCGGCAAGGCTGCGGCTTTGCCGGATGGTACCTACACCCTCGGTCTTCGGCCGCACCACGTGACACCCGTTCAATCGGGAAGTCAGCCGGTCCAGGTCGATGGCAACGTCATGGTGACTGAACTCAGCGGTTCCGAGAGCGTGGTGCACTTTCATTTGGGTGGACGGACCTGGGTGTCCCAGTCCCACGGCATACATCCGTTTGAAGTCGGAGAGCAGGCGACACTCTACGCAGATGTGTCTCAGGCCTTTTACTTCGATGCTTCCGGCGCATTGATCGCTGGCTGACGCGCAAGCGAAACGAATTGGGAGACTGCCTTCATGGCAAAAATCACGCTCAAGGGCTTGCGCCACAGTTACAAGCCGGATCCGCAGGAGGATGCGGACTATGCGTTGCAACAGCTCGATGTGGACTGGGAAGATGGCGGTGCCTATGCACTTCTCGGACCGTCTGGCTGCGGCAAGACCACACTGCTCAACATCATTTCCGGCCTTCTGACACCGAGCCATGGTCAGGTGATTTTCGGCGACGAGGACGTGACCCAGCTGCCGCCGGACCAGAGGCATATCGCGCAGGTGTTCCAGTTCCCGGTCGTCTACGACACGATGACTGTTTACGACAACCTTGCGTTCCCGTTGCGCAACCGCGGTGTTCCCGAAGCCGAGGTCGACAAGCGCGTTCGCGAGATCGCGGAGATGATCGACCTGACCGCGACGCTGGACAATCGGGCCTCCGGGCTGACGGCCGATGGCAAGCAGAAGATCTCCCTGGGCCGGGGCCTCGTTCGGACGGACGTCAATGTCATCATGTTCGACGAACCTTTGACCGTGATCGATCCTCACCTGAAGTGGCAGCTCCGCTCCAAGCTCAAGGAGCTTCACCAGCGGGTCCGCACAACGATGATCTATGTGACCCATGACCAGACCGAGGCGCTGACGTTTGCAGACAAGGTCGTGGTCATGAAGGACGGTCAGGTGGTGCAGATCGGAACGCCCGTGGAACTCTTCGAGAGACCGCAGCATACCTTCGTCGGCCACTTCATCGGGTCGCCGGGCATGAATGTGCTGCCATGCGAAGTTCGCGGCGGAAAAGCTTTCTACCAGGATACGGAAATTTCCAGCTGGAATGCGGCATCCTGCAATGTCGCCTCGGGTCTGGAGCTCGGTGTCCGGCCCGAGTTTGTCGAATTCGGCCCCACTGGCGTCCCCGTCGAGGTTGCCAAGGTTTCCGATGCCGGCCGGTTCCGGATCGTCGATACCCGCAAGGGAGATCAGAGCATCAAACTGCTGGTGCCTGAAGGCGGTGAAATTCCGGAAGGAAATGCATTCCTGCAGTTCGCGCAAGACCACACGCAGGTCTACCGCGACGGTTGGCTGGTGAGTTGAGGACAGAGTCATGAACAAGACAGAAAACCAGAAAGCCTGGCTCTTCGTCCTTCCGGTGGTCCTGCTGGTCGCGTTCAACGCGGTCATCCCCCTGATGACCGTCGTGAACTATTCGGTTCAGGAAACCTTCGGCGACAATACGTTCTTCTGGGCCGGAGTGATCTGGTTTCAGGACGTGCTGAATTCGGATCGCTTCCATGCATCCCTTGGCCGGCAGATGATCTTCACGTTCTCGATCCTGGCCATCGAAATTCCGCTGGGTGTGCTGATCGCGTTGACCTTGCCGCGCAAAGGCCCGTGGGTTCCGGTGTGCCTGGTGCTTATGGCCCTGCCGTTGCTGATCCCCTACAACGTGGTCGGCGCGATGTGGAATATCTTTGCCCTGCCGGATATCGGTCTTCTGGGCTACGGACTGAACGCGCTGGGCTTCGACTATAATTTCACGCGTCAGCCGGGAGATGCATGGTTCACCCTGATCCTGATGGACGTGTGGCACTGGACGTCTCTGGTTGTGCTCCTGGCCTATGCCGGGTTGGTGTCTATCCCTGATGCCTACTACCAGGCAGCGAAGATCGATGGCGCCAAGTCGTTTGCGATCTTCCGCTATATCCAGCTGCCGAAAATGAAGCGGGTGCTGACCATCGCAGTCCTCTTGCGTTTCATGGACAGCTTCATGATCTACACCGAGCCGTTCGTTCTGACGGGCGGTGGGCCGGGCAACTCCACGACCCTTCTGTCGATCGATCTTGTGAAGATCGCGCTCGGTCAGTTCGATCTGGGTCCAGCTGCGGCCATGTCGCTGATCTACTTCCTCATCATTCTGCTTTTGAGCTGGGTCTTCTACACTCTCATGATGCGAAACGAGGCCAACTGATGAAAAATCCAAGCCGCTTCGTTCCGGCCCTCTACATCTTCTTCCTGATGCTGCCGATCTATTGGCTCATCAACATGTCGTTCAAGACGACCAACGAGATTCTTGGCTCGTTCTCGCTCTGGCCAAGAGAGTTTACGACCGAGAACTACGTCGCGATCTTCACCGATCCGACCTGGTATATGGGCTATGTGAACTCACTGGCCTATGTCTCGCTGAACACCGTTTTGTCAGTGTCGGTCGCGCTTCCGGCAGCCTATGCCTTTTCGCGGTATCGGTTCCTGGGTGACAAGCACCTGTTCTTCTGGCTTTTGACCAACCGGATGGCCCCGCCGGCTGTCTTCGCCCTGCCGTTCTTTCAGCTCTATTCGGCGGTCGGTCTGTTCGACACTTATTGGGCTGTGGCTCTTGCGCACACGCTGTTCAACATTCCGCTGGCGGTCTGGATCCTGGAGGGGTTCATGTCGGGCGTGCCGAAGGAGCTGGATGAGACAGCCTATGTGGATGGGTATTCCTTCCCGCGCTTTTTCGTGAAGATCTTCATTCCCACGATTGCAGCGGGGATCGGTGTTGCCGCGTTCTTCTGTTTCATGTTCTCCTGGGTGGAGCTGTTGCTGGCCAAGACACTTACGTCTGTTGCCGCGAAACCCATTGCGGCGGTCATGACACGGACGGCGAGCACATCAGGTTATGAGTTGGGGCTTCTGGCTGCGGCGGGAACGCTGACAATCATTCCTGGCGCCTTCGTGATCTATTTCGTTCGCAACTATATCGCCCGGGGCTTTGCCCTCGGCAGGGTCTGAGGAGGATAATACCATGGGTCTTTCATGGATGGCCTGGACCTGGCCGACGGCTGCATTCTTCTGCTTTGTCGCAGTGGCAATCGCGACGATGGGCGTTTGGGAGTATTTCTCGCCGGGCGGCGGACCTCGCGATGGCATTCTCGGACTTCACACCACGCGGGGAGACCGTCTGTTCATCTCCCTGCTGGGCAGCGCCTTCATCTTCCTGTCGTGGCTCGGATTGATGGGGACCCCGCTGTGGGCGCCGCTGGCGATTGCCATCGCCTATGGCCTGGCGGTGTTCCGCTGGGTCTGAGGCGATAGCTTTAGGCGGTGCCTTTGGCATCGCCTGAGCGGCCACGTTTCCAATATGAAATCGCGTATTGCCGCCCCTTCCCAAGCCCGAAGTCCTGCTTGAAGACTTTGCGCAGTGACTGGGCGTTGTCGTGCTCGCCTGCAAACCAGCAGAAGTCCGGCGCGCAGTCACCTGCAAGAGCTTTCAAGCTGTCTTCGACCGCTGCCGGGAAGTCCTTCGAAGCCAGGCAGGTGATTGTAAGGCCGGTTTCAGGAAGGTAATTGAGACTCTCTGCTGGCAGGGCCGCGACCACGTGTCCGGTACAGGTCCTGGGCAGGGCTGCCAGAAGGTGAGCCAGGGCAGGTAGTGCGGTCTCGTCAGCGGCCAGCAAGACAGATAGGCACTCTTGCGGTGCCGTTTCGCCGCCACCCGGGCCCATTAGGCCAATGGTGTCTCCAGCGACCGCTCTTTCGGCCCAATCGGCGATCATCCCGCCCTTGTGGCGAACGATGTCGATATCGACCTCAGATACGTCTGCGCGAACGTCTTTCAGTGTGTAGTAGCGCACGTGAAGCTCGTCTTCGCCCTTCGGCCAAAGCGTCGCGCCATTGGAAGCGACATGAGGCCATTGAGGGGCGCGGGTCGCATCTGACGGCAGCATGAGCTTGACGTGAATGCCGTCTTTTTGCAGCAAGTTGGCAGTCTTGCAGTCAAGGGTCAGGCGCAGCAGGCCGGGGAAAATTTCACTCTTCCCGGATAGGTGCAACAGATGAAAGTTCGGCGGCCTGATATTGTCGCTTGCGCGTTCACTTTGAAGATCGTCGCTCCAGCGGATCGATGCGGCTGCTTGCGGTGTGAGTTCCTCCAGATGCCGCACCACGCCCTCCTTGAAAACGAAAAGCTTGTTTGGGCTGGGCGCCGAGACCGCGAAGGTCAGTGTTTCAGGTGCCTTGGAAACAAGGATCGTACTGTCCGCATCGATCGGGATCAGGACACTGCCGTCACCCTGATCAATGTGGTTCAGATCGTGGCTCTTGAGATGCTCCAAAAGCGCGTCGAGCACAGATCCGGGATCGGTAACAACAACAGTGGTTTGGGCTTCTAGACTCATGAAACGGGCCCATTCTGGGCCGCTGTTTGGGCCGTTTTGTGGGGAGCTGACATCCTTGAAGACCTCGACAAAAGCTTGACGGTAGCCAGAACAGCAAGACCCGACAGTACGGCGGCCAGCACGAATAGGCCGTCGTATCCAAACTGGTCGGCGATAAACCCGGACGTCATGGAGCCGATGAGATAGACAATCAGCTGGGCGCAGGCCAACAGCGTGAAGTCTGTGCCCGGCTGTGATCTGGACGCGACGCTCATGAAAAGAGAGTACAGAATAACAATTTCCATGTAGCGAATGAAAGTCTGGAACGCGGCTGCAGACATCACCGTCCAAAGCGGCTCGTAGATCCCCAAAGCATGCAGGGCGAAGGCGGTGAAGCAGATGGTGCGCAGAAGACCAAGAATGATCAGTGATCGGCTGGCTCCCTGCCATTTGATTAGGCCTACAGCGATGACTGACCCGATGATGCCGGCCGTGGCAGCCGACACTCCGGACAGGTAGCCGATCCAGGAAAGTGACAGGCCAACGTCGACGAGATAGGGGCCTTCCATTGCCTTGACGAGGCCTTCACTTGCCCGAAAGATCAGTGCAATGACAAAGATCTGCACCGCTTCGGGGCGCATGAAAAACGCGCGCAGGGATGGCTTTGAAATTGTCTTCTCTTCGGTCTCAGCTGACGGAGGCCCAGATACACGTTCTCGCATCAGAGGCGTAACGAGCAGCGGCAACAGAGACAGGGCGGCGACAAAAAGAAGTGTCGGTGTCCAGCCATAGGTCTCGAACAGAATAAGGGACAGTGTGCCGCCGACCACGACGCCGAGGGCGACCGCACCACCTTGAAAGGCGTTGCCGATACCCCTGTCCTTTTCCGAAAGACTGTTGGTCGCGTAGCCATCCGTCGCAATATCCTGTGCCGACATGGCCAGTGCCATTGTCAGACAAACCACAAAGAGGCCGGTCACATTCGTTGGTTCGATGAACGCCAGGACCGCGATGCCGGAGGCTGTGACCACCTGCATCGGGACGATCCAGCCACGCCGATGCCCAATCTTGAGAAAGCTGAAACGGTCTATGAAGGGAGCCCAGAGGAACTTGAGCACCAGGGGCAACATGAGCAGGGAGAAAAAGCCGATTGCGCTTCGGGAAACACCTGCCTCACGCAGGACCGGAGGAAGGGCAGCTGCAATGAGGTAGGTGGGAATGCCCTGTGCCAGATAGAGGCCGCCAAGCGTTGCAAACAGGCGGTAACGTTCGGCGTTTCCGGAGGGATCTGTGCCCCTGAGCTTGGCTCTCGACAGACGCATGGCTGGCTCATTTTCAAGAGTGTCGAGGGCATGCCCTCACAAAGAAAAAGCCGCAGGTGCAAACGCCTGCGGCCGATTTTGCTGACCTAGAACTTGACCTGGTAAGACAGGGCGATGGTTCGGCCGAGGCCGGCTACATTGATGCCGCGCGTGGCAGTGGCGGTCGGGTTGATATAGTCGGTGTCGAGAATGTTGCGGATGCCTAGGGAGAGCCTGCCGTTGTTCTCGAAGGTCTTTGCGACAGCGGCGTTCAACAGAACGGCGCCATCAATCTTGTTGTCAATATCGCGAGATCTGCCCGAGAAGAACTCGACTTCAGCGCGGGCCGTGATGTCGTGCTCGAAGTTCATGTTGCTGTACAAAAGACCCTTGAACGTGGTCGGAATGCGGTTGTTCGGCAGATAACTGTCGAATTCGCCATCGTCATCGGTGTCGTATTGGCCTTCCGAATAGCCGAGCACAGTGCCGACGCTCATCCAATCTAGCACATTTGCCTCACCGTTGAATTCGACGCCCCAGAGACGCTCTTTCTGCTGGGAAATGCTGTTGGTGGAGGCGTCAAAAGTGGTGCCCTTGTCAGATGTCGAGAAGTACGCGCTGAGGTTCGCGCGGAACCTGTCCCAATCTCCACGCAGGCCGATTTCATAAGTGTTGACGAGCTGGGGCTCGGGGGAGATGTCCGCAAAGCTCGTGGTGCCGCTGCCGGTACAAACACCCGAGATGCCGGAGATCGAACAAAGTTCCGCGGTGGTGTTAGCGCCCGCGCGGCGTGTAAACGCGCCGACGTCTGCCAAAGCATAGCCTTGAGAGAAATTGCCGTAGGCCTGCATGTCCTCGGTGACGTCAAAAACACCACCGATGTTGAAGGTCCACTGATTGTAACTGAAATCACCTCCAGTCACATCGACCGCGCCAATGGTCGCGACTGACAAGCCTCGACTTGCCAGAAGGTTGGTTTGCGATTCCGGGCGGGTGAAGTCATCGACGCTCAGGAAGAACTGGTCGAACCGGGCACCAGCCTGCAGGCGAAACCGATCGATGACCGGAATTTCAGCCTGTGCGAAGCCTGCTATCTGGTTTTGCGTCATGGGTGCGATGACATCTGCGCCACCGATGGTTTCCTGCGTGGTCCGATCGAAGGTATAATCGACGCCCCAGGTGACGTTCGAGCCTTCCGTCAGGAAATCCAGAGCGCTGTTGACGGACGCCGTCGCGCCGGCGCGGTCGCCGTAGAGAACCGTCTGATTGTCCGATGTATAGACAAAGGTGTTGACGCTCGAGAGCTCGGTCATAAGCGACCGCTTCTCGATGTGATTGTAGAAGGCCTTGACTTCCAGACTGCCCAGGGAAAAATCTGCATCCGTGTAGCGAGCGGTAAAATACTGTGAGTTCTCTTCCAGTGACTCACCGTCATACGGATTGGAGTAGTCGGGTACGGCTGTGCCGGTGGAGTAGTCCGTGTACCAGTCAGGATCCTGTCGGGCGTAGCTGAGATCGGCGCTTATCTCGAAACGCTTGGCGTCTGTCTCATAGCCAATCACGCCGAATGCTTCACCCTCGCCAATTCGGTCTGCACCGCCCTGGCCGAGCATGCCATCGGATGGGAGCTCGTTTCCGGCTCCGTCGTAGGTGCGTCTGCTGAAGTCGCCAGATAGAGAGAAGAAATAGTCGAATTTGCCGTTGCGCCCCTCGACGGAGACATTTGCGTTGGGCGCAATTGATTCCGGCAGGTTTGCTGTGAAGGCGGTAGCTCCGACAGTCGCTGTGACATTGACACCGTCTTCGACGCCGCGCTTGGTAATGATGTTGATCGTGCCGCCCGTCGCGCCTGCGCCGTAGAGGCTGGAGGCGCCATTGACCACCTCCATGCGGGCAATGTTGTCCATGTTGATCAGCGACAGGATGCGTGAATTGTTCCTTAGAGGGGTGTTGCGTGGAACGCCATCAACCATGATGAGAACGCTGCGGCCGCGGAAGCTCTCCGATGCGCCCGAGATGGTCTGATTGCTTGGCGCGTATCCTGGCACAAGCCGAGACACGAGGTCGGAGGTGTCTGTGGCAAGGATCTTCGTTTCCTCGATCTGCTCTTCAGAAATGATTTCAACCGACTGTGCGACTGTTCCCACGGAGCCTTCACTACGGTTTGCTGTCACAACAATCTGATCAAGAAAGATGCTCTCGCCAGAGTTGTCTTGAGCATGCGCCGGTAGCGTGCACAACGCCGTGCTCGCCCACAGTATGCAGGATCTTATTTTCATGGAATGCCCACCCATTAAGGTTTTATTTTTAAGGGATTGGGTGGCTCGATAGCGGTTGCTGTCTGGCTTCCCGTTAATTTCACAACAATCATAGTTGAATTTTATATTCAAGTTTTGACATTGTGATTTGTGCGGTTTGGTTGTGGTGTTGCGGATCAGACACATCGGAAAGCACCAGATCGATGTGTCTCAGAGATTGTCGTCTGCAAAGCGAACCAGCGGGTTCCGCAAATCCGTTCCAAGTGCCGGAAGAGGGCGCTCGGCGGCGTCGCCATAGCCAATTTCAAACCGGACTTTGTTGATGCAAACGCGGGGAAGAGTTGGGTGAAACAGGTCGAAGGTCTTGAAGCGTTCCGTCAACTCGGGACGCTCTGACATATAGGCCGTTAGCGTTCTGGACAGGAGGTGGTAGAATTCTCTTTCGCGGAGTACGCCCGCCGCTTCCAGCCGCGCTGAGAAGAAACGCAAGACGGTGACGAAATGCGCCGTCTGAATATCATGTACGATGTACTCTGGCGGTTTGTTCGGCAGGATCGAGCGAATTTCGTCAGGCAGGCCAAAATGTTCGGTGAAAGTCTGATTGACGATGTCCACATCTCCCTGAAGGTCCTTGATCGCGAGGCCGACTGGCCGATGGTTTTCAAGGAGGACGGTGATGTTCTGACCGTGTGCAATGAAGCCGACGCCATACTTTGCAAGAAAGTGATAGAGTGGCACGACGGTGGTTCGGAAGAGCTCGGAGAGCCATTCTGATATCGGCAGCTCGGCACGATTGGCATGATGGACAGCAAGTGGATCTCCATCTCCCGCCACGTGAAGCAGTGCGGCGTAGAGGCAAGCATCCTGTTTCGTTGAAATCCGGCTTTTGGCGTTCTCGCGCCAGATCGCGCCGAGCGTTTCCAGGTGCTGATAAGGGGCGTTCGTCACCTGATCATAGATCGGGTGACGATACCAGATGCCGCGCTGTTCCCTGAGAATCGTGACGTTGGCAGTCAGGAGCTCGTCGTCTTCGACCAGGCTCTCGAGCCAGTCCGAGATGGCACTGCCGAGCGCGATATACTGCCCGGGAATGCCACGCCATGCAGAGGTGTTCAGGATCATCAGGGCAAGTTTGATGTCAGGTGAGCCTGGGCGATCGATGCTTGTAAGTGTCCTGAGGCTTGGGCCAGCGACATAGCGGCCTCCAAAGGCACCGAGGAAGACGAGACGTCTTTCCATCAGTTCACCAACATAGGCCTGTTGCAGCACATGATCCCATTGCCAGGGATGCGCCGGGATCAACGTATGCGTCGCGAGCGAGAGCCCCTGGGCTTCCAGCGCTCCGAACAGCCTGTGCTCTTCTTCCTGGCCCAGGCATTTCCGCAGGAATGCGCGCTCGTCGATGCCGGAACTGTCCCCAATTCGACAGTGAGCGCGATCGGCGGCGAGCCAGACGATTTCAAAGTCTTGCTGATGTTCAGGAGAAAAGCGCTTGAGGTCATCCTCGCTCCAGCCGAGGCGGCCCTTGTTGGCAACTGCCTTCGGGTGACCTTCCAAAAGCGCATGACGCACATGAGAAGGCGCTTCGACCAGTTCTTCTCCTCGGGCCGCTTGGTTCTTTTCCAGAAGAACAAGATCTTGCCTGAGCGTGTTCGAAAGTTCACGAAGGAATGTCGCCTCGGTGTCTGGCGTCATGGCCATTTCCGAGCGGGCATCAACGACGAATTGCAGCGGAGACAGGAAGGCTTCTGGTTCAGGCTCTCGCCCAATACTCTCCGGATGGACCAGCAGATTGTCCCATGCTCCGAGCTTTGCCGTGAAGCTGTAGGCGGTTCCTGATTTCAGCTTCAGAACAAAGCGATCATTGCCCTGGGCATCGGGCGCGAAAACCTCTTCGTAACTCAGCTCGCTCAGAAGCTTCGCAAGGTTTTCACGGCATACGGTTTCCCAATTCGAAACCGTTTGGATCGTCTCAGGTCTTGCGGCGACGTTCACAGACGAACCTCACTGAAAAAGCGGTCGCGGCAGCAGCGCATCAGGGCTGAGCGCTTGTGCGGGAAATCGAATTCCTTGACCTTTTCGTATGCCAGCGCATCTGCGTAGGTGAGAAGTTTGGCGTTATCGACCCGTGGTTCTCCCATGATGTTTTCGGTCATTGGACAGTCAAGAAAAAGATAGTGGGCGAGGCCGCGCAGCCAAGCGCCGGTCTTGACCCTTCCTAGATGGCGGCGCTCTCCAATGAGCCCATGCCAGCCTCGATCCCATGGGCCGCTGTCATAGAAGGGGCCGAGACGGTCTTCGCGCACCCAATAGGTTTCGAAGTACCCGGCGTCCTGACCGTTGAAGGCGCCAATCAACGGGTAGGTGTGCGGTTTTGCGATGAGTTGTTCCAGGTAAGCGCGCAGCTCTTCCTTCGGGAGAGCTAACTCCCAAAAAAAAGCGACCCGCCCGTCGTTCATCCAGCGATGAAAGAGATCGAGGTCCTTGTCGATGTCCACGGCGCGGAACGAGACAGTCACCCCGGCCACCGGATCAAAGCGCTGATACACAAGGCCTTCTGGATGGGGCGCGCGCAGGGGATGATCGCGCCCGTCTGGGCCATCGACAAGTCCGGCAAGGGTCCGGTTGACTTGAGGGTGTCCGAGCCACATCTGCGGTGCTTGGTAAAACCCGGATCGCGAGACGGCCAGACCAGAGCCGTCGCGATAAACAAATGGCAGGTTGCGCAGTCGAAAACTCGTTTCTTCGAGGGTTAGCACCAGCCTGTCGACTGTCTCGCTTGCTGCGAAAAAACACTCCAGGGCGACCAGTACGGCAGCGATGGTTGTTTCCTCGTCGAGGTCCTGTTTCCAGGTGAAGCAAAGGTGCAGCCCTGCGTCACCTTGCAGTTCCGCCGATGCAATAGCTTCGGCTTCAAGGAAGATCTCGGCTTGGGTATCCGAGACCAGGCGCGCCAGGACCGGCAATGCGCCAGACAGGTTAGGGCGAACAAGGCTGGGCAGAAGCGCGCTGTCAGCGTCCTTCTGGACAGATGCGTGAATGTTCATGTGATCGCCTCCGGATCGGACAAGGGATTTGAAATTTCGAGAAAACTGGCGAGTTGCCCGCTAGCGTCGCCGGAAGCTTCGTTCACGCCACTGAGACTGGTGCGATAGTTGCCCTTGCTGCAAAGCGTCGGCGCTTCGAGAAGCATGTCGTAGAAAGCCGTATCGGTTTCGCAGGCTGCGCGTAATGCGATCAGCTTTTCGCGCAAGATCGTGTAGGCTGCATCTTCAGCCAGTAAACCGTCGATCGCCAGAATTGAGACAACGTTCATGAGGTTGTTGACGATCACGTAGTAGCAAAGCAGTCCGTCGCCGAGCGCTGGGGGGGCAACATTTTCGCTGTAAAGACCGATGTCAGAAACATGACGCTCGAGGGCATCATGATGTGTGGTCAGATGGCCCGTGCCCTGGCAATCGCGAACCCAGACTGCGGACGGCAAGCAGTCTTTCAACGAGATCATCATGTTCTGTTGATGTGAACCGAACAGGAGGCCGTGCCGGGATCGCACCCTTGCGAGGGGAGCAATTGCGACGTCTACGAACGCGGCCAGCCACTCGCTTGCGCAAGCCGCAGGAGCCTTGCCGGTCTGCGTGACGCGTTGGTCAATCAGCATTCCGAGCGGTGAGCGCCCATCTAGCTGTTCCTCACATAGGCTTGCCAGCATAACGGGGCCGTCTGATGCCGGGTCACGGAAGGGGTTTTCGCGAAAAACCACGAAGCTTTCTTCAAGTGCGCCGCCATCTTGCGCCTTGAGCGCTGCATAGGCCGGCTCGCGCAAAATGTGAAGTCGGGGTTCCTGATGCCTTATCTGAGCGCCCACCGGGCTATCAAGCAGGCGACACATCTGAATTCCGCGTTCGACCTCTTTGCGAGAAAGCACCCGTTTGGAATTGGTAAGACGCATGCTGAGAGAGAATTTCAGCATGAACGGCGCGTGATAAGCATGAACGCCGCGCATAGACGCTGTCGCTGCGAAGGGCTGTCCTTTGCTGCCGACCAGAATTAGTTTTCCTTCGCCGATCCAGCCAGTCACGTGCTGGTCCGCCAATAGCCGCTGCGCTTGCCAGGGGTGCCAGGGCACCGGAACAAAGCCGTGCGGAATTTCAGCCTTCAAGGCTTCAGGTAATGTGGTGTCTGCCCTGGCAAGGTCGCGACAGAAGTCTTCCGCCGAGTGCTTGCCGGCGTCCTTCAGCACAAGGATCGAACGTTCCGCAAGGACCCAGAAAAGCGGGAATTTGCCTCCTAGCTCAGGGCTATAGAGGGCTGTGCTGGCGTCATCAACCTCGTCTTTGCTGCGCGGGTTCGGGTGTGTTGGGTGTCCGGACATGAGAGCCTGTTCGGCGTCCTGGAACGACCAAAGGTCGGCCGTTTTTTTGTTTCTGTTTGACGCATAGGCGCGCTCAATCGTCAGCCTGCTGTCCAGGATCCGCTGCAAGAGTTTGAGTTGAAATGCGGCGTCCCCGGGGCTTGCCTGAGGATCAAGGACAAGAAGTGTCAGCGCTTCGGCGAGGGCGATGTCACGCGGTGGCTTTTTTTTGTCCCAGCGAAGGAACGGCAGCGAGATCTTTCGCCTGAAGCGACCGACATGCAGCACCTCAATGAGCAGCGCTTCATCGCCTTGCGCGAGAGGCAGACAGGCGTAGGTGCCGGGCATGTCAAATTGTTCCGTAATCTCTTGCGGGAGCAGAGACCAACCATCCCATTCCCGCAAGAGCGCGTTCAAGAAGGCGGCCGCCGTTGCATGGTCGGCTTTGTGTGCCGCAGTTTGGACAGCGTCGGCAAAGCCTTTGGCAGACATCTCGTTCATGAGGATGTGTTCCTGTTGCGAGGGGCTCAGCCGGTAGCGGCTGCGTGTTCCAGAGACGTTGCGACGGGGTGGTCCAATCGCGGCCAATTGATAATGTCGGCACCAGGCTCCACATTGAAAACCTGGCTGCCCGCGAGGGCATTGATGATGACGCCGGCGCGCCAAGCCATGAGGCTCATTTGCGGGTCAACAATCCCGTGGGACGCGAGGCCCATGTTGAGGCCGAAGATGCTGTTCCCAGCTGGCCCGTCGAAGGTCATCCGGTAATCTTTTGAAAGATTAGGGACACCGGAAGGGTCGCAGTCGATGCGATCGCTAAGGGGAGCCATGAACTCGGGCAGGCTCGGTTTTGCGCCAATCGCCAGGATGATGACATCAGCGCCAATTGCTTCGGTTGCCTGGCAGGCGGTCATGTCCGTATGGATGCGATAACCGACTGCATCCCGGTCGAGTGCAAAAACGTTGCGACCTGGAAGAAGGGCGACGGTGTCCGGGGCCTTTGCCAGATGTTTCCTGCGGTAGATTTCCTCATAGAGGGCGTCGATGGTGGCTGGCGTGAGGCCATCGCTGGCGAGTTTTTGCCCTGCGATCTCGCTGCGTTTTCCCAATTGGGGGAGCGTCTGGTAAGTCGAGACATAGCCCGGAGTAAAAACCTGATCGACGAAGCCTCCTTCTTCCAACGGGGAAAAACGGGGCAGATTGCTAATCCAGGATACTTGTGCCGGCTCGCGGCCCGGCGCGGTCAAGAGATCAAGTACGATCTCGGCGCCTGTTTGACCGCCACCGATAACAGAAACGCGCTTGCCGCTGAAAGAGGCTGCACGATGGAGATAGTCGCTGGCATGAAAGCACGTGGGGCCGATGTGGGGGGCGGCCCAATCAGGCTTGTTCGGCTTCATACCGGTCGCGACTGACAGGTTCCGTGCTCTGTTTTTTAGGCCATTGTCAAGTTCGACAAGGAAAGCTTCTCCATCAAAGCCCACTTCGCGCACTCCGCTGTCCCATCGGGTGCTTGGAAGCCGATGCGCGACCCAGGCCATGTAGGACGAAAATTCGGTGCGACTAACGCCGGTGAAGCGCCCCGCCATGAAGTCGTAAAAACGTTTCTGCTCGACGAGGTAGTTGACAAAGGAGTGGGAACTTGTCGGCAGAACAGGTGTCACCAGGTCCTTCAGAAATGAGGTTTGCAAGATGCTGCCGGGAAACATCAGACCTGCGTGCCAGACAAACTCGGGCTTCTGGTCAAAAAAGACGGCATTCATCTTCGGCATGCTGTCGAGCAGAGCGGCAATGCTGAGATTGAAGGGACCGATGCCGATGCCGATCAGGTCCTTGATCGCATCGGGAGCATTGGGGGATCCAACTGGGGCCAAGGTGGTCATTCAGAAGTTCCTTTGCGCGGGCTGATGGGCTGGACGGGTAGTGCTCGGCTGATGAGAACAGCGATAAAAAGCAGAAAGGTCATGACCGCGGCCAGTTGAAGGGCAAGCGTCAGGTCGATGTCACCGAGGTAGGCAAACAAACTGGTTCCGCACGCAAGGCCCAGCATTTGTGAGCTGGCGAGCCAGGTTGATGTCTGTGGCCTGTCAACCTTGGATGTTTGCTTGAGCCGTGCCGCCAGATTGGCACTGAGGGCCAGGGCCGTTCCAACGGCGAGGCCACAGGCTGCGAATGACAACTGAAATTGAGTCGATGCCTCTGCCAGACCCAGAAGGCCAAGAAACAGAATGAAGATCCCGCTTGCGAGCGCGAGGTGCAATCTGCCGGAAAACAGTCGCGTCAGGACAAGTTGTGTGCAGATGCCACAAAGGAGCGCAAAGGTCAGGGCGACGCCTGCTGCTGCTGTCGCCTCGGTGGCGTCGGCCGAAAGCCTTTCAAGGATAAGTGGTGCGAGGAGCACGTAGGCCGCGCCGATTGAGACCTGAACCGTCGCGGCAATTGCCATTGCGAATATCGGGGGACTGCCGAGACCAGATCGTGTCTTGTGCTCACTCAAAGAGGTTGTCTTTGAAAGGTCTCGTGGTTCCCGCGCGATGCAAGTCAGCGCATAAAGGTATGCGGGTATGACAATCAGGATTGGCATCGCTGAACCGACAAAGAGCAGAGGCGCCACCATGGCGTTGCCGGCGACCCTGCCAATACCGGTCATGGCGTTTAATGATCCGATCGCGCCGAGCAGTGATCTGCTGTCGCTTTGGTTGGATCTGATGGCCTGGGCTACCGGCAAGACCGCTGCTGCGGATGCGCTGTAGATCAATCGCGCTGCAACAAGCAGCAGCAACCCAAGGTATGTATGGTTGGTTGAATTCTGTGCCAGAGCAAAGGAGCAAGACAGGGTAAGTATGCCAAGGAGGCTGCCCATTGCACTTCCCGTCAACGCTTTTCGCGGACCGGTCCTGGTCGCGGTGCGCCCCCATATCGGGATTGCGCAGGCCGAGACCAGAAGGCCGCCGCCAATGATGGTGCCCAGCGATGAAAGCGATAGGTTGTAAACCTCCTGAAGCACAGGGATCATCACCACAAGCGTCGCTTGATGGAAGGAATTAGATAGCAATATCAATCTAATAGCTGAATTCTCAGGCATCTTGACCTTGCTGCATCGTCACTTCGATATGCACGGTTAATACATGAGTCTTTTACTCAGGTAAATAGTCCGGACTTGTATTTGGATTGGTATTTTACGGCCTGACAACCTTATGAAAGGCGTGTCTCAAGCAGTTTTTGGATGCTGTTGCCTGCTGATTGCGACCCGAATTTCGAGTGCAAGAGAGTAAATTTCTGACTGAATGATAATGCAACCAATGATTTAGATGCGGTGCACATATTTGTGATGAGTCGCCTCGGCGAACGGCATCACGCCCGGACGATGAACATCGTCCAGGCGTCATTCAGTGATTAAAAAATGTTTTCAGGCAGGCGCGTAGGACGAGGGGTCCACAGATGCAGGTCGGCCCTTGAGCGCCAGATGCGCTACGCGGGGCGGCGTTTTTGCGATGATCTTGCCAGCCCGGACGACGGCGAGGCGTGTTGCCTTCAGCCGTATGGCTTCGATCGTGTCCTTGGCCTGCAGCAGTACAAAGTTGGCCTTGCAACCTTTCTCGATGCCGTAGCCTTCCAGGCCAAGTGCCTTGGCGGGATGCCTGGTCACACAGTCAAAGGCGTAGCGGATGTCGTCGCGGCTTGTCATCTGGGCAACATGAAAGCCCATGCTGGCGACCTCAAGCATGTCTCCGGAGCCCTGCGAATACCAGGGATCCATGACGCAGTCGTGGCCAAAGGAAACGTTGATGCCGTAAGAGCGCATTTCCGGGACGCGGGTCTGGCCACGGCGTTTCGGATAGGTGTCATGACGGCCCTGAAGCGTGATGTTGATCAGCGGATTTGCAATTGCTTGGACGCCCGCCTCCGCGATCAGAGGAAGAAGCTTGGATACGTAGTAGTTGTCCATGGAATGCATGGACGTCAGGTGGGAGCCGGCCGTGCGTCCCTGAAGGCCGAGGCGCTGTGTTTCGAAAGCGAGTGTTTCGATATGACGAGACAACGGATCGTCGCTTTCGTCGCAGTGGAGATCGACCATCAGGCCGCGCTCCGCAGCGATCTCGCACAGGCGACGAACGGACTTGGCGCCGTCTTCCATGGTGCGCTCAAAATGCGGAATGCCGCCAACAACATCGACGCCCATGTCGAGGGCTTTCAACAGGTTCTTTTCCGCATTCGGCGAACGGTAGAGCCCGTCCTGCGGGAAGGCGACAAGCTGCAGGTCGATGTAGTCCTTGACCTTTTCGCGCACTTCCAGGAGCGCTTTCACACCGGTGAGCCTGTCATCGCAGACATCGACATGGCTGCGGATGGCGAGCAGTCCCTGGGAAACCGCGAGATCGCAGTAGCGCAGGGCGCGCTCGACAACAGCCTCGACGGTGAGGATCTCCTTCAATTCTCCCCACAGGGCAATACCTTCCAGCAAGGTGCCGCTTTCGTTCATTCGCGGTAGGCCGAGGGAGAGCGTCGCGTCCATGTGGAAGTGGCTGTCCACGAAGGGCGGCGAGACAAGTTGTCCGTTCGCGTCAATCACCTGCGCGGCGTCCGCTGCAATCTCCGCCTCGACCGCGGCAATGCGTCCATCCTTGCAGGCGATGTCGATGCCGGTTTGGCCGTCGGGCAAAGATGCGTTCTTGACGAGGAGATCAAAGCTCATTGCGGCAACTTTCGTTTCTTTGTGGCTCTCGCGTCAGCGCTGGCCGCGGAAATAGGGGACCAGCAGGGCACGTGGATAGTCTGCCTTGCGCGCAACAAGAATAAGGGCAGCAATGGACAGGATATAGGGCATCATCAGGAAAACCTGACCTGGAATGAAGCTACCGACTTCGGTCTGCAGACGCACCTGGAAGGCGTCAAAAGCGCCGAAGAGCAGAGCCCCGATCAGGGCCTTGCCCGGCCGCCATGACGCGAAGACCGTGAGCGCGATGCAGATCCAGCCGCGACCATTGACCATGCCGAAGAAGAACGCGTCAAAGGCTGACATCGTGAGAAATGCCCCTCCAAGCGCCATGAGGGCCGAACCAGCTACAACAGTTCCCATACGCAGCGCATAGACGGAAAGACCTTGGGATTCGACGGCGGAGGGGTTGTCGCCGACTGCGCGGATCGCGAGGCCGAGCGGCGTGCGATAGAGAACGAAGGCGGTCACTGCAACAACGGCAAGGGCGAGGAAGGTCAGAGCGGTTTGCTGGAACAGGGCAGGGCCGATGAAGGGAAGATCCGACAGGCCCGGAATATCGAGCGGTTTGAAGGCCTCGATGCGCGGAGGCGAAGAGACGTCCGGCAAAGCCGTTCGATAGATGAAATAGCTGAGCGACGTGGCAAAAAGGGTCACGCCGATACCAGAAACATGCTGGGAGAGGCCAAGCGGAACGGTCAGGATGGCATGAATTAATCCGAAGAAGCCGCCGGCAAGCGCAGCGACGAGAACGCCGCCCCACAGCCCGGTGCCAAGCCAGACTGCCATCCAGCCTGCCATTGCACCTGCGGTGAAGATGCCCTCGATGCCGAGGTTCAGAACGCCGGCGCGTTCACAGACGAGGGCGCCGATCACTCCGAATATGAGCGGCGTCGCGATGCGCAGAGCCGCTGCCCAGAAATTTGCGGTCAGGAGAATTTCGAGAATGTCGCTCATTTCGAAACTCCTTCAGTGGATTTCGCGCCGACGAAGCGGACCTTGAACCTCAGGAAGAGGCCTGAAATCAGAACGCAAATCAGCGCCATGGAAACGATCAGATCGGCAAGATAGTTTGAAACACCCGTGGCTCGTGACATGCTGTCGGCGCCGACGAAGATGCTTGCGATGAACAGTGCGGCGATGACCACGCCAAGAGGCGAAAGGCCTGCGAGCATGGCAACGACGATGCCTGAGTAGCCAAAGCCCGGCGACAGGTCAGCCGTCAGGTAGCCTTTCAGACCTGCAACCTCGCCAACACCTGCGAGGCCGGCCAGAGCGCCAGATAAGAGACCGACCCGAATGAAGGTCGCGGTAACCGGAATGCCGGCGTGCCGCGCGGCGTTGGCATTTTCGCCGACCGCCCGGATTTCGAAACCCCAGACGGTGCGTTTCAGCAGGAGGTGAATGCCAATTGCAGCGATAAACGCGATGATCAGCCCGCCATGGATGCGCATACGAGCCATGAGTTTCGGCAGCATTGCTTCATCGAGCATGGGTTCCGACTGTGGCCAACCCATGCCCATGGGATCCTTCATTGGACCTTCCAGCATCATCTGTACGAACAGCAGGATGATGAAATTCAGGAGCAGGGTGGTCACAACCTCATCCACGCCGAGCCTTGTCTTTAAAAGCGTCGGTCCGAGCATCATCAGACCGCCGGCGAGAGCGCCGCAAAACACCACCAGAGGGATCAGAATGATGCCCGGAGCGTCGATCATGCCCGAGCCGACTGCGACTGCAGCCAGTGCGCCAGCGTAAAGCTGTCCTTCTGCCCCGATGTTCCAGAGTTTCGCCCTAAAGGCGAGCGCGGCGGCAAGACCGGTCAGGATTAGAGGTGCTGCGCGGGTCAGCATTTCAGTGAAGGCAAAAACAGAGCCGAATGCACCCGTCATCATCAAGCCATAGGCATTGAAAACGGGAAGGCCTGCGAACAGCATCGGGATCGCCGCCAGTGCCAGTGCGACGATTGCTGCGGCAACTGGTATCAGGATAAGGCGCGGAAGGGATGAAGGTTCGCGCGGTTCAAAGCGGATCATGCCGCTTGCTCCTTCGATTGTCCGGCCATGCGCAGACCCAGCGTGGCTCGATCGAGCGTCTCGGTCTTGTCAGGCTGTGAAAGATTGCCTCGATGCATGACGGCGATGCGGTCCGAAAGTCTCAAGAGTTCGTCCAGATCTTCTGAAATGAGAATGACGCCCGCGCCACGTGCTCTGGCTTCCAGAAGGCGGCGATGCACATCTGACGTTGCACCGACGTCAAGACCACGGGAGGGCTGTGCCGCCAAAACGACACTGGGACTGGCATCAAGTGTGCGGGCCAGAACAATCTTCTGGATGTTGCCGCCTGAAAGCAGCCGTGCGGGCGCCTTGTCCCCCTGGCACCGAATGTCGTAGGCGACGATCGCGTCTTTCGCGCGCTGTGCGATAGCTTCAAAACGTAGAAAGCCGAAACGCTGGTTTTCAGCCTTTCGGATGGTTTCGATCGCAAGGTTTTCCGCCACAGACATAGGACCGACAATGCCGTCCTTGTGGCGATCTTCAGGTATGCGGGCGATGCCAGAGTCGATCATCCGACGTGCATCTGCGCTCGTAAGCACTTCACCGTCCAGGGCGATTGTACCGGACGTTGGAGGCAGAAGGCCGGAGATGACTTTTGCAAGTGTCCCCTGTCCGTTGCCCGAGACACCGGCAATTCCAAGGATTTCACCCGACAGCAATTCCAGATCGACGGCATGAAGGGCGTCGCGACCGGATCCGGTCGTCACGTCCGAGAGGATGAGGCGAGGCGCTCCGGGAATTTGGCTGTCGCGGGTGCTTTCTGGAACGCTCTTGCCAACCATGAGCTCGGCCAATTGCCGCTTGTCGCAGCCTTCGGTCGGTTGATCAGCGACCTTGCGGCCACCACGCAGAACAGCCACACGGTGCGATGCGGCGATCACTTCATCGAGCTTGTGGGAAATGAATATGATGCCAAGGCCGTCTGCAGCAAGCTTTTTGAGTGTTGCGAAGAGCGTATCGGATTCTTGTGGGGTCAGGACGGCCGTCGGTTCGTCAAGCACGAGCACCCGGGCGTTGCGATAAAGCGCCTTCAGGATTTCGACGCGCTGCTTTTCTCCAACCGAAAGGGTTGAGATGCGCGCATCCAGATCCACACTGAGGCCCGAGCCATCCATCAGGTCGAGGAGTTTCTCGCGGGCCTGTGCGCGGCGAGATTTGAGCGCAAGCAAGGGTTCTGTGCCCAGGAGAATGTTCTCGAGCGCCGTCAGGTTTTCGGCAAGCGTAAAATGCTGATGAACCATGCCTATACCAGCTTCAAGCGCGGCATGTGGCGAGCCTGGTTCAAGCTCTTTTAGGGTTTCGCCTTCGGTCAGGACCTCCACCGTACCTTCGTCGGCAACATAGTGGCCGAAGAGAATGTTCATCAGGGTGGTTTTGCCGGCGCCATTTTCGCCGAGCAGTGCGAGTATCTCGCCTTTGTGGAGCGTCAGAGAGACGTCGCCATTGGCGGTCAACGCTCCAAACCTCTTTGTGATGCCGTCGAGTTTCAGAACGACGGTGGCATCTGGCGAGGTCTTTGTCATGGCGGGTCTTTCGGCGAAAACTTGGAGTCCCTGATCACGGGAGCCGTGGTCTCAGAAGGTGAGTGCGGGCGAAGATCGCCTCGCCCGCACTCGAAGAGCTGGTTACATGGTCGACTTGGGTTCGCTGTCGTTCACGTTGACGCGGAACATGCCACCGAGGATTTCTTCCTCTTTTTCCTTGGCAGCCGCTACTGCGTCAGCGGGCGCCAGAGCTTCATCGACAACGAAGCTGCCGCCGCCGTAGGACATGAAGCTGTAGGGGCCGTAGTCAGCAGGCTCGAAGCTGTCGGAAAGGACTGCTTCAATAGCTTTGTCGACGGTCGGTTCCATATGCCAAAGCGCTGAGGAAAGAATGGTACCTGGATAGTCGCCGGCTGTGTCGATGACGTTGCCGATGGCCAGAATGCCCTTTTCCTTCGCTGCATCGGAAACGCCGAAACGCTCCGCGTAAAGGACGTCCGCGCCCTTGTCGATCATTGCGAAGGCAGATTCCTTGGCCTTGGGCGGATCGTACCAGGAGTTGATGAAGGTCACGAGGAACTTCACGTCCGGATTGGTCGCCAATGCACCTTCCATGAAGGCGTTCATCAGGCGGTTGACTTCAGGAATGGCGTAGCCGCCGACCATGCCGATGATGTTCGACTTGGTGGTAGCACCTGCAATCATGCCGGTCAGGTAGGACGGCTCGTGGATCCAGTTGTCAAAGACCGCGAAGTTCGGCTTGGCGGCACCGAAGGAAGAGCCCATGAGAAAGGCTGTGTCCGGGTATTCCGCAGCGACCTTGCGCGCAGCCCGTTCGACGGCGAAGGCTTCGCCGACGACCAGATCCATCCCCTGTTCCGCATATTCACGCATGACGCGTTCATAGTCGGTGTTGGCCACGTTTTCGGAGAATGTGTAGGTGATGTCGCCGCGCTCTTCGGCAGCTTTCAGCGCCTTGTTGATGCGGCTAACCCACTGCTGTTCAACCGGGACCGTGTAGATCGCAGCGACCTTGATCGGCTTGTCCTTGGCGAATGCAGCCGGCATGCCAAGCGACAGGGTCGTCGCAACCGCCATCGCGGCGGTCAGAATGGCCCGGCGGGACCATGAAATCGGTTTCGAATGAGCCATTTAGAACCCCTGAAATTATTGTCATAAGCTCGGAGAGTTGATCACAAAAAGGGCAGGCCCACAATATTGGCGCACTATGTGGCTTGCTCATTTTTTGAACATTCGGTCAAGAAAATTTGCAAAAATATAGGCGTCTCAATCAAGGGTGGCGATCTTGTCGATTGCTCTGCGAGACTTGCGTCGGCGCCGATGGGGTTTCAACGCTTTGAGGCGATGGACTTATGCAGCGCATTTTGCCTGGCTGAGAGAGGCAATTGCTCCCCGCAGTTTCGCGAGGCCAGCCATGCGCCCGTCATGGCGGCCTCGCTCAAGGCGATCTTGCAGAAAAGCGCTGACCTTTCTTTACGAAAGGTCTTCCAATACCACCCGTACGCCGTCGGCAATGAGGAGCAGGTATGCCGCTTCGACTTCCAGCCGGATCTCCGCGGCAAGGTCCTGATCGAAGACCTGCTTGACCGAGAGTAACGCCGCCACTTTCTCGCCTGGTGTTTCGCCGGCATCTGAAAGCGCTTTCAGTTGTTCTGCGAGAGGGTCGCGCACATCGATCGGGGCGCCAGTGAGATCGATGCCGCCTACATAGATCATCCAGGCTGCAATGGCCGTGCCCAGGCCCTGACAGTGCCGGCCGACAGCAAGATTGTCGCGAACTGTGCCAAGAATGCGCTGCGGCAGTTTTTGACTGCCATCCATGGCGATCTGCCAGGTTCGATGGCGTATCGCAGGATTTGAGTAGCGGGCAAACAGCGCATCGGCATAGGCACTCAGGTCAACGCCGGGAGGTGCTTCGAAGGAAGGCATGATTTCCCTGCGCCACAACGCCTTCACGAATGCCTCAAACATGGAATCTGCGACTGTATCGGCAATCGTCTCGTAACCTGCCAGATAACCAAGATAGGCGAGAGAGGAGTGGGTGCCGTTCAGCATCCTGAGCTTCATATGCTCATATGGAGTGACGTCCTCGACAAGTTCGACACCAACAGCTCCGAGATCCGGCCGCGCGCCGGCTCCATAAGCAGGAACGAAATCGTCTTCAACGACCCATTGCCGGAAGGGTTCATGCTGTACCGGCGCCGCGTCGTAAACGCCCGATTTTTCCGCCAGAGCGTCGATATCTTCCTGTTTGGTAGCCGGGACGATCCGATCGACCATGGTTGAAGGGAAGCGCCCCTCTTCAGCGATCCAGCTTGCAAGGTCCGGGTCCAGCTCTTGTGCAAAATCCAGGACGATACGACTTACCAGTTTGCCGTTTTCCGGAAGATTGTCGCAGGTGAGGACTGTGAAGGGCGGCAAACCTGACGCTTTGCGCCGCTGGAGCGCGCGGACCAGAAAGCCGGGAGCCGAGACCGGTAGCTCGTTTTCGAGATCGTGCTTGATGTCCGCATGTGAGACGTTCAGGGCTCCGGTGGCCGGATCGTGGCAGTAGCCTTTTTCGGTAACAGTAAGGCTCACGATACGGATATCGGCATTGGCCATGGCTGCAAGAACCGCTTCGGGATCTTCCCGGGCAACAAGCACATCCTGAACGATTTCAACCTGCCGCAATGTCTCGCCAGTCGGGCCAAGTTCCTGGGCCGTGTAGGCAAAGTCCTGCGGGGCGAGCTGGTCGCGCATGCGCGGGCTTTGCAGGCTGACGCCGATGATGCCCCAGTCGCCGCCAGAGGCGTTGACCGCCTCCTCGATGTAGACAGCACCATGTGCGCGAAAGAAGGCGCCCAGTCCAAGGTGGACGATGCCTGGCTTGATCGTTTTGGAACTCTTGCGCCCCAGGCGCGGCGGGTTAGCGGGCAAGCCAGCCTCCATCTACATTGATTACGGCGCCATGAATGTATTTTGCTGCAGGTGAGGCAAGGAAGACTGCCGTTTCGCCAATATCCTTGGCCTCTCCCCAACGTCCTGCAGGGATCCGCTCCAGAATCTGTCGGCAGCGTGTCTCGTCATTGCGCAGCGCTTCAGTGTTGTTGGTGGCGATGTAGCCGGGCGCGATTGCATTCACGTTGATGCCCTTTGCAGCCCACTCATTTGCAAGCAGCTTGGTTATTCCGGCAACACCATGTTTGGACGCCGTATATGACGGCACACGTATGCCGCCCTGAAACGAAAGAAGCGAGGCAATGTTGACGATCTGGCCAGTTCCACTGCGCTTGAGCAGAGCTTTTCCGAACGCCTGACACGTGAAGAAAATCGCCTTCATGTTGACGTCCATGACGTCGTCCCAGTCCGCTTCCGTGAAATCCACGGCGTCTGCACGGCGAATGATGCCAGCATTGTTGACGAGAATATCGACGTGCTCTTCTTCAAAAAGATCACGTGCGGCCATGGGATCGGCAAAGTCGAGGGGAATCGCCTTGCCCTTTTCGATCTGGCTCAGTGTTTCATCGCAATCGCGGCGGGCGGCACAAAGTACCTCAGCGCCTGCCGTTCCCATCGCGATGGCGATGGCCTGACCGATCCCGGTGTTCGCGCCGGTGACCAGTGCGCGTTTGCCTTCAAGGGAAAATGGGTTCATCGAAGGTCTCCCATGGCCACCATGTCCATGTCGGTAAAGTCGACATTGTCGCCAGCCATTGCCCAGCAAAATGTGTAGGCGCCAGTTCCGGCGCCGCAGTGGATCGACCAGGGCGGTGAAATAACCGCTTCTTCATTTCCAATGACGATGTGCCGTGTTTCTTCCGGCTGGCCCATGAAGTGGAAAACACGCTGGTCATCAGCCAGGTCGAAGTAGAGATAGGCTTCCATGCGACGATCATGAACGTGGGCCGGCATCGTGTTCCATACGGAACCTGGCGCAAATTGGGTGTAGCCCATCAGAAGCTGGCAGCTCTCGGCCACCTCAGGATGAAGGAACTGCAGGATAACACGTTCATTGCAGGTTTCCGATGCGCCGAGTTCGACACGACGGGCGTCCTCAATCCGGATCAGTCTTGTCGGGCAGCTGCGGTGGGCCGGGGCGGACAAAATGTAGAAGCGTCCCTTGCCGGAAAATGTCACCGGACCCGAACCCATGCCAATGTAAAGCACCTCTCCATTGTTGACGGTGTAATCCGTACCGTCGGCTGAAACCTGGCCGGCTTCACCGACGTTCAGGATCCCCATTTCGCGGCGATCAAGCACGGAAGACGTGCCGGTTTCGGCGACATGGTCGAGAGTGAGCGTGCCGGCCCCTGGCACGGCGCCGCCCAGGATCAAGCGATCATAGTGAGTGTAGATCAGCCGGATTTCGCCTTCGGCAAAGAGGCCGTCGGCATGGAAATGTGATCGCAGGCCTTGTGTGTCCAGACCTTTTGCCGTCTGCGGGTCTATGGCGTAGCGGTTCTCAACTGTGAGCATGGAAACAATCCTTTTGGGATAAAATCAGAGGAAATCGTCACGGCGTGGCGTGAAGCAATCGATCAGTGTGCCGGGCTGAAGACAGAGGCAGCCGTGGCGGGCATCGGACGGAATGACGAAGCTGTCTCCGGGCCCCACGTCAAAGGTCTCGCCGGCCACTGTGAACCTGAAACGCCCGCTTTCGACATAGGTCGACTGAACGTGAGGGTGATTGTGCAGCTTGCCTTCCGCACCTTCTTCCTTGAAGCGGAATGCAACCAGCATGAGGTCCGGGTTTTCGGACAGGACCTGGCGGGTAATACCAGGATCCGCCGGAACTTCAGGGAAAGGCTGTTGTGACATGAGCATCTCCTATTGGAAGAGTGACGGCAGCCAGGATGAGGCGGCCGTGCTCGCCTGCAAGGACGAAGCCGGGGTCTTTCCGATGTTCATGTTGCTCCTCCCATCATGACTGGCTTTTCAGAGCCGATAGGCTTGCTTGGCAAGCCGGTAGCTGAGGTCTTGTGCAGCCTCATACGCCTCGTCCCCCGCTAACCTCCCAGTTGCGACGAGCGTTGCGAGATAGGCGCAATCCACCCGGCGTGCCACGTCATGGCGCGCGGGAATCGAGCAGAAAGCGCGCGTGTCATCGTTGAAGCCGACGGTGTTGTAAAAACCCGCGGTTTCGGTCGTTGTTTCCCGGAAACGGCGCATGCCTTCCGGACTGTCATAGAACCACCAGGCGGGGCCAAGCTTGAGCGCCGGATAAGCGCCCGCAAGTGGTGCGAGCTCCCGGGCACAGGTGGTCTCGTCCAGGGTGAAAAGAATGATCGTCAAATCGGGCTCCATGCCGACCGCATCGAGAAGCGGTTTCAGCGCATGCACATATTCGGTGCGCGTGGGGATATCGAAGCCCTTGTCGCGGCCGAACGTGCCCATCGTAGGGGCGGAGTGGTTGCGGAAACTGCCGGAATGGATCTGCAACACGAGCCCGTCCTCGAGACTCATCCGGGCCATTTCAGTCAGCATGTGACCGCGGAATGCATCGGCTTCTTCCGGAGAACAGCTGCCCTTCAGGGCCTTGGCAAAGAGTGCTGCGGCATCAGCTGCGGGAAGGTTCTCTGTGCGTGCAGTCGGGTGCCCGTGGTCAGACGAAGTTGCGCCGAATTCCTTGAAGTAGGCGCGACGGATCCGGTGTGCCTGGAGATAGCCCTCCCAGGTTGAGGTGTCTTCTCCGGTCAGCTCGCCGAGCGCCTCGACGTTGCCGGCAAAACCGTCGAACTCAGGGTCAACCACCGCGTCCGGACGATACGCCGTGATGACCTTGCCTGCCCAACCGCTTTCTCGGATCTGCCGATGCCACTTGAGATCATCAAGTGCGCCTTCGGTCGTGGCGATGGCCTCGATCTTGAAACGTTCGAAGAGTGCACGGGGACGGAACTCGGGCTTCGCAAGGCAGTCCGCAATGTGGTCATAGGAGGCATCTGCCGTTTTGGCGCTTATACGTTCGGTCCAGCCAAAGACTTCCTCGAAAGCATGATCGAGCCACATGCGCGACGGCGTGGCGCGGAACAGATGATAGTTCTCGGCAAAGATCCGCCAGATCTTTCTGCCGTCGGTTTCCGTCCAGCCGCCATCTGCACGCGGGATGCCGAGGCTTTCCAGAGCAATGCCCTGGGAGCAGAGCATGCGAAAGACATAGTGGTCGGGCGTGATGAAAAGCTGAGCGGGATCAGGAAAGGCTTCGTTCTCGGCGAACCAGCGCGGATCGGTATGTCCGTGAGGACTGATGATCGGCAGATCTTTCACGGTTTGGTAGAGTTCGCGGGCCACCTGCCGCGTTTTTTCTTCCAAGGGGAAAAGCCTGTCCGGGTTCAACTGACTCACGTGCGCGCTCCTATTGGAAGCCTTGGAAAGCAAGGGCTTTTAATGTAACTAGTTTGGTAATATGCTAGTACGCAGAGTGAGTCAACGGAGGGAAAACATGTCGCGATCGAGCCCGTTCAGGGCCCTGGAGCCACTCAACAGACCGTCGATCGCCGATACTGTCTTCGATGAGTTGCATCAGCAGATTCTCTCTCTTGAACTGCCTCCTGGCATGAAGATGTCGGAAGCTGAAGTCGCCAAGGCCCTTGGAGTTTCGCGGCAACCGGTGCGCGACGCGTTTTATCGGCTGTCCAAGCTTGGTTTCCTGTCAATTCGGCCCCAGCGGGCGACGATTGTTTCAGAAATTTCAGAGCGGGCAGTCTTTCAGGCGCGGTTTGTTCGCAGTGCCATCGAGGCCGAAACCGTTCGCGCTGCTTGCGAGAAATTGACTGCGGAAGATCACGAGGCGCTGGACGATCTTATCGAGCTGCAGCGCAAGGCGGTCGAAGCCCGGGACGTTGTGGGGTTTCATGCCTACGATGATCAGTTCCACCGGGAAATATGCGAGCGAACCGGTCTCGCCTTTGCCTGGGAAATTATTCGGGAGAACAAGGCTCATATGGACCGCGTTCGTTTTCTCTCCCTGTCGTTTGCATCGCAAGCTGCCTTTGACGATCACGTCGATATTCTCGAGGCGATCAAGACACGCGACAGCGCCAGTGCAGCCGCACTGATGCACCTTCACCTATCGCGGATCAAGGAGCAAATCCCACGTATCCGTGCCAATTATTCCGAGTTCTTTGCCGGAGAGTCTGAGCAGTGACAAATCGTTTTCTCTCCATCGGTGAGTGCATGGTTGAAATGGCGCCCACCAGTGACGGCACATACGCCATGGGCTTTGCCGGAGATACACTCAATACCGCGTGGTATACGCGTAAACTGCTGCCTGAGAGCTGGGACGTATCCTATCTCACAGCTGTCGGCGAGGATGCCCTATCCGACAACATGGTTCATTTCCTGGACAGTGCCGGGATCGATACGAGCCTGATCGAACGCCGGGCTGACAGAACCGTTGGCCTCTACATGATTCAGCTTAGTGAAGGCGAGCGAAGCTTTGCCTACTGGCGCTCGGAGTCGGCCGCGCGTTGTCTCGCGGCAAACGTCGAGGCCCTGGAGGCAAAGCTTGATCAGGCCGGGCTGATCTACTTTTCGGGCATAACGCTCGGAATTTTGTCGGATACGGATCGAAGCCGGTTTTTGAATGCTGTCGGTATAGCACGATCCAATGGCTCTACCGTCGCCTTTGATCCCAATCTGCGTCCAAGGCTCTGGGCCAGCGAGGAAGACATGTGTGCCGCTATTTCGGAGGCGGCGCGTTTCAGCGACATCGTGCTGCCCTCATTTGAAGATGAGGCATCTCATTTCGGTGATGGCTCCTGTGAGGCAACGGCGCGGCGGTATGCGGCTGAAGGAGCGGGGCTGGTGATTGTCAAGAACGGCCCTGGCGACGTGATCTGCCTGCAAGACGGAGAGATGACGACGATGCCAGCGAATGCCGTCGGGAGCATCATTGACACAACTGCAGCGGGCGACAGTTTCAACGCGGGATTTCTCTCTGCGCATCTGCAGGGCCAGTCGCTGGCCCAGTGTGTCGAGGCAGGAAACAGGCTGGCCAGCGCTGTCATCGGACAACGGGGCGCGTTGGTGGATGTTGTCGAGTACGTGTGACGTTCTCAAGTGTCTTGGCTGCTCGCTGAACGCTGCGTTCAGCGAGCAGGAACTTGAATTGTAAAATCAAGGGCGCCGGGTTAAGGAAGCGCGTCCTTAGTCTATATTGGTTTTGAGCTGCATGCGCACTGCTTTGGTTACCGGATCGGCCGGCTTCATCGGCTACTTCCTTTGTACGCGGCTTCTGGATGACGGTTTCCGCGTCATCGGGCTTGATGCGATGACGGACTATTACGACGTCAAGCTCAAGCAGCGCAGGCAGCAGATGTTGCTGCAAAATGAGCATTTCACTGCTCTGAACGACCGGATTGAAACCCCGGATCTGCTCATGGAACTGTTCTCTCGAGAAACCCCGGATGTGGTGGTTCATCTCGCGGCGCAGGCCGGGGTTCGCTACTCAATTGAGAACCCGCGATCTTATCTGGAAAGCAACATAAACGGCACTTTTGAATTGCTGGAGGCGGCGCGTGCTCATCCGCCCGAACACATGCTTCTGGCGTCAACCTCGTCGGCATATGGCGCCAATACGCATATGCCATACACTGAGACAGACAAGGCCGATCACCAGATGTCGTTCTATGCAGCGACAAAGAAGGCAAACGAGAACATGGCTCATTCCTATGCGCATCTGTTCGAGTTGCCCATTACCATGTTCCGGTTCTTCACGGTCTATGGCCCGTGGGGCCGCCCGGATATGGCGCTGTTCAAATTCACCAAGGCCATCCTCGAAGGCAAACCTATCGACGTCTATAACTTCGGCGACATGAAACGCGACTTCACCTATGTCGAAGACCTGGTTGAGGGCATACGGCTTTTGATCGATGCAGCGCCGGTTCGTCCGGTCGACGGGGTTGTCCCCGAGGGGGACAGTCTTTCACCAGTTGCGCCCTGGCGGGTCGTGAACATTGGTAATTCGAATGCAGTTCAGCTGACTGACTTCATCGCAGCAATCGAAAAGGCGACCGGGCGCACTGCCGAGCGCAATTTGATGCCGATGCAGCCGGGCGATGTGCCCGCAACCTGGGCCAATGCCGATTTGCTTCAAGAGCTGACCGGCTATCGGCCGAAGACCGATGTCGAAACCGGCGTCAAACACTTCGTTGATTGGTATCGAACCTACTACGGAATCTGACTGCAGCAATGAAACGGTCGCCAGGCAAAGGCATCGGGATTGTGGGTCCTGTGAGGCTCCAACGCTGAATGCCGGGCACACCAATCGGGCTCGCTACGAACGCAATTCATCGCGGCTGGAGCTTTTTTGATCGGATTATAACCATGCCGAACATGGCGGCAGTAAACGCCTAGAAAGACGCCAGTCTACCAGCTGATTGGTTGGTGCGTGCGATTGTTCCCGCCCACGTTGCGGAAATGCAGGTTTGAGCGTTCCGTGCGTTTGCCTGTGTCTCCATGTCCTTGTGAAAATTGCACAAATTCTTGCCCTTGCAACTTTAGTAGGCTGAAGGGCAGACTGTCGTTTCTCGCGAGTCAATGCCCTTCCACCTTCGCGATCTATATAATCAAGGGGAGCACCAGATGCTTTTTGGAAAAACAATTGCAGCGCTTTCGCTGACAACCGCACTTGTCATGCCGATGATCGGCGCCATCCCGGCTGCCTATGCTGAAACGCCGCCGAACATGCTTGTCGTCGCGCATCGCATCGACGACCTGATCTCCCTTGATCCTCAGGAGATGTTTGAATTCTCCGGAACCGATTATGCCAACAGCGTCTATCAGACCCTTGTTGATTATGACGATTTGGATTTTTCCAAGGGGTTCGGCCCTTCGATCGCTTCCAGCTGGGAAATTTCTGAAGACGGCAAGACCTACACGTTCAAGATCGCTGAAGGCCTCAAGTTCGCCTCCGGAAATCCGGTTACGGCGAAGGATGTGGAATTTTCACTGCGTCGCGCAATCCTCTTGAAAAAGACCCCGTCTTTCATCCTCACCCAGTTCGGCTTTACCGAAGAGAACCTGGACGAGACCCTTGTTGCTAAGGACGACAGCACGTTCGTTCTGGTCAGTGACAAGAAGTATGCGCCGTCCTTCGTCTTGAACTGCATGACTTCCGCGATCGCGAGCATTGTTGACAGCAAGCTTGTGATGGAGAATGAGGTTGATGGTGACCTTGGTAACGCCTGGCTGAAGACAAACTCCGCTGGTTCTGGCGCCTTCAAACTGACGAGCTGGAAGCCCAACGAATCCCTTACCATCGAAGCGAACCCGAATTTCTCCGAGGGTGTTCCCGCGATGAAACGGGTCATCATCCGCCATATTCCGGAATCGGCTTCGCAGCGTCTGCTTCTTGAAAAGGGCGACGTGGACATTGCCCGGAACCTGACACCTGAGGACGTTGCTGGTCTCAGTGGCAATGAAGATGTCAAGATTGCGACCGACATGCGCGGTCGGATCATGTACATCTCCATGAACCAGAGCGATGAAATTCTTTCCAATCCGAAGGTTGTGGAAGCGGTCAAGTACCTGATCGACTATGAAGGAATGGCGAATTCCTTCCTCAAGGGTCAGTATGTCGTTCATCAGGCCTTCCTGCCGCTCTCCTATCTGGGCGAGCTGAAAGACAAGCCGTTCAAGTTGGATATCGAAAAGGCCAAGGCGCTTCTTGCAGAAGCTGGTTATGCCGACGGCTTCGACGTTGAGTTCATCGTCCGGACCGAACAGGACCGTCTGGATATCGCTCAGGCTTTGCAGAACAACTTTGCCCAGGTTGGCATCAATGCGTCGATCGTGCAGGGAACTGGCAAGGAAACCCTGGGCAAGTACCGCGCGCGTGATTTCCAGATTTATGTCGGTGCCTGGGGCCCGGACTACCCGGATCCGCAGACCAACGCGGATACCTTTACGCACAACCCCGACAACAGCATCGAAGCCAAGTTGACTGGTAAGCTGGCATGGCGGAATGCCTGGGCAGCTGAAGGCTTCACCGAGCGGACCGAAGCTGCGGTTCAGGAAAGTGACACCGCCAAGCGTGCTGAAATGTACGTTCAGCTGCAGGAGGATTTCCAGAAGGAAGCTCCATTTGCGATCATGTTCCAGAAAACCGAACAGAACGGTTTGGGTGCTTCTGTGGAAGGCTTTTCCATGGGCGCGGCAATCACCGGCTCTTACTACGGCAAAGTAACGAAGTAAGAACGGCAAGCACAATATGACGAGTGTCGACATCACTCCGGAGGCGAGGCGGCGTAAGGCCGCCTCGCCTTTCGTTCGACGGATCAAGCGCCTTGGCGTTGTCCTTTTTTCGATCTTGGCGACGTTGTTCGGACTGCTGTTCGTCACGTTTCTTATAGCGCGAGTGATGCCGATCGATCCCGTTCTGGCTGTTGTCGGCGAACGGGCATCCAACGAGATTTATGAAGCTGCCTACAAACAGCTCGGCCTCGACAAGCCGCTTGTCGTTCAGTTCTTTTATTACGTCTGGGACGTGATCACGGGCGACTTTGGCATGTCGACGCTGACTGCGCGGCCTGTCCTTCAGGACATCGCAAGGGTCTTCCCGGCGACGCTGGAACTTGCAACGCTGGCAACCATCATCGGTGTTGTTCTGGGAATTCCCGCGGGCGTAATTGCAGCAGTCAATGAAGGCCGTTGGCAAGACCAGATCCTTCGCTTTATCGGCCTGTTTGGCTATTCGATGCCAATCTTCTGGATTGGTCTGATCGGATTGCTGATTTTCTATGGAAAGCTTGGATGGGTCGGCGGGCCTGGCCGCCTGGACATCTACTACGTGGACATCGTTCCCTCAGTGACAGGCATGATCCTGATCGACAGTCTGATTGTGCGCGATTGGACCATCTTCTGGAACGCGGTTAGTCACATCATCCTGCCGGCCTCAATCCTCGGGTACTATTCGCTGGCCTATATCAGTCGAATGACGCGGTCGTTCATGCTTGAGCAGCTTGGCCAGGAGTACATCACGACGGCGCGGGTAAAGGGCCTTTCCGAAACCAAGGTGATCTGGCGACATGCACTTGGGAACGTCATGATCCCCTTGATTACCGTCATCGTTCTGAGCTACGCGACGCTGCTTGAGGGCTCGGTGCTGACGGAGGTGATTTTCGCCTGGCCTGGTCTGGGTAACTACATCACGAATGCTCTCCTCTCGGCCGACATGAACGCGGTGCTTGGCGGCACTGTCATCGTTGGTCTCGTCTTTGTCGGCCTCAATCTCCTGTCCGATATTCTCTACAAGTTCGTCGACCCGAGGGCACGCTGACATGAGCGAACAGACAGAACTCTCTGGCCTGAAAGCCTGGCTTTCGACTGATGTTCCCGCGTCAAGGTTTCAGGCGAAGTCCATCCAATTCTACCTTGGTTGGCTGAAGCTTGTTTCCAACCCTCTTGCATTCCTGGGTTTCCTCATTCTCCTGGTGCTGGTGTTTTGTGCGATGTTCGCGCCATTCCTGGCCCCCGTCGACCCTCTGACACAGGATCTGGCCAAGCGGCTGTCGCCGCCCGGAGTGAATGGATATCTGCTCGGATCAGATGAACTCGGGCGGGATATTCTCAGTCGGATTATTTACGGATCACGCATTACGCTTTTCATTGTGACTCTGGTGGCGGTGACCGCGCCGGTGTTCGGGCTCCTGGTCGGGACCTTCGCTGGCTATCTCGGCGGCTGGATTGATGAAGTGCTCATGCGCGTCACAGATATTTTTCTGGCGTTCCCAAAACTTGTCTTGGCATTGGCCTTTGTGGCGGCTCTTGGAGCAGGCATTGAAAACGCGATCCTTGCGATTTCCATCACTGCATGGCCTGCATATGCGCGTATTGCGCGCGCGGAGACGCTGACGATCCGTAATTCGGATTTCATTTCCGCTGTCCGTCTTCAGGGTGCGGGGACCTTGCATATCATCGTCAGGCATATTTGGCCGCTCTGCCTTTCTTCGATCATCGTTCGTATGACACTCGACATGGCAGGTATCATTCTGACAGCTGCCGGCCTTGGATTTCTTGGCCTGGGCGCGCAGCCGCCCATGCCGGAATGGGGTGCGATGATTTCAGCTGGCAGGAAGTTCATTCTTGATCAGTGGTGGGTTGCGACCATGCCAGGCCTTGCGATTTTTATCGTCTCGCTTGGCTTCAACCTCCTGGGTGATGGCCTTCGGGACATTCTCGACCCAAAGAAATCGAAGTCGTGAGGTCGGGGCAATGAACGAACAAGAAACCCTTTTGCGCGTTGAAGACCTGTGGGTCCGCTTTCCAACCAGAAACGGGATTGTCGAGGCTGTCCGCGGAATTTCATTTGCTGTCGGCCGGGAGCGTGTCGGCATCGTCGGCGAGAGTGGTTCAGGCAAGTCCATGACGGGTCGATCGATCTTGCGTCTTGTCCGGTCTCCGGGTCAGATGACTGCCAAGGAGATCAACTTCAAGGGCGATAATCTCCTAGACTATTCCGAGCGACAGATGCGCGATGTGCGCGGACACAAAATCTCGATGGTCATGCAGGACCCGAAGTTCTCGCTGAACCCGGTGATGACGGTCGGAAAGCAGATCTCGGAAGCCTATCGACTGCACAGCGGCGCATCTCGTGGCGCTGCCAAGCGTAAGGCGATTGAAATGCTGGAGGCGGTGCAAATCCGCGAGCCGGAGCGTGTCTACAACAGCTATCCCCATGAGGTTTCCGGAGGTATGGGACAGCGCATCATGATTGCAATGATGCTGATCCCCGATCCTGACCTGCTGATCGCGGATGAGCCGACATCAGCTTTGGACGTTACCGTTCAGATGCGTGTTCTTGCGATCATGGACAAGCTGGTGAAGGACCGCGGCATGGGCCTGATTTTCATCAGCCATGATCTCCAACTGGTGTCCTCTTTCTGCGATCGCGTGATCATCATGTATGGCGGCAAGATCGTCGAAACTTGCAAGGCCAGCGAGCTTCACAACGCCCAACATCCCTATACACGTGGTCTTCTTGCGGCCTTGCCGCAAATCGATGAGCCGAAGGCAAAACTTGAGGTGCTTGACCGGGATCCGGCGTGGCGAGATCAGGAAAGTGTTGTGGCCTATGACTGATGATGCAGGAGCGGGACGGATGGACCAACCGATGCTGGAAGTAGCAGATCTGAATGTCTACTTCGGTGAAGGTGATGACTTCTTTCAGGCTGTGAACAGTGTCTCCTTCAAGGTCAAGAAGGGCGGCAGCTATGGCCTCGTTGGTGAGAGCGGCTCCGGGAAGTCGACCGTGCTGCGGGCGATCAGCGGATTGATTGCCGATTGGGATGGCCGGATTTGTGTCGAAGGCAAGGTGCTTGCTCCGAAGCGGGGCAAAGCGTTTTACCGGAAGATGCAGATGGTGTTCCAGGATCCCTATGCATCGCTGCATCCTCGCCATACGGTTGACCGGATCCTCTCAGAGCCTCTGGGCCTGCATGGCATTGGCGATGTTGAAACCAGGGTTCTCAAGGCGCTCGACGATGTGGGGCTCGGCAAGGCTTTTCGCTTTCGCTATCCGCACCAGCTTTCCGGTGGGCAACGTCAACGTGTTGCAGTCGCCAGGGCACTGATGTTGGAACCGCAAATTCTGTTGCTGGATGAACCGACATCGGCTCTCGATGTCTCCGTTCAGGCGGAAGTCCTGAACCTTCTTTCGGATCTCAGGGCTGAACGGAACCTGACTTATCTGATGGTGACCCATGATCTCGCGGTCGTTGCTCACATGTGTGAGGAGATTGCGGTCATGAGCCACGGCAAGGTTGTTGAGGTGCTGAGCGTCGACCAGATGCGTCGCTCGGAGCCGAAAGAGGCTTATACGCGCGAGCTTCTCATGGCCAGCAAGGGCTATGACCCCGAGTTCTTCGCAGGTGAAGCGGTCTAGCGTGAAAGCTGGACCTGTTGGCGTGGGCCGCGCGGATCATTTTCCGCTTGAAATACTGCTTCTGAAACGATGGGCCGCCAGGGCGAACAGCGCAAGACCGACCAGGGTCACTGTCAGAAACTCGAACCAGACGATGTCGAACCCGGCCCCCCGGTAAAGGATCGCCTGCGCGAAGCTGACGAACTGTGTCGACGGAACGAGCCGCATGAAGCTTTGAAGCAGCATCGGCTGGCTTTCCAGCGGCGTCTCGCCACCAGACAAGAGGTTCATCGGAAGCACGATCAAGATGAACAACAGGCCGAATTGGGGCATGGACCGGGCGATGGTTCCAAGAAGGATTCCCAGCGCAGAGGCAAAGAAAAGATAGAGCGTGGTGCCGAGCAAAAACAAAGGGATAGACCCGGCGACCGGCACCTTGAGCATTGTTTCGATGACCACCCAGAGCGCAAAGGCCACGGCCACCACGATCACCAGGCCATTTGCCCAGACCTTTGCCATCATGATCTCGAAAGGGCTGACCGGCATCACCATGAGATGCTCAAGGGTTCCGTGCTCTCGCTCGCGAATAAACGCTGCGCCGGTGAGGACGACCGTCAGCATGGTGACGTTGTTGATCAGCTCCATGACGGAGCTGAACCAGCTGCTGGTGAGGTTGGGGTTGAACGCAAAGCGTGTGACCAGCTCGAGAGGCAGGCTCGTGGTTTCACCCAGTTCGGCGGAAAAGCGGGTAATCTCCTGAGAGATGATGTTGGCAATGTAATTTGCCCCGATCCCGGCCTGCATGGTCGCTGTTGCATCGATATTGACCTGAACTTCCGGCTGATTGCCTGCCAGGACGTCCTGCTCAAACCCGTCTGGAAAGACCAGAACAAAGGAATAGGTCCCGGTGTCCATGCCTGGGTCGATCTCCGGGAAGGAAATCAGTACGGGTTCCTTGAATTCAGGGGGGAGTAGCGCCTCTCGGATGCGGATCGTCAGCTGGGAGCGATCTTCATCGACGATGGCAATGGCTGCATTTCTGAGGTCAACCGAAAAGCCGGAGGCTGCGGCATAGATGCCGACGCTGAAGGCCCACCCGATGAGGATGAGCAGCACGACGTCGCGACGTAGGCTGTAGAGCTCCTTGAAGCCCAGGCGCAGAATGTTTCTCAGCTGCCTCATCTTACTGCTCCTGTTTCGCCAAAAGCAGAACGCTGGCTGCCAGAAGAAGCGGACCAGCTGGAACCAGCGCTAGAAAGCTGGCTGACAGATCCATCAGGCCGAGGCCCTTGGTGAAGGTGCCGACGCTGATGAGCAAAAAATGCGATGTCGGATATGTTGCGCCGATGAACGCGCCAACTCCCTCCAACGATGAGACAGGCTGCATGAGTCCCGAGAACTGGACAGCCGGCAGCATGGTTCCGATCGCCGTGCCCGCGATGGCGGCCACCTGGGTCCGGGTAAAGGTCGAGAAGAAGAGGCCGAAAGCAGTGGTTGTAAATATGTAGATCACTGTGCCGAGCAAGAGTGTTGGCAGGCTTCCCTTGATCGGGACATCAAAGACGAACACCGCCATTAAGGCCATGAGAGTGAAGTTGACCAAACCAATGCCGATGTAGGGTAGCTGCTTGCCGACGAGAAACTCAAAGCGGCTGATCGGTGTCACATAGAGGTTTGTGATCGAGCCCAGTTCTTTCTCACGAACGACACTGACAGCGGTCAGAATCGCCGGAATGAACAGGAGCAGCAGGGCCAGAACAGATGGCACCATGGCGTAGACGCTCTTGAAATCCTGATTGTACCGAAAGCGCGGCTCGATATCGACAGACAGCAGGTCGGGCTGCTCCCCATAGACCCTCGCGTATTGCTCCAGAATGTAGGTTTCATGCAGTCCGTCGACATAACCGGAGATGGTCTCGGCACGGTACGGCATTGCCCCGTCAATCGTCACTGCCACCTCCGGCACAGAGCCCTTGATCAGATCCTTGCCAAAGTCGGGCGGTAGTTCGACCGCAAGCGCAATGTCGCCGCTTCTCAGCCTTGTCTGCAGGTCGGCCTGGTCTTCAAGAGCAGGTTCTTCACTAAAGTACCGAGAGCCAGCAAGGCTTTCGACATATTGTCGGCTTTCGACGGAGCGATCATTGTCGAGGACCGCATAGGTCAGGTTCTCGACGTCCGTGGTGATGCCGAAGCCGAAGACAAGCATCAAGACCATGGTTCCGGCGAGCGCGACTGCGAGACGGACCGGATCCCGCAAGAGCTCCTTGGCTTCCCGAATGGAATAGGCCTTCAGTCTGCGCAGGGAAAAGCGCGTCTGCGCGGCAGCATGTTGAGCCTCTGCGACGTCGGCCGTTTCAGCGGCAAGTGCGCGTTGCGGAGGCTCGGCTTGCTCTTCATGTTCTCCGGTCGCACTTTCCAGGTAGGTGATGAAGGCCTCTTCAAGGGTGCTTGCGCCAATTTCCTTGATCAGCTCCTGCGGCGCGGCGCAAGCAAGGACCTTGCCTGCGTGCATGAGGGAAATGCGATCGCAGCGAGCGCCTTCGTTCATAAAATGTGTGCTGATGAAGATGGTCACGCCCTGATTGCGCGAGAGATCAATCAAAAGCTCCCAGAATTCGTCCCGGGCGATCGGATCAACGCCTGATGTCGGCTCATCCAGGATCAGAACCTCAGGACGATGGACAATGGCGACCGCGAGAGACAGGCGCTGGCGTACACCCAGAGGCAGTTTTGTTGGCAGGTCGTCGACGTAGTTTTCGAGACCAAAACGTCGTGTCAATTCTTCGACGCGACGAGGAATATCCCCGGCGGGCATTTGAAACAGCTGTGCGTGAAGAACAAGGTTCTGCGCAACGGTGAGTTCTGTGTACAAGGAGAACGACTGGGACATGTAGCCGACGCGTTCGCGGCTTTCGAGGCGCTTGCCGTCGATCTTTTCGCCGAACATCCATGCCTCACCTTCCGTCGGCTCGAGCAATCCGGTCAGCATCTTCATGGTGGTGGTCTTGCCGCAGCCATTCGATCCGAGGAAGCCGAATATTTCGCCTTTTTCAATCTCGAAACTGACATGGTCGACCGCGGTGAAATTTCCGAACTTCTGGACAAGACCATGGGCCTCTATCGCCGTTCCATCCGCGCTGTCTGGTCTGGGTGGAACCGTCAGAGCTTCATGCGATTTGCCGTCATTGCCGGGCAGGAGGTTGACGAAGGCGTCCTCCAGGCTTTTGGCGTGACCACTTGCCTTGATGTGAGCGGGGGTTCCTTGGGCAAGGACTGCGCCGTCATTCATGGCAACGAGCCAGTCGAAGCCTTCAGCCTCGTCCATATAGGCCGTCGCCACCAAAACACTCATGCCTGGCCGGGTCTCGCGGATACGATCAATGAGTGACCAGAACTGGCGTCTCGACAGAGGGTCGACGCCGGTGGTCGGCTCATCGAGAATAAGCAGGTCGGGATCGTGAATGAGTGCGCAGCACAATCCGAGTTTCTGCTTCATACCGCCGGAGAGCTTTCCTGCCGGTCGGTCGAGAAAGCCAAAGAGGCCCGTGCTACGGGTCAGGTCCTCGATGCGCGCCTCGCGCTCTGCACGAGCCTGGTTGAACAATCGGCCAAAGAACTCAAGGTTTTCATGGACAGTCAGATCCATGTAGAGGTTCTTGCCCAATCCCTGAGGCATATAGGCAATGCGCGGCAGCAGACTGGACCGGTGGCTCTTGTCCGACATGTCACCCTGAAGAACACGCACGGACCCAGACTGCAGTTTCCGGGCACCTGATAACAGTCCGAGCAGGGTGGACTTTCCAACGCCATCAGGCCCGATGAAGCCGGTGATCAGACCTGTTGGAATATCGAGAGAGATATCCGCCAGGGCTTTCGTCTTGCCATACGCATGACTGACGCCAGCAACGCGGGCTACGGTCGGATTTCTGTCTTGCTCAGCATGGCGCGTCGTCATCTTTGCGCTCCTGACTGTCAATCTGGATCATTCCGCGACCGGTGGCAGATTGACGGTCAAGCGTTCCGGCCATGCGGTGCCTGGTGCCATCATGACGTAGGCTTCTCCAGGCAGTCCGGTGCGTACCTTCTCGATATGCTCGCGCAACAGATCGGCCGGTATCTTGATCTTCACACGAAACATCAGCTTTTCCCGCTCTGTGCGGGTTTCCACCTCTCTCGGTGTGAACTGGGCATCGGCGGAAACGAAGGACACGCTGGCCGGAATTACATATTCCGGGGCTGCGTCGATAATGATCCTGGCTTCAGCGCCGATGAAAATGCGCCCGACGTCTGCTGTCGGGAGGAATATCGTCATATAAACGTCCGACAGATCGATAAGCGTGATCGCGCGTCCACCTGCGGACAGCACTTCACCCGGCTCCGCCAGGCGATACTGTACGCGACCGGCGATCGGAGCAGTCAGTTCCGCTTCCTCGATCAGGGTGCCAATTCTGCGGACTTCAGCTCTTGCTGCATCAACCGAACTCTCGGCATTTGCGAGCTGTGCCTTTGCGGCGGCCAGTGCAGCTTCTGCTGTTTCCTTGGATGTCTGTCGCTGATCGGCTTCTTGTTGTGAGATGTGCCCCTTGGCCACAAGCGTTTTTGCTCTCTCGAGTTCCTGCTCGGCGTATTTGAGTTCGCTCTGACGTTGGGCGATCAACGCAGTGGCGGATGCAACCGTGTCCTTCGCAGCGGCTACATTCGCCTCGGCGCCGGCCAGGGACGCGGTGAGTTCGTTTGTGTCGATCCGGGCCAAGACCTGTCCGGAGGTGACGTAGTCCCCTTCCTGTACAAGGACTTCCAGAACACGTCCGCCAGACTTGGTTGCAACCTGAACAGTCTCCGCTTCAATTCTGCCGTTGCCGGACGCGATTTCAGCCGGCAGGTCGGATCGCGTCTGTGTCCACCAGTACGCGGCACTGCCGCCCGCCAGAAGGACGACGACGACCAGTCCAACCAAGATGTTTCGAATGCGCATGTTGTTTTCCTTGGGCGGGCAGCGGGATAGATGACTGGCGCTGCTCGCCCGTCAATTGAGGCAGTCAGGGGCAGATTCTTTTGCAATGCGCAGCACATCGCGACCCTGACCAATATGGACACATCCAGCGCAAATTGTATTGACGCAGGTCAATCGAGTTGACGGACATATGCGCCAGATGGTGCCGCCAGCCTCGGACAAGCTAGACCGCTTATCCCTTCAATCGAACATAACGTGTCGTTTGGAGGATCCTCGTGGAACCGGTCTATCTCACGAAGCTCATTTCGCAGAGCAATGGCTGGCTGTCTACACGCCAGGCCACGATCGCGGAAAATATCGCCAATGCCAATACGCCTGGCTTCAAGGCCAAGGACGTCGAGCCCTTTGTCTCTGTCATAGACAAGACACGGCTGGCGATGACGGCAACCCATGGCAACCACATGGGGACGAACTCAGACATGCCGGAAACCTCGAAGGTTCGCAAGTCGGACAGCTGGCTTGTGACCCACTCCGGCAACTCGGTCAGCATTGAGCAGGAACTCGTCAAGACCGGCGAAGTCGCCCGGGCGCACTCCCTGAATGCGAGCGTCGCCAAGTCATTCCATCGCATGTACCTAGCCAGTGTGAAGTAATCATGTCCGATCCCCTTTCAGCCACCATGCACATCGCGTCCTCCGGCCTTCAGGCGCAATCGGAACGACTGCGGGTTGTCTCCGAGAACCTCGCCAATGCGCGCTCGACCGGCGATGCCGCTGGCTCCGACCCCTATTCGCGCAAGACCATCACATTCGAGAGCGAGTTCGACCGCGCCCAGGCGGCTTCGCTTGTGAAGGTCAAGGATATCGGCACGGACAACGCGCCTTTCCTCGTCGAGTACGAGCCGGGGCATCCGGCGGCAGACGAGAACGGTTACGTGAAAATGCCGAACGTGAATGTCCTCCTGGAACTGGCGGACATGCGCGAGACCAACCGGTCGTATGAAGCCAATTTGAAAGTCATGACGCAGGCCCGCGAAATGGTCATGCGTCACATCGGTTTGTTGAGGGACTAAAGCCATGATTGAACAGCTTTCCGGACTGAGTTCCGCAACCGACGGGATCATGAAGTCGGTTTCCGAGACCCGTTATGTCACTACCCCGAACGGCATTGATGGCGTTGGCGGCGTTGAACAGGTCAGCTTCACAGACACGCTTGCAAATGTTTCGCAGGAGGCTGTTGACCGGATCAAGGCAGGAGAGGCGGCCTCGATCGCCGGTGTCGACGGGCAGGCATCCGTGCAGCAGGTGGTTGAGGCGGTGATGGCCGCGGAGTCCAGTCTGCAGACGGCCATCGCCATTCGGGACAAAGTCGTAACCGCCTATCAGGAAATCAGCCGGATGACGATCTGACGATCGATTTCGGCGCTTTAAACCTCAGGAGACAGACATGAAGGCTCTGGCCATCGCAGCGACCGGCATGAGCGCGCAGCAGCTCAATGTCGAAGTGATCGCGAACAACATCGCGAACATGAACACGACAGCATTCAAACGGGCGCAGGCCGAGTTCTCCGACCTGCTTTATCAGGCAGAACGCCTGCAGGGCGTGCCAAACCGGGGCGGTGAAGATCCTGTTCCCGAAGGCGCGCAACTCGGGCTGGGAGTCAAGACATCCGGCATACGCAAGCTGCATGCTCAAGGCACGCTCGCCAACACCGGTAACCAGCTCGATGTGGCGCTCGACGGCCGCGGTTGGTTCGAAGTGACAGGTCCCGACGATGAAACGCTCTACACTCGTGCCGGATCGTTCAACAAAAACGCAGACGGGCGTCTTGTGACCATCGATGGCTACGCTGTCGAGCCGGCCATTGTCTTCCCAGAGGATACGATTTCCATCGTCATCAACGAGTCTGGCCAGGTCTATGCGCAGGTCGACGGAGAGCTGGAACCTCAGGAGCTTGGTCAGCTCACACTGGCGAATTTCGCCAATGATGTTGGCCTTGAGGCCATCGGCGGCAACCTGTTCAGGGAAACGCCGGCATCTGGTGTCCCCGTTGCGGGCGTTGCTGGCGATCCTGGCTTCGGTCTGATCCGTCAGGGCTATCAGGAGGAATCCAATGTCGATCCGGTGAAAGAGATCACTGCGCTGATATCTGCTCAACGTGGCTATGAAATGAATTCCAAGGTCATCAAGGCAGCTGACGAGATGGCTGGCACCGTGACCAACGGCATCCGCTAGACCTTTAACGGGAGACACCGGATGCTCCGGAAATCCAAATTTGCCCGGCTTTTTCTCTTTGCTGCAGGGGCGCTTGTTCCCGCACAGCTTTATGCGGCTGGCGTCCAGTTGCCCGTGCCGCGCGTGACGATCCATCCAGGCGATCAGTTGTCGGGGCAGAATATCGTCGAACGACGTTTCCCCGAGCGAACGACCCAACAGTTCGCGGTGGTGTCCCACCGCAATGAGTTGATTGGCATGGTCGCGCGGCGGACGCTGCTGCCGGGCAAGCCCGTACCGATCAATGCGATCACCGAGCAGCTTCTGGTGAAGCGAGGGGATGCGGCCAAGCTGGTCTTTCGCGAACAGGGCTTGCGGATCGTGATGCAGGTGGAAGCTCTGCAGTCCGGCAGTTCAGGCGCGACGGTCAGGGTTCGCAACATTGATAGCGGCGTTGTGGTGATTGGCACCGTGCAGTCCGACGGATCCATTCGAGCAGGGAATTAAATGCATGCGCCGACTTCTGATTTTTCTTCTGGTGGTGCTGGCTGCTGCGCCGTCACATGCGATGGTGCGGATCAAGGATATCGCTTCCCTGCAGGGTGTCCGAGACAACCAGCTTGTTGGTTATGGTCTTGTGCTCGGGCTAAAGGGTTCGGGCGACAGTCTCAGAAACTCGCCGTTTACGGAGCAATCCCTTCAGTCGATGCTCGACAGCCTTGGCGTCAATGTTCGCGATTCAAGGCTGCGAACACGTAACGTGGCGGCTGTCGTGGTGACGGCTGAAATGCCTGCGTTTATCGGCAAGGGCTCGCGGGTCGATGTCAGTGTGGCGTCACTTGGAGACGCGACGTCTCTTGCCGGCGGCACGTTGATTGCCACTCCGCTTCTTGGTGCAGACGGTCGAATCTATGCGGTGGCGCAAGGCGCTGTGGCTGTCTCCGGATTTGCGGAAGCGGGGCAGGCCGAGAGCCTGACACAGGGTATTCCGACTGCGGGCCGTGTGCCCAATGGCGCGCTGATCGAACAGAATATACCTGCTCGCTTTGCGAATATCCCGAACCTGGTCCTGGAGCTGAACAATCCTGATTTTCGCACAGCCGTGCGGATTACAGATGCGATCAATCGCCATGCGCGGCAGAGGTATGGAAAGGCGGTCGCCAAGGAGCGGGATTATCGTACCGTCGATCTTACTCCTCCGGGCAAAATCAGTCTGACGCGGTTTGTTGCCGAGATCGAGGCGCTCAGGGTGCAGCCTGATCAGTCGGCGAAGGTTGTCATCGATGAGCGAACGGGAACGGTGGTGATCGGCCGAGAGGTTCAGATTTCAACGGTCGCGATCACCCATGGCAATTTGACTGTCCGGATCACAGAAACGCCGGAGGTCTCCCAGCCTTCTCCATTCTCGCAAAATGGCGAGACCGTCACGGTGCCGCGGACCTATGTCGATGCGCAGCAGGAGGGCGGGCAGCTGGCTTTTGTCGGTGGCACAGATCTTCCCACGCTTGTGCGCGGCTTGAATCGTATCGGGCTCAAACCGACCGGCATCATCGCGATTTTGCAGGCGATCAAGACTGCGGGTGCGCTTCAGGCGGACTTGATAATCCAATAAGCCTCAACCGTCAGCCCCGCACAAGCATCCTGCGAAATAGTCTTTTCAAAGAAATTCCCAGAAAGGACGACAGTCCATGGCCATAAACAATGCAGGTTACGGTTCGGTGCAAACTCACCTTTTCGCCTGTTGTTTTGCGATCTCTCTTTCTGTCCTGCCATTGTCGGCACAGCCAGTGTCCAAGCCGGTTCTGGTTGTGGAGGAAGAGCAGCGGAGCGATGCAGAGCTTTACTGCAAGAATATCGCAGCCTCGGCAGAAGAGGCGCGCCTGTCCTGGCAGACGTGGCAGTTGGTTTCCCTTGAGGCGAAGGTTCGCCAGCAGGTCGAAAAACTCGAGCGCAAACAGCATGAGTTCGAAGCCTGGGTCGAACGACGCGAGCGGCTACTTTCCGAGGTTGAAGGCCATGTCGTCTCCATTGTTTCGCGGATGCGACCTGAAACTGCCGCAGCGCAGCTGGCGACCTCCGATGAAGAAACTGCGATGGGCGTTCTGCTGAAGCTCAAGGCCCGCGTTGCGAGCAGCATTCTCGATGAAATGGATCCGGCTCGTGCCGCCCAACTCACCCAGGCCATGGTCGGATTTGCCGACCCAGAAGGCGCCGGAGGTTTTTGATGCGTTTGATTGTTCCAATCTGCCTCAGTCTAGGTCTGGCGGCCTGTGCCGGCCAGCTTCAGGACGTGGGAAAGGCTCCCAACATGTCACCCGTCGGCTATGGGCTCGCGGCTCAACCGCGTGCGGCCTATCCGCTCAACACGTTCACTCCAGGCGCGGTCAAGGACTACAATTCGCTTTGGGTCAGCGACAGGGAAGATTTTTTCTCAGACCCGCGTGCACGCCGGGTCGGTGATGTCGTGACCGTCAAGATCGCAATCAACGACAAGGCAACTCTGGACAATACGTCAGACCGCAGCCGCACCTCCTCGCTGGGGATCGGTGGGGACTTGTCTGCGGGATGGGATGGCAGTTCCGTGGGAGGTGACGCTGATCTCGGTCTTGATACCGGCTCGTCGTCTGCCGGAAAGGGGTCGATTGACCGCTCCGAAGAGATTGAATTCTCGGTTGCCGCAGTGGTCACGGATCGTCTGCCCAACGGAAATCTGGTCATTGCAGGCTCCCAGGAGATCCGCGTCAACTACGAAATGCGGGTGCTCAACATCGCTGGGATCGTGCGGCCGCGCGACATTCAAAGCAACAATACCATTCCCTATGACAAGATCGCAGAGGCCCGTGTTTCCTACGGCGGCCGCGGGCGCCTTACCGAGGTGCAACAGCCTGGCTGGGGCCAGCAGATCTATGATGTTGTCACGCCGTTCTAAGCTGGAAGGTCAGATTTCATGAAGCTTCTTTCAGCGCCCTCCGGGCATGAGCGTTACGGGGCAAACGAGGCGCGGGCATCCTTCTGGATAGGTTTCGTCGTGTTGACCATGATCTCGGCAGGAACGGGCGCAATGCTTGCCGCGCATTTGGTGGATTTCACGCGCACCAGCGTTCAGCAAGAATTCCTGAACCTGGAGGATGATGCCGCGGGTGTTTCCTTGAATGTCCAAAATGCGAGATTGCGTACCTTGAATCCGCTGGTCACCAATCTGGCGGCACCACGCGATGCCTGGATCCGTCTTCAAGCCTCGGTGGTTCTTTCCGAGCAGCCCATCGATGATATCGGCATTCTGACAGGTCATATCGAAGAAGACATGCTGGCCTATCTCAGAACGCTTACGATCTCTCACATCGAGGGAGCTGTCGGTCTGCAACACCTTCGGGAAGATCTGAACGAGCGGGCCGTGGCCCGATCAAAAGGTGCCGTCCGCGAAATCATCCTTGAATCCCTGGTGATCCAGTAATGCGTATTGGCATAGCCGCTTTGCTTCTTCTGGTCACAGCCGGTACGGCTGCTGCCCAGGTTCCCGATCTCTCGACACTGCTGCCGGAAGGCGAGGGTAGTGCCAGCGGTCGGATCGTTCAGATCATTGCCTTGATGACTGTCTTGTCGGTCGCGCCGGGCATCTTGATCATGGTGACCAGTTTCACACGCTTCGCGATCGCTTTTTCGTTTCTGCGCAGCGGCATCGGCCTGCAAACCACGCCGGGCAACCTGATCCTGATCTCCTTGTCTCTGTTCATGACATTCTACGTCATGGCCCCCACTTTCGACGCGGCCTGGACAAGGGGGGTAACGCCCCTGATGAACAACGAGATTACCGAGGCGCAGGCGTATGAAGAGATCACGGAACCGTTCCGGGAGTTCATGCTGACCCAGGTGCGCGAAGAGGACCTGGTTCTGTTCGACGATCTGGCGCTGGGTCGTGTGACGGATGAAGAGGCGGCCTCGGCAGAGGACGTCGAGCTGCGTGTGCTTATTCCGGCCTTCATGGTTTCGGAACTTCGACGCGGGTTCGAGATTGGCTTTCTCATCGCGCTGCCCTTTCTGGTCATCGACATGATCGTTGCGACCATCACCATGTCCATGGGTATGATGATGTTGCCGCCAACGGTGATTTCGCTACCGTTCAAGGCGCTGTTTTTCGTTCTGATTGACGGCTGGAATCTTCTGGTTGGCAGTCTTGTCAGATCTTTCTTCTGACCTCAGTTCACCTGGCAAGCTTCGCACAAGCATCGCTTGCTAGGTTGAAATCACGACAGGTTGAGCCGAACCTAACCAAGGCTCAAAGGCATGAAGCCGCCCTGCCGTGCCGGTGAGAACCCGGCATGTCCCATTCTTCCAACTTAAAACTTGAAAGGGACACATCATGTCTAGCCTTATGACAAACGCTTCTGCAATGACCGCTTTGCAGACCCTGAACTCCACCAACAAATCCATGTCGGAAGTTCAGAGCCGTATTTCTACCGGTTACCGTGTGAACGGCGCCGAAGACAACGCGGCTTACTGGTCCATCGCGACCACCATGCGCTCTGACAACATGGCATTGTCCGCTGTTGAAGATGCTCTTGGTCTCGGTGCTGCTACGATCGACGTCATGTACACATCAATGGAATCGACCGTTGATGTCATGAACGAAATCAAGGCAAAAGTGGTTGCAGCCAGCTCGGAAGGTGTTGACCGCGCGAAGATCCAGTCAGACATCACTGAACTTCAGAACCAGCTGCAGACCATTGGCGAGTCTTCTGTGTTCAACGGTGAGAACTGGCTGTCTTCCGATGTCACGACCGTGACGTCTGCTGAAATCGTGTCCTCGTTCACCCGTGCAGGTGGTTCGGTCGACATTCAGACGACTTCCGTCGATCTGACCGCTGTCCAGCTCTATGATTCCGCCGGTGGTACCACTGGTATCCTGGATCAGGACCGCGGCTTTGCTGCTCTTGCAGGCATTTCAGGTGACGGCATTGCGGATTTCGACATCTCCGCACTGACCGACGCTGACGCTGCCAGCATCGACACTCTCGTTGCCGGTATTGACGCCGCTCTCGAAGACATCACCGATGCAGCGACCCTGCTCGGTTCCGTCAAGAGCCGTGTTGACCTTCAGATGGACTTCGTGTCCGAACTGACGGATGCGATTGACCGTGGTGTTGGTCAGCTGGTTGACGCTGACATGAACGAAGAATCGACCCGCCTCCAGGCTCTGCAGGTTCAGCAGCAGCTCGGTATTCAGGCTCTGTCGATTGCTAACTCCAACAGCCAGAACATTCTGTCGCTGTTCCAGTAATCCATTCGACCTTCGGATGGCTGAAAGCCGCGCCTTCGGGCGCGGCTTTTTTTGTTTTCAACATGGTCTTGTCTTGCGCAACCCTCGCACAAGGTCGCCCGCCAATACTCGCCTTCAATATCGGACGTCTCACTTTAGGGGTGTGGAATGCCAGGCCGTGAACACGCAGAAAAACTCTGGGCTAACTTACAAGAACTCGGCGCCAAGCGGCTGATGGCGCTTGCGCTTATCGGGCTGGCGACGATCCTGACGGTCGGGGTCGGTGCCTATTACCTCAGCCGACCCGAACAGGCGGTGCTTTATACCGGTCTTGAGGGCGAGGACGTGACCCGTATCGGATCAGCCCTGCAGGATGCCGGCATCGATTATGATGTCAGTTCCGATGGTACGGCGGTCATGGTCAACCATGGATCCACGGCCAAAGCGCGTATGTTGCTTGCCGAAAAAGGCCTGCCACGTGGTGCAGATGCCGGCTACGAACTCTTCGATGAGCTGGGATCGCTCGGACTGACGTCCTTCATGCAGGAAGTGACCAGAGTTCGTGCGCTTGAAGGCGAGCTTGCCCGTACGATTCAGCTGATGCAGGGCGTCCGCGCCGCGCGGGTTCACATCGTGCTTCCGGAAAAAGGCTCCTTTCGGCGTGATCAGCAACCGCCATCCGCTTCCGTGGTAATCCGGTCTGATATACCCGACGACATACGCACTGCGGACGCCATTCGCCACTTGGTTGCCGCTGGCGTGCCTGGGATGAAAGCTGACAAGGTGACGGTCCTCGACACATCCGGCGGTATCCTTGCGGCTGGGCAGGACCCCGCGAAGGCGTCGGCAGGCCAGCTGGCCAGTCTGGAAACCGCAGTTAGCAACCGTATCCAGGAGAGCATTCGAAAGACGCTCACGCCCTATCTTGGCCTTGAGAATTTCGAGGTCAGCGTTGCCGCCGATTTGAATATGGATCGCCGGCACATCGCTGAAACGATTTTCGATCCGGATTCGCGCACCGAGCGCTCGGTGCGTTCGGTTCGCGAAAGCGAGAACGCTCAGAACTCCAGCGTCGAAGCGCCGACGACGGTGGAACAGAACCTTCCGGAGGAAACGGTCGATGCCGACAATGGCGAGCGATCCTCCGAGGAAAACCAGCGCCGTGAGGAGACCGTCAACTACGAGATCTCCTCCAAACGGATCGAGACCTCGCAGGATGGCTACAAGGTTGAACGCCTTTCGATCGCCGTCCTTGTAGATCGCGCAAGGCTACATGCTTCGCTCGGAGGCGATCCGACAGAAGAACAGGTGCAGGCACAGCTTATAGAAATCAGCGAGTTGGCGGCATCCTCGGCCGGTGTCGACGATGCGCGCGGCGACCATGTGAAAGTCTCACTAGTTGACTTCGTCAATGGAGGCCGCGATCTCGAGCCAATCCCACCGCTTTCGGTTTCCGAATATCTTCTGCGGCAGTCCGGCAACATCATCAATGCCGTCGCTATCCTCGCAGTCGCGGCGCTGGTGGTCTGGTTTGGCTTGCGTCCCGCAGTCGCTGTTTTGGTCCCGCAAATCACCAAATCGGAAACGGAGATTGCAGAGCTTGCGATGCTTCCGGCCGAGGGTGAAGAGCAGACCGCAACAGGCGAATATGCCGAGCAGGCCTACCTGGTGCCGCCGGATCACTCCGACATGCTGCAGGATCTGACCAGCAAGATGAACCAGTCTCCGCTCAAGAAGCTAGAGTCCTTGCTCGAGTACAACGAAGAGCAGTCAGCTGCGATCCTTCGCCAGTGGCTTTATGACGGGGAGAACGCGTGATGACGTCGATCGCAGCTCATATTCCCGTCATTTCCGAAGCCTCGCTTAAGTCCTTCGAGAATGCATCGGCCATGCTCGTTGATGTGGTGCATGCCCCAGAGCCGGAAAACACCGGTCAGGAAGACCTCACGGAAACGGCCTATCGACGCGGGCTTGATGAGGGAACGCGGCTTGCCGAAGAAAGCATCGCAACGCAGCTCAAGGCGTTGCAAGAAGAGCATCAGGCGCAGCTTCAAGAGCTTCGCGATACGACCGATCGACACTATGCCGAGATGATGGCCGAAGGGCTTCAAAAGGAGTTCGTCGGCCTCGAACAGCGCCTGGCTGCGTCCCTAGCAAGTCTGCTTGGACCTCTGGTCGAAGAGCGCCTGAGCGAGATCGTGGTGGGCTCATTTGCCAGCACTCTTAAGAACCTTTGGGATCGTGAGCAGGCGCTGCGCATAAAGGTGCAAGGTCCCGCTTCCTTGCTTGAACGGCTCGTCGAACAGCTTGGACCAGAGGCCTCGCGCATCGAAACGGAAGAAGCAGCGACCGGCGATCTGCGAGTGGTGCTGAACGACACGCTTGTCGAAAGCCAGCTGTCGAATTGGCTGTCCATGATCTCAGAGGCAGGAGCAACCGAAAAATGACGCCAGATAACCAGCCAAATGAAATCGTCATCGTCCGCCGGAAAGCTGCCTGGGAAGAAGAGGGTGGACAGCACGGGGTATGGAAGATTGCCTATGCCGATTTTATGACGGCGATGATGGCTTTCTTTCTGGTGATGTGGCTGATCAATGTCACCGACGACAGCGTCAGACGTGGCGTTGCACAGTACTTCAATCCGGTGAAGCTCGCCTCTACAGCTCCCAACCAGAAAGGTCTGAATGACCCGAATGTGGCGGGGGACACGAATGAAAATGGAGCGGATCAGCCGGAGGGCGACCTTGGTGCGGGCGGAGCCCCGGAAGGTGGTTCCGAGGCTAACGGGGCACAGGGTGCCGAAGTCTCGGCAGGACGGTTTGCTGCGAGCCATTCGGAAGAACGGCTTTTCAATGATCCGTATGCGGTTCTCGATACGCTTGCTCAAACGGTGGCAGTCGATCTTGGTGATGTGGATATGCCCACTGCCATCGGAGCAGGGCAGGCGCGGGAAGCAGGTGCCCAGGGCGGAGATGCCTTTCGGGATCCGTTCGATCCGCTCTATTGGCAGTTCCTGCCGAACCGGGATCTCGGTTCGGAGCGGACCGGGGGCGAGCAATCGACACAGCCGCGTGTGATCGGTGGGTTGACGCCGACGCCGGCAGCTGACCCGTCATTTGATCGGCAGCGCCACGACAACTCCGCGATCGAAATCGACGAGGGTTCTGTCCCGGAGATTCTCGCCCACTTCGACGGTGGTGAAGGCGAGTTTGAAGAGACCGAGTTTGTTGCCGCGGGCGAAACGAATGAACTGTATGAAATTTCCGAAGAGGCGCTTGAGGACAGCATGACGGCCGTTGCGTCGCGTGTGGAGGCTGTTCTTGACCAGGCCGCAGAGTCCGGTCTTGGAGCAACAGTGGACCACGTCAGTGTCTCGCGGTCTGATGAAGGCCTTCTGATCTCCCTCACGGATGACCAGGCATTTGGCATGTTTGCCATAGGTTCTGCGGAACCGCGTCCGGAGCTGGTAGCTCTCCTAGGCCGTATCGGCAAGGAACTGGCAGGTGCAGATGGTGCGATCGTCATCAAGGGGCATACGGACGCGCGACCCTACCGCACGAAGGCATATGACAACTGGCGGCTCTCGTCGGCACGAGCCCATATGGCGCTCTACATGCTGGCACGCGGTGGTGTCTCGACTTCGCGCTTCGAGCGGGTGGAAGGATATGCGGACCGTGATCTCAAGTTACCTGCCGCCCCTAAAGCCGCCGCAAACAGGCGCGTTGAAATCCTGATCAGGGAGACAGACTGATGCACTCCAGCCAATGCCATGCGCTCAGTTTTGCAATCGTGCTCGCGGTTTTGCTCGCCTTGCTGTTTCCGGCGATGGGGCACGCCAGCGAACCTATGCCAAAACAACCATATGAGATGGTACGCACGCTTCAGTCCCTCCAGGCCAAGGTCGCTGAAGGCAACAGTCACGCCTTGAAGACGCAGCGGGCCTTGCTGCTTGAAATGGATGAGTATTTTCAAGGTTTGCCCGCGGAGACCTGGCAAGAGCCGCGCAACGCACGGGCTGCCATTGTTCACGTGTTAAGCGGAGGACATCCAAAGATCGTCTATCGCTTGAGGGCTTTTGATCCCCAGCCTGCGGTCGACGCCGCATTGATGGAAGGGGCCTTGGCCTATGTCGAAGGGCGCGAAGAGGATGTCGTGGTGCATCTTGGCGACATTGATCCGATGGATCTGCCATCTGCGCTGGGTGGTCACGTTGCCCTCATCAAGGCAGCCGTCTTGGTCAAGGAGCAACCGGCCGAGGCCATGGAGTTCCTTTCGGTCGCGCGTCTCCTCATGCCAGGCACCTTGATCGAGGAGGCTGCACTTCGGCGCGAGGTTTTCGTCGCTGGCAAGCTCGGTGACATTGAACGGTTTCAGTCTCTTTCCCTTCGCTATTTGCGCCGATTCAGAGGATCCATCTACGCAGGAGATTTCCAGCGTCGGTTCTCGCTTGCGCTCGACAGTCTCGGTTTCGGCGAGAGCGAAGGCAAGTTTGCCCTTTTGGAGAGCCTTCTGGCGGAGTTCGACGAGGACACGCGGCGGTCTTTGTATTTGCGCCTGGCCCGTACCGCTGTTCTTAGCGGGCAGAGGGACATCGTCGAAAAAGCCACGGATAGAGCCATGTCCTTGGCAATGTCTGGATCGCACGAAGAAGCACTGTTCAAACTCTATCGTGCCGGCGCATTGGTCGAGCTTGAGGACATCAAACAGACCCGCAATCTGCTTTGGTCGATCGATGAGAACGATCTCTCGCGTGAAGAAAAAGATCTAATGGCAGCGGTGTATCGTGTGCTGAATTCGGTTCGCAGCTGGCCCGCCCCGCCTGAAGGCATCATCGGCGAGTTCAGCGTCTATGAGAAGATGGCGCCGCCGTCAGATGAGAGGTGGGTTCTGCCGGTGATGAGCCGTGCTGACGACCTGATTTCATCAACCGATGAACTGCTGGCGAAGATTGGGAGCTGAAGTCATGACCATCGGAACAGCTATGTTGATCCAGAACTTGAAGTCTACGGCGAAGCCTGAGGGCCGACAGGAGCCGGAAGGCAATGACGCCAAGAGCGGTGATGGTGACAATGCTTTTCTCGACCTCTTGCAGTCGATGAAGAACGGCGGTGGTATGGCCAGCCAACACGCTGCTTCGTCTGACACAGGAGCGGCAGACGCTGGCAACCTTTCGCCGGAGGATGTTTTGGTGGCCACACACTCCGTTGATGGCGCAACGGCACAAGAAGCCGGAACTGCAGCGCAGTCCTTCGCGAATGATCTCGCCAAGGTGATCGGTTCAGTTGCGCCAAATACGCGGGAATCTCTTGCGGTTCCACGACAAGGTAGCGAGCCGTCTGCAACGGCGATGACACCACCAGGTCAGTCCAATACTGGCCAAAGACCTCATACTGGCGCAGCGGTATCGGGAGCTGCTTCAGCCGTTGCCAATGCTGCCTCGACGGTAGCGATGCCGTCGAGCTCAAACGCGCCGAAGTCTCAGAACGCTGACCGGCTGTTTTCGCAATTTGCCGTTCCAGAGGAGGCCGCTGCGAACAAGGGAGCCGTCGAAGGGCTTGCAGAACGGATCAGCAATACCGGCAAGAGTGGCGCCGAGGGAGCTTCCTTACCTGCCGGTTCAGTGAAGATTCTGCGCCAGGAAACGCATTTCGCGCCGACGCAACGGCTCTCGCCGATACAGCAAGTCGGTGAACGTTTGATCTTCAGCCTGGGGGAGGCGGCAGAAGCTGGCGGCATCGGTGCACGGGCGGCTGCGGTCAAGACTGAAGGCCCGGTTTTGAAGACCCTGGACATTCAGCTGACACCGATCGAGCTTGGAACCGTCAAAGTGTCGCTTCGCCTTGTTGGCGAAAGCGTTGAAGTGACGGTGAAGACAAGCAATCCGCAAACTGCAGAGCTTTTGAAACAGGATCGGCAGATGCTCGATCAGATGCTGCGCGCGACAGGTTACAAGCCCGACGCCATCACGATCCAGGCAGCTGCAGATGATCGGCCTGTCACTTCACCGCAGCCGAGCCAGCAGGCCGGGGGCAGCAATCAGGGTGAACCTTCCTCAGGTGGCCAAGCATTTGATGGTGCCTCGGGTCGCGACAGTGAAAATGAACAACGGTCGTCTGGTTCTTCTTCGGGAGATGGCGAAGCTGTTCCTATAGATCCAAATTCAGGAGGTGTGCGTGATGAAGACGATGCTTCTGACCGTCGCAACGGCGACATTTATCTCTAGCCTTTCACTTCCTGGCATCGATCCGCTTCACGCGGAAGTCCAGAACGTTTGTGAAAGCGAAATGATTTCTGCGGCGCGCACCTACAAAGTGCCGCTTGGGGTTCTCTATGCCGTGGGACTGACGGAAACGGGACGGCGCAATTCGCTCTATCCGTTTGCTCTGAACATTGAAGGCAAGTCGAAATTTCCACCGAGCGCCGCTGCTGCGCTGAAGGACTTTCGTCAGGCTCGCAAGAGCGGTAAAAAGCTGATTGATGTCGGCTGCATGCAGATCAATCACTACTATCATGGTGATGAGTTTCGGTCGGTCGAGCACATGTTGGAACCACGAGCCAACGTGCAATATGCCGCCCGGTTTTTAAATGATTTGCGAAAACGGCAAGGCTCCTGGACAATGGCGGTCGCAAGATATCACGCTGGGCCAAACAACAACCCTGCCCAGAAGAGATACGTTTGCCGCGTTATAACTAATATGGTTGCTTCTGGTTTCGGTCAGTGGACTGAAAAATCACGAAATTTCTGCCGCTAGAAAAGTCTTCTTTTCGGTATATTTCGGATTTTTCTCTGATATCTAAAATTATAATAAAATCTATAGTTTAAAATATTTTTGATGTGGCTCTCGTTTACAGCCTCACGCAAGTTTGCCGTTGTTGAATTGTCTCCAGGAAATTCGGATACGGGAGACGATCCATGGGTCTTTATGGCGTAATGCGCACAGGTGTTTCTGGCATGAATGCTCAGTCGAGCAAGCTGGGAACGGTGGCTGACAACATCGCGAACTCAAATACGACTGGCTACAAGAAGGCCGAGTCTGAGTTCTCTTCCATGGTCCTGGCGCAGAGCAGCGGCAGTTATAACTCCGGTGGTGTTCAAGCGCACACGGTCTATTCGATCTCGGATCAGGGCTCGATGAGCTTTACGACCTCGAAGCTTGACCTTGGCATTGATGGGAACGGTTTCTTTGTTGTTGCCGATGGTGATGGCACACCGGTTCTGACCCGGGCTGGTTCCTTCGTTCCCGACGGGGAAGGCTATCTTCTCAACACCGCAGGCTATTACCTTCAGGGGTACCCCATCGCCGATGGTGCCACGCCGACAACCATTGCCAACGGCCTCGGCGGTCTTGAGTCGGTCAATATCTCGCAGAACCAGCTTGATGCGACCGCGACCGACAGTGCGAAACTCTGGACCAACGTGCCAGAGAGCGCAACGATCGTGGCCCCGGCGGATCTTCCTTCGGCCAACGTTGCGACGTCGACCTATTCGGCCAAGACCTCAGTGGTCGTTTACGACAACCTTGGCAACGAACTGACCCTTGATGTCTACTACAGCAAGACGACCGAGACGGCTGCGGACAGTGAATGGGAAGTCGCGATCTTCAATTCTGAAGATGCGGCCGCAGGTGGCGGGTTCCCGTATGGCTCAGCTGCACTGTCGACGCAGACCCTGACGTTTGACATGACGACAGGCGAGCTGACGGGTGCAAGTCCGACCGACATCAATATCACTGTACCCAATGGCGGCACATTCGATATCGATCTGTCCGGTTCCACCTATCTGGCTGCCGATTTCACCGTAACCGAGGTAGAGGCCAACGGGAACGCGCCGAGCGCGGTGGACTCCGTCGAGTTTGACGACGACGGTGTTCTTTATGCGATCTATGCAAACGGCGACCGCCGCGCGATCTATCAAATCCCGCTGGCGGATGTGGCAAGTCCTGACAAGCTGACGCCGCTTTCAGGCAACATCTATCAGGTTTCGACTGAAAGTGGTGATGTTCGCGTCGGTTTCCCCGGTGAGGGTGGTCTTGGCGATCTGGCAGTCGGTGCACTTGAGGGGTCGAATGTCGATCTCGCCTCAGAACTGACCTCCATGATCGAATCCCAGCGCAGCTACACGGCCAACTCCAAAGTCTTCAAGGCGGGCTCGGACCTCCTCGAAGAGCTGGTCAACCTTGTTCGCTAGTGTTCCGTTCTAACAGAGCAGTTGAAAAATGAGCCTCTCAGTCGCCCTTCAGGTCGCACAGTCGGCGCTTGCCGCCCGGCAGACCGAAACATCTACGGTGTCGCGCAACATCGCCGGCGCGCAAGATGCAGGATATTCCCGCAAGTCCGTTTTACTCAGCACCGTTATCTCTGAAAGCGGTCAGACAAGTGGCCTTCAAGTCGAGGGCATCGGTCGGGTGACCGACGATGCTCTATACGCATCCCTGCTTCAGTCTACCGCTGTTGGAACGTCTCAAGAGGCAATCCTGGAGGGGCTCGAAGTACTGGCCGAAACGATTGGCGACACAGAGTTGGAGATGTCGCCTTCGGCGCTTCTTGGAGACCTTAAGACGGCACTGCAGAATGCGGCCGCCGACCCTAATGACACCATCCTGGCCCAGGACCTCCTTTCGACTGCGAGCGACCTGGTGACGTCGTTGAACGAATCTTCCGAGGCGGTGCAGGACGTTCGGGCCGATGCGGACGCCGACATTGCGGACTCAGTCGACAGTATCAACGAATTGCTTGGCCAGCTTGAGGACCTGAATACGATCATTGTTCGCGGCAACCAGAGTGGGAATGACATCACAGATGCCCTGGACTCGCGAGATCAGGTTCTGCTGGCGCTCTCTGAGGAAATCGGCATCACCACGCTGACCCGCACGGATGGGGATGTCGTGGTCTACACAGATGGTGGTGTAACTCTTTTTGAAACGACGGCGCGCGAGGTCAGCTTCGAGCCGACCAATACATTCTTCGCCACAACAACGGGCAATTCGGTTTATGTCGATGGTGTGCCGGTGGCCGGCGTTGACGCGATCATGCCGACCACGAGCGGTCGATTGTATGGCTTGACCGAACTGCGTGATGAGATTGCCCCAACCTATCAAAGCCAGCTGGACGAAATCGCGCGCGGCCTCATCGAAAGCTTCGCCGAGGCCGACCAAAGCGGTGGCGCCGGATCGGATCAAGCAGGCCTCTTTACATGGTCTGGTGCTCCAGCCGTGCCGGCGACAAGCACTCTGTCTTCCGGGCTCGCGGCTGATATCCAGATCAACGCTAACGCCGATCCGGATCAGGGCGGCAATCTGGACCTCCTCCGCGATGGAGGTATCTCCGACCCGCTCGACCCGGACTATGACTACAACCCGACCGATCTCGCCGGATATACCGGACGCTATCAGGATTTTCTTGATGCGCTTGATGAGCCTCGGGTCTTCGATGCCGGCGTGGAACTCGATCCGACCGATACGCTGACCGGATTTGCGAGCTCGTCCGTTGGCTGGCTTGAGAGCAACCGGCAGAGCGCCACCAGCGATCTGGAAGTCCAATCTGTCATTGTCAGCCGCACAGCGGAAAGCCTCGCGAACACTACGGGTGTCAACATCGATGAGGAGATGACGCTTCTCCTTGATATCGAGCGGGCCTATGCCGCAGCCGCCAAACTGATTTCCGCAGTCGACAATATGCTCGACGATCTCCTGGCCAGTGCGAGTTAAGTGCGATGAAAACCACCTATATCTCTACCATTTCGATGTCTGACTCTGCCCGGACTCAGATGATGAAGCAGGCGAATACCGTGAATACGCTCCAGATCGAGCTGTCGTCCGGCCGCAAGGCAGACGTCGGTCTTGATCTTGGCAGCCGTACAGGCGAGGCGGTGACCCTTCGCTCTGAGTTCTACTATCTGCATTCCATCATTGACACGAATGCACTGACGGCGTCGCGGCTTGATATCAGCCAGGCTGCCTTGAGCGATATCAGAACCAATTCCGAGGAGTTTCTAGCTTCGCTCGTTGCAGTGCGCGATAGCGATGGAGCCGCGTCGGTCACGCAGGCCGAGGCCGAGGGCGGCATGCAATTGCTGATCTCGCGTCTCAATACCCAGTTGAATGGTAGTTACCTGTTTGCGGGCCTCAATACGGATGAGGTTCCGGTTGCCGATTACACCGATGTTGCGTCGTCCAACAAAGTGGCTGCCGACGCAGCTTTTCTCGCAGAATTTGGTTTCGCCCAAGACGACCCGGCAGTTGCCGGTATCACCGTTGCTCAGATGGACACTTACCTGACCGGCAACTTTGCGAACATGTTCGCCGATCCGGCGTGGGGAACCAATTGGTCAACGGCCTCAGACCTGGAAGTCGAGAGCCGGATTTCGACCAGTGAGGTTCTGAGTACGTCCGTCAGTGCGAATGAAGATGCTTTCCGCGAATTGGCCCAAGTCTATACGATGATGTCCGACCTGGGGAACGTGAACCTCGATTCCGAAGTCTTCAAGACGGTGGTTGATAAGGCGATCAGCATGCTGGGATCAGCGATTGCCAGCGTGACCAGCCTGCAGGGCGAGATTGGCGTTGCACAGGAGCGTGTCTCTCAAGCCAGCGGCCGTCTCTCGATCCAAACCGACATTCTCAATGAACGCGTCAATGCACTCGAGAATGTCGATCTCGAAGAGACCTCGGTCCGATTGAATACTGCGATCACGCAGCTTGAAACGACCTACGCGATCAGCGCCAGGATCCAGCAGCTGAGCATCATCAACTACCTCTGAGATTTTCAAGCGGTGTGAAGCCGCATTGCAATGACAGGAAACCAAGAGAGGCGCCATGTACAATCTGTCCTATGCCGAGACGATGGATGAGATCTGCTCTGACGACCGAATGAACGAGGCCGAGGCGATGGATATCGTGATCGGCATGCTGGAAGTCGCACGCGAAAAGGGCACTCAATCTCGTGAGGCAGTAGAGGCGATCTTCAACACCCGCCGTCTTTGGACCTACTTCATGGAAAGCTTGAGTGATGATGCGAACGCACTGCCGACGGCCTTGCGTGCGGATCTTATTTCAGTCGGAATCTGGGTGCTGAAGGAAATCGAGAAAATTCGCAAGAACGAGGTGCAGACCTTCGACGGACTTATCCAGATCAACTCAATCATCCGCGACAGCCTTCAAGGAGCTTCCTCATGAAGATTGGCCTAAAGGCAGGAGAAAGGCTCTTTCTCAATGGTGCGGTGATCCGCGCCGAACGCAAGACACAGCTTGAGTTGATGAACGATGCGGTCTTTTTGCTCGAAGGACACATCCTGCAACAGAATGAAGCGACAACCCCGTTGCGTCAGATCTATTTCATTCTCCAGTCCATGGTGATGGATCCGACTTCGGCGCCGATGATGAGAGATCTCTTTGAAATGGTGCTTCTGTCTGTTCGTCGAGGGTTTTCGGATGAGGAGGTTCTCGACGGTCTGGATGAAGTTGCCGCACTCGCCGGCGATGGCCGCTGGTTCGAGGCAATGAAACTCGTAAGAAACCTCTATCCGATCGAAGACGATCTGATGTCCCCCACACACAACAGAAAAGTTGCCGCAAGAATCCTTGCAGCGGTTTGAGAAGGATGAATTCATGAGTGTTGATGCCGTAAGTGCGACCACGACCACTACCACGTCGGCCGCAAGTTCTGCGCAGGAACAGCTGACTGTCGACTATGAGGCCTTTTTGCAGTTGATGATGGCGCAGATGCAAAATCAGGATCCGACAGACCCAGTGGATTCTTCCGAGCAGCTGGCCCAGCTGGCGAGCTTCTCGCAGGTTGAGCAGGCCATCGAGACAAATTCAAAGCTGGAAACCCTGCTGGCCAATATGTCTTTCGGCCAGGTTGATGATCTTCTCGGGCGTACTGTCACCGATGCGAATGGCACGACGGGAACGGTCGAGTCGGTCGAGATCTACGATGACGGCACCGTGCTTGGTCTCGATACGGGCGAGGGCATTCTTCTCGGCGGTGGCGTGAAGATTTCCTGAGCCATGAATGAAATCGATGCACTTGATATGGTCAGGGCGGCAATCTGGACGATTATTGTCGGCTCCGCCCCGGCCATCATTCCTGCAATGGTGGTCGGGATCGGCATTGCACTGCTTCAGGCGCTGACGCAGGTTCAGGAAGTCACCTTGACCTTCATTCCCAAGATTCTGGCGATCCTGGTGATGATTGTCGTTGCGGGGCCGTTCATTGGAGGCCAGATCCACTATTTGACCGTGCTGGTTTACGGCCGGATCGAGAATGGTTTTTAGGGCAGTTTGCTGAACTGGACACCGCGCTCCATGCTCGCGCAAGCTTCGACTTGCATTCTCTCGAAAGTTCCAGGCTCACCGAGAGAATAGATGTCCGACACCGCCCTGTCTTCGCCCGCCTCTACCTCATCAGAAAGTCGACGCGATGTCGGCTTTGCAATCGGAATCGTCATGATCCTGGCGGTTCTGTTTCTTCCAATTCCGACGTTTCTGATCGATGTTGGCTTGGCATTTTCCATCGCTCTTTCAGTGCTGATCCTGATGGTGGCACTGTGGATCGGCAAGCCGCTCGAGTTTTCTTCCTTCCCGACGGTGCTTTTGATTGCGACGATGCTGCGGCTGTCGCTCAATATTGCAACCACCCGCGTTATCCTCGCTGATGGCCATGAAGGTCTGGATGCCGCCGGCTACGTGATCAACGGCTTTTCCCAGTTCGTGATGAGTGGGGATTTTGTGATCGGCCTGATCGTGTTTGCGATCCTGATCACCGTCAATTTTCTGGTGATCACCAAGGGTGCAACACGTATCGCCGAGGTTGGCGCGCGCTTCACACTCGACTCGATCCCGGGCAAGCAAATGGCCATTGACGCCGATTTGTCGGCCGGCCTCATCAATGACAAGGAAGCCCAGCGTCGGCGCAGTGAGCTTGAAGAAGAAAGTTCATTCTTCGGCGCGATGGATGGTGCGTCCAAGTTCGTTCGCGGCGATGCGATTGCGGGTCTGATCATTACTGCGGTCAATATTCTTGGCGGAATGATTATCGGCATAACGCGCTATGACATGAGCCCAGGCGATGCCGCCGACGTTTTCACCAAGCTATCGGTTGGCGACGGTCTGGTCTCCCAAATTCCCGCACTTGTCGTCTCACTTGCAGCAGGTCTGCTTGTGTCCAAAGGGGGCACGCGCGGAACGACGGACAAAGCCGTTCTGGGGCAATTGGGCGGCTATCCTCGTGCGCTCTTCGTGGCGGGTATCTTGATGGCTATCTTTGCCATTATGCCTGGCCTGCCGTTTTTGCCCTTTGCCATGCTTGCCGCTGTGATGGGCTTCACCGGATATGCAATCCCCAAGCGTCTGGCGGCCCGCAAGCTTGTGGAAGAAGAGAAAGCGGCGGCGGCTGCCGCTATCAAAAAAGAAGAGTCCCGGGAATCGGTCAAGGAGTCTCTCAAGACCGCCGAGATCGAACTTTGCCTTGGCAAGCAGGTTGCCGGCCAGTTGCTTGCAAAGCATGGCGAGCTGTCGCGGCGCGTCGGAAAGATGCGGAGAAAGTTTGCCGAGCAATACGGATTTGTCGTTCCCGATATTCGGGTGACCGACAGTTTGACGCTTGATCCCAAAAGCTACCAGATCAAGATCCATGGCACTGTCGTCGTCATGCAGCAGCTGAAGGTGGGTGAGCTTCTCGTGATTTCTTCAAATGACGAGAAGCTCCCTGTTCCTGGCGACCCGACCCGGGAACCGGCGTTTGGCATGCCGGCCTTCTGGGTGCCAGCGGCCTATCGTGAAGAAATCGTCAGGGGCGGCTTGACGCCCGCGGAAAACAACACGGTTATCCTAACCCATCTCAGCGAAGTCATTCGTAACAACCTGCCGCAGTTGCTCTCCTACAAAGACATGCGCAACCTCTTCGATCGACTGGATCCGGAGTACCGCAAGCTGCTTGACGACATCTGTCCTGCACATACCTCCTATTCAGGCCTGCAGGCAGTTCTCAAGCTTCTGCTGGCGGAAAGGGTCTCGATCCGCAACCTTCATCTGATCCTTGAAGCCGTGGCGGAAATCGTGCCGCATGTCAGACGATCCGAACAGGTAGTCGAGCATGTGCGCATGCGTGTCGCTCAGCAGATATGTGGCGACCTTGCCGAGGGCGGGCCGCTCAACATTCTCCGGCTCGGCAACCGCTGGGATCTGGTGTTCCATCAGAGCCTGAAGCGAGACGCAAAGGGTGAGGTTACCGAGTTCGATATCGAGCCTCAGCTGGTGGAAGAATTTGGCTCTCAGATGTCCGAGGCCGTGAAGAAGCACATGAATGATGGCAAGCGTTTTGCTGTTGTTGCGGCGCCAGATGCACGTCCCTATGTCCGCATGATCGTGGAGCGCATGTTCCCGACGCTTCCTGTTCTTTCCCATCTGGAGATTGCTCGAGGCGTTGACGTTCATGCCCTCGGCAGCGTTTCCTGATGCTGGCCGGGGCGCTGCTTGGCAGCTTCGGAACCACGGTTTTGTTGGCGACCTTCCTGCTGTTCTGCAGGATAGGTGCGTGTTTGATGATCATTCCAGGGTTCTCAAGCGACAGGGTCGCAATGCGGATCCGGCTGTTCATCGCCTTGTCTGTCACGCTTGCGCTCTCGCCCATGTTGCTGCCGACCATGCAGGCTGCCTTGCCTGACCAATCTCTCGTGACCGTCGGTGGGCTTATTGTCAGTGAGCTCTTCACGGGCTTTCTGATCGGCTTTCTCGGGCGCATTTTCTTCGTTGCCATGGAGACACTGGCGACCCTGGTTTCCATGGCGATCGGGCTGTCAAACATGCCGGGAATGTCGATCGAGGGCAGCGAGGCGCTGCCTCCGTTGGCCAGTTTGATGACACTGACCGCGACGGCGATGATCTTTATCACCAATCAGCACTGGGAGGTGCTCAAGGGGCTTGCTGCTTCCTATGAGACGTTGCCGCCTGGCGGCGAAATTGATGTCGTCTCTGGTCTGGAGCGTTTCGCGGATCAGCTTTCTGCCACCTTTGTGCTGGCCCTGCGCATCTGTAGTCCCTTCGTCGTCTACACGATCGTCGTCAACCTCGCGATCGGGATGGTCAACAAGCTCACTCCCCAGATCCCCGTCTACTTCATCTCCATGCCCTTCGTCATTGCGGGCGGCATGTATCTCCTCTTCCTCGTCTCGGCTGAAGCCATCACGCTTTTCCTGGACGGTTATTTTACCTGGCTACAACTGGGCTGACCTGATGAAAAAAAATACTCACGAAATTGCTCGGATGCTGAAACTGCAGCAGCAGCTGTGTCTTCTGTCTTCCTGGCTGCTTCAAAAACTGGACGCACAGGCAGAAGAACTGGTTGAGCGCGAAGAAAGGGTTCTTGATGCCTTGGCGAAGGGCGATCTGGCACAGCAGGAACGGTTTATTCGGAATGCTGCTCAGCGGCTGAAAACGATCGCCGAGGAGCAGGGGGAGTTGACCGTTGCGCGGGCGAAGGTCGAATGCGAATACACGCGCCAGCGCATGATGCTGCAAGTCATCGAGCAACGTCTGGCGCGGATGCGCGCTTCCGATCGAAGGGTCGAGGAAGACAACCGGCTGTCCGAACTCTTGTCGCAGCAGCTTGGGCGGCGAACACAAGCTTCCCGCAAGTTGCGGAGCATAGATTTCAAAGGCTAGCGAGCGGTTGCAGGTCGAGTTCTTGGCCGCGGTGTCCTCGCTCAAGTTCCTTCAAACATGCAGTTGGAGTTTTCTCTAATGGCTATCTCTCCACCCTCAGACCTCATACTCGAGGTGTCTCGGGCCGCGGATCCCCTTGAACTCAGGGAGGCCACGACAAAGCTCAGCCGTTTGTCACGATCATCGGGAGCGGGAGGACTGTCCTTCGCCGAGGCGATGGGACCGGGTCAGTTCCCGAGTTTTGCATCAACATCGTCGACACGAGATACCTCCAGCGTCGTCCGATCTGCATCTCAGTCGCCTGCCGAGAAATTCGAGGCTCTGGTCCTGCATCAGTTTGTGGAAACGATGCTGCCCGATGACGCCGGCCAAGTGTTTGGTGAGGGCGCGACCGGCGAGATCTGGAAATCGATGCTGGCTGAACAAGTCGGCAATCAGATCGCCGCCAGTGGCGGTGTCGGTATCGCACACCTTCTCAGCACTACACTCAAGGACAACGCATGACGTCTGATCAAGCCCTGGAGCCTGCCGCTCCTCCTTCCGCTGCTGTTCTGCCACAGGCTGCATTCGCCGCGTTTACGACAGCTATCAAACGCTCGATTTCGGCCGTTCGGGCTGAAACACAGGCGCTGCGAAATGGCGAGAACAGAAGCTTGAGAACGTTCGAACATCGCAAGAGCCAGGCCTTGCTGGATCTTGCTCGTGCGCGTGCATCTCTGCCTACGGTTCTGCACGATCAGGAGGTGACGGATCTCTTGCAGGAACTGAAACAGGATCTTTCTGAAAACATGGAACTCCTGTCTCATCACATGAAGGCGATGAAGGAGATCACCGAACTTCTGGCAAGATCGATGCTCGAAGCAGATTCCGACGGGACCTACAGCCGATTATCTCCAGGTGTTGCGCATGATTAAGATGCTTGTTGTCGGCCTCTGGATGCCAATTGCCGCATTGGGGTCGAGTTATGCCACCGTTTACTGGATGAACGACAAGATGGCCGCTTCCGAGGGGGAGACGGCCGGTCTTGGTGGTCTGGATTACGAGACAATACGCCCTGTCAATGTGCCGATCCTGTCCGACGGAGCATTGCAGGGCTATGTGGTTGCCAAGCTCGTCTTTACCGCTGACGCTGATGCGTTGAGGGAGCTTCCGGTACCGCCACATCCGTTCCTCATTGATGAAGCTTTCCGCCGCATCTACGCGGACGAGGCGCTCGACTTCAAAAGGCTCGAGCGCTACGACCTGGACGCACTGACGAGCCATCTAAAAGATATTGCGAACCAGAGGATCGGATCTGATGTGATTCAGGACGTGCTGGTGGAGGAGTTCAATTACTTCGACAAGGATGTCGTGATCACGCACTGACGCCACCCAGTGGATTCATGAGCTGTCGCATACTATTTGACCGCGGAGGGATCGCATCCTTCGCGGTCTTTTTTGTCCGGTTCGTTTGATCTGTTTTCAAAACCGGTAATGCCGAGGAGCAGACATTCGGCGCCTGGTGGAAGCGTTCTTTCAGAGCCGAGAGTCCTGAAGAGCAGTCAGAAGGCGCTGCGTATTGTCTTCTTCTTCATCATCTGGGCTAGAGCCGGTGAACTCGATATATGCCACATTAAGGGCATTGTCCGGGGAGCTCAGAATGAGGGTCAGGTAGACCCATACACCCATGTTGAAGAACTCCAGGTCCAGGCCGATGGTGGGTTTCGTATCCCAGTCAAGCTCGACGTTCGCACCCATACCGTAGCGTATGGTGCCTTCCTTGAAGAACAGCTCCGCAGACGACTTGATCAAGTCGGAGATATTGGCATGTTTTTCGGTTCGAACGTAGGCAACGAGATCGATCACGTCCACCAGCTTCATTTCAGCGGTGAACGGCGCAAGCGCAACGGCAATCGCCTCTTTCCGGATGCGGTCAGCGTTTTCCGAATTTAGCGGCTCACCGCGATCTTCTGATGATCCCTGCATACTTTCACTCTCGTGATACGCCAAGTTATACAACAGCGTCGACCCGGCGTGAGTACACATAACAGATGATTTCTGCAACCACCCTATAAAACTGGGCTGGAATCATACGATCTATTTCGGCACTTGCGAAAAGCGACCTTGCAAGCTCTCGATCTTCAATCACAGGTATCTCATTTTCCTCAGCGATCTGCCGGATCTTGAGTGCGATGAGATCCTGTCCTTTCGCGACAACGACAGGAGCGGCCATGGTGTCGCTTTCATATCGAAGCGCAACGGCAAAGTGCGTCGGGTTGGCCACGACCAAGGTTGCCTCCGGAACGGCAGACATCATGCGGTTACGGGCGCGATCCCTGGCGAGAGATCGCTGACGCGCCTTGACGATCGGGTCACCCTCGGCCTGTTTATGCTCGTCTTTTATGTCCTGCTTGCTCATGCGCAGGTTCTTGCGCCAATGACTTCTGGACCAGGCGATGTCCACGGCCACAAGCACAATTGTCACGATGCAAACGCCGGAGACGAGCTTCATCGAGATCTGCAAGATCAGTTCGGGGAGCGTGCTGGGATCGCTGAACATGGCGCTCACCAGACCTGACTGGCTTGCCTGGAATTGCAGAAACGCAACAACGCTGACAGTCGAAAACTTGAAGACCGCTTTGAGAAACTCGACGAAACCTTGTGCGCCGAATATACGGTTCCAGCCTTTGATCGGGGAGAGCCGTGATCCGTCTGGCTTGATCCGGTGCAGCACCAGCTGCGGCTTGTTCTGCATAAATGCAGAGGTGAGGCCGGCAAGAGCAATGACTGCGACAATCGGCGCAAGAAAACGCCCGACCTCCAACGAGATCGCGTGGGACAAGAGAAGTGCATCAGCGCCAATTCCTAGTTTGTAACCTCCGGCCTTGTCGATCATCTGCATCAGTTGGGCCGCAAGGCTCGAGACGCTGGAGGAAAGAACAAAACTTCCTATAAGCAAGATCGCCAGGAAAGATGCGAAGACCGGGGCTTCCTTGGAAGTTGGTGTGTTGCCCTTCTCGATCGCGTCCTGGATTTTTTTCTCGGTCGGCTCCTCTGTTTTTGAATCTTTATCCTGATCGTCAGACATATATTTATCCGGCTAATAGATCGGCTGTGCGGCCGATCTAGTTGAAGAACGCGCCTTCGTCTTGCTTCGGATTGAGCTCGACCTCACCACGGCTCGCCATTTCGAGCGCCAGGTTGGTGATCGCGCTGCGGGCTTCCAGCACATCTCTCTGTGCTGCGGGTTCACCGCCGGCAAGTTCATGCTCGGCAATGCGACGTGCACGCGAGGTCAGCGAGGACAGGATGACCTCCCGGAACGTCGCATCGGTGCCCTTGAGTGCCATGACAATCCGGTCTGTCGGAATCTGGTCGAAGATCGCCATCCTTGTGCGTGCATTGAGGTTGACGATGTCGTCGAAGGTGAAGAGGAGGCCTTTCAACAATTCGGCGGTCTTCGGCCGAACGTCGTTGAGGTTCTCGAGGGCATCCTCCATGTGATCGCGGTCCATCTTGTTGAGGATGTCCGCCATTCTCGCGTAGGAATCTGCCTCCAGGGTGCCCGAGAGATTGAGCATGAAGTCTTCATGCATGGTTTTCTCGATTTCCCGCATGATTTCCGGCACGACGGCCTTGATCGACAGCATGCGGCGCACAAGTTGATTTCTGAGTTGAGGGTTGATTTGGCCGAGAACCTTTGCGGCTGCGCTGGGTTTGATCTTGGTCAGGATCAGAGCTGCGGTTTGCGGATGTTCCTTTAGGAGGTAATTCGCAAACACGGTTTCCGAGACTGTGGCCAACCGATCCCAGATCGATCGATTGGAGTTGCCCAGAACGTCGGACATGATGTCGGCGAGCTGCTCTTCCGGCAGAACGCCCTCGAGCATTTTCTCGACTTCTCCAGCGGAACCATAAAGGTTCGCGCCATCAGAGAACTGCTTGATGAATTCATCAGCAAGCTTGTCGATTTCCGCCGACGGCACGCTGCCGAGCTGCGCTGCCGTCACGGTGATCAGGCGGATTTCCTCCTGATCGAAGTGTTGCAGCAACTTCGCAGAGTTCGTCTTGCCGAGTGACAGCAGCAGTGCTGCGACCTTCTCCACCCCGTTGAGAGGTTTTGCCGGCAGGTTCGTCGTCATTTGTACGGTCGCATTCATGTCGGGGGATTACCCTCAAGCTTCCAAAGCCCCGGTCTGGGCGCTGATGATTTCGGTCAGGGAAACGCCAAAGCGCGAGTTGTCATCTTCAACAACCACGACTTCACCGCGGGCAATCACGCGGCCATTGACGACAATGTCGATGGGCTCGCCGACGCGGTGGTTGAGCGGAATAACAGCGCCTCGACCAAGCTTGAGCAGGTTCGAGACCAGCATCGTTGCTGAACCGAGAACGACCTGAATGTTGACCGGAATGCCGAGGATCGTATCCAGATTGCGGTCGTCACCCATAAGGTCTGCGCCATGATCCTTATCGCCGTTGTCAGGGCTCTCGACCTTGGCGAATGTCGCAGCACTTGCCGGGTTGACCTTTGGTTCGGCATCCTGAGGTACGTGGTCGATAATTGTGTCGTCGTTGTTCATCACAGTTCATCCTTCTGATGCATGGAAATCGAGCGAAAGGGACTGCCCAAGGTGTTGTCGATACGGTGGATGCGCGTGGGCGTGGGCCCAGGCTGTTCCGAGGAAGTCGTTTCGACGGGCCGGTCTTTGAGAAACCTGTTCTTGCGATTGCTGCCAGGGCTGTCTTCCAGGACTTCGGCTGGAGCCGATGGCGCCTGGAACAGGTCGAGGTCGTCGTGGAGTGACGGATCAAGTCGCGCAGCTTTTTCCCGAAGAGCTGTTTCTTTAGAGAGCTCTTTCAGTTCGGATTTCAACACCGATTGCTGACGCTTTGCTTCTCGCGTCAAACCGTCAATCTCGGCGATGAGCTCACGCGCATCATCCATGCGAGAGCCGAGCGCGTTGAGAACTTGAGCACCGCGCACATTGAGTTCCTGAATTGACACTTCAATCCCGTCGAGCGCCAACGCGGTCTGATCAAAAATGCGCTGGTACTCGTTGTGATAGGAACCAAGCCGTTTCAGCTCGCGGTACATGTGAACCATCTTGAAGGTGGTTACGGCGAGTGCGAGTAGCAGAACGCCGTCAACTAGAGCGGAGATCATCGATCAGATCCTTTTCTTCATGGATCAGGTCTTCGATCTGCAGCGTGTAAGACCCGTTGAGTTGGCCTAGCTGACAGTTGAAAACCGGTTGCTGATTGCAGGAGAGCGTCACAGGACTGTGTGCGGTGGCCTGAAGCTCGATCGTTTGACCGACCCGGAGACTGCTGATGTCGCCAAGGCTCATTTCCCGTTCTTCCAGAATTGCCTCGAGCTTCACCTCGGTGCGCTGAATTTCATTGTGGAAGTGCTGCGTCCACTGCTTGTCGCGGGTCGACATTTCGCCAGCGAGAACTTGCGAAAGGCGTTGGCGCAGCGGGTTCAATGTTGCATGCGGCATGACGACGAAGACTTCACCACCCCGGCCTATGGCCTGAAGCAGCAACCGCGCGACGACCGCGGGGTTGTTTCTGCGTCCAACGACTGCGAAATCCATGCGGCTTTCGATCCGCTCGAGCTTCAGTTTGGTCTTCGCAATTGGTTCAAAGGAATCTTCAAGGGCCTTGGCGGCAACCTCGAAGACTGTCCGGGCGATCCTCGTTTCAATATTTGAAAAGGATCGTTCCTCATCAATCGGCGGCTCGGTGCCGTCCGCGCCAAATAGGACATCGACCATGGTGAAAATGAAATCGCGGTCGAAGCCAACGAGGACGCGGGCATCCCATTCGGGTGAATAGAGCACTGCGACCAAAGCGTTGGATTCAAACTCGTCCAGGACGTCGCCGATCCGGTCGTTCTCAACACAGCTGACCGACACGTAGGACGGAGAAGCCGACTTCTGACGCATTGCATCTGCGAGGACGCGAGCCATGCGGTCAAAGACAACCGGAAGCATCGGCAGGCGGTCGACGGAAATACCAGCGGCATCTAGCAGCCGGTCGGTGATCATTGCCCGTTCGGAGCCAGGGGCGGGGGCGGTCGTTGCGGCGTCCATCATCAGGTTACGCAGCTCCCTTCTGACGCATTTCCGAAACGTTGTCCGCAGCCGGTGCGCTTGTGTTCATTGTCTCGCTTTCGACTTCGTCAATTGTGGGCCGGTCGTATTCCGAGATGGTCTTGCGACCATGCTCCAGTGCGATCTGCGGAGCGGCGCCGTTGATAAACGCCAGCAGTGTTTGCTTGACCACGATGTAGGGGCGCAGACGGGCCTCGCGCACAGCCTTGATTTTGGCAGCGACCGGTCCGACCAGCGCATAGGAGAGGAAAATGCCCAGGAAGGTTCCAACCAGGGCGGCTCCGATCAGAGAGCCAAGCAGCTGAGGTGACTGATCGATCGCACCCATCGCCTTGATGACGCCGAGTACGGCGGCAACGATGCCGATCGCGGGAAGCGCTTCAGCCATGGACGAAAGGGCATGATAAGGCTTCATCTGATCCCGATGGATCGTGTGAAGCTCTTCATCAACGAGTGCCTCAATCTCGTGGGCACGAGCGTTGCCCACAATGATCAGGCGGAAATAGTCGCAGACGAATGTCGTCAGTTTCTGATTGCCCAGGACTGCAGGAAAGTTCTGGAAGATCGATGAGTTCTGAGGATCCTCGATATGAGGCTCGATCTCATTGCGGCCTTTGGCGCGCAGCTCCCGCATCAAACCGTAAAGCAGTGCGAGGACGTCGAGGTAGTCACGCTTGCGGGGCACTGCATTTCGGAGTGCATCGCTGCTTGCGGTCAGCGTGTCGACGATGGCCTTGAGAGGGTTGGCGACAACGAAGGTGCCAATGGCGACGCCAACAATGATCACAACTTCCCAAGGCTGCCATAGAACGGAAACCTTGCCGCCGAGTGCGGCAAACCCGCCGAGAAGAGAAACGCCTGCGATAATCAGGCCGAGAACGATAGTCACCTGGCAGCCCCCATTTGGTGCGTGTCTGAATTCGATGAGGCGAAGCTAGGTGGCGAGACTTGCCTGAAGCTTTCTTGTCGATGTGAGGTGCCGATTGGGGTGGGTCAGCCTGACACAAGCTCAATGAGCAAGAGTTCGTTCAATTCCGTTCCGGCATGAAGAAGATGACCGATGATCAGTACATTGCTTCAGTATCAGCTCGTCTCGAGCAATATAGACCGTTCACTAGAAATCGTTGCACAGGAACCGACTGTGGAACGGGAGACCGCTTACTATCTAGAGAACATCGAGAACATCGATTCCATCGATGACTTTCTCGAAGATGATCGTATCTTCGCGTTCGCCATGAAAGCTCATGGTCTCGAAGAGATGACCTACGCAAAGGCTTTCATGCGAAAGGTGCTCGAGGAAGGGGTGGATGAAACCACCGCCTTTGCCAATCAGTTGGCGGATGATCGATACGTCAATTTTGCAGAGACCTTCAATTTTGCCAGATACGGTGATACCGCCACCGTCTTTTCCAAGGCGCAGGAAGGCACGGTGGAGAACTACGCCCGCCAGACTTTGGAAGAGAGTGAGGGCGAGTCAAATGCAGGCGTGCGGTTGGCGCTCTATTTCAGTCGAAAGGCTGCGGATATCAGCTCGGCTTACGACGTTCTGGCAGACCAGGCACTCGCTGAAACCGTCTATACCGCTCTCGGCTTGCCGGACGAATTCGCAATGTCGGACATCGACAAGCAGGCCGAATACATCTCTGAAAAGATCGATTTCGAGCAGCTTGGGGATCCTGAGTATGTGGATGAATTGCTACAGCGTTTTTCCGCGCTTTATGACCTTGAGAACGGTACCAACCTGGACACTGTTCCCAACCTGCAGATATCAAACGGTACATCGACGACCATCAGCATTGGCGAAAGCCTGTTGGCGAGCATTCAAAGCCTGAAATTGGGGGGATCCTGATCCATGCAATCCGCCCTTTACGTTGCTTTGTCTGCGCAGGTTGCCCTGTCAAACCGTCTCGAGACGGTTTCTCGCAACATCTCCAATATGAATACATCCGGGTATCGTGCCGATGAGATCAAATTTTCCGAGCTGGTTTCCAAGGCCGGGCAAGACAAGGTTGCCTATGCCTCGACCGGCGAGATGTTCATCTCACGCCAGTTTGGTGGTCTGACGAAGACGGACAATCCGCTTGACGTTGTCATCGAGGGAGAGGCCTGGTTCGCGATCCGCACACCCGAAGGTGTTGCCTACACGAGAGACGGGCGCATGGAGATGGACGCCAATGGCGCGCTGAAAACGGTCAATGGCTATGACGTTCTGGATGCGGGAGGATTGCCAATTCTTCTCGACCCGGAAGGTGGAGCTCCGCACATAGATCAGACTGGAGAGATCCTCCAGGGAGACGGTGGTGCTGGTGCGATTGGCCTGTTTCTGATCGACGATGATGCGCAGCTGACAAGAACTGACAACTCTGGCGTCGTGCCAGACAAGCCGGCCAGACCTGTTCAGGATTTCACGACGAATGGCATTCGGCAGGGCTACGTCGAAGGCGCCAACATCAATCCCATTCGTGAGATGACGAAACTGATCATGATCACGCGGGCCTTCGAGAGCGCGACCAGCATGATCGATGCGAGCAATCAAACCCAAGAAACCGCCATCCGTGAACTTGGAGAAACCTCATGAGTTTGGTTCAGGGGGTTGCCCTCACTGAGCCGGGGGCAGCTGCGCGCGTTCCCGTGCCGGCGTCTCGGCCCGCGAATGAGGTTCGTGAGGGCGGCGGAAGTGAGCGTCCGCTGGGGTTTTCGGACTTGCTCGATATTCTCAACCCTTTGCAGCATATCCCGGGCGTGTCGGAGATTTATCGTTCCGTCACGGGTGACCAAATGTCTGAAGGCGCAAGATTTGCTGGTAACGCTCTGTATGGGCTTGCTTTGGGCGGGCCGCTTGGTCTGGCAGGCATGACGGCCTATTCCATGGTTGGTCAAGCGGCTGAAACGCATTTTGCTGCGGACCCGGCGTTGCAGGAAGCTGGAGATGTTCTGCGTCCTAGCCAGACGATGGCGTCCAACACGGATACACCTCCGCGACCGGTTCCACCAAAGAAGCCTGAGAACAGCAGTTCGAATGTTCTCGGCGCAGAAGTCGGAGCGGCAACGGCGAGCGCGCAAGCCGGCCCGCTGGATTTGACGCGGCTCTCGGCGACTTTGATCTCAACGGAGAGCGAAGGCGACGTTGCACCCCTTGCCACGAGGGAGAAGATGCCAACCGGGGAACAACTTGAGGCGATCGCCGCGCATTCGTCCAATCGGTTGCCGATCGACGTGCTGAAAGCGCTTCAGGAACGCCACGAAACCTTGGTGGCACATGAACAGTCTTGATCGGCTTTCTCTTTCCATCGCTGCTGCTGAAACGGAGATCGGACCAGTGCGGATCGGCGGGCGGGTGACACACGTCTCTGCAGATTCGCTCCGTGTGAAAGGTCTCTCCAAGTCGGTCTGCCTCGGGGATCTCGTGGTTTTCGAGGGACGTGACGTCTGCCGAAAGGGTGAGATCATCCTTCTTGATGAGCAGGATGTCGTCGTTAAGCCCTTTGATCGGTCGAATGATATTGGTATCGGATGCCGGGCCTACCGGATGGGCGGTCTGGCCATTCACCCTCATGAGAGTTGGCGTGGCCGGGTGGTAAATGCGCTGGGCAAAGCCGTGGATGATAAGGGCGCGCTTGCCTATGGTCCCGAAGCTTGGCTGCTTGATCGTGAGCCGCCAGCTCCGATGGAGCGAGGAAGGATCGAAAAGCCGGTGCGAACTGGCATTCGCGTCCTCGATCTTTTCACCCCGATTTGTGTGGGCCAGAGAGTTGGTATCTTCGCTGGATCGGGCGTAGGCAAATCGACGATGCTGGGAATGCTCGCAGGGTTTGGAGAGTTTGACACGGTGGTTGTCGGGCTGGTCGGCGAGCGCGGCCGCGAAGTTCGTGAGTTTATAGATGATGTGCTCGGCGATGCCCTGGAGCGGTCCGTCGTGGTTGCTGCCACGGGTGATGAAAGTGCCATGATGCGGCGCCTTGCGCCCAAAACGGCCATGAGTGTTGCCGAATATTATCGATCGCTGGGGCAGTCAGTTCTTTTGATCGTCGACAGCGCGACGCGCTTCGCGCATGCCGCACGGGATGTGGCCATGGCTGCGGGTGAGCCGCCAGTTGCGCGTGGGTTTACGCCAAGTGTCTTTTCTGATCTTGCCAAGCTTCTGGAGCGAGCGGGTCCCGGGGCGGAGGGGAGCGGTAGTATCACCGCAATTGTCTCCGTCCTGGTGGATGGCGATGATCACAATGACCCGGTCTCCGACGCTATCCGTGGTTTGCTGGATGGACATATCGTTCTGGATCGCGCAATTGCCGACGCGGGGCGCTATCCGCCAGTCGATATCTTGAGGTCGACTTCGCGGCTTGCACAACGCGCCTGGACTGCCGAGCAGCGCGAGTTGATCCACAGGTTGAAGGGCATGATTTCAGATTATGAGGAAACACGCGATCTGCGAATGCTTGGCGGTTACCAAGCAGGGATGAATGCCGGCCTGGACAGGGCATGTGATCTTGTTCCCAAAATTTACGAAGCGCTGCGGCAGTTGCCAGAACAAGTTGAAGATGGTGATCCGTTTAATGAGCTGGCGCAAGCATTGTCCATGTCCGGCTAACGCTTCACGAAAGAAAGTTTGCTGGGTTTCAGAGCCAATCCGCCAAGCGGGTTGGCTGTTCTGCGTGCGAAGATATTCAGAAAATTCGAATTGTCATATTGCGTGATCGTCAGTATGTTGTATGTAGTTTTTCAGTTTATAATAATACTTATGAAATGATTTCAAATTTTAGATTTATTTGTTTCGTAATATATCGAAAATAAACCTGTTGATTTTATGCGTATCTGACTTTTTGTGTAAATCTCTTGTATTTGATGATTATCGATAACTGTTTCTGACCTGTTTCCGAGTGTTGACGGCCGTAATTCTGCCAATTAGTAGTAATTACATCGGGAAAATTCTGGAGTGGGCACCGTGTTTGTTTTAGTTGATGAGCGGGAAATAGTTACATCAGGATACGCCTCTGCGTTTGAGCGGGAAGGTTTTGCTACGCTTGAACTTCACGCAGAGGAATTGGATGATTGGCTGGCGGTCGCGCCTGGCAGCGATCTGGAGGCCGTTGAGGGGTTTCTGATTGGGGCTGGCGAGGCGCGGGGAACCTTTCCTGGCCTCATTCGCAACAGATGTGCGGACACTCCGATCATTGTTTTGGAAGATAAACCCAGCCTCGAAACCACACTCGATTTTTTCACAGCTGGTGTCGATGATGTCCTGCGCAAGCCGGTGCACGTCAAGGAAATACTGGCACGTGTCGGGGCAATTCGCAGGCGGACACTCGCTGAAGACGAAAAAGTCGAAAGCGGGCCTATTCAGGTCTTCTTCGATGGCCGTGATCCGATCGTTGGTGGTGAGGATATGATGCTGCCTCGCAGAGAGCGCAGAATTCTGGAATACCTCGTTCGTAACACGGGACGCAGGGTGACCAAGAGCCAGCTTTTCAACGCTGTGTATGGCGTCATGAATGAAGAAGTCGACGAATGCGTCGTTGAGAGCCATATCTCAAAACTTCGCAAGAAGCTGAGAATTCGTCTCGGCTACGATCCGGTCGAATCTACGCGTTACATCGGTTACATGCTCAAGGCTGGACAGCCAACTCAAGGTGCTCCGAAGCTAGCGGATGGCAAGAAGGTCGCGCCTGTCGCATGGGCACCCATTAAAGAGATGAAGACATCCTCAAACAAGAAGCTGGAACTCGTAAACAGCTGACTATCCGGTTTGCTACTTTGGCGGCTTAAGGCGGTGTCTCTTGATACGATCGCCTTGTTGGATCATGTATGGGGCTGGCTTCTCGCTAACCGTGTCGATCTCCATGTGAAATTGCCGTCCTTTGGTCGAGGCTCTCGCGCCAACCGGTAGGCCCTGTTCCTAGCAGGTACGCCGACTTTTCCGGGGCTCTTCAACTTTGGTCTAATTCGCGTTGCGTCAGGTCTGGAATGAACAGGCCTGTTTTGCAAAATTACCTCATATACTTGATTTTACCGATCAAGAAGTTTGCCCGTCTTGGGCAAGCTGGCTTCCAGATGAGGATTTTCACATGTCGAGAAATGTCGTGATCGCATCCGGCGTTCGCACTGCAATTGGTGACTTCGGCGGGTCTCTGGCAAGTGTGTCGCCTTGTGAGTTGGGGGCGGCTGTCGCTCGCGAGGCCATATCCAGGGCCGGGTGCGAGGGAGCGGATGTGGGGCAATCCGTTTTCGGAAATGTGATCCATACCGCACCCGAAGACATGTACCTCAGTCGGGTCGTTGCGATCCGTGCCGGTGTTCCCGAGACATCGCCGGCGCTGACACTGAACCGCCTGTGTGGATCCGGTCTGCAAGCGGTCGTTTCAGCCGCGGAGCAGATCCTGCTTGGAAATTCAGAAATTGTTTTGGCGGGCGGGGCCGAAAACATGAGCCGCTCCGGGCAATTGGTCAGCGCGAGCCGTTTCGGACAGAAAATGGGAGACGTGACAGCTGTCGACATGATGATCGGCGCGCTGAATGATCCCTTCGGCAATGGCCATATGGGTATCACCGCTGAAAATATTGCAGCGCGCGACGAGATCGACCGGGCTGTTCAAGACGCTTTCGCGGTCGAGTCCCATCGACGCGCTGCAGCAGCGATTGCGCAAGGCCATTTCAAGGATCAGATTCTGCCGATCACTGTCCGCAGGGGGCGCTCCGAGGTGGTATTCGACACAGACGAACATGTGCGCGAAGGCGTCTCGATCGAAGATATGGCCAAGCTCCGTCCGGCATTTCGTAGGGATGGAACTGTGACCGCCGGCAATGCCAGCGGCATCAACGATGGTGCCGCCGCAGTTGTGCTGATGGACGAGGACGTGGCACAAGATCGTGGCGCTCAGCCGTTGGCGCGAATTGTTTCTTATGGACTTGGTGGGGTTGCGCCAGAAGTCATGGGTTTAGGCCCGATCCCGGCGACACGACAGGCGCTGAGGCGGGCTGGTCTATCAGTGAGTGATCTCGACATCATCGAGTCCAACGAAGCCTTCGCGGCGCAAGCTTGCGCCGTATCTCAGGAATTGGGGCTACCTGCTGAAAAGGTAAATCCGAATGGCGGGGCAGTTGCGCTGGGCCATCCGGTCGGAGCCTCCGGGGCAATCATTCTCGTGAAGCTTGCTTATGAGCTGCGTCGCACAGGAGGTCGCTATGGGTTGGCCACCATGTGTATCGGTGGTGGACAGGGCATTGCGGTGATCATCGAACGTATGGGGGCGTGACCAGAAAGGAGACATGTACTCAGCACGTCTCCTTGTCCTGCAAGAGCCAGGTTTTCTCGACGGTTTCCAGAAAGGTCGAGACGACCTGCGTTCTTCGGGCGTCTTTGGCCGTCATGAGAAAGAAGCGGCACGTGTAGCCGAAATCATCTGGTACGAGATGCCTTAGCTTGCCGGCCTCGCACCATTTTGATGCGTAGTGGTGCGGCAGAAACCCGAGGTATGCGCCCGAGCGAATGAGCAGAAGTTGCGGCTCAATCTGGAAAACGGTCGCTTCAATTCGCCCTGGTCCATGTTGCTGCTTGTCTTCCTTGCGCCAATAGCCGCGTTGAACGAAGGGCATGGCGTGGATTGTTTCGTTTGTGATCTGGTCATCCGGCACTTGAAAAAGAGGGTGGCTTTTTCCGCAATAGAGTCCGTGGGCTTCTTCATGCAAAGGCATTTCCTCGACGCCGTCTACGGCCGCAATCGAGACGCCGATTCCGCAGTGATAGGTGCCGTCCAGAATTTTTTGCTGCAGGTCTTGTGGGCGTTCCTGAGCGATCAGGATTTTGACCTCAGGCGCGAGGCTTTTGAACAGTGCCAAGGCTTCAGGTAATCTGTTTCCGGGATCTTCCGCGATGGCGTCGAGAATGCCGAGCCGAAGTTCGCCGGCAAGCTTTCCCCTGAGCGCGCCAACATCCGCGGAAAAGTCGAGAAGTGAAGACTCCAGACGGCAAGCCGCTTCGTGAACGCGCTGACCCTGCTCTGTCAACCGGAAGCCGCGCCGCCCTCTTTGACAAAGGGTAACACCCAGTCGCTGTTCAAGCGCTGTCATGTGATTGCTGATGGTGGACTGGCTGAGATTCAATTCAACTTCAGCAGCTGAAAAACCGCCGTTTCGAACGACTGCGTCAAACACCTGCAAAAGTCTAAGATCGCTACCAGAAGGGCGCATATATGAACCTCTTATATGGATAATTCCAAATGTTATGTTTGATAGAACGCTATTTTTCAAGCTAAGTGATTTGGGTCTTATGGCGTGGAAATGCGCATGCCTAGCGATTGGGCGACGGCAAGCGTTGCACGGCACCAGCAATACGCCGACCGATGTTTAACTGCGAAGACGTCCAGAGCCGAATGAACAGTCTCAACTCCAATCTATTGGATACCGCCACGCCCCCCATTCCGGAGGCGCAGGGTTGGCTCAATGGCTACGATGGCAGTTTGGGGCCGATCGTCAGCTTGAGCCAGGCTGTGCCGGGCGACCCACCTCCCCAGGCGTTTCTGGACCGTATTTCGGATGCTGCGCGGTCACCCGAAGCGACGCGCTACGGTGATATCTTTGGTGACATGTCTCTGCGGTCGGCCTACGCACGCGACGTTTCGTCAATTTATGGCGCTGACTTGGGGGGCGGAAACACGGCAATCACCGCAGGCTGCAATCAGGCTTTCTTTGTGACGATGATGGCGCTTGCAAAAAGCGACGAGGCGATCCTGCTTCCTGCGCCGTGGTACTTCAATCACAAAATGACCCTGGACATGCTGGGCATCGAGGCACGGCCGTTGCCTCTGTCCCATGAGGCAGGTTTCGTGCCCGACCCTGTGGCGGCGGCTGATCTCATCGACGAGAAAGTCAGGGCAATTGTCCTGGTAACACCAAATAATCCGACCGGCGCAATGTATCCGGCTGGTGTGGTTGGTGCCTTCCAAAAGCTCTGCGCCGACAGGGGTATCTGGCTGGTAGTCGATGAAACCTACCGCGATTTCATTTCGAAAGACATGCCGCCTCACCGGCTTTTCACGTCTGAAAATTGGCAGGAAACGGTGATTAGCCTCTACAGTTTCTCAAAAGCCTACGCGATTCCGGGGCATCGGCTTGGCGCGATCGTGGCGGGCGAGGCGGTCATTAGTCAGGTCGGCAAAATCTTGGACTGCGTGCAGATCTGTCCAGCGCGTGCTGCCCAGATGGCTTTGCCTTGGGCGATCGAAAATCTGCGCCAGTGGCGGTCTGGAGCCCTTGAGACGATCCAGCAGCGCATTGGGGCGTTTGCCGAGACGATGCGCTGCGCAGATGGCTGGGAGATCGATCAGATCGGCGCCTATTTTGCCTATGTCCGCCATCCCTTTGAAGGCGTTGCGTCGACGCAAGTTGCCGAAGCGCTCGCGCGCCAATGTGGCGTTCTGGCGTTGCCAGGCGGTTACTTTGGCCCCGGGCAGGAACGACACCTGCGGGTTGCCTTTGCCAATGTCGGTGTCGAGGCAATTGCTGACCTTGGACAACGCTTTGACGCACTGACTGCAGCGGCTCCTTTTGCAGGAGCGGACGTGTGGAGGAAAAAGAATGAACAAGCCTAAACTGGATGCACTGCGCGAGAAATTCGGCGGCCAGAATGAGACTGCGATCTATGATCCGTCCTTTCAAAAGGTTGTGTCGAAACTATTCGATGAGAAGGGGACGAGGGTTGCTCCTTACGCAGGTATTCCGACGTTCCTTGACGTCGCTTATCGACCCATGGATTGGTCTGCGCCGGATTTCTCTGATCTCGACGTCGCCCTGATCGGTGTGCCAATGGATCTCGGCATCACCAATCGAAACGGATGCCGTTTTGGGCCACGTGCGCTGCGGACGATCGAGCGGGTGGGGCCCTATAACCATGTTCTGGACTGTATGCCTGCCCGGGATTTGAACGTAGCGGATGTGGGCGATGTGCCCTTCCGTAGCCGGTTTGATCTTGAACAGTCGCATGAAGACATTGAGGCGGTGGTGGCGAAAATCGTTGCCGCAGGTGTTGTTCCCTTGTCCGTTGGCGGCGACCATTCAATGACGCTCCCGATCTTGCGCGCGGTTGCTCAAAACCAGCCTGTCGGCATGATCCATATCGATGCACACTGCGACACTGCAGGACCTTTCGATGGCAGCCGCTTTCATCATGGCGGCCCTTTCCGCCAAGCGGTACTTGATGGAGTGCTTGATCCAGATCGAACCATTCAGATCGGTATTCGGGGGTCTTCGGAGTACCTTTGGGAATTCTCGAAGGCATCGGGCATGGATGTCATTCACGCAGAAAAGATCTCTGAACTTGGATGTGCTCGAATTGCCGAGATGGCGCGCGCCAAGGTTGGTGATGGTCCGGTCTATCTTTCCTTTGACATCGATAGTCTTGACCCGGCCTACGCACCGGGAACGGGGACGCCTGAGATCGGCGGCCTGACCACACGTGAAGCCCAGGAAATTCTCAGGGCGCTCAAGGGTGTCAATCTGGTTGGCGGCGATGTTGTAGAAGTCGCGCCACAATACGACAGCACCACGAACACTGCGCATGCCGGCGCCCAAATGCTGTTCGAAATCCTTTCGTTGATGGTTTTCAGCCCAGGGTTACGTCCCGAGGCCGGAGGAAACTGATCGGCAGATCTGTTCGACAAGAGACAGATGCCGAATTTAATACTGGCGGCAGTTTTTGGGATCGCCCGCCATGACAATAGGGGAACTGACATGACTAAAGATATTCGTTCAACATTCTCTCGGCGGTCCTTCCTGGCCGCTTCGTCCGCTGGTGTTTCGATGCTGGCGATGCCGTCCGTCCTGCGGGCTCAGGAAAGCTCGCTCAAAGTTGGCGTCTACGGCGGCTACTTCAAGGACAGCTTTGACAAGCACATCTTTCCGAAGTTCACCGAGGAAACCGGTATTGCGGTCGAATCCGTTGCTGAGCCTACCGGCGAAGCCTGGCTTGTGCAGCTGGAGCAGGCGGCGCGTGCCGGTGCTGCCCCGGCCGATCTTTCCATGATGTCCCAGGTTGCAATGCTCAAGGGCCAGTCGACCGAGCTCTGGGCGCCGATTGACATGTCCAAGATCACCAATGCCGGTGACGTGCTGCCGCAGTTCCTCAACAAGTATCCGGACGGCCGGGTTGCTGGCGTCGGCGCTGTTGCCTGGTATGTCAACCTTGTCTCCAACACAGAAGCCTATCCGGAAGCGCCGGAAAGCTGGGCGTTCATGTGGGATCCTGGCAATGAAGGCAAACTCGGCCTTCTTGCGTTGGTGTCCAATTCCTTCCTGCTTGAAGTCACGGCCAAGACCTTCTTCGGCGGCACCGGTATCCTCGACACCGAGGAAGGCATCCTGAAGGTCATGGACAAGCTCGCCGAACTGAAGCCGAACGTTCAGCTTTGGTATCGCGACGAAGCCCAGTTCGAGCAGGCTCTCAAGTCCGGCGAGATACCGATGGGCCAATACTATCACGATGTGACCGGTCTGGCCGCAGCCGACGGCTTCCCGGTACGCTCCACCTTCCCCAAAGAAGGCGGTATTCTCGATAGCGGATGTTGGGCCCTGTCACGTGCGTCCGACAAGGCCGATGAGGCGCATGCCTTCATTGACTTCATGACGCGCCCGGAAATGCAATCTCTGATGTCGCTCAAGGTTGGTACAGCTCCGACGCTCAAGCGGGATGTCCTTGCGCTGACTGATGAGGAGTTCGCGTCTGTCTCTTCATCGATCGATCCGATCATTCCTCGCTACGATCTTTATACGTCCAAGGCTGATTGGCTTAACCAGAAGTGGACTGAGCTGATTGTCGGCTAACGTAAAACTTGATCCGGCCGCGGCTACGCGGCCGGATTTGTCTTGGTTCTGAAAGTTTGGAAATCTCACATGGCTGGTCTCGCACTTACCGATGTCTGCAAGCGTTTCGGATCAGTGTCTGCCGTCGATGGCGTATCCCTGACCGTGCCTGAGGGAACCTTCGTCTGTTTGTTGGGGCCCTCTGGATGCGGCAAGACGACCTTGATGCGCATGATCGCTGGTCTTGAAGACCCGACTTCGGGCGAGATTGTCCTGAATGGCGAGCGTCTCAACGACGTACCCGCGCACAAGCGCGATCTCGGCATGGTGTTTCAATCCCTTGCCCTGTTTCCTCATCTTTCGGTTGGCGAGAATATTGCCTATCCATTGGCGATACGTGGGCGCAGCAAGGCCGAGATTGGTGCCCGTGTGAGTGAGTTGCTGGACATGGTTCAGCTGCCGGGTGTTACGGATCGCTCGATTACACAACTATCGGGTGGACAGCGTCAAAGAGTGGCGATTGCCCGCGCGCTGGCTGTTTCACCCAGGCTTTTCCTTTTGGATGAACCGCTCTCTGCGCTGGATGCAAAGTTGCGCGAGGCAATGCAGGTTGAACTGCGGCAACTGCAGCAGAGGCTAGGCATCACCACCATCGTGGTGACCCATGATCAGCGCGAAGCAATGAGCATGTCGGATGAGATCGTGGTCATGTCCGCGGGGCGTATCCAGCAAATGGCACCTCCGATCGATATGTACCGAAAGCCGGCCAATCCATTCGTCGCCGACTTCCTTGGGCAGGCCAACCTTCTGACGTTTCGAGGCGTGCAGGGTGGTGCAGACTGTTCTGCAGGGTTGATCTCTGGTCTGGATCTGCCTCTGGGCGAAACGCGGCAGGTTTCGGTTCGTCCGGAGGATGTTGTTGTCGGGCCACGAGATGCCGGTTCAATCAGGGCGACGGTCAGCTTCGTGCGCGAAATGGGGGCGAGCGTCGAGTTCCACCTAACTGCAGGATCGGAACGGATCATTGCATCTACAAGTCCGAAAGCGCACCCTGACTGCCGGATTGGCGATGAGGTGTCGGTGACCATTCCAGCCGAAGCCTGTGTCGTCTTCGACAAACAGGAGGCTTAGGCGATGCGCCGCGCAGCTCCGCAGAAACTGACTGACTATTTGCCGATCGCCTTTCCTACACTGATGCTTGGGATCTTTTTCGTCATTCCCTTCGGTTTGATGGTGATGGTGTCCTTCTTCAAGCGGGTTCAAGGCGGCTTTTACGAGCCGTCATTCACGCTCGCCAATTACGCACGTTTTCTTTCGCCGTTCTTTGGAGAGATGCTTGTATTTTCTCTCTGCCTTGCAGCTCTCGTGTCGATTTGCTGCCTTTGCCTTGGTGTGCCCTTCACCTACCGCCTGACGCGCCAGTCCCGGCGAGCACAGGTGATTTGGCTGATTGGGCTCCTTGGTGTGCTGTCTCTTTCTGAAGTTATCATCGGATTTGCCTGGTCGACATTGCTCAGCCGCACGGCTGGCCTTTCCAATCTGTTTGTCTGGCTTGGTCTGATGGACAAGCCGGTGGCCTGGACGCCGAGCTTTGCGGCCGTTTTGACCGGCCTTGTGTATCAGGCATTTCCTTATACGGTTCTGGTGCTTTACCCGGCTTTCTCCCGTCTGGATCCGTCTCTCATGGAGGCTGCCCGAACGTTGGGTGCGTCGCCTGTGCGCGGCTTTTTAAACGTGGTTCTGCCGGCCATGCGCAAAACCTTGCTGGCGACATTCATCATCGTTTTCATCTTTGCCCTCGGCGCCTATCTTCTGCCGCAGCTTCTTGGAAGGCCGCAGCACTGGACGCTGTCTGTTCTGGTGACTGACCAGGCTATCTACCAATCGAACATGCCATTTGCAGCGGCCATGGCTGTGTTCCTCGTCTTTGCAAGTCTCGTGCTCGTTGCGATCTCTGGTCAGATCAATCGCAGGGGAGGTGGGTCATGAATCTCACCTGGTTATCCCGGACCTTCTGTACCTGCCTGGCTATGTTCCTCATTCTGCCGATTGTGGTGATCGGGGGCGTCGCCTTCAATGAAAAGAAAACGCTTTCCTTCCCCCCAAAGGGATTTTCGCTCGACTGGTATTGGCAGGTCTTCTCGGATGAAGGCTGGCGTTCCGCGCTGTTTCACTCAGTCTCTGTTGCCTTGATCGCCGCCTCGATCAGTGTCGCGATTGCCTTGCCTTTGGCATGGTTTTTGTGGCGCAGGGTGGCTCCATGGGCGCGGGTCGTGGAGGTTCTCGGGTTTGCACCGTTCATTTTGCCGCCGGTGATCACGGCTCTTGGAGCGCTGAGTTTCTGGGCGACTACTGGCTACTATGGTCAGCCCTGGACCGTTGTGATTAGCCACGGCATTTTCTTCGTCAGCTTGCCCCTTGTGACCATTACGCTTGGCTTCGCGACAGTTGACCGCGAAATCATTGAAGCGGGAATGACCATGGGAGCCGATGACCGGACGCTCGCCCGGACGATCATATTTCCGATGATCCGGCCCTATGTCATTTCAGGCTTTGCGTTTGCCTTCGTTCTGTCTCTGAATGAATACATCGTCGCCTATATGACTGTAGGCTTCACCCTTGAGACGATCCCCATCAAGATTTTCAACGCGCTCCGGTACGGCTATACGCCGACGATGGCGGCTGTTTCGCTTTTCTTTGTTCTGGTCGCCGTCTGTGTCTTTGGCCTCGTTGCGCGGTTTGGAGATTTGCCCAAGCTGCTTGGGGCCTGGAGCGAAGGCGACAAGACATGAAGATCGCCGTTTGCCAGATGGATGCAGCGATCAGCGACCAGGAAGAGCGTCTTTCCGAGCTCGAACGCTCTGCAGGCGCAGCCGCCGAGGAAGGCGCGCGCATTCTTGTCTTTCCTGAACTTGCCGTTACTGGCTATGGCGCGGGTGCGCTGATCGCTTCAACGGCTGAGGGCATGAATGACAGTCCGGTGCTCGTGCGGTTGAGCGATCTCGCTCAAAAGCTTGGGTTGGCAATGGTTGTCGGCATCGCGCTCAAGGAGGGCGATCACATTTTCAATGAGGCAGTCTTCCTTGCTCCGGATGGATCGAGAACCGGATATTCAAAGATCCAACTTTACGGCGACTATGAAAAGGGTTTGTTCCGACCTGGTGAAGCGGCCTCGGCGATTGTTGAATTCGAGGGGCTCAAGCTCGGATTTCTCGTCTGCTTTGATGTCGAGTTTCCCGAACGGACCCGCGACCTTGTCATGAGGGGTGCCGATCTTGTTTTGGTTCCAACGGCACTCCCGAAGAGCTCGGCAGGTTCTTTCATTGCAGGTTCTGTTGTACCTGTAAGGGCATTCGAAAATCAGATTTTCATTGCCTACGCGAACCATTGCGGAGCTGATCAGAACTTTGCCTATCAGGGCTGCTCTTGCGTTGCAGCGCCCGATGGAGCGCTGCTTGCCAGTGCGTCAATGAAAGCAGGGCTTCTCTTCGCGGACATCAAGCCTCAGGCCTACGAGCACAGCAGGGAACAAAACCCGTATCTTGACGAGCTGGTCGTTTTAGACGACGTCTGACATGCAATTGCTGCCGCTGGGATCTACTACCGCCGGTTTGAAAGTTAAAGCGCCTGTCGCAGCAGATCCGCAGCGGGGATGACGCCAACAGGTGTTTCAACTGGCTCGGCGCGATAGTTGAACCAGAAACGCTCGGTCGCGGTGTCGCGAATACGAACCCCTTCCGGCAAGAGCTCCGTCTTGATCTCAAGCGTGTTGCAGAGGCTTGAAAACAGCTGATTGAGTGCAGTCTGGTCGCCCCACCCGGCCATGTAGACCAGATTGCCATTTGCCACAGCAACGGGAGGCCCATCCTTGAGCTGCAGTATTTTGTCTGCAGAGGTTTCCAGTTCTTCTCGATAGCCGACGACGTTGCCGTCCCCGCTCAGGGCCATGGGCATGTCAGGACGGATGCTCTCGACCCGCGAGACTGTAACGTCCAGCCCGGGAAGGTCAGGAGGTAGCGGCACGGGTATTTCCATCTCCGGGCCTCGTGCGCCGGCCCTTGGTCCAAGAACAACTGTTGCGTCTGTTTCACACAACGCCCGTTTCAACGCCTCGGGTATATGCATAAGCCCCGGGGCGGTCACAAGTTTGTAGTCTGAAAAATCCCTGGCCGTTGGCGGCAGTATGTCGATTGAAAGTCCCAGTTTGCGCAGCGCCCGGTAGGTGTCGAAGACAAGCTGGAAGTAGCTTGAGCCTTCGCCATGTGGTTGGGTGGTCCAGGCGAAGTCGGCGTCGTAGTCGAAAATCAGTCCGACCTGTGCTGATGGGGCCGACGCGTCTGGGGCATCTGCTATCTCCCGAGCAACCTGTATTGTTTCTTCGAGACCTGGAGCTGCCGCGCTGTCTGGCCTCAGAAGCCCTGCATGCATTTGCTCCTGGGCGAAAGGCGCCTGTCGCCAGCGAAAGTAACAAACAGCTTCTGCACCATGCGCAAAGGCTTCCCAGGTCCATAAACGAACCATGCCCGGGAGTGGGGCGGGATTGTAGGGCGCCCAATTCACGGGACCTGGCTGTTGCTCCATGACCCACCAGCGTCCCTTGCCCACAGCACGATAGAGGTCGTGATGAAATGCCTGAAAGTCGGGATCACCTTGTCGCGCATAGTTGCGCTTGTGCTCTGCGTTGGCCTCAACTCGGTCTTCGAGAAAGCCCATCGGGTAGCTGTCCCAGGTTGCTATCTCGAGATCGTCACCGACCTTGAAGTGGTCGAAATCGGTCGTACGACCCATGAAGTTGTGGCTGATGGGCGCGCTGGAGTGCTTCCGCAGGATTTCGGCTTGTCGACGATTGAAACGAACCACCTGATCGGAGCTGAAACGGCGGAATGCGAGCACGTGCGCGGGGTTCGCTTCCGTGACAGTCAGGTTCGGAAGGTCAATGTCTTCGAAGCTTTCATAGTCCATCGACCAGAACACATTGCCCCAGGCGCGGTTGAGGGCGTCTGCTGAGCCATATCGCTCTTTCAGCCATGTGCGGAAGGCCTCGCTCGCAGCCTGGGAATAAGACAGGGTTGTGTCGTGGCAGCTGTACTCATTGTCGGTTTGCCAGGCGCCGACATGAGGGTTGTTGCCATAGCGCTCAGCCATCAGCTGCACGATCCGGTCGCACTCGTGAGCGTAGCCTTCGTGCGAAAAGCAATAATGACGTCGTGAGCCGAACTTGCGTGGATTGCCATGAGCATCAACTGCGAGCATGTCCGGATGACGATGAAGCATCCAGCGGGGTGGTGTCGCAGTCGGCGTGCCAAGAACGACCTTGAGGCCAGCGCTCGCCAAAATCTCGATGGCGCGATCGAGCCAATCCCAGTTGAGATTTCCGGGCTCCGGTTCAATGCGACTCCAGGCGAACTCGCCAATCCGTACCCAAGTCAACCCGACTTGCGCCATGCGTCGGGCATCAGCCTCCCAGATTTCCTCCGGCCAGTGTTCCGGATAGTAGCAGGTGCCTAGCGTGCGTTTCATGGGACTTGATCTCAAAGCGTGACGCGATGTTCTTTTTGGCCCCGGGCGCTTGTCTGGGACAGATAGGTTTTGCCTTCGACGTTTCCGGACAAGCCGATCGCCGCCGACGTGGCGAAGAGGGTCGTTAGATCGGCGCCACCGAATGCGGGGCACGAGATCTGTTCTGCCTCGAACTTTATTGCCTCAAGGAAATTTCCCTGTGGGTCGTAGCAGGCCACCCTGTGCGCGCCCCATTGAGCGTTCCACAGGTTCCCCGCAGTATCGATGACTGCGCCATCAGGATTGATGTCCTCGCCAGAGAGGTCCAGGAAAACTTCGGGTTCTCCAGAAGGCCATCCCGATTGGTCCATCCCGATCTGCCAAATGGTTTGGACCGCGGTATCGGCAAAGTAGGCCCGTGATCCGTCGGGGGCGAAGCAGATCGCGTTTGGGATCGTGATGTCGGGAAAAAGTTTGCGAAGCTCCCCTCGGTAGAAGCGGTAAATTGCACCACTGCCGGGTTCCGCGTTCTTGTCCATTGTGCCGATCCAGAAGCCACCATAGGGATCCGTTCGGCCATCGTTGGACCGGGTTGCAGGATCGTCCGCTTCAAGCGCACAGAGCACCTGAGAACTTTCAGTCGTCAGGTTGAACTCGAACAGTTTGGTCTCGCTGGCGATCAGCAGACGGTCTTCATCGATCCATCCCGATGCAGAAACATTTTCCTCAAAGTGCCACTCTTGATCCTGGCCGTTCTTGCGGGAAAGCATGCGGTTTCCCAGAATGTCGAACCAGAAGAGTTGTGCGCGCTCAGGATGCCAGAGCGGTCCTTCACCAAGTTTGCAAACGCGGGTGTCGAAGATTTCGGTCATGTGCTTTGTTCTCGGCCTTTGTCGTAGGCGGTGACAATGGCTTGCGCGCGGGCTGTGACCTCGGACTTGGAAAAGCCTGGTGCGTAGAGCGCCGTGCCTATCCCGAAGCCAGTGATGCCTGCGGCAATCCAATCCTTGAAATTGTCCGGACCTGCGCCGCCGACGGCATAGGTCTCTGTGTCTTTGGGCAGGACGGCACGCATGGCCTTCAGACCAGACGGGCCGATCAGGCTGGCAGGGAAGAGCTTTAATCCGTCCGCACCATTGCGAAGCGCCGTAAAACACTCGCTCGGTGTCATGACTCCGGGAAAAGAGGCCATTCCTGCTTTCTTCGTGGCGCGTATAACCTCTGGATTGCAATCGGGTGACACGATCAGTGTTCCTGCCGCGTCACGGACTTGCTGAACAGCCTCCGGGCTCAGAACCGTGCCGGCACCAATCTTCGCGGTTTGGCCAAACTCCCTGGACATCAGAGCAATGCTATCCAGAGGATCTGGAGAGTTCAACGGCACTTCGATCTGAGTGATGCCTTCGGTGATCAAGGCTTCCGTGATGCTCAGCGCGTCCGCCGGTGTGATGCCGCGCAGAATGGCAATAAGAGGACGAGTCATTGTGCGGCTTCCTTAAACGAGGCATGGGCGAGGATCAAACCGCGCATGGTTACCCTCTCTGCAGAGACACATGTGCCTGAAAGTCCCAAGGCGTCCAGACCGACCTTATAGGCCTGGGCAATACGGTCCTCACCCAGGATGACAACCGGGCCTGCCGTCTTGGCGCCAAGGCCGAGTGCTGCAAGCTCTGCTCCGACCAAAAGACCCGATAGGCGACTGAAGGCTTGCGTTGGTGAAAGATCGGCAATGAGGCCCTTCGCCCGAATGCCAAACAGCACAGCTGCCAGGGAACTCGGCTCTTCGGCAATTTGATGTAGAGCTTGCCTGAATTCTTTCAGATCAAGTTCGCCGGCCTCTATGCCGTGCCTTAAAACCGATTTTTGCGACAACAAACTGAAAAGTTCGCCGGTCATGAACGTTTGAAAAGAACGTATCTCACCATGGCTAATGGAAGCCCATTTCGTATGAGTTCCCGGGAGGCAGACCATGCCGTTGTAGGAAGGAGTATCGCTGAGAAAGCCGGCAATTTGCGTTTCTTCTCCGCGCATGACGTCTTCAGGGTCGGTCTGTTTCACTCCGGGCAGAAGGTAGACCGATAATCTCGGATCGGTTCCCGCTACATGTGTCGCCTGATTGACGGAAGGAGGTGGGCAAGGGGTTGTCAGGTACGGCGCTTCAGCCCAACCCTGCCTTGAGCCGGCCATGCCGCAGACCACGACATCGGTCTTCTTGTCGGGATCCAGGTCCTGTTCAATCAGCTGAAGGAGAGCTGGTTCGAACTGTTCCTTTGCAAGAGTTCCCATGCCTTTTGCAGATTGGTATTGCGCCAGGACTTCGTTGGCTGAGCTCATCAGCCAAACACGTAGATTTGTCGTGCCCCAGTCGACGGCAATCCAATCAATTTGACTGGCCTGGTTCATCCGGTCACCACGACGCCGCCGTCAACCACAAGGGCCTGACCGGTCATCATGCGGCTGGAACTGGACGCTAGAAAAAGCACGGGGTCTACAATGTCTTCTGGCGCAATTTCGTCCTTCAGGCATTGCCGGTCCAGATGAGCGCTCAGAGCTTCAGGTGTAACCCATTTGTCCTTTTGCTTTTGCGTCAGGACCCAGCCGGGAGCCAACGCGTTTACGCGGATCTTCTCGGGACCGAATTCGCGCGCGAGGCTTCTGCTCATTCCGTTGATGCCGGAATTTGCGGTTGTGTATCCAGGGTAGCCGGCATTTCCCATCATGTAAGAGATTGAGGAAAAATTGATGATCGAGCCACCCCCGGCAGTTCGCATCCCGGACACTGCGTGTTGACAGGCGAAGAAGTAGGGTTTCAAATTGATGGATTGGCACCAGTCCCAATATTCCTCTGTGACTTCCTCGGTCGTATGCCTTTGATCATTGGCGGCGTTGTTTACCAATACGGTAATTGGGCCATGCTGCGCGGCAGCCGTGTCCATTGCTGCCTTCAGCGCGGGAATATCCGAGATGTCGCACGGAATAAAAAGTGGCCGGTTGCCATGAACCTTCTCCATGTCGTCGCAGAATGCAGTTGCGTCCGATCGCTGCACAAAGGCGACTTTGGCACCTTGAGCTAGAAAGCCACCAGTCAATGCGGCGCCGATGCCAGACCCGCCACCGGTGATGAAAACAGATGCGTTCTTCAGGTCAGGAAATGTCGCGGGCATAGTTGTCCGTCCTTATAGGATAAATTGAGTAGGTCATTGTCATAGCCGCTGTCCTTCAACGACCCACATGCTTTCCGGGAACCTCCAGGGAAGGTTAAGCCCATGTTGCATGAGATACTGCCCGGAAAGGGTCAGGTCGACAGTCTTCAGCGCGCAGTCACCACGGGACAGCACGGCGACGTCTGCACGGTTTTTTAAACTTACGCAGTAACGAACATCAGCGTCCAAACCCGTTAGTCTCAAGGGGTGGGGCACTATCTGGTCAGAAGGGCTCAGAAGCGCCGAGAAAACGACAAAACGGTCTCTGGATGCAGACCTGTGAAGCTCGGCAATTTCGGCAGGATCCGATGTGTCCAGACGCAGAATGTCCGCGTTCATCATCCAGTCGCGATTGTCCTTCCACCAGTTTGTTGTCTCGGCAAGGATGCCCGCTTCTTCTTCTGTAAGTTCTCTCGGGTCCAATTCGAAGCCCATGTGCCGTTGGGCCGCAGTCCAGGCCCGAAGCCTGATGTCGAGTGTACGACCGGAGGTGTGGCAACGGTGCGGACCTACGTGACTGCCAGTTATGCTCGCGGGCAGGAACAATGCCGCGTTATGTTGAATTTTCTGGCGCTCAATCGCGTCGTTGCTGTCAGACAGCCATACGCGTTGAGTGCGTCGAAGGATCCCGAAATCAATTCGGCCGCCGCCGGAGGCGCAACTTTCAAACTCAACTTGCGGAAAGGCTTCGCAGAGCCGGTCAAACAAGCGGTAGACAGCGTCTGTTTGGGCCGCGTCGGCAATCGGCAAGACGCGGTTGTGATCCCATTTCACGTAGCTGATTTCATTGGCGCCCAGAATTTCCGAAATGCCGTTGTAAAGGTGATCCTCAACCTCTTTCTTGCGAATATCCAGCACGAGCTGTTGCCGACCGCGTGGCTGGTCAGCAGGGCCGAGGATCCAGTCAGGGTGTTTGCGGAAGAGGTCGCTGTTTGCGTTGACCATTTCCGGTTCGAACCATAGGCCAAACTCCATATCCAGAGAGCGGACGTGCGCAACCAGCGGTGTCAGGCCATCTGGATACTTTCGGGGATCAATCTGCCAGTCCCCAAGAGAACTGGTGTCGTCATCTCTTTTTCCGAACCAGCCATCATCGAGTACAAAGCGCTCTGCGCCGAGCGCGGCTGCACGGCTCGCAATGTCTTTCAGCTCGTTGATGTCGTGGTCAAAGTAGACTGCTTCCCAGCAGTTATAATGAACAGGTCGGGGGAGCTTGGTGTTGGGAACGATCCACTTGCGGGCGTGCTGTTGAAACGCAACCGCAATCTGGTTGAGGCCATTTGCCGAGAATGTCGCATAGAGTGGCGCAGAGCTGAAGTTGCGGCCTTTGCTCTGTGTTCCCTTTGCGTGGCCGAATTGTAGCTGGCGACGTCCGTCGGCGAGTTCCTCTGCGACCATTGTATGGCCGCCAGACCAGCCATAGTGGAATCCAAAGGCCTCGCCCGAGGAGTTTTGGGTTCCTTCCTCAAGAACGATCAGACCGGGGAAATGAGTGTGGTCGGTTCGCCCCGTGCGGTTGGTTCTTTCTCTGGCGCCTGTCGCAAAACGCAGCTTTTCGGTCTGAAATTCCGAACACCAGCGTCCGGAGAATTCGAGCATGTGATCTGTGCGCGCAGAACAGGGAAATGCCGGTGCGGCGAGCCAATTGAGGGCGATGTCCTCGTCAGATTCCAGCTCACTATGCGCCGTGATCACCGACGTTTGTTCGTTCAGATGGAAAGCAAGTTTGAGGGTCAGGCCGTTGGCATCATCGCGATAAAGAATCTGCAGATCGGATGCCGTCGATGTCACCTCGTTCTGAAACCTGAACTGCGGCAGGACCTGAAGCCCCTCAGATGTTCGAGCCTCGATGCCAGGCTGACCGGCAAATCCTGAGGCACTCTCAGGCGACACGCTCAAGGGAGGAAGAACGTCAAGCATTCCGCCGGTAACGTCACCCTGGTGGGCTGAGGCGAGCTCTTCCAGGTCCTCGCCCAAACCTAGAGAAGCTCCCCAGTAAACAATTATGGGGAGTGCGTCGTCGGTCGATGCCAGGACGAAACTCTGTCGGCGATCACGCAAATGCCAAGTCTGCATTACTTCACGGCTCCAAGCGTGAGGCCTGCGATGAAATGCTTTTGCATCAGAAAGAACATGGCCACCGGCGGAAGCGCAGCGACAATCGATCCTGCACTCATCAGGTGATAGGCAGCGCGGTACTGTGCGTTGAAGGAGGTGATGCCCGCGGTGACTGGCTGACTTTCAACACCCTGTGTAAGTACCACTGCCCAGAAGTAATCGTTCCAGATGAAGGTGAAAATCAGCACAGATAGTGCTGCGATGGCAGGCTTCATCAGCGGGAGTACGATGTACCAGAAGATCCGCCACTCAGCGACGCCCTCGACGCGCGCGGCTTCGATCAATTCAAATGGCAGAGCCCGAATGAAATTGCGCATGAACAGTGTGCAAAAACCGGTCTGAAAGGCGATGTGAAAGAGCACCAGACCGGTGATTGTGTTGTAGAGACCCATTTGAAGTGTGAGATCGCGAACCGGGACCATGAGGATCTGGAACGGCACGAAATTGCCGGCCACGAACATGAAGAAGATCCAGATGTTGGCCTTAAACTTGTAAACGCCAAGCGCGAAACCGGTCATGCAGGAAAGTGCGACGGCCCCAATGACGGTCGGGATCGTAATAAGCACCGAGTTCAGCAGATATTGCGGCATGTCCGATCCGGTGAAGACCAGCGCGTAGTTTGTGAAGCCCTCAAAGGATGATGGCCAGCCCCAGTAGTTGGCATTGGCGAAATCGGAAGCGGGCTTGAACGAGAAAATGGCGACGGCGATCAGTGGGAGAAGCCACAGGAACAGGGCGAGGGGCAAAAGTGTCTGATAGGAGAGTTGCCAGGAGCGTGAGGTGCGCTCGATCGGGGTCGGGAACATCTCAGCGCGCCTTTTCTTCTTGGTACATCGACCACAGGAAGTAGGCGATGAAAACCAGCATGATGAGAAACAGAACGACGGCGATCGACGCGCCATAGCCCATTCGGAAACCGTATTCGGAGAGGGCGACCTCGAACATGTAGAAGCTGAGCACGCGGCTTTCGCCGTATGGGCCGCCGTTGGTCATCACCGAGATCAGGTCGAAGGATCTCAAGGCGCCGATAATCGTGACTACAAAAGCAATGAAGGTCGCGGGCCTTAGCTGCGGGATGATGATGTACCAGAGCATGCGCAGACCCTTGGCACCATCCAGTCGTCCGGCTTCAATCTGTTCCGGATCGACAGCGTTGAGGCCGGTTAGATAAAGGATCATGCAATAGGCTGTCTGCGGCCAAAGGCCGGCGACGATGATGCCGTAGGTCACAAAGTTCTCGTCGCCTAGAACATTGATTGGCGGAATGCCGACACTTCCCAGCATGTAGTTGAGCAGGCCGAATGTAGGGTCGTAGAACCAGGTAAAGACCAGGCCAACAACGACCTGGCTGATCACAAAGGGAAAAAAGAACAGGGATTTGTAGAGCCGGATACCGGTAACCGTCTGATTGAGGAAAAGTGCGATGAACAATCCGGCTGGAATTGCGAGCAGGTACATCACAAGCCAGATCAGATTGTTGCGCAGGGATGTGTAGAATGCATCATCCCAATAAAGCTCTTCGTAGTTGTAGACGCCGACATATTCTGCTTCGCCGAGCCCATCCCAAGAGTAGAATGACAGGCTGAAGGACTGGTAGATCGGAAAGATCACGTAAAAGAGGAAGAACAGAATTCCGGGAGCCAGAAACAGCCAGGGCGTCATGGTCTGCTGGTTCTTGTGCCACCAGGAGTTCTTTACGGGCTTGTCTTGCCGTGAAACTGCCGGTGCGCCTGCATCAGCCATGGCCTGCCTCTTTACCTAGCACGTGTCGATAGAAGATGGGGGGAGGGGCGCAAGCTGCGCCCCTCTTTTCGTGTTTTTGCGTGAAGATCAGTTCTTGTAGATCCGGCCACGAGCGCGTTCGAGGCGCTTCAGGATCTTGTCGAGATTGTCCGGCTTCACCATGAATTCCTGCAAGCCTTCCATGGCGACTTTCGCCATTTCAGCCGGAGCGTCGCGATCAAAGAACTGGGCAACTCCGCCAGGAGAGTTGGTGGACAGCATTTCAAAGCCCTGTTCCAGGAACTTGTCCTTGTCCACGCTCGACTGAGCGTTCACCGGCAGCTGGCCAAGGTTCTTGCCATCGTTGATCCAGGTCTGAACGTCTGCAGAGGCGACGTAGCGCAGGAATTCACGAGCAGCTTCCTTGTTGGTGGCGTTCGACGGGATGTGGAACGTATCGGTCGGAGCGTCTTCAGCCAATTCAACACCCGGGTTGATTTCCACGAACTGGTAGAAATCCAGCTGATCATCGGTCAGGCCGGCATCGCGCAGCGGTGCAACTGCGAAGTTGCCCATCAGGTAGGCGGTGGCGTCGCCCTTGACCATGAACGGCAGCGCCTCCTGCCAGCTGTATGAGGCGTGGTTGTCGATGAATGCGCCCATATCGATCAGCTCGCGCCAGTTGGCGAACGTCTTGCGGACCTCGTCGCTTTCCCAGGAGGCCTGACCTGTCAGCAGATCCATATGGAAGTCGAAACCGTTTGTGCGCATGTTCATGTAATCGAACCAGCCGCCGGCGGTCCAAAGGAACTTCGAGCCAATCGTGTAGCACTTGCGGCCGGAATCGATGATCTTTTGACAGTTGGCTTTTTCTTCTTCCCAGTTTGTGGGTTCAGACAGGCCGAGTTCGTCGAAGATGTCTTTCCGGTAGTAAACACCCCACTGATAGTAGGTGTAGGGAACACCCCACTGCTTGCCGTCAATCGTCATTGCGCCTTTGGTCGAGGCGAGATTGTCTGCGATAGCAGGCTCGGCCCAAAGGTCGGACACGTCCTCGAAAAGCCCCGCTTCAACATATGGGCGCATGCGGTTGGCTGCATACCAGGTGGCGACGTCTGGAGAGTTGGCTGTCAGGAAGTTGCGGATCTGCGTCTTGTACGCTTCCCGATCGATGACGGTGGTTTCGATGTTCAGATCCGGATGAAGGGCCTGGAAATCGCCGATCATCTTTTCCATCGTTGCCCGCGGCGCCGGGTTGGATGTGTCGAGGAAGATTTTAAAATCTCCGCTCAGGTCTGCCGCAAATGTTGAGCCTGTGTTCGCTGCGACAATGGCTAACGCCGCCGCTGTCATCTTCAGCATGGTATGCATCACTTCCTCCCATGGAATGTTCCAATATTTGGAACTAAGTTTTGTATATTGATACCTTGCTTTGACTGGGTTAGGTTTGTCAACAGGCCTTGGGCGACAACAAGGACCATCGGAGGACGTGATGAACAAGCAGGACGGGGGAGACGGCACGGTTGGCAAAGCGTTAGCCGTTCTTGACCAGGTCGCTGCCATGGGCCGGCCGGTCCGGTTCACCGAAGTGCTTTCAGACAGCGTTCACCCGAAGGCCACTCTTTACCGGCTGCTGCAAACTCTGGTGAGCCAGGGCATGCTGGCTTATGACGATCATCAGCAAACCTACTCTCTCGGCATACGCCTCGTGCGCCTTGCTCATGCGGCCTGGAAGCAGAGTTCACTTGCTCCGATCGCAAGGCCATTCATCGAAGAGCTGGCGAAGACTGCAGGCGAAACTGTCCATTTGGCGCAGCTCGACAATGGGCAGGTTCTTTACGTCGACAAGCGCAATGCTGCGTCTCCGATCGAGATGTTTTCCCAGGCAGGCAAGGTCGGTCCTTGTTATTGCACCGGCGTCGGCAAGGCGATGATGGCGTTTCTTGACGAACCGGATCTCTCGCAGGTTCTGGAAAAGCAGTCTTTCTACCGCTACACGCCCAATACGTTGACTTCTTCAGAAGAGATGCGCAGTGAGCTTGCCGATATCCGGAAAGATGGCGTTGCATTCGACCGGGAAGAGCACGAGCCTGGTATTATTTGTATAGCAACGCCAATCCTCTCGGTATCTGGACGTCCCCTCGGCGCGCTCTCTGTCACGACGTCAACCCAGCGCAAGTCCCTGAAACATCTTGAGAGCTTTCGCCCCGTCCTGTTGGAAACCGCAGCCAAGACCGCCGCGGCCGCCGCGAACTGGCAATTTCCCGGCTAAATCATTCAAGGAGCCTTTATCCCATGTCAGGTGTGACGCTGACCAAGGCAGTGAAGAAATACGGCGATCTCGAAGTCGTTCATGGAGTGGACCTGACCGTTGAACACGGCGAGTTTTGCGTTTTTGTCGGGCCTTCTGGTTGCGGCAAGTCGACGTTGTTGCGGATGATCGCGGGGCTCGAAGAAACCACGGACGGGAAGATCGCAATCGGCGGGCGTGATGTCACCGCTGTTGATCCCGCGGACCGTGGCGTGGCAATGGTATTTCAGACCTATGCGCTCTATCCGCATATGACCGTGGAAGAAAACATGAGCTTCGGCCTCAAAATGACTGGGCATCCGAAGACGGAAATCGAAGCCAAGGTGTCCGAAGCCAGCCGGATTCTGAAGCTCGACCAATACCTGAAGCGAAAGCCGAAGGCACTGTCTGGCGGTCAACGTCAACGTGTCGCGATTGGGCGAGCCATTGTGCGAGGGCCAGAAGTTTTCCTGTTCGATGAGCCCCTCTCCAATCTTGACGCCGAGCTTCGGGTCGACATGCGAGTTGAGATTGCTCGTCTGCACAAGGATATCGGCGCAACCATGATCTATGTGACCCATGATCAGGTTGAGGCCATGACACTCGCGGACAAGATCGTCGTTTTGCGGGCCGGTCATATCGAACAGGTTGGTTCGCCGATGGAGCTCTATGCCAATCCGGACAACAAATTTGTTGCCGGCTTTATTGGCTCTCCGAGCATGAACTTCGTTGAAGGCCTGGCATCATCCGGCGCAGTTGTTGTGCCGGCCTTCGGCAACAAAGCCTTTAAGACGGACGTCGCGCTGCCCAGTGAAGGGACACCGGTGACCGTCGGGATACGTCCACAGGACATCACAATTGCGGCCTCTGAGACCGGTGCCGAGGTGGATCTGACCGAGCAATTAGGTGGGGTCGCCTATACCTATTTAATCTGTCCAACAGGCGAACGTGTGGTGGTCGAGACGAAAGGCATAGAGGCTCCCGCATCAGGCGCCAGGGTCTTGCCATCACTGGCTGAGGACGCTCTTTTTCTGTTTGATCCGGAAACCGAGAAACGTCTTCGCTAGTGGCGGGCGAACTGGTGCTCAGAGACGGGCGCACCAAGTCCGCGCCCTATCTATTTCATTCCAGTTGAATGCGAGATTTCTGAAACCGGGCGCAAAAACGGCTATAAGGCCGTCATGTGCTTTCAACTTTCAAAAGACATTGACGCGGTCATCTTCGATTGTGATGGCGTCCTGATCGATAGTGAAATCATCAGCGCCCGGGTGTTGATGGCGTCACTGGATCAATTGGGTGTAAAGGTCAATTGGACCTATTTCAAAACCCATTTCCTTGGTCGTAGCTTTCCAAAAGTTGCGGCCAGCATACGCAGCGATTTTGAAGTGGACTTACCTGCGGATTTCGAAACTAGCTACAGGTCTAGCTTGCTTGAGGCTTTCGAGCGGGAGCTTCATCCCGTTGAGGGTGTCCAAAGTGTGATCGAAAACCTTGGCGTCAAAAACTGCGTCGCAACAAGCAGTAGTCCGGAACGCGTTGCACGTTCACTTGCGATTACCGGCCTGCGTCGCTTTTTCGATGACCGTGTTTTTACTGCCTCTGAAGTTGAACGCGGCAAGCCGGAGCCGGACCTTTTTTTGCACGCTGCAGCTTCTCTCGGCGTTTCGCCTGAGGCTTGTCTGGTGATTGAGGACAGCGTTCCAGGACTTCAGGCTGCGCGCGCTGCAGGGATGGAAGTCTGGCACTTTGTAGGTGGAAGTCACCTTTCGGAGAGCGACGCCAAGAATGTTAAGATCCAGCCACCTGCGCCGTTTTTTGACACTTGGTCTCGTTTTTTTGCTATGGCGCCAAAGTTGATGGCAGTTTGATTGCAGGCTCAAGGCTGATTAATGGCGACTAAGACAGAAAACGACCCTACTCGTCTCGATGACGCAGCACGTGCGGGTTGGCTCTACTATGTTGCCGGGAATACGCAGGACGAGATCGCCCGCAAGCTCGGGATCTCGAGGCAGACGGCCCAGAGACTTGTGTCCCTGGCGGTAAGCGAACGATTGATCAAGGTTCGCCTTGATCACCCGATCGCGCATTGCATGGAACTCGCAGAAAAGATGAAGGACCGTTTCGGTCTCAAGATGTGCGAGGTTGTTCCAAGTGATCCCGTGAACCCGCTTTCCATCATCGGTCTCGCGCAGGCGGCGGCAACAGAGATGGAGCGGCACCTCAAGGCGACGGAGCCCAAGGTGATTGCGTTTGGAACTGGCCGAGCGCTCAGGGCGTCGGTAGATCAACTACCGGCTATGGATTGCCCGCAACACCGAATTGTTTCGCTGCTGGGCAATATGAATTCCGATGGTTCGGCATCAGCCTACAACGTCATTATTCGGATGGCAGACCGGATCAATGCCCGCCACTACCCCATGCCTTTGCCGGTGTTCGCGAGATCGACGGAAGAGCGAACACTGCTGCACAATCAAGAGCCGGTTCATAACATCCTCGAACTCTCCAAGAAGGCAGATGTTACCTTCGTTGGCATCGGCAACATGGATGAAACCGCTCCACTTTTCATTGACGGGTTTATCGACCGCTCGGAGCTCGACGCGCTGAACGCAGCAGGGGCTGCAGGGGAAATAACCAGCTGGGTATTCGACGGCGATGGTCAGCTCATCGAAGGCTTGACCAATAGCAGGGTCGCGAGTGCGCCATTGGTTCCATTTAGCGAAAAGCCCATTGTCGGAATAGCGGCCGGAGATCTCAAGGTGGATGCCATCCTAGGTGCTTTGGCTGGCCACCTCGTCAACGGGCTGATCACCAATGAAGCGACGGCCGAACTTCTTTTGGCTCGTTGAGACTCCCCAGCGGGTCATTCGGCGCTGATTAAAAATTGTGCGCTCGCCTTTGCTCACGCTTTGGGCGAAATTTCTGGCGTTGAGGTCATGTCACTCTCATTGTTGGGCAAAGTTCCTAAAGATTAATTATTTGATTCTTCGTCTTTTTTTGCATTGCAGCAACGAAAGTTTCGCTGTGACGTTGCGCTGCAGCTTGACGTCTCGCGACTCTTTTGTGAATATTTGCTCGCCTAATTAGCAAATGCTCAGTTTGAGCTTTGGGAGGAAATTATGACCCTTTTTTCACGTGCCCTCTTGGGTGCGACAGCACTGACGCTCGTAGCTTCGCCTGTGCTTGCCGAAAAGCTGACCATCGCAACGGTCAACAACGGCGACATGATCCGCATGCAGAAGCTGGCCGATGACTTCACGGCGCAAAATCCGGACATCGAGCTGGAATGGCTCACGATGGAAGAAAACGTGCTGCGTCAGCGCGTCACAACGGATATTGCGACCAAGGGTGGACAGTTCGATGTGATGACGATCGGCACATATGAAGTGCCGATCTGGGGCAAGCAGGGCTGGCTTGTTTCTCTAAACGATCTTCCTGCCGAATATGATGTCGACGACATTCTTCCGGCGATCCGTGGTGGTCTGACGATCGACGGTGAGCTCTACGCGGCACCGTTCTACGGTGAAAGCTCGATGGTCATGTACCGGAAGGACCTGATGGAGAAGGCCGGTCTTGAAATGCCGGATGCGCCCACATGGGAATTCATCGGCAAGGCCGCACGTGCCATGACCGACAAGGACAATGAAGTCTACGGCATCTGTCTGCGCGGCAAGGCGGGCTGGGGCGAGAACATGGCGTTCTTGACCGCAACAGCGAACTCGTTCGGCGCGCGTTGGTTCGACGAAAACTGGACGCCTCAGTTCGACGGAGAGGCCTGGAAGAGCACTCTCAACTTCTATCTCGATCTGATGGAAGACGCAGGACCTCCAGGAGCATCTTCTAACGGCTTCAACGAGAACCTGTCGCTGTTCCAGACCGGCAAGTGCGGTATGTGGATTGATGCCACTGTGGCTGCCTCCTTCGTGACCAACCCTGCCGACAGCACTGTTGCCGATCAGGTTGGCTTCGCACTTGCTCCGGACAATGGTCTTGGCAAGCGTGGCAACTGGCTCTGGGCATGGTCTCTGGCTATCCCGGCTGGAACTCAGAAGGAAGAAGCTGCCAAGAAATTCATCGACTGGGCGACTTCCAAGGAATACCTCGAGCTCGTGGCAGAGAAGGAAGGCTGGGCGAATGTACCTCCTGGAACCCGGACTTCGCTTTACGAGAACCCGGAATATCAGAAGGTGCCTTTTGCCAAGATGACGCTTGATAGCATCAACTCGGCAGATCCGACCAACCCGACGGTTGATCCGGTGCCTTACGTGGGCGTCCAGTTCGTCGCAATTCCTGAATTCCAGGGCATTGCAACGGCGGTTGGACAGGCTTTTGCGGCGGCACTCGCTGGAAACGTCACCGCAGATGAAGCCCTCGCAAACGCTCAGGCGATCACCGAGCGCACAATGAAGAAGTCTGGTTACATCAAGTAATCGATGCCTGACTTGAGACCGGTCCATGACGGATCGGTCTCGCCTTTTCCGTACTGAACTGGCTGGACCAATGGCTACCGCTCATTCTCGTGCCGCGGCGCGGTTCATGATTTCTCCTGCTGTGCTTTTGCTGCTCGGTTGGATGATCGTTCCGCTCTCCATGACCGTCTACTTTTCTTTCCTGAGCTACAATCTTTTGATGCCGGGAATGGAAGAGTTCATCGGCTTCACCAACTACGAGTTTTTTCTGACGGACCCGGCGTTTTTTGAGGCGCTGACCAACACTATTCTGCTGGTCGTTGGAGTGCTCTTCATCACGATCGTTGGTGGGACGGCTCTCGCATTGCTTCTGGACCAACCATTTTGGGGCCAGGGCATCGTTCGTATTCTGGTGATTGCGCCTTTCTTCGTGATGCCGACAGTGTCGGCGCTGGTCTGGAAGAACATGTTCATGAACCCGGTCAATGGCCTCTTCGCGCATATGGCCAAGGGCGTGGGACTGGAGCCTTTTGACTTTCTCGCTCATGCACCGCTGTTTTCGATCATTCTGATCGTCGCCTGGCAATGGTTGCCTTTTGCGACGCTTATTCTTCTCACCGCGCTACAGTCACTCGATCAGGAGCAGCTTGAAGCGTCCAAAATGGATGGCGCCAATTTTGGCAGTCGGTTCATCTATATCGTGCTCCCGCACATGTCTCGCGCGATCACGGTTGTTGTCCTGATCCAGACAATTTTCCTCTTGTCCGTTTTCGCCGAGATCCTGGTTACGACCAATGGCGGACCAGGCTATGCGTCTACCAACATCACCTATCTCGTCTACGCACAGTCGCTGTTGCAGTTCGACGTCGGGGGCGGCTCGGCCGGCGGCATCATTGCTGTCATTCTCGCCAACATCGTTGCGATCTTCCTGATGAGGATGATCGGCAAGAACCTGGAGGCTTGATCATGGCGCGGCGCGTTTCCAATCAACGAAAGTTTGTCGTCACACTTGTTGCCTGGGCAATCGGCTTGACCATCTTCTTCCCGATTCTCTGGACCGTCCTGACAAGCTTCAAGACCGAGGCAGAGGCCATCGCATCGCCTCCTTCCTTCCTGCTGTTCGACTGGACCCTGGAGAACTACACCGAAGTCAATGAGCGGTCAGATTACTTTCTGCACTTCATGAACTCGGTGATCATCTCACTTGGCTCGACCCTGCTAGGCCTTGCAATTGCAATTCCTGCAGCTTGGTCTATGGCCTTTGTTCCGGGCAAGCGGACCAAAGACGTCCTGATGTGGATGTTGTCCACCAAAATGCTGCCTCCAGTAGGGGTCCTGATTCCGATTTACCTGTTGTTCCGTGACTTCGGTCTCCTCGACACGCGACTGGGACTGGTGATCGTTCTCACGCTGATCAATCTTCCGATCATTGTCTGGATGCTGTTCACCTACTTCAAGGAAATTCCTGGAGAGATCCTGGAAGCGGCACGTATGGACGGAGCGACGCTCTGGAACGAGGTCGTCCACGTCCTCACCCCCATGGCTGTTCCGGGCATCGCCTCGACGCTCCTCCTGAACGTCATTCTTGCCTGGAACGAGGCGTTCTGGACTCTCAATCTGACGGCGGCGAAAGCCGCTCCGCTCACTGCCTTCATTGCGAGCTATTCCAGCCCGGAAGGTCTCTTCTACGCAAAGCTATCGGCTGCCTCGACATTGGCCATCGCTCCGATCCTGATTCTTGGCTGGTTCAGTCAGAAGCAGCTGGTACGTGGCCTGACCTTTGGCGCTGTGAAATAGGAAATCTGACCATGGGCAAGATATCTCTCAAACAAGTCACCAAGGCCTTTGGCGATGTCGAAGTCATTCGCCCCTTGGACCTGGATATTGAAGACGGAGAATTCGTCGTTTTCGTTGGTCCGTCGGGATGTGGCAAGTCAACGTTGTTGCGGTTGATCGCAGGCCTCGAAGACGTCACGGACGGGCATATCGAGATCGATGGCAAGGACGCGACAGAAGTGGCCCCTGCAAAGCGAGGACTGGCCATGGTGTTCCAGTCCTACGCTCTCTATCCGCATATGTCCGTTCGCAAGAATATCTCCTTCCCGCTGAAGATGGCCAAAATTGATCCTGCAGAACAGGAGCGGCGTGTTTCGTCAGCAGCTGCGATCTTGAACCTGACCGATTACCTGGACCGCCGTCCTGGCCAACTTTCTGGCGGTCAGCGCCAGCGTGTCGCAATTGGTCGAGCAATCGTTCGTGAGCCGTCTGCATTTCTGTTTGACGAGCCGCTGTCCAATCTCGACGCAGCATTGCGCGTCAACATGAGGCTGGAAATATCGGAACTGCACCAATCCCTGAAAACGACGATGGTCTATGTGACGCACGATCAGGTCGAAGCGATGACAATGGCGGACAAGATCGTCGTGTTGCAGGCTGGCCGGATTGAGCAAGTGGGATCCCCGCTGGCCTTGTACCGTGCGCCGGCAAACAAGTTCGTCGCCGGTTTTATTGGCTCGCCCAAGATGAATTTTGTTGAAGGCGAGGAAGCCGAGAAACACGGCGCGCATTGCATCGGTATTCGCCCGGAGCATCTAAGCCTTTCGGGAACTTCCGGAACCTGGATGGGCAAGGTCGGCGTTGCCGAGCACCTTGGGTCTGACACCTTCCTCTACGTACACGTAGATGGGCTCGCCCCACTGACCGTTCGTGTTCAGGGAGAGGCAGGCGTTCACCATGGCGACATTGTCCACGTTACGCCGATGCCGGAACATCTTCATCGTTTTGATGCGGACGGAATAACCATTCGATAAGCACAGGCGCTGCCTGCGCGTCGTGTTTTCGCACAAGCTGATTTGGGAGCGTGACGTATCCACGCAGCCCCTTCTTCTGTAATTTCGCCCTCAGGCGAATTCAAATGCCAGTAAATCTGTAAGAGGCGAATGTGACAACAAAATTGTCTCTGTCCACCCTGTCCGACCTGGGTGAAAGTGTCAGCACTCCGCTGTATACCCGGGATCAGCTGTCTCCGGGCATCGTGCATGTTGGTGTCGGCAATTTCCATCGTGCGCATCAGGCCGTCTATCTGGACCGGCTGTTCAACAAGGGCCTCGACCACGACTGGGCGATCATTGGCGCTGGCGTCAAGAGTTACGACAAGGCGATGAGAGATCGTCTCGCCGGGCAAGACTGGTTGACGACGGTGGTGGAGCTGGAACCGAACGGTCTGAGTGCTCGTGTGACAGGTGTCATGACGGACTTTGCGGACATCGATCCGGCTGCGCTTATTGCCACTCTCATTCGCCCGGAAATACGGATCGTCTCGCTGACGATTACTGAGGGAGGGTACTATGTCGACGCAAAAACCGGACTGCTTGATCTATCCCATCACGAGATCCAAGGTGATGTCGGAAACCCTGAAGCACCGCAAACGATATTTGGCATTTTGATCGTCGCATTGGGCCTGCGCAAGGACAGTGGCCTCGAGCCATTCACAATCTTGTCTTGCGACAACCTGCCTGAAAACGGACATGTCGCACGCCAGACCGTTGTCGGATTGGCAAAGCAAATGGTTCCCGATCTTGCAGGCTGGATCGAGGCGAATGTCGCATTTCCGAGCAGTATGGTCGATTGTATCACGCCGGCCACCTCAGCGCGCGAAGTGGGACTTGTCGCTCAGAAATTCGAGATCCAGGATGATGCTCCGGTTGCCTGCGAACCTTTTCGCCAGTGGGTGATGGAGGACCGGTTTCCGGCCGGCCGCCCGTCTCTGGAGGCTGTTGGTGTTCAATTTGTCGACGATGTCGCCCCGTATGAGTTGATGAAGCTTCGAATTTTGAACGGCGGTCATGCGGCGATCGCCTATCCATCTGCGTTGCTTGGCTATCATTTTGTTCATGAAGCGATGGCAGACCCTGACATCACGGGTTGGTTCAAGAAGTTGGCGCGCACGGATGTGATTCCGGTCGTTCCGCCCATACCCGGAATCGATTTCGATGAGTATCTCGAGACCTGTGTTTCGCGGTTTGCAAATCCGGAAATTGGGGACACGGTGGCACGGCTTTGCTTGGACGGTTCGAATCGGCAACCGAAGTTCATACTGCCTACGATCGCGGATGCGCTTCACGCAGGTCGCTTGATCGAAGGGCTTGCGTTAGAGGTTGCCTTCTGGTGCCGTTACTGCGCGGAAAGTGTACTTTCAGGCAGTGGCGTCATTCTGGAAGATGAGCGCGCCGAACAGCTGCGCGGTGCCGCAATACGTTCGAAAGAAAACCCTACGGCATTCCTCGCGCTTGACGATGTTTTCGGAGACCTCGGCCGCAACGATGTCTTCGCAAAGGCGTTCGAACGACAGCTGAATAGCCTTTGGGAGCGCGGTACGCGCAAGACCCTCCAAGCCTATCTCAGTGAAGGAAGCCATTGAGATCATGATCCTCTGCTGCGGTGAAGCGCTTATTGACATGATCCCGGAGAAGAGCGCTTCCGGGCAAACAGCATTTGTTCCTCATCCGGGTGGCGCCGTTTTCAATACGGCGATTGCGTTGGGACGACTAGAAATTAAAACCGGCATGCTGACCGGCCTTTCGACAGATCTCTTCGGAGTGCAGTTAGAGCAGGCTCTTGCGGCAAGTTCTGTCGATGCGACACCCTCCATTCGTAGCGACCTACCGACCACTCTAGCTTTTGTTCAACTAGATGAGGGGCAGGCAACCTATACGTTTTATGATGAAAATTCGGCGGGTCGAATGCTCGATTCCCCAGACATTCCTGAGCTAACCCCTGCGGTCGAAGCGCTGTTTTTTGGCGGTATCAGCTTGGCCGTCGAGCCCTGCGCCGATGCCTATGCGGATTTGCTGGTACGGTACGCTCGGCAAAAGGTCATCATGATCGATCCCAACATCAGGCCGGGTTTCATCCGTGACGATGCTCGTTATCGTCAGCGGCTTGATCGGATGTTGCGGAGCGCCGATATCGTCAAAGTCTCAGACGAAGATCTCGACTGGATTTTGCCCGGACCTCAGTCTCTTCGGGAAAAGTCTCAGGCTATTATGGGCTTGGGAGTGTCTGTCGTCTTGGTCACACGAGGCACAAAAGGAGCTGTCGGTTTCACAGCTTCTGGTCTTGATGTATCCGTGCCGGGCCTTTCAGTGCGAGTGGTCGATACGGTTGGAGCTGGTGATACTTTCAACGCAGGCGTTTTGGCCATATTGCAAGAGAGCGGTGCTCTTCAGCGGGACACCATCGCGCAGGTGTCTGAAGGCACGCTTGCAAAGGCGCTGGCACTGGGGGCGCAGACGGCGGCAATTACCGTTTCGCGGGCAGGGGCGAACCCGCCGCGACGTGATGAGCTTCTCGTCTAAATTCAGGTTTGAATTCTCACGAATGACGCAGGATGTCGTCGGCATCCAGATAGGTTCCTGACTGAACCTCGATCATTCGTACGGGGATCTTGCCGGGATTGTACAACTTGTGCTGGGCCCCAAGGGGAACAAATGCCGACTGGTTCTCCGTGAGCAATTCGGCTTTTCCTTCGATGGTGATCTCAACGGTTCCAGAGACGACGACCCAATGTTCGGCACGGTGCAGGTGGCTCTGAAGGGTGAGGCCTTTTCCTGGCTTGATCATCATTGATTGGACAGAAAATCTGTCGCCGGAATTGATGCGTTCGGTCCAGCCCCAAGGCTTGTAGGTGCGGGGGTGGGCGTTGACCTCTTCTCGCCCTTCATTCTCCAGGGCCTCTACAATCTTCTTTACATCCTGGGCCTTGTCCTTGTGGGCGACAAGGACGCTGTCGCGTGTTGAAATAACAAGAACGTCGGAAAGGCCTATTACCGACACCAGACCGTCGTCGGCATAGGCGAGACAATTCTGCGATCCGAGGAACCGTGTATCGCCAAGGCCACTGTTGCCTTCTGGATCTTTTTCGAGAACATCCCAGATTGCGGACCATGACCCTAGATCATCCCACTGTGGGGCCATGGGGACACAAGAGATATTGGGTGCCTTTTCCATGATCGCGTAGTCGATCGAGATACTTTCGATCTTGGCAAAAGCGTCTTCACTCAGACGCGTGAAATCTAGATCTCTTGAGCGCGTTGCCAGAGCCGCTCGAATATCGGCCATCAACTGAGGCTGGTGTGTTTCAAATGCTTCGATCATCGCTTTTGCGGAATAAAGAAAGATCCCCGCGTTCCAGACGTAGTTGTGATCTGCAAGAAACTTTTTTGCTGTCAAAAGGTCGGGCTTTTCGACAAAGGCCGCAACCTTTCTGACTGGAGCGGCGCCATCCTCAAGCCGAATATAACCATACCCCGTATTCGGCTCATGCGGGGTAATGCCGAAAGTCACGATTTGTCCGGAACGGGCGGCGCCTGACGCGTTCCCAACCGCCTTCCGGAAGACTTCCTCCTCGCCGATCAGATGATCTGAGGGGAGTAGAAGAACAAGCGTCTCGGGATCTCTTTCGCCAGCAAGAAGAGCTGCCATGGCGGTCGGTGCGGCCGTGTTGCGACCCATTGGTTCGAGAAGAATGGTGTCCGCCTCGACACCTGTTTCCGCAAGCTGCTCACCCATCAGAAAGCGATGGTTGTTGTTTCCGATCACAATCGGTGCGCCAAAGGCTTCTCCCTGAACGCGCTTGATGGTTTTCTGGAAAAGGCTTTCACCATTGAAAATGGGCAGGAATTGTTTTGGCCGGTCCTTACGCGAAAGAGGCCAAAGCCGCGAGCCGATGCCTCCGGACAAAATACAGGGAAAAATCATTACAATTTATCATCCAAAAAGCTGCGATTTTAGAGCTGTCTTTATGGGGGCATCGAGGCGAAAAAGCAAAGCTGAAACATATCCCAAATCTTAGCCTCAGACAGAAGCGCTTGGCCAATGCACTCCCTTGAACTGCACGCTTTTAGGTTTCTTTCGCCGGTACGCCGAGATGGATTGCTAGCCATGCCGCGCGAGAACGATTGGTGCGCTGCGCCCATCTACATGAGATACCTGAATGTCGTAGTCGTAGGCATCAGAGAGAATTTCGTCCTTGTAGACGGCGGCCACGCTTCCCATGATCTTCAGTTCACCGTTTCGAATGACCATGACGGTGTCGGCAAAGCTGGCCGTGAGATTGAGGTCATGCATCACCGCCAAGACACCACCGCCGCGTCGAGCATAGTCGGCGGCAATGTTCATGATCTGGATTTGGTGCTTGATATCCAGGCTGGATACAGGCTCATCGAGAAAGAGCCAGCGGCGGCTACCGTCCTCTGCGACAGGACGCCAAACCTGGCATAGGACACGGGCGAGCTGCACACGCTGCTGTTCTCCGCCGGAGAGCGACTGATACTGCCTGTTCTCAAATCCCTCCAGGTCAACCATGCCAAGTGCGTCGATGATACGGTTGCGTCGCTGCGTTGCTGTTCCCACAGTGTCATTGCGTAGGACACCAAGACTGACGACCTCGGCAACAGTGAGCGGAAAGGCGAGAACTGTATGCTGGGGTAGTACGCCTCGTCGCAAAGCCAATGTTTCCGGCCTGATGGTGCTCAGGTTCTCGCCATTAAGCGTGACACTGCCAGAGTAGGGGAGTTCTCCGGTTAGTGCCTTCAAGAGTGTGCTCTTGCCTGAGCCGTTCGGGCCTAGGATGGTATGAAAGAGCCCTGGCTCAGCCGCAAAACTGAGACCTTTGATGATCGGAGCTCGATCATACCCTACCTCAAGGTCAAGTGCCTCAAGGCTTCCAGCTTTTTCTTGAGGCTTCAAGGCTGTGTTCTCCATCAAAAGCTACTCAGGCCGCGTTTGCGAAGCAGGAGCCAAAGGAAGAACGGTGCACCCATGAATGCAGTCAGAATACCGATGGGTAATTCAGCCGGAGCAACGATTGTTCGACTTATTGTGTCTGTCGCGATGAGAAAGCTCGCTCCTAAAAGGGCTGAAGCGGGCAAAAGGTAGCGATGGTCGGGACCTATGGTCAGTCTAAGAAGATGAGGGACGATAATACCCACGAATCCAATTCCGCCGCTTACCGCAACCGACGCTCCGGAAGCTGCTGCGACCATGATGATACTGATGTTTTTAAGACGCTGAACGCGAATGCCCAAGTGGCCTGCTGCAGCTTCTCCAAGCATCAATGCGTTCAAACCATTTGCAAGAACTGGTAACAGAAAAAGGGTCGCGCAAATTAGTGGCGCAGCTGCAAAAACCTTTTCCCAGGAAGCGCCGGCGAGGGAGCCCAATCCCCAGAAAGTCAGGTCTCTGAGTTGCTGGTCATCGGCCACATAGATAAGAAGCCCTGTGATCGCGCCTGCAAATGCACCAAGAGCGATGCCCGCCAGAAGCAGCGTGGCTACGGAGGTGATGCCGCCTCGAGTGCCTATTCGATAGAGCAGCCATGTAGAGCAAAGACCGCCGCCAAAGGCTGCAAGGGGGAGAGCGTAGATCCCAAAGATCGAGACGATCGGGGCAAGAGTTGTTCCGCCAAGGACGATGAGGCTTGCTGCGCCGAGGCCCGCTCCGGCGGAAACGCCGACGATGCCCGGGTCCGCTAAGGGGTTCCTGAAAAGACCTTGCATTACGGCACCAGAAACGGCGAGGGCAGAGCCGACAAGCGCTCCGAGGAGCGTTCTGGGCAGCCGAATTTCACTCAGTACGATCCAGTCTCGCAGGTTTATGCCTACAGGAGTTTCCTCTGCGCCATTGAACAGATTCAAGAGATAGCTCTGTGCGACATCAAGGATTGGAATTCTAATCGGCCCAATCGACAGGCTTGCAGATATGGCGAGCACAAGAACGACGACAAGAGCGAAAATGACCTGCCGCGCGAGTAGATCCCGCATTCCGGTCGGTTGTATATCTGCAATTGCCGCAGTCATCCGGTTTGCGTCCGGCCGTTTGAGCGAAATCTCGGTCATGTCGCGTATCAGCCACCGAACTCGGTCAACTTTGCGCCGAGCTCATGAATGACCTCCGGCGTGCGGGGGCCAAACCCCAAGAGGTAGTTTCCCAGCATCTGGATAAGCCGTTTGTGTTCGCCAGCGGGAGTTAGCGCAACCGCCGGGTGGTCAAATAATGTCTGTGCCGAGGTGCCATGATCTCTTCCATTGCTCATCATGAGGATCACGTCTGGCGCAGCCTCCAGAATGGCCTCATCGGTCAGCTGCTTGTACCCGGTAAAGCCTTTCGTCGCATTTTTCGCACCGGCTAACTTGAGAATCCCGCTTGCCGCGGTTTCGTCGCCCGATGCCAGGATTCTGCCGCCCTTGGCAGATAGCACGAATAGAACCTTGAAGTCTTTGGTTCGGTCTGCATTTCCCTCTTCCGCCGTCGTGAGTGCGTGTCTCAGGCTGTCATTCAAGGCCTCTGCTTTTTCCTTAACGCCAAGGGCTTCACCGACTGCTTGCACCTTTTGGATTATTCCTTCGCCCGAATAGTCCTCCGGAATGCTGACGATTGGAATTCCGGATTTTGCCAATAGCTCCAGCGTCTCAGGCGGTCCGGCTCCATCAAGCATAAGGATCATGTCGGGTGATACCGACAAGACCCCTTCAGGCGATAACGCCCGTATATAGCCGACATCCGGAAGTTCAGTTGCTTCTGGAGGGAAGGTGCTGGTTGTGTCTCGGGCGACAAGGCGATCCTCTTCACCAAGCGCATAGACGATCTCGGTCACGGACCCTCCGATGGCTACGATGCGTTCTGACGCTGCCTGTTCGGCAAGTGCCACACCTTGCAGAGCAAGGTGGCTGCCCAAAAACGCTGTTGCAAGGAGAGACACAAAGCGGCCCGAGAATGTGGATCTGAAGCTCATGAGGCAACTCCGATTGTGGTGTTGGTTGAAACCTGAGGAAGCCTTTCGATCAGATCCCGCCATTCCGAGCGCTCGACCGAGCCTTCTGTCCTGACGCCAAAAAATTGAATGACCAGGTTGTCGTTCTCGTCATAGGCTTCAATCGACGTCACGTGTTCTATGTCTGCGGGCTTGCGTACAGCCCAGACGCTGGCAATGTGATCGGTGCGCAAGTGAAGGTGAAAGTTTGGATCAAGCACGTTGATCCAAGGCCCCTTGTCCATAACTGTTTTAATTGCACCGGAGTGGATTTGGATGCAGCCCTTGTTGCCGACAAAACACATAATCGGCAGCGCTTCATTTGAAGCCAGGTGCAGCATTGCAGAAACCGCGCTTTCATCGAGCTTCCAGGCCCATTGATGCCCGGCTACTTCCAGAGCGCTTAGGCGATGCAAGTCCAGGTCTTTCAGCATTCCATGGAATTGATGCGGATCCGTGAGCTCTTGCCAACGCTGCCGAAGCGTCTCTCCGACTTCTGACGACGCTGGTTTGCGATCAGTTTCTGAGTGAGCTTTTTCCTCGAATTCGATTCCTGCGTCTTGATCCGAAAGCAGGAGCTTGTCGATTAGGTTGTTCCAGCCTTCGAGATTTGTTTTCGGCCGAGCGTGAACCTTGAATAGAGCTTCTCCTGTCGCATCAAAGAATTGGAGAGATCTGCGCAGGTTCTCGCCGTCCTGTCGTTCAACGGCGAAGCCGTGGGCCCAAACAGCTGGGAACATTCGCATGTCGATCTGTTCACCGAGCATCAATGCTGCGCGTTTGCCATTCACGAACTTCTCAAATGGACCAATCTTCTCATGCACGGCACTTTCGTTCCGCGTCAGTGCCATCACTTCACCGACTTCCTTGAGGCCATTGAAGAGAATGTCAAAGTTCGCCTCAATGCGACGCACACCATGGCCGCAGAACGCGGCCAGAAGCTCTGCCTCCGAGATTTCGAGCATGTTGGCCAAATCCCGGTCCCGCATGTTTGAGTGTTGTTCTCTCATGCGACGGATCTGCGCGCAGTCCCGCTTTTGGCCGGTTTTCGAAAACTGTTCGGTCATAGCTTCGCCTTCAATCAATAATATGATTTCTATATTCATATTATTGAGGGGCATCAATAGCTGAGTATAAAACTCATGTATTGCGCCTGACTGAAAGTGCGCTGCGCCACCCTGAAGAGTGGGCTTTTCGGGTGGTCGTTCTGAAAAACAAAACGGGTTTTGAGAGTGCGTATTCGCCGAGTGATTGGCGACTTTTTAGTTCAAAGACAAGGGAAACTAGCGGAAGAGGTCATCTTCCAATGGTCTTATGAGGGATGCTGCTGGCACCTCGTTTGAAGGCGCGAGCCCCTGCAGTAGAACCACAGGGCAGCCCTCGTTTCCCTGACCCATCAAAAGAGATGCAGCTGAGGCGAGTTCGTCGGCGTGAGCGACCGTTGAAACCTTCAGTTCTCGTCCATAGAGATCCTTTTCACCCCGGATGTCCATAAAGCTCGTCACGCCTGCTGCGCCAATGGCTATGCCGGTTGTGCCGTTGCGAAATGGTCTGCCGAAGCTGTCAGCGATGACGACGCCGAGAGGAACGTTGAACCGCTCCAATAGCGCGGCTCTCAGGCGAGCGGCAGACGCATCAGGATCAATCGGCAAAAGCAGCAGTGCGCCGTTTTCACTGCCCTCGACGTTAGATTGATCAATGCCGGCCTGCGCCATGACCCAACCGCATCGGTGGCGAACCACAAGAACGCCTTTTCGCTTGCGAACAACTTCGGTGCTCTCATCCAAAATGGCTTGCACGAGTCGCGGGTCTTTATCAGTTTCCTCTGCAAGATTGAGAGCTTCCTGGCCAGGTGTGATATCGGCCAGATTGAGAAAGCGGCCCTCCGCTTTCGACACGACCTTCTGGGCGACGACAACGACGTCCCCACTACCGAGCACAACGTTCTGACACAGGAGCCCCTCGGCAATAAGTTTGGCAAGGTCGTCGCCCGGATTGACCAGCGGAAAATCATCGAGCGTCGTGAGTGTCAGTTGGGCCATGATGCTGTTAGCCGTAAGCGTTCCGCAGTCGGGGCAGGACGTCTGCCGCAAATTGCTTCAGGAAGCGCGTCTGATCTGGCCCTGGAGCATGAAAGACGAAATGGTTGAAACCGAGATCGACGTAGGGCTTCAATCGCTCAACAACTTCGTCGGCATCTGCCGTTACAATCCAGCGACTCGCGGTTTGATCGGATGAGAGGCTGTCGGCCAGCTTTTCCATTTCCAGAGGATCTTCCACGGTCATCTTCTGTTCCTGAGTCAAAGCCAGAGCACCCCAGAAACGAGTGTCTTCCTTGGCGCGATCCAGATCGGTATCGAAAGACAGTTTCACTTCAATCATGCGGTCGACATCTGACGCTTGTCGTTCTTGTTGGGTAATCCCCGCTTCCAGGTTCGGAATGAGCGTTTCTGAGTATAGTGCTGGAGCCTTGCCAGAGGTGCAGATGAAGCCATCGCCGAAACGGCCAGCATATTTTGCGATCATTGGACCGGCTGCGGCAACATAGATCGGCACCGGGTTTTCCGGTCTGTCATAAATCGTTGCGCTCTCGGTCTTGTAGTAGTCTCCCTCGAAGCTTACCCGCTCTTCGGTCCATAGCTTGCGGATCAGCCGAACGGCTTCGCGCAGCCGGGCAAAGCGTTCCTTCCGTTCCGGCCACTCACAGCCAATGGCAGGAACCTCGTTAAGACCTTCGCCGGTTCCTATGCCAAGGATAATGCGGTCGGGAAACATCGAGCCCAACGTGCCAAAGCTCTGGGCAATCATCGACGGATGATGGCGGAAGGTCGGGGTCAGAACCGAGGTGCCCAGTGCGATGCGGCTGGTTCTTGCTCCGACTGCTCCAAGCCAGACGAGAGCGTGCGGGGCGTGGCCGCCCGTGTGCCGCCAAGGCTGAAAATGATCGGAAATAAAGGCACTGTCCAAGCCGACTTCCTCGGCCAGGATTGCAAACTCCATCAATTCGTGGGGCCGAAACTGTTCGGCGGAAGCCTTGTATCCAATGCGCAGCATTGCGATCCCTTTGCTGTAATCGTTTTGTCTGGTCAGGCGTTCAAGCGGTTGCGTTGCTTGCGTGCCTTGAATGGGGTGTTGGTCATGTCCTGAAGCGGCGCGGCTTGCATCGCGCGTTGCCGACGCTCCTCTGATACATGGCCATATACGGTTGAGCGCTGAAATGGTTTGCGGCCGACTGAATGAATCAGGTCCTCCATCTGCCATGGGGCAAATTCTTGCCCATGAACGGCGCCGGCTGCACGCGTGATACTCTCGTTCATCAAGGTGCCGCCCATATCATCTGCGCCAGAGTTTAGGCAGACGGCAGCGCCTTCTGGCCCCATTTTGACCCATGAGACCTGAATGTGATCGATTGCACCGTACAGTGCGATGCGGGCAATGGCATGCATTAAGACCGCCTCCCGCCAGGTGGGGCCTTTTCTGGACTGACCGCGCAGGTAGATTGGCGCCTCCAGCGCAACGAACGGGAGCGGGACGAATTCTGTGAAGCCGCCGTGATCGAGTTGATGAGCGCGAAGACGCAGAAGGTGTCTCGCCCAGTGTTTCGGCTGTTCGATGTGGCCATACATGATTGTCGAAGTGCTCTTCAGGCCAATTGAATGAGCCGCACTCATGACCTGGAACCATTGATCCGTCGTGATTTTGTCCGGCGCAATCTTTATTCGAACTTCATCATCGAGGATTTCGGCGGCTGTTCCGGGCAAGGACGAAAGTCCAGCCTCCTTCAGTTTCATAAGATAGTCTGTAAGCGACAGATTTAGAGTTGCCGCACCTTGCCAGATTTCCAAAGGCGAGAAAGCGTGGATATGAATATCTGGAGCAGCTTGTTTCGCATGCCGCAAAAGGTCCAGGTAGGTTTTACCCGTGTAGCCAGGATGGATGCCTCCCTGCAGGCAGATTTCGGTTCCGCCTCGGGCCCATGCTTCCGCAACACGCCTTGAAAACTCTTCCATATCGAGATCGTAAGCTGGACCTCGGAGTTCTTCATGCGTCTTGCCCTTTGAAAATGCACAGAAGGTGCATCCGTAAGTGCAGACATTCGTATAGTTGATGTTCCGGGTCACGACGTAGTGCACGCGGTCGCCATTTGTCGCTTGGCGCAGCTGATCTGCATGCACACAGACTGCGTGGAAACTGTCACCGCGCGCAGAAAACAACCGGACAATCTGCTCTTCAGTCAAGATTGTTCCGGGCGCGAGGTTCAGTATCGCCTGGATTTCGGGATCGACGCTGCCGCCTTTGCGAACCTCTGGCAGTTTTTGATGCGAACCTGGCGTCCATGAACCTTCAAAAGCGAGTCCGTCGCCATCTGATCCCCTCAGGACGGATCTAGCCATTAGGGGCGCGATCCAATCATCAGCCCGGTGGATGAAGGCAGGATAGACCGTCAAGCGCGGGGCCAGTGTTTTACCCTCGCTTGCAGTGATCTTGGCGAGTTTCTCGACGCTCGGCCAGGGGGCCTCGGGATTGACGTGGTCGATGGTGACGGGTGAGACGCCACCCCAATCATTTATACCGGCCTGAAGAAGTTCCTCACCAGTGCCGGCCGCGAGATTGGGTGGAGCCTGGATGCTGATTTCCATCGGCAAGATGAGGCGTGCCACTGCGATCGCCCACTGATGTTCGATTGGGTCGGCTGGCGGGAATGCGCGCATCTTGGTGTCTGGCTTGGGCAGGAAGTTTTGTATGATGACTTCTTGAATGTGCCCAAATTTCGAGTGTGTATCCCGAATGGCCAGAAGAGCCTCGACGGTTTCCTGCCGCGTTTCGCCGATCCCGATCAGCAGGCCAGTGGTGAAAGGAACCCGCGCTTTTCCTGCAGCTTCAAGGGCGGCAAGTCTTGCTGCTGGTTCCTTGTCAGGGCTGCCGAAATGAGGGCCGCCGCGCGCTGACAGGCGCTGTGAGGTCGTTTCAAGCATCATGCCCATGGATGCTGCTGTCGGTCTGAGTTTTTCGAATTCTGCAGTCGTCAGCGTACCCGGATTGAGGTGAGGCAAAAGGTTGGTCTGGTCTCTGACGAGGCCGGCCACGTAGGCCAGGTAGTCAACAGTGGTTTCAAAGCCGAGCTCGTCGAGAGCTTCCCTTGCCGACCGGTAACGCAGCTCCGGTTTCTCTCCCAGCGTGAACAATGCTTCCTGACAACCGGCCTTTTCTCCCTTCCTGGCGAGATCAAGCACTTCCTCAGGCGACAGAAAAACCTTCTGTCCTGCTTTCAACGGTTTGGCGAAGGTGCAGTAGTGGCAGACATCCCGGCAGGCCATCGTCAGCGGAATAAAAACTTTGGGCGAGTAGGTTACGAGGGACCCAAATGCCGCGTCACGCCTGGTACGGGCGCGATGCATGAGGCTTTGGATGTCCGTTTCCGCAATCAATGCCTCAAGGTCCAGATCATCGTGGAGCGAGTGAATCATGACACCTCCTTGAGAGGCCAAAGGCTGCTGAGGCAGAAGGCTTCGAGTACCTGCTTGGTATGCTGACCTGGTTCATACTGCCAAATTCTGCCAATGTCGGATGGATTGTCGAGATCAGCGCTCACACGAGCGCTTTTGAAGGTTGTAGCCTCATACCCCAGATCCTTGGACAGGCTCAAATGACGTTGATAGCTTGCTGCGCCAAACGCATAGGGGAAATCTGTTTGAGAACCTGTCAGGAGCATGTTCGTGCCATCCCCTTCGTGGTCAGGAGATAGAATGATCTGTGTTGGCGTGCGGTGTGCCTCAACAAGCCCCTCGATATCACTCGCTTTAAGTGCGGGTAGGTCGGCAGGGATAATGATGAGGTTGATGGCGCCAAGCTGTTTTTGTAGCGCGACCCTGGCGGTTGTCAGGGCACTGTTCAGGTCCTGTGTTTGATCCTGGATGACGCGGGCACCAATCGATCTCGCGATCTCGGCAGCAACAGGATCCTTTGTCACAACGGCTATGCCGTCCAGGCCTTTTGCGAGCGCTGTGGCGGCGAGCGTGTCTCGAAACATTGCCTGCGCGAGTTGTGCACGCTGGTTTGGTGTCAAAACACTTGAAAGCCGCGACTTGGCGTCTGCGAAAGGTTTTACTGGAATGAGTGCCCAGATCGTCACGGCGCATGCTCGCTTTGAAGGCGTTGGGCGAAATCCAACGCAGCGCGTGCAAGTCGACGCTTGGCAGTCATATCGACCATCATGGTGTCTGCGAGCGCTACGGGGAGGCCGCCGCCGATCGCCTGGAAATCTGATGCATCGTCGGAATCTCGCTCATCGATCAAATAGCCATCATAAATATCAGCATGTGCCGCTGCTGCAGTCGAAGCCTTCACGGGGAAACCAAAGCCTCGCATCATCGATGCCGTCGGGCCTTTGATCGCTTCGCCGCCGACGACCGGGGTGACGCCAATTACAGGCGCGGGACTATCGATGAGTGCCTGACGAAGCCCTGGCACAGCCAGAATAGGATCGATGGAGAGGTAGGGGTTGGAGGGGCATACGATGATTGCAGCAAGTTTGGGGTCGCCCAGAGCGCTCGCGACTTCTGCCGTCATGCTTGCCTCGCTGGCACCTCTGAAAACCACTTCTTCGACAGTTGGCTCAGTCTTCTTTGCGACAAACCAGTCGTGAAAGTCGTAGGTTCCGTCTGAGCATCGAAGTTGAGTCGATACGGTCGTGTCCGACATGGGCAAAAGCTGGCATTCCAGACCAAATGACTTTGCCAAGTCGATGGTGATTTCGGTCAGCCTGTCCCCACGGGCGAGCCGCATGGTCCGAAGCAGATTGGTGCCGAGGTCCTTGTCTCCGATGTTGAACCAGATATCTTCGCCGAGCTCGCGCAATGAGTTCATCGCGTTCCAACTCTCGTCTTTGCGTCCCCAGCCGCGCTCAAGATCGGCTCGACCGGAAAGGGTGTAGAGCTGAGTGTCGATGTCGGGCGTGACAAACAGGCCGTAGTGCGCTGAATCATCGCCGGTGTTGATGATCACCGTCAGGTCCTGCGGATTCATTTCAGCTGCCAGGCCCTGCGAGAGCTTTGCGCCGCCGACGCCGCCGGAAAGCGCTATGATTTTATCTTTGGTCACGCACGACACCTGTTTTCCATAGACGCATCTTCCGCAGCCAGCATGAATTGGATGCTTTTAGATGCCAGTCGTCCCCTTGCCACGCAGCGCCTTGGCTGATGAGAGTGGCCCTTGAGAATTGCCTCATTTTTAGCTTTGATCAAGGAGTTGGCAAAAATTTTTTATCAAATGGTCAAAAATAGTTGACGGCGACGCCAGTTCACTGGAGATTTCCACCATGACAATCGCGTTGCAGGTAGCGGTGCCGGCAGCGAAAACCGAGGGGAAAACCGCGATGGAATTCGGAATTTGCTTCAAGGGCTTTGTGGAGGCCGACCGTGCAAAAGCACTGGTGCGGCAGGCCGAGAACGCTGGCTTCACTTACTGCTGGTTCTACGATAGCCACATTCTCTGGCGTGACAGCTATGTCGCGATAGCCATGTGTATGGAGCACACAGAGCACATGCGCTTTGGTCCCTGTGTGACCAATCCCAACAGCCGTGACTGGTCAGTCGCCGCCAGCCTTTTCGGTTCGCTTGCCAAACAATCCGGCGACCGGTTCGACATTGGCATCGGCCGGGGCGACAGCGCCGTGCGCGTGATGGGTAAAAAGCCTGCGACGCTCAAGCGGGTCGAAGAATTTACCGATGTGATGCGCAAGCTGATCAAAGGTGAGGAGGCGCAATACGGCGAATGTCCCGAGCCTGTGCAATTCCCATGGGCAGTTGGTCATGAGCCCCCGATGTGGATTGCTGCATATGGCCCCAAGGCTCTGGCGACAGCCGGACGCGTTGGTGATGGCCTCATTTTGCAGATCGCTGAGCCTGGTATCTGCAAGTGGCTTGGGGATCAGGCCAAGAAGGCGGGAGAAGAGGCAGGACGCGACATGTCCGGTTATCGCATCATGGCGGCGGCGCCGGCGTATACTGGAGATATCGAACATGCCAGAGAGAAGGTGAAATGGTTCCCGGCAATGGTCGGCAATCATGTGGCCGACATTGTCGAAAAGTACGGTTCGGATTCAGATCTGGTGCCGGCGAGCCTGACCTCCTACATCGAAAAACGCCGGGGCTATGATTATTCTAAGCACGGCCAAAGCGATAACCCGTTCCTGGACTTCATTACCGATGATATTGTTGACGCGTTCACCGTTCTCGGCACTGCGGATCAACATATCGCGAAGCTGAAAGAGCTTGAGAAAGCGGGTGTGACCCAGTTCAATATCTATCTCGACAGCGGCGATGAAGAGAAAATCATTGCGGATTATGCGGAGAAGATCATTCCGGGCTTTCAAGAAGCATCGTAAGCGAAAGCAGCTCTAAGGGATCTGGCGGCGGCGCTGGCTGTTTGACGTAGCCTCGCCCGCTGTCAGGTTCAAAGTGTGACAACCGCACTTGTGTGGTGCGCGTTTGTCAAAGTCGATTTTCAGGACTTCACTTTCAGCTTTCCCGCATCTTTCAGGTCGGTGTTTTCGTTGGTCCAGGATATGCGGATGTCCATCCGACACCGCGCTTCATCCTTGGATGCGGTGACCTTCAAATTGAGCAAACCGTCAGGATTCAGCGTGATTTCACCGGTGTCATCGCTGAAATGCAGCTCACCCTTCGCGATCCCCCGGTTGATCGCAGTGATCAGCGATTGAATGGTTTTTCGGTCCTGAATGGACTCGTGCTTAAATCTGTCCTTACGTTCCATCATGCTGGAGCGCCGCCTTTGTCATGTGGATCTCGGGAGTGAGCACTTTCGCATATGGAAAGTCATTGCTGAAGCCGACAATGTTTCCATTTGGCAGGATTATGGTCGCCCCTGTGCCAATGCCCTTGAGGCCTTCAAGCTTTCTCGAATTTCTGTCCAGCGTGATATCCGCTTCGATGTGCAGCAAACCTTTCATCGTCTTCAGTCGTTGCCCGCGTTCGCGATTGACGTGACCATGGACGAGGATCTTGATGCCGGAGCGATGAAGCCGTTCGACGCCGTTTGATGACAGCTGTTTGTCAACCGCCCGGTATTTGGTTCGCATGATGTTGGCGACTGTGCCGGAGTAGAAGGTGAAAGGGTCTTGGTAGACCTGTTCTCGGAAAAGTCTGTTGATGTGGCTCACACCATTCTCATCGATCTCGGCGCAGATACGATCGTCCAGTCCGGCGTGCGCAAAGAGAACGGATCCGCTTTTGTAGATCGCGCGCATCCGGGCGTAGAACCAGGCATAGAAGCCATCAGGCTCCAGAAACAATTCTCTGCATTTCATCGCGGCGGCGTACAGCATGCGCATATCCAACCCGGCGCTCAGGCTTGCTTCCTCAAAAGTCGCAATTTTTTTCTTCAGCCGACGAAGCTCTTTTTGAATAGCTGCTTCGCCGAGGTGCCCTGCCGCAGCTTCAGGAAAATATCTTTGCCAGGTTTCGCTCGGAAAAATCCGAGCACGGCAAGTCTCAAGGTCAGGCGCACTCTCCAGCGCGTTTGTCGGCGCGACGTGTTTGTCGTAGACTTCACGCAGGAGAGGCAGCACTTTGTTGCCCATACGGATGAACATATGTTCGGTCAGGGGGGATCGTTCGCTCGTCAAGGCGCGAACGCCCAGCAAGAGCCGCAAGTCATGATTGCCTGCAAGCAACTTGATGCGAACCCCTGTTTCAATCAGTTTTTTCAGGCTGTTGAGCAGGTCCAGATTGCTTGGTCCTTTGTCGAGACAGTCACCTCCAATGACGAGGACGCATGAGCGTCCGAAGTCTGTCAGCTCAAAGTCATCCACGTTGTGTTCATGGCCCTGAACAACGCCAGCCGCGACCAAAGACCTGACGAGGCTTTCGGCATCGGCATGAAGGTCAGAGATGAAGACAACCGGCCGCTTGGGCCATTTCCATTGCCCATACGCATCTGATCTCCTCAGACTTTTAAGGATTTTGGCGGTCTGATCGGGCGTCGATCCTCCGGAGTGGGGCATGTCCAACGGCCAGGGGACACAGCGTTCAGGAACGCCGAGCGAAGCTGCTCGTGCCCCGAATATGGTCGGCAGGAGGTCCCGGTCATGTGTGGGGGCAGGCTTCATGGTGGCCTGCGTTCCTTCAGTCTGTGGCTGGTTCATCGGGATACCGGTTCTTCCATTCGCCATGTACCTGGCGCCATGACATCTTGTCGTTGGCCTCCAGCACAATGGGTCTCGCGTGGTGCATGCTTAGTTGTGCAATGTCGTCAAATTCGATCACCCCAAGACGATGGGCGGCGTGCCGGAAAGAGGCGCCATGTCCAACGAAGATTTTCGCCACAGTCGCTGCGCTCTCCTGCAGCAGTGTCATCTGGGACACGAGGTAGTCGGTTACTCTCTGCCCTGCTTCCTGCAGGGATTCGGCGCCTTGGAACGGCAGCTTGTAGTCGCTGCGAGATTTCCAGCCGTATGGCAGAGGCTTGTGGCGCGGATCTGCTGCGATGACTGCCTCAATCTCTTCAATGGTCAGGTTTGCCAAGGCTCCAACGCTCCGCTCCGCAAGTCCCTCACTCTCCTCAACGACCGCTGGGAGATTGAGTTCCGATTTAAGGCTCTGGGCCAGGGTTTCGGCTGTTTGCCAGGCGCGAAGTTGGCGCGAGCAAGAAATGACAGGCGAGAGTTTCCAGTTCCCGGTTTTGCAAAGAGCAGCGATTTCTACGCCGGCAGCATGGGCTTGCGACTTTCCCTTTTCCGTCAACGGGAATGGTTGAAGCGCGCTTGGGGTTTCCGGGCGCTGCTCGTAGTCACCGTGACGGACCAGGATTGCCAGGCGTCTCGTCATGCCCGGGCACCAAGGATTTTTTCGCCATATCGAAAGAGGGCGTCAAAATCGATTTGGCCTGAGACTTCCTGCACCTCAACGCCTTTCAAGGCTTCAAGATAGGCTTCTGGTTCAAGCGGGCTGTCGTCTTGCCAAAAGCTGCCATTCGGCCGTTGGTAGAAAGGCCCCGGGCTTTTCATGATGGCTGCCAGCAAGTCTGGTCTATCTTCGATTTTCACCTCGCGGACATTCGTGGGCTCGGTAGCTTCACGGGACCAATTCAACACCCAAAAGTGCGTAAGGGAGGCGGCGTGCCTGATGCGTCCTGGGCCGAAGAGCTCGCCGACCATCAGGTCGTTTTTTTCCTCCAGTGTCCAAAGCTCTTCGTCGGAGAGTGCTTCCAATTCGCGCTGTCTAGCGGCCGAAAGCATGCCCCGAAGCCGTGGGTTGTGCAGAATGGTCCCGGGATTGATCCGTGGTAACTTGGGAATGCCGAGCGCATCGGAGTGTGGCGTGTTGCTCCTCACGAGCAAACGGTCGTTTGTGACATAGTGAGTGCCGTCCAACTCCATGAGCTTGAGCATGGTTGTGGACTTGCCGCCGCCCGACAGGCCCGCAATTGCAAGCGTTCGCTCGCCGCGACTGACCGCGGCCGCGTGGCAGCCGACCCAGCCTAGCTGTTGGAAGTGATTCAAAATCTGAGTGTTTACAAAATTGATGACCTGGTTCGGATAGGCCTTGCAGGGGCCGAATGCGATCTTCCAGTCTGTTGACTGCAGAAATGCCATGCCGGTGCGTATTTTTCGGACAAGCCGCGCGTCCGGCAGATCTGAAACTGCATCCTTTCGACCAGTCTTGCCGGGCTCTCTGGCCCAATCAGACCAAGCGACGTCGAACGGAAGATCCAGACCATCGAGAACATGAACAGTTAGGGTTGGTTCCTCGCCCGGGATTACGGCATGCAGGAAATACTGCCGCAACTCTGCAAGCACTGGCTCAGAATTGGAGCGGATTTCGACGATGACGCTTCCCACTTTCAGATGAATGGGAGAATGCGTGGAGCATCGGTCTTGGGGTTGCAGAGCGTCGATCACATCTTGGCTGCTTGGTTCGCTCATGACCTGACCTTCCTAAGTGCATGGTCAGCATAAAGTCCTGCAGCCTCTATTCCAGCACCCTCAAGTGCGCCTTTGAAACCGCCGAATGCCGATACTTCGAAGACAATCGGTCCTTCAGGCGTCAGAGCGACGTCAACCGTTGTGAAATCCAGACCAAACGGCTCCTGTGCCTTGTGGGCCAGTGCTATCAGTTCATCATCTGGTGAGTAAGATGCGTATTTGCCTCCACTCTCGATCGTTGTGTTCCAGGCTTTCGACTGCGAGACGCGGGCGTAGGTTCCAAGGTATTCACCAGCCAGAAAGACCATGCCCAGATCCTGGCCGGACAGATCCATCTTTTGCTGGATGTACATAACGGGGTGCGCCTCGGAAAAGGCGGCAATGTCTTTTCGGACAACATCTTCGCCAGCGCTTGCTTCAAGGATGCACATACCGCGGGCCTTCGTCGAAAACAGCGGCTTGAAGACGGCACTTCCAAAGCGGTTCACCGCTGCGAATGCCGCCTCCCGGTCTTCCGTTACGCAGGTAGGGGGCATCGGAATGCCTGCATTTGAAAGTGTGACTGTGCAGCTTAGCCGGTCGACGAGGCGTATGATGTTCTCTGCGCCGCTGAAGACTTTGACGCCACGGTTTTCCGCAACGCGGAGCATTTCGAGCCGGTCAAGCGTATGGGGGCTGTACTCCTCGCTGATCTTCTTAACGATCAAGCCATCCAGCTTACAGAGATCGACACCTTTGAACCAGAGAGACGAGGTTGTCAGGTCGAGGCTGACCTGAGCCATGTCAATGACCAGCCGGAAACCGGTGCGAGCTTCTACTGCATCAGCCAGTGTCTCCGTTGACCACTTTCCGGGTATGCCGATCACTCCGATACGAGGCTCAGTCAACGAAGATCTCCTTCACAGGTAGTTTGAATTTGTGTTCTTGGCCGGTTTTACAAGCGAGCGCGCGTTCGATCAGATATCGGGACCTGAGGAACATTTTGCGTGCCTGAGACTTGTCGAAGATGAAGCGTGTGGAGCTGGCAAAGGAGCGCCCGAGGCCCAACGCCAGGCGGTAATCAAACGTCTCATCCTTCTGCTTGCGAGCGAAGCGACGGGCAATTTGATAGAAGTCACACGAGATCTTCATGATCCGCCGGCGGGCGGGCGCGTCGAGCACTTGCAAACGATAGTTTGAGACCATGAAGACCGATACATCTTGCACATAGTCCATGTAGCGAGAGCGATGCAGGTCAATGAAATTTATACGGTTTTCACCGGGGTCATAGATAATGTTGTCGATGTTGAAGTCGCCGTGAATGTAGACTGAAAACGGAGCCGCGACAGCGGCTTCGCGTTCTCTTGCGCTTTCGATGAGATCCTCAAATGCAGGACTCTCGAAACCTGCCAGGTTGCTCCGTGTGCTGCGGAATTCCGGGTGCACGCGGTAGACCTCGTCAAGGCGCTTTGAAAGCTGCTGCATGCTGCCGAGTTCGGCAAACTCGTCAGTCTTCGTCTGGCGCCAGACATCCTTCAACGTCGTGCCAAGCTGCTTGAGGGCTTTTGCGCAAAGGTCGTCCGGTTCGTTCAGAACGATCTGTTCGAACGTCAATCCGGGCAGGTGTTCAATCAGCAGTGCTGCGGACTGATTGCGCTTCTCGTAGGACAGGATCTTGGGAGCGAGGCCAGGATAAAGCGAGTTCCAGCTTTTTACCCCAGCGCGTTCTTCCTTGACCTTGCGTTTTTCTCCGTCCTTGAAGACAGCGGCAACGTTGTGCGAGTTGCTATCGGTGATCGCCGATATCGCGCTTCCCGATCGCGTTTCCGCGATGGCCTCAATGTGGTAATCGCCGTTCGTTTCGAAGTCGGCCATAAGTCCCTGGAGGGCAAAGTACCGCTCGAAATTTACAGCCTGGCCGATGTTGATTGAAATAAGCGCTTCACTGATCGTCTGGAGAGACGTCCCCATGCGCTGGATTTCACTGGCCACCAACAAACTGTGTGCCAGATCCGCGGTATGCTTCGTGGCGCGCATCTCATTGGTGTAGAGCTTGAAAAGCTTGTGGTAGTCGTTGGCAACCTTGCGGTTCAGCTGGCCAATTTGCACTGCACGGGCGCTGTCATTGTTTGAAAGTGCTGCTTCGATTTTTGCGACGCCTGCGCGGACGCGCTGAACAATCGGAGGATAGCGTTCGGGAACCAAAATCTCGAAATGCTCGATACGTTCGGCGTGACGCAAACATTGGCGGGTGAGGTTGGCCAAACGCAGAAGGTCGGTGGCGATAAATTCAAGGCTCCGCGATGCAATCTGATTGCGCTCGGTTTTCCCGGTATTTGCCAAACGCCGTATGCAGGCGCTGTGGATCCGTGTCGTCAGATTATGCGCGTAGCCGGCCCGGTCGAAAATACGCCGCGCAGTTGCCGCAGACGGGATACAGAAAAATGCTTCCAGCTGCTGAAGCTGTCCGTCGATTTCAGCGCAAAGGAAGTGAAGGTTCTCCTGGATCGACTTTGGCAGGCTAGTCATCAATGACCCCGAGGCATGTTGGAAGGCTCCCACTATCCCTTGCAGTCAACAGTTTTGTGACAGAGACGGGGGGCACTGCCTGGCGTCCTGTAGACTTGCGGGGACAGTGTCGGGCTGCCATCTCTCAGGCAGCGGCAGAGATTTCTCATCGCGAAGATTATTAGCGCGCGGCGTTGCCCGTATTGAGGTAAGCAAATCTTGCATTCGCAATCGATACCGTTTTGGTTGTGAGCAAAGGAGCGGCGCTCAATTGGGTTATTCCGTCTCTCACATTGTTTAGGGTATTTGTCTCCAGTGCACGAGCTAGTGATCCGTCGAAGCGTTTCTTTCCCCGACCCGTTGCGTGTTGGGCGCTACAAGAACAATCCTGATTTCGGTCCGCGGCTCCTGTTTTTCAGCGGTGGGACGGCCCTCAATGGCATCTCACGTGCGCTGAAATCCTACACTTTCAATTCGATACATCTTGTTACGCCGTTCGATTCCGGCGGTAGTTCACAAGCATTGCGCAAAGCCTTCGACATGCCGGCAATTGGCGATCTGCGAAGCCGCTTGATGGCTCTTGCGGACGAGAGTGTCCTCGGTCATCCAGAGGTGTTCAAGCTCTTCACGCATCGGTTCAAGAAGAGCGTTGGCAAGCGGACGCTTGCCTCTGAACTCGAGACGATGGTCGCGGGAACCCATCCGCTTGTCAAAGCGATCGAGCGACCGATGCGCACGCTGATCATGCATCAGCTTGGGGTGTTCCAGACGTCCAGACCGCCTCGCTTCGATTTGCGGGGCGCCAGTATCGGTAACCTCATTCTCGCCGGTGGTTACCTGAACCAGCAGAAAGAGCTCGAACCGATCATTTTTCTTGTTTCGAAACTTGTCGGGGTCCAGGGCGTCGTTCGGGCTATCGTTGATGGCAATTTGCATCTGGGGGCGGATCTTGAAGATGGTCGTTCGGTCATTGGCCAGCATTTGCTGACCGGAAAGGAGGCAGCTCCGATAGACGTGCCGATTGCGAATTTATTCTTGAGTAAGTCGCCGCTTGAGCGCTCTCCGGTATCAGCAAAATTGAGCAAGCGGAACAAGAAGCTGATCACGTCGGCTGATCTGATTTGCTATCCGCCGGGCAGCTTCTATTCCAGCGTCTTGGCAAATCTCCTGCCTGAGGGAGTTGGCAGAGCGATTGCTAGCCGCAATGTGCCCAAGGTCTTTGTGCCAAGCCTTGGAGACGACCCAGAGGCTGTGGGCTTGTCAGTAGCGCAGAAAGTTCAAATTTTGTTGCGGTATCTCAAGAAAGATGCGGGAAGCGACGCCTTGAACGATCAGCTGCTTAATCTGGTCCTGCTTGATGCGAGCGACGATACAAATGCCCGTGATCTCGAGGACCTTGCCAGGCTTGGCATTCCGGCTGTTGCCCTTGACCTCGTGAGCCAGCCTTCAGCGCCATATTACGATCCGCATCAGGTTTGCGAGGCGCTTCTTTCCCTGACTTGACCAATTGCGTTGACTGAAGAAGTCGGCATACGGGGCAAGTCCAATCGAGTCGGCAGTCCAGCCGCTTTTCAACTGACATACACTGCACAGGGCTGTCAGCTGCTCCTCGTCTTGTTTCACACATGGGTAAAATCAGATGTGTTGGAGGCGGTGCTTTTTCAGCAGTTCAATCAAAACCTCGCGCGCGTGTTGGCGGTGAGACCGATGCCGATTATGCGCTGTTTTCGCATCACCGCGGCGAATGGCATCATAGACAGCTCTATGGTCCTCGTTCGATTTGAGAGGCGCGGGCCTGATGTGAAGCGTAATCGCACGCGCTCTACGAACCTGATTGCTCATCATGGCGACAATGCCCAGAATTCTCGAGTTGCCGCCGAGACGAACAAGTTCACTGTGAAATGTCTCGTCGGCGAGGGCCCAAGCCTCGAGATTTCCATTGCTCAGCGCAGTCTCCATATCATCAATTGACTTGGCAAGGACGGCCAGTTCCTCATCGTTGTAAGAGGCACCAGCTGCTTCTGCCGCAGCGAGGCTCTCCAGTTCTGTGAGGACGGCGTATATCTCTTCCATGTCCTTGAGCGAAAGAGACGAAATTCGGACGCCCTTCCGTGGTCTGACCTCAAGAAGTCCCTGTTGCGCCAAAAGAAGCGTTGCCTCGCGGACCGGTGTGCGGGACATCCCCAAACGATCAGCCAGTTCACTCTCGAGATGATCGGAGCCGGCAGGTAATTCACCGTCGAATATCAGCTGGCGAATATGCTCTACGGCCTGAGCCGTGATGGATTTTTGCTTCAAAGCGTCAGCCAAAATCGAGTCCTCGGATCTTTTGTTCTTTTTGATCGGATTCGTATATAGACTGTTCTATAGCGATTACTTTGAGATAGTCACGTGCTTCGTTTTCTAGCGGTGTGCCATCGAGCACGCCGTCTACGACATGCTGCATCAGCGCACGTACGCAGTCCCCACCAAAACCCTGCCAGTCTCGCGCATGCAGAAGGATGTCTTCTTCGAGCGCCCCGAAGTGCCGCAATGCCACCTGACCCTCGCCAGACAGACTAAGGGTTCCTTTTGTGCCTTCTATGAGAGCTTCGCCGAGCGTGGTTCTACAGTTTTCTGCTGCGTGATCGAGAAGTCGATTGCCGTCAAAAAGTGCCCGGACTCCGTTCGCATAGTCGAAAATGAAATAGCCTGCATCTTCTCCTGCGATCACCGGGTTCATACGGCGAAGGTCGGCATAGACAGCGTCCGGCTCGCCGAGCAGAAAGCGGAATGTGTCTATCCAATGCACGCCGGTTTCATGAATGAGGAGCTTCGGCATCGTCTGGAAATAAGGTTGGCGCTCAAGGTAAGCGCGTGGGCCCTGGCCATCTCCTGTCCGCAGACGAAATGTGATCTGCTGAAGCTCTCCGACAAGCTCGTTTTCAAGCGCCTGCTTGATGCAGCGGTACCACGGCTGAAATCTGAAATTCTCGTGGATCACCAAATTGGTGCCCGCTTCTTGAGCGATGGCGGTCGCTCGCTTGGCTTCGTCGAACGACTGGCAAAATGGCTTTTGACAAATGACCGTTTTGACGCCGGCCTTTATCGCTGCCTCGATAGCTGCAAGGTGGGAGGGGGGCGGCGTGATGATGTCGAGGAGGTCAGGCTTTGTCATGCGCAGCATTTGCTCGAGATTTGTGAAGGCGGCAAGGCCGGTCGCTTTCGCTTTCTCCTTGTTGCGGTCACAGGCGCCAACGAGATGTGCACGCTTGATCCGTTGCCAACCTTCATAGTGGAAGCCCGCGAAGTAGCCGGCCCCGAGGCAAGCCACTCTGATCTTATTCGTGCTCATAGTTTCTCCTCCACCCCGGCAATGACCGTCTCATAACAGATATTGGATTCGGAGTAGTCGACATTCAATTCGTTGACAAGGGATTGTATTGCGTATACGCAAATCAATGTGCAATTTGTTCTGGCTCGTCCTGCGAGCCTTGGGAGGAGAAAATTCATGTTTGGAAAACAGAGTCTTGGTCGCCTGACCATGAGTGCACTCATGCTGTCTGTCTGCATGGGAGCAGCTCATGCTGCGGAGGTGCTGCGCTTCAGCCATACTGATAATCCGGGTGGTTCGCGTCAGGCTGCGGCAGAGGTTTTTGCGGAAAAAGTGGCCGAATACACGGATGGACGCTACGAAGTTAAGATCTTTCCGTCCGGCCAGCTTGCCAACGATCCGAAAGCGATTGAGTTGCTTCAACTGGGCGGTGTTGATTTCACGGTCTCTGCGACCGGCAGCTATGCAACGCACCTGCCGAGCCTGAACCTGACAGCCATGCCGTTCCTTGTGGATACCTATGAGCAGGGCTGGGAGCTTTATGACAACTCCGAATGGCTGCAGGGTGAGTTCGCCAAGCTTCCGGAAAAAGGGTTCCGCGTTCTGTCTACCTGGGAAGCTGGCTTCCGCAGCTTCACGACGAATGAGCCGCTGACCTCTCCGACGGATGCGGAAAGCATGAAGATGCGTGTGTTCCCGAATGACATGATCCGCTGGACCATGGAGGAAATCGGGTTCCAGACGGTCGTTATGCCCATCACGGATGTTTACCTCGCAATTCAGCAGGGCATCGTGAATGGTCAGGAAAACCCGGTCGATACGATCCGCTCGCTCCGCTTTTACGAGGTCGCGCCGAACATCACGCTGACTCGCCACGTCTACAGTCCGCTGCCACTGACTATTGCCGAGAAAACCTGGCAGTCGTTCTCAGATGCAGACAAGGAAGCTGTCTTGAAAGCGGCTGCAGAGTCTGCAGCGTTCAGCCGCGACCTTGTGAAAAACTCGGTGGATCGTCAGCTTGATGAAATGACCGAAGAAGGCGCAACGGTCAGCGTACCTGAGATTGGTCCATTCCGGGACGCGGTACAGCCCGTCTATGCCAAGGCAAAGGATGTCTACGGCGATGACGCGGTCAACAAGATCCTCGCGGATGCTGCTGCTATCCGCGATGCGATGCCTGCGAAATAATAATCCTTCCATCTAAACTGCCGGGGCGCTTGCGCTCCGGCTCCTTTCCTGGAGAGGGTCCGGACTTGGACTATCGCAATCACTATCCGGCCGTCTTGCGATGGCTCAGCACTCTGATCGATGTGTGTCTGGCTCTTGGCGGCTTTGCCATCGTAGCACTTGTTTTCTGCAATGCTTCGCTACGCGGTTTTGCAGGTTTCGATCTGGCCTGGTCGCTTGAGGTGACAAGTTTTCTCCTGCTTTGGAGTACATTCATTGGCTGCGCTGCAGCAGTTGCGCGCGGAGCGCATATGCGCGTCACGGAAATCGCCGAAGGTTTGTTTCCCAAGACAGGGCAGCGGATCTTGTCGATTGTGATCGATGTGATCATTGTTGTGCTTCTGCTGAGCCTGATTTGGACCGGCTATAGCATTTCAGCCCACACATGGGCGCAGAAAACCACTGTGCTCTACTGGCCAGTTGGATTGCTGTATGCGTCGATGCCTGTGGGTATGGCGTTTACGCTCATCTTTCATCTCTACAACCTCTATTTTGACATCCGCAATCCGGTGTTGCCGCACAGTGCGCATTCCGATGGCGGCGAGGCGGTGCAATGATCCTTCTTTTTGTCGTGGCTGTCTTCCTGACGACGGTTTTTCTGGGTGTGCCGCTCGTTTGGGCCATTCTGATCACTGCGGTTCTGCCGATCATCGTGTTCGACCTGGGATATCCGCTTCAGGCGCTGTTCCTCAATTTTATTGGTGGTGTGGAGCCCAATCACTTCCTGGCCATTCCGTTGTTCATTGTGGCTGGGGAAATGATGAGCCGAGGCGGCGTTGGCCTTCGCATCATCGGCTTTGCGCGGGCGGCCTTCGGCTTCATGGCCGGTGGCCTTGGAATGGTCGTCGTTGGGGCGTCGATGATTTTCGGCGGTATCTCCGGCTCGGCCATCGCCGACTCGGCGGCCATTGGATCCGTGATGATCAAGAACATGTCGCGCGAAGGCTACAACACTGCCTTTGCCGCCGGACTTGTTGCGGCTGCCGGTACGATCGGCATCATCATCCCGCCCTCGATCCCCATGCTGATCTATGGTTTTGTCGGCAACGTTTCGGTCGCGGATCTCTTCCTCGGTGGCATGGTCCCGGGCATCATCTTTGGCGCCTTTTTCATGGGTGTCTGCTACTATGTTGGCAAATCGACGAATTGCGATCCGGGCGGTCGCCGGACGTCGCTTCAGGAGTTGACATCTTCCTTCATTGGCACGGCCCCGGCGCTTTTCATGCCGGTCCTTATTCTCGGCGGGATTTTCACGGGCTGGGTTACGCCGACCGAAGCCGCTGCTCTCGCAGTCGTTTACGGTCTGTTCGTGACAACGGTTGTTTATCGTGACTTCAACGTCCGTGATCTTCCGCGGCTTTTGATCGACTCGTTTGTGACCAGTTCGGTGGTGATGGTCGTGATCGGTGCGACGACGGTTCTTGGCTGGTTGATCACGCTAGAGCAGATGCCGCAGATCCTCGTTGGCTTCGTTCAAGAAATGTCATCCGGTCCCTGGATGTTCTTGCTCTTGGTCAATATCGTTCTGCTTGTGCTGGGCCTCGTGCTTGATCCGGTCCCGGCGATCCTGCTAACGGCTCCTCTCTTCCTCCCGACAGCACAAGCCTTCGGTGTCGATCCAGTTCACCTGGGTGTCATCATGACCTGTAATGTGGCTGTTGGTCTGTTTACGCCGCCTGTCGGGGCAACGCTCTATGTCGCCTCTCGTATCTCCGGCGTTGGAGTGCTTGCCATCGCGCGCAAGATGGCCCCGCTATACATTGCTGCCATCGCGGCCCTTCTCCTGGTTACATACGTTCCGATCGTAACCATGGGGATGGTGTATCTGTTCAGGTAGGAAGGAGAGGCTTCGGTGTTTGCCGTAACAGTCACATTCAAGATTAAGGAGGGGCAGATGTCAGGTTTTCTCCCTCTGATCGAAAACAACGCTCGCCTGTCGCTGGAACGTGAGAGGGGCTGTCATCGGTTTGATGTCTGCACAGATCCTGGACGTGCGGACGAAGTATTCCTCTACGAGGTCTATTCGGATCAGGCCGCTTTCGACTTGCATCTGAGGAGTGACCATTTTCTGTCATTCGACAAGGAGATTTCGGAGATGATTGCGAGCAAGTCTGTTGCGACGTTCGAAAGGGTCGTGCCGTGAGCAACAATTGGGAAGTCTTCGCGATTAAATACGCAGACAGGAACGCCAGGACACGCGCCGACAGTTTTCTCTTTGATGACAATCACGACGCGCCCCATGCAATGGATTATTTCATCTGGGTCTTGCGCCGAGGCGACGAGGTGCTGCTTGTCGACACAGGCTATGACGATGAGGAAGCAGACCGCAGATCGCGGCCGATCCGGTTGAACCCCGTTGAGGCGTTGATGCCGCTCGGGATAGATCCGCTAAGCGTGTCAACGATCATTGTTACGCATCTGCACTACGACCATGCTGGCGGTATCAGACACTTCCCAAATGCAGTGCTGCATCTGCAAGCCGCGGAGATGGCCTTTGCCACCGGTCCGTGCATGTGTCACGGGTTGCTGAAAGCCCCCTTCACAGCGGAGCATGTCTGCGAAGCGATCCATCGTCTTTATTCCGGCCGCATGATCTTCCACGACGGCGACGGAGAAGTTGCGGAGGGTGTCACAGTTCATCGCATTGGCGGACACAGTCGCGGGTTGCAGGCCGTTCGCGTGCGGACCGACGCCGGCTGGCTTTGTCTCGCTTCGGATGCCGCGCACTACTACGAGAATGTTCTCGACCTAAAGCCATTTCCGATTGTCGTGGATCTCGAAGACATGATGAACGGCTTTCAGACACTGAGGCGCCTGGCGAGCTCGAAGGACTTGATTATTCCTGGTCATGATCCGCTTGTGCGTGAGTTTTTTCCGTCTCATGGGCCCGAGCACATCATTCGTCTTGATCAAGGACCTACAAGGACGCTGGTGTAATGAAGATTGGCGTTGTTGCAGATGATTTTACCGGTGCATCGGATATCGCGCTGACGCTTGCTGAAGGCGGCATGCCGACGGTTCAATATGTTGGTGTCCCCAAGCAGGCGGCTGGCCCTGATGTCCAAGCTGGTGTTGTCGCTCTCAAAAGCCGTACGGTGCCAGTGAATGAGGCGATAAGCCAATCACTGGAAGCTTGTGACTGGTTGCTGGAGCAGGGGGCGGAGCAAATCATCTTCAAGGTTTGCTCCACCTTTGACTCCACCGATGCAGGGAACATCGGACAGGTTACCGAAGCGCTGGCCGAAAGGCTGGGAGAAGACAGGGTTGTGGTTTGCCCGGCTTTTCCGGAAAACGGCCGCTCGATCTATCAGGGGCACCTCTTCGTCAAGGATCAACTCCTGAGCGAAAGCGGCATGCAGAATCATCCGCTTACGCCGATGACGGACCCTGATTTACGACGCGTTCTCGCCCGTCAGACACAATGGCCGGTCGGACATATCCCGCTATCGACGGTGATGAGCGGAGTCGAGAGCGTCGCAGAAGCGATCACAGGTGACCAAAGGTCTATGCTGATCGCCGACGCTGTTCGTGATGAAGATCTGGTAATACTCGGGCGTGCATTGAAGGGCCGGCGGCTCATGACAGCCGGTTCCGGACTTGCATTGGGGCTGCCGGCAAACTTTGGCATTGAGCCCTCGGACACTCCGTGGGTCGGTTCGTCCGGCGCGGGCGTTGTGCTGTCAGGCTCGTGCTCCATTGCCACGCGCGAACAGGTCGCAAACTATCGGCTATTTGCTCCGGCACAAGAACTCGACGCCGATGAGGTTGTGGCCGGAAACTACTCTTTGCAGGCTCTTGTCGAATGGGTGCTGAAGCAGGAGGCGCCGCCGCTGCTCTTCTCCTCGGCAGATCCGGACGTCGTGAGGGCAGCGCAAGCCAAACATGGCCGTCAGGCTGTTGCCTCAGCGATTGAGGACCTCTTTGCAAATCTCGCAGCAGCGCTGTCTCAGTCAGGTGTGCGGCGCATTGTTGTCGCCGGCGGTGAAACATCGGGGGCCGTTGTTTCGGGGCTTGGTGTTTCCGGTCTTGAAATCGGCCCTCGGATCGCAGCGGGCGTTCCTGCGCTCAAGGTTGTTGGCCAACCTATCTCTTTGGCCTTGAAATCCGGCAATTTCGGTGGCCCGGATTTCTTTAAGGAGGCATTGGAGTGCCTGGGGAGCGCGACTTGAGCGAGATCTCCAGTGCGCGCGAAAAGATCGCTCTTTATGCAAAATCGCTTTTCGACCGAGGGCTGACACCAGGCTCCTCCGGGAACATATCCATGCGACTGAGCGACGGAAGTTTTCTGGTGACACCAACCGGGTCTTCCATGGGATTTCTGGATCCAGGGCGTATCAGTCATCTCGGCAGCTCGATGGAGTTGATCTCGGGGGATGCGCCGACCAAGGAAATTCCGCTTCATTCAGCGTTCTACGATACGCGGCATGGGACGGGTGCAGTTGTGCATTTGCATTCGACGCATTCGGTTGCCTTGTCGTTGATGCCGGATGTCGATCCGGACAACGTGCTGCCGCCACTGACGGCCTACGGCATCATGAAGCTGGGCAAGGTCAAGCTCTTGCCCTTCTTCATGCCGGGTGACGACGCTATGGGCGAGGCGGTTCGAGGTCTCGCTGGAAAAAGGGCGGCCGTGTTGCTGGCCAACCATGGGCCCGTTGTGGCGGGAAAGGACCTGGAAGCGGCTGTCTATGCGATGGAAGAGCTTGAAGAAACTGCAAAACTTGCCGTGCTTCTTCGTGGAATTGAGGCCAATGGCATGGGCCAGGCGGATGTCGAAAGGCTCGTGAAGCGTTTCGACATTCAATGGGACGATTGATTTGATGATTGGCCGATCGTCTGCATGTGCAGCGAGCCGCCGCAGTGTTGGGAATATATAGTATGTCCGAGGAAGTCAGAATTGCCCTCATCAAGGGAGATGGTATCGGCGTTGATGTCGCCGATGCCGCCATGGCCATCGTCGACACTGCAGTTGCGCGCACCAGCAACGCCAAGGTGACCTACGAAGAAATACAGGCCGGTGCTGGTTACTTTAGCGAATATGGTGTGGATATCGAACCTGACGGCGAGATCAAAGCTGGCGAAGCGGATGCAATCTTTTTGGGTGCGATTGGTCTGCCGTCCATTCGTCATTCGGATGGTACTGAAATCTCGCCGCATTTGCGCCTGAGGGATCGGTTCGGCCTTTATGCTGGTGTTCGGCCTGTCAAAGCCTATCCAAATGCACCGCAACGCCTTGCAGACCCACGGGCATCGGCCATCGACCTCATTGTGTTGCGCGAGTCCACAGAGGGGCTTTTTTATTCGGCTGCGGCCCATAGCAGAAGCCTGGTCGTCAATGATGACGAGGTTCAGGATGTTCTGCGCATCACGCGCCCAACGACCGAGAAGCTGCATCATTTCGGCTTCAAGCTCGCGCGCAAGCGTAAAGAGCGGGGCAAGGCGGGCAAATTGACCTGTGTCGACAAGGCAAACGTATTTACGTCCATGGCATTTTTCAGAAAGATCTTTGACGAGATTGCGCCGCTCTACGCAGATGTGGAGACGGGCTACAACTACGTCGATGCGCAAGCGCTTGATCTCATTCGCAAGCCTTGGGAATTCGACGTGCTTGTCATGGAGAACATGTTTGGCGACATCCTATCTGACCTGGCTGGTGGGCTGGTCGGCGGCATGGGCATGGCTGCTTGTGCAGAGATTGGCGACGACACAGGTCTTTTCCAGCCAGCTCACGGCAGTGCGCCGGATATCATGGGTCAAAACAAGGCAAACCCGCTGGCGGCGATCCTCAGTGGCGGGCTGATGCTTGATTATCTTTCGGAAAAGCTCGAGCGACCGGAATTGGCAGATGCTGCGGGTCTTATCGAAAGTGCCGTCGACAAGGGCTTTACGGAAAATCTCCTGCGCCCGATGGAGTTTGGCGGTGATATGGGGACGAAGGAAGTCACGCGGCAGGTGATCGACCTGATCCACTGAGGGCGTTTGGCAGGATGAAAGCCTGGACGCTGCCGTCGCACGGTGTTTGCGCTTTCCCTAGGTGGAGCGCAGACAAAGGTCGAGGGAACATATGTGTTCTTGTGGCGGAAGTTCCGGCGTCTCGATACGTTGGATGAGAAGATCAATCGCATTCCTGGCAAGCTCTTCCCGGCTTTGTCGGATGGTCGTCAGCGAATAGGCTTTCCACCCGGCCTGCGGAATATCGTCAAAGCCTATAAGTCGCATATCCCCGGGTACCTTTATGCTGTGCTCATGGCGCAGGCCATCCAGCAGGCCAAGTGCCATATAGTCGGCCACGCAAAAAATACCGTCGATCTCGTTTGATTTCGCGGCGACGAGATTTGCAGCAGCCAAGCCTGATTCATAGTCCTGAAGGCCGCAAGCGATCCTCTCAAGCGGGATTTCCTGTCCACGGCATCTGTCTTCGAAAGTGCCGGCGCGACCGGCAATCGTGTAGGATGGCGTCTGGGGTAATACGAGCGCGAGCTTGCGGCAGCCAATTGAATGCAGATGGTCAAAGGCCATTCGGCCGCCGTGTTCAAAATCACACTGGACACGGTCAACCGGAGCTCCGGGATCCTGTTTGTTGATCGTGACTAGCGGAACACCATGACGCTGACACTCGACGCAAATCTGCTCAGGTGGCGTATCCGACGTAACGATCACGCCCGCAACGCTATACTGCAGCAGTGCCCCTATCATTTCCGAGACATTCGCCGTTGCTTCACCGCGCAGCAAAATGGGCTTGAACCCACGTTCGCGGAGCAATTTTGACAGACAGTCAATCTGTTCTGCGCGAAATGGATTGTCCATATCGGCAGCGACCAGACCGACCAGGTCAGAGCGCTGCGTATGCAGGGACCTGGCGAGTGCATTCACCCGGTATCCCAGTTCCATCGCAGCCTTCAGGACCTTGGTGCGTGTTTCTTCCGATACGCTCGCGCCGTCGGTAAAAGTGCGCGAGACGGCGGACCGGGAGACACCGGCGCGCTCAGCCACATCATGCGAGTTGACTTTCTTTCGAGGTGTGTCTGCGTCCATCATCAAACGTCTTGTTCTTGGTTATTGGCTCGAAACGATCTTTCTCCAGCCGATCGTATCATTGATGTTGACCATGTCCGGCTGGAGGCTGAGCATGTTCTTCATGCTCCCCGGGTTGTTGCCCATATAGGCGACCATGACACGTCCTCCAACTGACCTAACCCGAGCGAAATCGTTCGCGCACGCGTTGGATGTGTTGAACTCGACAATGTTTGGTCTCAAGTCCTGAAGGCACTCTTCCAGAGAGGCGTAGTCTTCCAACCTTGCCATCAGTTTTGCATCAGGGTGATGGTCACGGATCATGCGCAGATTGTCTTTGTCGAATGACCAGAAGAAGCAATTGTCCATGAAGTCGGAAGCCGCCACCAGGGCGACGACGGCATTTGGATTGGCGTCCTTGAGCTCGATATATAGCTGCCTTGACCATGATTTCGCGCAATCAATCATGTCGGCCAGCTGAGGAATACGCGTGCCGGAGAAATGCCGGGAATGCCAGCTGCCTGCGTCGAGCTTGAGAAGTTCGGATGTTGCGAGGTCCGCGACAGCGCCGGAGCCATTTGTCGTGCGGCCCACTGTGCGATCGTGGATGACTGCAAGGGTGTCGTCGGCAGTCTTGCGCACATCAAGTTCCACGAAGTCATAGCCCGCGGCAAAGGCTGCATTTGCGGCAACGAGCGTGTTTTCAGGCGCAATCGCATTGGCACCACGATGGCACACGACAAGCGGTGCATCGGGAAAGACCTTGCGGTAGGGCTTGAGGAGTTCAGGCGTGTCCGAACATATGCCAAGCACTGGCATCTCACAGAGGGTTCGCGCGACATCTGGACGTTCTTCATGCCAGGTGACGATTGGCAGGCCACGAGCAGAGGCTTGGTCAAAGAAATCCGCGTCGAGCAGGCGGTCCGGCCGGTCGCTAGCCCTTTCCCAGCAGGGATGGATGATGTCAGCGCCGGAAATATCTGCAAGCTCAAATGCATCTTTGCCGAGACCGATGAGGATGGAGACCGGGTAGGGACAATTTTGACTTTTTAACTGGCGGCAGAAATCCGGGTCTGTGGTGCCGAAGATTGCTTTTTCAAACTTGCATTCGTCGAGGATGGCAAAGGTTGCTTCTGCTGCGGCCAGGTCTTTGACGTCGAGGTAAAGGGCAGCACCTCTCGATTTCGCCAGGTCGACGACCTCGGCAAACAATGGGATTGGCTCGCCGGACCTGGTGTCCATACGAACAAGTTCAGAGGAGGTGAAATGGTCCAATCTCTCTGAGCGTCCAGCCGTCGCTCTCAGATCAGCATCGTGGCAGACGACCGGTATGCCATCCCGACTTACTTGTATGTCGACTTCCCACATGTCGGCATCCAGGTCCGCAGCTAGTTCGAACGCACGAAGTGTATTGTCTGGTGCGTAAGCACTTGCGCCGCGATGGGCGATTGCCAAGGGGCGCCCTCGCGCGGCAGTAATCCAGGACGGCAGTGATTTCGGTCTTTGTGCGAGATGCATGCTCATAGGCGAGCGCCATTTGCGGCAAACGCGAGCGTTTTTTCCGGATCGATGCCCCAGGTGACCATTTCACCTATTGTATGTGGCTTTCCTGAAGACTGTATCGATCTTAGAACGTCGCCATTTTCCAGCGTTACGTCATAGAGCACTTCGCGCCCCTGCGTTTCGATGAAGCTGATTTTGCCGGAGAGCTTTGCTGGATAGTTCGGTTGAAAATGCTCCGGGCGGATCCCGAGCCTCAGGGCCTCTCCGCTGTTTGGCTGGTTGATCTTCGAAGAGAGTGGAAGCGACTGACTTGACCTGGCGAGGCGCAGCTCGTTCTCGTCGACAGTGCCGTCTAGAAAGCTGATTGGCGGATTGCCCATGAAGCCGGCGACGAACTCGGATGCCGGGTTTTCGTACATGTCTTTGGGAGTAGAAAGCTGGACGATCTGTCCCTTGTCCATAATGGCGATCCGGTCGCACATGGACATCGCTTCAACTTGGTCATGGGTCACGAGAATGGCCGTGATGCCTGTTTTCTGCTGGATACGACGAATTTCCGAACGCATCTCCAGTCGAAGTTTTGCATCCAGGTTTGCAAGTGGCTCATCAAGCAATAGAACGTCCGGCTCGCGAACAAGCGCACGTGCCAGAGCAACGCGCTGTTGCTGGCCTCCAGACAACTGGACAGGCTTGCGGTCCAGAAGCTCGGGGATATGGACGAGCTCCGCGATCTCCCGGACCTTCTCGTCGATTGTCTGCTTGTTGTCTTTTCGGATCTTGAGCGGAAAGGCGATGTTTTCGTAGATATTCATATGCGGATAGAGCGCATAGTTTTGAAAAACGACGCCGACGTTGCGGTTTTGCGACGGCACACTGGTGACGTCCTTTTCGCCAAACAGAAGTCTGCCACCATCCATCCGATGAATGCCGCAAACAGCGAAAAGCGTGGTGGACTTGCCACAACCGGATGGTCCGAGCAGAGCGAGCATTTCGCCGCTCGCGATTTCCAGATTCATGTTCTCGATGACGGCGGTGTCGCCGAAGGTCTTCGTGAAATTTTCAAGCGCGATACGCATCAGCCCTTCGTGCCTCCGCCATAGATGTTCATGAGTTTCTGGTTGAAAATGAGGTAGATGGTCATGACGGGAAGGGCGTAGAAAAGCCCGACCGACTTGAAGAGGTTGAAGTCAGGTGCGCGATCATCCTTGATGAGGTTCTGCATATAGGTGGACAGCACCTGCGACGCGCCATCAGGTGCGAGGACCTGAGGAAGAATGAATTCGCTCCAGGCGGAGAGAAATGAAAAAAGGCCCAGTGCCGCAAGGCCAGGGTGGACCTGGGGCAAGACGAGTTTACGCCAGACCGTGAAGCGATCTGCGCCATCGGCGATCCCCGCCATTTCGATTTCCCAGGGCACGGTGTCGTAAAAGCCCTTCATGATCCAAATTCCGAACGGGAGCTCAAGTGCGGTCTTCACGAGGATGACCCCAATCAGTGTGTTGTAGAGGCCGGTCATTTGCAGCATCAAAAAGATGGCGATGATCAGAGTGACCGTCGGGAAGGCGTGAAGGGTGAGAACGCCGCCCAGAAAGAACTTGCGAAAGGGCATGTTCAGGCGAGAGAGGGCGTAGCCAGATGTGAGAGAAACGCTGACGACGATCAGACTTGTCGAACCTGCGAACAGGAACGTGTTCAAAGTGACCGCCCAGATGTCGGCTCGCCCCGTCTGTGGGGGTTCAAAAAGAAAGCGCCAATGTTCGAGGGTGAAGCGGTCAGGGATCAGCGATCCCGCCGTTGTGTCCGTCACCGTGTCGACGATCAGGTAGGCGAACATAATGACGATGGGCAGCGACAGGACGGCAAGAAGCAGCGTCACCGGCCAGGTTTTGAAGTTCGATGTCATGGCAGGCCCACTATTGCTCGATACGGGGTTTGGCGACGAGCTTGTCGAAGTTGAACAGGCGGAGATAGACGAGCGATGCCGCGATGCCGATAACGACAAGGACGAGAGCGAGCGCTGCGCCCAGGCCATATTGAAGCGCACCGCCGTAATTGTTCAGTGCGGTGTGGAAAGTGTAGAGCGCCCAGACTTCTGTGGAGCTACCCGGGCCGCCATCGGTCGAAAGATAGATGTAGTCAAAGGACGTAAGCAGCGAGAGCGTTTGATAGGCCGTCGTAAAGAGGATTGGCCAGCGAAGCTGCGGCAGGATGATGTACCAGATCTGCTGCAGACGTGATGCGCCATCCACCTCGCTTGCGTAGAGCATGGATGACGGAATGGCTCGAAGTGCGCTTGAAAACAGGATCATTCCGAGAGATGCGCCGACGAAGCCGTTGATCAACACGATACTGACCCAGGCATTGATATCCGAGTGCAGCATCCAGTTGCGCGGGGTGACGTCGAAATTGCTTAGAAAGCTTGAGATGAAACCCGTGTCCCATGTCAGCCATTTCCACATCATGATGTAGATGACCGGGGGCAAAATGCGCGGAAGGATCCAGATCGCTCGGAATGTTGCGGCCTGCGCGCCGGGTAAATAAAAGGTCGCGAGTGCGAGAAACAGGCCAAATCCAACGTTGAATGCAAGGGTGAAGCCGACATACGTCAACGTATTTGCCGCCGCCCTCAGTGTTGAAGGCAATGTGGCGATCAGCTCGTAATTCTCTGTCGTCCAGGTCCAGCCTGTATAAGCAACCTTGGAGAGAATGGCACGTTCGGACGTATCAAGCTTGAGATCCAGATCCGCGATGGCTGCGGCGAACATGTCTTCGGTCTCATAGCGCGTGTTCAACACAGAGCGTTTGAACAGGTCGGCAGCGGCTTTGATTTCCCGAACTGAGCGCGGCCGGGCTTTCATCTTTTTCAAGGCGCGCTCGAGGTCGCGACGGCCGTTAAAGGTTTTGCCGGAAAGCGTTTTTCCAACCTCATCTGCCAAAGCCCTGCCATACCCGGCGTCCAGTGCTGCCAAGCCGGTAGGGTCGACGCGATAAACATCCTTCGCCAGCATTTCTGCCTTGGCTTGCGGAAATCCGCGTTCTGGCAACTGGCGAACAGTCTTTTCGGTTACCTCGTAAGCGCCTCCCGAAATGCCGGTTCCCGAACTCATGTTGGTGAAGGAAAAGACCGCGGTCATGATGACCGGTGCCAGAAAAAACAAGCAGACAATCAGGAGGGCTGGCGCCATAAAGCCGAGCCCGAGAAGGTGCGCGCGTCGCATCGGAACCTCGCAAACAGATAACCCCGGGCGATTGATCGCCCGGGGTCTTGGTGGGGGTGATTAGCGAACGATCAGGTCGTCACCGAGTACGGCCTGCATTTCAGCTTCAACTTCGGCGACGGCTTCTGCCGGGGACTTGGTGCCGGTCCAGGCTGTTTCGAGACCCTTGAACATGATCTCGGAGAACTGGCCGTAGTTGGGGTTGTTCGGCTGCGCGTTGGCATGCGGGAGCAGGCGCTCGGTCGCTTCTGCGGCCCAACGGTCATTCGCATAGAGTTCGATGTTGGACTGCTCTTTCGCGATGCCCAGGTGAGCGGATTTGATTGCATGGAGCGTGTTGATGCGTGGCTCGGAAGCAATCTTGAGCAACTGAGCAGCAATCTCGACAGCTTCTTCGTCTTCCTGTGCGGTCAGAAGATATGCGAGCGGGTGCGTGATCGTGTTGGCGCGGCCATTTTCATTGCCCGCCGGGATCAGCGAGAACTCGATGTTGCCGAAGAAATCATCAAGGCCTTCCTTGGTGGTGTAGCGGGCGTAGTGCCAGGTTCCACCGTGCCAGATTGCGGCCTTGCCGGAAGCAACTTCCGAATACCACTGGTCCCACTCTGTGCCGATGTGGTTCTTGCGGGTTACGCCAGCTTCGACTGCATCAACGAAGAACTGGTAGAAGTCTGTCATGGCCTGTTTGTCGAGGATCAGCTTGCCGCTTTCCTTGTCCATCAGCTCACCGCCAAAAGACTGATAGAACTGTGCGTAGTCAGGACCATTGGAAACGCGCGGGTAGAAGCCGTAGCCCTTTTCGACGAGTTCCAAGTCGACGGCTTTTTTGGCGTCTTCAAGAACGTTCTGCAGAGTGTATTCGCCTGCTTCGACCTTGGCCGGAAGAGCAGCGATTTCGTCGTCCGAGTAGCCAAGCTTCTTCATGGTGTCTTTCCAGAAGAAGAACGGGCGGGACTCGGCATCCTGTGGCAGACCATAAACCACGCCGTTGTAGGTCGTGATTTCCATCAGGTTGTCGTAGATGTTGTTCAAAGGCCAAGCATCAAGATCGACGTAGTCCTCGACCGGAACGATCAAGCCAGCCTGGCTCCAAGGCGCAATGTCCAGATGGCTGGTGACGACGATGTTCGGTGCGGTGCCTGCCTCGGCAGCGAGCGTTACAGCCTGTTTGAATTCAGACCAACCGGCAAAATCGCGCTTTTTCTCGACTGTGATGTTGAGGTCTTCGCCGCGGATTTCCCACTCACGTGTGAGCAGGTCGGATGCCATTTCGATCGCATCGAGCCGGTAGACATCGCTATCATTTGAACCGCCAGCCCAAACGGTGATGGTCAGGTCCTTGGCGAAGGCATTGCCGGCGAAGACTGTTGCAGAAAGAGCCAGAACGGCAGCTGCCGTGGACTGGCGAAGTTTGGAAGACAGGTTGGTCATCGTATTACCCGCTTGCTGGGAAAGCTTCCGCCGCGAGCGACGGGAAGGTCCAAATAAGATCTTGCACACGTGTGCAATACGAGGAATACCGCAGCTTCACTACGACGATATGACAGTGGTGAAAGGAGTGTAGATCACATGCAGAAGATTCATGCGGAACGCTGGTCAGCGTTGGCTCGCTGCAGAAATGATGTGCTCTAAAAAACAGGCGACGCTCACACGGGAGCGCCGCCTTACAGGTTTGAATTCTGACTTGCGCGTGAATTGATCAGCTGTTGCGGCTTTCATCACCAAGGTTTGCTATGGCTGGCACAGATTGCTGCTGATCGCCTATCCAAAGAGGGCGGGTTTCGGCTGCTGGCAGTGTCAGCGAAGCCTCTGTGTGGAAGGGGGGGGCGGTCCCGTTCTGGGTCCAATTCAGCGTTAGCCTATCGGCTGTGGATCTCAGTGAAAAAGACAGGTGGCTGTATGGCGCATTTACCCCGTCGCCGTCGTCTTCATAAAGTTCACCTTCACTGCCGCCAGAGTCGGGAAGCGGAAAGAGTGCGATTTCGCGGCCGGTTTCGGCCTGTGGGTTTGCCCTGTTGGCGCCGATGCCAAGAGGAATGATCGCACCGGCTTTGACAAACAGCGGGATCGTTCCGATATCGACCGGAGTTTCGATGGTTGAACCGCCTGCGTGCCACGTGCCCTGGAAGAAATCCCACCAACCAGACAGATTTTCTGGAAGCCTGACGACACGGCTCGACGCTCCCTGTTCCACGACACTCGCGATGAGTAGATCGGGCCCAAGCATGAAGTCATCAGTATCCTGCCAGCAGTTCCCGTCTTCTGGAAACTCAAGGAAAGTCGGTCGGATGATTGGCTCGTTGAACACGGAGGAACGCCATAGAAGCGTGTAAAGATAAGGGATGAGCCGGTAGCGTAGCTTGATTGCCGCACGAATGTGGTCCGTCACCTCTGGATACATCCAGGGTTCGTTGACCGTTTGATCGTCGTTCCAGCTGTGGATCGTGAAGCGTGGGTGGAAAATACCGTTCTGCACCCATCGGACAAAGAGTTCGGGGTCGGGCTTTGGGCCTGAAAACCCGCCGACGTCATGGCCAATGTTGAAAAAACCTGACAGGGACAGACCGAGCCCCATCCGGATGTTCCAGCGCAGGGTCTCCCAAGAGGTGCGATTGTCGCCTGTCCAGGTTTGTGCATAGCGCTGCAGGCCCGGCGCGCCAGACCGGCTGATCAGATACGGGCGCTTCTCGGGTGTATGGCGTTTTTGTGCTTCTTCTGATGCGCGTGTCATCAGGATCGGCTGAACCGGCCGGATCAGATTGACGGGAATCTCGGAACCAAATCCATGGCAGCGGGCACCGTCGTCCCAGATCTCATACTCGTTATTGTCGTTCCAGGTAGAGCCGATGCCCTTTTCAAGAAGTTCGCGTGTGACGTTGTCCCGCCACCACCCGATTGTTTCCATCTTGGTGAAGTCGAGATGTGATCCCTCGTCATCCCAGAACAGAGAGCGTTCCGGCTGATCGGTCTCGCTGTCTGAGACGAACAGGCCCGCGTTCGCGACTTCATCGTAACGTGGATGGTCCTGGAGAAGGCATGGCTTGATGTTGGCGATCAGGTGAACGCCTGCGTCATGGAACTTTTCCGTCATCGCATGGACATCTGGAACCTTTTCCGTATTCCAGTTGAATACGTAGCGCTTGTCGCCAATCGATGTGTAGCCTGAGGAAAGCTGGAAGCTGTCGCAGGGGATGTCATGCTCGGCGAGGTGGTCCAGGAAGCCTTCGAGTTGTACCTGCGCATCAGGCGCGTCCGTATAGGACATCGTTGAGCCCGAATATCCAAGCGTCCAGCGCGGCGGGAATGCGGTGCCGCCCGTCAGCTTTGCCTGTTCTGTTGCAAGTTCGCCCAGCTCAGGCGCCCAACGCATGTAATAGTCCAGATCACCGTCCTCGGCGCGATAGCTGCGGTACGGCTTGTGGTAGTTGTCCAGCTCATTTCCGAGATCGAACCATGTGCCGGCCAAATTGTCGTAGAAAATCGACCAACATCCGGCAGTTTCGGTGCGCGTCAGCGTGAAGGGAATATGCTTGTAGAGCGGATCGGTTGTCTCCGCGTTATAGCCCATCGCATCGAGATTGCGCATTTCAAAGCGACGACCGGACCGTTCCAGCAGGCCAGTCTTTTCTCCAAGACCGAAAACCTTCTCTTCAGGAGAGCGGGCCAGGAAATGGGCGTGCCGGTGATCGCGAATGCCGGCCATGATGCCACCGGTCGCGCGATCTTGAGCGAACTCTCGCCATTCGCCGTCTACCTGGCTTTCCCAACGTAAATGCAATGGCTGCGAAATGGTCAGCCGGATCGAGCCCGTTTGAAGGAGAAGCTTTTCTCCAACCTCAAGGTCGAAGCCCGGGCTGGAGAACCCGCCGAGGCTGTCACGGGGGCGCCCCTCAAGGGGGGCGTCTCCGTCCGGTGCGACTGTCCAGCTGCGGTCCAGCCGCCATTTCTTGTTCTTCAACAAAGAGACGCGGAACAATGAGCTTTCCAGGACGGAGATGCGCAGAAGATGCTTTCCCTCCACTTCCAATTCTACGCCGGATTGTGTTGTGCTTAGAAGGGTCCAATTCGAGAGGGTTTTCATCAGTATCCAAGAAGCAGGCGTGGCAGGGCGAGGCTGATCGCCGGCACATAGGTGACCAAAAGCAGCAGGGCGAAAAGTACCGCATAAAATGGAAGCAGCGGACGGATGACCGCGCTGATGCTGGTTCCTCCGACCGAACAGCCGACAAAAAGTGCGGAGCCTACCGGTGGCGTACAGATTCCAATACATAGGTTGAAGGTCATGACGATGCCGAAGTGAACCGGGTCCATGCCAAGGTCCCGAACCACCGGCATGAAGATCGGAGTGAAGATCAGGAGCGCAGGTGTCATGTCCATGAATGTGCCGACGATCAAAAGTGCAATGTTGATTGCGAGAAGGATCAGAATCGGATTTTCGGAAATGCTGAGCAGCGCATCGGACAGCGCAAAAGGAATGTCACCAAAAGCCATGGCTCTGCTCATGGCAATGCTGGCGCCGATCATCAGAAGGACGATCGAAGTTGTCACCGCCGATTCAGTGATGATCGACGGCAGGTCCTTCAAACCGATTTCACGGTACCATACGAGCGCAAGAAGCAGCGTATACACCACAGCAATGGCAGAGGCTTCGGTTGCTGTGAATGCGCCGCTAATAATTCCACCCATGACGATGATGATGAGACCAAGCGGCAAGATCGCATCAGCGGTTGCGCGGAAAACCTCTTGCCAGGTGGAGCGCGGTGCAAGTGGATAACCACGCTTCTTGGCTATGATGCCCGCAACGATCATCAGGCTGAGCCCCATCAGAAGACCCGGTAAATAGCCAGCTACAAAAAGGGCCGCGATTGAAGTTCCGCCGGTGATGAGGGAATAAACGATCAATGTGGCTGAAGGGGGGATCAAAAGGCCGGTCGGGCAAGAAGCGATGTTGACGGCTGCTGAATAAGCGGGGTCATAGCCCTCTTTTTTCTGCAAGGGCGACATTACGCCGCCGACGGCAGCGGCTGCTGCGACGGCGGAGCCGGAAATTGAACCAAACATCATATTGGCCAGCACGTTGCAATGTGCCAGCGCGCCTGGAAGACGGCCACCCAGGACCTTCGCGAAGGCAATCAATCGCATCGCGATCCCGCCACGATTCATGATGTTCCCTGCGAGGATGAAGAACGGGATCGCAAGAAGTGTGAAGCTGTCCAGACCCGATGCCATCTGTTGGGCAACGATGAAGACCGATTGGTTGAAATCCATGAACAGCAAAAAGGTGATTGCTGCCGCTGCGCCGATTGCGAATGCAATCGGAACGCCGATTGCTGTCAGTAAGCCGAATGCCCCGAAGAGCAGAAGAGCCGCACTCGCCATGTTAAACTCCTAGAATAGAAATGCTCTTAGTCGAGCGGGCCAAATGCGGGGTCATCGTCCTGTCTGGAGTTGCCCGATTTGAGATCCAGAGCGAAGGACAGGCAATAGTAGATCATTACGAGCCCGGCGAAGGGGATGGCGCCATAGACATACCCCATCGGAATTTGCAGGCTCGGGGTCACCTGACCGGAAGCTAGCGTCTTTGCCACAAGCTGGCCGCCGCCATAGACCATGACGATTGCGCAAAACAGGCCGACAACGCCCAGGATGACCAGCTCTGACAGGAGTTTGCGCTTGCCGCTGAGCTGCAGCGTTAGAAGATCGATGGCGAGATGGCGCCCTTGGCCGAGTGTGTAGGCCCCGCCGATCAAAGCGAGCCACATGAAAAGAAAGCGAGCGAGTTCATCTGTCGTGGTGCTTGGCGTGCCGAGGATGAAGCGGCTGACAACCTGCCAGACGACACATACGACCAGGATGCCGAAGATCAGAACCAGCGCGCACTTCAGGGTCGTGTCGACGGCGCTACGCATTGGACTATCTCCCAAGATTTATGGAAGCTGGATGACACATGGCGCACTCCTCCCGTCGCTGGTCTTGCGTTCCTTTTATCTCAAGCCAAAAACCACGAGAGGGATAATCTGGTCAACCAATTTTATATGACTGGTTGACTAATTTTGGAAATTGGCAAATGTTCTCACTTGGATTGGTTGACCAGATGAGCTGTCTGGTCGAGCCGCCAATGCAGATTGAACCGCATCTCATCATGAGGCTGCGAGTAAACCCTGGGAGGGATTTCAATGGTGAACTTCACACGCGTTACCGCTCTTACTGCGACAACCATCTTGGGCGCAAGCCTGACCGCAGAGGCTGCAACCTTGCGCCTGAATCACAACAATCCGCCGGAGCATCCGGTGCATATTTCCATGCAGGTTATGGCTGACCGAGTTGCCGAACTGACTGACGGTGACGTAAAGATCCGGATCTATCCGAATGGCCAGCTTGGTACGCAGCGCGAGTCCATGGAGCTGGTGCAAAACTGTTCGCTCGAAATGGCGCGCTCGAATGCATCTGAACTTGAAGCATTCGAAGAAAGCTATTCTGCGCTGAACCTGCCTTACATTTTTCAGTCTGAAGAGCACTTCAACGATGTCATCACTGGTGAAATCGGCGCTGATATTCTGAATGCCTCTGCTGAACAGGGCTTTCGCGGCGTTGCGTTTTACACCGAGGGTGCTCGCTCTTTCTACGGAGATCGTGCGATCAACAGCCCTGCCGATCTGAAGGGCATGAAGGTGCGCGTTCAGCCAAGCCCGTCTGCCATTCGCATGGTTGAACTGCTCGGCGGTAACCCGACACCGATTTCCTGGGGTGAGCTTTACAGCGCGCTGCAGCAGGGCGTTGTTGATGGTGCGGAAAACAATCCGACGGCTCTGACCACGGCTCGTCACGGCGAAGTTGCGAAGCACTTCTCGCTTGATGAGCACACGATGATCCCATCGGTCGTTGTTATTTCCTCGTGCGCTTATGATGCCCTGACTGAAGACCAGCGTTCGGCGCTGCGTCAGGCAGCACTGGAGTCGATGGAAGCTCATCGCAAGTCGTGGAACGCCGCTTCAGACGCTGCAATTGAAGAAGCGCAGAAAGATCTGGGCGTTACGGTTCATACCGTTGAAAAAGCGCCTTTCGTTGAAGCGGTTCTGCCGATGCACGAAGAAGTCGCCGCAAAGTCTGAAAAGCTCGCCGATCTGATCGCTCGCATCAAAGCGGCGGCGAATTGACGACAACGGACTAAGGAACCGGCACATGCTCGAGCGCTCCGATCTGGCAGACAATGCCCTTCAATGTCTGCATGATGAGGACTATGACCGTCCTTACAATTTGCAGAACCTGAATGCGGAAACGCTGATCTTCACCAGGGGGCGGGAAGGCCGTTCCCTGGATGGAGAGTGGAACTTTTGTGTCGATCTGCTCGACACCGGGCTTAGGCAGAAATGGTTCTCCATGCTGCCTGAAGCTGCGGAAAAGCGGATTGAGCCCTGGGACTACGACCCCTATGAGGGTGAGACCGTGCCGGTTCCCTCCTGCTGGCAGATGCTGAAGGAGAAATGGTATTTCTTCGAAGGGTCGGCCTGGTACACGAAATCTGTCTCAGTCGATGAACTATTGCCGGGAAGACGACGCTTTCTGCGCGTTGGCGCGGCGCAATACGACTGCAAAATTTTCATCAACGGGACGTTCATTGGCAATCACTACGGCGGCTCAACACCGTTTTGCGTTGAGGTGAGTGATGCGCTGACGCCGGGCCAGAACTGGATCATGCTTTGCGTGAACAACACGCGGACCCTGGACCGCGTACCCATGCGCAATACCGACTGGTTCAACTACGGTGGCGTTTATCGTGAAGTTGCTCTCTATGAGACAGGGGCAACGGTTATCCGCGATGTCTTCGCGCGGCTTGATGATGATGGCGGCATTTGCGTTTCAGTTGCTGCAGATGGGCCTGCGGAAGAAGCGCGGGTTCGCATTCCTGAGCTGAACATTGACGCGGTTATTACGCTTGACGACGGTCGCGGACACGTCGTTTTCGAGGCCTTGCCAGAGCGCTGGTCACCTGATACGCCCAAGCTCTATGACCTTGAAGTCGAAGCTGGCGGAGACCGTGTGCATGACAGGGTGGGCTTTCGAACCATCGAGCGCCGTGGCACGGAACTTTTCCTCAATGGTAAGCCGCTTTTCCTGCGCGGAATTTCTGTGCATGAGGACGATGAGACAGTCGGAAAGTGCACAAGTGAAGAGGATCTTCGGCGGCGATTTGCCGACGCACGGGCGCTGGGCTGCAATTTTCTGAGGCTCGCTCACTATCCGCATCACGAACGTGCTGCGGAAATTGCAGATGAGCTTGGGTTCCTGCTTTGGGAAGAGGTTCCGGTCTACTGGGCCATCGATTTTGCCAATCCTGACACGCGGCGCGATGCGGAAAACCAGTTGCGCGAGCTGATCCGGCGGGACCGCAACCGGGCAAGTGTCATCATCTGGTCTGTTGGGAACGAAAACCCGGACACGGATGCAAGGCTTGAATTCATGCGCGGTCTGGTGGAGTTGGCACGGGACGAGGATCCGACGCGCCTTCTTTCAGCAGCATGTCTTGTAAATCATGCGAAGCTCAAGATCGAAGACCGGCTGGCAAAACACATAGATGTGATTGGCTTGAATGAATACTATGGCTGGTATGAAGAGAATTTCGACGAATTGATTTCTATTGGCCAGAACTCGGATCCTGATCGTCCGGTCGTAATTTCGGAGACTGGCGCGGATGGTGATCACACGGACTTGGGACCTAAATCCGGTTTATTCAGTATTGATTACCAGCGTGAAGTGTACGAAAGACAAATCGAAACTCTGAGAGAACTTTCCTATATCAAGGGGATCTCGCCGTGGATTCTTTATGATTTCCGTGTCGAACGCCGCCAGAACGTTTTTCAACGAGGCTTCAATCGCAAGGGCCTGATTGCGGCGGACAAGAAGACAAGAAAGCCGGCATTCGATGTGCTTCGGGCCTTCTATGCCGAAATGAGGGAAAAGGACGCAGCTGAATGAGCGCTTCGCGCCGATATCAGGATGTTGCTTGTGAGCTGCGCCAGCTAATCTGCAAGCGTGGCATGAAGACGGGCGAACGGCTCATGTCCGAACGCCAGATCTCTGATGAAATCGGCGTATCTCGCTCACTGGTGCGTGAAGCGCTCATAATGCTCGAAATCGAGGGCCTTGTTGAGGTTCGCAAGGGGTCCGGAATCTATCTGAGCACGAGCCCGGATCAGGCGGCACCACCGCTGCGAGACGATATCGGGCCGTTTGAACTTTTGCAGGCGCGTCAGTTGTTGGAGAGCAACATTGCGGCCTTTGCGGCGGAAATGGTGACAAAGAATGACATCATTCGCATGCGCGAAGCCCTGGAAGTCGAGCGGCACGGCATTGAAACCAGCGATCCGGACTACAGTGGTGACGAGATGTTTCACAGGCTAATTGCCGAGGCGACCCAGAATTCCGTTCTTGTCGATATGGTTCAGGAACTGTGGCGCAAGCGTGAGCAAAGCCCGATGTGGGCGCGTTTACACGAGCGCATTTTCAACGCTGACTATCGCAGATCCTGGCTAGATGACCACAGGAACATCTTGTCGGCTCTGCAAAGCAAGGATCCTCAGGCGGCGCGCCAAGCCATGTGGCAGCATCTCGAGAATGTGCGCGAAACCTTGATGGAACTGTCTGATGTCGAAGATCCGGCTTTCGACGGATACCTTTTTCAACCCATTGTTCAGGTCAGATAAACAGGCTGGGAAACAGCTGAAGGCCGACCATACTACTTTCCGGGGAAACATACATGATTGAAACTTGGCGCTGGTTTGGACCGGAAGATGCCGTGACCCTGTCCGACATTCGTCAGGCTGGGGCTGTTGGTGTGGTGACTGCCTTACACGGCCTGCCGAATGGGGTCGTTTGGCCCCGCGAGCAGATCGAAGAACGCCAGGCCATGGTGCGCGAGGCTGGTCTCGAGTGGCTGGTCGTGGAGAGCATACCCGTCCACGAAGACATCAAGACAGGCGCGGCGAACTGGCAGGACCTTGCAGACAATTGGGCTGAAAGCTTCGAAAATCTGGCGGCCTGCGGCATCCGGACCATTTGCTATAACTTCATGCCCGTCCTCGATTGGACCCGGACAGATCTGTTTTACGAGCTCGAAACCGGCGCCAAATGCCTTCGGTTCGATGCTGTTGATTTTGCAATGTTCGACCTTTTCATTCTTCAGCGGGAAGGGGCCGAAAAAGATCATTCAGCCGAGCTCCAAACTGCTGCGAAGGCGCGGTTTTCCGAAACAGATGCTGCCGGGCGTGACAGGCTGATCGACACAATCATTGCCGGTCTGCCTGGAGCGGAGGAAAGTTATTCGCTGGAGAGTTTCCGAAAGGGCCTTGATGCCTACAAGGGGATCGGTGCGCCTGAGCTCAGAGAAAACCTTCGAGCGTTCCTCGCACATGTGCTGCCGCGTGCTGAGAAGGCGGGTGTGAAGCTGGCAATTCATCCAGATGACCCGCCCCGTCCGATCTTCGGGCTTCCCCGCGTGGTTTCGACGGCTGAAGATATGGCCGTGATCGCACAGATGAATGAAAGCTCGTCGAACGGGTTTACGTTCTGCTCCGGATCCTATGGAGTCCGGGCTGACAATGATCTCCCCGCCATGCTTCGCGAGCACTGTGAAAGGGTTCACTTTCTGCACCTACGCGCAACGAAGCGGGAGGCCGATGGTCTGAGCTTTCATGAGGCCAATCACCTCGATGGCGATATCGATATGGTTGAGGTCGTGCGTGCGGTTCTTGATATCGAAAAAGCTTCTGGCCGTGTCCTGCCGATGCGACCCGATCACGGCCACGCCATGCGAGATGATCTGGCCCGGAAAACTGCGCCCGGCTATCCCCTTATTGGCAGGCTTAGAGGCCTGGCTGAAATTCGAGGTGTTGCAAGAGCGCTGGCGCGTTAGTGTAAAAAGGGCATCTGTCGACCAGAGTGGTCGGTCAAGAGACCGGCGCCAGTCGGACGCGGAACGAATTCTGCTCCGCCAGTGGTTCGATGCTCGCTCTGTTCACCAGACGTGACAAAAAGACGAAAGGAAGATGTCTTGTGCCTGCGCTTCCATTAGCGCGCCTTCAATTGTGTCTCCACAGTTGATGTCCATTTTTCTGACATGGGGCCATACATGTTTGAATTGGACGCCAGCCCGACACTGACTCGCGCCCGCTGGTGAAGATGATCAGAATGGGGGCCGATGCCACCTGCACTCCAAAAAAGAGTTTTAGGTTATGGGCAAGGTCGTTGTTCCGCCATGGCGCAAGAGTAGGCCGGACGTTGTTCCAAACGCCGAGCGGACTTTAGGATGATCGGCAATACGAACTCTGCCTTCCGGTGCGACGACGTTGTCGTCTGGCTGCAGGCGTGTTGTTTTTAAAGGAATGTGGTCTCTATTCTAGGGTCACGATCGCTTTGATTAGCGTTTCACGATCCTGGGCCAGTCCCGGAAAGTGCTGGGCGAAGTCTTCCAGGGGAATGGTTTGCGAGCAGAGCGCGCCGGTGTCAATCTGGCCGTCCCTGATAGCTGTCATGACATGCTGGAAGTCCTCCGCAGTCGCGTTTCTGCTGCCGATAATACGCGCCTCACGCTTGTGGAACTCTGCATCATTGAAACTGATGTCATCCTTGACCACGCTAACAAGAACGTAGCTGCTCCCGTGAGCGAGAAATTGAAAGCCTGCTTCAATTGCTTTTGCGTTGCCTGTGGCATCGAAGACCACGTCAAATCCATCGACAAGGTCATCGGCAAGAATTTTGCTCCCAACCTTATGGGTCTTGGAAAAGCCGAAAAGGCGCTGTGCCTGTTCCAGACGGGCAGTGCTCAGGTCCAGTAGATGAACATCGGCTCCTGCAAGGCGGGCAAAAAGAGCGGTGCCAAGGCCAATTGGTCCGGCTCCAGTGACCAGTGTTCTGTCACCCTTTTGAACGCCCGACCTGCGTACCGCGTGCGCTCCGATTGCCAGAAATTCAACCATTGCTGCCTGAAGGGGCGAGAGCCCGTCTGCCGCGTATAAATTCGCAGCTGGAACTGCAAGTCGTGCGCAAAGACCGCCGTCGCGATGAACTCCCAGCACTTCAATGTTGGAGCAGCAATTGGGTTTGCCCCGTCTACAGGACCTGCATTCGCCACAGGAAATATATGGGTTGACTACGACGAGATCGCCGGCGCGCCAGCCTGAGCCATCCTCGCAGACGCGCGCGCTGAGTTCGTGTCCTATGACGCGCGGATATTTGAGATAGGGATGCTTGCCTTCAAGAATGTGATAGTCGGTTCCGCAAATGCCGACAGCCTCAATACCGATCAGTACCCAGCTCTCGGGCACCCCGGTGGGAGCTGGTCGTGTTTCGAACACAAACTCACCCGGCTTGACCACCGTCCCACTGAGCATGGTCTCAAACTCTTCTTGCGGTGAAGTCCGTAACGTTTTCATTGCACCATACCCTGGCTGAAGAAACACACTCTTTCGGCCGCTCATTCTTGATGACCAAGCTTAACAGATTATCTTTCTTGCCTGAGCAAAAGAGTGCGTTTCCAAGGGGAGGGCAAACGCTCCCGCTCTTCGCCTGAGTTCGGCAAATTATCGACTGAGGTCTTGATTGGTTGGTTTGTCGTCAAACCATGAGTCTGAACCGCCCCGGGTTTGCCGGAGGCTCCAACTCCTGAGTAGGATGGAGCACCATGAGCAAAACGACGAACAAGTTTTCCGCTGAAGTACGTGAACGAGCAGTCCGCCTTGTTCTGGATAATGAGAGCCAGCACGGGTCA
>NZ_JBDWYP010000004.1:0-4012 GCF_039982295.1 Roseibium sp.
TGGCCCGCATGTCATACCGCCGAGCAACTGCGTCCACCGAGGCACCCTCCACCAGCGTCTCGGCCACAATTTGCGCCTTCACCGCATCCGGCCACCGGCGGTGACCACGCGGGCCCACAACCAAATCAATGTTACTGAGAAGCTCCGTTGAGCGCTCCATGGAGAAACTCCCTGATAATCCATCCGTAAGGGCTGAATCTCAGATCAGGGGCTTACAAGGAAGGTGGGGTCGGTGCATCGCTTACAGTTGTGTATTCTGCCTACCTAACCTTCTTTCTGTACAATTACCGATAATATGAGTGCCATTCTTGATAATCATCTTTCGGGCACTCGAAGATTAGCCGTGATAGAGTTGCAAAACGTCGGCGTAGTTGTATTTCAACGATGTGCATATCATTGACTTATCACTCGCGGCACGAGCGTGTTTGTCGCAACCGCCGAGACAGACTGGCGCGAATGTGCAAGCTGCGCAGTCAGGATCTGCAGAGAAATCCGCATCACGCCATTTCTGGAGGTTCTGCGGGTTATCTATGTCTCCCGTGATATTGCCATAAGACTCGTTGCGGTCGCCCGCATCAAGGTAGCACTTTGACAGTGTTCCATCGACATTCATAACTGCAGTATTTTCACGCAATGCGGTACAAACCCCATAATCGGCATCCAGCGGGTCAAGGGTGGTGAATCCCAGTTGACGTGCGTCGGCTAGTAGTTCGGCCTCGTGCGTGGCAAAGGCCCGTGACGAAAGATAGAGGCCCGAGTTTTCCTGAAAGTTTCGCCTAGGATCGTTCTGCCGGTAGTTGAAGATTGGAGCGAAGTAGATTGCCTTGAGCACGTGGTGCAGACCCTCAGAGTGCAGGTGGCGCAGTAATCTTGGGATAGTGTCAACGCTGTAGGGAGCGACATGCACTCTCGCTGTGAACTCTAGTAAATCACCTGCTGCCTTGAGACTAGCGATGATCCCGTCGAACGAACCAGCCTTGCTCAATCGCCGAATTTTGTCATGTTTACGCTGGTCGCCTTCAAAGGTTATTTGTACCGCTTGGAGACCGGCTTCGCGCATCTGTTCGGCACAAGAGCGTGTAATGCCGTATCCGTTGGTAACCATGTCGGCACGGAAACGGCGCCCGTGCGATGCGCTCATGATCTTAAGTTTTTGCGTGATCTCTAGGACTCGATCTATCTCTAGCATCGGTTCCCCACCAAACCACCGTAGATGAAAGGTACGCAGCCGAGGATCGGTCATTCTATTTTCAGCGAAGTTCAGAAGGTCTTCACTTATCCTAGTCGGTAGGCCACCGTCGTTTTCGGGTTTATCCTCAAAACAGTAGTGGCAACCCATATTACAGGACATCGTAGGCACGACAATCAAACCAAAGGTATCCGGTCGTCCCCTCGCTAATAAGCTTTGTGTACGGGCATGTGCCAGCTCATCAAAATTGCTCTCGACGAGAATTCGAGCATCAACCAGAACGCTGATTAACTCCGATGGCAACGCAGAGAGTGTGGAGTTGCCATTCTCATCTGATTCCGAAAGCGCATTCCAATATTCTGGCGAAACCTCGAGGACGGCGCGTTTCAGTAATCCGACAACCAATACGCTGTCGTTCGAAGGCACGGACAGAACATATCGGGATAGCCTTAAATCGGATAGGTCTGTCACAGAACAGCGATTGCTGTATTACCGCTGCAGCAACGCAGGGATATCTCATCCCCGACCTCGGAGCCGCCTTTCCCAGAGACTTCGCCCTGTTGCAGAACTTTATGCCTCTCATAGGCGTCCACAACATCCTCTATCGTGAGGTCTTTTGAAGTAAAGGTCATGCCCTCAGGGAGCGCGATGGAAACTTCGGTCTCCGAAACACGCTTAATTTTCCACTTTTTCCCAAGTGATCCACCGCTCATAATAATCCTCCTAACAATGTGCTCTGTAGAGATTTCATAACTTCTAGAAACTACAGGGTTTGAAGTTCGTTTGTTCCGTCTTAGATCAGGCGATCTCACAGTCCATTGCTGTTTCATGGAAGACTTCAATGGGATGAGAGAACCTGTTTCCTTCTTCGAGAAACTTGAAACGGTACGAGTACATCACGACTGTTTTTTCATCTGGTATAGACCTAAACGAGTAAGGTATGCCGTTTGGAATATAGAACCAGTCTCCTGGCTTGAAGAGCTTTCCTTGATACTCAATTCCGCCAGAGAGCACCACTCGAAGGCTACCACCCGGATCGTCCTTCTTATGCTCTGGATGTACGTGTGGATCGACAGTGGAACCCGCAGAAAACTCCGTTATAAACATGCGCCACTGGCAAACATCGACAGGTATTTGCCACTTGCGGATATCCTCACCAAAGGGCGCGTCAATGCACAGCTCTTCTCGTGCTCTTTCTGCATTTGTATCAAAAGATGTGACGATATCTTTGCTTCCGAAGCCCAATGAACCCAACTCCTCAGAGTTGTAGGCTTCTCTTACCATGCCGAAGTGCCCTAGCTCCCTAGCTGTATACTGGGTTCTCTTTTCGTCGAAAGGTAGTCCACGTTGAAGGGCAGCGGTTCTAAGGGTGTCTACTTCACAAGGCAGCAGATTGAATACTTTGTCTTCCGGATCAATTTTCATTCCTTCGCACCTCTACCAGTTGGATTCCATTTTGCTCACTTCTGCCGCGTCGCCTGACGCCACAAAACCTTCAGCTGCTACTAGTTCTTGCAATCGTTTACCGTGTTGGGAGAGCATTAGAACGGGAACAACGATCTTTCTTTTTTCTTTACGCCACTTTTGAGCTAGCTGTTTGAATAGCATCAACCCTATTCCGCGATCTTGGAATTCAGGGGTTATGAACATATTCTCGAGAGTCGTAGCGTGTGCATCTTCCGTCGAGCTTATCCAGCCGATCAGTTGGCCGTCCAAGGAGATCGCATAGTTGCTTGTGTCAGACCATTGGGTTTCAAAGTTAGATCGCTCGCGGTCTTCATCCCACTCTGGTGCATCACTAGATTTCTCAAAGAGAACGTTTTTTATTAGTTCTCGATATAGTGGCCAAGCAAAATCAACGTCATCTTCATTTGCTGGTGATATCTTCAGTTCGGAAAGGTCATCCATAGCAATATCTCTCAAGCAGCAATGAATCGATTAACAAGCACATGAGCGTCAAAGTCAACATTTCTGGCCGTTTTGCCGTAAATGCCCCGTTGCCGAGAGTCCGAATGCACTGTCGAGCATGCTAGGTGAGCTGTTGTAGTTCGAGTTCGAACGCGACCAAGGCATCGCCCGTGATTCCGGCCTCAATCACTTACGAGGCGGTGTGAGGTCGTTTCCCCGTTCTTCATGGGAATGCTTGCCTGAGAGAACCCGACGCCGACCAGAAACGAAATCACGCCGGTTGCCGTCTTGAATTCGCGCACCCTGATCGCATTCTGCGTCACGCGCGTTCTGGCAGTGACAAGGATTTTCTCCTGCCCATCACTCCCAACCGTCCGCATGATCCACAGGCCGTACCAGCTTGGTCCCTTGCGTTCAGGATCGGCTTTGCACAGCACTTCGACCGTGTGTCCCTCCTCAGCAAGTGCCCGAAGGCCTTGTTCGGTGGTGACGTTTAGTTCGAGGTCAATCGTCTGGTTCATCGCGCATACCAACAGAAACAATGATGGTCGTCTTGTGCCTGAATCTAACGAAGGCATCAATCGTATATTATCGAGTTAGATATGGCTCGATAGAGTTCAGTGATCCCGGCAGTGCGCCGGTCTCGCTTTGAGTGATAGACAGGGCTGGGGATCGACGGGCTGACGCCCGCTCACCCCAACCCTGACAGTTTCCAAATCCTGTTGATCCGCCTGCCATCCTGTCAGGGCCGAGAAAACCGGCAAGCGCCGCCCTTGGCGTCGGTTCCGGTCGAGAATTCCGGTTCCTCCCACGCGCAGGCGCGCGGTTCCCTCCCAAATTCACGCCCTCCACCCGGTTGTCACGGCCCCGCCAGGCCGCAGGACGGGCTTTGCCCTTACCTGCTCTGCCCTTCGG
>NZ_JBDWYP010000005.1:0-2685 GCF_039982295.1 Roseibium sp.
TTGAAACAGCGCACATGATCCGAAAGGGGCAGCTGAACCGGCCGGGTGTACCTGCTTACCGACAGTTCATCGAGCTCGCAGGATAACTGTGTCAAGACAAAGCCATAGCAATGGCTGAAATAAAAGTTTGCGACACTACCATCTCAGTCCCCTGAAATCGGACATGACTTCCGGCGAGACGGAACAAAACTTCCGACACTATAATACAGAAAATACAACCGAAAATCCGGTAGGTCCCTGTAATGCGGCAAAGCCGCCAAAACGGACATCGCCAGATGGCGATGAAATCAATCTGCAAAAGGAGCCCGCTTACGCGGGCGGCATGGATGAAGGGAGTGGGGCGAAGGCGCAGAGCCCGGACAGCAACTGCAGTGCGCCGCAGAAGGGCCACGCCAATATCAACTACGTTGGCGCAAACACCGGAATCCACCACGTCCGTTTTGAACAGGTGATGGCAATTGCCAGTCCTCTTATGGCTCAGATGATCGTCGATGAAGCCGGGCAGGGGCGTGCAAATGGCTCTGTCGCAAAGTTTAGAGTCGCCTTGAAAAATTAGAATTAAATTCTACTATTTTATTGGCTAAGCAAAATTCCAGCCGAACACCTCCGAGTTTTTGGTTGTTTTGCGTGGAAATAGAAGTGCTGGCGCACACTTGTTAGAATGTGAATCTACGCTGAAAATTTTTGCGACAGTACCGCGAACGACCCAGCGGTTCAGGGTCGCGTGGTCTACATCAACGCCCCGCTCTTCCATGATTTCTTCCAGATCCCGGTAGGAAACCCCATAGCGTACATAGAAGAAAACGGCGAACAGCACCACGTCCTTGGGGAACTGGCTACCTTTGAAACTGATCAACGCTAAACACCTGGAAAAATCTGAGCGGAGGACCGCCTTCTAAACCGCAACACGCAAAAAGGGAACCGAAAGACAAAAAGTTTGCGACACTACCAGATCGGAGACGCCAGTATCCCTTGACCTGGTATTGGACAGCACCGGCCTGAAGGTCTTTGGAGCCGGAGAATGGCTGGAAACCAAGCACGGCAAGGCGTCCAGGCGCCGCTCGTGGCGCAAGCTCCACCTGGGGCTGGATCTGGACACAGGTCAGATCGAATGCAGTGAGCTGACGACAGACGACATCGGTGATCCGTCGGCCGTGCCGGATCTTTTGGATCAGATTGAGGAACCCGTGCATCGCTTTCTTGCTGACGGTGCCTATGACGGCGCCGCCACCCGGACCGCAATCACGAAGCGCTTTGCCGATGTGGAAATCATCATTCCACCGCCGAAGACGGCCGTTGCCGGCCCTGAGGCCGAGACCACCCCCACCGCGCGGGATCTGGATGTTCTGGCGATCAAGGCCCATGGCCGCATGGCCTGGCAAAAGAGCACCGGATATAACCAGAGAGCGCGCGTGGAAACGCAAATGGGCCGCTGGAAGTCGGTCATCGGGGAAAGGTTAAGATCACGCACCCTGGATAATCAGAGAACTGAGTGCCGGATCGGCGTCTCAGTTCTCAACAAAATGACTTCCCTCGGACGTCCCACGTTCGAGCGTATCTCATGATGCCCAAATTCTGGGTAAGGGACACCTGCGTGCCGCCTGATGATTTGTGCAACACGGTGATTCAGACATAGCTCTAGGAAATGATCGACCTGGGAAAACGGAAGCCCTTCAGGCGCGGAAATTCGGAACTCTCAATCATCAAAACGATCGACCAGTTCTCTGACACGTCAACAACTTGGCAATCCCCTCGGACGTCCCACGTTCGAGCGTATCTCATGATGCCCAAAGTCTGGGTAAGGGCCCCTTGCGTGCCGCCTGATGATTTGTGCAACACGGTGGTTTTGATCGGTTTATCTGCGCGCCTCGATACTGAAGCGCTTCAGATCCTGTCCGACTTTGACAGCGGTTCTTTGCCTCTGGCGTCCATATGGAGGTCTGCCAACTGACTAAATGATAGACCTGTTTCTGCTTTGAGTGCGTTACTCGTGATCACATCGGCCGTTCGCATGTCCTTTAGTTTTTCCCTGATCTTCATCAACGCCTCAGTTGATAGTCCCGTTTTTTTTGCCAGAGCTTTAACGATCTCGGGCGCATCAGTCGTTTTCGTGCTCTCTAGCCGTTTCTGGCAGGGCACGGTTCCTAAAGGCTGGCACCGAACGGGGCTGTTGCGTTTGGTGGTCTGTGGAAGTTTAGTGTCGGCAACGCGTAGAGCTTTAACCGGCTTAGAGCATGGTGCCGGCGACTTTTTACTCGTTCCAAACCTCCGTCTGAGGACCTTAGACGGATTCAATCTCCATGACTTGGTGCTAGACGTCGATGTTTGCCCGGGGGTGCCTGAGCCGTCGTGAGCCGGTTTCCGGCCGCCAAAGCTTGGGGTAAAGCTTCTCCCAAAGATCTTCATTGTTTTGCCTTTAATTGAAAGAATGATTGAAGTTTTTATCAATCACCCTCGACTGAGGAAGTATCAATGGTTACACCGTTGTGGAAATCATCGGTTCTGTCGCAAACTTTTGCCCTGTCGGTTCCCTTTTTGCGTGTTGCGGTTTAGGAGCACCGTGTTGCACAAATCATGAGCCGTCACGCAAGGGTCCCTTACCCAGAATTTTGGCATCATGAGATACGCTCGAACGTGGGACGTCCGAGGGGATTGCCAAGTTGTTGACGTGTCAGAGAACTGGTC
>NZ_JBDWYP010000006.1:0-8836 GCF_039982295.1 Roseibium sp.
GGGCCGTCTTATGATGATTGTCCTGCAATCGACCAATCCGCTTGTTGCGATCCATCTGCGCTTGATAGTTGGGGGCCTGACCGGCGTTCGGGTTGGGTTGTGGCTGATTATTGGCCGGGACTGGCTGCTGAGGTGCATTCTGTCGGCGTTCGGGCATTGTACCTAAGCCCACCATTGACCTTGCACGTAGACCCGCATACTCCGCACCGGTTGCACTACCCATGAGGTAACGGTTCCGCGCTTGTTGTGAGCCAAAGGCTGCCCTACCAAATGCGTATCCGCCACCAATCCCCGCGCCCATTGCTGGCATCATGATATTGCCAGATATCGCACGAACGATAAACGGTGTCGCTAGAATGAAGCCCTTCGCCATCATGACCATCATGAAGAAAGGTATGAGTGCACCGATGTTTGGTGCAGCAGTAGGATCGCCGAGTTCAAAGAGCAGAGAGCGAGATACGCCAATGATGATGGAGAAAACGCCTGCCAGAATGATTGGGTACATTCCAAAAGAAATGAGCGCTGTCAGCCATCTTGCAAAATAGTCTTTCGTGACATCGAACAGGGTCAGGAAGATCATGATTGGTGCCAGTCCAAGAAGGAGCGCAATCACGATTTTTGCAAAGATGACAAGGAATGCAGCGATACCGCCAAGTATCGCTAGGATCACAACGCCGAGAATTGACAGCATGGCCCCAGCCATCCAGTTAAGTTCCTCCCCAGCCGCATTGAGATATTCACCCATCGCCCCAAGCATTTCGTCAAATTCTTCTGCGTAGGTGCCAGAAGGGCCCGGTGTTCCGCCGCCTACGGAAGCGATCAGCGAACCTGCAATACTGTCGATACTGTTGAGGACGGCGGTTGCGAACGAGTTAAACTGCGTCCAGTTCTGCGCAAATATGCCTATTAAACCGATCTTTACTACAAGCCAGAAAGCGGTTCTTCCGTCCATGGCCCGATATTGAAACATCATGTTGATTGCCACCAGAATGAGGACGAGGGTTACGCCAAGTGTCGTTACCGTTCCTACTGTGGCTGCAACTGCGCCGAACTGAGTTTCAGCGGCGTCATCAAGGAAACCCTGTGCGGTTTCGACAATATACGTTGTAGCACTCATATTTGTCCCTCACCTACCAATGGCCGACGACTTCACAGATCGCACGAGCTGATGGTCGCAGTGCGTTATACCGGGCACGAAATGTCCCAATGGCTTCCCGATGGTCATTTTCATCAGCGCCAAGGTAGTTATCGTTATACCGCTGGACAGCATCGTCCCACGTCGGGAAACGGGTGGCACATGAACAGTCATCGGCTGCCGTGACCTGTTCGGCGCTTTGGAAGCGATAAATCATCTGAATGAGCATTCCCTTTGATGCCTCACGAGGAGGCAAGTTCTGCATCCAGGCTGGTTCCAATGGGCGCTCTTCACAGAATTCAAATTCGCTTTCCATAGTTGGCACTAACCCTTGAGCGGATGCAGCTAAGGGCATCACGGTTAGCGAATGAAGGAGACTAATCGTCAGTTGTTTCATGCTCGTTTCTCCGTCGGTTTCTGCATTTCCTTTTCACTAAATTCGTATTGCAGGAGCACAGTATAGGTGGGCTCTTTGTACTGAAAATGGGTCATGGAAACGATCTTCCAGCCATTCATTGTGAACTTGGCAAGCTCATCTTCCATGTCCTGCGTCCTGAATTTTTTGCCAGCGGTGAACGTCAAGACTTTCGGCATGTAGCTCTTTCCGTTGCTCATGTTTTTGTCTCCTCTCCTAGTTCTGTTCCGGGCAAATAGAATTCCGTGATCCCACGCTTTCCGTCTTCGCGGCCTGCTTGGATGATCACGTCGATAGAGCTTTCGATATAGTCTATCATATCTCGGTAAGGTATTGGCACTTCGGTCTTTAATGCCGCGATAGCTAAGCGCTGGACCGCCAGTTGGGGCGTTTCAGCGTGCAGCGTTGTCATCGAGCCGCCGTGGCCGGTGTTGATGGCTTCGAGGAAGGTCATGGCCTCTTTGCCACGCACCTCGCCCAGGATGATGCGATCAGGCCGCATTCGCAGGGTGGCGGTCAGCAAGATATCCGCCGTCTGGTGCGACGCGTCGCGGTTTGATATTAGCGTTACCGCGTTCGGCTGCGTGGGGAGCAGTTCTGACGCCTCTTCGATGGTGAGGATTCTTTCTTCGTCGCTGACATAGGAAAGGATCTTACGTGCGGCTACCGTTTTGCCAGTAGACGTCCCGCCTGAGACGATCATGTTGAGCTTGTTTTCTACGCAATGCCGGATCGACGCATCAATATCGCCACTGGCGACAACCTCACGAAGCTGGCGGTTTTTGTCTTGCCGAAGCTCTTCCAGCTTGCGCTCTTTGCCGTAGAGAAAATCCAACTCGATTGAATCGAGGGGCAGACTGGAAAAGAAGCGCAGGCTGATCGACATGCCCCGGTTCACAGCGGGCGGTGTGATGACATGTGCCCGGATCGGACGGTTGCGATACATGATCGAGACTGAGACGATGGGCCGGTCTTTTGACAGAGGCGTGGAGGCGTCAGATGCGATCTGGTTGCCCAGGTCCTTAATCTGATCCTCCGTAAGAGTTTGCTTCAGGCGCGACATGAAATGGTCACCCTGAAACTCGCCCCAGCACGTGCCATCCGGGTTAATGCAGATTTCAATCACATCATCCCGTTTGGCGTCTTCCAGACTGTCGATAGAGTTTTGAAGGTAGCTGAGGGTCATAGGTTCAGAAAATCTCCAAATCGCGGTCCACCATGACAGTGATCCGCGCACCCTGATCGACATAGATCACCGGCCCGATCGACAGGTATTCGCCGATCACACTGTCCGTGGCATCGGCCAGATCGTCGCCAATGTCTTCAAGGACATCCTCTGTAATCTCATCCTCTGTCTGATTGGCGGCGACGCTTGGCGCAGCAGATATCAGTGAAATGAGAGCAGCGGAGCCGAAGCGCTCTGCAAAGCGCGTATCCACGAAGCCTGTTGTGCCGGATCGACCGAGTTCATCTGCCCCGAATGAGCTGATTTGCACAGTTTGATTACTTGGCAAGATGATCCGGTCCCATGCGACTGTGATGCGGCTTTGCGCAATTTGCACACCTGACCGATACCGGCCAATGAGACGTGATCCGGCAGGGATTAGAACGCGGCTACCATCGAAGCTATAGACGTTTTCTGATGTGATCGCGCGGACTTGGCCCGCCAACTCGCTGGAAATGGCTGTCTCTAATGCAGCTTGAATGACCGTGCCTTGAATGACGGTATTGCCAGGATTGGCAATGACTTCGGATTGCGTGACAGTCGAGGGCAGCGCACCATTCAGCACGAAGTCAGTGACATCGCCAAAGGTGCGTTCGGCAAGTTCGGCACCATCGCCACCGAGACCACCACTTGAACCGCCGAAAGCAATGGTCGGCGACTGGATGCGACGCTCTTGGAACGCGCGTTCTTCCTCTGCACGTTGCTGTAATTCGGCGAGACGCCGCGCCTCTTCCTCACGGCGCAAGCGCTCTTCTTCCCGGAGGCGCAATTCGTCCTCCGTCGGGCCAGCCGGGGCAGAGGCCGGAGTCTGAGCTTCAAGGCGCGCAAGATCAAGGTCCATGCGCATCTGTTGCAGCTCGCGGTCCCTCGCTTCGAGTTCAGCGGTGAATTGCTCTTGTGCGGCCTCTGAGGCCGCTTGCAGGGCCGCCAGTTGTTCCGTCAGCGCGTTCATTGCCTCAGCCGCCGCCGTGTCTTCTTCCACGACAGGTTCAGGCGCGTTCTGGATGGCTTCGATCTGCGCTTGAAGTGCTGCGATCTGTGCCAGCAGTTCGGCATTCGGCTCTATAGGGGCAGGGTCAGCCACAACAGTGATCGTTTCTGGTTCAGGTGGCACGAAGGGTTCAATTGTACCAAACCCGTCACCTTCAGGTTGGAATTCGTCTGGTGTCGCTGTGGGTAACACGATTTCCTCTTCTGGCTGGTTGAGCAGGTAGAAGACAACACCGGCGAGGCCGATCAAAGCCACAATCAAAATTGCCATTAGTGGAGAGCGCCGTTGCGCTGTCACAGGGCTGCCGCCTCCGCCAGCTTCAAGGCGTGCGAGTCGTTCGGATACGTCCGCTTGGTTTGGATCATCGCTCATGATGTGCCTCCTGCGGTCAGAGTGTTAGATTGGATGCAGACGACCGTTTCACCGAGCCGAAGAACCCATTGAGCATTGACGCCAGAGACGCGAATGATGCCAGGTTCAGTCTGTTGAGTGTTTACGGTGCGTTCGCGACCATTCGAGTAACGGAAGATTGCCGGGACCGGCGCATTCCGTGCAAATTGGAAGTAGGTAAATGTTCCGTCGTCCCACACCCGCGAAGGGGTGATTTCCGTGCGATCACTAGCCCCGTAATTGTAGTTCGGTGCCTGCGCGGCAACTGCATTTTGCGGGCGGCGTTCTTCATCTGGATAGCGGAATTGCACCACGTAGAAGGTGGGTGATGAAACTTCTTGCACGTTGAAATAATAGCTGCGGCGGTTGGTGTAGACAGTCACGTTAGTGTGGACACCACGCGCCACAGGCTTGATTGCGAACGCCTGCCCACCGGGCACGCCGTCGAGTTCGAAGCCTTCGGTGTCACCGGCTAGGATCGAGCGGATAGTCTCGCCCTCGCCGAATTCAACGGTTGTGACATGGGTGAGCGATACGTTCAGGCGATAAACCTGTTGATCGACATACGTGGCAATACGGACACGGCTGTCGTTGGGGCCGCGTCTGGGTGTGTTCTCTGCAAAAGCGGTGGAAGCCGTAATAACCAGACATAGCAATGCAAGTCCAAATCGACGCATCTTAATTCTCCAATCTGTCTGAACGGATCGAGTATTCGATCACGGTGAAGCCAAAAGGGTTCGTCCAAACCTGATCAATCGTGCGCGCTTCCTCGGGTCGAAACTCGAAAAGCATGGTCGCAGTGAAGAGGCCACCTTGGACGCCTTGAATGGAGGTGAGCCGCTTGCGTATCCGGACGGTCGCGCGGTTCTCACCGATCAAATTCACGCTCAGGATTTCAACGTCCAGCGTGGCATTGCTGCCATAGACGGTTGGAGGATATTGCGGGTTCGCGCTGTTCCATTGTCCCCGAACAGAGGCTTCCGCGCGCCCATCGGAGCGCTGTAATACGCTGTTGATGCGCACATCATTGTCAAGCTGATTGTAGACCTCTCGATCAGTTACATAGCGATAGATTTCCGCTTCGATCACAGCCTGATTGCCGGTGATCGCGCTTGCGCCAACAGAGACTTCCGGCAACGCGAAACCCGTCTCGGGATCGTAGGGCACGACCACGGGGGGCGGGTCTACATCGAGGATGGCAACGGCGACAGCACCCAGACACCCGATCAGGCCAAACGCCAGACCGGTCAGACCGAGTTTCTGCCACAACCGTTCACGACGCAAAGCGCCATAAACCAGTTCTTCCTCAATGATCTCTTTTTCGTTGTTCAAAGTCTCTACCCCTAGGGTGTTAATCGCCGAGGTCAGGAATGGTGAATTCCATGAAGTTTTGTTCTTCGGCGATGGTGGCTGCGTCGATGACACCGCCTGTGCCATCACCTACGGTCTGCACGGCTTCGAGCTGCCACATCGCCACCAGTGCAATCGCCAGTTCAGCCGTTACGCGCGTGTTCAGATCGACGCTTTCTTTCAGCTCGTCCATGTCATCAATCAGGCCGACAAGACGGTCCACACGCTCAAGCGATTGACCGGCATCGTCATAGCTGTTTTGCGCAGCAGCCGAGACGAGGGCGCCAGTGGTCGCTTGTGTCGCGATGCGCTCAGCACCCGCGTTCCCGCTGGATGCCATTTCGCTAAGCGTGTCTTCATCAAAGCCCAGGTCCGCGAGAACACGGTCCATCTGGGTTTCAATCTCCGCCGCACCGGAGCCACTAAGGCCCGAGAAGTCACCGCTACGGATTGCAGCGATGGTAGACTGTATATCGCCGAATTCCTGATCGAGAATGCCGTTCAGTTCATCCTCCATTTCCGTGCCGATGATTTCCGGCAGTTCGGCAAGGCGAGTCAGAGCTGCATAGGTTTCTTGTAGCTGTGCCAGTTGATCGGTCAGGGTGGTGAGCTGTTCACGAAGCTGCAACAGCTGTTCGTTCTGCAGAAGCTCGTCTTCGATCATCTGGCGAAGTTGCTGGATGTTCTGTGCAATGTTTTGCGTGTCTACCACAGGCACACCCTGCGCGAGGGCAGGGGATGCAATCATGGTGACGGGTGCAGCTACGCCGAGCGGCAGAAGCAATGCGAAACCGGATGTCCGAAGGGTCTTGCGGACGTAGTTGGTGAGAAGCGTTGAAGTGCGCATTATTCTAAGTCCTCTATGGTGAAGTTTAGGAATTCTTGTTCTTGCATCCGAGCAGCCGCGAGACGCAGTTGTTCAGCGCTTAGGGGTTGGGTCCGTGCGGCTTGCAGTCTTGTTCGCGCTGCAATGAGACGAACCAGTTCGGCACGGGCATAAGTGTTCAATGCCATGGCCTCTTGCACATCGGTGGTAGAGCCAATGCGGTTGACGATATCGCGAATGCGGAGGGCCGCTTGGCGGATCGCCGTGGGTGAGCTACTGCCGTAGAAAGCAGCGCCCGCACCCATCATCGACAGGTTCGAGTTCGCCAATAGGGCAGGGTCGATAGTGCCGAGCGCTTCGATCCCGCCGATCCGCGCGAGGTATTCATTGTATTTCTGGGGGATGACGGTGACGTAATGCTGCGTTTCTTGAAATGGCGGGACGCCGCTATATTCAATGACACGACCCGGGCCTGCGTTGTAGGCAGCAAGCGCGAAGATGATGTTGCCATCGAAGCGATTAAGCTGTTGGGCCAGATAACGAGCCCCGCCTTCAACTTGCAGGTAGGGGCTGGTGCGATATTCAGGGAAGATGCCTAGATCACCGGCAGTCCCCGGCATGATTTGCGTCAGGCCATAAGCCCCTACAGGGCTCTCGGCCCGGATAACGAACCGGCTTTCCTGCCAGATCAGCGCTTGGATCAACGCGCGCCATTGGACGACAGAGAGGCCAGCAGCACCGACGCCCGGATGACTGTGCGTTTCCTGCGCCACGCGAATGATAAGCTGTTCGATATTCTCAGCTGCATCACCGAACATTTGGTCGCCAGCTGGGTTGGGGTCGATGTCGGCGGTTCCGTAAACAGCCTCTACAGAGCGGTCAGCATCACCGCTGCCGCCTTCGAGGTCCGAGACCATTCCGGAGATTGCAACACCGCCAGCTTCAAAGCTGGTCTGCGCGTCCAATATCGCATCCAGAACCCGAAGCTGTTCTTGCTCAATCGCGGTGATCTGTTCTTCGACGGTTTGGGTTTCGCCCTGCACCGCCAGATCAGACTCGCGATCCGCTGTTTCGATGATGTCGCGCGCCGTTAGCCCAGAGTCCACAACCGGCACGCCCTGGGCGAGCGCGCTGGAAGAAACCCCGATCAGTAAGATTGCAGCGACAGTGAGCTTATTCATGGGCAACGTCCTCCAAATTGGGGACGTCCAGCGCTTCGAAATTGCAGTCCATAGGGGCAGGACCGCGTGACACGAAGCTGAAGCAGTTGGCCTGTGGCTCTTGATAGTTCGCGCAACCAGCAACCACACACAGCAGAATGAAACAGGTAACTTTTCGCATTATTTGAGCCTCCAAAAGTCAGGACGATCCCGGTAATCGGGGCCGACGAGTTTTTCACCTGCTTCCATCCCGCCAAGGATGGTCAGGTTGTCGCCAAGAGCGCTTAGGTCCGCGTCCACGACGACCGAACCTTGGTCATCTCTAATGAGAGCCAAGCGTGAATTCGTGCCGGTGCTGAGAAGCGTATCCAACTCTTTCTGGTAAAGATTGAGCATCTGATAGTCGGAGGCACTGGCGCGGATGTTCGGTAGAAGAACCTGCGTCGGCACGGCCTCTACGATGGTCTTACCCGTGCGCGTCCGCTCAAGCTGGCTGGCGTATTGCGTCATCATGACGGCCACGGTGTTCTGTTTCCGTGCTGTCACGAGCCACTGCGAAAGCCGCTCTGCAAAATACTCGTTGTCGAGCGCCTTCCACGCCTCATCAATGATGATGATAGTGGGGCGGCGGTCTTCGATTTTCCGCTCGATCCGGCGGAACAGGTAGCTCAGAACCGCCATCCGTTCCTTGTCGCTTTCGCTGTCGAGGATCCCGGTGAGGTCGAAGCCAACCAAGTTGCCATCGAGCGAAAACGTGTCTTCGAGGCTATGGCCGAAAATCCAGCCGAACCGGCCTTTTTCAGCCCATTCAAGAACACGCTGGTTCAGGTCGCCGTCATCGTCCATCGACATGAAGAGTGACGCGAAGTTCTGCCAATCCCGTAAGCCTGGGTCTGTTGCTTGCGCATTCTGACGCACGCATTCCATGATGCGGTTGGTCTGAGCAGGCGTCAGCGGTTTATCTTCGCGGTAGAGCAGGGAGCCAAACCAGTCTGCCAGCCACGCGACACCGCGTTTGTCCACTTCGGTCCAAAGCGGATTTAGACCCGTGGGCATACCGCCCTGGATCGTCGTGTAGCGGCCCCTGTTGGCCCGCACCGCCATTTCCATACCCTGCCGGTAGTCGAAGACGAAGACACGGGCACCGGCCCGCACGGCTTGTGTCATGAGGAAGGCCGAAAAGACCGACTTACCCGAGCCAGGACGACCCATGATCAGCGTGTGACCGCTGGTGGGTTCTTTCTCAGGCGAACCGGCTTCGTGGTAAGAGAAGCGATAAGCGCTCTTTTCCGGCGTCGGGAAGATTGAGATAACTTTGCCCCACGGCACTTCGGAACCAGCCTT
>NZ_JBDWYP010000007.1:0-7385 GCF_039982295.1 Roseibium sp.
TTCTGTGGCCTCTGCTTCTGCAGCCTCTGCTGCAGTTTCAACTGCCGCATTTGCAACTGCCGCATTTGCAACTGTTGCCTGTCCTGCGTTGCCTACTGCGCCTGCGGGAGCTTGTGTGAAGAGCGGTGCGCCCTGGGCAAACTCGTTCTCGACACCTGAAAGTTGGGCCGAATCAGGGGATTCATCGACGTTCGTGCCGAACGAGGCGTTTCCGGCTGAATCGCCCGTGACGGCCGGATTCGTGGCATCACCTGACGAAGAAAGGGACCCGTCATGGTCGTTCTGCTGGCGATTGCTACCCTGGTCGAACAAATTGGCGTTGTCCGAAGAGGAATTGTCTTCGCCGTCTTCTGCTCTTTGCTCGTCGGTGCGGCGCCCCAAAACATCATTGGATGTGATTTCTATGGATTGTGCATCATCCGTGCTGAGCGCTGTCTCTTCGAGCGTGGTTGAGTCCCGAGGACTGAAATCGTCCATCATGGCGGAGTAGAACACGCTTTCCGGGCCGCCACCCATCTCGCTTTCCGTTGATGCTTCGCCACCCGCGCTGAATGTGCCCTGTGCCTCTTCCATATCCGGTTTGGCAGCCCCGCCGGCATTCAGGAGCTCGATCGCGAGCGCGTCTTCCGCACCTTCGGCATCTGGGTTCTTTGCGTCAGCCATTTTCAGTTCCCCGGCTCGGATGTTTCTGTGCCGCAGACCGAAAGGGTCCGCGTGAATGCCGAAAGACTAGCCCGCAAAAGGATAATAAATCCTTTGCAAAAACTTCAGAAACAGCTGGAAAACCGGGGGAAATCACCGCACCCTTGAAACGAAAACCGGTCAAATATCGCTAAAATTTTAGCGATCCCCACAGCGCTTGGGGTTGCGAGGAAGTGGATTGCTGACAACGCCAGAAAGAAGGTGGGCCAAGGATAATCCGTTAGGTCAAAATTAAGCTTGTTTGACGATACTCACGGTCGATTTCGCCAGCCGCAGTTTGCTCTGGACAGTCAGAGAAACCGTTCGAGACACCGTCAATGACCAATATGGCCGCCTATGGGCTCCCGGAAATAAGAGATGAACGTCTGCCATTGCGAGATATTCATGTCCGGAGCCTGCGAGACCTTTCAAGCCGTGTTGGCGGCCGGTTCGAAATGTTTATCGCGGCTGCAGTCTCCAATATTCTTTCGCTCGCGCTGCCGATTGCCATTTTGCAGGTTTACGACAGGGTTATCCCGAATGCCGCTCTCAACACGCTCGCGCTGTTGTTGCTTGGGCTCGTGGCTGTACTCATTCTGGATGCGATGCTTACGCTGCTTCGAAGCCGTATTACGGCATGGCGCGCCATTCGTCTGCAGCATCTGGCCAGCTGCGCCAGCGTCAAGCGGCTGCTCGACAGCGATCTTAAGTCCTTCGAACAAGATGGACCCGGCGTTCAACTGCAGCGTCTGAACCAGATAGCCAAGCTGAGTTCCTTTCAGTCCGGTCAGGGAATGCATCTGCTCGTGGATCTTCCGTTCGCCGGGATATTCATTGCCCTGATTGCCATAATCTCCGTCGAACTTGCGGGCGTTCTGCTCGTTGTGATTGTTACGCTTGTGTCGGCAGCTGCCCTCTCGGGCATGTTTCTTCGCCGCGCACTTGAGGGGCGCGCTGCGGGCGATGACCTGCGGCACAACTTCATCATCGAGTTGTTGCGCGGCATTCACACGATCAAGACAATTGGCGCGGAAAACCTGATGTTGCGACGCTATGAGCGTTTGCAGTCCACGTCCGCACTTTTCAACTATGCGGTCGCGTTGAACAGCGCCGTCGCCCGGATCGTCGGAAGTGGGACCTCCCAGATTTCCATTGTTTCAGTCGCGGCCTATGGCGGGAGCATGGCGATGAAGGGCGAGATCTCGCTCGGCGCGCTCTCAGCATGTATTTTTCTGGCGGGAAGAACAGCGCAACCCCTGCTTCGTGCCATGGGCATCTGGGCGAGGTTCCAGAGCGTCCGCATTGCGCATGAACAGGTTGAAGAGCTTTTCGCCATCCCGCTGGAAGAAAGCGGCACCATTGATGGCGAAGATATCCAGGGGCGGGTCAGTCTTGAGCATGTGGCCTTTTCTTATGATGAAGAAGATGAGCCGGTCCTTCGTGATGTGCATTTGGATATAGAGCCCGGTGAATTAATCGGGGTTACCGGCAGGAACGGTGCCGGCAAGACCACGCTTCTCTGGTTGATGATGGGTATGCTGCGCCCCACTGAAGGCCGTGTGGCCATAGATGGGGTAAATGTCCGCGACTATTCGTATGAAGGTCTGCATCGCCATATCGCATACCTGCCTCAAGACGGCGTCCTCTTCCAGGGCACACTTCTGGATAATCTTACGCTGTACCGGCCTGAATTGGCCGATCATGCAGCTGAAATCGTCGAGAAGATCGGACTGTCAGAGATTGTCGGTGCACTCCCCGATGGGTATGAGACCGAGTTTCGGGATAATCCAAGCGACGGGCTGCCGACGGGTGTAGTGCAGCGAATTGCCCTTGCGCGCGCCTTCGTAACGGTCCCGGAGCCCAAGCTGGTGATTTTCGACGAGGCCAATTCCCACCTGGATGCAATTGGCGATTCCGAATTGCAGCAGATGATTGCCGAGATTACCGGCAAAACCACGATGTTGATGGTGACACACCGACCCTCTTTGCTCTCGAAAGCGGACCGGACTTTTGTTCTGCGCGACGGGAATCTGGAAGGCAGTGTCGGCGGTGCTAAGGACCTGATTGAGGCGCTTAACCGGGATATAGCCGAATGACGTCACTTGAGCATTCCGACATCCTGTTGCGTTCCGGCGTCCAAGAAGGGATATCTCGGCAGAAGGACTGGTTTGACCGGTTTAAGGGTCGTTCTGAACTCGTCAACTGCCTCAAGCCGCTTCTCGAAGCATTGGCTTGGCGCGGCGACCCTCGCGACCTGGCCGAAGCGATGCCGCACTATGTCGATGACCTCAACCTGATAGATTTTCGAAACACACTTTCACAACTGAACTACGACAGTCACGAGCTTCGGATGAAGCTTGGAGATATCGACGAAAGTTTGCTGCCATGCCTGTTTCTGACTGATCAGGGTGCAGCGCAGGTTGTCCTCGCCATCGAGGACGGCGATTTTCTAATCTTTGACGGCTGGATGCAGCGGGTCCGTCATACCGCTGTCCATTCACTTACTGGAACAGCGGTTTTTGTGAGATCTGCCGACGATCCCCTGGCTGATGAAACGACAGCGGGGGATTGGATCAACAGTTTGGTACACCGGTTCCGTCGCACCGTGACGCGCCTGCTGGTGATTACGTTCTTCGTTAATATCCTGAGTCTCGCGACGCCGCTCTTCATTATGTCCATTTACGATGTTCTGATTCCTTCGGAATCGACGGTCCAACTCTATTACTTGCTGGGCGGGATCGGCGTGGCACTTCTGTTCGAAATTGCGTTTCGGGTCGAGCGGGCGAGAGCAATCGCCTACGCGGCGGGAAGAATTGACAACATTGTTGGCAACATTGCGCTCAACCGATTGCTGTTTCTGCCGGCGCGTCAGACCGAAAATGCGCCTGTGGCTTCACAAATTTCGCGCCTTGAGGAGTTCGAACTCGTTCGCGAGTTATTCTCGAGCCCAATCACCGAAGCGGTGCTCGATATCCCGTTCGTGCTGATATTCATTATCGTTATTGCGATTCTGGGCGGCCCGATTGTCTTTATTCCGGTGACTGTCGCGGTCCTTTTTGTCGTCGCCGGTTTCGTTCTCGCGCCGCGCCTTTCGCGTGTGAACAAACGTTCCGTCCGCGCACAATCATGGATGCAGCGATTTATGATCGAAGCCGTGTCCCACTTGCGGTCCATCAAATACTCCGGTGCCGCGCCTCGATGGATAGAGCGTTTTCGTGAGGCCTCCGCGGCGTCCGCATTTGCAGACTATGAAAAAGCGGCAGTGAACAACCAGGCGGCTGTCATCTCACAGGTCCTCGTTTTCTCGACGGGTGCAGCCATTCTTGGTCTCGGGGCACTGAAGGTTATGAACGGCACAATGTCGACCGGCGCGCTTGTTGCGATCATGGTGCTGGGCTGGCGGGTGCTCTCACCTTTTCAGATGATGGTGGTGGTCCTGTCGCAACTGGATACGATTATCAGTTCCATTCGGCAGCTACATGCGTTGATCCTTCAGCCGACGGAGCAATCCGGCCACGCGCGTTCTAAACGAAATCTCAAGGGCCATATTCAGTTTTCCTGGGTCAGTCATAGATATTCCCAGGACACAGATCCGGTTCTTTTCGGCGTTTCCTTCGAAGCGAAGAAGGGTGAAGTTGTGGCCCTTGTGGGGCCGAACGGCTCCGGCAAATCAACGATCATCAACCTTCTCACGGGACTCTACAGGCCGCAGGCCGGCGCAATTTTACTGGATGGGGTCGACATTCGCCAGATCGACCCGGTCTATTTACGGCAATCGATCGGGGTTGTGTCTCATCCCACTCACCTCTTCTACGGAACAATTTCTCAAAATTTGCGGCTCGCGGAGCCAACGGCTCTGGATGAGGAAATTTTCGCCGCCGCCAGGGAGGCGAGTGTTCTTGAAGAGATCCTTGCGTTGCCAGAGGCCTTCGATACACGTCTGACCGAGGATGTGTTGTGCAAGCTGTCTGCCGGTTTCAAACAGAAGTTGGCACTCGCAAGGATATATTTACGTCGTTCCCCTATCGTCATTTTCGACGAGGCCACTCAAGGTCTTGATGAAGAGGGTGACAGGGCTTTCATGAAGGCTATCAGGGACCTCCGCGGGAAATCGACCGTCGTCATCGTGACGCATCGACCCAGCCACATTCGAATTGCCGATCAGATCATTGTGATGAAGGGCGGCAAGGTTGCCAGCGCAGGTCCGCCTGAGAAAGTACTGAACTCACGCGCGGTGGATGCAGCATGAGTACGTCAGCCACCCAGGTTCGCTTTACCCAGCGCAAGCACCGCCGCTGGAGCAAGCAGACGCGATATCTTTCGCAGTCGTTGCTCCTCGAAGAGGTGGGGCCACCCCAAGCTTTGAGGTCCGCTGTCGTCCTTGTGGCAGTTTCACTTTTTGCTTTTCTTGGTTGGGCCTATGCCTCGCCGCTTGCCGAAAGGGTCAGCGCTGTCGGTCAAGTGGTTCCGAATGGCTCGGTGCTTGCGGTTCAACATCTTGAGGGTGGAATCGTATCGGCGATCCCGGCCAAAGAGGGTGAGATAGTTGAGCCGGGAAACGTACTCGTGGTTCTCGATCCGATAAGCGCGACGGCCGACCATGAAGAGAAAACAACCCGAATCGCGGCCTTGAAGCTGCGCGCTGAACGTCTGCGAGCATTCGCTGAAGGACGCCTGCCCGCGTTCACATCTGTGGTTCCCGACCCGGTGTTTGCCGGGCTTATCGCCGACCAGAATCAGATATACGAGTTTCAAGTGCGCAACCGTGAGAACGAGCTGCAGGTGCTGATACATGCGATCGAGCAGCGGCAATCAGAGCTGTTATCCCTGCAGGGGGAGAAGGCAACGATTGCCGATGAGCTCGGTATTGTCACTCAGGTTACGGAAATGCGTAAGACGTTGCTGGACAAGGGTTTGATTTCCCGTGTGGTGTATCTTGGTACATTGCAGCAGCAAGTGACGTTGCAGGGACAGGCACGCAAGAACACCTCCGAAACCATTCGGGTGCAACAGGCGATTGCTGAGGCAAGGGGGAAGCTGGTTCAGCTCGCTTCTTCTCTCGAAAGTGCGGCTCTTGCCGAAATGGGCGAAGTGTCAGCCGAGATTGCACGCCTTGAGCGGCAAGCTTCCAAGTCGGAGGGCGCAGTTTCCCGTTTGGAAATCCGTGCACCGGTGCGCGGAATCGTAAAGAGTGTAGTCCCCAACACGATTGGTGGGATCATCCCGCCGGGGAGTCTCGTTGCCGAGATCGTACCTCTGGAGGAGGAACTGATCGTTGAAGTGCAGATTGCGCCAGAGGATGTAGGCCAGTTGCGTCAAGGTCAGGTGGCATCCGTCAAAGTCAGCGCCTATGACTTTTACCGGCACGGGGAAATTGACGGAATACTCGATCGGATATCACCTTCTACATTTGAGAATGATGACGGCTCACTCTACTACAAGGCCAGAATCCGTCTGAACAAACTGCATGTGGGTGAGTCCGAGACGCAGAACCTTATTCTTCCAGGCATGACCGTTGAGGTTGATGTGCAAACCGGAAGCCGAACCGTGTTGCAGTATCTTCTCAAGCCTCTCTACGCCTCGGTTGATCAGGGTTTCAGCGAGCGCTAGGCGCACTGCTGGTTTCAAGATGGGGCGGAAGGGCAGTGGGAAGAGCAAAACGGCTTGAGGCCGGATAGGCCTCTCTCGTCTCAGCGAGCGCAATAGCGCTTACGATACTTCAACTCATCACCTGAGATTATCCAGAATGCAGTCTGATTCCAGGACCGGTTTACGCCGTCATTTTGCGACGTCCAGGGTCTGCAATCGCACAGAACATGGGGGCCGGTCACCTAATCCAAAAGCGCCACTCCGGCGCCGCCTCAGAGCCAATTAAAACTCCTGTTTTTTACAGCTTTACGACAACGGACGGAAAGCCTGTTAACGATCAAGTCCCTCTCCCTCGGCCATTTTCTCTGATTTCGATATTCGAACCCGCGACCATGGCGGCAGCACCGACCGCATGAGTATGCGCCAGCGGCAGAATCGGTGACTGGTTTGCATTGGACGGGCACCGTCCTTAACAATATTCATAATCTGTTGGTCGTCGGCTTCGTCTTCAGATATCTGGCGACCCAGACCGCGATCGTGCCGGAGAACCGATATGAACGAAGTTGCCGGAGGGCCCGTGAGCAAACGCCTCAGCCGGGCTGAACATGCGGACAGCATGCGGTCCTATCAGGAAGAAGGCAGACGCCTGGCCGCCGAAATCGGCAACAAGGGCCCGTTGCGCTTTGGCGAAGACGGCAAGGTGCATCCGGCTATCATCTCGGCCTATCACCGGCATGGCTACTATATCTTCGAGGGGGTGGTCGGCCCGGAAGAGTTGTCGGAACTTCGCGACGGCTGCATGGACATGCTGGAGCGCGCACCGGTGCGAAGCGGCGCGGATGTCGATGCCAGGGGCCGCCCCGCCTTCGGCTAGGATCTCGGCCGGTCGGCCTACTTTATGACCAAGCCTCTGTCGGATCCCCATGGCGGCACCAGCGATCTGGGTGGCAGGCACCCCACCCGTATGAACGAGCCATTGGCCGATGCGGAAGCGCCGGCGGAAGTGGTCTTGCGCATGTATGGCATGTGCCAGGCGATCCCGGCGGCGCTGCGGATTTATGGCAACCCGGATTTGCTGGCTGTCGCGGAGGCCGTGAACGGGGAGGATTTCGTTC
>NZ_JBDWYP010000008.1:0-28794 GCF_039982295.1 Roseibium sp.
TCTTGGGCAAACCATTGTTCTCGATAGACTTGTTGAAGAACGCCGTTGCCGCCGCTTCATCACGGGTTTCTGACAGCATGAAATCGACCGTATCTCCGTGTTTGTCGACCTCCCGGTAGAGATAAACCCATTTGCCGCTGACCTTGACGTAGGTTTCATCCATTTTCCAGGACGAACACACGGGCCGCTTTCTGGCTTTGGCCCTTGCAGCAATTGCCGGGCTTTAGCGAATGACCCAGCGGTTCAGAGCTGCGTGATCTACACCCCCCCCGCTTTTCCATGATTTCTTCCAGATCCCGGCAGGAAACCCCAGGGCGGACATAGAAGAAAACGGGGAACACAATCGCGTCCTTCGAGAACTGGCTGTCTTTGAAACTGATCGACGCTACGCACCTGGAAAGACCTGATCACAGAACCGCCTCCTAAACCGCAACACGCGCAAGGGAACCGGCAGAGCAAAAGTTTGCGACAGAACCATCCCCACTGTGTTAATGGGCCGACAAGGGACCGCAGTGTATCGGATTATGATTTATGCAACACGGTGAATGTGCCCCCGTGTATCAAATAGCTCAGACACTGCCTGATACTTGCTCTAGTGCTAAATGTGGATTTCGAAATTTAATCGGATTGCAACGACAATCTTAGATTGAACCGCTTGAAAGGTCGTGCTTTACAGAATGCTTCTGCCATCAGTCCATTTGCCCGTCAGGCTTCTTGTTCATTCTACGACGCTCCCGCTCCGCGCCGGAGTTAGTGGTGTAGTGTGGAGCGGTCGTGCTGTTACTTGGTTTTGCGATAAATATTCTGCACATCAGGCACATAAGGCGCGGCTGGGGTTTGTGCGCCTCGTCCTCAACCAACGTCCAGATGTGTTTGGCAATTTTTCAACCAAATTTGGTTCCTCAAATCAGGGCGCTGACCGTCAGAAAGAAGTAGAGCGAGTCTTGGGTCGCCTTATGGTGATTGTGAACAAACATCGGAATCAATTAAAAAATCTATCAGCGTTAACTGATGAGGCGGGCTTTCGTAAAATTCTGATTAACGAAGAGCACCTTCGTGGAAATAGTCAGGGAATATTGATCAAATTAAATGAAGATAAACATACGGTTCGTCACGGGAGGTTGTATCCTAACGGTTATCAGTTCGATGGCGTGCATAGTAATCTTGAAAAGACCTATGAGTGCGAAAGACAAACGACAAACAAGCTAAATTTGTTTATTCCAACTAAGGTGCCTGCACAAGGCGAGCCGATTAAGGTGTTGATAGAAGCGCACGGCATCACCAAAGATAATCAGTTCACAGTCAAGGAAAATGGCTTAAAGCTTAAGTTCCTTTGTGAATCTGGTGAGAAGCTAAGATTTGCTCCACTTACGCCATCTACTGAGTTAGATGTTGTTGAAGTGCAAGAATTGACCTCCGGGGTTAAAACGTTAGATTATACTTTGAGCGCCTTTTCAGGGGTAGAGTCCGCTTGCCAGGTTGTGCATAATGGTAAAAAATACACGGACGAGTCTGTTCCGAAAGATTTGAGGCGAAAAGTAAAGCCCATAATCCATCAAACAGATGATAAACTCTTGGAATATGCCAAGAATACCAACACAATCGTGGTATCTCCAAAACTTACTGACCGGAATGATGAACGAGTAATAATAAAACTTTCGGAAATATATACTCTTCTTCACAAGAGATACCCCAACAATCCGTTGGAAATATCTTGTAAATTTTGTCGTGGCATATCTGCTTGAGCTGGACGCCGGCAAAAACCTGGCGTTGATTGGCACTTTCTGATTCAGTGGCCTCATGGAGGTGCGGTCATGAATCCAATGAGCCTTTTCAGTCTATCCGAGCATCTTGAACGTCTGAGCAAGGACGGCGACCCGCTTGCGGTTCTGTCTGCCACGGTTGATTTTGAGTATTTTCGTGACTGGCTGATTGAGGGGCTGGGCTACGGCGATGGGTCCAGGGGCAGGCGCCCGCCGTTCGATCCTGTTTCGATGTTCAAGGTGCTGACCCTTCAGGCGCAGCACAATCTGAGTGATGCCAAGATGGAGTTCATGATCCGGGGCCGGTTGTCGTGGATGCGGTTCCTGGGCTTTGAACTGGGCGGGGTCACGCCGGCTGAGAACAAGATCCGTCACTTCCGCAACCGGATGACGGAGACCGCCACGTAGCCGCAGGTGATGAAAGCGTTTGACTGGCAACTGAAGAAGAAGGGCTTTATCCCGATGTCCGGCCAGATCGTCGATGCGACCCTGGTTCCCGCGCCCAGGCAGCGTAATACAGAAGACGAGAAGGAAGCGGTCAAAGCGTGTAAGACGGCCAAGGAGATCTGGCCGGATGAGCCCAGCAAGGCAGCACAGAAGGACACCAATGCCCGCTGGACGCTGGACGCTGAAGATCGGCGGGAAACTACGTTACCGGCAAGACGGCACGCCGATGCCGCAGATCGCCCTGCCGGTATTCGGGTATAAAAGTCACATCTGTATTGACCGGCGTTTTGGCTTCATCCGGGGATGCCATGTGACATCGACTGCGGATGCCGATGGCCGGCAATTGAATCACGTCGTCACCAAGGACAACACAGCCTCGGATGTTCGGGCCGACAGCGCTTACCGTTCGCAGACAAACGAGAAATGGCTGGCAGGCAACATGCTGGTGAGCCGCATCCCCTGGCGCAAGCCTGCGAACAAATTCATGCCTGAGGCGACCGCGCGCGCCGATGCGAAGAAGTCTTCGGTCCGCGCGCGGGTGGAGCATGTCTTTGCCCATCAGAAAAACCGCTACGGCCTGTTCATCCGCACGACCGGCATTACACGAGCCGTGGCGAAACTGACCCTGACCAACCTGGCATATAACTTTGACCGTCTGATCTTCCATGAACATGCTAGGGCCACAGCATAGGCGGGTCCGGTATCGAGCGCAGAGCACATCTTGACGGGTCAAAAGCCCACAAAGCCAGAGAAAACACGGGAAAATCGCGCTCAAATCGCGAAAAGCGGGGACACCATCAGGCCGCACTCAAAATTATTGGGTTTTTGCGGGTGTCCAGCTGGCAGGGCAATTCAACGCTCATGGCGCCGAAAGTTTGGGTAACAGACCGCTGCGTGACGTGACGCTTTGACCATTGTCCTTAGTGGCAAGATGCCAAGTCGAGGGAGCGGTACAAATCCGGGATAGGTCCAGACAGGATTTTTAGACTTGTCGCGCCGTGTAGCGTAAATCGAGATGCGCCCCGCGACCTGTCCCAACTAAATCTTATTGCCGATACGTGATTTTATGGTCACCGGTGTACCGAATAACATAGAACGTATCCCAGACATAAATACAAATGTGGCGTGTGATCCGCATACATGGAACCAATTTACTTTTATCAAGAACCGACGCAGTCCGATGGATCCACAGTTTCAATAGGCTTCGGTTCCGCACGCTGGAGAGCATGATGACCAATCCTCTTTCTTGCATGACTGTACCGCTGAATTTATTTGTCCGCGGAATAGCGTGCTTCGTTACTTGCCCTATCAGGTTTTGTGGCCGTTTGGTCCAATTCATTCCTAAACAGTCGGGTTCACAGGCAGTTCGAAATTCTTCACAAGCAAACGGCTCACTGCCTTATCTTCTAGTCCGTGAACGAGGGTATTCTCAGACTGACATCCCTGCTAACTTTATCGAGGCGCAAACCAACGCGTTGTATCAAAAGCGCAAAATCCCATCTCCCGGCGGAGGTGACGGCAGGAATGTTACTGAGCGCAGTTGGCGCGTTAAAAGTGATGTGGTAGAGCGCGACCAAACGCCTGAAGCCGGGGGTCGGCGATTTCCCAGCGTGCTTGATTCGCGATTTACCAGCGTGCCCAACGAAGAAGATGATGCCAATCGCAGGCTACCAAGCGTTCTAAATTAGCAGAAGCGCCGCCGGGATCGCCCGACCTGGCGGCGCTTCTCGGCTGCATTTCCAAACCGCGACGCCGAGACCTACCCGGACATGTCCTTCCTTCTGAAGAACATTGCTTTGCCGGGCGGTTGCATGGTTCTGTCGCAAACTCTAGTGATAGTTGGATCTGTGGCTTTGTCTTGACACAGCTATCCTGCGAGCTCCACGAGCTGTCGGTAAGCAGCTACACCCGGTCGACAGCCCCAAAAAAAGCCTTCCAATGAGTTGATTTATTGCCCGAACAAGGCTTTTGGTTGGCTCAATGGAGCTAGGAGCGCAAATCGAGTGTCCACTGTTCGAAGTTCGACAATTTCGCTTGGCATGCCTGGTTTTCAAGTTCAGTAGGGGTTAGACCAAAACGCACCTTAAAGGCTCTGCTGAAATTGGCTAGGTTCGAAAAACGGAACTCCCGTGCCACGGATGTTACCGATCTTGAGCCGCGAGCATAGACTATCTGGTTGAATGCCGCTTTCAGTCTCTGTTCCCTGATGTAGGTTTGAACGCCTTCCGTTTGCTCGAAAATATCGTGCAGCCTTCTCCGCGAGACGTTCAGAAACTCTGACACGGCATCAGATGACAGGTCCGGAGACCTAAGGTTGGCGTAGATATATTTTTGTGCGGCGACGAGACGAGACTTTTTGATCGGCGCTTCGGCGGCTTCTATGTCCATCGGCCGCTGCGATATGCAAGCTCGTATGATCGAGATCGTGGCGTCCGCGATCGCCTCTGCCTCATCGCTTGCTATGGTTTCTATTGTGTTGGCAAGAGCCGTCAGGTAATGACCCAGCAGAGGGTGAACCGTTCTAGGGTTGTCACAGCCATCGTAGCCACAGAAGGACCTGTCGAGGCCCATTATTTCCTCTTCGGCTAAAAGAAGAACGAGAAACTCGCAATCGGTTACGCGACCGTAGAGGCTCTTGGCCGGTTCCGAGATAAGAACCTTGCCAGGAGATTGACGCAGGCACGACCTGTTCGAAACGTATCTTGCCGTTCCACGAAGTGGAACGGTGATAGCCCACGGTGTGGTATCCAGAACCGATGGGTGTGTTTTCGATCGAGGCAGCAGCCGAAACGCTTCCGACTGAAAGCGAATGAAGGGAGACTTACCCAATATATATGCTGTCCCGAAATTGCGGAAGCCGAGCCGTGCATCTTTCCCCACGGCGGGAAGTATATTTCCAAAAGACGCGAATTCGTTTCGCACGAACTCGAGCTGTTCCTTTGTTGCAAGGTTGGCGGTGTTCCAGGAATAATCTGGCGCGATTAACCGCTGCCCTTGCGAGCAAGTTTCCCGTGACGAAGCGGATTGATATGCCGCGCAGGACTCACGATTTTGAACGATCATATTGGATTCCGTGCAAACTTATCTGTTTCAGCAGAGAGCCTGGCCGAGCACGTCGGCGACTTCGCCGCTCGAGGGTGGAAGATCGCGGGGAGCCCGCCTTGCGCCAGATCGGGAAGCAGTGGTTCTGGCAGGTATCGCCCGCCATGCTCGACTGACTGTTGTGACTTGCCGCTTGTTGTCATCTGAACGAACGGCGGCAACCGCCGCACCGATGCAGGACCGACAATCCGGGCTTTATCCTGGCTGTTCAAGCGGTCGGAGATAGCAGTTGCGCGATGGGACAAGGCTTTCGCTTGCAGCTCCATGCGTTTTCTGCGTCGGCGTTTCGGGCGCCGACGTCCTCGCAGACTCATGTGAGAAGTATTGATAGTTTCGCATCATGTAAAATTGCACGTTTCATCCGGCGAGAGGAAGCAAATCCGTTGTCATCTCAAGTGTATAAAGTTTCCGACAGGGACTTTTGTTCGAGCGTATCAAGTGCGCCCGAAGACAGAGAGACGTCACCTTCAACCGACCACGGATCGGCCTTACCGTGGAGTTAGACCATGTACGAGTGAACGACTGTGACGCGCATCATACCGCACGCGACACCGACGCGGCCGCCACGTAGCCGCGGGTGACACGTCTCTGACAGGTAAGGCGGACGCGAAGGAGGAGCTGCCGGATCTGAAGCGCGATTTCCTGTCTCGGAGCAGAACGACTAACAAAGTGCCGCCTTGCACACATTGATCATGGCGCGTCGGCCTGCACCTTGAAGTCCTTCGAAGCGACGCGCCACGTCGAGAGGTTGGCCGCGGTCAAGGCGCTGCTGCTGCGATATTGAAAAAACGGTATCCACAGATTCGCCGACGTGGTTTTGCTACGCGCCTCGTTTGTTCTAATGGCCTGCGCCTGGCCGAAGCCCCCGGTCTCAATGGCCTTGTCGTCAAGCGGTAGCTTTTTGAAGTCCGCAAGGTCCTCACTCGAAGCCTTCATATCTATGACAATCGCATCACTTCTGTACTTGCTTTGCCAGAGAGTGTCGTCGGCATTTTCAGTAAGCTTCTTGAGCTTTTGGAGTTGCTCAGGTACGGGCTTGCCATTCCGTTGCAGTTTCCGTTCAATCCTGAAAAGCGCCTTTCGGAACCGAGCGCGATCCTTGTACGTCAGAAAGTCGGCTCGTTGCTCAAGTTCCTTGAAGTTCTGTTCCAGGGACAGTTCCTCCATGTCTCCCTTCAGACTGCGAGAGAGCCCTTTTCGCATACCATTAATTGTCTTCCTGTTCTCGGGAGTTGTGAAACTGATAGAATCGCGCATTGCCGCTTCAAGGTTGCTCCGCCGGGTTTTTGGAAGCATTCGCAAGGAGGGTGATCTCAGAGCACTTGCCTTGCGAGGCAGGGTCATCGTCCAGGAGATATCGACAGTATCGCCTTGCAGGTCTATCTGCTGCTCGGGAACGCTGAACTTGGCCTTCGGGGAACCCCAGAGATATTCGCTCCAGGTTTTGCGTTCCCATTGCTTTTCGACACCTGCCCCGATCTTACCCGTTGCGGCACCGCCGTGCAGGCGGCCCTCGGTCGCGCGGCTGGTTCCAGGAATCTCGTTTCCGAGTCTCCCGCGTAGCAGCGCAGCCGTGCCGACGCCAAGAGACCATTTCGGTTTGTGCGTCAAAATGGAGTACAGCTCATGCGATCGCTCTGTTCGATAAGCGCCGCTGGCCGTCATGAACTTGCCGCCTTGCCGCGAGTTCGAACCAATAATCTCGGCTTCTGCCCGCAAATAGAGCGGTGAGATAAAGGCCTGGCCTTCCGATCGCGCGATCAGATTAGGGCTTGCGTTTACCGAGTGGCTGAAAAGTCCGTCAGGCATGGCGGACAGGTTCGCGCTGTTGTCTTCAGTCTTGAAATGAGCCACCTCCGTCACATCGCCCATCCCCAGTGCTTCATAAGGGTCGCTGGCTTTGCCGGAAAGAAGTTGCTCCAGATTTGTTTGAATGTCTGGCGAAGCGGAACCGAGGGAGAGAGAAAGACTTCCTTCGGCCCCCCATTGCTTGCGCAGGTTCAGCCCGACGGTTCCCCCGGCGTAAAAACCAACGTCTTCGTGCCCGACTCCCACGCCGACCCACGCGCTGGCTCCGGCATCAATACCCTTCGTCTCCCGTCGGCCGAAACCCACCTCGATGGACCCATTCACATTCTTGAAGGTTAACGAGTAATCGAAGTTCTGATCGAGACCGACATATGTGGTCGCGCCGAAGAAACCGGCCTTTTTGAGGCCGAGGACGATCCACTGGAGCGTGAAACCGCGGCCCCATCCGGCATCGATTGTGATCTGCTCGCCTGCCTTCAGATTGGCGATCAGATGCGCATAGGTGCTGGCGACGTTTTCCGGGCCGACACCGGCGCTGTCCGCGAGAATCTTGTTCAGTTTGTGCTTCGGATTCGATAGGCCGTGCGTCAGATAGGAGATGCTGCGAAAAACGTGGTCGATTTCGGCCATGCTCGCAAAACCCTTGCCTCGCAGTTGCTGGAGCCTGCTTTTCGTCCTGTCTCCGAGAATTTGCTCGACAACGGATCCGTCCGAATTGTCCGGCAATGCGGCAAGCCTTTCGAGCGTAGATTGATCCATCGTCAACTGAGCGACGAGAGCGCTCGCGTCATAGGATCGCAAGCTCAGGACCGCGCCCTTCGAGATCAGGCCTTCCAGCTTCTTCACGACCTGCGCCGTTGATGCTTCTTCTCCGTGCCCGTGAACACGAGCCAGCGCGTTCGACCTAGCCAAGAGATCTTCGAGGAGATTGAGCTCTTTCGGCTGCAAACCCAGGAACCGTCTAAGCGAGGAAGCATCTCGCTGGCCAGGGCGGGTCGGAGCCGAATCCAGCAAATCCGCGTAGCGTCCGAAAGTATCAAAGAGTGGTAGAACCGCCGGAATGACATAGCTTGCCAAACGTCGGACGCCCTTCAACGAATACGAAAGCCAGGTCTCCCTGCGTCCAAGAAGATCGGGATCCGCATCATGGAGCGCTTCGATATGATCGAGTGTCGCAAGCATGTCGCCGTGGATGCTCGCGATGTGCCGCGTTAGGGGGGGCTCGCTGCCAGCCAGGGGCAACCCGTCGTCTAAGGCAACCGCAGTTTCCTCTGGGTGAAAACCCTGGACTCCAGTTTGCCCACCTTCGGAGAGTGCGGGGACTAACTCGGTCGCTTCTGTCGGATGCGTTCCACCGGAAAGACGAAATTGAGCTTCGAACCAGGCCTTCTCCGCAAGAGCGCTCCTGACAGCATGAAAGTTATGTCCACGCCCTTTGCCGAAAAGCCCGAACGAAATGTGGGCCTTCCACCAGCTCGAAACAGAAGCCGATTTTCTAGAAAACCAATGCCCCTTGCTGGCGACCTCGGGGGACACAGCACCTGTGTTCCTTTTGCCGGAAGCAAAAAGTCCTGCCCACCACCAGCGCCAGCCAGCGGGTTCCGGCAATCGCGCGAACAGCGTGCCGAAATCTACTTGCTTGCTCCTTTGGCTGGCAGCATCCGTGTCGAAGCATGGCGCTGCCTCGCCATGCTGAATGGGATTGTCATTTGGTCCATTTTCTTTCAAATAGATTGCCGATCTATCCACGCCTTTGGAGAAGGTCCTCACTGCTTCGAGGTTTCCCCGCGCCTCATCAGACGGCGCACATTTGATCATGTGCTTCGCATCCAGGGCAGCACCGCAACGCATCTTGGCGATATCTTGTGCGTCGACTGGCGCTTTCTCGGAAGAGGCGCGTCTGTGTACTGCTGCATTCCTTCCGGCATTGTCATTCAGCACACGCGGGCCTTTCGGACCCGAAAAAACGGACCGCCCTCTCCAGAAACCCGAAGACTTGTTCTGCGCGGTGACCTCAGCATCGCCCCCCTTCGTATGATGAAGGTTTTGAGACTGGGCTTGACCTATGTCCAATTTCATTTTGATGCACCCAATTATAACATCCGCCATTCGGATTTCACGACCGGCTCACCGTGCTGTTCCGCAACGACTGTACACTTTCCTGTCAGCGCCTGATTTGAACGGACCGCGCAGAAAACCGTCAGTTGGCTGGGAGCATGAGACGCCCGAACAGGCATCTTAAGGTAAGACTAATCGATTTAGACACTGTATGTACGTGCGCGTATGCGTCATTCCTTTTAAAAACAAACGCTCGTATTTCTTGCTAAACAAAGAAAGGACGTCCCAGGGAAGGCGAGCAATCCCAAGACATCGTCGAAACATGGCTCAGCAAGGCTCAACACCGCGCTGCTTACTTGTTAGAAAGTTGGCTTGCGGATTGCATTAAGATGTCTGCATTTCGCAGATGAAATCAGTGCTATTTGATACACCTGCCGTCGAATTGATGTATTTCTCGTATGATGTTTTGATTGCGTTACGGGCGTTACGCAGGCTTAGATTGCGCCACTCAGATATTCTTCATTCGTTCTGCTATCTCGTCGATCGAACACAAGTCGCTCAAGGTGCCGCGAATGGCTCCCGAAAGGTTCTGTCGCAAACTTTTGCTCTGTCGGTTCCCTTGCGCGTGTTGCGGTTTAGGAGGCGGTTTTGTGATTAGAGCATTTCCCAAGAAGTCTGAATCGGGTTGGATTCCCTTTTATGGCGAATTGTGCTTCAAACTGAGGGCTGGACAAGGAGGCCAGCCTTCATGACGCGACCTCTATCGATTGACTTGCGCAAGCGTTTGATTGATGCGGTTGACGGCGGCATGTCCCGTCGGGCTGCGGCAGAGCGGTTCGGCGTTGGGGAAGCGACGGCAATCCGCTGGGTCGAGCGGTATCGGCGAACCGGTCGCCTCGAGCCCGAGAAGATGGGTCCTCGTTCGCCGCGCAGTCCGCTTGAGGCGCTTCGCGATGGGATCCTTGAGCTGGTAGAGGCAAGGCCGGACATCACACTCGTGGAGATCGTGAACCATCTACACGAGACATTCGGCCTGAGAACATCGACCAGTTCTGTTGATCGCTTCCTGGCTCGCAATGCCATCACGTTCAAAAAAAGACAGCGCACGCCAGCGAACAGGAACGCGCCGATGTGAAGCGCCGGCGGGAGAGGTGGTTCGAGGCTCAGCCCGATCTCGACCCGGAGCGTCTGGTGTTCATCGACGAGACGGGTGTCTCGACCAAGATGGCCCGGCTTCGCGGGCGCTCACCGCGCGGTGAACGGTGTCGTGCGCCGGTTCCGCACGGCCACTGGAAGACGACAACCTTCGTCGGTGCCTTGCGGTTGTCGGGCATCACTGCTCCCATGACACTCGGTGGGGCCATGAATGGAGCCGCATTCTTGGCCTATGTCGAGCAAGTCCTGGCTCCGACGCTGACGCCGGGAGATATCGTTGTCATGGACAACCTGCCTGCCCACAAGCCCGCTGCGATCCCCCACGCGATCGAAGGTACAGGCGCCGGGTTGTTCTTCCTGCCGCCCTACAGCCCCGACTTCAATCCGATCGAGATGGCCTTCTCAAAGATCAAGGCCCTCCTCAAAAAAGCCGCTGCCAGAACCGTCGAGGATCTATGGGATGCGACTGCAACGGCAATCGACGCAGTCACTCCCTCAGAGGCGAGAAACTACTTCGCTGCGGCCGGATATGAACCGGAGTAAGTGGGAAATGCTCTAAATGTACCAAAAAGCACCACAAGATAAGACGCACTCATCTACAAATTAAAAACAAATTTACTTCACATCAAAACAACAAAAAGAGGATTTGCTTCGAACATGAAGTTACCTAACGTTGCGAGCAGCCAAACCGTTTTTAAGACTAAAGCAGAAGAACTCAACGCTTCTCTCCCATTGAATGTAAAAGGAAAAACCTCCTTCCGCAATCGAGTTGCAATGCGACTCTCGAATCCGGTTTCCAGGCACCTGTTTACGTCAACGAGGCAAAAGGTCGAAGCAAAACTCCAAGATAACCTATACACGATCGAAGATGAGTATAGAGTCAATATCCTCGAGATACTTAAGAAGAAATCAAACCTTATGGGTTACATTTATAATCTGCGGCAAGAGAACATACTCGGTCAAGATGTTACAAAATACATAACAAAAGCAAATTTAAAGATAAAAAAATATGCGATCAAAACTATAGACAAATGGGAAGATAACGGCGGTCAATTCGCAGAAAATGGCAGGGATGGTCTTCGTGAACTACTTTCCGACCCGGCGATTTATCTGGGCGAACTGATTGATATATCCCGAAATGAAAGGCCGATTGTCAGGACGTACGTTAAGGTGAAGGTCGACAAAGGCTTTATTGAAGTAGAAAAAAACGGAGATTTTGACAAGCTGGGGATCAAAACAAAAATCGTTGGCGATGAAAGGTCAGGTAAATACCAAACAGAATTGAGTGCCAATCTTGTAAGTTTAGTAAAGCGCGCTTGGAAGCACAACATTGAAGTACGACGCGATGGGGAGAAGCTGCTGCGGCCAAAAAACCTATATCTTTTTGATTTTGAACAGCTTTGAGCCCTAAGGACAACCTTTTTGCCCGGTCCAGATATCTCTGGGTCGGGTATTTGTTGTTTGACCGCCCTTAAGGCGGACACATCCCACGGCGTTTTGCCGTTCGTTGAAGATCAGGCGGTCGAAATTGTTTCTGATACAAACATGTTAGTCTACATTTGTCAGTGCAAGGGCAAGTCCACAAGCCGGGAAGCTATCACGGTGTGATGTACATTAGCGATCACGCGAGCAGAGTGAAGATCGGTGCCTGAGATAGAAGCTTGACCACGTTGCTACAGGACGCCGAACACCATCTCCGGCGTTATTCTGCGGACGATTTTAACAAAGAGACTTCGGAGCCTCATCCCGGCAACCGGACACGGGCTCCAGGTCCCATTCACGGTTTCAGCCCCCCGAGTTCGTGTAGAAGCCGGGTTGTCCGCTGCAGTCTACGCGCAAGATTGCGGGCAGCCAGTTTGTGGAACTGGAAGGCTGCACCGGGCCGGGCTTCTTCGAAACGCTTCATGAAATTCATGTCGATCTGAACAAGGTTGCACGAGCCTTCCGATATTATGCTGGCAGATCTACGGCCCTCGGAATAATAAGCCATCTCGCCGACCAATCCTCCATCGCGGATACGTGCGACGAGCTTCGGCGCCTCACCTTCCTTTTGCACTAGGATCCTGAGACTTCCGGATCGAACCAGATAGATGTGCTGCGAAAGCCCCCCTGCTTCGACAAGCGTCTCGCCGTCAGCCAGTTCAATCGTCTCGATGAAATCTGAGATCTGATTTTCTTCGATAAGGGTTTCGATATAAGAAATGTCGGTTTCTGCCGTCACTGCGACTTCAGCGTAGGTCTCAGCAAGTAGTGTCTCTTCGAGATCTTCCAGTGCCTCGTTGAGAGTTTCACAACAGACCGTGTTCGGGTTGTCGTGAAACTCTGGCGCATGCGCACCCAGCTGCTCTTCGATACATGTCAGAATAAGTTTGGTCCCTTTCGCCGAGAGGTCTCCCCCGATGCGCTGCAGAATGCGAAGCGTCGACACGTCGATACCGCTGACGTGCGTGAAATCCAGAACAAGCCAGTCAACGTTCCTGTCTGACCCTGACAGTAAGGATTTGATTTTCTCCCTGAGAGAATAAGCCGTGGCGAAAAAAAGGAACCCGGACAGCTCTACGATCTGAGCCCTGTGTCCACATTCGTCCAGGACAAGGAGCTCGTGATCCGGCCGTTCGATCAAGGACCGCCTTGTCGTCAGATTGCTGTGTGATCTTATCAGGTTCAGCTTTGCGTAAGAGAATATGAAAAAGATACTCGAAGTCAGTAGGCCGATTGCGATCGCCGTCATGAAGCTGTAGGTCACTGCAACAATGGTCATAAGAAGCACGATCGAATAATCGAACGAGTTCAGTCGCCGCCGCTCTTCGAAGAGCCACGTGTAGAGAAGATCAAATCCCAGGAACAGGATCACGGCGGCAAAGAGACCGACCGGCAGCAATGACAAAACACCGGCCCCGAAAAGCAATACCGCAGCACAACCCGCAGCGCCACTCAAACCAACCCATGCTCCGTTCAAGCCGAGTTTGTTCGCCAAAACCGTGTCGCTCAGCGAATGATAGCCGGGTATGCTTCCAACCAGGCCGCCAAGGAAATTGGCAAGCCCCACTCCCGAAATTTCGCGATTGACGTCGAAATCCTTCCCAAAGGCCAGCTCCAGGCCGGAAGCATTCAACGTAGCCCCAATCAAACAACTGACCACAATGGTTAGAATCACGGGCGCTTGGGCAAAAACAGCATACCAGTTTGCGTGCGTTGCCGTCGACAGATCGATTTTCGAGAAAAAGCCATCCTGGTCGAAAGGTCCCAGAAGGAACCCAGATGCACGGGCCTCCTCTAAGGTCATGTCCATCGCCCAAAACATACCGTAGTGAACGAGAGCTGTCGCGATGAGAGACAGCGGAAGCAGAAACCGGCTCTTGAAAAAACGTGTGCAGACGAGGATCAGGACAGCGGCAACGAACGGGAGCATCCAGTTTTGCAATAATGATGGGTCAAACAGTCCAGCGATACCTATACTGCTGTCACGCGCCTCGATGGCTATATTCAGTCCCCCTATGACCAGCAGTAGCCCGGTCGCGGACAGAAACCCCGCCAGCACGGGGTAGGGCACGAAACGTGCGAGATAGGCCAGCTTCAGTCTGCCTACCAACACGCCCGCCAGGCCGGTCGCGACGGATGCGGTTGCCACCAGCGCAGCCGTCGAGGCGAAAGCCTCCTCTCCTGTCAGACCGAAGGTGCCGATTGACGTCGCCGCAGCGCTTGCAAGAATCAGCGCGGGGACATCCTGTGCGCTCAGTATCGATCCCCGAAACGAAAGCGTGAAAATTCCCACAATAGCCAAAACAATGCAACCAACCAAGGTCAGTGCAATCCCCCTGTCGAGAAAAGCGGAAAGATCGCCAGCGTAAATAATCGCCGCAAAGGAAATCGCGAACACAGCCGTCACCAACCCGGAGAAAACCGCACCAACGAAAGTCTGAAACGCTTGCTGCACGAAAAGGCTCCTTGCCGTCAGAAGTTTTGCTCGCACCGGTCAACTTCGGTCACGGAACGTCGGGAATAGGTTTGAACCGGAGCGACCGAAGGTTCCAGTTTCGGACATTTAGAATCTAGACGCTCGCACATCAATCACCCAAAATCGAGTCTTTCCGATGAGCCTGTTGTTTCTGAAAGGGAGCTGCAGCTTTCCCGGGTCGATATCAAGGTATCAGCGACATGTCTCGTCATCTCGCAATCGCCGACATTGGTAAAATCTCACCTGGCGGATCAACCGGAACGAACGGGTGCGCCTTGCTCAACCTCGTTGCCAAGGTCCATGGGTTGAACTCTGCCGGCCCGGCAAACTGGATCCATGTCGCGCCATGGCACCCCGGCGATACTTGATGGAAAATCGGAGCAAGGCAGCACCGTTAGGTCACCGAAGATGCACAGCGATCCGGAACGGCCGTCGCGGAAACTCAATACCGACTTCAACAAGTAAAAACCCCACAGGAATATGCTGCCTGTAACGAGCGCATACAGTTCCCAGCCTCGGACAGATCCTCGTTGTGATTGATCATCCCCTCCAGAAGAATACGGGTTGGACTCAATCCCAAAACACTCGATGAGTGGCGACCCAGACGTCCTCGCCGTAAAACAAATAGGTCGACAGGAAGATAAACGCCGTAAACGAAACGAAACCCAATAGAATCACAGTAAACATTTTCAGCGTGTCCAGCGCTGTTATTCTTTTTTCTTCCATCAATCATTTCTTTTCGGCTAGTGTTCGTTTTGTCAGAATATATTTTTACCGGAGAAAGTTCTCCCTCCGATACGTTCTGTTTCAGCTACACACTCGGATTTCTTGATGGGTGGAAGCTATACGCTTCCACCCATCGCAAAAGCCCCGGAGCAGCTGGGAGGAATCCTGCTCGGATGGGGCTGTCTAGATCGCAAACACGCCGTCGACAAGACGGGAGTAGCGACTCGAAAGACGAAGACCCTTGCGCCCTCAAGCATTTCGGTTGCGCGCGTCGGTGTAAACAACAAGAGCGCTAGGCAACAACGTCAGCGAGCAGATAAACCTGCCCTTTGGATAGCTCATAGCTGCTTACCGACAACGTTGCACCGAGTGTCCGGTTGGGCATTTTCGACGACATGCTCAATATTTCATGCGCTGTCCTGAAACGCTGTGACTAGCGACACCAGCCGGGATCACTGAGACCACTGTACGACGTTGAAGGAGTCGGGGTTCTCGCAAAATTTCCGAATGCGATCCATGAAACCGGAAACAACTTTCCGGCTTGACTGATAACCTGCAGGAACTGTCTTCGGACCAACGCGGAACCGATTCAGCGCATTAGTTGAGCTGTACGAGTCTTGGCAGTCTCTTTGGCACGCAAAAAAGGACTTCAGGCGACCTTCAGTTACCAGTCACCTGATTCCGTTTGCTCCCCAATGCCGATGTCGTCCCAGCCAAAGCAGCCGGATTAAGGCCTGAAGACCACTTCGGGCTGAACCACCTGCATCGGGGCCTGTTCGACCGGCATAGACGGGGTAGCCGAATTCACCCAGCCCTGTATTTCTTTGGACCAGAACTCTGCCCGCTCAATTCCTTTCGCGAGCCAATCCTCGAAGGCGCTTTGCGAAAGATCCTTGATCGGCGTCCGGTCAAGCCAAAGGACCCAATTGTCTTCCTGACTCACCGCAAGACATCCTACACCGTTCGAAAATGAGACAAGGTTATCGGAAAGGATGCGCTGATAGAAATCCGAACTAGGGCTGACGGGAATTTCGAGAATCGGCGCTTCAAGGTGCAGGTGACCCATCGTCGCATCGACACAGATTGCCATCGGCTGATCGTCGAACGACAGATCGCATCGTCCCTGGTCGTCAAAAGCCACTTCCTCGATCCCGACTACACGTCCGAAGCCGGCGATCAATTCGTCAGCCAAGCGACGCGTTTCAATTTCATTTTGCATCACGCGATCCTTCTGTTGAACAATTGATTTGGAAGTCTGTCTGCCTGGCCCCTGGCCCGCGCGATTTCAGAGGGGGCAGGCAAGACAATTTTTCATTCACGGACCCGACCACGCATGGCCGGTTGCGTCTCCGGAATTCCGAAGAGCCGATTGGCTCTTCGGACACATCTCGCGAGGCAGGTGCTTACGGCCTCGAGACGACTCGTTTGCGAACGATCGGACCATTTGGCGTCCGCCTCACGACAACGCCCTTGCACTTGCCGTCTTTGCAGCCACCGACGGCAGCTCTTCGAGGCCCAACCGCAACCCCAGCACAGCCACGATCACCGCAACCTCCGGCCGCGAAACGCGAGTACTGATGCCAATACCCGTGCCATGGGCGCCCATGGTAATGAACATTCCAGTAGTTCTTATTGAATGTAACCACTGTCAGCCCGATGACCGGCGCCAGCGCCGCGTTCACAACGACAGGGCGACCACCGTAAACGACCTGCAGATAATTGGCCGAAACCCAACCTCGGTCGCGTCCAAAGCCGACATCACACCAGCTCGTTCCGACGTTGCAGCCATAAATGGCCACACCCGCACGCACCGGAAGCACCTGAACTACAGGGAACGCCGTACCAGGTCCGGCACGCATGTTCAAATTCGCCACTGTCACCGCGCTCGGTGTCGCCGAGATTGCCGGGGCCGCTCCAGCCAAGCCTGCAAGCATCAACGTGCCCGCGGCCACTACAAAGTTTCTAATGTATCTCAATTCTCAAAACTCCAGTTGCAAGGCCCCCACGAAAAACCACCGCGTCAAGTTGTGTTCGGCAGCAACTCTTGCCTTCTAACTGCCCAGATCCAAGGCGCATATCAGGCTAGAATTTAGTCATTTTAAGCGTCGCCACATGTCCGCTCACTCACTCCCGAATATCTTTTTGTTTCGAAATGTATCCCGGCTGAACTTCCCGGCAGGAACCCCGCAAAAGCAAGAACTTGAAAAATGCTAAATCACTGCTCAGCCAACAATCTACGTGCAATCCTCTCGCCTTCTGATCTGCGATCCAACTCGCAACAACACCGTGCCCGGATATAGATCAGCGTCCGGCGCAGCTCATTTCGTTTTGCCGACTCCATTCGTGGGAGAAGCCCGCCCTCTACATCCTCGAGCTCCAGGAGCGCTTCCTGGTAATTCGCAGAGAGAAACTTCAGGATCACACGAGCGACAAGCGTTTTTTCCCCCCTCACACCAAGCGCGAAAAGAGCGTCCACCAGAACCTCGGCACGGTCGATCTTGCCGTGCCGCGCCAGCAGAAAGATCAGCAACGTGATGTAGTCGACCTGTCTTTTGGACAGCACGTTTTGCTGCACAAGCATGAGTTACCCTTTCAGCAATGCAGCCAGGAACGACCGAACTTCGTCGTCCAGTTGCGCTTCCTCTTGAAACACTGCCGCGGCCTCGACAAGCGCATCGGACCCTTGACCGCGGGCCCGCTCGGCACAGGCCTGTATCGTCCAGCTGGTTTCCTGCCGCGTCTGCGACAGAATCCGAGGCTCGAGCAAACCGGCGTCCAGAAATTCCGGCTGCAGCAAGCGCGTCAATCTCTCATCGAGAGATGGCAGCGCCAGAAGCTCATCCAGCTGGAGACCGTCGGGAAGATACACCGGCGCGGACTTCCCCTCTCCGGGAAGATGATTCTCGTCGTCGACGCGCCGGTGTGAAATCTTTTCAAGGCCAAAATCAAATCGCTGCGTCCGCATGGGACCCATCCTTGTTCAAGAGTAAAAGTTCAAATCCAAACTTCGGGTGATAGTGTGGCCGCCGCTCGCCGGAAGATCCTCAACGACAGCGTTTTCAAGAATTCGCGGAGGACCTTGTTTCGCCGCAACTACCTGTCGACTTGGAAGAGACAGCCCCTCGCCTTCGCTGCCTGAAACTGTTCAAGTCGAACGTATGCAAAGGACAACTTGCGATTCCCCACGGGCATTAACCAGCCGTCCGCGCGATCGAATTGATCATGTCAATCGAGCGCCGGAGCGCGTTGTTCATTTGCTCGAAGTGACGGTTGCCCTCCTGGTTGAGGGAGGTGATGTCGTTGGTCAGGATCTGGGTTCTCTGATTGATCAGGGTCACCGCATCGGCAAGCTGGGTCGCGAAGAGGTTCCACTCCGCTTGGGTTTTTTTTGGTAGACCTCTAAACTGTGAGGCTGAGCCTTCATCAACGGCGGTCCCACTGCCAAGCATTTGGTCTGTGGGTCGCGTGATGGAATTTAGATCTTCCATTGGGTGGCCTATCGGCTCTCCAAACTCTATCAAATTAACGTTTGTTCCGGAAAAGAATTCATCAAACATCTTCAACGCAGTTCTTTCGCGATCCGTCACATCTTTAGTATAGCCTGAGTCACCTGAGTTAGGTCCTGGTATCGTTATGACAGTAGTTCCTGTCTTGCCGAATATATCCCTCTCTTCTTCAGGTTTATCGGAGTTGAAATCCTTTTGAACCTCATTCACCATCCTCTGAATTTCAGCATAGTATTTCACCAGCTCGTTATTCTGCTCAAGCTCCAATGTATTTTGAGCGGCTAATATTTCTTTTCCGATGTTTTCAGAAATTTGTAATCCGGCCACAAGATTTGGCAAGTCTATCGAATCGGATCTAGAAGCAAACTCCAACCGTTGTTTCTGAGCATCTAAAATACGTGCTTCTTGCTCGAGAAAACTCTCAAGAGCAGACTCCATGGACGCATTTCCATCCAAGCTATTGGGAAATTCAATGCTGAACTTTTCGAAGGTCGTATCATTCGCTTCTATCGTGGTCTCAAACGCATGCATTCGATCGAAGCGCTCGCGAATTGCATCAATTTGCGTGTTGATGGACCCCAGAGAGAAAAGAACGTTGTCATCGACTTTGGATTGAATGATCTTCAGCTGCTCTATGTAAACCGCTTCGTTCGCGCTCGCTTCGCTCTCGATGCTTGTTATCGCATCTGCAACAAGCTTTCCCGCTGTTTCCCGGTTTTGTTCCACCGTTCCGCCGACCTCGGCCTCCCACTGAAATGCAAGCTTTTGCTTCACTTCATCGGGAACGTCCGATCGCGTCAGATAATTCACGATGCGCGTCTGGTCCTTGATGCTCAGCTGGGCCAGATCGTTCTTGGTGATATCCTGGAGGATCAGAACGGTTCGAGCGTCGTCGCCCTCAAGCACGTCAATTCTTTCGTCTCCCGCACCGAGCGCCAAATCTCCGTCGAAGCGCTTCAGAAGTTCAAGCTGGTGCGCGGAATGAAAACTCTGATTGAACAGTTCCGGCGATATCTGATCGAGATCGACGGTCTGCAGATCGATCGGGTCGCCATTCTCGTCGAGCGGCGGCGGCAAGCGGGTCTCTTCGCTGGACCCATCCTTGAAAGGAAAGATCTTCTCGTAATTTTCTCTGTTCTTGAGCGTCGTCGAATTGAAATCACCCGACCCCGTTATGTTCTGGGTCGGCAGCGGATCAGACGTCGGCGCGGTGGGCGATGCGAACGCTTTGGAGAAAAAGCTGGAATTCTCGGACGGATTACGCATTTCAATTCAATCCCTCAGGCCTGCCCGGCCCTCTTGTGTATCTTGGATGAGAAAGCCCGCGCCTGGCGACGTCTCCCTCTCTCGAAACATGAAGTCAGCAGAAGCAAGCCACCGCACGGCGTCAGAGCCTCAGGCGCTGACGCCCGCCACTCGCCCCCCCCCTTCCGGAGTGAAGCGCCGCGGCACCGCCTGACAACCGGGCCGAACAGCCGCCCGGATCTTCGCTGCCGGCTGCCTCACTGGCGCGGGAAGAGACATATCGATGCAGGTCGGCGAAACGGTCGGCGAAATCATCGAGCGTTCCGGCCAGCGAAATTCCGTGAAGCAGATTGTGAAACCCCGCATCGGAACTCAACAGCGGCGAAGCGGCCAGCATGCGCAGATTGCGCTCGATCTGGGGCAGGAGGTGACGCATTCCAGCGCGTCGTCGACGAACTTCACCACGGAAAAAACCGATCCTCACACGCGTGTCGCCCATCGTTTCCCGCGCCCGCAACTGACTGTATTCGTCCATACTCTTCGACTTCTCCAGGGAACTTCCCTACCGGCGCGAGCGCCGCGCAACCGAACAAAACGGCGGAATATCAGTACTTCGCCCACTAGCTGCAAACGACTTCTATTCACCGACTGTCCGCGCACTCATGCGCCGCGCCCAACCGTGTTACAGATTCTCACACCGCACCGCTCCACGCTGTGTCAAACAGCACATCCCCGGAGGCTTTTTACAGGTATGGTTACAGCGCTTAGCGCGCTCTACGTCGCGCCGTTTTGAAAGGAAAAATCGGTATCCTACTTGCGTCGGAGACGGCAGCTCAGGTAAAGAGAAAACTACTCCTTTTAAATGCGACTTGCTCAAATTCGGCGCCGAAAACTGCCCAGGAGTTGTGTTCCTAGGGCATTAGGCTCCACGGTCCGGAGGCATGTACCAAAGTGGCGACCACCCCGATTTCAAACGATGCCATCTATTCGCGCGACCGCGCATTGGTTGGACTGACGGTACTCGACCCCGCCCTGACGGCTGCACGGAAAGGCGATACCGTGAGGGTCTCGCAAAACTCCTCCCCGCTGACCGACATTCAGGAAGAAATCGGCCTTTTGCTTTCCCAACGGGCCGGCAAACGTCAGATCGGCCAAATCGAGCGCCGTGACACTCGGCCATCTAACCGGATAGTCGTCGAACGAATCGCAGAGTATTATGCGAGGCTTCAGGACGCGCCATCACACGATCAACTCCTGGCTCTTGTCGAAAAGCTCAAGGCATTCGAGGATATTGCCAACGAACAGCAGTTCGGCTCCAGCGAACCGCGCTCGGCCAGGGAAAAGGCGCTGAACGACATTCGCGAAGCACTTAAGGATAGCGGCGTAACCAACCGGCAACGGTACATGCTTCTGCAGGGCGCCCGTATGCATTTCGAAGGCAACAGCGCTCGCAGCGGACTTGCGCTGTTGCTCGAACAAGCGGCCGACAGGTTCTTCGACAAAAAAACAGTCAATGGCGTGCGCGCAGACTATGCGATGCAGTTGCATGCTAGGCAGGCCGAGCAACGGCTCGGTACGCGCGCAGAGGTTCTTCGAGCCCAGTATAACAACATGATCGACGGCGGCATGAAAATCGCCAAACTCTACGAGGCCTTGCTGAAAAATTGCAAAACACTCGATTTCGATAGATTGAGCGATGTATTCCTCAAGGCGGCCGGGGACGATCTCGCCACGGTTTCCGGCCGAGCTGACCGTGCCTTTTTACGTGGTCTCATGAATCAGTTGAGTTGCCTGAAAACGCTAAGAACAGCGCTGGAAGGCTGTGGGGGCCTGCTTGAGCAGGTCGAGGAAATGTTCCCTGGATTTGTCAAGTCCGCGGAAGATGAAACGGACGGCCGGTCCAGAGGCGGCGGCTCCGGCGGCGATCCCGGCGAGGAAGAAAAAGACCCGTCAAACGACCAAACCGAGGACGAGGCGTGGGACACAAAACGGAAAGCCTCCGGAAAGGCTCCGGAGTTGCTCGCCGATCTTCTGAATTTCTGCGCCAAGAGTTCGCCGTCACATGGCGATAGCCGTAAGCTGGTGCGTCGCTTTGAAAGCGAAAGCACTCCTGCCAAGGCTTTGGTGGTCTATTGCAACGGGCTCATTGCCCTCCACAAAAACCTCGATGACCGTGTCTTCCCTTCGGACAGTGCCCGCCTCCAACAATCGACCGAATTGCTGAGTGTCAGCGGGGATTACGTTGAAATCGAGGAAAGAGAAGAGGCGGAGTGTCTGGACACGTCCATCGTGCCCGCTCTTTTCAAGGAATAGAACACCGCACGCCAACCTCAATGGCCTCCTGCTATTCGAAGGAATTCAAATGCGCAGGAGGCCATTGGGCGCGATCATGTGAAGAACCAGCCCCTTAGTGCTTCCTTCCATCCCGGCGAAAAGATTGCACCGCCACGGTCTGCGGTTCAAACACCTAGGGTCTGCTGGCAATTGGGATTTAGCCTCGGTTTGAGCGCAAATTGCGGTGCTTTGAACAGCCGGCTTAATGCACCGACGATCTTCCCGGTCCTGTTCGAGAGGGTGCTGTGCGTCACAGGCGGCGCCTCATCGCAGAACCTAGGGTGCGGACGTATTAGATCTATCGCATGGAAGCATTGCCCGCGGGCTTCGGGTCGACCGATCAGCCTGCTCTCGCCGCCCACAAGGACGTGCATGAGAACAGCGACCACACGATCCCCGTCAAACGGTACTCTATTTGCGCCAAGCATGAACATCCTGAACAGCGGAAGATACGCCCTTGACCCTCTCGAAAAAAACACTGGCCATCCTGCCTGTCCTCATCGGTATCCTCGTTCTGGTGCTCGCCGCTAGCGGCAAGAACACGCCGACGCGTTTACAGCCCACTGAAACGGTGACTGTGGCCCGCGTCACGACAGCAGACCCCCAGGCTTTCATACCGCGCATAACGGGTTTCGGCACCGTCGCCCCCTCCCGCACTGTGGATTTGATCGCGCAGGTTTCGGCGCGCGTCGTTCAGGTCGGCGAGGGCCTGAAGCGGGGAGCTTTCGTGTCCAAAGGCGACGTTCTCGCGACCCTGTCCGCAGAGGATTTCGAGCTCGAAATTGCGGAAGCGGGTAGCGAAATCGCGAGTGCGGAGGTAAATTTGGAAGAACTTGCGGTCGGCTTGCAGGCCCAGCAGAAGTCGCTCGAGATCGCGAAGGCCGTTCTGGATCTTGAAGTCCTTGAACTGAATCGCTTCAAAACGCTTCTCGATCGCAAGGTCATATCGGACCAGCAAGTGGAAAACCAGCAGGCCGCCGTCCTGCAGCAGGAGACCGCCGTCCAGAATCTCCGGAACGAGATCGCTCTGAACCCCGTCAAGAGGAAAGCTCTGGAGCAGGCAAGGCGTAAAAGCGAACTGCGCCTGGAAACAGCCCGGCTTGGCCACGCGCGCACAGTCATCCGGGCTCCCTTTGATGCACGGGTGGCGAGGGTCGATATAGAAATCGGAAAATTCGTTGCCGCCGGCACTTCCATAGGCGAGCTAGACGGAACAGAAGCCGCCAGCATAGATGTTCAGCTCAACCCGGTCAGCATGTCACAGTTTGCGGGTCTTCTTTTCGAGGGCCGGCCGGAAGCGGACGCAGGACTCCGCAATCTGGGCCGCGAACTGGAAAGAATTTCCGCAGTCGTCCGGATCGGTTCCAGCGGCGCCTGGCCAGCGACAGTCAAGCGCATCAGCGACACAGTCGATCCGGAAACCCGCTCGCTGGGACTGATCGTCGGCGTTGACAATCCATACGACGATGCCCGGCCGGGAACGCGAACACCCTTGGTCAAGGGCATGTTCGCGACGGTCGAGCTCGCCGGCCCAGAGATCGCCGACAGGTCAATTGTCCCCCGTAACGCGGTAGTCAATGGCAAGATCAAGATTGTATCGCAAAACAACCGCCTTGCGTTCGCGGATGCCCAGATCGCCTTTCAGCACGGCGACGTCGTGGTGCTTAGATCTGCCCTACCCGCCGGCACGAGAGTCGTTGTGAGCGACCTTTCTCCCGCGATCGAAGGCATGCTGCTGCGTCCGGTCGAAGACAATCTTCCGAGCCGTGACAACCTCTCCTCGACAGGCAATGCAGACAAGACCCGGAGCGCAGCCCGATGATCCGGTATTTCGTTCAGCATCCCACAGCCTCAAAGCTGCTCATGGCTGGTCTTATCTTCATCGGTCTGTTCAAAGCTCCGTCCCTTGTGATGGAGACTTTTCCGCAAATCCCGTTCAAGGAAGTCTCGGTCCGCATTGCTTTTCCGGGGGCGGCCGCAGTTGATGTCGAGCAAGCTGTCTGCCTCCGGGTTGAAGATGCGCTTGAAGCCGTCGAAAACATTGCCGAACTGAAATGCGTCTCGCAAGAAAATCTGGCGCAGGCGACTGTCCGCATGAGCGAGGGGTCCGATATCGACCAGTTGCTACGTGATGTCGTTCAGGAAATCGACGCGATCTCGGATTTCCCAGCGGGTGTCGAGGATCCTGCAATCGAGAAGGCAGGGCGCCAGAGCCGAGCAGCTTCGGTCGTGATAACGGGGATCGAGGACAAAATTCAGCTGAAAAACTATGCGGAGAGTGTCAAGGACCGCATGCTGAGATTCGGTGGAATCCCGCAAATTACGGTCGCGGGATTTTCCGGCCGCCAGATAAGAATTGAGGTTCGTGACGCTGTCGCTCGTCAACTGGGTCTGACCCTTCCAGAAATTGCCAGTACCCTGGAGCGCCAGAACATAAACGCCCCAGCTGGCCAGATCACAACTGAAACAGGCTCGATTCTGCTGCGGTTCGCCGACGAAAGACGCGCGATCCACGCCTATTCGTCGATCATCGTCGCCTCTTCGTTCCTTGGCGGAAAGATCCGCCTGGGGGACATAGCCACCATAACCGACACGTTCGAAGCAGAAGAGATCGAGACACGGCTCAACGGTCGTCTTGCAGCCGTCCTCGACGTTTCGAAAATCCGGAAAGACGATCTCATCCAGGTAGTGGAGCGCGTTCAGGCGTTCGTCGCTGAAGAGCGGCTGCGCGCTGCGCCCGGCGTGGAGCTGACAGTAACGAACGACGGCTCCGTCGCTTTGAAGGACAGACTGCGCATGCTCACAACAAACAGTATCCAAGGTCTGGTGCTGGTGGTGCTGGCCATGTGGGTCTTTTTCGGAGCGCGTCAGGCTTTTTGGATCGGCATGGGGCTCCCGGCGTCCTTTCTCGGGGCACTGGCGTTTATGGTGTTGCTCGGCATTACTATCAATATGCTGACAATGGTCGCACTGCTTATTGTGGTCGGAATCATGATGGATGACGCCATCGTGATTTCCGAGAACATCGCAACCAAACGGCGTCAGGGATTATCAGCGAAGGAAGCCGCGATTGAGGGAACGCGTCAGGTCGCACCGGGAGTCATCTCCTCGTTCCTGACGACTGCGGCGATCTTCGGATCGCTCTCTTTTTTGAGCGGCGATCTGGGCGATTTGCTCAGTGTGATACCAGTCGTGATGCTGCTGGTTCTCGCGGTCTCTCTATTAGAGGCCTTTTTGATCCTGCCCAATCACCTATCCCATTGCGCTTCGGCCGAACAGGCCAGTCGGATCGGACGATATGCTGACGACCTGCTTCGGCTGTTGTTCGACAAGGCGATCGGCCCGGGCGCCGCCTGGTCGGTGCGAAACCGCTATCTATCGGTCGGCCTGTGCGTGATGCTTTTCCTCGGTACACTGGCTCTGCTTGCGGGTGGGACACTCAAGTTCCAGGCATTTCCGAATGTCGAAGGCAATCAACTCGAAGCGAGGATCGAGCTTCCTGCCAGTGCCAATTTGACGGCAACCCGTCACGTCACGGCGGAAGTTATTGCGGCACTGCTGCGCATGGATGCGGCGCTGGCGCCGAATGAACCTGATGCTTCCTCCCTGCTCAGGAATGTGCTTGTACGGTACAACGAGAACAGCGATGCTGGAGCCAATGGCGCTCACTTGGCAACTGTTACGGTTGATCTTGTCGAAGGCGCGATCAGACAGGCAAGCAACGAACGCATACTGACGGCTTGGCGAGGCGAGATGCCGGACACCCTCGATGTCCGCCGCATCGTTATAACAGAGGCTGCCGTCGGCCCGGCTGGCAGGGCCATCGAGCTGCGCTTGTCCCATACGGACATTAATGATCTCGACAAGGCGTCCGAAGAGCTTCAGTCATGGCTTCAAAGCTATGACGGCGTTTACAACATTTCAGACAACCTTGCCCTCGGCAAACCCGAGCTAGCACTCTCGCTCAGGGACAGCGCGGGCGCGCTCGGCCTCGACGCACAGGCGATCGCCGACCAGCTTGCCGGCGCCTACAAGGGTATCGTCACCAACGAGGTCCAGATCGGGTCGGAGAGACTGGAGGTCAATCTGCGTCTGGCACTCGCGGACCGCGACAGTTTCGGCGACCTGGAGTCTTTCACGATCAAGGCACCGAGCGGCGACCGGGTGCCAATCGGCAATGTCTTGACAATCAATTCGGAGCGCGGTTTTGCCCGTATTGAGCGCATCGACCGCCGTCCTTCGGTCACCGTGGCTGGGGATGTTCTGCTCGGCGTCGCCAATGCCAACGAGATTGTGAAGGATACAGAACTTCGCTTCATTCCGGAGCTGCTTGCCAACCATCCTGGCCTGAAGGCGGAAACGGCGGGCCAGAGTTCCAAAAGCGCCGAAACCTTGGGTTCGATGGGCACAATTGTCGGAATCGGGTTTGTGATGGTCTTCATTCTGCTCAGCTTCCAGTTCCGGAGTTACGCCGAACCCGCGGTAGTCATGTCCCTGATACCCTTCTCATTGGGCGGTGCCGTGCTCGGCCATCTGCTTCTGGGAATCGATTTTTCCTTGCCAAGCATGCTCGGCGTGATCGCCCTGTCGGGGATTGTGGTCAACGACTCGATTCTGTTGGTCCAGTTTATCAAGAACGAACATTCTCCTGATCTAGACAGCGTTGCAGATATCGCCCCTCTGGGCGTCAAAGCGCGGTTCCGGGCGATTTTTCTGACCTCGCTAACGACGACCGCCGGAATGCTCCCGCTCTTGTTCGAGACCAGTGCCCAGGCGCAGGTTCTCGTTCCACTGGTTACTTCCATCGTCTTCGGGCTGATGGCGACCACACTCCTGATCGTTTTCATTGTGCCGGCGTTTTACACAATTCTGGACGACTTCGGCCTGACATCTCTGGCCGCAGAACGAAAACAAAAATCGCGTTTGCATGCGCAACAATGACCCGAGCAGGAAGCCAACCGGTTTAGCGTGCATAAGAAACTGGAATTCGGCGCTGATTTACGCGCGCAACGCCTCGTCCCAAACGGAACAGGTTCTGAGGCACCAACGTGATCGACAAACGGAATATGTGAAGCCTTTCGGCTTTCGCCCATACGCAGCCCAAAGGAGTTACTATGCGAACCTCACTTATACTCGCCGCACTGGCAATCACCGTGACGCCCGTCCTGTCGGACACGATTGAGGATCGCCTCGGCACGACCGCACTTTACGACCCCACCATAGAATACGTGCCCGCTGACGGCGTCGTGCGCCTGTTCGGTGCCGGCGGCCCTCATACGGCTTTTGCAAAAGTCGCCAGGGCCTTTGAGGAAGAGACCGGCAACCGGGTGGAAATCGTCGCCGGGCCGGAGGACAGATGGTCCGCGCAGGCCCAGGCGCAAGCGGATATACTATGGGGAACGTCGCAACAGTCCATGGCAGCGTTCTTGCTGACTTACACCGCATTCGAACTCAACGAGGTCAGGCCGGTTTATCTCCGCCCGGCGGTCATAGCGGTCAAGGCAGGCAACCCTAAGAATATTCGCGGTTTCGACGACTTGCTGGCCGAGGGCGTGCGCATTGTGGTGACGGAAGGCGCAGGCGTCTACAATACTTCTGGCACCGGGGTCTGGGAAGATGTCGCGGGACGGCTCGGCAAGCTTGAGGATCTGCAGGGCTTCAAGAACAACATAGTTTCCTACGCGCTCGGCTCTGGCGCCAGCTACCGCGAATTCGAACGTAGTAAGGTTGACGCATGGATCACTTGGCCCAACTGGCCGGCTACAAAAGAGGATCTAGAGATGGTCGAACTCGAACCAGAACGCTCGATCTACCGGGACGTAAACGTTGTTCTATCTCCCAAAGCAGACCCAGAAGCAGAACAGTTCCTGGACTTCCTAGTCTCTGCGGAAGCCCGCAAGCTCATGGCTTCGGAGGGCTGGGTGCGCTGATCACCTAATATCACGAACAAAATTCGATTGCGGATACTTTTCGGCAGTCTCCGTGAGAGGTATGGCCGTTTTGCGGCCTGGTGCGGAGGCGCGTGCGTTTAAAAATTCCAAACACGCCAGGCCCCTCGAATAAGCGTCCACAGGCCCCAGGATTTGTGGACGATTAAGACTTCAGCATTGCGCGTGTCCGGTTTCGATCTCCGGGCGGGAGGAAAGTCTGAGGTGGAGATCCCACAAAAAGGGCTCTCGGACGCCCCTGGAACCGAAATCAGTCGCCCTATTTAGCAGATTTTGCGCAAATCGCTCCCTTTCGGTCCCTGAGGGTTTGCAAAAGGGCAACACTTTCCGTTGCCATTCACTTGCCGAAAAGGGGCAATTTGCGCACAAACTAGGGCTAAATCTTGATCCGCGACCAGACCCTAGAAATTAAGGCTAACGCCAGCTCGAAGGGAATTGACGGCAGCATTGTCGCTGAACTCACCCGCGTAGGTTGTGGTTATGGAAAACCGACGAGTCAGGTCGAATGACGCCCCCATCTGAGCAAGAAGTGTGTGTTCGTCAAGCGGGACCCCGCCTATATTGAACGGGTCGCTACCGGCGAAAGAGGAAGTCACACTAGGTATGACGTCGCCAAAACTGTGCCGCCATGCAACGCTGCCATGCAGGTCTAGGCCTACACCCAGCCAGGGACCTGCGAAATGACGGTGCACCCGAAGTCCCACCGTGCTTGTACCTAGCGCCCGGGATGAAGCCCGAACCTT
>NZ_JBDWYP010000009.1:0-71233 GCF_039982295.1 Roseibium sp.
GAACTCGGCCCCGTGATGGCAGGAACACCATGGATGATACGACAGGTTCCGAGGGTGAGGATAAGTTTCGGCTAGTCATAGGCTGTGGCTGTGTTTTCAATGCCTTGAGAGGGGCCTGTCCCCATCCGGATGTGGGATAAGCCTTGAGTAGCCCCTCCGCCGTCATCACCGAGTTTGTCCCGAGGATCCACTCTTCCAGACATTGGAGTGGTGCTATTTGGATTGCCGGGACAAGCCCGACAATGACGACGGAGAGTGTGTTTGCAGCCGCAAGGTCTCGCTTCAATCTGGGACGTCATCCCCGCCCTGTGCGGGGATCTATTGGCTCCCGATGCGCATCGAGCAAAGCAGAGAATGTGCGGCGAGTTCGAGCGCGCTCACAAACGCCCGGCCGGCAGCAATTTGGATTGGATCCCCGCACAAGGCGGGGATGACCGCCGGTGGTTCGGGGAATGTAGTGGGGTAGATGGTCATTGCCGTCCACCACACCCACTGGCGTCATCCTCGGGCGTGTCCCGAGGATCCACGTGTTACGCGTCTTCGGAGAGGGCCGCGCGGAGGGTGGCAAGGCGGGCGTGAACGGCGTCGCGTTTGGCGTCGAGGTCGGCCCGAAGCCGCTCGATCTGCTCGAGTTTGCCGAGCAGTTGCGCGATGCCACCCTCACAGGGGCCGTCACCCTCGTCGGATAGGCAGGCGGCCATGGCTCGGATTTCGCGGGTCGAAAACCCGGTGGCAATCAGGTCACGGATGCGGGTCGCGCGGCGCAAGTCTGCGGCGTCATAGCTGCGATAGCCATTGTCCGCGCGGCCCGTCTCCATCAGTCCGGATTGTTCGTAGTGGCGTAGCATGCGTTCCGTGATGCCAAGCCGCTCGGCTGCTTCCTTGATCTGCATATTGGCTCCTTTCGGGAGGCATCTAACACCTTAACACTAGTGTCAAGGTCAAGCCTCCCGTTCCAGAACGCAATTGCAAAGCGGCTTAGCTTCGGTGTGACCAACCGCCGTCAATCGTGAGCACCTGGCCTGTGAGCCACTCGTTTTCCGCGCTGCCCAGGCGCAGGATCCATGGCACCAGATCCGAGGTTTCGCCCCGCCGGCCGAGCGGAATTTGGGCTGCTTCCGTCTCCTCGATCGAGCGTGCAATGTCTGCCGGCAGACCCATCATGCCGGTCAGCGCGCCGCTTTTGACCGGGCCGGGGGAGACCGCGTTGACCCGAATGCCGTGCGCGGCCAGTTCGAGTGCCCAGGACCGGGTCAGATGTTCAAGCGCGGCCTTGGTGGCCGCATAATGGGCAAGACCCGCCGCTGCGTTTTGAGACAGGGCAGTTCCGATGTTGACGACGGCGCCCTTGGTGGCGGTGAGGGCGGCCTGGGCCTCCTTCAACAGGAGGGATGGTCCGACGATGTTCACCGCGCAAATGTTGGACAGTGTCTCCGCGTCATAGGCTTCGATGGGAAGCGGTTTGCCCGCGCCCGCATTGTTGACCACCAGATCCAGTCGGCCCCATCGGTGCGTTGCCGCCTCGACAATGCGCTGGCTGGCGGACGGATCGGCACTGTCGGCCTGAACCACTTCGATCGCCGGGCTCTTGCCCGCGACATCGGCGAGCTTCTCGCTGTCACGGCCCGTAATGACCACATTGGCGCCCATTTCAGTCAAGGCGAGAGCCGTCGCCCGCCCGATGCCGGAGCTTCCGCCGGTCACGATGGCGACCTTGCCCTGCCAGTTCTTCTGTTCACTCATCTCGGTCTGTTTCCCTGATTTGACCTGCGCATATGCGCGATGAGCCGGTGCTAACGGATTGACGTTAGTGTCAGGGTCAAGGCCGAATTTCAGGAGGTAGGTTTGTGGGTGTTTCTTGCAAGCGTCGGGCGTTCGATCCTAGTCAAACCAGGGACAATATCCGTGTTCCCATGAGGTGGCGCACAGGGCTGCGCTATTGAAGGAATAGCCGATGTCGTCAAGCAGGTGGAAGGCGGCATAGGTGAAGAGGGAGAGTGTCAGCGCGACCACGGCAAAAGCAACCAGGGTCCACAAAGATTCGCGGTAGGCGAGGTGGCGGGCAAGGCTCTGTTGTTTGCCGAGGCGGGGCCACGGGCCTTTGTGGTCATCAGGTGGATAGGTCGCCAGCAGACCGGGCACTTTTCCGGGAACGAGCGCCATGAAGGCAGCGGACAGGCCGAGCGTCAGATGAACCAGTGTTGGCGCCAGTGTCGTCAGCAGCATCAGCCAGACGAACAGGCCATCGCCAGTGGGGTCATGCATGGCGGCGGAAAGATATCCCTCCCAGTCGATCTGCGGCCCATCGATAAAGGCCATAAGAATATTGAACAGCACAGTGACATTGGGCAGCAGCATAGCCAGCAGCACCAGACAAAAAAAGGCGGCGAGGAAATCGGCCAGGAGATCAAGGATGAGCCAGAGATAGCTTTTCAATCCGCCGGGATGTGACTGGGCACGCTTCAAGAAATATCGCGTGGCGAGCAGCGAGAGCATATCCAGGGCGGCGTTGGTCAAAGGCAGAGCTCCTAAGAATAAAAAAACTGGAAAGACGCCAGCAATCGCAAAAGCAATAGCGACGGTAATCGCGATGTCACTCGCAAACGTTCCAGCAACGCCGTCAGCGTAGCCTCCAGCGAAACTACCAGCGACGGCACCGGCAATGACCACGGTGTAGGCGAAGGCTATGGTTCTGGGTAAGGTAGCTGTGCCAGTAAATGCAACTGCGACAAGAACAGAAATGGCAAAGGCAAAAACACCAACGCCGAAAAATTTGTCGACATCGAAAAACGTATCTAAAAAATAATTTACAAATAAATATGAAATAATAAGCCCAGAGAAATAAGTAATATAAATGTTAATTGAGTGAGATTTTGTGTTTTTTATTTTAAAAATCAACCTGATAAACCGAGTGATTAGATTTTCTTTTCTGCTAATATACCGCGCGTAAAGGCTGGCGCCCGAGCCAATGAGCAAGAGCAGGGTCGCAAATCCAAGCCTCTGCCACCACAGTGGCAACAGAGGCAAAAGCTCAATCCCGCCAATTTCCGGCCGAGCCCCGCATATCCAGGCGATCAGATAGACAACCAGTGGGTAGACATAGGCAATCGACAGGCAGCGCCAAAAACAGGCGCGATACGAGCCGTGTGACAGCCGTCCGGATGTATCGGTGTTCAGGTTGAAAAAGGCATCCAGCCTGTCATTGAACCACGACAACCAGTCAAGATACCGATCAAGGACGCTGTCTTTTTCAAGGGAACCCCTGATGTCTCTTCGATCGTCGGGACTTTCCAGTTGGGCGAAAAGTTGTGTTTCGCGGTATCTGAAAAAGCCGCCGACAGCGCCCAATACCGCCAGAACCAGCGTGATGACTACGCCGACAAAGCCCCAATCCATTTGCAAGTATGCCACCCCTGACTTTTTTGAACTATTGCAAGAAGAGGTTGTGCCTTCAAGACGTGCCTTCCGCGGTTCTGACTGTTGCCGCAGAATTTTTCAGTCTTTTTTTGGGCGTCATGTCGAAATCGCAAAGGGCCGAACGTCATGGGGGTGTCGAAACCCAAGTGAGGTGCTTTGAGAATGAGTTTTTATGTCACCACCCTGGTCGCGCTTGCGCTGACGCCCATCTGGCTCGTGCTCTGGATGGGGGTTACATCCGCGCGGCCGGGATATGAGACCTCCATCGGCGATGGCGGTCATTCAGTGCTTTTGCTCAAGATCCGCCGTCATGGCAATTTCATCGAATGGGTGCCTCTTACGCTCATCCTGATGCTTCTTGCCGAGGCCCAGGGAGCCGGTAGATTCTGGCTTTTTGCCGCTGGCGGTCTGCTGGTTCTTGGCCGGCTTGCGCATCCCTTTGGGCTCAAGGAAACTGAGGTCCATCACCCGTTGCGGTATGTGGGCAATGGAACAAATTTTCTCGCCGCTGTTCTTCTTTTTGGAACACTGGCGCGGCTTCACTTTGGTTTTTGATGGTCTTGAACCGACTTTGAAATGAGGATTACGTCATGAAATACATGATGTTGATCTACGCGGACCCTGCGAACGAGCCCGTCTATGGCACGCCTGAATTTGAGAAGATGATGGCCGGTTACCTGTCCTTGAGCGAGAAGATGGCAGCCGATGGTGTGATGCTCGCAGGCGAGGGGCTGAAGGAGGCGGAGACAAGCACAACCTTGCGCGTTCGCGGTGAAAAGGTCGAAACCATGGACGGCCCCTTCGCGGAGACCAAGGAACATCTCGGCGGTTTTTATCTCATCGATGTTCCCGATCTCGATGCGGCGCTGCAGTACGCTGCGCTGATCCCAAGCGCTGAATACGGCACTGTCGAAGTGCGTCCGGTGATGGACTATCCTGACGCCGGCTAGCACAGGATCTGGCACTCAACCGGACTGAACCATGACCGCCCCTGCCTCCAACGCCATTGCTGTTACGAAGATCCTCGGCAAGCTGGCGCGCGAAGAGCAGGGGCGGTTGCTGTCGATCCTAATCGGCAAGTTGCGCGATTTTCAGCTCGCTGAAGATGTTCTGCAGGATGCCATGGTGTCCGCGGTCTCCCATTGGGGGCGCAATGGCCTGCCGGCGTCACCTCAGGCGTGGCTGCTTCAGGTGGCGTACCGCAAGGCGATCGACCGGATCCGGCGCACAAAAACGGCAGAGCTTGCCGGGGCTGATCTGACCCTGTTGATGGAAGAGGCCTCCGGGCAGGACGACAATCCGGACATTCCCGACGAGCGGCTGCGATTGATCTTCACCTGCTGCCATCCGGCGCTGGAGCGCAAGTCACAGGTCGCGCTGACGCTCCGGACCCTCGGCGGACTGACGACTGAGGAGATCGCGCGGGTCTTTCTGGACCGGGAAACAACCATGGGCCAGCGCCTGTCCCGGGCCAAGACCAAGGTGGCGGCGGCGGGCATTCCCTATGAAGTGCCGGGCCCGGAACAATGGCCGGCGCGGCTCGATGCGGTGTTGGGTGTTGTCTATCTGATCTTCACCACGGGCCATGCGGGAGCGGCTGACGATGGCCGGGATCTGACGCAGGAGGCGCTCTTTCTGTGCCGTCTGCTGAACAGCCTTCGGCCTGACGACCCGGAAATCGAGGGCTGTCTTGCGCTGTTGACCATCAATCATGCGCGCCGTGCCGCCAGGCTTGATGACGCGGTCGTGCGAATTGCCCTTCTCGATCAGGATCGTTCACTTTGGGAGGCGTCTGAACTCAAGGAGGGGATTGCCCTCGTTGAGGTTGCCTTGAGTCGCGGGCGGCTGGGGCCCTATCAGATCAAGGCAGCGATTGCCGCCTGTCACTGCGAAGGCGACACGCCTGACTGGGCGCAGATCCTGTTGCTCTATGACGAGTTGCTGGCTTTTGAGCCGACCGACGTCGTTCGGCTCAACCGCGCCGTGGCCCTGGCAGAGGCCGGAGGTCTCGAGGCTGCGCTCGGAATCGTGGACGGTCTTGAGCCGAGCCTTTCGGACTACCAGCCGTTCCATGCAGCCCGGGCGGAGCTTTTTGCGCGGGCGGGCAGGCGGCAGGACGCCTGCACGGCCTATGAGAAGGCGATTGCCCTGGCGTCGAATGAGGCCGATAAGCTGTTCTTGAAACGCAGACTTGCAAGGGTCGCGGGGAATTGGCCAAGGGACGGCTGAGCCCTGTTGCTATGACGCAGGCTGCATTGCAATGGAGAGCGGGATGAACGGTGAACTGGATCTGCAACGACTGCTTTCGACCATGCGGCCGGAGCTGGATCCTGAGCCTTACGTGTTCTGCTGCTTTTCCGACATGTCCTTCGCACAACTTGCGAGCCATGATCCGGTCGCTCTGATCGCGGAGGCGGAAGGGGTGACAGCCATTTTGCCGCTCGCATCAGCGACGGCGCTTGGCCAAGACGCGCCGGCCAGGTTTCAGCGGATCACGCTGACCATCCATTCGAGCCTCGAGGCGGTCGGTCTGACGGCGGCCTTCGCGGCGGCTTTGACCCGGCACGGCATCTCGGCGAATGTGGTGGCGGGCTATTATCATGACCATATCTTCGTGCCCGAAGCCCAAGCCGTTGAAGCCATGTCGGTTTTGCGGCGACTGTCTGACGAGGCACGATAGCGCGGCGGGACACTTTTGGACGTTTCAGACACGTCTGCTGTTGCAATTTTCGCGCGGCGATCCCATTCCTTAGGGGGTGGAACAACGGGAACTCGGCATGGAACGGGCAAGGCGGCGTCTGGCTGCCGTAATGTGTGCCGATGTGGCGCATTATTCGCGGCTGATGGAACGGGATGAAGACGGGACCCTGGACCGGCTGAAATCCTACCGCAGCATTATGAGCGGGCTGACCGAACGCCATCACGGCCGGATCGTCAACACCTGGGGCGATGCGGTCATCATCGAGTTTTCCAGTGTCGTCGAAGCCGTGCAATGCGCGGTCGACATTCAGAACGAACTCTCCCTTCGCAACGCCGATCTGCCGCAAGCCGCCCGCATGGACTTTCGCATCGGGATCAATCTCGGCGACATCATGGTCGAGGGCGATGACATCTACGGCGACGGTGTGAATGTGGCCGCAAGGCTGCAGGAGCTGGCGCCGACCGGCGGCGTCATGCTGAGCCAGTCGGTCCATGACCAGGTCCGCAGCAAGCTCGCGCTCGGGTTCGAAAGCGTCGGACCGCAGACGATCAAGAACGTCAGCGAGCCGGTCGAGGCATTTTCCGTCCGTTTGGGCGGACGCAATGAGCCCGCGCCTCATGAAGCGCCTTCGCAAGACGGGGAAGAAACGGCCCGGCAGCAGGCGGATCCTCAGCTTGGGGCGGATACCCAGGCGTTTGCAAATGGCTTTGAACAGGCGCGCAACTGGCTGCGGCGCCAACCGAAACGGATCCGGAGCTGCGTCTTCATGATCGGTTTCTTTTTCGTGCTCAACCTTCTGACCAGTGGTCTGTCGACGCTCTGGTTCGTGTGGCCATCCCTGCCATTCGCGCTGGCGCTGATCTGGCATGTGTTTGTCGGAACGGAGCGCAAGTTGATGTCCGGCCGATCGGGGCCGGGAGACTGAACTGAAAGATCGCAATCTGCTGTTGCGGATCTGATAACTCTTTTTCGCGTATGAAGAGCCATGGGATTTGCGACAAGCGTCTGCTTCGCATAAACAAGGGTAAGAACCTGCTGGTGGCAACGCCGGCAAACAGTCAACGGAGCCTATCCTGCGCATGAAAAACTATTCAACAACGGTGCCAGCCCGCCTCGATGACGAGGAAGAGGACAAAGCAAAGAGCCAGCAGTCGATTCAGGTCGACAAGCACCTCTTCGATGCCCGCACCGTCCTGATCACCGGTGGTGTGACCCAGGAAATGGCCCGGGATGTGTGCGCGCGTCTTCTGGCTCTGGCCCAGGTGTCGAATGATCCGATCACGGTGATCGTTTCCTCTCCTGGCGGTCACGTGGAATCAGGTGACATGATCCACGACACGATCAAGTTCATTGCGCCGGATGTCCGCATCCTCGGCATGGGCTGGGTCGCAAGTGCCGGGGCGCTGATCTATGTGTCGGTGCCCAAGGAAATGCGTTTCTGCACACCGAACACCCGCTTCCTGCTTCATCAACCGTCCGGTGGTGCTGGCGGCATGGCGACCGACATCGAGATCCAGGCCAAGGAAATCATCAAGATGCGTGATCGCCTGAACCAGATTTTCGCCGATGCAACCGGTCAGCCGATCGAGCGGATCGAGAAAGACACCGATCGTGACTACTGGATGAGCCCGCAAGAGGGCATCGAGTACGGTCTGGTCGGCAAGGTTGTGACCAACGTCAGCGAACTTGGCTGATCCAGCAGGTCGCAACGTATCTGGAAATTGCAAAACGCCGGTGCTGAATGCGCCGGCGTTTTTCGTTTTACAGACAATCAAGACCTGGGTGATCAGGCGACAGCGTTTGATGCCTGGGCGAGCGCTGCGTCAGGGGCCGTTCCGATGGAGCCGTCCGCTACGATATAGGGCCGAATGTGCTCCATCATCAGCCGCATTTCCGCTTCCAGTCTGACAGACCGGGTTTTGCCGATGAGAACAGTTGCCAGATGATCGACAAATGCATCGAAGGCTTCATCTGTGGGACAAAGCGGCATGAGCAATGTGCGGATAGGACTGTTGTCGTAGAACGGAGCGCCGCCGGACAGAAAGATCAGAAATTCCGCGAAGTCCTCCCGCCAGATTTCGGGCAGGCCCTTTGCGGCGTCGCAGAAGCTGGTGTCGAGGCTCAGTCTGCCGGAGAGGCGTTCTACCGCATCTACGATTGCCGGACGACCGCCAAGCTTCATGTATAAAGTCATTTCATTGCCCCGAATTCATGTTGAACGAACAAGCTCAGCATGGGGCAAAGCCGACTTGTGAATTGTGATGCCGGTCACGGTTCAAGGCTTTTGCGACAAGAAGCTCTTTGCCGCTGCATTGGCACGTGACGCTCAGGTTCGCGCAGGTCCTGCCGCTTCGACCCATTTCCTGCAGCGCTGCTCGGGGTCTTCGTCTGCAAGAACGTCCGTGATCACACAGATGCTGTCGGCTCCGGCTGCATAGATATCGTCAGCGTGCTCCAGCCTTATGCCGCCAATCGCGATGAGTGGGCAGGAGAGGCGGGCTTTCCAGCTGCCGAGGCGGGCGATGCCCTGTGGCGCATAGTCGACCTGTTTGCCGCGGGCGGGGAAGATGGGCCCGAGCGCAACATAGTCCGGACCGTATGTCAGGGCGCGGTCCAGTTCCTCTTCCGTATGCGTGGACAGTCCGAGTTTGAGCCCGGCCCTGCGGACAGCCTGGATGTCCACTGTGTCCAGATCCTCCTGGCCGAGGTGCAGCCATTCGGCGCCTGTATCAATGGCGGTCTGCCAGTGATCGTTGATCACGAGTGTACAGCCTTGCGTTCGGGCGACGGCAAGTGAACGTGAGACCTCATCCGTCAACGCCGCAGGCGTTTTATCCTTGATCCGCAGCTGAGCCAGCCGCAAACCTTGCGGACAGAGCCGCTCAAGCCAATGATGGCTGTCAACAATGAGATAAAAGCGGCTCAGCACGGCATTCTCCCTTAAAGAGACTTCTGTCTCTCTTCTTCGGTCCCAAATGGCAAGCGACATGTTTTTTGTTCTTTCGAAAATCGGCTTCTTTTTCATTCAGCCGTCGAATGCGCTGGTTTTCTTCGGCGGTCTCGGGGCGGTTCTTCTGTGGAGCCGATGGGCGCGCGTCGGGCGATGGCTGTGCGGTCTGTCGCTCCTCGCCCTGGCTATCTGCGGCCTGTCACCTGCTGCCAATGTTTTGATCCTGCCGCTGGAAGAACGGTTTCCTCCACCGGCAGGACAGCTTGATATCGATGGAATTATCGTGCTGGGCGGGGCGCTCGACACGATTGTGATGGGGGAGCGAAAGGCACCTGCGCTGACGTCGGCGGCGGAACGGCTGACCATCGTGCCGCGACTGGCGCGCCGGTTTCCCGATATCCCGATCATTCACACGGGTGGGCATGGCTTTTTGACACCAGCCAAGGCGAGTGAGGCGGATGGTGCGTCGGCTCTTTTTGAGGATTTTAGCCTGCCGTCAGAACGAGTGATCCTTGAGGACAAGTCGCGCAATACCTATCAAAACGCACTGTTCACCAAAAGGTTGGTCAGTCCGGAGCCGGGCCAGAAATGGTTGCTGGCAACCTCTGCCTATCACATGCCAAGATCGATCGGGGTGTTTCGCAAAGTTGGATGGACGGGGCTTGTCGCCTATCCGGTCGACTGGCGCACGAGGGGCTGGCAGGACGCGAAACTCGGCTTTTCCGGGGTGTCCAATGGCCTCAAGCGGTTCGACATCGCCGCGCGGGAATGGATTGGTCTTGTTGTCTACTGGTTGAGCGGCCGAACTTCGGCGCTCTTTCCTGCGCCCGGGCCCGATTGAGCACAGTGATCCGCTTTTGGTGCGATACTGGCAAAAGCAACCTCTTTTCCTGAGCGCCTGCAGTCCCCATATTAATAGGATCTGAGAAAATGAGGAAGCGGGTCCATGGTACTCGAAGCTCCGCTCGTTGCAGCGGATATCGTTCAATGGCTCTACAGCGATGCCGTTGGACGAGAGGACAGCCTTGAGCTGGTCGAAGAGCTGGCGCAGCGTTTGCGCGCCGGTGGCATTCCCGTGGACCGGATCACGACGGGCATCATGTTGCTTCATCCCAACGTGCGGGCGGAAGCCGCTGTCTGGGACATTGACGGGACCCGTGAGCTCCGGCGCTATCTTGCGAGTGACGAGCTTGACGAAAGGTATACCAACAGCCCTCTGAAGATCGTTTATGAGGAGAAGAGGACCGTCCATGTGCCGATAACACCCGAGCCTCAGCCGGGTGAATTTGGTATCGTTCCGGACCTGCGCGAAGACGGCTATTCAGACTATATCGCCATGCCGATGCCATTTTCTGACGGGTCGGTGAAAGCCTTGAGCTTTGCCACCAAGGATGAGGGCGGTTTCACGGCCGCTCATGTGGGCGTTTTCGATTCCATCCTTCGCCCGCTTGCGATTGTCTGCGAGCTGAGCACCCTGCGCCGGACGGCGGAAACGCTGCTGGACACCTATGTGGGGCCGCGCGCGGGCGGACGCGTTCTCAATGGCACCGTCTCGCGCGGGGACGGGGAGTGGATTTCAGCCGTGGTCAGCTTTGCCGATCTGCGAGGCTTTTCCCGGATCTCGAACACGTTGCCCGCCGACAAGCTGATCGTCTTCCTGAACAAGTATTTCGGTGCGATGACCTCGGCGGTGGAAGCTCATGGCGGTGAGGTGCTCAAGTTCATCGGCGATGAAGTAATGGCGATCTTTCCCTACGAGACGCCTGAGGAAGCTGCGGATGCTGCGCGGCGGGCCTTGATGGCAGCGCGTGAGACGACAGAAAAGATCAATGAGATCAATGCGCTCAAGACCTGCGGCGAGACACCCCAGATGAGTGTGGGCATCGCCCTTCACGCCGGAGACGTCTTCTTTGGCAACGTTGGCGGCGAGAATCGTCTCGATTTCACTGTGATCGGTCCGGTGGTCAATCTGGCCGCGCGGATTGCCGAACTTGCCAAGGACCTCAACGTCGAGGTGCTGGTGTCCGATACGATCGCCGAGATCATGGGGTGCCGCTCTGGTCTCTACGGCCAGTATCAGGTGAAGGGGTTTGACGATCCGGTCTCGGTGTATTCCCCGTCCCTGGCCGCTGCAGGCTCCGACAAGTGGTGCCCTGACAGCACCGTGTTGCGGGACCTGGACGCGAACTGACGGCGCAGCAGGACGATTAGGACAGCAAGCGTTGTCACGCCGAAAAGGATTGGTCCTGCAAACCAGCCAAGGAAGGCGATTGCGAAGAAGAACGCGCGCTGTCCACGGTTGAAATGACCGCCGGCCAAGACATTCAAATCTGCCGCCTGTCTGGCGATGCGGCGAATGTCCTCGGAACCGGCGTGAGTGGCCTCAGGCACGCTTCCCATGATGATCGATGAATAGTTGAACAGGCGATAGGCCCAGCCAAACTTGAAGAAGGCATAGGCCAGTATCAACATCAGGCCGAGCACCTTGATCTCCCAGAGGGCGCGGCTTTGATCGATCGGAATGGAGAGGTCTCCGGCGACTTTCAGAATCGTGTCTGTCGCGTCCAGAAGCGTGAAACATCCGCCGATCGCCAGAAGGGCCGTGGAGGCAAAGAACGCTGTTCCCTGCTGCAGACCGGACATGATCGCCGTGTCCATGATCCTGACCTGGCGGGTGGTCATGGTCTCCATCCAGGCGCGGCGATAGCTTTCCATCGCAGCTGACAGTGTGTGCTTGCGCAATGGGCTCAGGTCGATCAGGAGATTGAAGCCGAACCAGGCGATCAGAAACCAGCCGGCTGCCAGAAAGTCTTGGAGCGAAAGGATGTGCATTGGCGTCCTGTTCATGGTCGTTCGCGACAGGCAGATGACATGTCTGCGGAGGTTTTACCCTGTTTAGCGCAGCTGTCTTGATCATGCCAGTGATGCCTAATTCATTGCAAAATATAGCGTCTTTTGTGCAATGCGAAAATTGCAAGCCTGCTGGCGACTTTTTGCCCTTGTGGTTTGATTAGGGATCCATTAACTGCTTGCCTCAATGAGGTCACATTCTCCCTCCCGGGAATGTGCAATGTTCAGTCAAAGGGTTTTCATGGACGAAAACGTACAGAAGTCCTGCTGGGGCGTAACCGTTTGGACGGTGCTTGCCCTTGGAGGTGCACTTGCGATGCTGGTGTTGTTCAACGACGTGGAAAGCGCCCAACAGGCGGTCGCTGTAGCGAACTGAACCCGGCAGACAGGTTTTGATTGAAGGGCGCGCGGTCACACCGCGTCCCTTTTTGTTTGCGCGGGCGCGCAGGATTACCGGCGGTGTTCCGGCCGGGGGCTTTTGAAGAGATTGTTCGCCCGATGCCGCGGTCCATGGAGCTGGTGAAATTCCATTTGCCTGACAACGGTTTTCTTCGACGGGTTGCTGATAAGAAAACCGCCATAAGAAGCCGGATCGTAATTGAAAAGCACCAGGGTGACCTTGCCCAGATTGGGCCATTCGATCCGCGCCGCCCAGGCGCTGACGTCCTCAAGCGAGTTCTTGGCCGAAAGATCGAGGATGTCGCTGCCATGAAGGAGGTTCGTGTCCTTCGGATCCCAGAAGAACTCGGAGAGGCCCTTTTCCATCGCAAACAGCTCCATGCGCGAGCCACTGATCTCCAGAAGAAGGTCGCCGGTTCCTGGAACAGGTGACATCTTCACCGTGCCCATGGCGGTATCGGTCGCCAGAGCGCGCCGGATGCCGTCTTCCTCGACGAAGCCGCCGGTGTTGACGATTTTGAATGTCCCCGTAGCAACATCGTTCCGGTGTGTTTCACTCCATGTTGGTGAATGGCCGGTGGTGTGCACAAGAAGAACAAGGGCAAGGAGTGCCAAGAGGGGGCGGAACATGGACTACTATCTCGATTCATCAAACAGATGCGCCCGACAGTACCATTGCTGTCCTGACGAATTGTTATCGCAACGCGTCTAAATTGCCGATTCTGTTTCAGCAAGCAAATGATCGATCAAGGTTTCGATCGTCTCTAGTTGTGGCGACCAGTTCAGGAGCCGGGCTGCCTTGTTCGCACTGACCGCCTGGGACCGGGCAAATCCCGCGTCCAGATCATGGCGTGGATCGACATCGTCGGGAGCAACTGACGTTTCCAGCTTGAGCGTGCCGCCAAGCCGTGCTTCCACCCAGGACGCAATCTCCTGAACCGTTATGGCCGGCAGGGCTGTTGCCAGCAGGCTCAGCCGGAAATTCCGTCCCTCCAGAGCATCGGCATACAGCCGGGCGAGATCCTCGTCGGAGATCAGCGACCAGAGTGTGTCCGGTCCGGCCCTTGTCCTGAAAGGTTTTCCCGAGCGGAGCGCCTGCGCCATGTCGGCGATTGGCCCGGACCGGGCGGAACAGACAAAAGAAGGATGGATGACTGAAACACTCAGATTGAGCGCTGTCTGAAGGGAGCGGATCTGTCCGGTCATCCAGCTCAGGGCTGGCAACGGATCGAAGGAGGTCGTTTCGCTGAGCGGCAGCTCGGGAGAGGCGGGGTAGAGCCAGATGTTGCCGGTGTAGATCAGCCGAAGCTGCTTCTTGCGGAAGGTGGCGGCCCGCAGCAGCGCCTGCATGGCCTTGCGGTCAATTTCCGCCATCTTGTCCGAAAAGGAAGCGCCTGCATGGATGAAGGCGTCGCAGGACATGGCCCGGTCGGTCCAACCAGCCGGTTCTCGGAGGTCGCCAGGAAAGGCGCTGGCGCCGACGTCCCGGATCCGGGCGCTGGCTTCTTCGGATCGTGCAAGGGCCACAATATGGTGTCCGCGGTCCCGGAGCTCCCGAACCACCGCGCTGCCTATCGTTCCCGTACCGCCTGTCACGAACACATCCATGGCCAAATGAGAACGCGCTTCGACCTCTTGTTTCAAGTCCGTCTTGCTTCAAACTGTGAATAACGAGGCCATGCCGTTGACCTTGCCCGGCAGCTTGCTACGTCAGAAGGATGACCTTGCATCTGTTGAAGCTGTGTGTGGGCGCTGACAGCGTCGAAAGTCTTCAGGCCTGGGTGGATTTCCGCCTGGAGCAAAAACGGATGGCAGGCGAGCCGCCGGAACAGCTCCACACCACGCGAATGGTGCCGACCCGCAAGGACGAACTTCTGGACGGTGGATCGCTCTATTGGGTGATCAAGGGCCGCATTCAGGTGCGACAGCACCTCATCGACATCCGTCCGTTCAAGGATGAGGCGGGGATCAAACGCTGCGACCTTGTCCTGGAGCCGCGTCTGATCCTGACCCAGTATCAGCCAAAGCGGCCGTTTCAGGGCTGGCGCTATCTGAAGGCGGAGGATGCGCCCGCTGACATTCGCGGCGTGTCTGCATCCACCGAGATGCCCGATGGCATGCGACAGGAACTCTCCGAGCTCTGCCTGATCTAGGTGCGCTTCAGGTCATCATGTCCTGCTGCGGAAATCGAGATGCTTGAGCAGGTCGCGCAGAAGGGGCAGGGGCGCACCGGTGCGTTTCGGGCGCTTTTTGTTGACCATCGCCAAATGGGTGTAGCCGTGCACCAGTGACCAGATGAGAAGTTCGATCTCTTCCGGGTCGGTTCCAGCCTCGACAAACGGGGCGCAAGTTTCACTCAGTATCTGATAGGCCCTCGAGGAGACCGTGTCGAAATCCCGGTTCTGCGGGTCCATGTCCTGACCCGAAAACATGAACAGGAACAGCTCGCGATGTCCGACGGCAAAGTCCAGATAGCCTTCGCAGATCGCCAGCAGCTGGTCTCGCGGGTCTTGTCCCGCTTTCTGACGTTTCGCGTCCATGGACTCTGAGAAGAGCTCGAAACTGCGCGCCGAAATTGCCGTGTAGAGCCCGGTCAAGTTCTTGAAGTGATAGGCGGGAGCAGCGTGCGAAACGCCAGCCCTTGCCGCACATTCGCGCAGGCTCAGCCCCTCGATACCCTTTTCTCGCAGAATGGAAATTCCGGCCTCGACGAGGTCTTTACGCAGTGAGCCGTCCCGGCGTCTGGGAGGTTTTGCTCCGCAAGGTGTTTTGGAATCGATCATGAAGGAGAGTCTACAACTCAACTTGACATTGTCAAGTTGAGGGGGAGGCGCATGTCCAAAGGTTCACGCTCAGTTACGGTTCTTGCCTGGATGGCGGCAATTCTCTGCATTCTTGTGGCCTTGGTCTCCTACCGATTCCTGCTGCTTGGCGTGCCGACCTCAATGGAATTCCTTGCCTATCATCTGCCTGGCAATCGCTGGTTTCTCCATGCGCATATTGCAGTCGCTCCGCTGACGCTCGCTCTCTTGCCGGTTCAGCTGAGTAGCCGGTTGCGAAAGCGCTATCCGAGGTTGCACAGATGGGGAGGGCGCATCTATGTGCTTCTCATCATGCTTTCTGGTGTTGCTGCCCTGCAATTGGCGACCACGACGCAGTCGGGACCGGTCGCGGCTGCCGGATTTGCGCTTCTCGGTGTCATCTGGCTGATAGTTACCGGACTCGGGTTCTGGACCGGCTGGAAACGCGATCTTTTACTGCATCGGCGCTGGATGATCCGCTCTGCCGCGCTGACCTTCGCTGCCGTGACCTTGCGGATCTATCTGCCGTTGTCCATGGTTTTCGGGCTTCCGTTTGATCCGGCCTACACGGCGATTGCCTGGCTAAGCTGGGTTCCCAATCTGATTGCGGCGGAGATCTATCTTCGCAGTGGCAACAGGATGAACCAGCGCGTTACGCCGATCGCCTGACGCTCGAATTGTAATGCGGCTTGCCAAGCAGAACCTTTGGACCCAAGTTCGGGGGACGACAGGACGCTTAGGCAGGAGAGCTAGATGGCAGGGCGACCGCCCACGACAGACTGCAGGCAACAGGGCCGCAGGCAACAGGGATCTCACCTTGAGACGGCCCGTGCGGAGGCGGCAGTGACGCCGGTTTCAGGCGCTGCAGAGGTGGCAGCCTTTCTGGAGCAGGCAAAATCCCTCGAATCTGTTGCGACGCGCACTCAAACCAGTGGCCGTCTGATTTTTGCGCTCGATGCGACGATGAGCCGTCAGCCGACCTGGGATCAGGCCTGCCATATCCAGGCAGACATGTTTCGCGAGGCCGACAAGATCGCCGGACTGGAAATCAAGCTTGTCTATTTTCGGGGCTTTGGCGAATGCAAGTCCTCAAGATGGTTCAGTCATGGCGACGAAATGGCGAAGGCCATGTCGCGGATCGCCTGCCAGGGAGGGCGGACACAGATCCGCAAGGTGCTGGCGTCCGGCCTCAAGGAAGCCCGCGGGGACAAGATTTCGGCGATCGTCTATGTCGGCGACTGCATGGAAGAGGATGTGGACGAGCTTTGTGCACGGGCTGGCGAACTCGGGCTGCTCGGCGTACCGATGTTCCTGTTCCAGGAGGGGAATGATCCGGTGGCCGAACAGGCCTTTCGAGAGATTGCGCGGCTGACCAACGGTGCCTATGGGTCATTCGACGCGGGGGCCGCCCGGCAGCTTGCAGCGCTTTTGAAGGCTGTTGCAGTCTATGCATCGGGCGGACGAGACGCGCTTCTGGCGCTGGAAAGACGTGGCGACGCTGGTGCGCGGTTGCTGATCGAACAAATGAAGTAGGTGGATGATTTATCTGATTTTGGGCCTGGCCGTGCTCGCGTTTCTTGTTCTGGCCGGCAATGGGTTCGTCCGAGCCAATCCCGCAGATCTTGCGCGCCAGTTGAAAACGGCTGGCGGAGTTGGACTTCTTTTGCTTGCCGCTCTTTTAGCCGTGACCGGCCGTTTCGGCTTTGCCATTGGCGCTGCCGGATTCGGTCTTACGTTGCTGGGAATGCGGAATTCACCGGGAGGACGGGGCGGTGGCCGGCCGAGCGGCGGCCAGATATCCAAGGTGAGAGCCGCCATGGTCGAGATGGAACTTGACCATGACAGTGGCGCCATGCGCGGGATCGTTCTTGCCGGTCAATTCGACGGGCATAGTCTTGATGACCTCGACGACGAGGATCTCAAGGCCTTCTGGCAGGAAACGGCGGCCGATGGCCAGAGCCGATCCCTAGTCGAAGCTTACCTCGACCGCAGGCTTTCCGGCTGGCGAGAAGACTTCCAGGCGGATGGAGCAGAGCGGCAGGGACGCGCGGCGAGCTCGGGCGCCATGACAGATCAGGAGGCCTACGAGGTCCTGGGGCTTTCGCCCGATGCCGGGGACGCGGAAATTAGAGCTGCGCACCGCAGGCTCATGAAGCGCCTGCACCCCGATCATGGGGGCACCGCTTTCCTGGCTGCTAAACTCAACGAGGCTAAGGACAGGCTTCTCGGAAGACATTGAGGATATCCGTTACGCTTTTACTGGTAGATGGCATAGCAGGCGAATTTCGCCTTCTTCAGGGTCTTGCAGGCGCCCAAGGCGGCGGTCTTGGTTTCGAAACCGACGAACCTTGCGCGGTAAAGGGTCTGGCCATTCGCCTCGACCGGTTCTGTGTAAGGCACGCGCTTGCGTAGAGCCTTTCCGGTGCGGGACTTTGCCTTTTTAAGCATCTCGATCGCGCCGGTCTCACTTTCAGCCGCAGCGATCTGCACCTGCCAGCCCGGGGCCCGGTCAGGAGTGTCGCTGGTCGCGACTGTTACCGTGTCTGCAACCTTTTCCGGCATTTGCTGAGGCACGGGGGCCACATTCACCATGGTTACGACCGGTTCTGCGGTTGCAGGCGCGCGGACGAGGTCAGCCGCCGGGGCTTGCTTGGGAGCTGGGGCCAGACCTGCCACCGCGAAGGTGCTTGCCATCCGGCTCTTCACCATTTTCGGTGGGACAGGGATGGTTCCGGTCACCAGATGTGTCGGATCATTCTTTGGCTCGTCCGGCTTGGCGAGTGCCAGAACCACAGGAGCGCCGGTCGCTACAGGAGCCTGACTGCCAGGCTTGAGGGTGGGAAGGGGCGCAACCTTGAGATCTGCAGCGCGGAATGCTGGCACTCCACCGCGAGAAACAAGGGCAGGGGCCGTCTTCGGTCCACGGCTGGCCTTCTTGAGGTAGCGGTTGATCAGCTTGATCATCTGGGCGTTTCGGGAATTGCCGGTCCTGCCGCCCATGACGACGGCAACGATATGGCGCCCATCGCGTTTGACGGAAGCGGTCAAGTTGAAGCCGGATGCGCGGGTGTAGCCGGTCTTGATGCCGTCGACGCCCTTGATTTTACCGAGCAGCTTGTTGTGGTTGCCGTAGCGGCGACCCTTGTAGGTAAAGGACCGTGTTTCGAAATATTTGTAGTACTTCGGAAAGCGCTCCTCGATGGCCCGTCCCAGCGTCGCCATGTCACGTGCGGTCGTGCGCTGCTTGGAATTGGGAAGCCCGTGAGGGTTGCGGAACGTTGTCTTGGACATGCCGAGCTGTCGTGCCGTCCGGGTCATGCGCTCGGCGAACTTGCGCTCGGAGCCAGAGATGCTCTCGGCAATGACCGTCGATGCGTCATTCGCCGATTTTGTCACGAGCCCGAGGATGGCGTCCTTGACCTTGATGGTGGACCCGGGCTTCAGGCCCAGTTTGGTCGGCGGTCGTCCAGCGGCGTATTTCGACACCTTGAGCTTCGAGTTCAGCGAATACCGTCCTGCTTCCATCTCTTCAAAAAGAACATAGAGCGTCATGATCTTGGTGAGGGAGGCTGGATAGCGGTAGGCATCGGCAGAAGACGAATAGAGGGTCTTGCCGGTTTTCGCATCGACGACGATGCCGGCGTATTTCGAATTCGCTGCAGCCGGCACTGCCATTGCAGCCATCAGCCCGGCAGTTGCCACAGTCCTGAACCAGGGAGCTCGATTTCGTACGGCGCGGAGGAGACGCATACCAAACACAGTTACTAATCCCATTTTGGGTCACGCTATATGCGGCAATCAATCCCCAGGTCAGTCTGCTTGTAAGAGCGAAACCCGTTCGATTGCCGATGATTTGATGATCAATCTGATGGAAACGCGGTTACGAATGAGTAAATGAAAATGCTCGAAAGCTCAAAAAAGATTAGCTTAAAGTTAGTATTAATGAACGGTAAACATTATTAAAAATGCATATTTGCGCATTCATTAAATATGAATGATGTCTAATTTCTCGTATTCATTGTTTTATTTAATTACTTGTTTATTAAAAGGATGCCGTGTCAAGTATTCGTGTTTTATAAAATTCGATGGTTTTTTGTATTTTCTTTTAGTTGCTGTTTATAGTGTTGTTTTTTGATATGCAGCTTATGCGCGATATTGCAGTGCAAAAAAATATTGACATATGTTGTGCGGTGCGAGATATTGCTCCCGTTAGGTCAACTCTTGATGCGATCGACCGCGGTGGCCTGATGCGGCGCATGTTTTGGGCACTGCAAGGTCGATAGAGCGAGGGCAGGAAAATGATGAACAATTTCGAAGATATGCAGAAGCTCGGCAAAGAGAACATGGATCTTGCCATGGAAAGCCTCGGATCCGTCTCCAAGAGCATGCAGGCGATTGCGGCTGAAGTTGCCGATTACCAGAAGAAGTCTTTCGAAGAAGGCTCTGCGGCTGTGGAAAAAGTTGCTGCTTCCAAGTCCCTGGACAAGGCCTTCGAGGCCCAGTCCGAGTACTTCAAAACGGCTTATGAAGGTTTCGTCGGTGAAATGACAAAGCTTGGTGAAATGTACACCGACATGTCCAAGGACGTTTACAAGCCTTTCGAAGGCGTCATGGGCAAGATGTCCAAGTAAGCGACCTTACGCGTTCGCCATGGAACCCTGGCGAGACCGATTTTGATGAAGCCCGGCTTGAAAGAGCCGGGTTTTCTTTTTTATTTCAGGTTTTTGCATGGTGCCACTGTCGCTGGTTTGGTGCCCTTTAAATTCATTTTTTGAGACCTACATCCTTAGCGAAGGCGGGCCACCAAGGCTGCGCTCACTTTTTTGTCTGTTTGTGTCTTGGTTCGCGCAAGGTCGCAAATGTACGTTTCCGGCTTACTTTCCCGGCTGCCGTTAAGGTCCGATTTGGCTTTGAGTCAAAATTCCGATCTGCCGTTGGATGAGGCTTTTACTCGGCCGCTGCGATTGGTAAGCTGGAGTTGACTGACTGATTTGAGGACGATGAGCTTGGAAATGGCTGGTGGGGCTGACTTTGACGATGGCGACACGGGAACCGTCGTCGTCACCAGAACCAAGACGGTTACCAAGCGCCCGAGTCTGTATCGGGTGCTGCTTCTCAATGACGACTACACGCCGATGGAGTTCGTGATTCACGTCGTGGAAAGTTTCTTCCAGAAGAATAGGGAAGAGGCGACCCGGATCATGCTCCATGTTCACCATCACGGCGTTGGGGAGTGTGGGATTTATTCCTACGAGGTCGCTGAGACAAAAGTGACGCAAGTCATGGATTTCGCCCGTAAGCACCAGCATCCGCTGCAGTGCGTTATGGAGAAGAAGTGAAGGATATCACACGTGCCGTCATTTTCTCGTAGTCTCGAAAAAGCACTCCACCAGGCGCTGGCTTTTGCCAATGAGCGCCAGCAGGAGTATGCGACCCTCGAACATTTGCTGTTGGCCCTTCTGGATGACCAGGATGCGGCGGCGGTGATGCGTGCGTGCAACGTGGACATGGATACGATCCGGCGCAGTCTCGTCGAGTATCTGGAAACCGAGCTTGAAAATCTGGTGACTGAAGGCGACGAGGACTCAAAACCGACCGCCGGTTTCCAGAGGGTGATTCAACGCGCCGTTATTCACGTGCAGTCCTCCGGCCGCGAAGAAGTGACCGGCGCGAATGTGCTTGTTGCGATCTTTGCGGAGCGGGAAAGCCACGCTGCCTACTTCCTGCAGGATCAGGACATGACCCGCTACGACGCGGTCAACTATATCTCTCACGGGATTGCAAAGCGCCCGGGCCTGTCCGAGACCCGGCCGATGGATGCCTCCGAAGAGGAGGACGATACCATCCAGGGCGGCGAAGGCCAGGAAGGCAAGTCCAAGGCCAAGTCGGACGCGCTGGAAGCCTATTGCATCAACCTGAATGACAAGGCGGACAAGGGCAAGATTGACCCGTTGATCGGTCGTGACAGCGAGATTTCGCGAACCATCCAGATCCTGTGCCGCCGCTCCAAGAACAATCCTCTGTTCGTTGGCGACCCGGGCGTTGGCAAGACTGCCATAGCCGAGGGACTGGCCTATCGGATCGTCAACGGCGATGTTCCCGAGGTGCTGAAAGAAGCGACCATTTTCTCTCTCGACATGGGCGCGCTTCTCGCGGGCACCCGCTACCGCGGTGATTTTGAAGAGCGCCTGAAACAGGTGATGAAGGAAATCGAGGAATTTCCCGGCGCGGTGATGTTCATCGACGAGATCCACACGATCATCGGAGCTGGTGCGACCTCGGGCGGTGCGATGGATGCGTCGAACCTCCTGAAGCCTGCGCTGGCGTCCGGAGCGATCCGCTGCATTGGCTCGACCACCTACAAGGAATATCGGCAGTTCTTCGAGAAGGACCGCGCGCTTGTCCGTCGCTTCCAGAAGATCGACGTGAACGAGCCGTCGATCCCCGACGCGATCGATATCCTCAAGGGCTTGAAGCCGTATTTCGAAGACTTCCACAAGGTGCGCTTCACCAATGATGCGATCCGGACAGCGGTGGAATTGTCGGCGAAATACATTTCCGACCGGAAGCTGCCGGACAAGGCGATCGATGTGCTCGATGAGACAGGCGCCTCGCAGATGCTGCTGCCGGAAACACGTCGCCGCAAGACCATCGGCGTCAAGGAAATTGAGAACACCATTGCGACGATGGCCCGGATTCCGCCGAAAACCGTATCGAAGGACGATGCCGAAGTGCTTTCCGGGCTCGGCGCTGATCTGAAACGGGTTGTCTACGGTCAGGACAAGCCGATCGAGACGCTGGCGTCGGCGATCAAGCTGGCCCGTGCAGGTCTGCGTGAGCCGGACAAGCCAATCGGCAGCTATCTGTTCTCCGGTCCCACCGGTGTGGGCAAGACCGAGGTAGCGCGCCAGCTGGCGTCGTCGCTCGGTGTTGAACTCATTCGATTCGACATGTCCGAGTACATGGAGCGGCACACGGTGTCGCGACTGATCGGCGCGCCTCCAGGCTATGTCGGTTTCGACCAGGGTGGCTTGCTGACCGACGGCGTTGATCAGCATCCTCATTGTGTGCTGCTGCTGGATGAGATCGAGAAGGCGCACCCGGATCTGTTCAATATCCTCTTGCAGGTTATGGACCACGGCAAGCTGACCGATCACAACGGCAAGCAGGTCGATTTCCGCAATGTGATCCTGATCATGACCACCAATGCGGGCGCGGCCGATATGGCCAAGTCTCCGGTCGGCTTCAACCGCCTGAAGCGGGAAGGCGACGACGCGGAAGCGATCAACAAGCTGTTCACGCCGGAGTTCCGCAACCGTCTGGACGCAGTCATTCCTTTCGGAAACCTGCCGAAGGATGTCGTCTACAAGGTCGTCGAAAAATTCGTCATGCAGCTGGAAGTCCAGCTGGCCGACCGCGGTGTGACCTTCGAGTTGACCGAAGGCGCGACCGAATGGCTGGCAGAGAAGGGCTACGACGACGCGATGGGCGCAAGGCCGCTTGGCCGGGTGATCCAGGAGCACATCAAACGGCCGTTGGCCGATGAGGTGCTGTTCGGCAAGCTCAAGAAGGGCGGCATGGTCAAGGTCTCTGTCTCCGAGGACAAGGCCGGCCTTCTGCTTGAATCCCTCGAGGAAAGAGCGCCGACCCCGCCCAAGTCCAAAGCCAAACCTGCGGCCAAACCAAAGCGTCGCCGCAAGCCGGCCGCACCCAAGGCGAAGGCCGAAACCAAGGCTGGGCCGAAATCCTCTGGTGACAAGTCCGGGCCCAAAAAGAGCCTGGTTCCGAAAGTGCCATTGGCCGACTAGGTGCCAAAAGACATATGGGATGCGAAAGGGGCGCCAATTGGTGCCCCTTTTTCCATGCGCGCCCGTTTACGCGACGCTGGAAACGCCGCTTTGAAACTCACTGACGATCCAGTCGATTACGGCCTCGCGGGCCGGCGCATGTCGCTGGGCCGCCTGAGGGAAAACCAGGTGGTAGCTCTTGTCGCTGGCGGGCAGGGCTTCTGTCATTGGCACGACCACAAGCCGCTTTCTGCGGATTTCCTCGCTCACGAGAATCTCGGGCACCAGAGCAATGCCCTGGCCGTCCAGGGCCGCGTCGATGGCAAGCCCGGAGTGGTTGAATTTCAGGATCCTGATGCCATTTGCAATCCGGCTTTCGCCAAGTGCAGCTTCCCATGTGTCATGACCATCTTGCAGAAGCCGGATGTCTTTTAAATTCGATAGGTTTTCTATCGGGTCTATTGTTGCGCCATAGCCTGGAGAGCAGACGGCGCATAGGCGCATGGCGCTCAGGTGTCGGTGCTGAAGGGCCTTGAAAGGGGGAGTGCCGATGCGGATGGCAAGATCGATGTCGTCGGTCTTGAAATTCGCCAGCCGTTCGGTCGCCACGGTGGCTATTTCGATGTCAGGATGAAGATCCTGAAATCGGGGCAGACGCGGAACCAGCCATTTCGAGGCGAGAGACGGCGGCAGGCTGATGGTAACCCGAGGGACGCCCGGTTTGAGATTTTCTGTGGCTCTATCAATAATCGCAAGCGCTTGAGCAACAGCTGCATGATAGTGCGCGCCAGCATCCGTCAGACGAAGTCCGCGCGGCAGTCGATCAAACAGCGGAAGACCCAGTTCTTCTTCAAGGGCGCGGACTTGCTGAGCGACCGCGCCCTGGGTCAGGTTGAGTGCTTCGGCCGCGAGACGAAAATTCAAGTGCTCTCCCGCGGCGTCAAAGGCCCGCAACTTGTTGAGGCTTGGCTTGCTCATGGTTGGCTTTTCATCCGAGTGAAAATGTCTACCCAGTAGATTTTCTATAGTCTTGCTGCATGAGGGATGATTGGTCAACGCTTTCTGGCAGTTCTAGGCTGAGGTCAGGTTCAACAGGAGGCAAATCATGAGTACTGCAAAGGTTGCACTGATCACGGCCGGTGGCAGTGGCATGGGGGCGGACGCGGCGCGGCGGCTTGCGGAGGAGGGGTTCGCGGTCGGCGTCCTGTCCTCCTCGGGCAAGGGCGAGGCGCTTGGCAACGAGCTTGGTGGTTTCGGTGTTACCGGCTCCAATCTCGATCCGGACGCGCTGCAAAAGCTGGTCGATGGTGCCATGGAGCGCTGGGGCCGGATTGACGTACTGGTGAATTCTGCCGGTCATGGGCCGAAGGGACCGGTCATGGAGATCTCCGACGAGGACTGGCACATGGGGCTTGAGGTCTATCTGATGAATGTCATTCGCCCGTCGCGGCTTGTTGCGCCGATCATGGCAAAGCAGGGGGGAGGGACGATCCTCAATATTTCCACCTTCGCTGCCTTTGAGCCGGATCCCCTTTTTCCGACCTCGGGTGTCTTTCGGGCAGGGCTCGCCAGCTTCACCAAGCTCTTTGCCGACAAGCATGCGGCCGAGAACGTCAGGATGAACAACGTTCTTCCCGGGTTTATTGATAGTCTGCCTGAGACTGCGGACCGCAAGGCGCGGATCCCCATGGGGCGCTATGGCAAGGCCGGGGAAGTGTCGTCGTTGATTGCCTATCTGGCGAGCGAAGGGGCTGGCTATATCACCGGTCAGAACATCCGCGTGGATGGTGGTCTGACCCATTCGGTCTAGGTGCCCGGGATCCCAAATCCGAGGCTGGCGAAGCTTGCCTCGGGGAGGTTGGCCATTTGACAGGTCGGGGGTTCCGGGATTAGTAAGGGCTCCTTCCTAATTGCTGACCCCCGAGTCCGCCAGACATGCCAGATCATCAAGATATCAGCACGCCAGAGGATCACGATGCACCTGTGCCCGGCCGGATCTGGATGGCGCGGGGCGCTCGGGCTGCGATCTCCATTCCCGCCTTGATTCTGACGGCAGCCTTTGTCGGCTATGCCGGATTGGCGCGTGGAAGTGGTCTCTCCCTGCCTGAAACCCTGATGATGACCGGTCTGGTCTGGGCCTTGCCCTCCATCGTGGTCCTGACCGGCGCGATTTCATCGGGCGTTGGCCTGGTCCCTGCGGCAATTGCTGTCGCCTTGGCCTCGGTGCGTTTGATGCCCATGACCATGGCCCTGATCCCCATGGTCAAGGTCGAGGGAAAAACCAAACGCTGGCAGCTGCTTTACATCTCGCATTTCGTGGCCGTGACCGCCTGGGTCTATGGTATGCGCAACTTGCCGGATCTGCCGAGGGAAGGCCGTCTGCCGTTTTTTGCAGGTTTCGGCACTGCGCTCACCAGTTTTGTTTTCTGCATGACCGGCGTGGCCTATCTGATGGTGGAGCGCATGCCGCCGGTGCTGTCCGGCGCGCTGTTTCTCCTGACGCCCATCTATTTCGTCTGTTCGCTCTGGAGCGCGTCGAAACTTTCCGCGGACAAGGCCGCGATGATCGTCGGCCTGATCCTGGGGCCGTTCTTCTATCTCTATGCGCCGGGCCTTGACCTTTTGTGGACCGGGCTTGTCGGGGGCACCATCGCCTATCTCATCACGCGCTACATGCGCAGGGGGCTGCTGTGAGCGATCCCTGGTGGTGGACTTATGTGATGATCATCGTTGCGGGCTGGATCGCAACGGACATCTGGCGTTGGATTGGCGTTTTTGCCGGCGGCAAGCTGCGCGAAGACAGCGAGCTGCTGATCTGGGTGCGCGCCGTCGCAACGGCCCTGGTCGCGGGCGTGATCGCAAAGCTGATCCTGTTTCCCACGGGCGCACTGGAGGTGACGCCTGTCTGGCTGCGGGTCCTGGCTGCGCTCGGCGGCTTTGCAGCGTTTTTCGCCAGTCGGCAAAAAGTTGTCGTCGGTGTGGTGTCAGGAGAGGTCATTCTGATCACCGGTTGGCTCTTGTTGGAGAGGCTCTGATCAAGCCGGATCGGGGAAGCCGGCCCGGCTTGCAGGCAGGCTCCCTTCTGGGCCTTAAGCCAGTGCGGCGCGGATTTTTTCCGCGTTGGCGGCAAGGACGTCATTGTCGGCCATTTCGCCTGTGTGGGGGCGAAGCGCAACGCCTTCAAAACGCGGAATCACATGGACATGGGTGTGGAACACGACCTGACCGCCAGCTGGTTCCGAGAACTGCTGGACGGTGGTTCCATCTGCATCGAAAGCCTTGATCACGGCGCGGGCCATCTTCTGCACCGTCGCCATCACTGCGTTCAGGTCCTCGGTTGCAATGTCCAGAATGTTGCGGGACGGGGGCTTCGGGATCACCAGGACATGCCCGTCGCCGCGGGGCATGATGTCCATGATCACCAGTGTCTTGTCGTCCTCGTAGATCTTGTGGCTTGGAATCTCGCCGCGCATGATCTTGGCGAAAACATTCTGGTCGTCATAGGCGGGCGCGGACATCGGCTTTTCCTCATGTGGGGGCGAAATTATGCTCGCCGGATTTGCGGCGACACTATCCAGTCGGTGGGCTGCGGTGCAAGCAGCTTTTCACGTGTCCAGATCGTTTGCGGTCGTGCGCCACGGGTTCTGCGTCAAGCGCCTGTTCAGCAGAAAATGCGGCTTCTGCATACTTCATAAAATGATTCAACGGATGCAATAAATTTAGACGGAGCAACAGTTTACGGGCGGTGGTTGAGGAAATGATTCTAGCTCTCGGGCTTCCTGAAAGGCGCGTGCTCGGCCAGCTCCTCGTTTTCCATGCTGATCGCGCGGCGTTCGCGTTCAAGGTAGTCAGCGACGGCTTCACTGAGGCCTTCATGGGCAATCCAGTGCGCCGAATAGGTCGTTGTCGGAAGATAGCCACGGGCCAGTTTGTGTGCGCCCTGGGCGCCGGCTTCGACGCGGGCGAGCTTGCGCTCAATGGCAAAATCGATGGCCTGATAATAGCAGAGCTCGAAGTGCAGGAAGGGATGATGCTCGGTGCAGCCCCAGTTGCGCCCGAAGAGCGTGTCTGAGCCGATGAAGTTGAGCGCACCGGCGATGTAGCGTCCTTCTCGCTTGGCCATGACAAGAAGTATCTGATCTGCCAAGCGCTCGCCGATCAGCGAAAAGAACTGCCGATTGAGATAGGGACGTCCCCATTTGCGGCTGCCTGTGTCCATATAGAAGGCGTAAAACGCGTCCCAATGGGCTTCGGTCAGATCCTTGCCGGTGACCTGTTCGATCTCGATGCCTGAGCTGACAGCATCACGGCGCTCCTTCTTGATGGCCTTGCGCTTGCGCGAGGCGAGGGCGCCGAGAAAGTCATCGAAGCTCGCGTAGCCGGGGTTTTCGAAATGAAACTGCTGATCGGTGCGTTGCAGGTAACCGATTTTGCCAAGTGCATCCCACTCCGATTTTGTCACGAAAGTGGCGTGGGTCGATGAGGCTCCGCTGCGTTTGCAGACTTCAACCAGCCCGGTGGCCAAGGCGTTCAGGCCGCTTTCGCGATGGATGGTCGGGGACAGGAGGAAGCGCCGCCCAGTGGCCGGTGTAAAGGGAACTGAAATCTGCAGCTTTGGATAGTAGTCGCCGCCGGCGCGCAGGAAGGCATCCGCCCAGCCGTGATCGAAGACATATTCGCCCTGGCTGTGGCTTTTGAGATAGGCCGGCACAGCACCCCAGACTTCACCATCGCCGCCTTCCAAAAGCAGATGACGCGGCATCCAGCCGGTCTGCGCCGTCGCACAGCCCGATTCCTCCAGCGCTTGCAGGAAGGCATGCGACAGGAACGGATTATAGGCGGGCGGTTCGGGCAGGCTCTCGGTGCCTTCGGACACGGTTTCCAGCAATTGCCGCTGTGTCTCATAAGCTTCGTCGCGCTGGACGGAACCGACAGCGCTTTTCGTCCAGCCTGGGTTGGCAACGCTGTCCCAGACGGCCTCTGGAACATCAGCAAGGGATGACAGAATGCGAAGCGTGGCGGCTTGGTCGTCCGGGGTCTGGGATGCGGACATCAGGCGGGCCTTCGGGTAACGAGCGTCATGTTCCTTACTGTAGTGCGTCGATGCTGCGCTGCAAGGGCGCCGGGACGATTGCCGCTGCCGCAAATCGGGTTCAGGCGTCGGGGTCGAAGCCTTCAAAGACGATCTGATCGGCGTATTTGGCTGCGCGCAGGCGCTGGCTTTCGGTCCGGACCGTCCAGGTCATGACGGGCAGGCCGAAGAACTTGCGCCAAAAACCGGGTGCCGGGCTGGGCAGGTCGCGGATGCCGTAGGAAATGAAGTGCGGGCGTGTGCGCGGAACATGAAGCATGTTGCGCAAGATGAAGCGGTCCATCCGGGAAAAGCGGAGGAAGTCGCCCTCGGGCCGTGCGGCATCGGCAACGATCCCGCGCAGCACCTCTGGGCGATGTGCCTTTGCAATTGACAGCATGTCGGGGTCGAAGGTCTTGATGCAGGCCGGGCCGTCATAGGCTTCGACCTGCTCGACAACGCGGCGCACGAAATCGGCCTGGGCGCCAGGAACCAGCCGCGACTTGATCTCGATGACTAGCGGCACCTTTCCAGCGACGAGATCAAACAGATCCTGCAGCAGCCAGAGATTGTCCGCGCCCGTCTGCATGGGCAGTTTGACCAGTTCGGCCGAGGTCTTTTCGATCACTGGACCTTTTGCCTGCACAAGCCGGTCCAGAGTGTAATCGTGATAGACCAGCGCCTCGCCGTCGGCGGTTTCCTGCACATCGACCTCGATGGCGAAATTGCGCTCGACAGCTGCACGGATCGCGGAAGGCGTGTTTTCGATGCAGCCGTTGTCTGCATCATGAAACCCGCGATGGGCGATTGGCCGCGCCAGCAGCTCGGAAACCTTGGTCATGGATCTAGGGCCTCGGGAAGAAGAGTTCGGGCGGCCTGTCTAGCCGCCCGTCATGTCGTAAGTGTTGCAGAAAATGTCTTGATCAGACGATTGGGCAGTCAGGCTATTTCGAAGATCGCTTCGATCTCGACCCCGGCGCCGAAGGGCAGGGAGGCGGCGCTTACGGCTGAGCGGGCGTGGCGGCCCTTGTCGCCCATGGCCTCGACCAGAAAGTCGGACGCGCCGTTGATCACCTGAGGCTGCTGGGCGAAATCACCGTCCGAATTGACGAAGCCGACGATCTTCACGAGCCGGGCGATCTTTTCCAGGTCTCCCGTGGCTGCCTTGGCCTGGGCGAGAAGATTGATCGCGCACAGGCGAGCAGCAGACTTGCCGTCCTTGACCGAAAGATCTCCGCCGACCTTGCCGACATATTCGAGGCCCTCTGGTCCCATCGGCAGCTGGCCGGAAATGAACAGCTGATTGCCGGTCAGGACGTAGGGCACGTAGTTGGCGGCCGGTGCCGATGGCGAGGGCAGTGTGACACCCAGGTCTGCAAGGCGGCTTTCGATGGTCTGGCTCATGGTGTGAAGGCTCCGGAAAGATCAAATCTGACAAGTTCTTGGCGTAAATGAAGGGCGGCTGCAAGGGCAAAACCGGCACCGGGAGGTGGTCCCGTGCTGCGTAAGGTGCGCTATTTTATCCAGATCAGCGGATTGTTGCACTGCAGGTCTGGCGGTGCGCCGGGGAAGTGCCTAAAGTCATGATCAGCTCATGCGCCTGCACCGGCAGGCTTGAATTATGCGGACGGGAGACGTTGATGCAGCTCAGGGCCGGAAACTTGATTTACGTGGCCTCTCTGCAAGCCGCCCTTGTTTTGACGGGAAGCTTTGCTGCAACCGCCGCGCCGGGCCTCGGTCTTGCGCCGCATCGCGCAATCTATGACATGGAGTTGGGTGAAGCGGAGGAACGCTCCGGCATTGCTTCCCTGTCCGGGCTGATGGTCTATGACTTTTCAGGCAGCGCCTGTGATGGCTACAGCATCAGTTTTCGCTTCGTCACCCGCTTTCAGAGTGTTGAGGGTGGTTCCCAGGTGACAGACCTGCGCACATCGTCCCACGAAAGCGGCGATGGGGACAGCTACCAGTTCTTGTCCAAGACCTACGTGGATCAGAAGCTGGTGGAAGCCACGCGCGGGACGGCGAAAGATCTTGATGGCGCCAAGAGCGTAGACTTGAAAGAGCCGGAAGAGCGCGCGTTCGAGATCGATCAGTCGACGCTGTTTCCGACCGTGCATTTGAGAACGATCATCGAGGCGGCGAAAGACGGTGAGAGCTTTCTTGTGTCCGAAGTCTATGATGGCTCAGAAACCGGCGACAAGATCTACCAGACCACGACGGTCATTGGCGAGCCGCGGCTGGAGCGGATCCCGGTGAAAGGATCTTCGGATGCCTCAGCTGTCGAGGTGCCGCAAGTGACCCATTGGCCCGTGACGATCGCCTATTTCGATCCCTCGGTAACCGATGGTGGAGAGCAGCTTCCTGTCTATCAGCTTTCCTTCCTGCTCTATGAAAACGGTATCAGTCGCCGCATGTCGCTCGACTATGGGGATTTTGTCATCAAGGGATCCCTGCGGGACCTGGAGCTTTATGAAGAGGCGTCCTGCACCAACTGATGCAAGATCTGCCGGTTGTTGGGCCGTCAGTCAGGAACCCGGTTTGGCTGGCTTGTTGAGCCGGGCTTCGTGGAGAAGACCGCGTTCGACCGCGTCCTTGCCGAACTTGTCGCGCAATGTGTCCATCGCCAGTTCGGCCTGTTTTCGCCGGCCCGCGCCTTCATCCAGAAGGTCCTGAGGATCGGCTTGTTCCGATTTGCCCAGATCACTGACGCCGATGCCGATCAGGCGGAAACGCCGACCATCGGTCTCCTTCTCGAGCAGATCGACCCCGGCTCGGAAAATGCGATCTGCCAGCTGGGTTGGATCCTGTAGCTGGCGGGCGCGGGTGATGCTCTTGAACTCATTGGTCTTGAGTTTCAAGGTCACGGTGCGCCCCGAGATCTCTTCTTTTTTCAGGCGTCGCGAGACTTTTTCCGACAAGTCCAGAAGGATTGGCCGAAGCTTGTCGAAGCTGGAAATGTCGGTGTTGAAGGTCGTTTCGTTGCTGACGCTCTTTGCGCCTCGTGACGGGGTGACGGTACGGTCATCTTCTCCCTGGCAGAGCCTGGCCATGCGCAGACCCATGGCGCCGTAGCGCCGCGCAAGGTCAGTGCCGTCCATGGTCTGAAGTTGCCCGATGGTTTCGATGCCGTCCGCAGCCAGCGTTTTTTGAAATACCTTGCCGACACCCCAGATCATGCCCACGGGCTTGTCTGCGAGAAATGTCTTGGCCTCGGCCTGGCCGATCACCGAAAAGCCGCGTGGCTTTTCCAGATCCGATGCCAGCTTGGCCAGAAACTTGTTGGGTGCCAGGCCGACGGACGCGCTGATGCCGATGTCCTCTTCGAGATCGCGAATGAAAGCGGCAAGGGTTTCGGCTGCTGTCGCGTGATGCAATCGCTCCGTGCCAGTCAGATCCAGAAAGGCTTCATCGATGGAGATCGGTTCGACGAGCGGCGTCAGAGCGCGCATGCGCTCGCGGACCTCGCGCCCGACCTTGGCGTATTTGTCCATATTCGGCTTGACGACAACCGCGTCCGGGCAAGCCTCCATGGCCTTGAACATAGGCATGGCCGAGCGAACGCCATAGATCCTGGCGATATAGCAACAGGTCGAGACAACGCCGCGTTGGCCCCCGCCGACGATCACAGGCAGGTCCCGCAGCTCCGGGTTGTCGCGCTTCTCGACCGACGCATAAAAGGCATCGCAGTCGATGTGGGCGATGGTGAGTTGGTCCAGCTCGGGATGCTTCAAGAGCCTTGGGCTGCCGCAGGACGGACAGCGGGCGCGCGCGATGGCCGGGCGCGCGCCACAGTCCCGGCAAAGGGCTTTCGAGGCAGGGGGCGTTTGAGCGTCCTGGGGCATCGGCTGTGTGTCCAAGAAGCGGGCGGCTGATACGGAGATGCTCCGCGCTCAGCTCGCCTGCAGCGTAGCGGCAATGAAGCTTGCTGTCTCGTCCCAGTTGCCGGTCAGCAAGTCGATGTGCGGTTCCGGCGTGACATTGGCTCGAAAGCGGTCATCGGCAATGAACTGGATCAGGGTCGCCGACGGCAGGCTTGCATTGACGGAGGTATGATTGGTTGGACTGTCGTCAATGAAGATGACCGGCGCCGGCCGTCCCGCGGAAAGCGCTGCCACCGCGCCGCCCTTGGGGCCGGAGTTCGTCAGAACCGGATAGTTGATGCCAAAGCCGGCAAGTAGAGTTTCCCGGATCGGTTTGTTGTGGGCCCCGGGAAGGTTTGTCAGCAGCAATACCTCGTGACTTTCCGAGATCCTGGCAAGACCAGTGTCTGCACCTTCAACCATCTCCTGGCGGTGGCTCTCCTCATCGAAGAAGCGAACAAGATGCCGACGCACATCGTCATTGGAAAGTGGGGCCTCGTCTCCCATTCGCGCGATGTTGCCATGGAACCTGTAACTGTGACGCAGAAAGATCAGGTCGTTGGCCGTCAGGTAGCGTTCGAGATGGCTGATGAGGTGGAGGATGACTTCATCAACGTCGCAGATTACCAGAGGCCGGTCCGAAGCGGGCAGGGCGGCAATCTGGTCGAGAACATGGCGGGAGGCGGTCTGTGGCTCAGGCATAGTCGGCAGGGTCTCCGGCCAGGGCGAAGCGTGCGGCGGCAATCATTGTCGGGCGGACGCCGGAATTCTCGCAGTAGCTGAGAAGCAGGGCCTCATCCATCATGTAGAACTCCAGGACACCAGCGAGAAAGCCGGGTTCTTCTGCTGCTTCCCGAATCAATTCGGGTCCAATTCCGGAGACGGCCAGAAAGCGTCCGACCTGTTCGGGCTCGCGGGTCAGGTGCAAAAGCGCTTCCGTCGCGATTTCCTGAGCCTTGTCAAAGGTCATCGAGGATGGTGAACGTCCATTCATTGCGAATTTTTGCCTTTCCGAAACGATTCCACGCTAAAAGGGAAGCTACTGTGGTGTGGGGGCGTGTTCCACTGCCGAATGGCAGCGGTGTGCATTCAAGTGACAAATTACCGGCTTGATGCCGGATCTAAAGGGCCGAGCAATGGCGAAAACCGTGCTGATCGTGGAAGACAACGAGCTGAACATGAAGCTGTTTCATGATCTGCTTGAAGCGCACGGCTATGATACGCTGCAAACGAGAACGGGGATAGAGGCGCTTGAGCTTGCTCGCGCCCATCGTCCCGACCTGATCCTGATGGATATCCAGCTGCCGGAGGTTTCGGGGCTTGAGGTCACCAAGTGGATCAAGGAAGACGACGATCTTCGCACGATTCCGGTGATTGCCGTCACCGCCTTCGCGATGAAGGGTGACGAGGAGCGGATCCGCCAGGGCGGCTGCGAGGCCTATATTTCCAAGCCGATCTCTGTCGCGCGTTTCCTGGAGACAGTTCGCTCCTACCTCGGCGACGCCTGAGAGGGGGGTGCGGATCTGGGCGATTTCCATGTTCTTCGGCTTTGAGGCTCTCCTTTGGCGGAGAGGGTGAATGAATTTCGGATTCACATTAAGGTTACGAATTTACTAAGTTATGACGATGCTTGTGCAAAATCGCCTGTCACAGTTGATTTCCCACAGCACTCTTGTAGGTTGACCTCGCATTGGTATGGATCAATTACATCCATCTGATGCCAAATCGCTTTTAGCGATCAGTTTCCCTACGGGGCGCTCAGGTCCGCCGCATCTCCTGGGTCCGTGGGGCAGGCCGGTGCGGAACGAGTCGAAGAGTGGCCTCCTCGTTGCTTGTTTCCCACCGGCCACCTTCTGCGCACTCGCCTCTTTTCTCCCTTGGTTCATTGGAAGAACCGGTTAGACTCCGAATTTTTAAGAAATTCGAGATCGTGTTGTTCTTGATCTTTTTCCTGATTTATTTTCTTGATTGAAGTCAGTCCTGTGTAAATTATCAGGTTTTTGACATTTTTTTATCCTATGCGAAACCCTAGGTAAAAATATGAATAAATATCTCATATATTGAGGATTTACTTGGCATTAATACCTAACACTGATGTCTAACGTAGTGATAACTCTACGGTTGGAGCTCAAATGACACGGCTTTTGTCTTCCATGAAAATGTCGACCGCAATGGCTGTGGCCAGTGGTGGTTTCCTCGCCCTTGCAATGATTGTTGTTGGCTTCATTGTTTACTCGGTCGCCGACAATCAGGCGGTGAGCGGCGCCATGGCGAAACAGGATGTAAACCTTCGTGTTGCTGCGACAATGCTTGGCGAGGAGGTCGAGGGCGTCAAGGTCAACTGGACCGGCGCTGGTGATGTCAGCCGGATCGAGATTGAGGCTCTTCCCGAGTTCACCTCGCACGAGCTGATTGATTCAATCGGCCGCATGACCGGCGAGACCGCGACAGTCTTTGCGTGGGACCCCGAGACGCGCGATTTCTGGCGCAAGACGACGAACATCATCAAGCCTGATGGCAAGCGCGCTGTCGGTACGCCGCTCGGTAAAAACGGCGCCGTCTATCCGGTGGTGACCAAAGGGCAGACCTTCCACGGCCAGGCGACGATCCTTGGCAAGGACTACTACACCATCTATCAGCCGATCTTCACGCCTTCGAATGAGATCATCGGCATTCTGTATGCTGGTGTCGAGAAGGCGGCGATCGTCGCCAACATTTCCGAACTCATGACCAAGTTCACGATGTTCGTTCTGCCGGTCGTTCTTGTGGCTGTGGCGCTGACAGTCTTCATGGTCAAGATCCTGCTGCGTCCCGTGACGCGGCTTGCCGAGATCACCAGCCGTATCGCGAATGATGAGCTTGATATCGAAGTGCCTCATGCCGAACGGACCGATCAGATCGGTCAGATGGCGCAGGCGATCGAGACCTTGAAGGAAAAGTCTCTCGAGCGAGTTGAATATGCCAACCAGCAGGTTGCCAACGATGCAGCTTCGGCAGAGCGCCAGAACCGCATCGAGCAGCTGATCGGTGGCTTCCGCTCCACGGTCGAAACGCTTCTGGCTTCCGTCGGCGAGACCGCCGTTGGTCTCGACAGCACCGCGCAGTCCCTGACGGAAATCGCAAGGGAAAGCTCCGGCTATGCGGACGAAACCCAGGGCTCTTCTGCTGAAGCAACCCAGAACGTTCAGACGGTTGCCAGTGCTGCGGAAGAACTGGCAGCCTCCATCGGCGAAATCTCCCGCCAGGTTGCTCAGACGACGGAAGTTGTCGGCCGTGCAACGGAAGGCACACGCGTCACCAACGAGAAGGTTGAAGGGCTTGCAGCTTCAGCGACCAAGATTGGTGAAGTCGTGACGCTCATCCAGGCCATTGCCGAGCAGACCAATCTTCTGGCTCTGAACGCCACGATCGAGGCCGCGCGCGCCGGTGAAGCCGGCAAGGGCTTTGCGGTTGTTGCATCGGAAGTGAAAGAACTGGCGACACAGACCTCCAAGGCAACCGAGGAAATCGGTGCACAGATCGCCGCGATCCAGAACGCCACGAAAGAGTCTGTCCAGGCCATTGCCGAGATCACCGAGATCATGGAAGAGGTGAACAACTACACCACGACCATCTCATCGGCTGTGGAAGAGCAGGGCAGCGCCACCACCGAGATCTCCCAGAACGTTCAGCGGGCAGCCATGGGAACCACTTCGGTTTCCTCCAGCATGTCCAAGCTGTCAGAGGCTGTCACGCAGACCTCGACATCTGCCGAGATGGTTCTGGCTGCGTCCGGCGAGCTGGGCTCCAAGACAGAGTCCCTCAAGGGCGAAGTCGAGCAGTTCCTCAATGAGGTTGCTGCCGCCTAATCCAGACGGACTTCCAAAACGAAAAAGCCCGCCGAAATTCGGCGGGCTTTTTTGTATTCAGAGCTTGATCAAGAATTACTTGATCTTGGCTTCCTTGAATTCCACGTGCTTCTTGGCAACCGGATCGTACTTCCGAACGACCATTTTTTCGGTCATCGTGCGGGAGTTTTTCTTGGTCACGTAGAAAAAGCCGGTGTCGGCCGTGGAGAGAAGCTTGATCTTGATTGTTGTCGCCTTGGCCATGGCCTTAGATCCTGTTTTGTATGATTGGGCAAACGGTTCTTATGGCCAGGGTCGCTGGCGATCATTCTGCCCCAGATTTCCGAAATCAGCGCGCAAAGTACTCATCAATGGGGCAAAGTCAAGCTTTGCCGTGGTGTGGCCGTGAAAACTCCGGTTTAGCGCAGTTTTGACTGGATGAAGGCCATCTTGCAGACCTGTCAGAGAAGGGTTCTCTGAAAATCGCCCCGTTGAAAGAAGTAGAAGGGAACAGGTGATTCCGGCGCAAGGTCCGGGTCGGACTGAAGCCGCTCTCCCAGATCCGACAGAACCCGTTTGGTGATCATCGGCAGCTCATCCATGGCGCCTGCCTCATCCAAAGTGAGCCAGACGATGTCCTCCAGCTCTCCGGAGGGCCCTGTGCCGCTTTCGAGGCGCTCGGCGATGGCATCTGCAGAAACTGCAAGAAAGCGCGTGTCGAAGCGCCTGGAGCGGTTGGGCGGCGTGATGGCTCTTGCGATCATCCTCAAGGGCCCGAGATCGGGCTCGATGCCCCGCTCGGCAAAGTCCTCGAAGCCCTTGCCGAGACGGAGATTTTCGATCGCTTCTGCGCGACGGCCGATGAAGAGGCCTGCTTCCTCGAAGGTTTCACGGATCGCAGCCAGTGCGAATGCGCGCACGCGCGACCGGGTTTTGGGCCGTTTCAGCTGTTCTGACAGTTTTGCCTCGACGACGGGATGATAGCCAAGCGCGACCGGGATGCGGGAATCTGCCGGATCGACGCGGCCGCCTGGAAAGACGAATTTGCCGGGCATGAACGTGTGGCGCATATGGCGACGCCCCATCAGGACACGGGTGTCCTTGCCCTTGCCATCCAGGATGAGCAGGGTGGCGGCGTCCCTGGGCCGGATATAGGGGTGTTTTCCGCCTTGTTCATCCTTGGCCAGTTGGGCCGCCATGCCCGTCGTCATCTGTCCAGAGCTCATCAAGACCTCACGTGTGATAGTGCGCGGTTTCCGCCGGATCGGGTTCCGGGAGGTCTTCGGATGCGTCCGGATCGAAACCGTGCATGTAAAGCGCCCACTGCAGTCCGACGAGGGCTCCCTTGATCGGTTGCAGCATACCCAGGGACAGGATGATCGTCAGCGGCAACCAGAGCGCCATATGGACCCATATTTCGGGCCGGTACATGACCTCGACGATCAGCAGCGCGGGGATGATGATATGGCCGACGATCGTGATGGTGAAATAGGGAGGGGCATCATCGGCGCGGTGATGATGGATCTCTTCACCGCAGGCCTCACAGGCGTGGACCGTCTTCAGATAGCCCTTGAACAGCTTTCCCTTGCCGCAGGACGGGCAGCGGCACATGAGACCGCGCATCATCGCAGGAAGAATGCGGCGGGCCGGTTTTTCATCGGAGGCCGGTTCTTCGCCTTGCGCGGATCGGTAGGATACGTTCATCGTTTCTTGGTCCCGGGTTTCGACTTTGCCGAAGTCCTGGACCGGCGTGTGGGCTTGCGCTTGCTCGCGGATGCGGGTTTTTTCGACCCGGAGCCTCGAATGCGTTTGCCCGCAATACGTCCCGGGCTCAGCATTTCGAACCTCAGGGCACCTGCAAAGGGCGCAGCCTCAACCAGTTTGACTTCAACTCTGTCCCCAAGCTGGTAGGTTTCACCCGACTTGTCACCAATGAGAGAATGCGACCCTTCGTCATACCGGTAGTAGTCCAGGCCGATGGTCGAGGCGGGAATGAAACCGTCCGCACCGCTTTCATCGAGCCGAATGAACATTCCGGATTTGACCACACCGGCAATACGGCCCTGAAAAGTCGCGCCGATCCGGTCCGACATCCACAGTGCAATCAGTCGGTCGATGGTGTCGCGCTCGGCCAGCATTGCGCGACGTTCGGCCGCGGAGATTTCCCCACCGACGGCCTCGAGTTTTGCCTCGATGCCATCGGGCAGACCGTCATCGCCCAGACCAAGCGCCTTGATCAGGCCGCGGTGGACGATCAGATCGGCGTAGCGGCGGATCGGCGATGTGAAATGAGCGTAGCGGCGCAGGTTCAAGCCGAAATGGCCGATGTTCTGAGGTGCGTATTCCGCCTGGGCCTGGCTTCTGAGCACGACCTCATTGACCAGATGGGCCTGGGGCGTGTCCTTGACCTTCGCCAGAAGCCCGTTGAATACAGAGGGCCGCAGGCCGCCGCTTGAGGGCAGCTTCATGTTCAAGGTCGAGAGGAACTCCTTGAGGCTCTCGAGCTTTTCCGGAGTTGAGGCATCATGAATGCGGTAGAGCAGGGGAGACTTCTTCTTCTCCAGCGTTTCCGCGGCGGCCACATTGGCCTGGATCATGAACTCCTCGATCAGCTTGTGCGCATCGAGCCGTTCGGGAATGAAGACATAGTCCACTGTTCCATCGGGCTTCAGCTTGATCTTGCGCTCGGGCAAGTCGAGTTCCAGAGGCTCGCGTGCATCCCGGCCTGCCTTGAGAACTTCATAGGCGGCCCAGAGCGGCTTCAGGACACCATCGAGCAGGGTTTCCGTCTTTTCGTCCGTGACGCCGTCCACGGCCTTCTGAGCCTGAATGTAGGACAGTTTCGCAGCCGAGCGCATCAACACCCGGTGGAAAGTGTGGCTGATCTTGCGACCGCTCTTGTCGAAGACCATTCGCACGGCCATGGCCGGTCGGTCTTCCTTTTCGCGCAGGGAGCACAGGTCGTTGGAGATCCGTTCCGGCAGCATCGGAATGACACGGTCGGGAAAGTAGACCGAATTGCCGCGCAGATGTGCCTCGCGGTCAAGGGCGGTGCCTGGCCGGACGTAGTGAGCGACATCTGCGATGGCGACATAGACGACATGGCCACCTTCGTTGTCCGGATCCTCGTCAGGCTCGGCAAAGACGGCGTCGTCGTGATCCTTGGCGTCGGGCGGATCGATGGTGACGAGCGGTATCTTTCGCCAATCCTCGCGCTTGCCGAGTGTCACAGGCTCGGCTTTTTCGGCCTCAACCTCGACAGCATTGGGAAACACATGCGGGATCGAATGGGCCTGAAGGGCGATTTCGGACACCGCCTTTTCAGACTTCATCGATCCGAAGCGCTCGACGATTGCAGCACGCGGGGCACCATAGCGGCCTGTGCGCACAACCTGAACGCTGACCAGATCACCGTCTTGCGCATCCTTCAGGTCGGTCGGGTCGACGTCCAGTTCACGCTGCTTGCGGTCGATTGGCTCCAGAAACGGCGGACGGTTGCCTTCGCGGTTGCGCAGGATGCCAAGCACGGCTCCCTGTTGCTTTTCCAGCACCTTGATGACGCGGCCGGCGTGTTTTGCCTCCGGGCCACTGTCGATGTCTGCCAGCCGGACGAGCGCCCGGTCGCCAATCCCGGGTTGAGGCGTTTTGCCTTTACCCGTAAGCACAAGAACCTTCGGCGCTGGCCCTGCTTCGTCGTCCCAGTCGACAGGTTCGCCCAGAAGTTCGCCGTCGCCGTCGCGTGCGATCAGGCTGACGACGAAGACCGGCGGCAGGTCACCAGGACGGATCAAGCGTTTCTGACGACGCTCGACGACGCCTTCTTCGGCAAGATCCTTGAGAATTTTCTTCAACTGAATCCGTGCTGCGCCAATGATGCCAAAGTGTTTGGCGATCTCGCGCTTGCCCGCCTTGCCGGGGTTCTCGGCAATGAAGGTCATGATGTCTTCGGGGGAGGGAAACTGACCGGGGGTCTTTGCGCGGCCACCGGCCTTCCGACCGGCGGGCTTTTTCGGTCCTATCCGCCTGGCGCTCAAGAGCCGTCTTCCACGGTCGTGTCTTCAGCGGGCTTCTTTGCCTTGGCGGCTGTTTTCTTTGCGGCCGGCTTTTTGGCAGCTGCCTTTTTGGCCGCTGGCTTTTTTGCGGCGGTCTTCTTGGCTGCAGGCTTCTTTGCAGCCGCTTTTTTCTTTGTGCCGCCCTTGGCTGCCTTGTCGGCAATCAGCTGCACGGCCTGTTCCATGGTCACGGTCTGAGGATCCGTGTCCTTGGGCAGGGTCGCATTGATCTTGCCGTGTTTGACATAAGGCCCGTAACGACCGTCATAGACATTGATCGGACCGCCCTCCTCGGGATGCTCACCGAGCTCCTTGAGGGGTGTCGCCGCCGCACGGCCGCGGCCGCCCTTGGCGCGCTTTTCGGCGAGCGCATCGACGGCACGGTTGATGCCGACGGTGAAGACTTCTTCAGGTGCTGACAGGTTGGCGTAAGTGCCTTCATGCAGCACGAAAGGTCCATAGCGACCGATGCCTGCGGTGATCATCTTGCCGTCTTCGGGATGTGGCCCGACTTCGCGTGGCAGTGAGAGCAGCTCGAGGGCTTTCTCAAGGTCGATATCCGCCGCCGCCCAGCCTTTGGGCAGGGAAGAGCGTTTCGGCTTGGCTTCTTCGCCAAGCTGGACATAGGGGCCGAAGCGGCCGGTGCGCAAAGACACATCGAGGCCGGTTTCTGGATCCTGACCGAGAACCTTCGGGCCTTCGGACGCCTCACCATCGCCATCGCTTTTCGCAAGCTGGCGGGTGTAGTTGCACTCGGGGTAGTTGGAGCAGCCGATGAAGGCGCCAAAGCGGCTGACCTTCAGCGACAGCTGACCGTCGGAACAGGACGGGCAAGCGCGTGGTGCTGTTCCGTCTTCCTTTTCGGGGAAAATATGCGGTGCGAGCAGGTCGTTGAGGGCGTCAAGAACTTCGGAGACCCGAAGATCCTTGATCTCGTCGACTGCACCGGAGAAATCCTTCCAAAAGGCTTTCAGAACGTCCTGCCAGGACAACTCTCCCGCCGAGATCTTGTCGAGCTGTTCTTCCAGGCTGGCTGTGAAGTCGAACTCTACGTAGCGGTTGAAGAAGCTCTCCAGGAACGCGATGACGATGCGGCCCTTGTCCTGCGGGACAAGCTGCTTCTTCTCAAGCTCCACATAGTCGCGGTCCTGAAGGGTCTGTATGGTCGACGCATAGGTCGACGGTCTGCCGATGCTCAGCTCTTCCATCTTTTTGACCAGGCTCGCTTCCGTGTAACGGGGCGGCGGGGTCGTGAAGTGCTGTGATGCCTCGACCGGGTCGGCCTTGGCTTCAGCGGCGCCAAGGGCAAGGTTTGCGCCCTGGTCTACGGCAGGAAGGCGGCGGGAGGCTTCATCTTCCTCGTCGTCACGGCTTTCCTGGTAGAGCGCGAAGAAGCCGTCGAACCGCACGACAGAACCGGTCACACGCAAGGCTGCCTTCTTGCCGGAGCCATTGGCGTCGATTTCAATCGTGGTGCGCTCGAGCACGGCCGATTCCATCTGGCTGGCCATGGTGCGCTTCCAGATCAGGTCGTAGAGCCTTGCCTGGTCGGGATCGAGAAAACGGGCGACGTCTTTCGGGCGCCGGGTCAGGTCGGTCGGGCGAACCGCTTCGTGGGCCTCTTGCGCATTCTTTGCCTTTGTGGCGTAGAAACGCTGTTTTTCAGGCACGTATTTGTCGCCGAAGTCCTGGCCGATCACTGATCTGGCGGAGGAGATGGCTTCCTGCGCGATCTGCACGCCGTCCGTACGCATATAGGTGATGAGACCGGTGGTCTCGCCGCCGATGGAGATGCCCTCGTAGAGCTTCTGGGCCACCTGCATGGCGCGTGACGCGGAGAAGCCGAGCTTGCGGGAGGCTTCCTGTTGCAGCGTCGACGTGGTGAAGGGCGGCTGCGGATTGCGCTTGGTCGGCTTCGAGCTGACGCTGGCAACCGAGAAGCTTGCGGACTGCAGCATCGTCTTGATGGCAGTGGCTTCACCTTCGCTGGTGATGTCCAGACGGCCGATCTTCTTGCCGTCATAGCCAACGAGCGATGCGGGCAGGGCTTCCCCGCCAGGTGTCTTCAGATGCGCCAGGATCGACCAGTATTCCTGCGGCTTGAAGACCTCGATCTCCATCTCCCGGTCACACAGAAGGCGCAGGGCAACCGACTGCACGCGGCCCGCGGACCGGGCACCCGGCAGTTTGCGCCAGAGAACCGGCGACAACGTAAAGCCGACAAGATAGTCCAGCGCGCGGCGGGCCAGATAGGCGTCAACCAGCGGTGTGTCCAGCTGGCGCGGGTTCTCCATGGCCTCGAGAATGGACTTCTTGGTGATCGCGTTGAACACCACGCGCTCGACCGGCTTGTCCTTCAGGACCTTCTTCTTCTGCAGAACTTCCAGAACGTGCCATGAAATCGCTTCCCCCTCTCTATCGGGGTCAGTTGCGAGAATGAGGCTGTCGGCCTCCTTCATCGCGTTGGCTATCTCTGTAAGGCGCTTTTGGGATTTGCTGTCGACCTGCCAGCTCATGGCAAAATCTTCGTCGGGTTTGACCGAACCGTCCTTCGGAGGCAGATCGCGCACGTGACCATACGAAGCGAGCACGTTGTAATCCGAGCCGAGATATTTGTTGATCGTCTTGGCCTTGGCCGGCGATTCCACAATGACGAGTTTCATCAGTACCCAAACGCTGCTTGCCGGGATCGCTGCCCGCCGGGCGCGCTCCTGTGGCGGAAATGGAAATCTTGAACTGGCGACGATCATGGATCGAAGGCCGCCTGTCAAATGGACCTTTCGAACCCTTTGGTCAAGTCGAGGCTCAATCAGGCGGGTTATCCACGGCCCATGACAGTCAGGTCAAGGAGGCAAGGCGCTTCGTTTTCCAACCAAGTCTACAAGAGCAGTGACACCCGTTGCCCCCTGTGTCGTTCCAGCCGCCCGGCCAGCTCGAGTTCGAGCAACAGGACATGGATGGTTCTTGCCGTTTCTCCGGTAAATCGAATGAGTTCGTCGATCTCGACCGGTGTCGGACCAAGGGCGGAGAGCAGCTTGTCGCGTGCACGCTGACCGGGGTCACCACCATAGGGTGATTGATCGTCGCCGGGCTCGTCGATCTCCTGTGTAAATGGCAAGTCCGGTTCCAGACGGCCGGCAAGGGCATCCATGACGTCTCCCGCCGACGTCACGAGAGTTGCGCCCTGACGAATCAAGCCATTTGCGCCTTCCGAACGCGGGTCGAGCGGCGAACCGGGCACGGCGAAGATGTCGCGGTTCTGTTCCAACGCAAAACGGGCCGTGTGCAGGGAGCCGGAGCCCTTGGCAGCTTCGATGACAATCACGCCCAGCGCCATACCGGAGATCAGCCGGTTGCGGCGGGGGAAATCGCGTCCGCGCGGCTTCCAGCCCAGAGGCATTTCGGAAATGGCATTGCCACCGCTGTCGATGATGGCCGCCAGCAGGCGGTCATGTTCGGGGGGATAGAGAATGTCGATGCCGCCAGCAAAAACAGCAGTCGTACCTGAACCGAGTGCTGCCTCATGCGCTGCTGCATCAATCCCCCGCGCAAGTCCTGATGCGATGAGATGACCGTCTTGTCCAAGGTCACGGGAGAATTGAGCCGCCAGCTTTCTGCCGGAGAGTGACGCATTGCGCGCGCCCACAATGGCCACGGCCTTCGGCTCCGACAGTGCCGATCCACCTCGAACGGACAGAAGCGGCGGAGGGCCGTCGATGTGGCGCAGATGTTGCGGATAGTCAGCTTCGCCCAGGGCAACCAGGCGGGCGCCGACCCGGTCGTGGGCATCCAGCTCGGCTTCGGCCTCATGCAAGGGACAGATGCGAATGGCGGATTTTCCGCCCCGTTTTGAAAGGCCGGGCAGGGCATCCAGAGCGGCTTCTGCTGAACCGAAATGATTGATCAGGTCCCGGAAGGTCGCTGGGCCAACGTTTTCCGATCGGATCAATCGGAGCCAGGCGAGGCGCTGAGCCTCGTTTAATATCAGGGCGTTTTTGCTTGCCGCCCTGATATTCATCAGGTGGAGCTGCCTGGAGGTGGTTCGACGGGTTTGGACTTGTTGCCGATCTTGGTTTCCTCGCCGTTCAGCAGACGTTTGATGTTCTCATGGTGCTTCAAGAGCAGAATGAGCGTGAGTATGGCGAACATTGCCGCCATTTGCACGTCAGCGGCGGCAAAAAGCGCAAGGGGCGTCAAGATGCTGGCCACGAAGGCGGAAAGAGAGGAGTAGCGGAACAGAAATGCACAGGCGAGCCAGATTGCGCAGAACAAGAGCGCGAAGGGCCAGTTGAGACCAAGCAGAATACCGATATAGGTCGCAACGCCCTTGCCGCCCTTGAATTTCAGCCAAACCGGAAAGAGGTGGCCCAGAAAGGCGCCGAAGCCTGCGACCAGAGCCATCTCGGCACCGAAGAAGCATTTGATGACGAGGACGGCAAGCGTGCCCTTCAAGGCGTCACAGATAAGGGTCGCGGCGGCAAGCTTCTTGTTGCCGGTGCGCAGAACATTGGTCGCGCCGATGTTACCCGAACCGATCTCGCGCACATCGCCCATGCCGCCAAGGCGGGTAATGATCAGGCCGAAGGGGATGGAGCCGAGCAGATAGCCAAATGCCAAAACGGCGAGGACGTGATGCCAGGCAAGGTCCCAGCTGAATGGATCAGGCATTTTTGTGTTGTCTTTTCAAAATGGCACCAGCTTTTCAGGTCAAGCATGCTGTCTGCTTGTTCGAACGTCAATCGAGTTTGAGGCAATGTAACCTTATGCTTCTCGCGATCAAGTCCGCCGACGGCGTGCCGATTTGAAAACGGTGCTTAACAGCGGTCTGAAAGCGACCTGGCGGTACCTAGTTGCCTTTTTCTTCAGGCCGCTCCTGTTTTGCAGGGGATCGGCCTTGAGAAGCTTTGCTGCCAGCGGACCGCAAAGGTCTGCCTTGTGTTTTAGCCCGAGTATGGCGGTCATGACGGCAAAGAGCAGTGCGAACAGCGGATGTGTGGTGAAGCCAAAAAGGATCGACGCGACAAGGCAGGCGATAAGTGTTGCCAGCACTGTGCTTTGAAGGAATGCGGTTATGGCGAGCCAGATTGCGGCGGACATCAAACCTATGGGCCATGCAAGGCATGTGGCCACCCCAAGGAGAACAGCGGCTCCCTGACCGCCTCTGAACGACAGCCAAACAGGAAAGAGGTGTCCAAGGACTACGCTGAAGCCAAAGACAATCACTGGCAAATCGCTAGGCTGTTCACCCAGGGGAATATAGACCGCCAAAGCGCCCTTCATGGCATCGCATAGGAAGGTAAGGGCCGCGAGGGGTTTGCTGCCGGTGACAAGAAGAACGTTTGTTGCCCCGGTAAGCCCTGAGCCGGTCTGCCTGATGTCGCCATGACCGGCAAGTCTTGCGAAAAAATACCCGAATGGGATCGACCCTATCAGATAGCCGATCGCAGTTGCTACCGAGATCAACATTATCAATACAACGACGCCGACCCCAAAGTCACCCATTCCCAGTTACCCGTTACGCTTTCGCAAACCTCAATCGTAAGAGTAGACGGTCCGGCCTGCAACGATTGTGCGCAAGGTTCGGCCGGAGAAGCGCGCGTCCTCGAAGGGCGAATTTTTGGAGCGGGACTTGATTGCGCTTTTTTCCAGCACCCAGGGACGATCAGGATCGAAAACGATTACGTCAGCCGGCGCTCCAGCTGACAGGCGTCCCGACTCAAGACCAAGGCGGTCGGCGGGGTTGCAGGTCATGGTCGCGAGCAGGGGCATCAGGTCCATCTGCTCTGCGTGATAGAGCCGGAGTGCTGCGGCCAGCAAGGTCTCTAGCCCGAGTGCTCCATCCTCGGCTTCGGCCCAGGGGTGGCGTTTGGTTTCCACGTCCTGCGGATCATGGTTGGAGACGATTATGTCGATGGTACCGTCTGCCACGGCTGCGATCATTGACTGCCGATCGTCCTCGTCGCGCAGGGGCGGTGACATCTTGAAGAAGGTACGGTAGGGGCCGATGTCGTTTTCGTTCTGGGTCAGGTGGTTGATCGATACACCGGCCGTGATGTCGAGCCCGCGCTTCTTGCCTGCGCGGATGACATCGGCGCTGTCCGATGTGGAGATCAAATTGGCGTGGTAGCGGCTCTTGGCCATGCCGACGAGCCGCAGATCCCGCTCCAGCATGATGATTTCTGCTTCGCGGGGGACGCCAGACAGACCCTTCCAGCTGGCGTTCAACCCAGCATTCATGGTGCCACCCGCGAGATCCGGATCTTCCGTGTGGTGAACCACCAGGGCATTGAAATCGCGGGCATAGGTCATGATCCGGCGCATGATCTGCGCGTTGCGGACAGATTTGTGGCCGTTGATGAAGGCGACAGCGCCTGCCTCCTGAAGCAGGCCGATCTCCGTCATGTCGCAACCTTCGAGGCCCTTGGTCAGGGCGGCCATGGGCTTGACGTTGACGATCGCAGTATCGCGCGCGCGGCGCAGGATGAAGTCCACTAGCGCCGGATCGTCGATGATCGGATCTGTCTCGGGCATGGTGACGATGGTCGTGATGCCGCCGCTCGCGGCAGCCTTGGAGGCCGAAGCAAAGGTCTCGCGGTGCTCGGCGCCCGGTTCGCCTACGCTGACACACATGTCGATCAGGCCAGGTCCGGCGACCGCGCCGGCGCAGTCGATGATCTCTGCGCCGTAAGGAGCGCCCTGGTTGGCCGCTTCCGGACCGGCCGCGAGAATGGTGCCGTCGGCGATGATCACGGATCCGGGGGCATCCAGGCCGCGCGCAGGATCGATCACCCTTGCGTTGGAAAGAACCAGGGGTTTGGGCGTGTCTATGGCCACTGGATTTGTCCTTAGCTGTTCGGCAGATGGGCGGCGAGCGCCTCGAGCACCGCCATGCGCACGGCAACGCCCATTTCCACCTGTTCGCGAATGAGGCTCTGCGGCCCGTCGGCCACTTCCGGATCGATTTCCACGCCACGGTTCATCGGGCCGGGGTGCATCACCAGGGCGTCCTCGCGTGCATAACTCAGCTTGTCCCTGTCGAGACCGTAGTAGCGGTAGTATTCGCGTACCGAGGGAATGAAGGCGCCACTCATGCGCTCGCGCTGCAGGCGCAGCATCATGACGATGTCGGCACCCTTGAGGCCTTCGCGCATGTCGCGGAAGACTTCCACGCCCATCTTCTCGATGCCACCCGGCAACAAAGTGGAGGGGGCGATCACCCGGACCCTGGCACCCAGCGCATTGAGCAGGATGATGTTGGAGCGTGCAACACGGGAATGAGTGATGTCGCCGCATATGGCAACGGTCAGGCGCGCGATCTTGCCCTTGTGCCGACGGATCGTCAGCGCGTCGAGCAGAGCCTGGGTCGGATGCTCGTGCGGGCCGTCACCGGCGTTGACCACGGAGCATCCGATCTTGCGCGCCAGCAGATGCACCGCTCCGGCGGCATGGTGGCGGACCACCAGAAGGTCGGGATGCATGGCGTTCAGCGTCGCGGCAGTGTCGATCAGGGTCTCGCCCTTTTTCACCGACGACTGGGACACAGCCATGTTCATCACATCGGCGCCGAGCCGTTTTCCGGCCAACTCGAAGGATGATTGGGTTCTGGTGGAGGCCTCGAAAAACAGGTTGATCTGCGTCCGGCCGCGAAGCACGGGCTTTATCTTTTCGACCCGGCGGCTGACCTCAACGGCTTCATCCGCACGGTCAAGCAGACCGAGAATTTCGTGGGGTTGAAGTCCTTCAATGCCCAGCAAATGACGATGGGGGAAAGAACTCAGTCGATGGGGATCAGGTGCGCTCATCGAGATCATGCCTATAGGTGCAAAAGAGCGGTTCTACAAGGAAAGAATCTCGGAAGGCGGAGCTGTCCACACACCAGTCATTCTTTGACCAATTAGCCAAAAAGCAGGACTGCGAGCGGAATTGTGAAGGTCGCGGCCAGCGTTTGAAGGGTAATGATCTCCGCCATCAGTTTCGCATCACCGCCCATCTGTCTGGCAAGCAAATAGGAATTGCTCGCTGCAGGAACAGCCGAGGCGATGATGACGATGGTCTGGGCGGTGCCGCTGATACCGAAAAGATGCACAAAGCCGAAGGCGATCAGGGGCATGAAAACCGGACGCAGGAATGCGCCGAGTGTCAGCGCGGGACCCGGTCGGCGCAGCGAAGAGAGGTCAAGTCCGGCGCCCACGCAGATGATTCCAATCGGCAAGGACGCCCGTCCCAGTATTTCGAGCGTATCGTCAACCGCACCGGGCAGAGATACGCCCAGCACATTTACGATCACGCCAGCGCCAATTGAGAGGATAAAGGGATTGGAATAGAGATCGCGCGCGATCTTGCGCGGGCTTGGTTTGGTGCCGCTGGCATAGTGGGACAGCACCAGTATGCTGGCGATATTCAGGACCGGGATCATGAACACCATGGCAATTGCCAATATGGCGAGCCCTTCCTCGCCGACCACATTATTGGCAATGGCGAGGGCGATCATCGCGTTCCAGCGTGCCGTGCCCTGAAAGATTGACGTGAAGCGTGGTCCCTCAATGCCGAATGCCCGTTCCAGGACGGGGCGCAACAACAGCAGCGCGATGATCATCGCGAAGATGCTCGACAGCAATGCTGCGCCCATGTTGAGGGTCGGTACGCGGGAAAAGTCGACACCTGCAATCGTGCGGAACAGAACGGCGGGAAAGAGCAAATAGTAGGCGAGGCGCTCGACCCCGCGCCACTGCTGGTCGCTGATCAGGCCTGTCCGAGCCATGAGATAACCCGATGCGATCACGAGAATGACAGGCAGAATAGCGGCAAGGGTCATGAACATGGCGGGACCAAGGGTAAGGAAGCTGACAGCGGACTCGGTAAGGCAGGCAAACTAGTCGTCTGCTGCGGGCAGGTCAAAGGAGGTATGTGGCGGTGCGTTGGGGGAGGTGAAGACGGTCTAGTCTTCCCCAAACAGCCCTGATGAACTCATATGACCAAGCCGGTCGAGAAAGCCTTGCAGGATGTAGGCTGCTGCCATCTTGTCGACGACTTCTGCGCGCCGGGCACGGCTTGAATCGGCCTCCAGCAATGTGCGGGTCACGGCGGCGGTCGACAGGCGCTCATCCCAATAGGTGATGGGCAGCTCCGTCTTGGGCGCAAGGTTGCGCGTAAAGGCACGGGTGGCCTGAACCCTTGGTCCCTCGCTGCCATCCATGTTGAGCGGCAGGCCAAGAACGATGCCGCCCACATCCTGCTGCGCGCAGATCTTGAGAAGCTGCTCGGCATCGAGGGTGAATTTCTTGCGCCTGATTGTTTCCATCGGCGAGGCGATCCCGCGGCCGACGTCGGACAGCGCAAGGCCGATGGTCTTGGTGCCAAGATCAAGCCCGATCAACCGTTTGGTCGCGGGCGTGGCCTGAACAAAGTCTTCAAGCGAAAGGGAAGGGTCATTTGCCATATCCGGGCTTTATCAGGCGCGGAGGCTGAAGGCCAGAGAAAGGCGGCGTGCTGACTATTGAGGTCCTGGAAAGATGCCGTGCCTCCGCTGATGGCGCTTTTCCGGTGTGCGGAACGACCATTGGGGGAGTTGCAACACCGGCTGGGGTTGACTAGCTCATGCGGGAGAGGGCGGCCTTTGCAGCGCTCAAGAGGTGCCGCCGCAGGGACTTTTCCGCTTCACGGGCGTTGCTGTCCAGGATCGCGGTGACAATCGCCGTGTGTTCTTCGTTGGATTTGGTCATCCGGGCGGCGATCCGGAGCTGTGACTTGCGGAAGGGGGCGAGTTTCAGCCGAAGTCCGTTGGCGACCTCGATCAGCTCTTCATTGTGCGTGCCGGCAAAGATGGCGGTGTGAAAGTCCGTATTGGCCCGTTCGTAGTCGTCATAGCGACCATTTTCAGCCATCTCCGCCATGGAGAGATGGAGCTCCTCAAGAGCTGCCCTTTCACTCATCGTCATGCGCTGGGCGGCGAGGCGGCCACAGGTGGCTTCGATTTCGCTCATGGTCTCGAACAGGTTGTCGATCCGCTCGCGTGTTATGTTGGCAACGATGACACCACGATAGGGCACTCGCTCTGCAAGCGATCGCGAGGCCAGCACATGGAGTGCTTCGCGCACGGGCGTGCGGGACACGCCGAAGCGTTCGGTCAGCGCCAACTCGTCCAGCTTGCTGCCACCTTCCAGTTTGCCTGAAATGATTTCTGCCTCGAGTTGATCGGCGATGATCGCGCTGTGGAGCCGCTTGGGCGCATCTTCGGTTTCGTTCTGGAGAGACGTCATGTGATCAGGGGTGCCGTGGGGAAGAGGCATCTCGCGATGTCATTGTTGTTGAGTGGGTCCGCTTGCTTTGCGAAATGATCGAAGCAATTTCCGACGGATCGGGCAAGGGGCAAAGGAGATTTCCGACAAGAATGGTGGGACCAGACCCGCTTGGCCGCTGAAACTTCATCAGGATGAATTCAAACGGCCTGCTTGAGCCGTTCTTGATAAGCGCATAACGAATTGCAGGATTGATTACGCAGCCAGTCTTTCAGATCGTCGAGCGGCATGCTCTTTGCGAAATAATAGCCCTGAAGGCAATTGGCACCGAGACGGGTTGCAAATTCGGCGTGCTGCAGTGTTTCCACGCCCTCGGCCACTGTCTTGCAGTCCAGTTTGCGCGCCATGTCGAAGGTCGATTCCAGAATGGCTCTTATGCGATCATCCTCGAAGGCGCCGACAATGATCGAACGATCGATCTTGAGGAAGTCGACGGGAAGCCTGGCCAACCGCGCGATGTTGGAATAGCCCTTGCCAAAATCATCGATTGAAACCTTGTAGCCGCTCTTGTTCAAACTGTTGAACGCTTCCACGGCCTGGTCTTCAGAGACAAACAGGGCGTCTTCCGTGACTTCAATCTCAAGTCTTGCGGCGTCAAAGCCGAGTTCGTCGCGGATGGCGTCGACACTTTGAACGAACCCGGGTGTCACGAAGTGGCCAGGACCGATGTTGACGGACATAAAGATGTCATGCCCGGCTTTGGCCAGAGCCATCTGATCTTTCATTGCACGTTTGAGGACCCATTCCCCGAGGGCGGAGATCGCGGGAGAATTGGCGATCGCAGGAAGCCAGAAATCCGGCATGAAGCGGCCATATTCGGGATGGTTCCACCGCACCAGTGCCTCGACCCCACGGACTTTCCGCCGGTTGGCGCAGATCTTCGGCTGGTACTCGAGAAAAAAGCCGTCCGTTTCGACCGCGTTGAGAACGTCTCGGCGAATTTCAGCCGTCGATCGGGCGCCGATTTCAGGCGCGTAGAGCTCTGACCGGTTCTTGCCGCTGTTCTTGGCGTGATACATGGCGATATCAGCGCGCTTGATCAGCTCCTCGACGTCCTGTCCGTCCTGGGGGAAGCGTGAACAGCCAATGCTGGCGCTCTTGTTCAGTGTGAACGGCAGTTCCGGAGCCGGGGCGGCCAGTTCAGTCCGAAGGGCATCCAGAAAAGCCTGGATTTCGTCTTTCTCGACCAGGCCCTGAATCATGATGATGAATTCGTCTCCGCCAATACGGGCCACAATCGGGCTTGCCAGAGAGTTGGGGGCGGGTTCGCTGCCGCTGGCCAGATGGTTGCGGGTCGTCCCAAGTATCTGGTTGGCGCATGCCCTGAGCAACTGGTCGCCTGCATCATGACCATGGAGGTCATTGACCTCCTTGAAGTTGTCCAGATCGATGAGCACCATAATGCCACCGGTGACGCCGTGTTAGCTGCCTGCAAGGATCGGGGCGGCGACCGACTGCAGGTGGGCCCGGTTCGGCAAGCCGGTGATCGTGTCACTGAAGGCCAGTGCCTCGATCTTTCGTCCCGATTCCGTGACCCGCCGGACCATGGTGTTGTAGCTGTCCCGGAAGTCCTTGATTTCCTCAAAGGGAAACAGGTCATTCTTGCTTTCGACGGCATGGAGCTGTCGTTCGCGCGCGTTGGTCTTCATGACCGTGACGAGCCGTTCCAACGGCGCAGACAAGGACCGTGCGAATAGCAAGCCAATGGCCAGAGTACCTGCCAGGGCGACGGCAAGGATGAGGAAAACCGAGGATCGGTTCTGATAGACCTTGTCGTAGATCTCGGAGATCGGCTGGGGAACCATCACACCCCAGCCGGGCCCGGGCACAGAGGTCAGGCCGGCGATCATGTTGCCCTTGAGCGCTGGCGAATAGAATTCCTCAATCCCGGTTTCGCCGTTCATCATGCGTGCCACGGATGACACCTTGGAGATGTTCTTTCTGCTCGCGATCCAGTCTTCTCGGGGATGGGCAAGAACATTGCCGAACTGGTCCACGATGGCCGCATGGCCCTGAACGCCGAAACTGATGCTTTCGCCGAGCCTTACAAAATACCGCGTGCTGACTTCGCCAATTGCATAATGGGTTCCAAAGTCGCGTATCACGTAGAGGACATTCTCGCCCTCGTGGTTTTCCATGACATTTGAAAACACCGTTTGCGACGGGACTGCGAATTTGGAAAGGGCGGAAAATACAGCGGGGTCGACTTCCTCGACAGGCGGATGCCCGAAGGTCGTCATTTGCTGCCATACTTCGCCGGTTGTCTTGTCGATATTGAGAATGCATAGCATGTTCAGCTGCTGGAGCAGACGCTTCATGGCATCGGTGGATGCTCCCTGCGTCAGGGTCGCGCTAACGGACTCAAATGCGGCGACCACGTCCTGTTGGTACCGCTCCAAGGCAAAGCTGAGGTTTCGGGCGATCAGAAGATGCCGATCTTCGACTTCGGCGAATTCTCGCTTGACACCAATATGATACGACCAGGCGCTGAAAATGAGCGTCGGGATCAACGTCGCGATTGCAAAAAGTATTATTAAAAAACTTCTGATCTTCATTCGGGGTTTGCCTTTTGGTGTTGATCAGGTCAATGCAATCCTACCGATTGATAACATTCGAGAATGTCGCGTTGCTCGGATTATTTAGCCTTAAAAACATCCTTTCGATTAGTAAAACTTGAGTACTACATGTTAAAAATACCTAAAAGCAGCCATTAAATATGATAATGATGTCATTTATTGATATTTTCATTTGGATGGGGTGGCTGGCGTTGATCTGTCTTCTAGGTCACCTGGAAAACAATCTATTTTTTATTTTGTGAAAGTATTTGTGCAATATTCGCTCAGCCAGGTTGGTTACGGATCGTTACACCCGCCAGAACAGGCGACGAGACTGGGCGGTGTTGCGTTTGGCGGTAGCGTTTGAAGTGCAGGTATTTGCAGCGTTTTAGTCGGAAAAGCCTCGCCTCTGACGTGTATGGATTAGTGGCGTTGCTTTTCCTGCCTGGCCCTGATGGAACCGTCAGATTTGTCGCTGCAGTGTCATTCAATGCGCGTATTCGAGACTGGTCTCTTTGCGATAGCCAGCCACGAGGGAGCGCCAGCTATGACCGACAATGACACTTATGATCTGTCCTGGGATGAATGGGATGAACTGGTTCGTCCGACGGAAGAAGAAACCGAATTCGACCGTGTGGTTGCCTCCGGTCTGTCTCGCCGCGGTTTTTTGAGCGGCCTGGTGGCCTTTGGCTCCGGTGCTGCCGTCATGGGTCTTGGCACCGGTGCAAGTCTGCTGAATTCAACGGCGGTTCAGGCTGCAGGCCGTTTCGGTTTCACGCCAGTGGGCGTTGCAACCGATGCAACGGTTCATGTTCCCGATGGTTACACTTGTGACATTCTGGTCAAGTGGGGCGACAAGCTCTTCTCTGATGCAGCTGATTTTGACCATGCGACAGGCGGCGACGTTGCCTCCTCCGATCGCGTCTTCGGCGAAAATACGGATGGCATGGAGCTTTTTGCGATCGGCGACAGGCAGATCATCGCTGTGAACAGCGAATATGCCAACCCGAAGCTGAACCTGCCAAAAAATCAAGATGGCAAACCGATATCCGCCGACGATGTGCTGAAGCTGCAGAACCTGCAGGGCGTAACGGTCATGGAAGTGGTGGAAGAGGGCGACGACTGGCACGTTGTTGTCGACAGCCCGTTCAACCGCCGCATAACCCACAACACGCCGATGAAGATCTCGGGCCCGGCCTCAGGCCATGACCTGTTGAAGACTGGCGCAGATCCTTCAGGTACGGAGTCGCTCGGGACGTACAATAACTGCGGCGCGGGCAAGACGCCCTGGGGCACGTATCTGACCTGCGAAGAAAACTTCAACGGCTACTTCGGCTCCACGGACGCCGACCTCGACCTGCCGGCCGACTTCAAGCGTTACGGCATCGGCATCAAGAGCCGCTACGACTATGAGAAGTTCGACACGCGTTTCGATATTTCCAAGAACATCAATGAACCGCGCCGCGCTGGTTACATCGTTGAGATCGATCCGGCCAAACCGGACTCGACGCCTGTCAAACGCACGGCACTCGGCCGTTTCAAGCATGAAAACGCTGCCTGCACTGTCGCACGTGACGGACGGGTCATCGTTTACATGGGCGATGATGAACGTGGTGAGTTTCTCTACAAGTTCGTCTCCAGAGACGTTTATGTTCCCGGTGCTTCCACAGACGGGCTTCTGGACGAGGGCACGCTTTACGTTGCCAAATTCTCCGATGACGGCAACGGCGAATGGCTTGCGCTGACCGAAGAGACCACCGGCATGAGCCAGGCCGAGATCTGCATTTTCAGCCGCCTCGCAGCTTCCAAGGTTGGTGCAACCACCATGGACCGGCCGGAGTGGGTGGCCGTGAATCCGATTGCTGTCGAAGCTTACTGCGCGCTGACCAACAACAAGAACCGCGGCGTCAAGACCAACGCGGGCGGTGATGAAACGCCGGTCGGGGGTCCGAACCCGCGTGAGAAGAACAATTACGGCCAGATCGTTCGCTGGTACCCGGAAAATGACGATCATGTCTCCAGCACCTTCAAGTGGGACCTGTTTGTCATGGCCGGAAACCCGGACGTCCATGGTGACAGCCCGTATGCCGGTTCCTCCAACATCAACTCCGGCAACATGTTCAACTCGCCGGACGGCATGATGTTCGACACATCCGGTCTGCTCTGGATCCAGACGGACGGCAATTACAAGAACGAAGGCGATTTTGCCGGCATGGGCAACAATCAGATGCTGGTCGGCGATCCGGCAACCGGCCAGATTGAGCGTTTCATGACTGTGCCTTACGGTGCCGAAGTGACTGGCATCACATGGTCGGCTGACAAGCGCACACTGTTTGTCGGCATCCAGCATCCGGCTGCACCGTTCCCGGACGGTGAGGGCAAACTGGCACGTTCCTGTGTGGTTGCGGTCAAGCGCGCGGATAACGCCATGATCGGCTGACCGGCAACATCATCTGTTGAATGCAAAACGCGCCGGGCAAGCCCGGCGCGTTTTGTTATTTCAAGAAAGGTCGTTCTGAAAATTACCGAACAATCGGCTCTTTCAGATCTTCCGGCTTCTTGTCCTTGATGATTTCCCAGTTCAGGGTCGCGTTGGTGATGTGACCTTCGATATCGCCCTCGAAACGCTTTTGAACACCAAGGCTGTTGTTCAGGTAGAGCTTGCCGTCGACGATTTTCCAGGCTTCGGGCACAACCGGGACCTTGAAGCCCATGGCGGCGCCAAATGCACAGTACCCGCCATATTGCGGGGCGTATTTGGCAGGATCAGCCTCGAATTTGTCGCGGTTCTCGGCGGAAGCGAATTTCCAGGTCACATCGTCATAAACGGCCGTGAACTCGTCAGTTCCGGCAACAGGCTTGCCTTCTGTGAAATAGGCAACCGGGTCGGTGCCGCCGATGGCTGCATCGTCGGTCACGAATGTGGTGATTTCGTCAGCAAGGGCAGGGCCTGCGAAAAAGGTCGAAGTCAGAACGAGGCCGGTGAGGGCTGATTTGATGAAGGTCATCTGATTACGTCTCCCAAGGGTCATATCCGAACGGCAGTGCGGGCTGCCGGCTTGCCTCCAAGAAATGCGTCTGTCTGTTTCGCTTTGCCAATCACTCCTCATCACGGAAACGGCACAGGAGCGCGATCTGGTGTGTTTCCAGTTCCTGGATGTGGATTGACGGCAGGAGACTTGGGGGCGGTGAGGCCCAGAACCAGATGGACGGCCGCTTCAATGTCATCCGGGCTGACCGGTTGATCGCGGACATGAAGCTTGAAATACACAAGTCCCAGAAGCAGATCGATCCGTGTTTCCATATCGGCTTCAAAAGAGGTGGCGATAAATATCTGCCGAAGAGCAAGCCGCCGCGCGTCCTCCGCCTCCTGCAGGACTGCTGCCAGCTGTGGCTGGTTTTTCAGCGCGCTCACCGATTTGATCGCTCGACCCAAAGGTGTGTCCTGAAGCGCCTCGACGAGGTTCGACAGATAGAGGCGCAGGTCCTGGGCGACGTTGCCCCGCCGGGGCGCTGGTGGGCTGACCCTGTTCAGCGCAGCACGCAGGCTTGCCGCGACGAGTGAAGTCTTGTCCGGCCAGCGCCGGTAAACGGCCTGCTTGCTGGTGCGCGCCCGGGCTGCCAGCCGAGCAACGGTTGCCGCTTCAAAACCTTCTTCAGCGAGGGTGAGGAGCGCAGCATCGAGCAATGCTGCCGTCACGCGTTCAGCTTGCGGCCGTCCGCTGGGCGCTGATTGGCTGGAGAGCGACGGCCCGGTCATGATCGCACAATCCAAATTCGGTTACTATTGGTACCGTAATTGACTTATTTTCTCATTTCCAGCAAGGGCGGAGCTTGTTTCACGAAGCGTTTTGCGAAAAACAGGTCCCAGACAAGAGGCCTGAACCGGCCTGATTGCAGTTCAAACGGAGAAAACCCCATGTCCGTCGATACCGACACGGTCAAACGCGTGGCCCATCTGGCGCGCATCAAGGTCACTGACGATGCGGCCGAGCGCATGACCGGCGAGCTCAACGCCATTCTCGGCTTCGTCGAGCAACTGGATGAAGTGAACATCGACGGCATTGAGCCTATGACCTCCGTTGTCGAGCAAACCATGAAGAAGCGCGTCGATGGCGTCACCGACGGTGGCTATGCAGCTGACGTCGTCGCCAATGCGCCCATGACGGAAGACAACTTCTTCATGGTGCCGAAAGTCGTCGAGTAAACCGGAGCCTGCCGTGACCGTTGCCATTTCCATCGAGACGCCCCTGCAGGACGATATCCGCGCGCTTGTCGGTGAGTTGAGCGATCTTTTGCTCAGCCTGACTCCGGCCGACGCCTGTCATCATCTCACTGCGGAGCAGATGGCGGGCGCACAAACCACGGTGTTTGTGGCGCGTGTTGATGGCGAGGCTGCGGCTTGCGGGGCGCTCCACCGGCACGGCGACGGCATAGCGGAAGTCAAGCGCATGTACACCCGGCCCGGGTTTCAGGGGCAGGGGCTTGGAGCAAGGATCCTCGGACAGATCATCGATCTCGCCCAGGAGGAAGGCTTTCGTGAGCTGGTGCTGGAAACCGGCTGGAACTACGAGGCTGCCAAGCATCTTTACGAGCGCAACGGCTTTGCGCGCTGCGGCGCCATTCTCGACTATCCGGCACATGCCGAGTCCATTTTCTATTCCCGGCCGCTTTCGGCCGAAACAGAGACCTAGATCATGACCGACCTGACCAAACTGACCATTGCCGAGGCGCGCGAAAAGCTCGCCAACAAGGACTTTACCGCGCTGGAACTGACCGAGGCCTTTCTCGGAAACATCGAGGCCGGCAATGGTGCGATCAATGCCTATGTCGCAGTAACCGGCGACAAGGCACGCGAGATGGCCAAGGCCTCCGATGAGAAGCTCGCCAAGGGCGAGGGCGGAGCCCTGGAAGGCATTCCCCTCGGCATCAAGGACCTGTTTGCGACCAAGGGCGTTCATACGCAGGCGTGTTCGCATATTCTCGACGGCTTTGAGCCTGTCTACGAATCCACCGTCACCTCCAACCTGTGGGCCGACGGCGCGGTGATGCTTGGCAAGCTCAACATGGATGAGTTTGCAATGGGGTCGTCCAACGAGACGTCTCACTACGGCAATGTGATCAATCCCTACCGCAAGAATGGCTCCAACCAGGACCTGGTTCCCGGAGGCTCTTCCGGTGGCTCGGCGGCATCTGTCGCAGCTCGCATGTGCATGGGCGCAACGGCAACGGACACGGGCGGATCCATCCGTCAGCCAGCAGCATTCACCGGCACCGTCGGTATCAAGCCGACCTATGGCCGCTGTTCGCGCTGGGGAACAATTGCCTTTGCATCTTCACTGGACCAGGCAGGCCCAATCACGCAGACGGTTCGTGACAGCGCTATCCTGCTGAAATCCATGGCATCGGTGGACGACAAGGACACAACCTCCGTTGACATCGAAGTGCCGGACTACGAGGCGGCGATCGGCAAGTCGGTCAAGGGCCTGAAGATCGGCATTCCTGCTGAATACCGCATGGACGGAATGGCGGGCGAGATCGAGGAGCTTTGGCAGAAAGGCATCGAGTGGCTGAAGGCTGCGGGCGCGGAAATCGTCGACATTTCCCTGCCGCATACAAAATACGCGCTGCCGGCCTATTACATCGTTGCACCGGCGGAAGCCTCTTCCAACCTTGCCCGTTACGACGGTGTTCGCTACGGCCTGCGCGTTCCTGGCACGGACATCGCCGACATGTATGAAAACACCCGTGCTGCCGGCTTCGGCGACGAGGTCAAACGCCGGATCCTGATCGGCACCTACGTGCTGTCGGCCGGTTACTACGATGCCTATTACCTCAAGGCGCAGAAAGTCCGTAACCTGATCAAGCGGGACTTTGACCTTGCCTGGGCCAATGGTGTTGATGCGATCCTGACGCCCGCGACGCCATCTGCCGCCTTCGGTATCGCCGACCAGGACATGCATTCCGACCCGGTGAAGATGTACATGCAGGACGTGTTCACGGTGACGGTGAACATGGCCGGACTTCCGGGCATTTCCGTCCCGGCGGGCCTCAGCAATGACGGACTGCCGCTGGGTCTGCAGTTGATCGGCAAGCCTTTCGACGAGAGCACTCTGTTCCAGCTTGGCTCTGTCATTGAAGACGCCGCAGGTTCGTTTGAACCGGAAAAATGGTGGGGCTGATTTTGCCTCGATCAGGGCCGCGATGCATGTCGCGGCCTTTTTCTTTTTGATCTGATCTTCCCTGACAGCCTCGCCACGGCGCAGTATCAGGTTTCGTTTCGAGCTCTTGAGACATCCGAATGCATGACATTGAAACTATCGTCATCGGGGCTGGCGTGGTCGGCATTGCTGCGGCCCGGGCGCTGGCTTTGTCCGGGCGTGAAGTCATGGTGCTGGAGCGCCATGACCTGATCGGGTCGGAGACGAGTGCCCGCAATTCCGAAGTCATCCATGCCGGGATCTATTATCCCAAGGACAGTCTGAAGGCGCGGCTTTGCGTCGAGGGCAAGGCGCAGCTTTATGATTTCTGTAGCGCCAACGGTGTGCCTCATGAACGGATCGGCAAGCTGATCGTTGCCAGCACTGACGCGCAGGTCGGTGATCTTGAGGGTATTCGCGCAAAGGCCCAGGCCAACGGTGTCGGTGACTTGCGGTTTCTTACAGGTGCCGAGGCGCGGGGGCTGGAGCCGGCTCTTTCTTGCAAAGGAGCTTTGCTTTCGCCTTCGACCGGCATCATTGACACCCACGCCTACATGCTGGCGCTTCAAGGTGAACTGGAAGCCAATGGCGGGCAGGTGGTTCTCAACACCGAGGTTACGAGCGTTTCGGCGTTGGAGAATGGCGGCTACCGCCTCAACGTTGGACCGGAGGGGGAAGACGGTTATGCGATCACCTGCCGAGAGCTGATCATTTCGGCCGGCCACGGAGCGCCTGGTCTGTCGGCCATGTTGCCAGGAACGAAACCGCCCAAGGCTTATCTGGCAAAGGGTAACTACTTCAAGCTGACGGGGAAGGCACCATTCTCACAGCTGATCTATCCGGTTCCGGAGCCTGGCGGTCTTGGTGTCCATCTGACGCTTGATTTACAGCATCAGGCCCGGTTCGGTCCGGATGTGGAATGGGTCGAGAGTTTTGACTACCGGGTCAATCCGGCGAGGGGAGATGCGTTTTACGCAGCGATCCGCCAATATTGGCCCGGCCTTGAAGACGGAGCTCTGGTGGCGGATTACTCAGGCATCCGGCCCAAGATCTCCGCTCAGGGAGAGGCTGCCGCCGACTTCCGTATTGATGACCCATCCGAGCATGGGCGCGAAGGCTTGGTCGCGCTCTATGGCATAGAGTCTCCCGGACTGACGGCTTCTCTCGCGATTGCCGATGAAGTCGTGAAAAAGATGCAGTGAGACAGCCGCTGGGCGGCTGTCTCTTTGGTTGTTAGCAGTTGTTCAGCTGGGCGCGAACGCGTTTCAGACCGAGGCGGGTGACCCGGTATGGACCTCCGGCCCTGGATGAAATGTAGCGCCGGCGCTTCAGCTTCCTGAAAAGAGTGAGGTCGCATCCGCCCCAGAACCAGCCGTCGCGTGTGACTGTGCTGGTTTTGATGATATGTCCACGATCGTCCTTTTCAACGAGGATACGACCGCCTTGAGCCAACAGGTGCAACGCCCGTTGCTCCGCTTTGGAGATGTCCATTGGATGTGAAGTCTTTTGAAATGCGCGTCAAAAACCGTTCGCTGCAGCAGGCGCATGCAGCGTGGTGTCTCACAGGGTCCGATCAACATGTGACCGGGCTTTAGCGGGCCTCTCGGCGAAAGCGCATAAAAACTCCAAAGGATTACGGTGCCAATTTAAGACTGGCAGGCGTTATTGCAATCGAAAAACGTTCTGGTTTCGCAGCTCAGCTGCTTTCGGCCGGCCAGTAGCCATTTTCGGAATTTCTGGAGACAGCAAACGTCTCGACATCATCGGACCCACACCTGGCGCAATGCAGGGAGACTGCGATCTCTTTCACGCAGGTCTCGGGCGGAAAGCGGTGTGTCGCCATGTACCGGAACCGGCTGCAATGGTTGCACTTCAGGCCCAGGCGCTGGTCATTTTCCCCGAGGTCAGAAATCGTGGCATCTTCTGGCGATTTGGTGTCGGTCTTCTGAAGCATTCGTCAATTTCTTGAATTGAATAAATAAACTTGATTAAATATTTAGGGCAAAGCCCGCTGTCGTCAATAGAGCGAACAGGTTTTTTTTGATCGATTCTTCTTGCAGTTTCATGAGTTTACGATCTCGATGTAATGGAAACAGGGTGTTATCTGCCAGGTTATTTCCAGAAGTTTCTTGAGTTTTTTTTGTGATCGGTAGCTTCAGGTCACCGAAGTTTGCTGAAATTCGGCCGCTGGTGTTGATTTCAGGCCGGAGAGCATAAATCCCTGCTCGCATTCGGCGGCAGCTCAAGCTAAACAGACGACATGTTGACACTTTCTGACACATGGCTGGATCTGTTCGGCTTGGCTGGCTTTCTCAACCCGCTTGCGCTCATCATTGGTGCCGGCATGGGGTGGCGCGCAGATCAGGTTTCCAAGATCGCGATCGCGGGCTTTGCCGGCGCGGTTCTGTCGCTTTTCATCGAGACGGCCTGGAACTTCACGGGATTGCCGACACCGATCCCGCATGATGCCGGTGCGCTTGCGATGCTGCCCTTCCGCTTTGTCGGGGCAGCTGTTGTTGCAGGGATTGCCTATTTCATTGCTGGTCGTCGCAAACGGTAGCGATTTAACTCTAGTTCTGCATCCATTCCCTGAACAGGGCGGCGTTGGGGCAGTCCTCGAACGGCGCTGTTGCGCCCGCGGCATTGTCTTGAAGCCACTTTGCGCACTGGCGGGTGTGTGAACAGCACATGCAGCGGCTTGCAGCCGTTCTGAGCTCACCTTCAAGGCATTTGCCACGGGCGTCCGGATCCATCGCGCCGATGGTTTCCAGCATCTGACCCATGAGATGAGCCCGTTCGCTCATCTTGTTCATCCAGTTCATGGCGCGCTTCTCCCGTTGCGTCGTCTTGATTTTGCTGTTTCTGCCGTCCAGATGCCCAACAGGCCGGACTATGGGATCCGAGGGCCAATTGGTCGTTGATCCCTGTCAAAGCGGAGTGGATGGCTGCGGTCTTTTTCTACTGTCAGGAATCTCTGTTAGGGTAGGGCTCTTGTTCGGCGGTTATGCCGGCATCGCGGAAGAGTGAGCCATGGTTGGTCATATTGCAGCGCTGCAGACCTCCGGAACCGCCAGTTCGGGGGGGACGTCCCTGAAGCTTGAGCCGGGAACGGAAGTTCAGGCGAAGGTCGTCGAGAGCCGACCCGACAATGTCCTGCGTCTTGCGGTGAGCAAGGAAACGATCGAGGTCAAGGCAAGTGCGCCCCTGCCCAAAGGCACGGACGTGACCGTGAAGGTCTCCGGGGATGCCAAGCAGCCGCAAATCCAGATTACGCCGTCAGTGCCGTCCTCAGACACTGGTGCGCCTCAGTCGGGGGCAGGGCCGCGCACCGCGCCATCACAAGCGTTGGTGTCTCCGGCAAACACGACGGCGCAGGTGCCAGACGCCGCTCGTCCGCAATCAAGCCTGTTACCGGCGACTGCGAAAGCGCCTACACCAGGTGTTCAGGCACAAATTGCAAGGCCAATCCAGGTGCCGTTGCTGAACGTCAATTTGCAAGGCGCTGTCAACGACGCACCCATATCAAGTCAGGTGTCGACAGGTGCCGGCAGTTCATCCGGACAGGGTACCGGGACGCCGATTGCCGGTGGCCCGACACCCGGCGCTGCATCCACGGCCGCCTCATCCTCTGCTCAAGGCGGTCAGGCGCCGCCACCGGCGCAGGCCGGAACGCCTGCGACTGGAGCGCCGTCCCAGCAGTCGCTTAACGCGCCGACGTCGACCCCATCAACTGTCTCCCCGCCCTCGACCAATCAGCCTGCTGCTCAAAGTCTGGCGACCGGGGCTCCGTCTGCACCCACGGCCACTCCTGCAAATGCGGGCAGCGCATTGCCTTTGGGCAGCGGAAATACAGCATCTTCTGCATCGGCGACGGGCTCGGCCCCGACGCCCACGGGCAGTGCGAGCGTTGCGCAACAGGGTGTGCCGAATGGTGCGCCTCTTTCATCCGGCACGTCTCAAACCGTTGCACCGCAGACAGGAACTTTGCCTTCGGGCGCACAGGCAGTTCCGTTGAATGCAAACGCGGGGGCCCAGGCTGTTTCGGCCAATGCGACTGGAACGGGTCCTGCATCGCCCGCTGGCGGAGCCATCGCCGGACAAGCACCAACGATTGCCAATCCCGTGGGGCAACCGGCCCAATTTGGCGGGGCCACGCCAGCGGCCAGCTCGACTTCTGCGCCACAGGGTCAGGCGGCGCCTCAAGTTCAGGTTGGATCTGGGGCGTCTTTGCAGGCAGGAACTACAGCTGCGCAAGGAGCGTCGCCTGCCGCTTCAGGTGCGGGCATTGGCGCACAGGCGAGCGTGGCCCTGGGGTCAGGCCAGTCTACCCCCGTGTCTGTCAATTCTTCTGCCACTTCCGGAACGCCTGCTGTTCCTCAAGGAATGGTGGCTGGTGGCACATCCACGGCGATGAAGATACCGGCGCAGATTGCCGGAAAGATCGAGACTGCGTATCCGCAGAGCTTTTCGGGCGGTGTTTCGACCACTGCCACTGGCCGCCCGCCTGTTACACAGCAGCTGACGGACATTGCCGCGAAATTGAGCCCGGCCCTGGAAAGCCAGCAGGCGTCGCTCTCGGGGGTCTTCGGCCAGATGTCTTCCCTGTCGGCGGCCAGCAGTGTGGGCAAGGTATCCTTGCCCGAACCGCTTCAGAGGGTGATGCAACAGCTACTCGGAATGCGCCTTGGGAATGGCGGAGCACCTGAGGGGACCGATGTCGCCAAGGCGGTGCGGACGTCAGGTCTGCTCGCCGAAAATACTCAGGCGAGCGGCGCCAGGACGGGGGCAGGGGACTTGAAGGTTCTGCTTGGCCAGATGCGCGGTCTTCTGGAAGGCCTCGGTGTGAAAAGCCTGCCGGCAAAGCCGCTGACGCAGCCCCCGCTGCCGAGCGTTCGAAACATGCCGGCAGGCCAGGCGCAGATTGCGGGAACGTCTTCGACTGACGTGATGGAGGAGGGTGAGGACCCCAAGATCCTCCTGACCCGGCTGATGCGTGAAACGGACAGTGCCTTGTCGCGTATCCGGTTGAGCCAGATGGCCAGTCGCGGGCTTGGTGGCGATGAGCCGACAACGCATCAGTCTTCGCAGACACGTCCCATGGATGTGGTCATGGATCTGCCGCTGGCTGTCGGTCAGGAAACCGCTGTCCTTCAGATGCAGATCGGCCGGGATCCGGAACATGACAGCGGCGAGGACGGCGAAGACAAGGCCTGGAGGCTTCGCTTTGGCCTGGACCTGACTGCGACAGGGCCTTTGGAAGCGGCGGTCAGCCTTCGTGGCGGCGGGACCTTTGTCAGCCTTTGGGTGGAGCGCGAGGATACGCATCGCAATCTCGGTGCCCAGCACGAAACCATCGAAGCAGCCTTTGCTGACGCGGGGCTTGATTTGCAGGAATTGCGCCTGATCCGTGGGTTGCCAATCCGGGTTAAGAGCGCTGCCGGTGCAAGGGTGGACCGCCAGTCATGAGCAAGGAAAAGGATCCCTCCAAGAAGATTGCTGTTGCCCTTTCCTATGATGGCGAGAGTGCTCCGGTCGTCAGCGCCAAGGGCGCGGGGTCGGCGGCCGAGCGAATCGAGGATATCGCCCGCGAGGCCGGCGTTCCCATCGAAAACAATCCGATGATGGCCGAAGCCCTCTCGCAGATTGAAATCGATCAGGAGATTCCGATGGAGCTCTATCAGGCCGTCGCGGTTCTGATCGGCTTCATCATGCGCACGGGCGAGGCGCAGAACCCGGTCGAGTGAGTGCGCATTTCCGCGCGTTCCCGCCCGGGTAGTGGCGAGTAAGCCCTTGCAGCCCGGCAAATTCCCGATTAGGCATCTGGTCAACGGATTGTATTGCCCGCGCCCTGCTTTTATACGGAAGCAAAGGCCCGCACGTGGCAAAGCACTAGCGAACAGGATTTAGAAGGCATGACGCTTGTCGAAGCACGCACCCCCGATCCGAAGAAATTCATCAAGGGAGCGACCGGCGACTGGGAAATCGTGATTGGCATGGAAGTCCATGCCCAGGTCACTTCCCAGTCGAAACTGTTTTCCGGAGCGTCGACCGAATTCGGCAATGACCCGAATGACAACGTCAGTCTCGTCGACGCGGCCATGCCTGGCATGCTGCCCGTGATCAACGAGGAATGCGTGCGCCAGGCGATCCGCACCGGCCTCGGTCTCAAGGCAGAGATCAATCTGAAGTCGGTGTTCGACCGGAAGAACTATTTCTATCCGGATTTGCCACAGGGCTACCAGATCTCACAGTTCAAACAGCCGATCGTTGGCGAGGGCATCATCTATCTGGATATGCCGGAAGAGCGCGTCGAGATTGGCGTCGAGCGTCTGCACCTGGAGCAGGACGCTGGTAAATCCCTGCATGACCAGCATCCGTCCATGTCGTTCGTTGATCTGAACCGCTCCGGTGTGGCTCTTATGGAGATTGTCTCCAAGCCGGACATTCGCTCGTCCGACGAGGCAAGAGCCTATCTTACGAAACTGCGGACCATCTTGCGCTATCTGGGCACTTGCGATGGCAACATGGACCAGGGCTCCATGCGCGCAGACGTCAACGTTTCAGTGCGTCGTCCCGGCGAAGGCTTTGGGACGCGTTGCGAGATCAAGAACGTCAACTCGATCCGGTTTGTCGGTCAGGCGATCGAATATGAAGCACGTCGCCAGATGGCAATCCTGGAAGACGGCGGCACCATCGATCAGGAAACACGCCTGTTCGATGCGGCCAAGGGTGAGACACGGTCCATGCGGTCCAAGGAAGAAGCGCACGACTACCGCTACTTCCCGGATCCGGATCTTCTGCCGCTCGAGTTTACCCAGGCCTTCGTGGACGATCTCGCCAAGGATCTGCCGGAATTGCCGGATGAAAAGAAAGCCCGTTTTGTCCAGGACTGGGGCCTGACACCCTATGACGCAGATGTTCTCGTGTCCGAGAAAGTCTCGGCAGACTTCTTTGAGGAGGTTGCCAACGGTCGGGACGCAAAACTTGCGGCCAACTGGGTGATCAACGAGCTCTTCGGCCGTTTGAACAAGGAAGGCCTTGAGCTTGGCACCAGCCCGGTTTCGGCTGCCCAGCTCGGCGGCATCGTCGATCTTATCAAGGCAGGCACCATTTCCGGCAAGATTGCCAAGGATCTCTTCGAGATCGTCTGGACCGAGGGCGGCGACCCGGCCCAAATCGTCGAAGACCGCGGCATGAAGCAGGTCACCGATCTGGGTGCGATTGAAACCGTCGTCGACGAGATCATGGCCGCCAACCCGGACAAGGTCGAACAGGCCAAGGAAAAGCCGAACCTCGTCGGCTGGTTCGTTGGCCAGGTGATGAAGGCCTCGAAGGGTAAGGCCAACCCTCAGGCGGTCAGCGACATGCTGAAACAGAAGATCGGCGTGGAGTAAGCTCCCCAGCCGGTTCCGAACGACATGACGCCCTGCAGGAAACTGCGGGGCGTTTTTTGTTTAGGAAGTGGGTGAGGATCAGCAGGAGACGCCGCCCCACGCTACTGCCGAATGCGAGTTGGGGGGCGATCAGGTTTGGAGCAGCGCTTGCTTTGCACCCCGCATTTCCTTCGTCACCCCGGACGGAGGCTTTGTCGCAGATCCGGGGGCGGTGAGCCGCGGTGTCGGATTGCCTCCCATCAAGCCCTTGGCTCTCCGGTGCCGTCATAGCCGTTTTATTCGCGTTGACGATGTGTTTTTGCCTTCCGGCTGTGTTTTCGCGTTTCGATGGGCTAAACCCATTGGAGGTTTTCATAGTTCCCGATTCCAGATGCAGCCGGCCAGCCAAAACTCCGCAGATCAGACTTCTTCTACGGCTCCCTTTTTCGCCCGGCCCGTGGATGTCTGGCTGATTGTGGCACTTTGGGGCCTGTCGCACATGGTGCTGCGTGGACTGTCGACCCCGGTCCTCGGCACGGACGACATGTTCGAGAATATTCTGGTGCAGCAGCTGTCGGCCGGCTACATGCTGCGCCAGCCGCCGCTTTATGAGTGGCTCTTGTGGAGCGTTCAGCAGGTCGCCGGGCCGACAATCTGGAGCTTTCTCGGCCTGAAGTACGGGCTGATCTCGATTTCGGCGCTTTTCCTGTTCCTGATTGCACGCCGTGCAATCGCGGACCCGAGGCTGGCCGCCCTTTGTGTCTTTTCCTATTCTCTGTTCTATCAGTTCGGATGGAACCTTCATGAAGGCGTGACCCATACGGTCGTTCTGGTCACGGCCTGCTCGGCGAGCGTTTGGGCGTTTCTGCGGGCTCTGGAAACGCGTTCACTCATCCGCTACGCGATCTTTGGCCTGGCCGTCGGGGCAGGGCTTCTGGCCAAACACTCCTATCCCTTGTTTGTCCTGGCGCTTCTTCTTGCCTGCCTGAGCGATCGCGCCTGGCGGCCGAGATTGCGCCCCGCTGGGCTTTTGCTGGCGCTCGTGGTTGCCCTGCTTGTCTATAGCCCCTTCCTGGCGTGGGTCCTGACGGAGGGACGAGCTCTTTTGGGCGACGCGGCCGTGACCATGGGACTGCGCTCCGAGACGAGCCATCTGATGCGCGCAGGCGAGGGGCTTGGAAAGCTTGGCTTTGCCCTGATCGGATTTTCAGTGCCACTGGTGCCAGTGTTGGCGCTTTTGTTCTGGCAAAGGCTGTTCGGCAAGATGGTCCCGGCAGAGGCCCGCGTGAATGATGTCGCGCGCCTGTGTGGCCGCACAGTGCTGGTCATGATCGCTCTGACAGCGCTGCTGATCATCTGGACTGGGGCAACCTACGTCAAAGAGCGGCACATGCATCCACTGCTGCTTCTGCTGCCGATCTGGCTGTTTGCCGATCTTGCCCGCTTTGAGGCGGGGCGCCGCTGGCGCTGGCTTGCGGTGATCATAATGGCCTTCGCAGTTGTAGCCATTCTGGCAAGGGTCCCGGGGTTCATCGCTCCGGACAGAATCATGTGCGGTGGCAAATGCCGGCACATGAAGCCCTATGCGGGCATTCAGTCGGAGCTTGCCCGGATGGGAGCCGCAGATGCGACGCTCGCTGCCGGCGATGATTACACTGCTGGCAATTTGCGTGTTCTGTTCCCACACGCGCATGTTCTCAGTGACACCTGGCCGGGGCCTGACGAGCGCCGTGACCTTTGTCTCTATGTGTGGGAAGCGGGTGACAATGCACCGGAGAAGAGCGCAAGTGAGGCCTTTGTGTCCCATCGGAAACTTGCCAGCGTTCCCGATGCGCCGGGCCGGTACCTTTCGGCCAACTGGCCCCATCTGTGGAAGGAAGAAGGCTGGCGAACCACCTGGTGGGGCGTCCAGCCCCTGCCGCCAGACGATCCCCTGTGCCGCTGATACCTCAAACGACGAAAGTTCCAATGTCGATCGATATTTCCATTGAGAAGGCCCGCGCGGAGCATCTGCCGGAGATCCTGTCCCTGTTGATTGCCGGTGCTGTCGGTGCCCGTGTCGGGCAGGAGACAGATGATGTCGAGGCCTACCGGCCTGCCTTTGACGCCATTCTGGCGGCACCCGAAATGGATGTCTACGTTGCGCTTGATGCGGGCGGTGTGGTGCTCGGCACCTATCAGATCCACTTCATGAAGGGATTGGCTTTCCGCGGTCGCTCGCGGGTGGAGCTGGAGAGCGTTCATACACGGGCCGACATGCGCGGGCAGGGGATCGGCGCTGCGATGATGGCCCATGCGGAAGAGCTCGCCCGACGTGCGAATGCCGGTCTGATGCAGCTGACCTCGAACGCGGTGCGCACCGACGCCCATCGGTTTTATGATCGGCTGGGGTTTGCCCAAAGCCATCTGGGTTTCAAGAAAATGTTGTGAGGCCCTTTGGCACCCAGTGCCTTCTGTTTGGCCAGTCGCAGCGCTGAGCCTTCAGGGCCAGGTGTCTGAGCCAGCCTGTGCACCTCAAATGCTGTCGTAGCCTAGTTGGCGCGGCGCCAGGTCTCCTCTTCGCAGACCTTGAAAAGAACGCGCACGCAGCCTTCAAGGTTCAGCGTGTCCCTGGTCTTTTTCGTGACGGTTGCTTCCGCGCTGAAACCGCGACGCGGGTCATAGATCCGCCCGACCCAACGCTCGCCCTTGGGTTTCAGGCGCCAAAGGACGGTCAGGCCAAGGATCTTGCGGCTTTTCTTGGCCTGGTCCTTGTTGTTGAAATCCCGCGTCGTGTGAAGACTGTATCCGGGAGGGGGGCTGAAGGCGACGATCTTGCCGCAAGGGGCCGAGCCGCAGGACGTGATCTCAATCGTCGCGCCGTCCGGCGTTCTCCACTTGCCATTGATGTCAGGCGCTGCGGAGCCCGGCGTCATGGGCAATCCGAGAAAGAGGGCCATGACGGCTGACGGCAACAGGGCAGCACGGCTTCGTCGGCGCTGCCCCTTTGTCATTTTCAAGAAAGAACCGGTCATGTGTCTCCCCGCCACAGTCTGCGTTCCTTTATTCATCGCAGAAAATGCGTCGACAGGATGACAGGGCGAGCAGTTGACTACCTGATCCGCGTCCAGGTCTCGCCCTTGCAGATCAATCCGCCCATGACGCAGCCTTCCAGTTTCATCTTGTTGGCCGAGGGCATTTCAATGAAACCGGTATAGGTCTTGCCGTCCTCGGCATTATAGACCTTGCCTTTCCACTGGTTGGTCTTGCCGGTCGGTTTCATGGACCGGACGATCTGAACGCCAAGGAGCGGCCGGGTCCGTTTGGCCGGATCCGGATTGGCGGTGTCGTTGCGCGGGCTCTTCAGCCAGATCAGTTTTCCGCACAGGGCATTGCCACAGGCGCTGATCCGGATTTTCGAGGTACCGCTCGGACGGGCCCATTCTCCTGTCGCGTCGGCGGCCAGTGCCGATGTCGCGCCGCCCATCACAAGCGTTGCCGCGATCACCAGCGGCGTCAGCCAGGTCTTTGTCATTCTGTCCTCCCAAGACGTTTCCGTTTACGGAAAGGTAATCTAGCCATCGGGCGCAATGCTGGAAAGCCGTGTCGTTGCGTCAACAGTGCAATTTTCTGAGTGGAGGGGCGTTTCAAGCTTCGCGCAAGGCGCGGGCGTCAAGCTTTGAGGGTGGTCTGAAAAACAACGGATAAAATCTCCAATTCATCGTCATGGTAAGCAAAAGGTTTCATCGGTCATGCCGGTTTGAATCAAATGTCACTGAAAACGCGTTGTTATTCGCTCTGCCATGATTACTGCTTCGTGAATTTTATATTCGCTTAAATCTTTGTTCGGTCTTCGTTAATTTAAAAATTTAACGACGCCTTTAACTGATCTTCGCAAGATGAAGTCATCAAACACGGCGTCATTTGGCGCTTTTGATTTGGGAATGCCGAAACGGCAAACATATAACGGGGAGAGCATCATGGCTCGATTTGAAATCTACTCGGCCGACATGGCCATCATGGGCGAACAGCCTGCAAGTGCCGACATTCTGTTTCAGATGGGTCTGGACAGTGCCAGTGGCCGTCATGGCGCCACGGACCTTGTGACCGCCCACAAGTGGTTCAACATTGCCGCTCTCAAGGGCAGCACGGACGCTGCACGTTACCGCAAGGAAATTTCCTGCGAGATGACATCTTCCGAGATTGCCGAAGCACAGCGCTCTGCGCGCGAATGGCTGTCAATGCATTGAGTGCGGCGCGCCGGCTGACCGGCCACCGCTCGTCGGAACCATTCTAACCACGGCGCATTTTGCTCGCGCCGTGGTCCCTTCCTGCATTTTTTGAACCACCTGCTTGAATGATGTGCCGCAGCTGCGCTGCTTGGCCAGTGATTTGCTCAACCGTCTTGTGCCTGAATTTCCGGGCAAAGCGCTCGGGTGAGCGCCGGATCTGCCGTCTCGTGTTTTCCAAACAGGCGAAGCGGTCTTCCTCAATTCTTTATCCCATATCCATGGTCCGTGTCCGGGCAGGGCAGAGTGCATCGCACCTGCGCCCGAGTGTGGGATCGCTCGCAAGGGCATGCAAGACAAAGATCCACAGGCTTGTGGGATCAAAGCTCTTGCAATCCATGTCATATCAGGTATCAGAGGCGAACCGGAGAGGTGGCCGAGTGGTCGAAGGCGCTCCCCTGCTAAGGGAGTAAACCAGCGATGGTTTCGAGGGTTCGAATCCCTTCCTCTCCGCCACTTTCTCAAAAATCGCATTCTTTCCAGCAAGTTGCTGGATTTAAAGAACTTTAAACCGCTGTTTTGGTACACAACGGTGGTCCATACATGGTTCTGAGAATGTCACGTCCTGTTCGCCACAAAACAACCGGAATTTACCAGTTCCGAAAACGCGTCCCTGACGATCTCCGGCAGGTCATTGGGAAAAGTGAAGTGAAGGTCTCCTTGAAGACCCGTGATCCAGCTGAATGAACCGCCCCGGGTTTGCCGGAGGCTGTTTGGTTTAAGTTATGCTGCCACCGCCGGTTGATCCTGCGTGGCGTAGTATCGTTCCTCCGCTTCAGCCGGAGGGATGTTTCCTATGGTCTCCAGAAGACGCCGGTGATTGA
>NZ_JBDWYP010000010.1:0-3548 GCF_039982295.1 Roseibium sp.
CCGCCACAAGTTTGCGAAGTCCAGGCATCGTGTGACGAACTGGCCCGAGTACACCGAAAGTCTGCGCCAGCGCGGGGATGTCACGGTCTGGGTTGATGAGAGCGTGGCGCATCACTGGGGCGTTGCGCGCACCGGCAAGCGGGGCCGGCCGGGGACATACTCCGATCTGGCGATCACGGCTTGCCTGGAGCTTCGGACCGTTTTCCATTTGGCCCTGCGGCAAACTCAAGGGTTTGTCCGCTCTGTGTTCCAACTGATGAAGCTGGAACTGGACGTTCCCGACTTTACCACGCTCTCGCGCCGAGCCGGCGGGCTTGAGCCTTTGCCGCGGGTAAGATCGGAGACGCCAGTATCCCTTGACCTGGTATTGGACAGCACCGGCCTGAAGGTCTTTGGGGCCGGGGAATGGCTGGAAACCAAGCATGGCAAGACATCCAGGCGCCGCTCGTGGCGCAAGCTCCACCTGGGGCTGGATCTGGAGACAGGCCAGATCGAATGCAGTGAGCTGACGACAGACGACATCGGTGATCCGTCGGCCGTGCCGGATCTTTTGGATCAGATTGACGAACCCGTGCATCGCTTTCTTGCTGACGGTGCCTATGACGGCGCCGCCACCCGGACCGCAATCACGAAGCGCTTTGCCGATGTGGAAATCATCATTCCTCCGCCGAAGACGGCCGTTCCCGGCCCTGAGGCCGAGACCACCCCCACCGCGCGGGATCTGGATGTTCTGGCGATAAAGGCCCATGGTCGCATGGCCTGGCAAAAAAGCACCGGATATAACCAAAGAGCGCGCGTGGAAACGCAAATGGGCCGCTGGAAGTCGGTCATCGGGGAAAGGCTAAGATCACGTACCCTGGACAATCAGAGAACTGAGTGCCGGATTGGCGTCTCAGTCCTCAACAAAATGACTTCCCTCGGACGTCCTACGTTCGAGCGTATCTCATGATGCCCAAAGTCTGGGTAAGGGACCGCTGCGTGCCGACCGATGATTTGTGCAACACGGTGCCTTTGAAACTGATCAACGCTAAACACCTGGAAAAATCTGAGCGGAGGACCGCCTTCTAAACCCCAACACGCAAAAAGGGGACCGAAAGACAAAAAGTTTGCGACACTACCGGTTCAAGTCTCCCCGGCAAGCACAACGGTTTTTGTCTGCCCACGATCAGATCAACACGGTCTTCCGACCGCGCCGATACACATTGTCGGCCGTCTCATACCGGCGTGCAAGGGCTGATGCATTCGGCTTATGGCAGGACTACACCGGCGAGATGAACGCCTGAAATCCGTCAAAAGCACCGCACCTTGCGGGCACAACAAAATAACTTGGCAATCCCTAATTTCTTCATCTCGTTCTCCAAGCGCATCAAAGGCCGGAGAAGTCCAATTTTCAACCCAGTGATTTTCGGGGATGATTACTAAACGAAGCGCCGCTGATTTAATCCGCGGCGCTTCTTCTCTAGCAAGCGCTTTGTTGATCTATCGCTTCCACACCCCGGTTTTGTTATATTCAGTAGCATAGCCGTTGTTGGACTGTGCCTCTTTATCCTTTTCTACTGCCGCTACGGCGATAGCGGGAAAAGCAAGAGCCACACAAGTAGCTGCAATAACAACTTTTTTCATAACCATTCAGTTTTTCCTTATTTTGGTTACACTTACACCTTCTAGATAGTGTGCGGGAAGGCCGACGTCTATGACGCGCATCACATGCGGCGAAACCACGTTGTTGCAATAATCCGGTTCCTCGCTTACCTGCTCGGTGTTGGTAGTGTCGCAAACTTTTATTTCAGCCATAGCAATGGCTGAAATAAAAGTTTGCGACACTACCCGCGTTGACAGCTGTCAACCGGCCTCACACTTCAAATCGCGCTATCTCTTCCTGGATACAGGTCTCGAGTGCATCGAGGTCGCCGTGTTCCAGAGTGGCCCAGATCATGGCGGCGTCGACGCGAAAATATTCGTGGGCCACATGGTTGCGCAGCCCGGCGATGGCGGGCCAGGGAATGTCCTCATGCCGCTCTTTGAGGTCAACCGGCAGGGTTTTCGCCGCTTCACCGATGATCAGGAAAGCGGCCGAGACGGCGCGGAAGGTCTTTCGGTCATTTTGAGGCGATGTCAGGAAGACCTCCTGATCCATGTCGGCTGTGAAATCGCGCACGTCCTGAATGGCTTCCAGGATATCGCGCAGTCGGGCCGCGGGCGATCTCGCCATTAGAAGATTTCGATCCGGTCGCGGGTGGCGGTTTCACTCACATTAGAAAAAAGATCCTTGTTCGGCACTAGGTCAATGTCCGCGGTCGTGCCAAGGGCTGCTTTCAGCTTTTGTATGATGCGGCCAAGATCGAACAGGGACAGCGTTTTACCGTCCAGGGCCTGATAGGCAAGATCGATGTCGCTGTCAGGCCTAGCTTCTCCCCGTGCAACCGAACCAAAGAGGAAGAGATGCTTAAGGCCCTTGGCTTCCAGATCAGGCTGGATCGCTCGCAACGACCGGATAACATCCGTGGCTGCGGGTGCGGACCGGTCTTCGCGCTCGACATAATCCTGGACAAGTCTGTTCAGCAGATCCTGGACTTTCTCTCCGCGCTCGGCCGCAAGGGACTTGAACCGGTTCTTCAACCGGGCCGGTACACGGGCTGACAAAAAGGCTGTTTCAGATTCTAGCATGGAAAAGGTTCTTTTGTGTATTTGCGCACAATATTACAATATAGCTTTTCCGAGTCTTTGTCCAGTTGGGATTGCCAAGTTGTTGATGGGGCTCAGCGGTGGTAGATCGCTTTGATGAATGATCTTTCCGATTTTCCGCGCCTGAAGGGCTTCCGTTTTCCCAGGTCGATCATTTCCTACGGGGTTTGAGCGTATCATCGCTTTGCGTTGAGTACGGCCGATGTTGAAGACCTCCTTGCGGAGCGGGGCATCGGTGTCAGCCGTGAAACGATCCGCAACTGGGTGAACCGGTTTGGTCGGCATTTCGCGCGTTGCATTCGCCGGGACCGGCCCAAGCCCAACAACAAGTGGCATCTTGATGAGGTGGTGATTGTCATCGGCGGTGTTAAATACTGGCTCTGGCGGGCGATTGACGGCGATGGCGATGTGCTCGACATTCTGGTTCAAGCCCACCGCAATGCAAAGGCAGCAAAGCGTTTCTTTGGCGGGCTGGTCACGCAATTCGGCGAGCCCAAGGTCGTGGTAACCGACAAACTACGCGGCTACACAAAGCTGGTCCAGGCCCTTGCCCCGGATGCCGATCATCGCGCTCACAAGGGGTTGAACAACAGGATTGAGAATTCCCATCGCCCGACCCGCAAACGCGAGAAGATTATGGGCCGGTTCAAATCGCCCCGCCAAGCGCAACGGTTTCTGTCTGCCCACGATCAGATCAACACGATCTTCCGGCCGCGCCGATACACTCTGTCGGCCGCCTCATACCGGCGTGCAAGGGCTGATGCATTCGGCTTATGGAACGACTACACCGGCGAGATGAACGCCTGAAATCCGTCCAAAGTAGGGCTCCTTGCGGGCCCAACAAAACAAGTTGGCAATCCCCT
>NZ_JBDWYP010000011.1:0-63391 GCF_039982295.1 Roseibium sp.
GGCAGGCGCAGCCCTGATCGGGCATGCTGCTGCCGGGTGATATCGGTCCACATGTGCAACTCCGTCTTTCTTCGCAAAATCGACAGAACCACAAGTAACTGATATCACTCAAATTATTTATCGGTCAGGCTCTTAGACCGATCTCAATTCGAGACGAAATCGTCAAACCCGGAGCTCTCTTTCGCCATATTTTCAATTGATGTCTTGGAGATTGTGATTGGAAACAAGGGTCCGAAAGCCGTGAAAAAAGTCTTGAAGGTCTCTGCAGCCGCGCTTGTCTTATTCACAATCGCGGTCGTCAGCTATGGTGCATACGGATACTTCGATGCGATTTCCAAGGCGGATGATTTACGAGCCAGGGCTGACGCACTTATTGCCGACAATCTTGGCGCAAAGTCGCTTGGCGAGAGCCGATACAGGCAACTGCTCCTTGTACAAGACCCTCAGTTCGAAACACATGGCGGAGTTGATATAACAACACCGGGAGCGGGTATCACGACGATTTCACAGTCGTTGGCGAAGCGTGTCGGCTTCGATGAGTTCACGCCTGGGATCCGAAAAATCCGGCAAATCGGTTACGCGTTTGGTTTGGAACGCGAGCTTAGCAAGCAACAAATCATGGCCCTATGGCTTGATACGGTCGAGATGGGGCGTGGTCCGGATGGATGGGTCACTGGATTTCACCGTATGAGCGAAGCAGCTTTTGGCGCGAGACCGCAGGCGATAGACGAAGAGCAATATCTTTCGCTTCTCGCGGTATTGATTGCGCCAAGCCGCTATAGGATCGGCTCAACCGATGAAGCGCTTTCTGAGAGAGTACGAAGAATTCGTCGTCTGGTTTCTGGCGGGTGCGCCCCGCTCGACAATTCTGATGTTTGGTTCGCAGGATGTAGCTGAGCCATCAGCCGCGTTTCGAGCGCTTTGCTGATGTAAGTGTTGCTGACTTTCCGAACGTTGTGTAACGCGCAAGAACGGATGGCACAGGCGGGGAGAACCGGGGAGATGCGGGGAGTAGAGGTTTTTGGCGGAAACTCGCCGATTGTTGGCGGGGAGCCGTGGGGCAAGGTGGAAACCGGCGCGCAACTTCACTTGGCACAAAGTGAGCCGATTGCGGGTTGGCCGATTTGGGCGAGTTGGAATTCCCTTTAAAAATCAATGAGCGCGCAACTTCGAGGGAGGAACTGCTCCGCATTTTTTGCGGCCAGTTCCTCCCTTGGTGTTTTTGGCGGATTTCTGCTGTTTCTCGCTCGCAGGAGACCGGCAGCGCGGGCTTGAGGTGGGAACTGGCGCTTTTAGCTAAAGCGGTCTGTGCGCGCGGATTAAAGAGCGTTCAAATGAACTTTAAACTCCGCCGGTTTGGCGCATGACGGCATCGGCTTGTTTCTTTTCCTTTGCTGCGATTTCCGCACGGATGGCCGACAGGTCGCCCTTGGGCTTTTTCGGGTCTTTAGGAACCAGCTCGACCAAGACAGGGTTCGGACTGTGATCAAGTGTGGCCCCGGTTGCAACATCAACACCGGCACCGATGACGCCGCCGACCAGGATGTTGCCAGCGATGCCGGCTGCGCCCCCTGGTGCCAAGGCCGTGGTCACCATAACGGTCTGGGTGTGATAGCCCTCTTTGGATACGATAACCGAAAACTCCTGCTTTCTGTTCACCTCAAGCGAACAGGGCGAAGTGTTGCAGCTCATGCCGATGCTGGTGGCGATCTGCGCCCCTTCCGGCGACGCATAAATATGAACTGTTTCGGTGGTTCCGCGTGTGACACTGGCGCATCCCGTCACCAAGCTTGCGATCATCCCCGTCATCAGGGCGCTTCTAATAAATACCGACTTCATGTGGCCTCCCCAGCCTGTGCAATTTTAACGTTATAGTTAATACATAAATGCAACCGTTCGGCACGCTGTAATTGCTACCCTTGGGGTATTTTGCCCCGTAGTCTGGTATTCCGACGGGGTTTTGCAGGTGAATTCATGAACTTAATTGGGGTGCTGGGGGCGGTCGCCTTTTTCGTGACCGCAGGGGCTGCTGAAGCTGAGGATGTTCTGAGAGATGTTCGGACGGGCATTGCCCTTAACCTGCTCTCGGCCGAGCGTATATTCCTCGGCGTCGATCACGCGCTGGATACCGCCGGATACGCTTTCAAGATGATCAGCAACACGCGTGTCGTGCATGAGGAATTCCGCGAGATTGCGGAACGGCTGCCGGGTGTTCGCGCGATCATTGCGATAAGTCCAGATGGTAAGCTGGCGATCGACAGCTACCAGTATCCAACACCTGACGTGGACTTGAGCGACCGAGAATATGTCAAGCGTGCTCGTGACAACTTAGGCCTTTACATTGGATCGGCCGAGATCGGAAGAACTTCCGGAATTCCCTTCCTGCCGGTTTCTAAGCAGGTGGGCGACTATGTTATCGCTGCCATCGTGGCACCTCATTTCCTGATCCATGAAGAGGGGCGTTGTGCTGATTGTGTCTCTGCGATCATGCGGGAAAACGGTACAGTTATTGCGTCGTTCCCGCCCGCAGCCGAGATCCCGACGAACGTACTCAGTCTGCCGCTCATCAACCGCATCATGGAAGGCAATTCCTCGTCGTTGTTCAACGGGACTGACTCGGTGGTAGGTTGGCGCAGATCCGGATTATATTCTTTCATCGTTCTGGGAGCAAAAGGCCTGCGTACCAGCGCACTTACCGCTGTCGATGACCGATAGCAGGTATCTCATCGCCACGATCTGAGAGCTGCCCGCGAACCGGTCCAAGAATGAAATCTTTTCCTGGGCGCGTTCCCACTCGACGGCAGGTGAACGTCCCGAACTGCAAGCGGCCATTGCAGTCAACCGGCCAAGGGCATCGTCACTTATTTGGGGTTGTAACTGAGAGCCGATGCGTAAGCCGATCGTCGAACCTACGACCAGTGATAATAAAAGTGCTGCAGCCACAAGGTACTTGCGTCTTGACCATTCACCACTATGCCGAGTCGTTCTGGAAATCGCGTCCTGAAAATGCTGGTCAATCATGGTCGAATAGCTTCTGATAATTGTGTTTTTTCACAAGAGATCAGGATGCTAACTCATGTCTTTATTCATCCGCAATGGTATATATTCAGATCTAAATGCAATTTCTGAGATACATAGCTTGTGCTGGCAGGAAGTCTACTCCTTCATGCCCGTTGTGGTACACAATGCAAGGTCAATGAACTACCGGAACGCGCAATGGGAAAGCTGGTTTCGCGACCCACCGAAAGGTGAGACCCTCGTTGTCCTGTGTGACGACAATGAGGTTGTCGGCTTCGCGCTCTCCAAACCAAATTTGGATCCGGGCATAAGTGCAGCGGGCGAAATGCACGCAGGTTACGTCCTGAGCGACTACCGTGGAGGTATGAGCGGGCCTGCCATGATGAAAGCACTCGCCGACAAGATGGTTTGCCTGGGCCAATGGCCTGCGTGTATCTGGGCTTTTAGAGAAAATCCGCACCGCCGCTTCTACACCGCGCTTGGTTGGCAGTCCGTGGTCCACAGAGATAGGCTGATTGCCGGCGAGCTGATACCGGAAATAGGATACACCAGTCCAGCCTATGAGACGCTTAGAGCTCGCCTTGATCGGATGCTCTTGTCAGCCGCTCAGCGCCAAAGTCAATTACCTTCTCAGCGGACTTTTCATCCCGCTCATCGAGCGTCATGAGGTAATCAAACAAACCAAGGAATTCCTCGGCAAACGGTTTTGGTTTGACCCGTCGCAGGTCCTTGCCCGCGACGGAAAAAGCGACGTTGTAAATAACCTTACGAACGTGGGCCAAGCTGGTATCAGCTACTTCGATATCACCTCCATAAAGCGTGTTCCCCATCCCAGTCAGAAGCCAGTCCAAACTTACGCCGGTCACACGCGAATAGGCGGCTAGTGCCGCCGCAGTAGGCTCTCGCAGTCCGTTTTCATAGTTCGACAAGGCTGCTTGGCTGAAGCCAAGCGCAGCTGCAAAACTTTTTTGATCGCCGTAGACGGACTTTTTCCTAAGTAATTTCAATCTTTTACCTAGTTCAGTCTCCGGCTCTTTTTCTGGCTTTGCCACAAATACACACTGAACATCACGTTTGTAATTGATTTAATCACAAACGTGATGTACTCCTTTTATCAACTGCATGGAAGCAGTCGAAATTTAACCCATTTGCCCAAGAAAACGGCCTGTTGCAGCAGACCGTTTTCCCAATTCGAGGATCACCATGACCAAGAAGACATGGGACCGATATTCCATCAAAGAAGAACTGCACCGTCGTGGCATGACGCTGAGCGCACTGGCTGAGCTTAACGGCATGACGCCTGCTCGGTTCTGCCAAGTCTGGACCCGTAATGTCCGGAAGGCGGAAAAGGCGCTGTCCGATTATCTGGGCGTTCCTCTCAAAGAGCTTTTTCCTGACCGCTATCCGATCCGGCGCTCCCGTATCCTTAGTAGCAGCAATGAAGCCCTGCTGAAAAGTCAGAAAGCAGAGGGCTGCGCTGACGGTGACGGCAAGTCATCTGACAAGAGGGCAGCTTGATGGGGACCGTTCATCTGTCGCTGGCTAACAAGATGGCCAGTGCGCCTGTTGCCGCGCAGCCGGATCGTTATGTGTTGACCAAGGTCAGTAGGGCGGGGCGCCGGTATTTCCACACGGGCATCAGGCATATTGTCGAGCTGGATGACGGGGCACGGGCACCTGTTGTGCGCACCAGTCTCTTCGCCGGGGATGCGAAGGTCTATGACCGCTCGCAGGGCGACGACATTGCCAGGATCGTGGCCTATTACAACCTCGATCCGATCAGCGATGCTGTCTGGACGGCCGTGCCGCTCGATGCGGCCCTGGCGGAATGGGGGGCGTCATGATCGAAGTCCATCCAGCCGCTGGTGCTGTCTTTCTTATCGGTTTCCTGGTGCTGCTGTTCGGCCTGATCACTTATTCCAGGGCAGGTGCCTCAAGGCAGGCCGATCGGGAGTTCGGCGACTGGCCGGATCAGGTGGCCGATCGCGCCCGGCGCATGCCTGATGACCCTGGGGAGGGCGCAGAATGATCCTCCCTGATCAGGATGCTGGTCCGACCTGGCCGCAGCGGCCCTATGTGCCGCAGCCAAAAGGTCCGCTGGATGGCTGGATCTTCAAGGTTGCCGGATGGGGGCTGATTGTCTCCAGCGTCTGCCTTGCCGCCCTTGGCGTTGATGCGGTGATGACCGCGCTGTTTTTCAACTAGGAGCGATGCAGATGCCGAAGCCAGATAAGCACTGGATATGGGATCCGATTACGGGTGACTTAGGGCCGGAGCTGATCCTTCCACTTAGCTTGCGTCCCGCCGAAACTGCTCGGCACGATCAATTAGCCGATCGTATGCCTGGATCATTTGCCCGGTTGTTTGAAGCAAGTCGTCAGCTTGTTCGGCCGATATGGCTTGCCCTCCGTTGTTCGTTCGAACGGCATTCCGGAGGCGAGCGATGAGGTTCTGCCGAACTTCTTCTGACGGTGCGGCGCTGAGAAAATTGGCGAGCAGAACCTCCAACAGGAATTTCTGCGCGTTGAGCTGCGCGAGGATCATGTCTCGTTCGTCTTCGTATCTGTCACTCATTCCAGTTTCCTCCTCGGTTCGGGTCGCACTGACACCGTAGGGGAAATGCGACACCTGCAACAGTGGTGTGATTGAGGCGCTGCCTTTCCTCCCTCAACCTTGCCGGGCGGTTGAACCGCCGCCCGGTCTTTTGAACCCCGTTTAAAGAGGTTTCCCTTGTCAGAGTTTCTCCCTGTTTCAAAGATTTCCGTGCCGGATGGACGGTTGCGCCAGGTTGATGAGGACTGGGCCGCGTTCATTGGCGCGTCGATGAAGGAAGTCGGTCAGAAAGCGCCTATCGATGTGGTTGCCGAGGGTGATGGCTTTACCCTGGTTGCCGGCGGGCACCGGTTGCGGGGCGCCCAGCTTGCCAAGATGAAAACGATCGAGGCGCGGGTGCTGGTGCCGGAGGCTGGCCAGACGGCGGATGACCTGCGTCTGCATGAGGTTCTGGAGAACCTTGCCCGCAAGGACTTCAACGCCCTGGAGCGCTGCGAAGCGCTGTTCGAACTGAAGCGGATCCATGAGGCGAAGTTTCCGGACGCCAAGCATGGTGGCAAGCGGGGAAATCAACACACGGGCGGCGAAAAGAGGCAAGTCGCAATCTTTGCGTTTTGCCAAAGTGCGTCAGAAAGCACCGGCCTTTCGCGCCGGTCGGTCGAGCTGGCCGTGCAGATCTTCGAAGGTCTGAGCCCGGCCACGCGCGAGCGGATCAAGGGCACGGCGATGGCCGAAAAGCAGGCGGACCTGAAGGCGCTTGCGGGCATGGAGGCTGAGCTGCAGGGCAAGGTTCTGGATCTGGTGTTTGCCTATCCGGACCAGCCGATGGCGCTGGGGGATGCGGAGCGCAAGGCGCGCGGGCTTCCGGTCCTGAATGATGCGGACAAGATCCTGCGCGCCACCCAGGGCGGGTTGACGCGGCTGTCCAAGACCACGCGGCAGATCCTGTTTTCGACCTACAAGGACGAGATCATGGAGATGGCCAAGCGCGAGGGCTGGATCGATGGCTAAGCGCGACCCGATGACGCCGGACCTTTTCACCGACTACACGCCGCCAGAGGTGGCGCTCGGATTTGGTGACCGGGTTGCGCGCGGGGGCGATCTGGCCTCCCGGATCAGCCGGGCCATCGGGCGGGCGCTGAAGGATTGCGGCAAGGACCGCGAGACGGTGGCCGCCGACATGAGCGCAAGGCTCGGAACGCCGGTGTCCGCCTCTGTCCTGGATGCCTATGCAAGCGAGGCCAAGCAAACCCACAACATCACCGTGGAGCGCTTCGCGGCCCTCATTCATGCGACGGGGCAGAGGCAGCTGATGGGCTTTCTCGGCGCCGAGTTCGATCTGGCTGTGGTGCCGAGCAAATACGAAACCGTCATCCAGCTGGCGCTGCTCAACGACCATATGGCCGGGGTGGCTGACTACAAGAAGTTGCTGGAAGCACGGATCAAGGGAGCGAAGTGATGAGGCTCTGGCTGACCGCCCAGGAGATTGCCGATCTTGCGTTGCCGGGGTTCCCAGCGACAAAGCGCGGCATCCAGAAGCTTGCCGAACGGGAGGGCTGGCCTGCGTCCGGCATGTCACGCACGCGGCAGGGCCGTGAAGGCGGCGGCGGTCTTGAGTATCACATCGACCTTTTCCCCATGGCGCAAAAGCTTTCCTATGCTGCGAGTTTTGTGCGGTTCGAGCGCGAGGACCTTCGCACGGAAACGGATCTTGCCCTGAGCCCGAAAGAGCGGGAGGCGCGTGATGCACGGCTGATCGTGGTCAAGGTGGCGGACCGGTTCCGGGACACGACCGGCATGCAGGCCGGGGCGTCTGATGATCTGTTCGCCCGGCTTTATCAGGGCGGGGATGTGGCCGTGCCTGACTGGGTCAAGGCAGCTGCCGGCAAGCTGTCCCGGCGCACCCTGGCACGGTGGCGGCAGCTGGCGCGCGCGCAGAAAAACCGGCTGGCCCATGATCCTGGCAAGGCCAGGAAGGGCACCGGCATTCTTGACCGGGCAGAAAATGGCGAGCTGCGCAGCTATTGCCTCGCCGCCTATGCGTCAAACCAGTTCCTTTCGGCCAAGCATATCCGCAATGCGGCGCTGGCCAAGTTCGGCAAGACGGTGCTGGTGGAGACATCGGAGGGCCAGAAGCGGGTCGACATGCCGCCTTTAAGGACCTTTCAAAACGCCCTTAAAGGCTGGAAATCGGACCTTGGCGGAGCGCTGCTCAAGATTACGGATCCGGACGCCTACAAGTCCAAGGCGCGGTTCGTGGCGACAGGGGCCAATAGGGTGGACCGGCTCAACCAGGTCTGGGAAATCGATGCATCGCCATCGGATGTCATGACCACGGATGGACGCCGCAACATCTATCTGGCGATTGATCTCTATTCCCGCCGGGTGGTCATTCTGGTGACAGACACGGCGCGGGCGGCAGGTGTCTCCCTGCTGATCCGCAAGGCGCTCACCCAGTGGGGCGTTCCGGAAGTCATCAAGACAGACAACGGCTCTGACTTTGCTGCCAAGTCGACGGTGCGCCTGCTGGAAGCGCTCAACATCGAGCAGGAGTTTTCAACGCCCTATAGTCCGGAACAAAAGGGCACGGTCGAGCGGGCTATCGGGACATTTCAGCGCGATTGCTGCGCCACGCTTCCGGGCTTTATCGGGCACTCGGTGGCAGACAGAAAGGTGATCGAAAACCGCAAGGCCTTTTCGGCGCGGCTCGGCACGGATGACGCCAAGCTGTTTCATGTCGAGGTGAGCGCTGCCGAGCTTCAGGCCGAGGCAGACCGCTGGGCACGGGAACAATACGCCCATACGGCCCATGAAGGCTTGAAGCGCAAGACGCCCTTTCAGGTCGCCAATGCCTGGCGCGGCGAGGTTCGCTGGATCGAGGATGAGCATGCGCTCGACGTTCTGCTGGCGCCGGTGGCTGGCGGTGAGGGCCTGCGCCGGGTGACCAAGCAAGGCATCCGGGTCGATCACAGCTTTTATCTGCCCGACTGCGCCCTGCCGGGTCAGGACGTGTTCTGCCGCCACGACCCGTCCGACCTGGGGCGTCTTTGGGTCTTTGCCGAGGATGGCGAGACATACCTTGGACAGGCGGTCTGCCCGGATCTGGCCGGGTTAGATCCTGCCGAGGTGATTGCAAAGGTGCGGGCCGGTCAGAAGGCCGTCGAGGAAGCTTTCCGGGGCGATATCGCCAAGGCCAAACGGCAGATCAATTCGCGCACCATCGCCGAGGCGCAGCGGGAGGCTCATCGGGACAATGCCGACATTCTGGCGTTCCCGAAGGCCGGCACCTCACACACCACGGGGGCACTGGCCGCCTCCCGCCATGTGGGCCAGAGCCAGACGGCAGCGCCCCTGAGCCCGGCCGAGCAGGCGGCGATGGCGCAGCTGGAGGCCGATGGACAGGACGGCAAGGCCGGAAAAGGCGCGCCGATCGCGGCAAGCCCAAGGGATGGCCTGCCCGACATTGGCCCGAAGGTTCTGCCCCTGGGCTCCAAGGATACGCCGGAACAGCGGTTCGATTGGGCCGTGCGGATGGAAGCGCGGATCGCTGACGGGCAGGCCTTGAGCGACCAGGATGCGGTCCGTCTCAGCCGCTATCAGGCATCTGCGGAATATCGCGGTTTCAGAATGATGAGAGGCGAAACGCCTTTCCAGGAGATCTCTGCGCCGCGCTGACGGCAAAGAGAAAAGGCGTCCGATGTGGGGACAAAGGACGCCTCAAATGAAGCGCCTTGAAGGGGCACAACAGTAGGGATGACCAAAGAATGTCGAACGTTTCGCAACATGTCAACTCAAGCGCCGGGCAGGGCTATGCGGCCCTGAGCAATGTCGCCCGGTTCTTTACCCTGATCCAGACCTTGCAGGATCGTGGCGCCAATCTGCCGGGGATCGGGGTCTTTCACGGAAAGAGCGGTTTCGGCAAGACCATCGCGGCGATTTTCGCCCAGAACAAAACCAGGGCGCTGCGCCTTGAAGTCGGTGACAGCTGGACCAAGAAGAAGTTCCTGGAAAAGCTGCTCGCCGAGGCCGGTGTCGCGGCGCGCCGTGGCTCCATTGCCGATCTGACCGAATGGTCGATCGAGGCTCTGGCCGATGACTTCAGTCGCCCCCTGATCATTGATGAGGCGGACAAGCTGGTCGACAAGGGCATGATCGAGCTGGTGCGCGAGATCTATGAACATGCCCAGGTGCCGGTGTTGCTGATCGGCGAGGAAATGCTGCCCGAAAAGCTGATGAAGGTGGAGCGGGTGCACAACCGGGTTCTGTCCTGGGTGCAGGCGCAGCCCTGCAGCGTTGAAGACGCCCAGAAGCTCGCGCAGCTTTATTGCCCGGATCTGCATGTTTCTCCGGAGCTGATCCATCTGATCGTTGAAAAGTCGGAAGGCCGGGCGCGGCGCATTTGCGTCAATCTCAATCTGATCCTGCAGGAGGCGCGCGTCTCTGGCGCTGATGACCTGGGCGTCGATCATTTCAGTGCCGGCTTTTTCTACACGGGCGAGCCTCGCCGCATCGGCCGGAGGGCTGCCTGATGTCCATCCAGCTTGAACTGAAGGTGACCGCCGGACGGCCGGTCTATCGCGGACACGACCATTACTGGAGCGTTATCCGGGACCTTGGCAAGGACGGCGCAGCCTTCACCTTTGCCGAGATCGCGGGGCGCTGCAACGATCCGAAAGATGACTGCATCACGGACTTTCTGCGCCGTCTGGTAAAGGCCGGATTTGTTAAGGTTACCAGCACCCGCCGGATCACCACGAATGTCGGATCGACCACCGATCAGCGGACCTATGAGCTGATCAAGCGGCCATCCGCAACACCCATCCTCAATCGGGATGGACGTGCCGGGAAACAGGGGCTTGGCCAGGTCCAGCTGTGGAATGCGATCCGCGCCATGGCGCGCTTTGATGCAACGGAACTGGCCATCGCCGCCAGCACGGACGAGGTTTCCATCGAGCGGCAGAGCGCCCTGGCGTATTGCCGGCATCTCGAAAAGGCCGGTTATCTTCAGATCATCCGGAAAGGGTCTGGCCGGGTCAGCCGTGTCTGGCGTCTGCGTCCCAAGCTGAACACGGGGCCAAAGCCTCCGATGATCCTGAGAACCAAGATGGTCTGGGATCAGAACCGCGCCGAAATCATCGGCACACCGGTCGCGGAGGTGGCAGCATGAGCGCGGTTCAAAAAGCCATGACCATGGAGGAAAAGTCCGCCGTCGCCTGGGGACAGGTGCCCGACTGGGTGAGCGAACTGGCGCGTATGGTCGATGCGCGGGGGCTGACCGAAACGGCCTCGAAAATCGGCTATTCGAAAACGGTTGTGAGCCAGGTCATCGGCTCGAAATATCCGGGCGATCTGGCGAAGGTCGAGGACAAGGTGCGCGGCGCGCTCATGGGCCTTGTTGTGATGTGCCCGGTGCTGGGCGAGATCGGCCGGGATGTCTGTCTGGAAACCCAGGCACTGCCGCATGTGATCACCAACAGCACACGAACCCGCGTCTATCGCGCCTGCCGCAGCGGCTGCCCGAACTCGGGCCTGAAGGGGAGGGGCTGAGCCATGATGTTGAGCCATGACCTGACCAACCTTGCCGCGTTCGCGTCTCTGGAAGCCCTGTCCGATCACGACATGACCAACGAGACGCGCAAATTGCTCACACTTCTGGCGGATCGGCTGGAAGTCTGCGCCGGCCGCGCCGCAAGCCTTGAGGACAAGAAATCAGTGGGAACGGTGCTTGTCGATCTCGGCGACGACAAGGTGACGCTGTTCCCGAAGGTAAAGCGGCCGGTGCCCGCCACCGCGCCGGAGAAAGTGGTTTTTCTCGGGCTGGATCGCGCCCGTTCAGACGATGGGGGAGATGTGGCATGAGCCGTCTTTGCAATCCAGCCGATGCGCGGATCCTGGGCATGGCCGCACTGGGGCATGGGGTCGAGGATATCGCTGTCAGCTGCGGGATTTCCCAAAGGTACACCCGCAGGGTGTTGGTCGATGCCGGTGCGGCGGGTGTTGCCAGCCACGCCCGTAACCTGGAACGGGCCATCCGCTTCGCCATTGCCGAAACAGAAAAGCGTGAGGCAAAGCCCTCAGTCCGGCAGGCCGATGCTGCAAGGCCGAGCGGCATGGTGGGGCTGCCGGGCGTCCAGGCTGACCGGCTTTATCAGACCAATCTGACCGCCGCCATTTTTGGCGACCCCCTGCCTGGCGAAAGCGCATGGGAGCGGAAAACAGAAGCGGAGCGCCAGACCTTCCTGTCTCAAGGCAGTGCCGGGACCAACAGAGGACAAAAGACATGAGTTATGCAAAGGCCGACGAGGCCGTGATCAACAAGGGCGTGCAGGAGATCAACGGCGTCTCCTACATGGTGGACGCCAAGGGCAGCCTCACGCCGCTGGAAGTGGTGAACCCAAAGCACAAGCTTGAAGACGAGACAGTGCGCAAGGTCACTCATTATGCCCGGCAGCTTTCCAGCCAAATCGCCCGGTTCAAGGGGCACACGTTCACGGATCTGGGCGAGTTCGATGCCCTCCTGGAGCAGGAATATGGCGCCAGCCGGGGCGGAAAGCGAGGCAACCGCACCTATCAAAGCTTTGACGGCTGCCTGAAGGTGTCCGTCCAGGTGGCTGATTTTGTCGACTTCGGGCCAGAGCTTCAGGTTGCCAAGACCCTGATTGACGAATGCCTGAACGAGTGGGCCGCTGACAGCGGCCCGGAGATCCGCGCCGTCGTGACGCGGGCCTTCAATACGGACAAGGCGGGGCAGATCAACCGGTCCGAGATCTTCATGCTGCTGCGCCTGAATATCGAGGATCCGCGCTGGAAAAAGGCGATGGATGCAATCCGGGACGCCATGCGGGTGACCGGGTCCAAGACCTACATCCGGTTCTATGAGCGGGACACGCCGGACGGGGCCTGGCGCGCGATCACCATCGATCTGGCGCGGGCGGAGTAGGGGCGATGATGATTGCCTATTGCCATGCCTCCGGACGCATCAACTTCTGCAGGAGCTGGGATGCGGTGCCGAGTGGAGCCATTGCGTTCCTCGACAATGATGGCGGTCCCTTCGGACATCTGAGCGATCAGGGCCTGCGGGATGCGGTGAGCGTCAAGGCGCGTCATGGCAAGCGTTTGAACACGTTGCTGGTGCCTGGTGTGCCGGAGGCGTCATCTCAGCCTGTCGGACTGGATGCCCTTGAGAAGTGGTGCGCCTGGGCGTTCCCCGGCAGCCGTTTCGCTCCGCCTGCGAAGAAGAACTGACCCATGGCCCGGAACCGCGACCGTTTCACGCTTGATGAGCTGCAGGCGGAACGCGAGCGGCTCCAGGCTGACGTGGAGAAACACAGGTTCCGGCTGCACCGGCTGCCGGAGCTGACCCGGCGGCTGAAGACGGTCACCACCGAGCTGCTGCGGCTGGAAGCGCAAGCCGCCTGCCAAAAGAAACAGGCCATTGAACCTTTGGGCGACGTGCGGCCCTGCCAGCGCCGCCTGCCTTATGTGGAGTGAGTTGATGACAAACACCGAACGTCTGGCCTTTGCGATGTGGCGGTCAAAGTTTCCCGACCCTGTCGCCCGCCAGGTGCAGGCCGGACAGGCTCTGGATGATGACCTGCGCCGCGACTGGGACCGCAAAAAAGGCATCTTTGTCGGCCTCGCCCATGCGGCCCTTGAAGAACTGGAAATCATTATTGAGGAACGCCGGACATGAGCAACGCCCTCGCACGCATCCATATCCTGAAAAAAGACGCCGGCCTTGATGAGGACAGTTACCGCGATCTTATGGCCCGCGAGACTGGCAAACGCTCGGCGAAGGACCTGAGTGACGGCGAGCGCCGGGCCTTTATCACGGTTTTAAACGGTCTTTCAGGCGGGGTTAAACCGGCCCGGAAAGCCTCGGGCAAATTTGAGAAGAAGCTGCAGGCCCTCTGGATCGCCGCCTACAACCTCGGTGTGGTGCATCAAAAGTCCAACAAGGCCATGATCAGCTTCCTGAGGCGCCAGACCGGTCTGGATCACAGCCGGTTCCTGGTGCATGGCGATGACGCGGAAAAGGCGATCGACGGTCTGAAAGTCTGGATCCGCCGGTCGACCGGAAATGATGAGCTGTTCCGGACCGACAAGGCCAATCCCCGCCTTTACAATGATCCGAGGTTTCAGGTGTGCGCGCATATCTGGTCCGAACTGGTGACGCAGGACCGGATGCCTGCGGCCAATCTGACGGTGTTTCTGACCCAGGAGACAGGCCACGAATGGCCGGACCATCTGGAGCCGGGCCAGTGGATCGCTGTCCAGAACAAGCTGGGCCAGTTGCTCAGGGAGAAGGGGCGTTCCTCATGAGGAAAAATCAGTCTTGCCGCGCGCCAATGCAGCGCCGACCGGCCGACATCGATGTCAGTGATCATGCCGTCCTGCGTTGGCTGGAGCGCATCCACGGTCTGTCCGTGGACACGATCCGTTCCCATCTGGCAGGGCAGGCCCTGACAGCGGCCGAGCTTGGAGCAATCTCCAGCATTGCCGGATCGGTCAAGCTGCACCTGCAGCAGAACGAGGCCACGGATGAGGGCACGCCGCTGGTGGCCATTGCAACCGTCACGCGGGGCGGGTCTTCACGCCGCGTTTACCGGCGCAGGAGGTGAGTGATGGATATCCCGGCAAATCTGCGGCCTTTCGTTGAGGCCCTGGGAGAAAAAGAGGCGGTCAAGCTGTTCCTTTCCGTGGGCGGTTCGGAGATCTATCTGCCGCAACACTCCAGCCCGCGCTCGATGACGGCGCGCACCATAGGCGCGGAAAACGTCGACAGGCTTGCCAAGAGCCTTGGCTATGGCTATTACAAGATACCTCTAGCGCGCCAATGGTGCGCCGAGGTAATGCGATCGCAGGGCTTTAGCAATGCGGAAATCGCTCGCACGGTCCGCGCCGATGTGGCCACTGTGCGCCGCTGGCTCCCCGCAAAAGACAGCGGAAGCCAGCCCGATCTTTTCCAGGACCCTCCAGCCTGAAGACCCCCCCATCACCTGCGCGCCTGCGCGGGTGATAGCTTTCCGACATTCATGACAGGTTGATCCTCAACCGGCGCGCACGCACAGCGCGCCTTCCGGCTTGAGATGGTCCCGTCATGACAGATCCCTTCTATATTTACCGCCCGGCGTTAGAGCTTCTCGGCACCTCCGAGGGGACCGACAAGGGGCGCGGTTACAACGAAGCCCTTTCCTATGGGGCCTATACCGGCGGTGACCGTGAGCTGGTCGCCATGACGCTCGATCAGATTGACGAGCTTCAGACCGCCATGCTGACCCATCCCAAAAACAAGTGGAACTCTTCGGCGCTCGGCCGTTACCAGATCGTGCGCACGACGCTGCGCAAGATCCGCAAGGCTCTCAGGCTGACCGGGCGCGAGCTGTTCGATGAGGCGATGCAGGACCGGATGGCCTGTTTCCTCCTGGGCGGGCGCGGCATTGATCGCTGGCTGGCCGGCAAGATGTCCCTGAACGCGCTGCTTCTGGCCCTGTCAAAGGAATGGGCCTCCCTGCCGACGCCCAAGGGCAAAGGCTATTACGGCGGCCAGAATGCCAGCGTGTCTGTGGGGTCGGTCCAGGCGGCTCTTTATGAGGTCCGCCGCCGGCGGGCGGAATATGGCGCACCCATGCAAGCGGCTCCTGACAACGGTGGCGGCGGAACTGCCGCCGCTGGCGGGGCTGTTGTTGTTGTTGGAACAGGCGCCGGGGCCGTGACTGGTGCTGATGACTGGAGCGGGCTGGCGATCTGGGGCGGTGCGGCTCTTGTCCTGGCTGTTGCCGGCTTTGTGGCCTGGCGCAACCGGGATGAAATTGCGCTAGCCGTCTATTCCCTCAAAACCCGATTTTCAGGAGACAAGTCATGATGTCCGCCATCGTCGGCATTCTTGGACCTATTGCCGCCAAGGTCGGGGCTGGCCTGGTCAAGGACGCCCTTTCCAATCACCTGGGCAAGGCCGGCGGCGAGCTGGCGGGTCGGGTGATCGATGAGATTGCGATCCAGGCAGGCGTCCGGCCAGAGGATCTGTCTGATCTGCCTGTCGTAGATGTTGAGGATGCGATCCGGACCGTCGAGGGCGACATGCCCCAGATCCTGGCGCTTTGGTCGCAGGGGCTCGACGGGCAGTTTGCCCTGTTGCAGGCGGAGCAGGCGGAAAATGCCTGGCAGTCCGGCTGGCGCTGGGGATGGATGTATCTTCTCGGCCTCATGTGGTTCGTGCGCCTGATGGTGGTGCCGGTTGTCGATGTGATCGCGCAGACCCGGCTTGGCGCGGAGATGAATATCGAGGTCATGCTGACCCTGACCTCCTGGTTCCTCGGTCTTTACATGGGTGGCCACACGCTCAAGGCCTTCGGGGCGCAGATCGCCGAGGCGGTCAAAGGCATGAGGCGCGGTTGATGTCTGGCGCGAGCAATTTTGACGTGGAGCTTGCCGAGGGCCGGGTCTTGCAAGAGCGTGATCGCGGTCTTGCCCGGATTGCGCACCAGCTGGGCGGCGAGGGGGCAGACGACTGCATAGCCTGCGGCGAGCCCATCCCCGCAAAGCGCCGGCAGGCCATGCCATCGGCGCAACGCTGCGCCGGGTGCCAGGAGAAGGCCGAACGACGGGGGCGGCAGTATGCAAGAGGTTAAAGAGTGGCTCGGCGTGGTCGGCAGCGTGCTTGCCCTGGGCGGGATCATCTACACCTGGATGACGACGCGCAGCCGCATGAACGGGGAGGCCATCGCAGCCCATGAGCGCAAGCTTGGCGAGCATGACCGGCGGATCCAGCAAGTCGAGAACGAGGTCGGCCACCTGCCGACCAAGGATGACTTCAACGAGCTGTCCCTGAAGCTTGAACGGTCCAACGGAATGCTGGCCAAGATCGAGGCGGAATACAAGGGCGTTCATCAGGCGGTGCAGCGGATCGAGCGCTATCTGACAAAGGATCGGTGATCATGAGTTCCGAACAATACAAGGCATATGTCGATGAGCGCGGCCGGATGGTGATCCTGCAGGTGCTGACGGCCGAGGTGAACGGTCACCTGCGCGAGGAATTGCTGCAGAAGGCGCTCGACATCTACCTGATCAAGCGTTCGATCGAATGGGTGCGGACCCAGCTGATCAGGCTGGAAGAGCTGGGGGCTGTCACCATCACCGAGGATGAAGGCAAGATGATCGCCGGCATCACGCGCGCCGGCCGCGATCACATGGAGCGCCGCTCACGGTTGGCGGGCGTTGCCGCGCCCGATGACAAGGTGTGAGCGACATGGCGGGAGAAACCCCAGATCATGGCAATGCGCAGGGGGCTCGGGGGCGTGGCCGTCTGTCCACCCTGGAGATGCTGCCAGAGGAAGCCGATGGCGATCTGGTCTGGCTGCATGAGGAACTGAGAGACGGAAACCGTCCGCAGGTTGCTATCCTGAAGGACTTCAATGCGCGGCTTGCCGATCACGGCATCGGCCCGATTTCCAAGGGCGCCTTCTCCCGTTACTCGGTGCGCAAGGCGCGCGAGTGGCGTGAATACGATGAACGCTTGCGCCTGTCGCGTGCCCTGGTCGAAACCATGGGGCCGGACGGGGCCGACAAGATGACGGTTGCGGTGGCCGAGCGCCTGAAAATGGCCGTGGACCGGGTGCTGTCCGAAGGCAATCTGACCGCGAAGGAAATCGCGACCCTGGCGCGGGCCAACCGGGCCGCCGTCAGCGCGCAGAAAGAAGCAATCGATCTCAGGCGGTCCCTGGAAGAAGAACAGGCGCGCAAGCTGGCCGAGGTGGCAGATGCGGTGCAGCAGGTCGCGGAAAAGGCCGGTATTTCGGAAGAGACGATGAAGGAAATCAACAGACGCATCGTTGGAGGTGCCTGAATGGGCCGCGCTCTTGTCATCCCGAAAGATCCGGATGCTGTCTTTCTGCCCTATCAGGCGCGGTGGGTCTATGACACCTCGCGCCTGAAGCTGATGGAAAAGGGCCGGCAGATCGGCATGTCCTGGGCCACTGCTTATGCAACGGTTTCCCGCACCGCTCTTGAGGGCGCGCGCATCGATCAATGGGTGTCCTCCCGTGATGATATTCAGGCGCGGCTGTTCCTTGAGGATTGCAAGATGTGGGCCGGTGGGATCGATCTTGCAGCCCGCGATCTGGGCGAGCAGGCGGTCGATGGGGAGGGCAAACACAGCGCCTATGTGCTGAAATTCTCCAATGGCCGGCGCATCCATTCGATGAGTTCCAACCCGGATGCCCAGGCGGGCAAGCGCGGCGGTCGTGTCCTGGACGAGTTCGCGCTGCATCCCGATCCGCGCAAGCTTTGGTCGATCGCCTATCCGGGCATCACCTGGGGCGGGTCCATGGAGGTGATCTCAACCCATCGCGGGTCCAAAAATTTCTTCAATGACCTGATCCGCGAATATCATGACAACGGCAACCCGAAGAAGCTGAGCCTGCACCGGGTAACCCTCCAGGACGCCCTGAATGACGGCTTTCTCTGGAAACTGCAAAAGGCGCTGCCTGCCGATGATGAGCGGCAGGAGATGACCGAGGCCGACTATTTCGACTGGACCAAGAACGGCTGCGCCGATGAGGAAAGCTTCCTGCAGGAGTATGAGTGCCAGCCTGCCGATGATGATGCCGCCTTCCTTGAATATGAGCTGATCACCTCTTGCGAATATCGCGCCGGGGTCAATTGGCAGCAACAGGAGGGCGGTCAGCTTTTCGTTGGCGTCGATATCGGCCGCAAGAAAGATCTGACGGTTGTCTGGGTTCTGGAAAAGCTCGGCGATGTTTTTTACACCCGCGAAATCATCTGCCTGCAGAACATGAAGAAGTCAGACCAGGAAAAGATCATCTGGCCCTGGCTGGAGCGTGCGCGCCGTTCGGCGATCGACAGCACCGGGCTGGGGATCGGCTGGGCGGATGATGCCCAGGACAAATACGGCAAGTACCGGGTCGAGGCCGTCAATTTCTCCGCTCCGGTCAAGGAAGCGCTGGCCTATCCTGTCCGTGGCAACATGGAGGACCGGAAGCTGCGCATCCCCGATGACCCGAAGGTCCGCGCGGATCTGCGGCAGGTGACGAAGCAGGTGACCGCTGCCGGGAATATCCGATTTACCGCAGAACGCACGCCGGATGGCCATGCCGACCGTTTCTGGGCGCTGGCGCTTGCCCTGCATGCGGCCCAGGACGCGGATGCATCGAACTGGCGGCCTGTCTCAGGCGCAACTGATCAGGGCGGGCCGTCTGTGCCCGACATCGACAAGAACTGGATCCCCGCCCATGTTTAAACGCTTTTCAAAGGCCTTTTCCGCGATGCGTCACACGGGCGGCGTGTCCTTTGTCGAGCGGCTGCTCAAGCGCACGCGCTTCGATTACCGCAAGGAAATCGGCGACGGCCTGGACAGTTCTGTCGTCACGGCCCCGATCCAGTGGATCCAGCGCGCCCTGCCAGAGGCCACTTTAACCGTTCGGAAGCGCACCGCCGATGGCACTCATGACGAGATGCCGGGGCACAAGATGCTTGAGCTGATCGCAAGGCCAAATCCCTATTATGGTGATATCACGCTCTGGAACGCGACATTGCTCAGCTACCTGCTGGACGGAAACGCCTACTGGATCAAGGTGCGGTCCCGGATCGGGCGGCCGGCTGAGCTTTGGTATGTGCCGCACTGGACCATGGAGCCAAAGGCCGCCACGGACGGATCGGAGTTTTTGACCCATTACACCTATTCGCCGGGCGGTGGCGCGGCGCCGGTGGATCTGGAGCTGGACGAGGTGATCCATTTCCGCCACGGTCTGGATCCGCGCAACCTGCGCAAGGGGCTGTCGCCGCTGGCGGGAACGATCCGCGAGATCTTCATGGATCTGGAAGGGTCGAATTTCGTGGCGTCTTTGCTTCGCAATATGGGCGTGCCCGGTGTTGTGATCAGCCCCAAGAACGGCGGCACCGTTGCGCCGGAAGATGTTCAGGCGACCAAGGCCTGGTTCAATCAGAGCTTTTCCGGGGATCGGCGCGGCGGCGCCCTGGTGATGGGCGCGCCGACCGATGTGTCGCCCTATGGTTTCAACCCGCAGCAGATGAACATGTCCGAGGCGCGCGACATTGCCGAGGAACGGGTGTGCGCGTGCCTGGGCATTCCGGCAGCCGTGGTCGGCTTTGGTGCAGGCCTGCAGACCTCAAAGGTCGGCGCGACGATGGCGGAGCTGACAAAGCTGGCCTGGCGCAATGGCGTCCTGCCCCTGTGCCGGTTGCTGGCCGATGAGCTGGACCGGTCGCTGTTGCCGGACTTTGGCGACCCAGCCGGGCTGAAAAGCCATTTCGACACCTCCGAAGTGCTTGCCCTGCAGGATGACATGGACAAGGCGGCCTCGCGCTGGAACACGATGATCCAGGGCGGTTGGGTGATGATGTCGGAAGGCCGTGAGGCCATGGGGCTCGATGCGGATGACAGTCACAAGATCTATCTGCGCCCGGCAATGTCTCTGGAGGTTCCGGCCGGCGGGACGCCTGCGGGAGCGGCTCTGGCCCAGGAGGCGGGGCGGCAGGAAGAGCAAGAAGAGGATGGCAAGGCGCTGAAGTCCCTGGACGGCCAGAAGCATGGCGACGATCATGGCCATTCTCATGATCATCCGCGCGCCAGCCGGGCGGTCATGCGGGCCGGGGCTGTTTTCGTCAATGCCCTGCAGAAGCAGGAAGGGCCGCTGGAAAAGGCGTTTGAGCGCCGTTTGAAGGCGTTCTTTGCGGATCTGGGCAAGGCTGCCAAAAAGGCCGCCGGCGCATCCATGAGTGCAGAGGACCTGACAGCGGTGGTCGGCCCCAAGTCGGCGTCAGGCTTTGAGGAAAAGTCCGACGAACTGCTGGTCGCGCAGATCCTGGACAAGCTGGGCATTGCCGCCCATCGGACCACGTTTCAAAAGCTGTATGAGGCGCATTATGTCGATACGGCCAAGAAGGTGTCGGAAGCTGCCGAGCTGGCCGGTCTGCCGGGCAGCCTGCCTGATCCGGTCGCTCGCGCGGTGGCCGGAGCCGGCGGCCGGCGCTCCGGCCTGGTCGACCTGAGCGCCCAGACACGCAAGGCGATGTTCGACGCGATTGCCGAGGGACGGGCGGAAGGCGAGGGCGTCACCCAGGTGGCGAACCGGATCGCGGGCTATGTGGAAGGCGGTCACTGGCAAACGCCCGATGTGCGCGCCCGGATCATCGCGCGCAGTGAAACCAAATATGCACAGAATGTCTCGACGGTCGAACGGGCCAAGGCGGCTGGCGTCGAGCGGTTCATCATTTTCGACGGCCGACTGGGCGAGGGGCGCTCGGATCCGGACCACATCGCCCGCAACGGTTCGATCGTCGACGCGGCGGAGGCCAGCCAGATCGCCGCTGATGAACATCCAAACGGCACCTTGAGCTTTGCTCCCTACTTCGGAGAAGATGAGTGATGACCTGCAAACACTGCAATGACACGGGCACCGTCCTCGTGGATGGCGTCAAGCGCCCCTGTTTCAAGTGCCAGCCGGTTGAGCAGGACGCGCCTGCCACCGGAAAGGCGCAGGGCGGCGTTTCCAGCGAGATCAAGACGCTGACGGTTGAAAAAATGGACGGTGTGGGCCAGGGACTTGCCCGGATCGCGCTGTTGTCCGAAGTCGACAATGATGGCGACACCTATGTGCCGGGCGCATTCAGCTGGAAAGAGGGCGGCGAGCAATGGGTGCCGATCCTGCCCGCACATCAGCGCACGGCCATGCCGATCGGCAAGGCGCGGATTTACGAGGATGGCAATGCGGTTTACGCGGAGCTGCATCTGAACTTGGACACCCAGGCCGGCAGCGACTGGCACAAGGCCCTGAAATTCGACCTGGAGCACGGCAAGAGCGTGCAGGAGTATTCCTATGGCTTCGGGGTGCTGGATTACGCCCTGGAGCGGCGCGATGGCGCCGAGGTCCGTGTGCTCAAGCGCCTGGATGTCCATGAGGTGTCACCCGTGGTGCGCGGCGCAGGCGTCGGCACGGGAACGCTGCAGATGAAATCAGATCAAGGCGGCAGCTTCGCCGGTCAGATCGATGCTGTGCTCGCCGAGGTCAGTGACATCGTGGAGCGTGCGGGATCCGTCAAGGCGCTGCGCGAAGCCCAGGGGCGAGACATGAGCCCGGCGCGGATGGCGCAACTGAAAAGCCTTCATCAGAAGCTGGGCGGGATCCTGGACCTGGATGCGGAGGGCGGCAATGACCAGGAGGCTGACGCTCAGGCCAAGGCGAAAGAGCTGGATGAAGCCAACCGCCTGGCGGCGCAGTTCATGACCCGTAGCGCTCGCAAGCAGTTCGGTTGATGGGGGATCTTCTGCCCAAAATGCGAGATTGATTTTAAGGGGGGCAGGAGCGCGTTTCGCCCCCTGCATGCATCGTCGGGCATTTCCGGCACTCGATCTGTTTAAATGCCTGTTTAAAAATTGATTGAGGGCACGTTGCGGCCCAAAGTTGATGTATCCGGCGGCGGTCGCAGGCAGCGCTTGCCAAAGCGGGTGGATGCGTCCTAGAAGAGTATGAACGTTTTTCCGCGCCCCTCTTGCGCCTTCACCCGCTCATCTGCGCGGGTATTTCCCATCCCTCCCGTTTCTTAATCTGACTGAAGATGATCAGCCCGCGCCGACGCGGGCAGATGTTTTGCGAAGGTCGCGCGCGGACGTGATGGCCTGCATGTGTTATCAGGAGAAACGGGATGACGACCATCAAACAGGTCCGCGATGAACTCGCGGCAAAGCAGGACAAGCTCGGCGCTGTCTTTTCCGAAGCGCTGACGACCGGCGACAGCGGTGAGAAGCAGTATGACTTCAACCGCGTCAAATGCCTTGGCGATGACGTTTCGGGTTCTATCGCTGTGGCCGAGAAGGTCAAGCAGATGAACGCCGAGCTGGATGAGCTGGCGGAGAAGGCGGAAACGCTTGAGGCTGCCGAGAAGGCCGCTGGCGCTCATGCCAACCGCGAAAAGGCTGCCTGGCGTCCGAGTATGCCTTCCGGCGGGCCTCGCGATCCAGGCGAAAGCAAGTCCCTGGGCGAGCGTGTTGTCGGTGAAAAGGCTTATGCGGCCTGGTTGCAGGCAGGTATGCCCCAGGGCGTTGACTTCAAATATGACGTGATGCCGACCGATATGCTGGCCAAGGCGATGCGCAGCATGACGCTTCAGGAAAAGACCCTGATGGCAACCACCGCCGGCTACGCTCCCGAAAGCACGCGCCTGCCCGGTTTTGTGGATGCGGCTACCCGGCCGATCCAGCTGATCGACATTATTCCATTCTCGCCGACCGGCATGTCCTCCATCAAGTACATGGAGGAAACCACCCGGACACACAGCTCCGCTGAAAAGGCCGAGGGTGCGGCCTTTGCCGAAAGCGCCTTCGCGTTCACGGAAAAAACGTCCGATGTGGTCAAGATCACTGACAGTCTTCCGGTGACCGACGAGCAGCTGGAAGACGTGGCCATGATGCAGGGCTATATCAACGGCCGCCTGACGTTCGGTATCCGCCAGCGTCTCGATGGTCAGTGTCTGGTCGGCAATGGTTCCTCGCCGAACCTGCGCGGTATCGTGAATGTGTCCGGTATCCAGACGCAGGCGAAGGGCTCCGACCCTGTGCCAGATGCTTTCTTCAAGGCAATGACCAAGATCCGCGTGACCGGCCGGGCGATCCCGACCCATCACGTGATGCATCCGACCGACTGGCAAGGCGTCCGCCTGCTGCGCACGTCTGATGGCGTCTATATCTGGGGTTCTCCGTCCGAGGCTGGCCCGGAGCGTCTGTGGGGTCTGCCGGTTGTGCAGAACGATGCCCGCAGCGCCGGCAGCGGCCTGACCGGTTCGTTCCAGCCCGCCTGGATCTCAGGTTTCGAACGCAAGGGCGTCGATATCCAGATCGGCTATGTCGGCACCCAGTTCGGCGAAGGCAAGCGCACCGTGCGCGGCGACATGCGCGCGGCGCTGACGCTCTTCCGCCCGGCCGCCTTCTGCGATGTGACTGGCCTTTGATCAGTCGCAGCCCGTCCGGCCTTGCGCCGGGCGGACTGTTTTGAGGCGGCAGGTGCACAGTCCTGCCGCCTGGCAACAGTCCCTCTGAGACTTTCAAAAGAATGAGGAATACACCATGTCAAAGATAGCCGGATCACAGCCGCGTATTTACTCGGTCGCTCTTGCTGCGGTCGCGCTCGGCGCCAGTGATGATGTGCTTGGCGACACGGCCATGGCCGAGCTGGAGACCGCGGAGGTGACCGCCTTTGACGGTCAGCCCGACGTGGCGCGCAATCTCACGGTCAAGGGCAATGACAGCAACGTTGCCGGCGATGTGGTGGTCGAAGGTTACAACCATGGCGGCGAGACGATCACCGAGACGATTGCGCTGTCCGGCACTTCGGTTGTTGCCGGGGACAAGGCATTTGCCGAAATCACCTCGGTGACACTGCCTGTCTATGACACGGCCGACACCGAGCGGGTGCGGGTAGGTCTCGGCGCCAAGCTCGGCCTGCCGCTGAAGCTGTCCCGCAATACGGTCATTCATGCCTATCTGGACGGTGCGCGCGAGGGCACTGCGCCGACGGTCGCGGTCAGCGCGTCTGCCATGGAGAGCAACACCGTGACGCTGGACAGCGCGCTCGACGGGTCTGACGTGATTGTCGACCTTTACGAGACGCTTTGATCTGACCGGCAGGACCGGCATTTAAAAGGAAACTCTCATGATTGCGAAACAGCGGCTTTACCTGAATGCGGACAAGAGCGCGGTGGTCGGCGAGGGGGACCGTGCCTGCGCGTTTCTCTATGCAGTGCCGGGCGACGAGATCCCCGATGAGGCGGCTGCCCGCTTTGGCCTGGTCGACGGCAAGCTGCCGCGCAAGGGTTCAAAGGGCGGCAAGGCGTCCAAGGGCAGCAAGGCGGCCGAAAATGAGGTCGCTGGCAACGGCCAACCTGCGGCGGATGATCTGACATCGATCAAGGGGATCGGCAAGGCGACGGCCAAGGCGCTGGTGCAGGCTGGGGTCGACAGTTTCAAGGCGCTGGCCGAGGTCGATCCGAATGCGCCGCCCGTCAAGGTGTCTGGCGCGACAGATACGGAATGGGCCGCCTGGGTTGCTGCTGCACAAGCACAGTCGGGTTCTGCTCCCGAGAGTGACTGAGCGCGGGCATGGCAGAGGATCGGGATAACGGGAAGGGCGGACAGCGTCCTTCCGATGAGAAAGAAAAGCGGCCGGGTGGGGACAAGGAACTCCGCCCGGCCGAGAACAAGGGCGGCTGACCATGGCGCTGATTGACCGGGTGAAGGAGCGCACGGGAACGGATCTCGGAGATGCCGAGCTGCAGGCCATGATCGATGCGATCGAGGCGGACCTGACGGCGAGGCTCGGCGCAACGGGAGAAATCACGGTCGATCTGGGAGATCCTACGGATCCGGCGTCTGCTTTCCGGCAGACCCTGCATCTGGCGCGTGCCCTGGATGCCGATGAAACGATCACTGTTGTTGAGCTGCATCCTGGAAACACGGGTTCCGATGACGACGAACTGACCCTGGCGGCGGATGACTTTCGGGTGCTTCATGGCGGCCGGACGCTGCAGCGGCTTACCGGCGGCACCAACCCTAAGCGCTACTGGGCGCCGCTTGTCCAGGTGACCTATACGCCGGCCGGCAATGCGGGTGTGGTGGCCGCGCGCGAAGAAGCTACGATCAAGCTGATGCATCTGGATCTGAGCTATCGGGGCGGGCTGAAGTCGGAACGCGCGGGAGACTATCAATTCACCCTGGGAACGGATCCGGCCAGCGAGCGCACGGCGATCATCGCGGGCCTGGCCAATCGCAATGGCATGGTGATGGCGTGATGGATAAGGCCCTCTTGGACAAAATCCGAAAGTGCCTGGCGCTCGGGCGAAGTGCAAACGAGCATGAGGCAGCAGCAGCCATAGCCAAGGCGCGTGCCCTGATGGACGAGCATGGGATTTCGCGGAGTGATGTGGATCTCGCCGAGATCGCAGAGGCCACCGCTCGCGCGAGCCGGACCGTGAAGCCGCCGGCATGGGAGGTGCTCCTGAGCGCAACGGTCTGCCGGGCGCTGGGGGTGAGTGTGATCCTGGACGGCGTGGGTGATCGCGTGTTCGTCGGGCGCGGGCCGGCTGCGGAAATTGCGAGTTATAGTTTTGCGGTGCTTTACCGCAGCTTGAAGTCCGCCCGTGCCGACTATATCCGGTCCGCGTTGAAGCGGTGCAAGCCAGGGCGCAAACGCCAGCGCGCTGATGTCTTCTGCGAAGGCTGGGCCTCTGCGGTGTTTCTCAAGGTGCAGGCACTAGTGCCCGAGCTCGGTGACGATCCTCTGGTCGAGCGCTACCTGCAGGAGCGCTATCCTGCACTTGTGCCTGTCGGAGCCAGGACTGCGTCCGAGAAAGGCCGATCCACTGATGGGGATCGACTGCAAGGATGCATGGCCGGGGAGGCGGTCGATCTCAATGCTGGGCTGAAGGGCGGGGCGGAAGCGCCGCTGGCGCTGTCATGATCTCCGGGCGGTTGACCATGCGGGCGAGTGTCGAGCGGGATCAGGCCAGCGGCACGGACAGCTGGGGCAATCCGCTGCCGGCCGATTTTCAGCCGCTGGGTGTGCTGAAGTGTTTTGTCTGGTCGACGGCCAGCCGCGAGATCGTGGATGGGGACAAGACGGCCATGATCGAGGACATGCGGGCGCTGTTCGCGCTCGGCGCAGATATTGCCGAGGACGATGAAATCAGCGCGGTGAAGAACAGGGCGGGCGATGAGATCATCCCCGGCCGCCTGAAGGTCGAGGGGCCGGTGCAGCGCAAACACACGCACCAGGAAGCTGCGCTGAAACGGATCGGGTGATCTTCTGATGGCCGGCAAGTCAAAGTCGCTGAAATGGTATGGCAAGGCCGTCAAGAAGGATATGCGGGAGGCCCAGATCGAAGGGGTCAACCGGACCATGGCAGCCTGCGCGGCGGAGGCCAAGGCCAACCATCCCTGGGAGAACCAGACGGCCACCCTGGAAGGCTCGATCGATATTGCCGATTACGCCGCGCCGGTGGCCGATGGCGTCAAGGGGACATGGGGCTCGCGAGATGTTGCCTATGCCCTGATCCATGAGCTGGGCGGCGTGATCAAGCCGAAGTCGGCCAAGGCGCTGGCGATCCCGCAAGACGATGGCGGGGTGGTCTTTGTGCAGTCGGTGACAATCCCAGCCCGGCCCTATCTCAGGCCGGCGGCGGATACCCACTATCCGAAGCTCGCGGGGCGGATCAAAACCGCGTTTAAACGTCGTTCAAAAAAGAGGTGATGGGGTGGCTGAGAATACCGGCATTGAATGGGCGCGGCACACTTACAATCCGTGGATCGGCTGCACCCGGCTAAGCGCAGCTTGCGACAACTGCTATGCAGAGGCCTGGGATCGGCGCGGGTTACAGCGGCAGGAGAGCCGCTGGGGCGCGCACGCGACCAGGACGCGCACCAAGACGCGGCCGCAGCTTCGCAAGTGGGACAGGGAAGCTTCCGAACTCGGCATTCGGTCGCGCGTCTTCTGCGCCAGCCTTGCGGATGTCGGGGACAATCACCGGTCCATCGACCCAGCTTGGCGGCGCGATCTTGTTGACGATATCCGGGCCTTCCATAACCTCGACTTTCTGCTCCTGACCAAGCGGCCGCAAAATATGGCGAAGCTCTATCCGGACCTAATGGAGGACTGGCCCGCCAATGCCTGGATGGGCGTCTCGACTGAAAACCGCGATGAGATGCTCCGCCGTGGCGAAGCGCTCACGAAGCTGCCCGCCAAAATCACCTTCTGGAGCGCGGAGCCGCTGGTCGAGGATCTTGGCCGGATCCCGTCGGAGATCATGCCCTCTTGGGTGATCGCCGGCGGCGAGAGCGGTGCGGAGTTCCGATCGCCGGACCCGGACTGGTTCCGCTCGCTTCGCGATCAATGCGCAGAGGCCGGCGTCCCGTTCCTCTTTAAGCAATGGGCCGGCCGCAGCCAGAAAGAGATCAAGGCCATGGGGCGCGCGCTGGATGGCGTCACCCATGATGGCTATCCGGGGCCGCGCTAGGGAGCCGATGGCTCCGCGCAAATTTCCTCCCCTTGACAATCGTCTGGCCAGCCCGGATGCTGGCCGCGATTTCCCCTGAATACCTTTCCCTTGACTGATTTCTGCCTCACCTGCGCGCCTGCGCGGATGTTTCCGCCTGCCTCGAAAACCTAATCTCGATCCATGATCCCGGCGTTGTTCCGGGTGTCTTTCGGTTCGGGATGCGGTGATGGCTCAGGCTGATTTGATCGGTGCGCTGACGGAAGTGCTCAAGGCGGATGCGGAGGCATCTGCCCTTGCTGGTGCGCGCGTCTTCGGAGGCGAGTTGCCGGGCGCTGAAGCCGCTTCCATGCCACGCGCAGCCTGCGTGCTTCGGGCATCGGGCGGGGTTTCCCTCGCTGCTGGCTCCCGCATGGCGCATGACACCCAGCGGATTGATCTGGTCTGTTTCGGCGCAACGTCTTCCGAGGCGTCCGGTCTTCTGGCTGTCTGCGGAGCGGCACTGCGCGGCATCAACCGGCAGCTTGTTTCAGGTTGCCTGATCCACTGGGCAGAGCCTGCTGGCGGCTTCTTCTCCCGCCGTGACACGGACACCAAGTGGCCGTTCGCTTTCCAGCCTTTCCAGATCTTCCATGCCTTGCAGGAGGCCGCATGAGCGCGCCCGCCTGCCTTACTTTTGACCGTGCCCCGCAGGAGCTTTCCCGATGACCGCAGCGACCAATCCTTATGAAATCATAGCGGCCCCCTTCACCGTCTACTATGCGCCGCTCGGTGAGGAATTTCCCGCCGTCGATGCCGCTGTTGCTGGCAACTGGGTCAAGATCGGGGTGTCCGGCGACGAAAGCATGGACGAGGAAGGTGTGACCGTGCAGCACACCCAGGAGATCAACAAGGTCCGGACCCTGGGCAACACGGCTCCGGTCAAGGCCTTCCGCACCGGCGAGGATCTGATCATCCAGTTTCAGGTGCTTGATGTCTCTTCGGAGACTTATCTGCTCGGTGTCAACAGCAATGGGATTGCCGCCACTGCGGCCGGTTCCGGCACGGCCGGCAAGAAGGTCCTGCAGTTTTATCAGGGCGAGGCTGTGGCCAACATGGCGCTGCTGGCGCGGGCCAATGTCAGCCCCTACGGCGGCGGCATGAAAATGCAGTATCAGGTGCCGCGCTGCTACATGTCCGCCAATCCCGAGCCGGTGTTCCGCAAGGGTGAGCCGGCACGAATGGCTTATGAGTTCACGGCGCTGCGCGACTTCGATGCGGCGACCAAGGAGGAAAGCTTCGGGCAGCTGGTCGCACAGCACCAGGTCGCACTGGAGTAAGGCAATGCGGATCGAACCAGAGCGTCCGGTCCTGCATGAAGGGATGGCGGCGCGGGCGCAAGCCCTGGACCAGGAAGCCCGTCATCACAAGCGCGAGGCGCAGCGTCACCGCCGGGCGGCGCAGATCGCACGCCAGAAGCTGAAGACCCTGCAAGAGGCCTGCGAGCGGCTCGGCATCGCCATCACATTCGACCCATCCTGACCCTTTTGACCCTGGCGGAGGACGTAATCCATGGCCAAGCCCATTTTGGACCTGAACACCCTGATTGACCGGCCTTTGATCAAGATCAACGGCGCGGCCTATGAGCTCTATCAGGCAGACGAATTGTCCGTCCTGGACAGCCACTGGTTCACGGTCCGGGGGCAGGAAATCACCAAGGCGGCCGAAGACGATGACCAGCAGCGGGTCGAGGATCTGGTGGGCGAGGTGTCGCGGCGCTGCCTGGTGGATTGCCCGGCCGAGGTTTTTGACACGCTGTCCGGCTCCCAGAAGATGGCGATCTGCGAGCTTTTTACGCGGCTCCTGCTGCAGCGCAAGATGCGCGTGGCGGGAGCGATCGCGCAAACAGTCATCGCAAACGGCGGGCGCAAGACGGCGACAACGCCGGCCCAGACACAGACTGGGGGGACATCCTCCCAAGGCTCCAGCGGTTCTTCGGCGGAGACCCGGACTGGTGGCTCAGAACCGCTCCGGCGGCCCTCGTGAGGGCGCATATGACCATGTTGCCGCGTCTGCAGGCCGAGGAAGCGCTGGGGGGCATCAATGTCGGGGTGCTCACCTCCGGCCATGCAAGTTCTCGCGACCTTCAGGCTGCCGTCAACCGGCTGGAGGCCGTGCGTGACGGCAGGAACCGGAAGCGGGCTGCCCGGCCGACGCCAGAGGCGCTGAAAGCCATCGGCATTGAGGTCGTGACGGTTCCCCCGTCTGCCGGCGAGGGGCCTGCTCATGAAGGATAACCATCATGGCCGGTGAACGTCTGGGCGAGGCGCTGCTCGACCTCGACACGCGCGACACAAAATTCAATCAGGGCGTGGACCGGTCCGAGCGACGGGCAAACAAGCTTGGCCTGAGCTTTGACGCCACTTCCGCCAAGGCGGCCAAGATGGGCAAGGGGCTTGCCCTGGCGGCGGCGGCCGGCACGGCCGCGCTCGGTGTCCTGGTCAAGAAGACGATCGACAATGCAGATGCCATGAGCAAGGCGGCTGCGCGGGCCGGCACCACCACGGAAGCCCTGTCCCGGCTGGCCTGGGCCGGGGACCTGTCCGATGTCTCTGTCGAGACGCTGACGGGCAGCATTTACCGCCTGTCCAATGCCATGGCCCAGGCGTCCAGCGGCAAGGACAAGGATCTCGAAGCGATCTTCAAGGGGCTTGGCATCGCAGTGACCGATGCCGATGGCCGGTTGCGGTCTGCCGATACGGTCCTGATGGACTTCGCCGACGTGTTTGCGACCCTGGAAAACGGCGCAGAAAAAACCGCTCTGGCGGTCAAGGTGTTTGGCCGGTCCGGCGCGCAGCTGATCCCGCTGTTGAACAACGGCCGGCGCGGCCTGCAGGAGATGGCTGATGAGGCCGACCGTCTGGGGCTGACGATCAGCACCAAGATGGGCAAGGACGCCGAGCAGTTCAACGACACGCTGACCCGGATCCAGGCGATCTTCAAGGGCCTGGTTGTCCAGATCTCGGCGGACATGCTTCCGGCGCTGCAGGACTTTGCCGACAAGCTGGCCGATCCGTCCTTCCGCCAGGAGGCGCAGGAGATGGCCGAGGCCGTTGTGTCGGCCTTCGGCATGATCGCCACGGCTATCCAGTCGGTGCTCGACCTGATGGTGCAAGCGGGGGAAGCCTGGTCAACCCTGAAAGGCTGGGTGGAGTGGGCAAATACCCATGACATGTTTGGCAATGAGATGGCGCCCGACTTCCAGGGCGCACTCGACACGGCCGGGGGCGCTGCCGCCAAAGGGGACCGGCTTGCAAGCGGTGGCAACCGCTTTGATGCCGCGTTTTCAGCCGCCAACGTCAATGCCGGGCGCACGATCAATCCAGAGCCTGCGGCCGCAGCGCTGCCGCCCTCGCTCACCAAACTGCTGGGCGGCGGGGGCAGTGGCAGCGGTGGTGGTGGCACAAGCGAGCTGCAGCGCCAGAAAGAGGCCGTTCAGGATCTGATCCGGTCGCTTGAGGAAGAGATCGCCGTCAACCGGACCATGGACCCGGTGCAACAGGAAATGATCCGCCTGCGGGGCACGCTGGCCGGGGCAACGGATGCGCAAAAGGCCAAGGTCGAGGACCTCCTGACGACGGCCATGCGCGAGCAGGAGCAGCTCTATGCCCTGCAGGATGCCTTCCAGTCTTTCGGCGACATGGCTGTGGAAGCGCTGGACGGGCTGCTCGACGGCAGCAAGTCCCTTGATGACAGTCTCGCTGATCTGGCGAAGTCGATGCAGAACATGGTGCTTCAGGCCGCGCTTTTGGGGCAGGGGCCGCTTGCCAATCTGTTCGGCATGGGCAGCTCATCGGGCGGCATTGGCGGCGGTGTCTTCGGTGCGCTCGGCTCGGTCTTTGCCGGCATGTTCGCCAAGGGCGGTCTGATCCCGGAAGGGCAGTTCGGCATTGTCGGGGACGCCGGTCCGGAGCCGGTGATCGGGACGAAAAACGGCGCCATGGTTTTGCCGAGTTCAAGCCTGCGCAGCATTGGAGCGGGCGGCGGCGGCGGTCAGTTCAACTTCAGCCAGTCCATTACGCCGCCGGACGGTTTTGAAACCCGGACACGCGAACAGGACAGCCCCGGCGGAAAGCGCCAGGAGGTCTGGTTTGAGGAAGCGGTCGGCAGCGCCATCGGCAAGCGCGGCCCGGCCCAGGCCGCCGTGCGCAATGCAGGGAGGCTGACAAGACGATGACCTTGCCAAGCTGGCCGACAGATCTCCCGGAACCAAATGGACAAGGCTGGAAACTGCTGCGCGGCGAAAGCCGGCGGCGCGCCCAGGGAGACCAGGGACCGCCACGGATGCGGCGCGGGATCTCCAAGGCTGTCGACCAGATGCAGATGACCCTGCTCCTGACCCACAACGAGCGGGCTCGCTTCGAGCGGTTTTACCGGGAAGAGACCTCGGAAGGGGCGCTGCCGTTCCTGATGCCGGACTGGTCGCGCAACGGCGATCTGCTGACCATGGCCGACGGCACGGTTCTGACCGATGCGAGCGGCAACCGGCTGACCATGAGCGTGATCGTGCCCTGTCTGTTTTCGACCGATCAGCTGCCGTCCTACGCCGCCATTGGCGCGCATTGGCAGCTGGCCTTTGTCATCACGGTGTTGCCATGACGGGAGACGAGTGATGAGCAGGCGGATCTCCCTCAACGCCCGGCTGGCCCATGACGCTGTTGGCTCCGATGAGACGGAAGTGGTGCTGTTGCAGTTCACCCATCCGGAGACAAGCCAGATCGTGCGCCTGTCGACGGACCCGACAGAGCGGATCAGCCTGGAGCCGCTGGTCTATGGCACCCGCTCCAGCTGGCTCGATGCAGACCCTACGGACGATGAAGAGGTGTTTCAGTTCGTTCTGGTGTCCGTGCTGCTGCCGGACGATCAGGAGACCGCGCCGCCGGCCGCGCGGCTGGCGATCGAGGGCGTGGACAATGAGCTGGCGGAGGTGCTGCGCTCGACGCTGCTGCGCGCCGATGTTTCGCTCGCCGTGGTGCTGGCGTCCAGCCCGGACGTGATCGAGCAGGAGTGGCTCAACTTCAAGCTGGTGAGCGCAGAGGGATCGGGCGAGAGCATTCAGCTTTCGATCACCCGCAATCCGCTGACCGAGGAACCTTGGCCGGCCGGCCGCATGACCCGCGAACGCTTTCCGGGGTTGCATCCATGACAGCAAGAACCAAGACCAAGGGCCATTGGAGTGCTCATTTTATCGGGCTGCCCTATGCGGACCTTGGCCGCACGCATGAGGGCGTTGATTGCTGGGGGCTGGTGCGCCTCGCCCTGTCCGCCCATGACATCCATGTGCCGTCCTACGCCGGCGGCTATGCATCGACCGAGGAACGGGCCGAAATCGCCGGGCTGATCAGCGGCGCGAAACCGCAGTGGCAGAAGGTCGACGCCGGGCGCGAGCTGGATGTGGTGACCTTCCGGCGCGGGCGTCTGGAAAGCCATATCGGCCTTGTGGTGCGGCCGGGTGTGATGCTCCACGTCACCGAGGGCCAGCCCTCCTGCCTTGTCAGCTATCTGGATTGCCAGTGGGAACGTCGCCTGACGGGCTTCTGGCGGCATCAGGATCTTGCCGGAGGCGTGTCATGACGGCCAGCCCCATGATGCAATCGGTTGCCGTGATCCCGGCGCCTGGTCCGGACGTGAGCCGGCAGGCCATGGAGCTGCCGGCCGGGTTGACTGTCGGCGAGATTGTTGCGCTTGCCTTGCCTGGTCTGCCGGTGACCGCGCGAGAGCGGGCGCGGGTGTGGCTGGTGAGCAATGAGGGCGAGACCTTGCTGCCTGATCCTGCGCTGTGGGGCCGGATCAGGCCGGTGCCTGGTGTCCGGGTGATGATCCGGCTGGTGCCGGGCAAGGACACGCTGCGCAATGTGCTTCTGATTGCGGTGTCCGTGGCGGCTCTTGCGATCGGGCAGGTCTGGGTTGGGCCGGCCATTGCGGGACTGACCGGATCCGCTCTGCTGGGTCAGATCGGCGCGGGGGTTGCTGCGGCCGGGTTGACGGTCGCGGGCAGTTTGCTGGTCAACAGTTTGATCCCGCCGTCGACGCCTCGGGTGGCGGGAACCGAGCTGCAGGCGGAAACGCCGCTCTATCAGATTTCCGGCTGGCAGAACCAGATGACGCCCGATGGCGTTGTGCCTTCCATCCTCGGCAAGGTGCGCGTGGCTCCGGTCTTTGCAGCGCCGAGCTACACGGAAATTGTCGGTGATGACCAATATATCCGGGCGCTGTTCACCTTCGGTTACGGCGAGGTCGAGCTGTCGGAGATGAAGATCAAGGACACGACGGTCGACAATTTCGATGAAATCGAGATGGAGATCCGCAACGGTCTGGAAAGCGATGATCCGGTCACGCTTTATCCGGCCCAGGTGATCGAGGACAGCCTTGGCGCGGAGCTACGCCGGGACAGGGATCGTGATGACGCGGGCAATGTCACCGGAACCGGCGACCTGACCCCGGTCGCGCGTTTCACGGCAGCTGACAGCACCGAGGCCAATCTGATTTTTCAGTTTCCGGGCGGCTTGATCAAATATGACGGCAGCGGCAATGCGAAAACGGCCAGCGTCACTGTGCGGGTCCGTCAGAGGCTTGAGGGCGAGGGGGACTGGGATGATGTAACGACGCTCACTTTTTCGGCGAAGAAGCGCGAGGGCTTTTTCAGGCAATACCGCTGGACCCTGCCGAGCCGTGGCCGATATGAGATCGAGCTTGCGCGCACGACAGACGAGAACCTGGACGCGAACACCTCGGACCGCATCAGCTGGCTGGCGCTTCAGAGCTTCCGGCCGGAGTATCCGCTCAACTTCGGTCAGCCGCTCAGCCTGGTCGCGATCCGGGTCAAGGCGACCTATCAGCTCAATTCCAGCCTGGACACATTCAACGCGATCGCCGAGCGGATCATCCCCGACTGGGATCATGAGGCAGAGGAATGGGTCTCCCGCGCGACACGCAACCCCGCCGCGCACTTCCGTCATATTCTCCAGGGAACAGAAAACACCTGGCCGGAGCCGGACAGCGCGCTGGATCTTGAGACACTGCAGGAGTGGCATGACTTCTGCCGTTTAAAGGGCCTTAACTACGATCGGAACCGGTCCTTTGAGGCATCGACCTGGGACGCTCTGGCGGAGATCGCCGGGGCAGGGCGGGCGAGCCCACGCTATGACGGCACCAAGTGGAGCGTGGTCATCGACCGGCCGCAGGAGCTTGTGGTCGCACATGTCAATTCGCGCAATAGCCGGGACTTTGCCTGGTCGCGCAATTACATTGAAACGCCGGATGCCTTCCGTGTGAGTTTCCTGGACGAGACCGCCGACTATCAGCAGCGCGAGCGGGTGGTGCGCTGGCCGGGCTATACCGGTGACATCGATGTCACCGAGGAACTGGCGCTGCCCGGTAAGACAGACCCGGACGAGATCTGGATCGAGGCGCGGCGGCGTCAATACGAGGTGATCTATCGGCCGGATACTTTCACGGCGGTTCAGGACGGCGCCGTGCGGACGGCCACGCGGGGCGATTTCGTCAAGGGAAGCTATGAGGTGCTGAAAAGCACCATGGCGGCCCTGCGGGTCAGCGCTGTGCGCGGGCAGGTCATCACCCTGGATGGCTGGGTCGAGATGGAGGCGTCGGAAACCTATGCGATCCGCTTCATGAAGCAGGTCGGCAGTGGCGATGAAGCGACTTTCGAAAGTGTGATCCGGAGCGTCAGGACTGTGGAAGGCACAACCGACAGCCTGATCTTGTCGGGCAGCGGTGATGTGCCGGTGTCAGGCGATCTGGTTCAGTTCGGCGTGTCCGGCGAGGAAAGCCTGGATCTGGTCATTGCCGGGGTTCAGGCCGGCGAGGACATGACCAATGTTCTGTCGATGCTGGCCCAGGCGCCGGAGATCGACACGCTGACCGATGCGGAGGTGCCGCCCAAGTGGAACGGCCGCGCCGGAGGCGATGCCGCAGCGAGCATTTCGGTGCCGGGTATTCCGACAGTGTCCTCGATCGACACCCATTTCAATGGAAGCACGGCTGATGGTCTGACGGTGCTTCTGGTGCCAGGCAGCGGCGCGTCGGCCGAGACATTTACACTGCGGCACCGGATTGATGGGGGCTCGACCTGGACAAGCGAAACAGTGGATGCGGGATCCGGGGCTGTTGTCATCACCGGCTATGTGGATGGCGACACGGTTGAGATGCAGCGCAAGGCGACCAGCGCAGAGAGCTATGCCAGCGACTGGTCTGCCAGCTTCACCGCGGATGTCGAGGAAAACCCTGAAGAAGCTCCGCTGCCGATCTCGACCGGTTCCGTGACGGCTGGAACGGGCGAGGCGAGCTTTGACCTGTCGACGCCGAATGACGGCTCGATCGCCGAGACCAAGCTGTATTACTCGGCCAGCTCTGACGGGTCATCGGCCACCGAAATCATCACTTTCGCCGCTGTGGCAAACAGCAACTACAGCCGGACGGAAACCGTGCCGGCGGGCGCCTGGTATTTCTTCGCCCAAACACTGACCGCCGGAGGAACGCCATCGAGCGGTTTCTCGCTTGGCAGCGCAACCATCCTTTAAAGGGGCTTTAAAATGGCTGAAGTCGCAACGATCAATCTGCCTTCTGCGACGAGCGTGGACGAGGTGCTTTGCAATAAGACGAGCGAAGGTATCAATGATGTCGTGCGGGTGCCGATCGCGAGTCTGGCTGAACAGGTTAATCCTCTGCCTGATACGAGCGTCGCCTTGGCTGGTAATATCCTCAGTGTTGGTAGCGATGGTGAAACCTATGAGCTTGTCACACCACACAAGGCGATCGGCTCGGTTCCGGCAGACAACCTTTTTCTTGGCATCTTCTGCAACGAGAATGACTTTCAGAACTTCCAGTTCCTTACCAGCAACGACGGCAGGAACTTCGAGAAGAAGACGAGCTTCCAGATTTGGTCGGATGGCGTTGGCATCGGCGGAACCTCGCCGTCATTCGCTTATGTCGGTCACACGGCTTACATTTCGTGCAGCCTCTACACCAGCGATGATGCGCGGTACTTCAAGACTACTGACTTTTTCAATTACGACCGAGTTGACATCACGTTCGGCAGTTCTGCCGTAAAGGGGACCACTGCACCGGGCGCTGCTGTGTCTTGCGACACCATCTTTGCCCCCGAGTTCTTTCACGACAATGATGGAGCGCTTTATATGTCTGCGTCTTTGCAAACGCAGGCGAACCAGACCGATGCGGATGGTCGAAGCATCAAATATTTCTGGCCGTACATCTCCGAATGCACGGATATCGATAACGATACATGGTCGGCCCCTGTTCGTGTTAATTATTCCGACACGGGTGCGGAGGTCATTGGCGCACTTGCAGAAGACCCATCTGACTACAATAGGATCGATCCGGACTTCCTACGCCTGGACGACGGAACCTATGTTCAGGTGGTCAAGCGCGAATACGACAAGACCATCGAGCTATGGACCGCCCCAAGCTATGATGGTGAGTATACCTATGTCACCAACCTCCCGTTTGAGCGCTGCGAAGCACCAAAAATCTGCTACGGCACGACCACAGACGAAATCATTGTTTATGCCGATCAGTGGGAACAGGAGGCAATTCTCTATTGCACCGCCGATCAGGATGATTTGACAACGTGGTCTGACCCAAAGCCGGTCGGAAAGGAAGGACGCCTTCGCCACGGTTCCGTCTACAACGTTGGCCGTCTTGTTGACAACCCCGCTGAACTCGTCGGAAAGTTCGCAGTGTGGGCCGCGTGGGCTGGGGTCGATAACAAGCGCGATGGTTATTACACGGCTCTGGAAGACGGATCTTCTAGTGAGGATTTCGGTACTGAGCTTCAAGATGGCGCTCAAACGCTGACGCCGATGGACCGGTATTGCTATACGATCTCAGGAACAGACGTTGCCACGCTTACTCTCGACGGCTGGGGCGATGACGATGGCATCGGGGATGCGCACGAGTTCTTCATTCGCATTGATAGCGCCTCCACTTCCTGCGGTGTAATTATTGAAACCGGGGACTATTACACAGCTCAGAACGGCACTGAGGCCGATTATTTCGGGTTTGGCGAGGATCAGAATGCGGTTCTGCATTTTGTGCGCGAGGACTTTAAGCAGCCATTTCGGGTTGTCGGATCTCGCAGCCGTCACCTTGGCTATTTCGGCTGGGATGGCCCGAATAAGCCTGCCGCAGACGACTACACGAATTATGAAATCACGATCACGGATCTTGGTCCGAAACGTGTGCGAATGTATTCAGACGGGACGCGTTGGAAGCCTTTCCATGACGTGGTTCTGGCCCGCGGAAATACAGACATCACGGTTGTGGATGACACCACAAGCTATCAGAACTTCTTCTCTTACACACTTGATGGTGGGTTGATTGGCCCAAACGATCAAATCATGTTCTGTGCCGAGCTTCAGCTTAGTGCTAGTGATGCTGATGGCAAAACGTTTGCGTTCAGGCATGACGCTACACCTGCATATCGTGCAAGCATGGTCTCCCAGCGGTCCGCAGTGCTCTCAAATCAAATTGCGTTCTCTAACCGGAACAGTGTTTCGAGTCAGATCCACGGAGAGGGTTACACAGGGGTTTTCAGCGGGACGTTGGATGCCGGCTCTGTTGACACTAGTTCTGACAGCACACTCGCCCTCAGCTTTATTTATGACGTGTTGGGTTCGGGAACAAAGAGCGCAGTCCTGAAGTCTCACTCGATCATCTGGCGGGCTCAGTAGATTAGCGCCAAAGCGACATCTCTCCGGTGGATCTGGTTGCCCTATTAATCTGCAATTCGAGTGGCGCCGGAAGCGGATATCTTGCAATATTTGGGTGCCAAACGAAGTTGCGCGAAATGCCAAACGAAGTTGCGCGCTACACGTTGACGCGTGCAGCCCCTCGACTAAACACAAAGTGAGCCGGACCTCGAAACCACAACCATTTATGAAATATGGCGGAGGGGGTGACGGTCACACTGTAGAGGTAAGTGCTTTAAATAATGGTTGAATTTATTTTGGGTGGATTCATTATACCCGCATTTATACCCGCTTTCACAATCAAGAAGAGCTTCTACCCGTTGGCGGTCGATTGACGATCCAGTCGTCAACTTCGCTTTCCAGCCACCGCACGGCCATTGCGCCGACCTTTCTAGGGCGGGGGAACAATCCATCATCAATATAACGATAGATTGTTGAGCTTCCAAGACTGGTCTTTGCCTTGACTTCATCCAGCTTGAGCAAGCGCAGCGGCGAAGGGTTAAAGACTAGTGTTTCTGCGGTCTGTGTCATGTTAGGCCCTCGGGTCGATGCCGATTTGAGAGAGGCGGGTTTCTAGTTCCTGTCGTGCCTTGTCGGAGCCCCAGGGCCGGATGGGCCGGGGGAATGGTTTGACGTTGGCCCATGCAGGTGGAGCGACGGTGAGTTGCATCAAGTCACGGGCTTCAGTCGCCTGTAGCTTCCGCGCCAAGTGTTCTAGTGCGTCGCGGGCTCGGTCGTAGGATTCGAGGTTGTCGATGAACTCCCCCAAACCAGCAGCGCGAAAGATCGCGTCATTAATCTGATCCCGCGCAAAAGCTGCTGCATCTGAAAGTGCGTCCGGGTTGGTCGAATAGGCCAGAAGCGCTGCCTCTGCAGCCCATGTCATTTCGCCAAGGATCGCCTTGTGGAAGTTCTTCAGCAGCGCTGCCGGTTTGATGTCGTCGTCGGCGTGGTCGTGCATGAGACAGCAATGCTGCGCGACTGTATACATGACACCGAATGTGGCACCGCCGAACCGCGGGATTTTGACCAGGCACTCAATCAAATCCGGCCAGAATATTTGCTCTGGCGTCGGGTGGGTGATGTTGACCAAGCGCCCGGACGCCATATTGCAGAGAACGTCTGGTCGGGGGGCTCCGCGCATGAGTTAGCCCTCCAAGTCGCCGTCAGCGGGTCCAGCCATTCCAAGCGCGTGAAGGTAGAGATCGAGGACGGTTTCCTCTTCCTCCCGCTCATGGGGTTGCTTCTTTCGCAGCGACACGACTTTGCGCAGGATCTTGACGTCGTAGCCGTTGCCCTTTGCCTCGCCATAAACGTCTTTGATGTCATCAGAGATGACCTTTTTTTCTTCCTCGAGACGTTCAATGCGCTCGATAAACGTGCGTAGCTGGTCGCCGGCAACACTGTCTGAATTCGACATGATTGGGTCCTTTCCGGCCGATGGGCCGCTTTCTTGTGCACTGTTGATCCATCGCAGCGCGCCGTCCGACGCGCTGGAATCGATCAACGGTTGCTCAACGACCAGAGTACATTTGGTTCGGCGCCCATGATTGTTGTCGGCACTTGATGGTTTCCTTTCGGCTCAGGTGTAGGCGGCCGTTGGCCGTTTGATCGGCGGCGGCGCGTTAGATGTATTCAAACTCGATACGATTGACCGGTTTGGCCGGGTCGCATTTGTAATGCGTGGTCAGCATCTCGATGAACTGTGCGGGGGTGAAGTCAGGAAAGCCTTCGCGAACGCAGTCGTCGGAAGTGATGGCGCTTAGGGGTTCGGTGCGGGTGCTGATGATCCTGATCTGGGAGATCTTCTTGATCTTCTCGCCCGGCTTCAGGCCCATCGCCTTTTCGACCGCGTTGACGGTGTCTCCGGGCTTTAGAAACCACCAGCCAAAACGACGCGTGACCGTTTTCGTGCGGTTGCGTATCTGGTCTGTGGTCATGGCGAAGGACATATTGCGGGGCATCGCGCTTGCCTGTCTCAGGTGGTCGGTTGAATCGCCGGATGGATGGCCGGTTCGATGGCGGTGGTCGTGGCGGTTGCCAGCGGGTCGCGAAACAGATTGATCGCCGTTTCATGGGCGCCCGCCTCGGTGAAATCGACCACGTGGAAGGTTTCCGGGCCTGACTGATAGCCGTGCATTTCGTTGGCGACCTCGACCGTGAAGGTCTGCGGGGCCGGATAATGCGCGGTGAAGCGGATGCGCCGGGCGATGGCCGCGACCGTGTCTGCGTCATCGGGCAGGCAGGCGGCTTTCAGGTCCGCGGCGGTTTTTGTCAGGGTTTCGATCAGCTGAATCATTGCAGCAGCGCCGCTTCAAAGTCGCGGCCGAGGGCGCGGGCCAGATAGATCCGGCATTCCTCGTTTCGGCCGCGGCGCGCTTCGTCATGAGCGATCGTGAAATAAGATCGGGCGTCGCCGCGCAAGACGGGGGCGGCTGGCCCTTCATTCTGGCCAACGGTCTTGCGTTCTGAGATCGCCTCTGCCTCGCCTTTCGTAATGACTTTTCGGGCGGCGAGGACTTCCAAAAGATCAACCGTTTCTATCCGGTCGAGCACCTCGTCAATATCGACATCAACATCAACGGTGACCGATCCGCGAAACTTGTTCCGTACCATCTCAATCCTCCTTGAACAGCCGTTGCCGGGCCGCGTTTCGGATTTCACTTGCAAGACTTTCGAAGTCGGCGGATTCGGACAGGTTTCCGGCCTGGTGTGCATCGGCTGCGATCTTGTCGAGGGCGTCGACCAGGCTGGCTATCTCCAAGCGCGCTCGCACGTATCGGTCGCGCGGCGCATCGGAAGTCAAGGGCGCCATCGATCAGGCGCCTTGCGTCAAAAGAAAGAGGCCGCGACCAACGACAATGCCGATGGCCGCAGCCAAGGTGCCCATGCACAGGAGGGCCAGGACCACATTCTTGATCTTTGCCGAGCCAGGGAGGATTTGACGCTGCGTGCATGGGTGGGGGAGGTTCGGGAGTTCGCCAAAGTCGGCGTGTTCAGTCCGGCGCGCGGTGGCGCGGGCCTCGATCACGAAGACGCAGAGCATCAGCGTCCCGGCCGGGAACAGGATTAGAACCCACGGGATGATAGGGCTTAAGGTTTCGTGGAAGCCTGCGGGTGTTGTGAGGGCGTCGAACATGGATCTGCCCCCTCACGCTTTGCCAGCAGCGCAGAAAGCGCTTCGAGGGCTTCTGGAGATCCGTAGACCAAGTGCGTCGTGCCGGGCAGGGGCAGGGACGCAAGCTCCATGGCAGACACTTCCCGATCGGACCCGTCCGGACCCCGAACGATCATCCTGCGCAAGGGGCTCTTGATGCCCTCGTAAAATGAAACCTGACTTGCAAGACTGTTCAGGCATTTCTCGACCGAGTCGGCCAACATGGAGACACGTGGCTTGCCTAGCGCGTCCAGGGCGCGCTTCAAAAGCGCCAAGGAGCGGCGGGCGTTCTCGGGGGATGCGGACATGTCCGGTTTCCTCTTGCGCGTTTCTCTCTTGCGTTGAGTAGTGAGAGACTAGCAAGCTTGCCTTGCGCGGCGCAAAGGGGTGGCGCGCACCGGAGATGCTTGGAATGAAAAACAATAAGGCGGGGGGCAAGGCACCGGAAACAATGAAGGAAGCCAGAGCTTTCGTAAGCTGCTGGCTAGAGGGTGCGATGGCGCACGCCGGGGTCAACCAAAGCGAGCTGGCAAGGCGGCTCGGGTACGAGCCAGGCAAAGTCAACCGGATGGTGCATGAGTCGCGATCGATGTCGGCCGTACAGGTAACTGCCCGAAATGGTGCCAACGCCCCCCTAAAGGTGGCGCAGGTGATAGAAGAGGCTTTTGGCGTTTGCGAACGTCTTTCGTTGCCTGCGGGACAAGAAACCATCACCCGCCTTGTCGCGGCAATTCTCGCGGAGGATGGCTCGTCGCGCTGATCGAGGGTTGAGCGAGCTCGGTTGATCCGGTCATTTGAAATCCCCTTCGGCGTATTGTCCGCCGCGCTTTCCAGGCAACTCGAAAATGGAGGGGTGATGTCGCGCGTCAGTTTGATAAAATCTCTAATCATGATCGTTCCACCCAGCATTCTATCTTGCGGCAATATTTATTCAAAATTGCCAAATAGGCAAGTCAATATTGGAAATATATCCGAGCTGTGGACTCAGGATCGAAAATTGAATGTCGCTCAGCTAATAAAAATGGGCCTATCTGGTGTGGTGGAACTGATGTGAGGCGTAGGATGCATGGGCAATTGATCAACAAGCTAGAAATGCTGGAGGCTAGCCAGATTGTGAGAATGAAAGCGCTATCTGTTCCGAACGTATTTCGGTTGCGCCTTCACAATGACGTGCGGGACATGGAGCGTGTTTCGCAGGCAATCGGGAGAGGAGTGTTGGGTCCACACTTTTCACGGTCAATGAATGACATTCCGCCCGAGCATGTCATGATGGTCGCCGCTTATAATGCTTCAGATGAGCCTATTGGCATGGTCGCAGCGCGGTATGACGACAAGCCCGGCTGGGACCTTAAGCAATTTCTTGCCGCACACTGGTCCCGCTTGTATCCATCCGAGACGACGAACGTATTTGCTGAGTTCGCTCCAAACAGTTGCCAATACGCGGAGGGTGTCACAGGGCCATTTTCATACATTGGAGACGGCTGGATAGCGCCATCAAGTAGAGGGTCGGATCTATTGGCTCAAATCCAAAAGCTGCTCATTTTGCTAGCCTATGACGAATGGAAGCCGGAGCTTACCTACGGCTGGATGAGGCCTGACAAGGTTCGGAAGGGATATGCGGCGCGGTGGGGATATTCGATTACGTATGAGCGTGGAATAAGTTGGAGCATACCGCCTAAACAGCAGGATTTGAGAGATGTCTACTTTGTTGGCGCTGATCGATTGGGTATTCATCAGATGGTCCAGAGCTTGATTCACGAAGATCCGAGCCCGTCTCAAAAGAGTAGCACAGCAGAAATTTCGCACCCAATTGCGACTTTACCGGAAGAATGAGACGTTCGTACCGCCGAGGGTTCAGCCCGTTGCCTGCATATACATGTGTTGCAACCAGGTCAAAAATCGGTGTTTGCGTGGTCTCTGCTTTTAAATAGTGGGTGCCAACCAGTTTCCTGTAGTCGGCGTCGAACGCGTCGGCGGCGTCCACTGTATTCATTGCCCACTTACTCCCCATAATTCGCGAAGCCAGTGAGGTTTCTCCTTGGTAAAGAATTCTTGGAGATGAGGTGTTCGGGTTAAATGCATCGAGTAAAATCAGTTTGTCGAAGTGTGGAATAATTGAGCTTCCAATAATCCCAAAATTACGGTGCCAAAACGTCAGCAGCTCAAAAGCTGGTCTGTCTCCATCGCCAATCAGAATTTTGGCCGCGTCCTGCTCAATGACGTGATCGGGCATCAAATCAGCCCTTCATCCATCATACGGAGGCGCTGGAGCCGAGAGGCCATAATCAAGGGCCGTATTAGCTTATCAAACGATGATATTTGATCGCCGCTTAGCATTTCGGGTTGATAGTGCATGGCGACACGGAAGCACATAACCATGGCAATTCCCTCAAGCTTTTCCTGCCTTATGGAGGCGAGTGTATCAAGTAGTGTGTCGTCCTGGTTGTATGGCGTCTTATTCCTATAGAGTGAGATGAAATTTGGTGCACGCATAGGGGCTAGTCGTCCTTCTGATCAGTAAGATCAGCGTATGCTTTTTCTAAAATAACGGCGAAGTCCGCGTTGGAGCCGCGTCCGCCAAGCATGGTTTCTTCGATAGCGCGGGCGCGGTCATATGCGCGTTTAAAAATATCCGGCTCAAGCATCAATGGGGCTGTCGTAGGATGCCCAGTGAGGGCCTCTGCCATATCTTCAATTTCTGCCGGCGTGGTGCCTAGCAGTTGATAAAATTCCTCAGTCGTCTTGCCGGAAATTGCGGCAAGTTTCTCGATGTGATCGGTGGTAATTCGGCGTTTCTTACTTGTCATCCGCGAAAGATGGGGCGGTGAAACGCCGAGCGCTTCCGCCAACTTTTCGCCGGTAAAGCCGGTCAGCTCTTTGGCAAGTTTTATCGGGCTTTTGTTCATACACCTATTATTGTTGCGCAAGAACAAGGGTCTAGCGCCTATTTGGCAATCTAAGCTCCAGTTTTTTACATTTTGCATATTGCCTCTTTGGTAATATTGCGGCAATGATTGCCCATGACTAAGCTCGACAAATACCTATCGAAGCATGGGATACCGCAGGTGACATTCGCCAGTTCGGTTGGCACTACTGCGTCAACGATCTCGCGCATATGCAGTGGAAAACGCTTTCCTGGGCGGAGGCTGATGTGCCGAATTGTAGATGCTACAGGTGGTTGTGTTTCAATATCTGATCTCCTTGGCGGCGGTTCAGTTAAGGAACTTTCCCAAACCCCCGACGAAGCGTCATCCCGTAAATCAGTTGAAAATTACGGGGTGGGGTCATGAGTCTCCCGAGGCCGACGTCGGATGAAGCCCGGCGGCAGCTGAAGTCTGCCACGCGGTTGGCGGTCAAGCAGCTTGGTGGTCAAGACGTTGTTTCCAGCTTCACACGAGTGGGTCAGCAGACCCTGAGCGACTGCGGGAATGTTTCAAATGCCCGCCATGAACAGACATTCGTGGCGCTCGATGTTGCACTGGACCTGATCGTCGACGCAAAGGATCAGGGCGTGGTCTCCCCGCTGTTGCAGGAAATCTGCAGGCAGGCGGGCGGTGCCTTTGTTCCGACCCCAACGGCCCCGCGCTCCGCCGCGCATTGGCATGGGGAGTTGTCGACCGCCGTCAAGGAAGGGGGCGAGGCCGCCGCAAAGATATGCAGCGCTCTGGCTGATGACGGCATGGTCTCTCCAAAGGAGATCCGCGACGGCGATATTATCCGCGAGCTGAATGAGGCGGTCGAGGCCTATTCGGTGATGCTCAGCCATTGCCGCCAAGTCGTGGGATCGGAGTGATGGCTGGGTCAGGCAAGACGCAGGCGACCTTTCAGGTCGGCGAGGAATTCCGTTTCGGCGGGGTCCACCTTGCCGTCACTTCTGATGAGGCGTATCGAGGAAACAAGGACCATGCGGCGCTCCTGTTCGCTGTAACTGGCGAGTCGTTCGATCGCGCTTGTGAGGTCCCCGACAGTGGGGCTGAGGCTTCGCAAGTAGCGGGCAAGCTTGTCCCGGTCTTCACCTATCGGTGCCCCGCGTCGGCGGGCCAGGTCCTCGCAGTGGTCTGTGATGACCTCGAATTCCTGCTCATGGACCTCACTGTCGGAAAGCGCCAGCGCTGTAAGAATGATGGCGTGCGGCTTGAGCATGTCTCGTTTGCCGTTCCAGTCCCTCGGAGCACGCCCCTTCTGTTTCCGAGCCACCGCGTTCTGCTCTTGTGCTGTTCTCGAGTCGGTCGTCACGGAGGACACTGTAGACTTCCCGTTGGCGGGGGGGGCGATGTCCCGCAGGGCGGTATAAACCTGTTCGTCCAAGGAAATGTTCGGGCTAGCATCGTCGATACGCCCCTGAGCCTCAAGGGAGCCGAAGGCCGCGCATATCAGCCCGTCTTGCGCTTCTCTCAGATCGCACTCGAGATCGGAAAAGCCGTCCCATTCTTCGCTAAGCCGATCTCCCGCCTTGTCCGACAAAAATGCTCGGGTGGCGAGATCTCCAACCTCCTCGAATATCTGCGCGGCGTTCGTCAACGCTTCTGTCGTCTGGGCGATGGTATCGATGACCTGCTGCGCTTGGTTTCTGGTCATGCGATTGGATTGATTAAGCTTTTCGGCAAGCTTTTCGGCTTTCCTAAGTTTTCTGCGGAGCTGTTTTCGTTCTTCTCTGTGCGGACGCATAAGCGCATCCAGTTCCGCCTTTGTTTCGATGGGGGCCGTCTGTCGTCCCGGCGAAGGCTGAATGTGCGGACTTGGCGGCTCGGGCAGGTCTGCGAGGCTGTTTCTGTCCGTCAGCTTTTGGGCAACCTTTGCTGTATTTCTCCGTTTCCGGCGCACAAAGCGCCAGAGCAAATAAGCCCCCCCGAGGATCAAAATCCATTCCATCGCCATCCCCTTCATTCTGATTTTTCGCGGCGTCTGCGCGCGCAATCGCAGGTAGGTGGAATATGAGCGCACCCACCAAATCAAGCAAGGCAGAAGCGCCAATCGAACTCCCCAGCCTGGCCGAGGTCTTCGCGACCGACGGTGCACTGGATGATGCGCTGGAGCGGATTGCAGGCGGCTCACGGCAGAGCCCGGCCTCACTGGCTTGTTTTGCCCGTGGCAAAGCCAAAGAAAAGCTGCTCGCGACGCTCTCCGCGGCAGAGCGGGACGGCCAGGGCGCGCGCGCTCTTGTTGGGCCGCTTCTGGCTGACTCCCGAATTCATTTGCAAATCGAAACCCTGTTGTTGGAGGCGTCAAGATGACCACCGCGACGAGTAGCTTGCGCGTTGAGTGTGAACCGGCCTCGTGCCCAGATCCCGTTTTGGTGTGCTCGAGGGATGAGGCTGCGCGCGTTTATGACGGTTTGCTGGATTGCATGTGGGCGGCATACCCCGATGGGCCGCCGCTCGACACAGATGCAACGGTTCGGAGTGAAGAGCCCATAACACGCCTCGGATCTCCAGAGCTGCATCTGCTCAAGCTGCTGGTCTATGGCCAGGCAATCGTTGGTGGCTATCTCCGCCCGGATGGCGCGGGGGAGGCGCGGCAAATCGCGCGAGCCGCCGGGGTCCGTCCGGATCAGATATCAGCCCTCTTTGACCACCGTTCCCCGGGAAGCGATTGTGTGCAGCGGCTTCTAACGTTTGTCGGAGTGACGGAAGGCACCTTTCAGGCTTGTGCCTTTCGATCGCAACTAGCAGACGAGGCGATGGCGGCGGCGAGCGTCCGTGAGGGCGAATACGAAGCCGCACTGCGAGCTGCTGTTGCAGAGAAGACTACGCAGCTTTGCCCGCTCGGGCGCGCTGATGCCCTAGTGCAGGGAGGTGCGTCATGACCGGCTCTGCGAACCCGGATTACGCGCACCTGCTGAACGGGGCATGTCTCGACTTTAAGCGCCTTGGGCTCGCGCTGAAGGTGGTCATTGCTGAGCGTGGCTGCACGCTGGCCGAAGTCCAGCAGCAGACCCGTGTTTCGCGTGCGTCAGTCAGCCGGGCAACGGTGGGTATTGAGATTTCAACCGGACCTCTGTTGCTGCTGTGCATTTGGGCTGATCTCAACCCGTTCGAGCTTTTGCAGGCGATTGAAATGCCTGATCCGACCGAGCAATCCTGTGGCGATACCGGCGAATACAGGGTGTTTCACAGAACACAGGGCGTGAAACTATCTGAAAAAGCACGTGAATTACAGGCGCGTTGCCGGAGTTCCCGAAAAGGGAGGGCGCGCGCGAATGGGTAAGCGGTCGAACTTCATTAAGGTTCCGAAGGATCTTTATCGCACCATCGACCCGCGCGCGTGTCCGCCTGTGCTGCCGTTCGTGCTGTCGGAGGGCATCCGGCGCTTCATCGAGCCCTGCTATGGCTATGGAGACCTGCCCGGTCCGTTTCTGCGTGCCGGTCTGGACTGCGTCGGACGCTATGACGTTGCCCCGCGCTCGACCCGCGTCATCGACCCGGTGGTGCCGCTGGATGGCCGGGAACTGACCGCTGCGCATCTGAATGGCGCGGACGCGATCATCACAAACCCGCCCTGGACACGGGATCTGTTGCACGCGCTGATCGCCCGTTGGGTGCCGCTTAGCGTTTGCTGGCTGTTGTTCGATGCGGCGTGGAAACACACTGGGCAGGCGGTCGAACTAATGCGCGCCTATTGCACGGATTTCGTGCCGTGTCCGCGCCTGATCTGGATCCCCGGAACGACGCAGGCGAGCAAGGACGATTGCGGTTGGTATCGCTTCGACCGGGCGAAGAGCCCGCGCCAGGCGACCAAGTTCTGGCCGTTGGGGCAGGGGCCGTATGTGCGTCTCATTAGCGGGAAAAACTCGATGGGATATGCGGCATGTCAATGACCACGACGACGGGGCAACCGGCCCCGAGCTCTGAGCGGCCCGCAAGCGGTGGGTGGTACGTGGCGGCCGGGGAGGTGGCGCGTCTGGGGTTGCCAGTGATCGTTTCTCCCGATGCCCCGCCCGCTGATAGCTCGCTGGACCTCGCGCGGTCGCGCCACGGCATGGAGTTGGACTGGCTCGCAAGGCGCGTGCTGCGTGGCTGGCGCGAGGGGCGCGGCGATCATCGGCAGGAGATCGCCGAGGAGATCGCCCTTGCGCATCGGATGACGCTCGCGCAGCTCCATGAGCACTGCCGCGACCCCGATCTCGTGCGTGTGCGAAATGCGATCTACTACGAGATCCGGTTGCGGCTCGGGGCGTCCTTGCCGGAAATCGGGCGGACCATGCGGCGTGACCACACCACAGTCCTCCACGGCATTCGCAAGCATGCGCAGGTCACAGGCAGGATCTTGCCCCTTGGAATTTCAGAGCGGGGGGCGGCGCAGTGAGGTCGAACATGAGGGGATTTCAAATGAAAACAGCGCCACTTTCGCAGCGCTGTTTTGTATCTTGCATCGGCGGAATGTCGAACTCTCTGTGGGAAGAGTTACGAGGTCGCCAAACGCTTGTCGACAAGTCGCTTGGTGCTATCGTCGTTGTCCGCCCTCGATCTGTTCTGCTTGACCAGCCGGCGAACGACAGGTTTGGCAGCGCTGTGATCATCTTCGACCATTCGGCGAAACTGCAGCTTGGCGATCCAGCCCCAGATCCAACTTCTGCTGGTTATCGCAAAAAGGGCCGCGACCATCGCTTCGGTAAGCGCTTTGTCCAGCTCCGGTCGTTTGACTGCGAACTCCTGAAGCCGAGCAGATCTAGTCTGAACCTTGTCAGAGATAACGGCCTTGCCGTTCATCCTGTCCGCAATGGCAAGCACAGCGTTCCGGGCTGCCGATTTGCTTGTGATCAATCTATTGAGCGAAGCAATGGTCTCGAGCACTTCATCCGGGGTGTCTGGGTCAGCCATAAGCGGACTGATCTTGTTGTAAAAATGCTTTGCGTATTTGTCGTACTCGCGATTGCGGCGAATTTTCCGACGCGCAAATGCGCCAAGCAACAAAAGCGTCAAGCACAATGCAAGAACGACGAATTCGATCGTAGTCATTGCTTCTTGTCCTTCCTCTGTACGGGGGCGGTCGATTCCGACCGTCGTCCCCGTGCTGCTAATTTGCGCCTTTTCTTGGCAAGATCAAGATCTGTCCGACGTTGGCGGTCCGCAATTTCCGCTGAAGTTCGTCTAGTTTCATTCCAACATGTGGAAATTGCCTTAAGATTTTCGCTAAATTTCCAGGCGCAAATCAGTAAAGCACACGCGACAATTACGCTCCAGAACCCAACCCCAAAGTCCTTGGCGGCGCCTACCACGGCTTCAATAAAGCCTTTTGGGTCTTCCATTATATACGCGTTCTTCTTGGGGGGGGATTACTTAAATGCGCAATGCTTAGACGCAGTGCCAAATGGAGATGTGAACAGCGGGATGTTAGGCGCCTCTCCCCCTTCGGCGCCACCTCCCATAATTCAACCTAACGAGCATATCGCACTTCCACCCGCGGGAGTCGAGTCCTTGACCAATTCTTCAAATCAGCGCAAGGTGACAGCGTCCAGACGAAAAGGGTCTGGATGGGGTTTAGCAGCTCCACTGTCCGAAGGCGCTCAACGCGCCGTGCTCCTGCATAGGTGCGTTTTTTATTGCGCGCACCCATATCAGGGACACGCGCACTTATGGCTGGGCGCAATGGGGCACCTTCGGGTGCGCCGATACCTTCGGATCGGTCTGCTAACCCGTTGTTGCCCGGTCACCATTTTAGCAGGTGGTTTCCGGGTTCATTCGAGCCGAAGGAAACCAGCCATGTCCTCGACATGCAACGGGCACACTGCGCCCGAAAACCATCCACATTCCTATGAAGCGATGCTGCGGCTGCAGGCCAAGGCTTTTGACCTGCGCAATCTGGCCTATGGGCTGAGCGCGGTTCTGTCCGAGCTTTCAGAAGCGCCCGAGGTGGGCAGTCACCCCGGTGTCAGCGCCGCCGAAACCCTGATTGAACTCATCGCCGCCAAAGCTGCCGACATGCCGGATGGTATCGAGCGGGTGTATCTGCGGAGGGCTGCGTGATGGCTTCTTCATCCAAGATCGAATGGACTGATGCCACATGGAATCCTATCCGGGGCTGTTCGCGTGTGTCCGAAGGGTGCCGCAATTGTTACGCGGAGGTCATGGCGGCGCGGTTTTCCGGACCGGATCAATGGGGCGAGGGTCTGGCGCGGATGGTCAAAACCGCCGATGGCGCAACGGATCATCGCTGGACCGGCAGGGTCGAGGCGGCGCCTGATGCTGTTCTGGATGCGCCGCTACGTTGGAAAAAGCCGCGGCGGATTTTCGTCAATTCCACGTCCGACCTGTTTCATGAAAAGCTGCCGGATGCGCTGATCGACCAGGTGTTTGCGGTCATGGCCCTGTGTCCGCAGCACACGTTTCAGATACTGACCAAGCGGCCGGAACGCATGCGGCGTTATCTTGCGAAACAGCCACTGGCGCGCAGGCGCTGGGAAGATGTCATCCGCTCCCGGTTTGAGCGGTGGACGGTGTCTCCCAATGTCGTGCCTCAAAATGTCTGGCTTGGCGTCTCGATCGAGGATCATGCGACGGCGGAAACGCGCATTCCCTATCTGCTGGAGACACCAGCGGCTCGACGGTTTGTTTCAGCCGAGCCGCTGCTGGGGCCGGTGGATTTCGCCGCGATCACCATGTCGCCGCATCTAACCTGCATTCCGGGCGCTGTGTCCTGTCTGGGCGGTATCGACTGGGTGATCGTCGGCGGCGAAAGCGGGCCTGGCGCGCGGCCCATGCATCCGCAATGGGCACGGCAGATCCGCGATGATTGCGCGGCTGTGGGGACCGGTTTCACGTTCAAGCAATGGGGCGCTTGGCTGCCATCCAGCCATTGTGCCGACCTTGACGCTGTTGGTGAGTGTCACCTTGGCGAATTCCACGACGGCGGTGATTGGGTTCTTGGGTGCATCTGCCGGGATGGTGATCCGGACATGCCGATGTTCTTGGTCGGCAAGGGCAAGGCCGGGCGGCTGCTCGATGGCGTTCTGCATGACTGGACCCCTGAAACGGCGGTTGAGGGAGGCGTGTCATGAAGCGGATTCCTGAAGCTGAGCTGGAGCGGGTGCGGGCGTTTGTCGACCTGCATACGGTTGTTGAGCGATATGTGGACGGTTGGGACCGATCAAAATCGAATTTTTCACGTGGGGACTATTGGGCCTGTTGCCCGTTCCATGGGGAGACAACGCCGAGCTTCCACGTCGATGACGGCAAGGGGCGCTACAAGTGTTTCGGTTGCGGCGCATCGGGGGATCATTTCAAATTTCTGACTGAAAAGACCGGCTGCAGCTTTCCCGATGCCGTCGCTCAACTCGGTGGACGGGCCGAGCCGGAGCCGCTGAGCCCGGAGCAGCTGGCCGCAGACAAGGCGGACCGTGCAGCCCGGCGGGCCGACCAGGAGCGAAAGGCGAACAGTTTTCGCGCCGAGGAAATCCGGCGAGCGCGGCGGATCATGGAGGCCGGTGGCCGTGTCAGCGGCACGGAAGGCGAGGCCTATCTACGGGGGCGGGGGCTGTTGCCATGCCCTGTGCGGCTGCCGCTCCGCTTTCTGCCGCATTACCAATATTGGCACCAGCGGGATGTAGCAGGCCAGAAAAAGCCCGAGCCCTATGTGCTGATGTCGGCACCAGCCATGTTGGCCCCGATCACCGGTCCGGATGGATTCCAGGGGGTGCACATCACGTGCATCGATCCCGCGCGGCCGGGCAAGAAAATGGTGATTGAAGATCCTGAAGCATCAGGGGCGTTTTTGCCTGCCAAGAAGATCCGGGGAAGCAAGCGGGCTGCTGCGATCCGATTGTGGACGCCGGAGCGTTTCGATCGCCTGGTGATCGGCGAGGGGATCGAGACCACCTTGTCGGTTCTTGTCTCTGAGCTGGACACGGACCGCTTCGCGAGGACTGCCTACTGGACGTCAATTGACCTTCAGCATATGGGCGGCAAGGCCGTCGAGAGCGTCCCGCATCAGACAGCGAAAGACAGGTCAGGTCGGCCACGCCGGGTTCCGGGGCCTGTGCCGGATATGGATGACGCAGACGCTCTCCAAATTCCCGAGCATGTGCGTGAAGTGCTTCGCCTTGGCGATGGCGATAGCTGCCGATTTACGTCTGATCAGGTGATGGCGCGATCAAAAGCCAGATGGGCACGGCCGGGGCTGACAGACTGCACTGTCTTTGCGCCGGAAGGACAGGATTTCAATGACATCCTGGCAGGTGCGTCATGAGCGACAAGCCGAATGAAGGTGACGCGCCATCCAGCGTGCATGAGAGGCTCAAGGCCGAATTGTCGGCCAGGAAAACGGGGGCCGTGGGAGATCAGGGCCAAAGGGGTAAACCCGGTAAGGTGACTGACCCAAAAGCGAAGGTTCTCGCGATAATCGACGCCGCTACGCAGGCGCCTGAAGTGGATCACTCTGAGGACGGGAGCGCTGAGCACACCGGAGGACATGAGCGCGCCGATGCCTCGGTCGATGACCTTGGCGGGACTGCCCCGGTGCCGCAGGATTGGGGTTATTCGCTCGAGACACTCAACAGCGAATGGTCTCTCGTTCTGATCGGCTCCAAGGTGGCCATGGTGCGCGAGCAGCCGTGGGCGAAGATCGAGGACCGTGTCCGCGTCGTGCAAATCGATGCATTCCGGCACCTCTTGTCGAACACAAGGACGCAATACATGGGGTCCGACGGCAAGATCAAGACGATCACCTGGGCCAAGCGATGGGAAGGTGAGCGGTGGCGTCGGCAGTATGACGGCATCGAGTTTCATCCAGACCCGGCGAAGTCAGAGGGAACCAAGGGCTATCTCAACTTGTGGCGCGGCTTTGCCTATGAGCCCGACGCACAGGCCGGTTCATGGGCCATATTCCGTGATCACATGCTGACCAATATCTGTAGCGGCGACGAGAGCCTGTTCAACTGGGTGTTCGGTTGGTTCGCCCATATGGTCCAGCGGCCGCGCGAGAGGCCGGGAACCGCGATTGTTGTTCGCGGTTTGATGGGGACGGGCAAGTCAGTCATGGGCGAGGTCATGGGCGACCTGATTTCCGCTCATTATTTTCAGGTCGATGATCCACGATACATCACTGGTCAGTTCAACGCGCACATGAGCGCCTGTCTGCTGCTGCAGGCAGAGGAGGCGGTCTGGGCCGGTGACAAGGTGGCTGAGGGTCGGCTGAAAGGGCTGATCACGTCCAAGACGCAGATGATCGAGAGCAAGGGCGTCGACCCGTACCGGCTGGACAACTATGTGCGCGTTTTGATGACGTCCAATGAGGACTGGGTGGTCCCGGCCGGCAAGGATGAGCGGCGCTATTGCGTGTTGGACGTTGCTGACACAGTCAAGGAAAACCACGGATATTTCAAAGAAATGTTCGAGGAATTGGACAATGGTGGTCGCGCTGCCCTGCTGCACGCCTTGCTTACGTTCGATCTTGGCAAAGTCAATCTTCGCCAGATTCCGCGCACGGGCGCGCTGCTGCAACAGAAGCTGCGGTCTCTGGATAGTGTCGATGCCTATGTGTACGAGCGCCTTTGCGAGGGGGCGCTGCTGCGGGCGGACGCGACCTGGAGCCCGGACCCTCACGTCATCAGGCAGACGCTCTATGACGAATATCTGACCTGGTCGGACCGGGTCGGTATCAAGCGGCGGGCCGACCTCAATCAGTTCGGCCGGTCCGTCAAGAAACTCATCCCCGCTCTACAGGACACGCGCCCGCGCGATGGGGGCACACGCAAACGCGCCTATATGTTCCCGCCGTTGCCAGAGTGCCGCGAGAGCTTCGCGGCCGCTGTCGGGCAGAGTGTTGACTGGCCGCTTGACGATCCCGAGGGGCTGTCGCCCGACCCGATGAACTCGAGCCACGGAGAGACAGGATGATAGGGGGAGGAGCGCCGCCTGTGCGCGACGGTCCAGGCTTTGTGTGGACCGCCCGCTCTCGGGTGGACCGAATTAACTCAATGATTTCAACGACTGGTCCATATGGTCCACGTGGTCCACACGATTTCGACCCTCGCGCGCGCGCGCATGAAGGGCGTTCTACCCCTCTAGGCCTGTTCTCTCCGAAGCCAAAATTGCGTGGACCAACTGGACCGCTGCCACAAGTCGTTGAAATTGCGATGAAAAAGGCGGTCCATATATACTTTTTCTTGACTGGACCAGTATGGACCAACTGGACCGGTTGCTCTCGCAGTCACAAACCATCCAGACCGGCAGGTGAGATATGACACAAAAGAACATCCAGATTGAAGCGCTGTTGAAATGGGCCTATTGCGAAGAGTTGCCGAAGTCGACGGACGTGGGCCAAGCCATTGCAAGGATGGCGTCGGGCTGGTCTTCGATGAACAGCTTCGCGCAATTGCTGACGGTGATCGACGACAACGATTATGGCGTGGTCCCCGACCTTTCCTGCGAGAGCGCTTTACCGCACCCAGACGCAGTTATCGTGCACAATGCCGTCGTGTCGCTCGATCGTGCGGAGCTCGTGTTGCCCGACGATTGGTTGCCGATGCCTGAGTTGGCGAAGGCGGGGCAACTCGGCGCGGCGGCAACGCAAGCGGCAATGTCTGGTTTGACCGTCATTGACGAAGACGGCCGCCGTCAGCTCAAACGCAAAGCATCGGACCTTGTGCGCCGATTGGCGATCATCGGAGTTGCGCCTTCTGGCGTGGGCCGTGTGCCTGAGCTGAGATTGCGCACCAATGATACAGGGCAGGTGCGTTGGTTCCGGCGTTACGTTGAGCATGATGTCGATTGCTTTGGTGCGCCAGTTGAGCGGACGTATGAGGTCGAGGATGGTTGGGATTTCTCGCGCAAGCGTGCCAAACGTGGGGCTTATGCCAAGCAGTTCCTTTCCCCCGACCCTGTGCCGGTTCTGAGAGAAAGGGGCGAATACGATATCCTGCGCGCCTGCCTTGTGATGCTTTGCGAGGAGCTGGACGGTAAGTTGTGGGACCATGCGGTCGCACCATGCCGTTGGAGTGTATCGCCGTGGGACGACCAAGAGGCCGATCGCAAGAGGTCGGGAAGGCGTGTTCTGGAGGCGGGCTGAAAAAAGTTCTTGACTGCAAATCCCGATTTGACATAGCGTCGCCATACACAAAAAGGTTCAAAGCTCCGAAGCGCTCGCTCCGGGGCTTTTTTATTGGGCGAAAGGACTGGCATGGGCGACCTCGGCATGCGCTGGTCCGATGTGTCCGGCCTGAAAATCATGGACCAGGCCATGCGCGACCTTGATCCGCTCAAGGTGCGGCGGGCAGGGGCCATGGCGCTGAACCGGGCTGGGTCGCAGGGCGTTACGCAAACCCGCCGAGCCATGGCGCGACAGACTGGACTTTCGCAAAAGCTCTTGAAGCGAGCAATGAAGCCAATCCGGGCGAGTGCTACCACGCTGGAATTCCTGATCCGCGCGAAAGGCGGCGATATCTCGCTGAAATACTTTCAGGCGCGGGAGACACAGCGCGGGGTTTCGGCCAAACCGTTCAACCATCGGCGGGTCTTTGCCGGATCGTTCATCAAGGGCGGCCGTTTTCCAGGCCGTGTCGACCTTCGCATGAATGGTCACGTCTTTAAGCGAACCGACGCGGACCGGATGTCGATCAAGAAGCAAAGGTCGGGCGTCATCATCCCTTACGAAATGGTCAAGGACGAAAGCGGCAAGGCATGGCGGCAGACCGTCGGCAAGGTGCTGCCGGTGCGCATGCAGCACGAACTCAAACGCCTGACCGGACGGGCCTTCAGCTGAGCCCGGATCTTTAGGGACCGTATAAAGCCTTAGCCCGCCCGCGGGCGGAAAGCTCCCGGGATTTCGCCAGTCTGAGCGGAATTTGAAAGCCTTAAAAGCTTAAAAGCCGACTTAAAAGGACACTTAAAACGGTGGATGCGGATCTTGCGGAAGAGACTGTTGTCTCAAAGAGCGAGTTTGCCCGCAGGATCAACGTGTCCGCTGCTCGGGTCTCGCAATACATCAGCGAGAACAAGATAAGCCCTGCAGCGATGGTCGGCACGGGTCGCGCTGCGAAGATCCGACTAGAGGTGGCCTGCCGGGATCTGAACCATGTTCTCGATATCAGCCAGCGGATAGGCAATGGCCTGGAGACCCAACTGGATCTCCCGGCAAAACCATCTGCAGCGCAGGAAAGTCAGCCTGAAACGGCGCGGCATGCGCAGCAATCGGCATTGCCAGATGCGAATTCGCCGGAGGCGCAAATCAAACAGGAGCGGCTGCGGTCGCTTCAGTTTCAGAATCGAAAGGCCGCGTCGGAAGAGGAAGCAGCCAAAGGGCGCTTCATGCTCACATCCGATGCACGCAATCAAATGACAGCGATCACGGCTGGAATGCTGCAAGGCTTCGAAGGATCGTTGGCCGATTTTGCGGCGGCGCTATCTGCGAAGTTCAAGATACCGCACCGGGACGTTCTGCATTTGCTCAAGAGTGAATTCCGGAAAGCTCGGTCTAAGCATGCTGAGCAGGCACGCAAGCGGGCAAGCGATCGTCCGGACACAGTTGAAACGATCATTGAGGTAGACGCTTAAACTATGTCGCACATGATGATTCAAACCGCCGATGCCGAACGTGTCGCGTTTGAAGTCATGGCTGAAGCCTGGTCGCCGCCGCCGCCGGTCGACTATTTGAGCTGGGCAGAAGGGAACATCTCGTTTTCAGAGCGGGAAAGTCCATATCCTGGGCCCTATAACCGAGACTTGTTTCCGTACTTTGATGAGATCCTTCGGGCTCTTTCGCCCGAAGATCCCTGCCGCATCGTGACGCTCAAGAAGAGCGCGCAAATCGGCGGCACGGTGGTCGCGAATATCTTTACCGGCGGTTCCATCGATATGGATCCGGGTGACCTTCTGTATGTCCACCCGACTGAATCGAATGCGCAACGCTGGTCAAAGATGAAACTTGCGCCGATGCTGAAAGGCACAACGACGCTCAACAGGTTGTTCCCGCAAAAGGCGCGCGATGGTCACGATTCCCTTCTCTACAAAGAGCGGGTAGATGGTCGCGGTGCCATTCAGATCACGGGAGCAAATTCGCCGGCGTCTTTGTCTCAGGTCACTATGAAAAGGCAGGTCCAGGATGATCTGTCCAAATGGGAAAAAAACTCGGCAGGGGATCCTGAGGCGCAGGCAGACAGCCGTAGCCAGGCACATGAGTTTGCCAAGATCCTGAAAATCTCGACGCCGCTGATCATGCCGGGATGCAAGATCAGCAAGAACTTTGAGGAAGGCAGCCAGGAGTTCTTCTACCTGCCGTGTCCTCATTGCGATCACATGCAGGTGCTTGCCTGGGAAAACATGCTGGCCAACCTGGACGAGGCCAAACCGGAGGACGCTCATTTTTCCTGCGTTGAGTGTGGTTGCTCCATTGAGCAGCATCACCTGGCGAACATGAAACCGCGTCATGAATGGCGCGCTCACAATCCACGGGCAAAGCGACAGCACCGATCGTTTCATCTTTGGTCAGCAGTTTCCGTGTTGCAAAGCTGGGAACGTATTGCCCGGTCATGGCTGAAGGCCAAAGGGGATCCAGCCAGCGAACAAACGTTTCTGAACGACGTTATTGGCGAAGCCTATCAGGCACAGGGCGAGGCCCCGCCTTGGGAAACCCTGCGAGATCGTGGAGCAGAGTCAGACTATCAACGCGGACGCATCCCACCTGGCGTTATAATCGTATCGATCGGTATTGATTGTCAGGATGACCGTGTCGAATGGCATGTCGTCGGTTGGGGAAGAAACAAGAACCGCTTTACCGTCGATTACGGGGTGTTTGCAGGGCATATCTCTGATCAGACATGCCAGGAAAAGCTGAGCGCGTTGATCAAGCAAAGCTGGCCAAATTCATATGGCCGCCGGATCTCGGCTGACCGGGTCGGGATCGATGGAAACGCCTATACCGAAGACGTCTGGGCTTGGGTCAAAAAGCATCCGGCGAACCTTGTCATGATGGTTCGCGGCAACAACCAAGATGCCGCGCCTCTCTTGCAGCCAGTGAAGAAAGAGCGGCACCGGAAAACCGGGAAGCTGCTGAAATACTCGAAGCGGTTCTATTCCTTCAATGCGTCGGTCATGAAGATGGCGCTTTATCGCAACTGCAAGAAAGAAGATCCGCTCGCGGCTGGCTATGTCGCGTTTCCATCGGGGCTGGATGATGAGTTCTACCGGCAATTAACAGCCGAGCGGCGGGTCGCCGAAAAGAACAAGCAGGGCTTTGATGTCTATCGCTGGAAAAAAGACCCGACCCAAGCAAACGAAGTTCTGGACACCATGAACCAGGCGGAAGCCGCTGCCATCCGTTTCGGCATCCGCGACATGCCGGAGGCGCTTTGGGATCGATACGAGGCCGAGCGGGAATCCTATCCGACTGACGCGCAGGGTGATCTTGAGGATCTGTTCAATCAGCCGGCAAGTGCTCCGAGCGAACCTGCAAGTTCGAAGGCGGTCGTATCGAAAAATGAGGAACGGCGGAACAAATGGCGACGACGGAAATGAAAGTTCTTGATCGCCATGGCAATCCCATGAGGGCGTCTCGAGAGTTCCGCCCGACCGCACGCTATTTGCGGGATACGCGGTCAAATGTCTTGTCGACACGTCCGGCACCGCTGACCGAGAGCCGGGACGATATCCGTCAGGCCTGGATGCGGACAGCGGGTCTTGCTCTCGACCTGATCAAGAATTCAGGGCGTCTGAAGGGGGCAGCCGATCAGGTGCTTGCCGACACGGTAGGGAGCGAGCTTCAGCTCAACCCCAAACCTGACCTGTCTGGCCTTGGATATGACGACAAGGAACGCGCGGACTGGTGCCGGCTGGTGAAGCGGCGTTGGAAGCTCTGGTCCTGGAATGAAGCAGAGTGTGACTTTAGAGGTAAGTTCACTCTGCCGCAGCTGGTCGATATCTCGCTGCGCTGGCACATGGCTTATGGCGAGGTCACCGGAATTTTGGACTACATGGACCAGGCCAAGCGTCAGCGGTATGGGATCCGGACGGGAACGAAACTTTGCCTGACGCCGCCCTCCCGGCTTGTTCAAGATACAAGTGAAATGGAAGGCCTCTTTCAAGGGGTTTATCACGACGAAAATGGGCGGCCTGCAGGCTATCTATTCGAAGAACGCAATGCCGGCTTCGTAAGCCGTAAATCCTACCCGGCGCGTGATGCCAGTGGTCGGAAACACGTTCTGCATGTGTTTGACCCGATGGATGCGACGGATGTGCGGGGCATATCGGTGATGGCGTCTGCGTTCCGAAAGCACATTCAGCATGAAATGCTGGACGATGCGACATTGCAGACGGCGATCCTGCAAACGATTTTCGCAGCCACTTTGACCAGTGAAAAGCCGACTATGGAAGCTTTCGAGGCACTGGAGACGCTGAAGGATACAGGCGTCGAAGGGGCGAGTGAGTATGCGGAGGAATACACCGCGTTTTTGCAATCTTCGCTTGAGAAAGCAGCGGAGGGCCAAATCAGCCTGAGCGGAGATCCGCAGATTTCCCATTTGGCACCTGGTGAGCGCTTTGAGGTCACGACAGCTGGAACACCGGGCGGCCAATACCTGCCGTTTTCAAACGCACTGTCACGGGACATGGCCCGCGCGATTGGGATTACCTACGGCGGCCTGACAATGGACCATACGAACGCGACCTATTCGTCTGTGCGGATGGAAACGTCGTCGATCTGGCCAGTCGTCGGACGGCGCCGGCAACGGATCGCTGCACCCGTCTGTCAGGCTGTTTATGAGAGCTGGCTGGATGAGGAAATCGGGACAGGCCGGATCCCGTTCAAGGGTGGCCGCCGCGCCTATGAGGCTAATCGGGAGCGGGTTAGCTGGGCACAGTGGCAGGGGCCGCCGAAGCCGACCGCCGATGACAACAAAAGCGCGCGTGCATCAACAGAGCGGCTTGGCAACGGGACGTCATCGATCGAGATCGAAGCGGCTGAGCTGGGCCTCGATACCGATGAACTCTTCGAGCAACGCCGGGATGAGCACAATCGTTATCTCGATGCCGGGATGCCATCGCCCTATGAGCCAAGGCAAATGAACGGTCAGCCTTTTGAGGAAGAACCGCAGGAAAAGAAGAAAGAGGATGCAGCTTCATGAGTGTTTCCTCACTGGTCCAGATCGGCAAAGACACTGTCGATCTCAATACCCCTTGCGACGTCGTGACAGCACTTCGAAAAGTCAAACTGTCGGTCGTGACCGGCGGCATTGCTCAAACCGTTCGATTGGACGGGGAAGAAGTGACGTTCACCAAAGCCAATTTGACGGCGCTGAATGCGCTGATCGCCGAATACGAAACCGCTTGCGCAAGAGCCTCGGGCAAAACGTCCCGTGGCCGTGCCAGGCGTGCCCGCTGGGGCTAACAGGAGATACCAACATGCCGGTCTACATGAACGGCGAACTCGTGCTCTACGGGTTCGTTGGCGATAACTATTGGCGTGAGGGCTTTACCTCTACAGAGGTTTTGGAGGCGCTTGCCGAGCACGGAACGGACAACGATCTGGACGTTCGGCTCAACTCCGGTGGTGGCTATGCCTTCGAGGGTTTGGCGATCTACAACGCTCTGCATGTCCATAAGGGCAATGTCACGATCCATGTCGATGCGATCGCGGCGTCTGCTGCTTCGACAATTGCGATGGCTGGCGACAAGATCATCATGCGCGCAGGCTCTGAAATGATGATCCATGACCCGTCTGGATACACGTTCGGGACGGCTGAGCAGCATCAAAAAGCAATGGCAGCACTCGACAAGCTCGGGTCGCAAATGGCGTCGGTCTATGGCGCCAGAAGCGGCAATGACGCTGACAAAGTTCGCCAAGTCATGAAGGACGAGACCTGGTTCACCGCCGAGGAGGCGGTCGCGGCTGGCTATGCAAATCAGGCCGAAGAGGCAAAGGCCGAAACTGTTTCTGCGTTCGATTACCGGATCTATTCGAAGGCCCCAGACCACCTCGTGGCCCTGGCTGCAGAAAAGAATTGGTCGCTCGATAAAGCGATCACGAGATCCGCGGCGTCCGCCGCACCCACCAGCCAACAGGAGACACCAATGGCTGATAAGCCGAAGGCGGACGATAAGCCCGCCGATACAGCTGCCGTGAAAGCGGAAGCTGCGACTGAAACCAAGGCCCGGATCAAAGAGATCACCGGTCTTGAAGAGGCCAGTGGCCGCGAAGCCCTGGCTCAACATATTGCGTTCGACACCGAAATGGATGTTGAGGCAGCCAAGGTGATGCTGGCAGCGGCCCCCAAAAGCGCGGAGCCGACTGCAACCGTTGATGATGCAACGGACCCTGCCAAATACGAGGCCGATCGGTTGCGGGCATCTGGTCAGGCGCAGCCTGGCGGAATGCCCAAAACACCCTCGGCAAGTCTCAACAGCCGCGAAATCTTTGCAGCGCGACGAGCCACCTTGAAGGGAGCTTAAAACATGGAAATGAAAACCGAAGGAGCCCGCAACCTTGCTTTCATTTTGTCGGAGGCAGGTGGCAGTCGCTCGCGTGATGCCGTCACGATCGCCTCCGGCGAGGGCAAGCTAGAAGCCGGTACTGTTCTCGGCCAGGTGACCGCCTCTGACAAATATGCCTCTTCGCCGGATGCTGAAGTTGCCGGCAAAGAAGGGGCGGAAATCGCCACTGCCGTGCTGGCCTATGGGGTCGATGCGACATCAACCGATGCTGACGCCGTTATCTTGTCCAGCGATGCTGAAGTGAAAAGCCCGATGCTGATCTACCACGCGTCGGTCGATGATGCAGCAAAGCAGAGCACTAAACAGTCGCAGCTGCGCGCTGCCGGCATCAAGTCCCGCTAAGGAGCCCGTCACATGGCTGATCTGAATATCTTCGACGGTGATGCATTCTCCGTGCAGTCACTGACCGCTGCGGTCAACAATGAGCCATTCCGGCCCGGGCAAATTGGCGCTTCGGGTCTATTTGATGAGGACAGTGTCACGACAACGATCGTCTCGATTGAAGAACTCGATGGAAAGCTGGGTCTTGTCGAGCCGAGTGCTCGAGGCGGTCCTGGCGAAACCACTGGCGATGAAAAACGCAACATGGTCCCTTTCAACGTGGATCACTATGAACGCGACGATGCCGTTATGGCGGACGAAGTGCAAAACGTTCGTGCGTTCGGGACCGAAGGCGAGGTTGAGCAAGTCCAGGACCGTGTGATGAAAAAAGCGGATCGGCACTTGCGAGACCTCGATATGACGCTGGAGCACCAGCGGGTCGGGGCCGTCAAAGGGATCGTGACATCAAAGTCCGGCAAAGTGTTGCATGATCTTTATTCTCGGTTCGGCCTTGCTGTGCCGGATCCGATATCTCTTGAGCTTGATGTCGATGGCACGAAGGTCGATGAGATTCTGGAAAAGGACGTTGCGTGGTCGATCGAAGACACTCTCGACAGTTTCTATGATGGCTTTCACGTCTGGTGCGGCCGGGAGTTTCATCTCGCGATGTGGAACCATCCGCGCATTCGCGAGACCTATATTGCAACAAATGGCGCGGCCACTTTGCGAGGGCCTATCCCGGACAAATTCGAGATCGGGAAGTTCACTTTTGAGCGCTACAAAACCGGGCGGAAGGCAACGCAGGATCTCGGCAGCGCCTATATCGCAGATGACGAAGGGCGAGTGACGCCCTATGGCGTTCCTGGTCTCTTTATCACTCGCTTCGCGCCGGCTGATTATATCGAAACGGTCAACACGCCGGGTCTGCCTCGCTATATGAAGCAAATCGTGAAGACGAACGGCAAGGGCGTTGATATCGAATTGCAATCGAATCCGATCTCGCTTTGCACACAGCCAGGCGCCTTGCGTCGACTGACGCTCACTTAAATATTTCTTCCAGATTGACCATGCAAAGGCCCGGGCTCAGCTCCGGGCTTTTGCCTTTCCGGCTCAAAGCGCCGTGAGCGGGCGTTTCGACC
>NZ_JBDWYP010000012.1:0-30487 GCF_039982295.1 Roseibium sp.
AAAAGCTGGCGTAAACTGCGCGGCTTCCATCATCTCGCAGACGTGATTCAAGGCGTCGACTTCATCAACGGCATCAAGCCATCAAACCAGGATCAAGCCGCTGCATGAAAATCGCCTGGACACCAGATTTGACAATAACTCAGCACTTACACGCTGTGATCGGACTTATGCGTGCATCCGCGACTTGGGAGGGGTTTAAGTCACTACTTGACCGGGCCTTCCCCAAAAAGGGAACGCAGATGACTCTATTATTGGAGGACCCTGAATAGGTCTTATAAATACAAAACCCCGCCGGAGCGGGGCTTTGATCTAAGGCCAATACAGACTTGTTATGGTCCTCGCATTGACCTGCCACCGTTTCCAGTGGTCTTACAATCCGCTTAAGCGGTAACTCGACTAAAATAGGCGCTTACCAATGAACAGTCAATGAATGCATGCCCGTTGCGTGTAAAATACAGCGGCGAGCTTCTTTCAAGACCTCAGTTGGGGCACAAGGCGCGACATACTGGCGAAACCCAATTTTCAATCGATCCAGCCGATGGCTCCCAACCGCCATTAGGGTGTCTCCCTTCAACCAAGATTCCTCGTATCTGCCGCCTGGAACAATTCCATCAGGCAATCTATAATGATGACCCTCAACGGGGTTCGGAGCCTTGCTACTGATTGGAATCACAACACACAATCGGGTCCATGGATTGACCTTTGGCGAAATCACCATGACAGGTCTTGTCTTCACCATTTCTGGCCTTTGAAAACCTAACCCAAAATGACAAACGAGGATTTGCCCCGGCTTAGGTTGGAACTGTAGTCCGGCCACCTTAGGTCCGTCTTCCAATGCGTCGGCAAAGTCGCGCAACTGAGTTGTGTAACGATCATTCGCCCTAAGGCATGCGGCCAACTGCTGGATGACCCGCTCATCATCCTCTTGGTTTACGACCACGCTAACCGACTTTGCCATTGCGCCCCCGAATCAAATGGAGGCTGCATCGTATCATAATTTCAACTTGGATCACACACGTATATAGGCACCATCCCAAACGCGCAATTGCTGCGGTTCGTATGTCGGAGCGCAAAGATAAAGCGCAGTGACAATATGGCGGCTCATTCCCGATTATAGTCTCCAATCACGGACAGATCGACACCAATATCGGCCTTGTTTGGGTGCTGTGACCATAGCTGTTGCCGGCGCTCGTTCCTGGGCTCAGATTTTGCGCCGATGGCCTTTGGTACTGGCACGCCCTCCTGTCGGGCGGCCGGGTCCGGAGCTGACAATTCAACGCTCTGTCTTGGGTCTTTTACCGAGAACACGTATTCACCTTCGAAATACCCGGTCTGGTACGCCTTGATGGCATCTTCCAATGCGAGCGGGACCGACGAGCCATACCATTGCGTAACGATCCTGTAGACGCGGGAAAACTGTGCAGTCCCAATCTTGATATTGTTGCACGGATCAAACACACCCGCAGTGACTTGGGACTTGTCAGTGATATCCATGCCAAGCAGGTATTGCGTGAGGCCGACGCGAACAACGGCTTTGCCGAGATAGTCGTGAACCAGCTCTATGGCTTCTTCCGGCGACTTGGCCTTCGGCACCAGAAACGTCTTTGATCCGGCCCGAACGGTCACGTTCAACGGATCATCCGATCCTGCTGCCGCGAGGAACTCTTCAACGATAGCTGGTTTCAGGGAGGGGACGGCACACTGCTTTATCAGAGCTGCTTCAATCATGGGATCACTCGTTGAATGCTGTCACCAGCGGAACATCGAACAGCTTTGCCCAGGCTGTGACGCTAGCGCGTTGAATGGCGGTGATGTTGCTTTCACCCGTCCACCAACCGTTGGCCGGACCAATAATGATCTCGGCGTTCATCGCCATGGATTGCAAGATGGGCCAAATAAGCAGCTGTTCGTAGCAGATCAGAGGGGCAACGCGGATGCCTGCAACCTCGACAACTGGATTTGCAAAGATGTAGGCGTTGGCACCACCACCATCACCCACAAGACGCCGCCAGGGTTGCCACATGGAGACCGGTACTGGCATGCGCTCGCGGTAGAGGGTCCGCGCTCCCTGCCCAGAGATCTCCACAACGACCGTATCGTAGCCAACTTGTTGAATCGCCGTCGCTCCCCCGATCACCCTCATCTGTAAATCAGACAGGGCATCCGTCCAGAACCGTTCTGTAGTTATGGTCCATAGCCCCAGAGCACCTTCCGGCAGAACCGCAACCTTGGTCCCCAGCCTGGCGGCTTCTCGGACCATGGCAATGGTTTCCCGTTGCTGCTCATAGCCAGCGTGTTCGCCAGCCCTCTCATATTGGAACGTGGTATTGATGCCAGTCCATCCTTCAGCTAACTTCGGACCTGTCCAGGATGCGGCGGACCAGGCTGCAAATCCGGCAATGATCGGAGCCGCGATCCGCCAAAGGCTTGTGGTCATCATGAGCAACAGGATCGCGGTCGCTGCCAGCCCGAACCAACCCCATCCTGGAAACAATACGCCGGCTGCCGTGATCGGGTTGGCCCACCCCATGATGCCGAAGGGTGGAAGGCTCATCAGAATGCTTGCGATCAGATAGCGCAGCATACGCGGCCCTCCGGCAACCTTGGTCCAAAGGAGCGAATAAACCGTCACAAAGACGAGCGCTGCCGCAAACCACAGCCCAAGCCCGATGACATATTGAGAGCCAAAGAATATGGAGGCTCCCTGCGGCAAGCCCCGGGAAGCTCCCAGGAAATGCGCGGCCGCCACCAGCGCCGCCACAGCTCGGGACGGAGCATAGGCCCAGAACACCGGAAACAGCATTCCGGCCGGCAACAGAAGCACATGGCCGAACCAGCCGATCGTGCCGGTTAAAGCGCCGCCCAGAATGCAAAACAGGCCGCCCGCAAATCTAAGGCTGGAAGGTGAATACCTCTCGCGCCAGGCCAAGAATGCCGCTTGCCGGGATCGGCCCAAAATATCGGGAGTCATAAGAAGCCACATAGTCGGAATGGACGTAGACCATGCCGGAAGCTATGCGGCCCCCGCCATATCCGGGCAAAACGCGGCCTTGCCCATCCCTTTTATGAACGGTCGAATGGCTGAGGCGAATGCTGTCTATGACAGCAAGGCCCTCTTTTGTGCTAACCGTCTGTCCCGGCAAAGCCGCAACTGTCTTGATGAGCGGCGCGATGCCGCCCTCACACAAGCCGGCAGGAAGATAGAGCCGCTCACGCGCCAGTTTGATTGCCGGCAAATGTGCCGGCGGGCAAATAAAAACGGTGTCCCCTACCCGGACGTCACGGGTCAACGCATCGATCCGCCATAGCCCGAGCGCAAAACTCGGTGTGGTATTGATCCGGTAACCGCCGAGAACGCCGGCGGCACCAATGCAGGCGACCGTCACGGCTGCAAGCAACAAGATCACAAGAGCCGCTCGCCGGCTCTTATGTCTGACCGCCGTGATCACCGAACCATGCCTTGATCCTTGGACCGATCTTTCTTCAAGGCGCGTGCTTGGACTTGTTCCAGGGAACGCTTGTTCGCAGCGATCTTCTGGATCGCGTTGAACTTCGGCCAAGCCTCCGCAAGCTTGGCTTTGTCTTCGCTGGCAACCCGAACGGCCGCTTTTTCGAAAGCAGGCCCCTCCGGCTTGATGCCGGCCATAAAGGCCCGCTCTCCAAATCGCTGGTCCAGCTTCGCGGCGACTTCACCGAGCTCGGCCTCCACGTGTCTGTCCGCCAGAAGGAAGGACAAACCTGCATTCAGGTCGTTGCGGTCGATGGCATCGCGGATCCGCGTCAGAACCGTTTCGGCCGCTGGCGACAGCGTCGGCACATCGACGCGCGACAGATCGCGCTCGCGTTCCAACTCCACAGTGCGCAGGTCTGCGATCTCGGCACGAAGCGTGACATAGGAATTAATGTTCCGGATAAGACCGTTCACGTTCTTCAGGGCCGTATTCCGCTCCTGTTTGGCTTGCGCACCGGCGAGCAAACCGGTCTTGCCTTTAAGCTCCCCGAACTGCTCCGGGTTGGTGGTCAAATCCTGAAGCAGCCGATCGCGATCTACCGCATGAGCGGCCTCGCCATTCTTCACCAGATCGTCAAGCCGCATCGCGCGCATGGCTTTTTCCGGCAGCCGGTAGATATACGAGACGCGATTCTCAAGCGCTTCCCATTGTGGGGTAAGGGATGCTTCCGACTGCAACTTGGCCTCCACAGCTTGTTTGACCGGCATCGGCCAAGCCTGCACGCCCCTGATCCAGGGTTGCGGCGGGGCGACATATTCGCGCGCGTCGGTTTGGACCGTATTCGCAGATGTGGCAAGGCCGCGTGACCCCATGCCGAGCTTTGCGCCGAGCGCGGCAAGCCGTTCCCCGAGGATCGCGAGCTTCGCCCTCTGCTCAACAAACCAACGGCGTTGGTTCTGGATCATCGCCTTGGCGACCCGAAGCCCATAGAGGCCACGGTTGTTGGCATAGGCGAACGCCTGCGCGTAAAGCTCCGAGCTCGCGTAGTCGAGCGTTGTTTCCTTCGCTCCGGAGCGCGACAAGAAGAACTTCAACTGGCCCGATAGCAGCTCTGCGGAGGTGTTCACCTTCCACTCATTGCGGTGCGCTTGCTGGCCGTTCGACAGCTGGAGTGCCACCTTGCCAACATGATGAAGGCCAATCTTGTCTCCAGGCTGGCAACCGGCTTCGCTCAACGCTCGCTCCAAGTCCACGCCCCAGGTCGTGTGATGCTCACCTTTCGAGTTCTGGAGCGTTACAAAATAGCTGTCTCTGTTGGTCACCTTGTTTTCAAACGGCGCTTTTCCATGCGCAACGAGTTCACCGGAACGGCGATCGCGGAATTCCTCCTGCGACGCATAGAGCTTCATATCGCTCCGGTGCCGGGTCATCGCCACATAGGCAAGATGTCGGTCCAAGGTGCGCGTGGCCAAAACCTTCACACGATCGACCGTCGCTCCTTGCGATTTGTGGATCGTCGTCGCATAGCCATGATCAACATTGCGATAGGTCTTCTGATCGACCTCCACGCGACGCGCCTGATCCGAACCCGGCTCGCCGATCTCGGCAACGAAGCGCCCCTCGCCCGCTTCAACGACACGGGCCAACATGCCGTTCTTGACGTTCAGGTCCCGATCGTTCTTCAAAAACACGATCTGATCGCCAGCTGCAAAAAACCGCTCGCCCTCCTCGGTGCGGAATTTGTCGCCAGCACCAATCACTCCGCGCTCGATCAGAACTTGCCGCGCCATCCGGTTCAGCCGATGCACATCTTTGCGCAAATGCGCCAGCATCAACATTGACTTCGACGGGTCATAGTCGGCTGACCAGTCCTCGATCATGGCACCAAAAACCTGATCCTTGAGCGGCAAGCCAACAACATGACCGTGCGCCTGATAAGCATCGAGCGCTTTGGCGACTTCTCCACGCGCAAGATCCATGGACGCTTCGCGCATCCACTCATCCCGCTGCCGGTAGATCGTGCCAAGCTCGGCATAACCGGTCCGGCCGGTCAGCGACCGGAACGCGGCCCCAGCTTCAATCGGCTGAAGCTGCTCCGCATCCCCAATCAAAACCAACTTGCCGCCGGTCTTCGCAATCGTCTCCACAAAGACGCTCATCTGACGACTGTCGACCATACCCGCCTCATCGATCACAAAGACGGTCTTTCTATCGGGAAGCTCCTCGCCTCTGCTCCATGACAACTGCCAGGACGCCAAGGTGCGCGATGCGATCCCGGCCTCCTTTTCCAACCCTTCAGCCGCCTTGCCCGCAAGCGCGCTACCGACAACCCGATAGCCATCTGCCTCCCAAACCTCACGCGAAGCTTTCATCATCGTGGTCTTGCCTGCCCCAGCCCGACCAACGACCGACGCCATCCGCTCCCCACCCGTGATCCGCTCAATCGCAACGCGCTGCTCATCAGAAAGCTGCTGGACCCTGGAAAGGATCTCGGCGCGTGAGCGCACATCAACACCATGCGAGGTTGCCGACACAAGGTCATCTGCACGGCGCCCCATCTCAGCCTCAAGCCGCAACATCTCCCGGCTGGTAAACTTTGCAGGCACCTGTTCACCCGTGACCGGATCAATCACTTCGACCGCAAGCTTCACCACATCCGCAGACGTCAAAACGCGCGCAAGCAAGTCCTGGAACTGTCCCGGATCGTCCACATACCGATGAAGGTATTTTGCAATATCCCGCTCATCGAACACGCTCTTCTCACGCGTAACCGCATCGATGACGATTTCCGGACGGCGCGTGATCCGTGTGACATTTTCCCGGCACGCAGCCGCGTGCCACTCCATGCGCTCAAGATCGATCTCCCGCCCCCGCGCCTTCGCCTTCCTTTCAATGTTGCGTGCCTGAACACCGATTTTCGTCGTCGGTTGAAGATCAATCCCCTGAGCCGCATAGCTGCGATGATCAATCCGCGCATCATGACCGGCAAGCTCCAGGCTCTTGTTCGCATGACATGCCCAAAGCTCCCGCCACGCCTTCAGCGTCTGCTTGTCACCCGCCCAGGCGCGATACTGGATCTTGCCGTTACTCTGACCGCCCGCTCGAACTGGATTGCCGCGCTCGTCCAAAACCGGTTCCCATTTGGAACCGAACCCTTTCTCCGTCATCGGCGCCAACGTCAGCATGATATGGACGTGCGGATTGTTCTCTTTGTCGTGATAGACCCAATCCGCAATCATGCCCCGCGACGTGAAGGCTTCGCGGATATAGCCCTGCATCAGAGCAATATTCTCAGTCCGGCTCAATTCGCTCGGCAATGCAATGACAATTTCCCGGGCAAGCTGCCCATTCGCCCGCGTCTCATGCGCTTCAACCGCATTCCAAAGCGCCTCGCTGGAACCGGCAACGCTGCGACCATCGGTCAATGCTCGGAACCATTCCGGTGGTTGGTCGGGCAGCGCAAGTTCCTCGTGAACCAAATCCGTGTCCCGATCCGAATAGTCGAACTTCCTGTGGTCCATCTCATTCGACACCGTCATCTGCGTGCGATGCCGATAGGCGCTTGCTGCCACTGCCGAACGGCATTGGCTGCGCGAGATCACCTGAGCGCTAAAGTGGTAGATCGACATGGAAGAAGGGAGTTGCTGAAGGCGGCGAGGATGGTAATTGCGACGGGCTGTGCTCGATAGCACGCAAGGATTGTGATCACAATCCTATAAGTGCGCATAGAAATCCTGCATTTGGCAGGCCCTCCAATGAGCCGTCGCCCTCAGCGACGGGGCGCAAGACCAATACTCAATACAAACCTTGCAAAGCACAACTTCTCAAGCTGAAACTTCCAAAGAAAAAATGCTCAAAAGCCCAGACCCGGTTTACCACAGGCTACGGCTTTCTCTTCAGCGCTTCATGACCAGCGCGTTCAAGCCTCCGCCTGCTCCGTCCGCTTTTCCTTAAAACCGAACTCCGGCCCTTCGGGCTGGAAAACCGGATCTTCAATGAACGCTTCCACGCGCCGATGGGCAACTCCCTTTCCTATGGCCAAACTCCGCCTCAGTTGTATCCACGACAAGTTTCACAACCAATCTCGACTTGCTTTCAACGACACGCTATCAGCGCGCCCCACCTATCGAACACTCCCGTCCCGGAAAAAGGAAAACCTGATGGCTCCCCGCAATTCCAAATCCGCGTCCGAACAGATCCATGACATCGAAGCACAGATCGCAAAGCTGCATCAGCGCAAAAAAGAAGTCCTCAAGAAGCAGTCCGAGCGCGTCGCGAAACTCGTCATGGAGAGCGGACTCGCCGATCTCCATATCGACGAAGCTGAACTCTCCAAAGCCTTGAGCGAAGTCGCAGCCCGATTTCAAAACTCGCCCCCTCCACAAACTAACACTCCAGCTCCGCAGAATTGAGGGGCAATTCCGAACTCTCGAAAACCGGATAAAGCGCAACCGCCTCATGGACCGCAAGAAAGACGCAAGACAGAAGATCCAGCTCGGCGGCCTCATCGTCAAAGCCGGACTTCGAGAAACCGACAAGGCCATCCTTCTCGGCATCCTCACCGAGGCTGCGAAACGGCTTGGCGATAGGAACGAGCGCGACAGATGGCGCGCGATCGGAAAGGCCGCATTCAACGATGACACCCAAGAGAGCAATCTTCATGGTGATCCCAATAGCCCTCATGCTCACAAGCCTATGGGGACTGACAGGGATTGAGACAAAACTGGCCGCCTTTGCCACCAACCAGAAAGCCTACATCACCCTCGGCAGGATCGGCCTTGCCCTTCCCTTCCTCTGCTCCGCAGGCCTCGGTCTAATCGTTCTCTTCTCCGTACGCGGAAGTCTCGATGTCAAATGGGCAGGCTTCGGCGTTCTCTTCGGCGGCCTCATGGTCTTTGCCGTCGGAGCGCTTCATGAACTGCTCCGCCTCAACTCGTTCGTTGCCCAGGTGCAACCTGGAACCATCCAGAACTATACAGATATCCATTCCCTCGCCGGAGCCACAAGTGCATTCCTGGTCGCACTCTTCGGGCTAAAGGTTGGCATGAATGGCAACAGCGCCTTCGGCCTCAACCAGCCAAAACGGGTGTCCGGTCGCAGAGCCATCCATGGCGAAAGTGACTGGATGGACAATGCCACCGCCGCAAGGATTTTTCCCGAACAGGCCGGCATCATCATAGGAGAGCGCTACCGCGTCGATAAGGACACCGTGGCGCAAGTCAATTTCGATCCCCGGCACAACGAGACCTGGGGCAAGGGCGGAAAGGCTCCCCTCATGGCCTTCGATCAAGGCTTTGGATCCACCCATGGCATCGTCTTTGCCGGATCGGGCGGATACAAGACCACCTCCGTCGTCATTCCCACCTGCCTCACATATCCCGGCTCCATGGTTGTTCTTGATCCGTCAACCGAGATTGCGCCAATGGTGAGCCACAGCCGCCAATCTCTCGATCAGGACATTTATTGCCTGGATCCCAAACACCCGGAGATTGGATTTAACGTCCTCGATTGGATCGGCCAGTTCGGAACGTCGATCGAAGAGGATATTGCGACGGTCGCGGCCTGGCTCATGTCAGAAAAGCCGCGCCTCGCATCCGGTGCCGACGACTTCTTCCGCACCAGCGCAGAACAGCTCATCACCAGCGTGATCGCCCACATCGTCTTTTCCGATTCTAAAAACAGTTCCAGACAAAGATCGCTGCGTGCCGTGCGCAGCATTCTCACCAAGCCGGAAGAGAACCTGAAAGAATTCCTGGCCGATATCCACGACACGGCACCGAACGAGTTCGTGAAAGAGCTCGTCGGCCCGTTCATCAACATGACGCCTCAGACCTTTTCCGGCGTATATGCCACCGCCGCCAAGGAAACACATTGGCTCTCTTACGAGAACTATGCCGCCCTCGTCTCCGGCAACACATTCAAGACCGATATCATCGCCAACGGACACACGACGATCTTTCTCAACATCGATCTATCCACCCTGGAAAACCACCCAGGCATGGCGCGCGTGATCATCGGCGCCTTCCTGAAAGCCGTCTACAATCGCGACGGTGACATCAAGGGCCGGGTTCTCTTCATGCTCGATGAAGCTGCCCGCCTCGGCTACATGCGCATCATCGAAACGGCACGCGACGCCGGCCGGAAATACCGTATCTCGCTTCTCATGCTCTTCCAGTCGCTCGGACAGATGCGCGAGGCGTTCGGTGGCCGGGACGCAACATCCAAATGGTTCGAATCCGCCTCCTGGGTCTCGTTCGCCGCAATCAACGATACCGACACCGCGCGTTACATCTCCGAGCGATGCGGCATGACAACCGTCGAGGTCGAACAGGTCAGTCGGTCCTCACGCGCCGGAAGCCTAACGCGCAACCGCTCCAGGCAGCTCTCTCAGCGGCCCCTCATCCAGCCACATGAAATTCTCCAGATGCGATCCGACGAGCAGATCATCTTCACCAGCGGAAGCAAACCGCTCAGATGCGGCAGAGCAATGTTCTTCAGACGGAACGACATGACCGCGAAAGTCGCAAATTCCAGATTTAAGGAATGAGAGTCCTGAATAACACCCAGCCAACTCTGCGTAGAAGCTACTGAGATACCGTCGCCCAAGTGTGCAGCCTGGGTGGCTCGTCTCCAAGACGATCTAGTTGCATATCCCTACTTTGCCTGTCTGTTAGGCAAACAACCCGCTGTTCATCAGCGGTTTTTTTTTGAGGAAACGCTGCGGTACGCAGAGCATCCATGTCGTGAACACCGTAGGTCTGGCGGTCATCCGTTACCCTGTGCCGCAATATGGGCCGCTTGACTAGCGAACCGGCCCGCCCCTGCCCTGCTCGGCCGCCTTCGCCTGTTCCAGCTTTCGGGCTTCCTGACGAACGCGGATTTGACCTTTGTCCAGCACCTTCAAAGTGCTCTCCACCCGTTCCACCTGCTTCGGATCAAGGCCATGTTTTCGGGAGAGTTCCTCAAGCCTCTCTGGCGTTACGCCCGCGCGTATTTCCCCCAGGTCCGAGCCGAAGCGTTCTTCCAGCGTGGTCATCACCTTCCGCAGTTCGGACTTATGCGCCTCGCTCAGCGGTCTGGATTCCTGAATGGCTTGTGTCAGCGATTGGCTTGGCGCACTTACCTCAACCCGCGCCTTGTCGACAACGGCCTGGCGTTCCTGAGCGATCGTCTTGCGGATCCCGTGCACCACGTTGATGTGCGTCCCCACAAGCGAGCGAAGGCCGCGCTGGCCTTCGATGGCATTCTGCCGGGAAAGACGATCCTGGCGCGCAACGAGCACCCCACTCTTACCTGCAAGCCCGATAATCTGCGACAATTCCCCGACAATAGACAGATCGTCGAGCTTGCCAGTCTCGGCAACCTCCCTGATCGCAGCCAGAACAGGCTTGGGGTTGGAGAAGACGATGCCGACCTGTTTCTCAAGCTTGGCGGTCGAGATCTGTACCGCCTTGGAAGCGGCAAGCCGATCCTGAAGCTCCTGACGGGAAACCTCCGGGCTCAGGGTCGCTGAAGGTGCGAGAACATCCATGCCGGCCGTTTTGGCATGTTCAAGAGACCGGAGAGGCGACAATCTTGCCTCGATTAATTCAGCCATGGGTTTGTCGCTGGACAGAAACCCGATGCGGGAGGCTTCATTCCATAGCTCTTTGTCGGAAGCCTTCAGACTGATTTCGTAACCGGCGTTTTCCGAGATCAGGCGCAGAAAAACACGCTGCACGCGGCCATTGCCTTCAATGAAGGGATGAGCCGCGTTGATCTCGTTTAAGAAATGAGCAACCTTCTCAGCAAACTGACCCGGTGCCAGACCCTTAAACTGATTGGCGGCCTCGAACTTCTTGAATTCCGCCTCAAGATAGGAGCGGATGTTTTCCGGCGTCGCGAAAGGAACGCCTGCATTCCGGCCTGTGGTGTATGCCCGTTCCTGACCTGCCCAGCTGTAAACATCCTGGAACAGGTGATGATGAAGGGCTTTCAGGCCATCGTAGGTGAGCTGCCTGGCTCTATCGGGAATACCAGCTTTTAGCCGTCGGGTAGCGATCTTGTTTTCGACTTCTTCCAACTCTTTCCATGTACGCAGACCAAGCTTGTTGACCGGAACGCGCGGTTCATCCCCCCGATACATGACGCGCTCATAGATCTCGCGTTCGGCCTTGTCGCGAAGTTGGCTCATTCAATTTCTCAAAAGAAAAGCGCCGTTCCCGGCGCTCAAAATAAATATCTAGCCCTGCACATCATTCGGCGGCTTGAAGATGTCGGGTTTTCGCGAATAAAATAATCCGCTCAATTTGATCTTCTGGAGATACACCTTCCGCATCCATAGTCGTCACAAATTCTTCGAGTTCTGGCGAGGTTTCGATGCCTTCGATTGCACCGTCAACCTCTCCTTGCTCGACACGCCACGCGACGTCTTCAGGACGGTCGGAGGCAAATCGTGAAATTCGCTGCATGTTTCCACTTCGCTCTGTCACAACAAATCCCTCTTATCATAACACATTTATAAAAGACCGGTCATCAGGCGGCATGACGCCGTTTGGCTTCGACATACTCATCATCCAGGGCGTCACACTCCTGATCGGTCAGAAATCCCGCTTCCTTGCAGACTACCAGAAACTGGGTAAACAGATCCGGTTCGTCCCGTGAGATTTTCATTGAAACACTCGCAAAATCTTATGTTTTTATAGCAGATTTCGTCTCTCCGCGCGAGCAGATATGGGTGGAAATCGCCACATTTCTCAACGAGATATGGGTCGCGAGGCCTAAGCTTGACGCGTCCACGAACCCGACTTCCGCTAGGGAAGGAGCGCCCTTTCAACAGCCAAACCTCAAGGCGGGGTTAACGCGAAAAACTTTGCGACACGCCCCTAGAGAGTCCGCTCACCCGCCGTTCGCACGTAATGTCGAGGCGGACGATTGCAATCCCGTTGCACCTAATCCGATTGGGGTCTGATCGACCATGAATTGTTCGTGGATGCCAAACGAGACGGTGTCGATTGGCAGGAAGTTGCACGAGGGGTAATTGTCGGATCGGGATTGCCAACTTGTTTTGTTGAGCCCGCAAGGTGCCGTGTTTTTGACGGATTTCAGGCGTTCATCTCGCCGGTGTAGTCGTTCCATAAGCCGAATGCATCAGCCCTTGCACGCCGGTATGAGGCGGCCGGCAGAGTATATCGACGCGGCCGGAAGACCGTGTTGATCTGATCGTGGGCAGGCAGAAACCGCTGCGCTTGGCGGGGCGATTTGAACCGGCCCATAATCTTCTCGCGTTTGCGGGTTGGGCGATGGGAATTCTCAATCCTGTTGTTCAACCCCTTGTGAGCGCGATGATCGGCATCCGGGGCAAGGGCCTGGACCGGCTTTGTGTAGCCGCGTAGTTTGTCGGTTACCACGACCTTGGGCTCGCCGAATTGCGTGACCAGCCTGCCAAAAAAACGCCTGATGATTTGTGCAACACGGTGGTTTTGTAGCTCAATGCTTCGTTGACGGGCAGGACATTGCGCTGAAGCTTGTTGAAACCGGACACGCCTGCGCCTGGCCCCGTTACTCCGGCAAGCATTATGTGCGGCAAGCGCGCTGCGTTCGCTAGCCCACGCCAGGCCAAAAAGGCGCGCCTCACGAGACCAGCCCATGGAGTGACTTGTGTAGGTTGAGTTTACCGTCTGCGGCCCTGTCGATCATTGCGCGGAAATAGCCACCCGGGGATGTAATTTGCTCGGGATCACGGAGGGCTTTTTCTGCGACGACGGCCAGACATGCGGCGGCGAGATACCTGCCTTGCCGCTCGACGGCATTCTGGTATCCAGCTTGACTTAGCCCGATCAGCATCCGCAACTGATCAGCCGCAATGCAGAGCATTGCCCAGTTTGAGAATGACAGGCCCAGTTCGTCCTGGACGTTGGAGCATGCAGATTTGATGAGGCCAATTGAAACACCGTCGAGGTTTGTTTCCCCGGATTTGGCTCCTGCAGCCTTTGCCGTTTGGCGCTTTGGGGGTTGTTTTCGACTGGCGGCTCCGCCAGGCTCCCTTTCAAGAGCCATTTCAACGGCGTAGCCGTTGTCAGGAGTAAATTGAGTTTCTTGCTCGTTAGAGCAAGGCCGTTTTTGATTACGTTTAAGAGAAACTGTTGGGGTTGTAATAGATATAGGGCTGACATCAATGTCACCCGCGGATGACATTTCTGTTTCATTGAGAGCCTGTTGAGCGGCAACGGCATCCAGATAGATTTGCTCGATACGACCTGCTCGCTCGAACACGTCTCCATCAACCCCCTCATGGAGGACTTTGATGCGCGTCAGGAAAATTTCGAACTCAGAACCGAAGGCTGCGACCATATCCACTACAGCGCGAGAACAGCGCGTGATTGTGCGTTTGGCTTCCTGCTCGGCTTTGAGACGACGCTGAAAGGCATCTGCCTGCTGCTTGAAGGCCTCCAGATTGAAACACGCCGGGGTGAAATCCAGGCCATAGGCTTGCTCTGCCTCCCCTGCCCGGCCGCGATATACGAAACGTCTCCCTGTAGGACTGTCTCGGTAAGCGAGGATCCCCGCCTCAACGAGTTTTTTCAGACAGCGTGTAACCGTGCGCGTGGTCTTGCGGGTGTAGTCTGCAAGACGCTGGTTAGAGATCGCCACGACCGGACGCCGGCCCGCCTTGAAGTCGTCGCCCTGGACGAGCCCCAAAAGGATATCGAGCACGTGGTAGGCTGTTCCGTCGATGCCAAGCGCCGGCGCAACGCGCTTGAGAACCAGCGAAACATCTTTCTTCAAAACTGCAGGTCTGTCGTCCTGGGCGGCCAAATGCGCGCTCGCAAGAACCCCTGCAGAAACCTTGCGAAAGCTCGCAATCTGATGTGGTGAAGACATAACTTCTCCATCGCCGGAAACAACCTTGTGTGTCCGGGCATCGGAATTTCAGATGTGAGATAAGCAAAAAGACGCAATTAACCGTGTCCTGCCGTTAGACAGAACTTGCTTTGCGCCACAAGTGATTCTAAAGTCAGTCTTGCTTAGGAACTGATTTATGCACTTGTGCTTATCTCGATTTGAGCCCGCCGCTTGGCGGGTTCTTTCGTTTAAGGCCTATTCATCGCTCTCCTTCCTCGATTTGAAATCCTCGAAGAGACGATCAAGGTTCTTCGCAAGATAGTCACCAAATTCACCAGCGTTTTCGGCGTTTATCTTGAGTTGAAACCCTGATTTTGAACGTTGGATCGCAGCTTCAAGGCTCTTGTCCTTAGAGGTCCAACTCGACTTTTTCACAGCGGCCTTACTGCGGCTCTTCGCAGTTCGTCCTGTGTTCTTCAAAGCCTTGAGTAGTAGCTCGAACCTGTCGTTAGAGGTGGCCTCGCAAAACTCAGGCTGGCGAATGGTTTCCAGAGCCGTTTCTGCGACGCTTGGATTTGCGAGCAACCGTTTGATCTCCTCCCATCGATCGCGCCCCACCTTTTTTGCAGCACCAACGGCGTAAATGACTTTCTCATCGATGGTAGTGGTCACCGACAGCATCCGGGACAAAAGAGCATCATCGATCGACAAGGCAGCCTTGATGGTCTCTCGACTTTGCCCCATCCTTTCGAGTTTGGTTGCCGCCATGGATTTTTCTATGAAAGACAGATTGGAGCGCGCACTGTTTTCCTGCCCCTGCGCAATTACGTGTCCAATGTCTTCTATCGACTTGATCACGGAACGGACCTTAAGGCCGAGCTCTTTTGCAACCTTCCAGCGACGATGACCAAACACGATCATATAACGGTTTTTGAATTCCGGATGAGGCCTGACCAAGATTGGACTCGAGTTAAAACCATCTTGCTTGATGGCATTCTTAAGCTCTGCGAATTCCTGATCGTCCTCATCAATCCGGTCACTAAAAAACGACGGATCTATATCCTGAGGATCCAGTGAAACAATCACATCGCCTTCGGCGACCAACTTGGCGTTGTCGGCAATATCGCCAAGAGACTTCTGCATTGCTCTTGAAGCTCCGCGCTTCACATAGTTTGCGCGTGAACGGTTCTCTTGAACAGTTTTGTCCTCACCGTCTCCACCCAGTCCCACCAGATCTGAAAGAGAGTGCTTTCTACTCATTGGAATTTTCCGGGCTCTGATATCAAAGATGAATTTTCGGCGCTGTACGGCTGACAAATAGCTTCACGCTCGTCCCCACGCTTGATGGATCAACTCTCGGATTTCTTCGTTGACACCGTTCAAAGCTGCAACCGCCCTATCGTAGGTCACGCGATTAAACTGCGCTCGCTCGATCTCGTATACAGTCTGCTTTGTTATGCCGGCGTCAGAAATTGCCGTCGACTTCACCATTTCATGCGACAGCACCAACTTGGGAAACAGTGCCCTCAGGAAACCAACCATCTGCATCTGAGGGCCGTCTTGTGGCTCAAACCTCGTAACGAGATAGCGGAACCACTTGAGGTTCACGCTTGCGCCAGCGTCCTTGATACTTCCCAAAATACTGCCGAGCATGAGCAGGAATTGGCTCATCGACAGAATGTCCAGCATTTGCGGATGAACTGTTACAAGGACCGAAGTGGAAGCCGTAAGTGCGGTGAGTGTGAGATAACCAAGCTGAGGCGGACAATCAATCACGACGACATCATAGTCTTCGTCCACTTCTTTAATGGCCTGCGAGATTCGCAGAAAAAACAACTGGCCGGCCTCATTGTTCCGCTTACCAGCCTCCACTGGTGTGTCGTACTCATATTCTTGCAAGTCCAGGCTGGCAGGAACGATATCGAGGTTGGGAAAGTTCGTTGTTCTGATGACATCTCGAATGCTCTTGCGATCTTCGTCGTAGCGCAAGGACTCGTAGAGCGATTGGGTGCCATCCAACTCGGGCTGGATTCCGTGAAGTGCAGACAAAGAAGCCTGAGGGTCCAAATCTATCGCGAGCACGCGATGACCGGTCAGAGCGAGATACTGTGCCAAGTGTGCGGCTGTGGTCGTCTTTCCACTTCCGCCTTTGAAATTCACGACAGAGATGATTTGCAATTCTTCCGTTTCGTCACGCTTAGGGTCGTACTTTTTTGGGCCGCCTTTGGCGCGTATCGACAAATAGGATCTAAGCTCAAGAATCTGCTCCGCGGTGTAAGAGCGCCTTCCAGATGATGAGGTACTCGGCGTGGGACCTTCGCCTGCCAAATGAAGTTTTTTGATGTTGGACTGCGTGACACCCAGAAAGTACGCGGTTTCGGCGAGCGAGAATGTGCGCAGTCCCTTTTTTGCATTTGGAGGAAACTGCTCCATACGCAAAATATTCAACTTGTCTGAAATCAACTCGCCTTGTGCGAGGATCATTTCATCAAATGTACTTTCGGACCCTGATATAACGTCCATAGACAGCCACCTGCGTTAGTAACGCTTTTTAAGCAAAAAAAGATGCATAACGGGAATATGCCCAAAAGAGGAAATTCCGCAAGCGAATTTTAGTTAACCGAAATTAACACTTTTATCGATCAAGAGTGTTTTTCAAGCTGGACTCTCGGAAAAAAGATTTGTCAGCCGTACAAAGAGGAAAAAAAATCAAACATTTCAATCCTATTCAAATATCATCGTTTCGCTCAGGCACGTACTCACGAGGGGGATGTGCCGGAGATTAGATGGCCCGATGCTGTTTGTTTACAGCGCGGAGCTATTTGATCGGAAGCTCTGGGCTGCGAGCCGCCGCGAATCTCTGATACCAGATTCGCAACCTTGCACGGCGAGTCCGCCTCAGCCGCCCCCCTTTCAATTCGAATGATTTTCGTCCGCACCCGACACGTTGAGACCGTATCTTCTGGCAACATTTCAAGCGTCTCCGCACCCTCATACTCAAACGTAACCGGCACCAAGACAACGAACAGGCCAAGCTCGCCGTGACCAGCGCCTCCGAGAAGGGACAAGGCCGCTTTGACGTGCCTCCGCACCTGGGAAAAAGCCGGGGTCATGATGAAGCGTGGAACCTCAACCCGCCCCCCTGACGCGCTCCGCATATTCAAGGAAACATTCCTCAAATACGGCAACACCCAAGCGGCGAACAGTGCGGGCAAGTTTATGGTGGCGCTCCACTGCGCAGATCTCATTCGGACTATGGCCCTTTTCCAGCAACGCAGATACGAGCGCGCCCGTGCCTGCGTTCGGTTCAAGCGTGTTGAAGGCGCCAGGTCGGCCGAGATAATCGACCATGCGGGCCGCGACATCTGCCGGCGTCACGTGGCATTCGCCGGCCCGATCAATCACAAGCGGTTCTTGGATTTTCCAGACTTCTAGAATTGGCCCGCTGTTGTGGCGCTGGACGGGAATAAACATGGGTTTTTTGGGGCGGCTATAGACTGACTTTATCATGACTGGCCTACAAACGCGGAAGGCCGGGAATATTGACGGGGACCCGTGCCCTCAACTGTTCGAATGTTCAAGCGGCGTTGGCCTGCTTCTTCCTGTCATCGTTGACAGCACAAGACTATTCTGTCTTTTTGCCGTCACGATAGTGGTTCCGCAAAACTGCGGATGAATAGGGAACACGGTGCGGCATACCCAACAGGGACCAAAACCGTGGCTGCCCCCGCAACTGTTAACGGAGAGTGAGTGCTCCAGACACCACTGATGCTGGCCAAGCCGGTGTTGGGAAGGTGAGCACTTGCCGTGACCCGTGAGCCAGGAGACCTGCCACTTGTCGGTCACCCGACCTTTGATACGGGGCGTGTCAAGGTGCGGCTTTCCGTTGAGGTGACACCCGAATTCGGGCCGAGAGGACCGGGTGGTGATGCTTTTCCGGCCTCAACACCCTGCATCCTTTTCGGCCGAAAAATACATGCATGGCCCGGCTTTGCGCACATTGCAGCTGGGCAAACGTTGGGGTGTGTTGTGTCGACCAACCAGAACAGCTGTTCACAAACGGCGTTTTTAAAGTTCCTTCTTTCCACATCGGTTCTAACCGGAATTGTCATGTCTCCGGCCCTTGCACAGGGCGATGGCGTTATTTTCGAATTGGAAGAAGTTGTTGTAACAGCTGGCCGAAACCCGGTGGCGGCTGAAAAAGTCGGCCGAGCCAGCACGGTTCTAACAGCGGAGGAGCTGGAGACGTCCCAGGTCCGCTACGTGGCCGATGCGCTTCGGCGTATGCCCGGCGTTGCCGTATCGCGTACAGGTTCCTTCGGTGGCTTTACGCAGATCAGGATCAGAGGCTCGGAAGCCAACCACGTTCTCGTTCTCATCGACGGCGTTGAGGTGGCAGGCACTTCAAGTGGTGAATATGACTTCGGCACCCTGCAGATGGCCGATATTGAGCGGATCGAAGTGATCCGCGGTCCGCAAAGCGCGCTCTACGGATCGAACGCCGCGGCAGGTGTCATCCAGATCATCACCAAGGGCGGTGTGCGCAACGGCTACAAGGTGACCGGCCGGTCCGAGGTGGGAACTGACAAAAGCGTGCTTGGAAATGTCTTGGTCCAGGGCGGCGGAGAGACCTTCGATATTGCCTTGTCCGGGCCGGTCCACGGCACGGAAGGATTTAACATCTCCGACTTTGGATCGGAAAAGGATGGCGACCGCAATGTTACGCTGAACGGCAAGGCGCGCTGGGACATCACCGATGACCTGTTCTTCGACGGCACCTTGCGGCTGACCGACCGGGACACCGACACTGACGATCAGGAGTTCACCTGGGGCTCATCAACCTATGGGCTGGTCATCGACACGCCCAGCACAGTGGAATCGACCGATATCTTTGGCGGCGGCGGATTGACCTGGGAGTTGTTCGACGACCGCTTCGTCCAGAAATTCCGCGGAGAATTTGCCGATTTGGAAACGCGCGGGCGCAACACTAACGGGCAATACGGCGATGATGGCACACGCTACCACCTGAGCTATCAGGGGACTTTTGCAGTCGACGTGCCACAATTTTGGGACAGCGCCCACAGCCTGACCGGCGCTGTCGAGTGGGAACGGGAAACCTACCAGAACGCCTACCCTTCCAGCCCATCTCAGGCGGCAGAGCAGGAGCGGGACCTGTTTGGAACGGTCGCCGAGTATCGCGGCGAGTTTTTCGACAGAGCCTTCGTAACGGGGGCGCTGCGCTACGATCACAATGACAGCTTCAAGGACACGGTGACCTACAGCATCAGCGGTGCCTATCTGTTTCCCCAATCCGGCACCCGGTTGCACACGTCCCTTGGGACCGGATCAACCGATCCGACCTTCTTTGAACAATTCGGTTTCACTCCTTCCAGTTTCATTGGAAATCCCGATCTTAAGCCGGAAACGAATTTCGGCTGGGATGTCGGGATCGAACAGCGGTTCTGGCAGGACCGGGCGATGATCGACGTGACCTATTTCAATGAACGGCTTGAGGACGAAATCCAGACGCAGTTCCTGCCGAGTTTTGAATCAACCCCCGTCAATCTTGATGGCGCCAGCAAGAGGCAGGGCGTTGAAGTCTCGCTTGGCGTTGAGATCCTCCAAAACCTTTATGCCCGAGCGTCCTACACCTACCTGGATGCTCAGGACCCCACAGGCGCCGAAGAGGTTCGCCGTCCGCCGCATTCCGGGTCTGTCGGTTTGACCTACGGGTTTCACGAAAACCGCGGGACGTTTTTCCTCGATGCGATTTACAATGGCCAGATGAAAGACAAGCGGTTCACGTCTACGGGGTCGCAGCGCGTGACGCTGAACGACTATTTCATGGTCAATGCCGGCGCCGACTATCAGGTCACCGATCATCTTCAGGTGTTCGGCCGAGTCGAAAACCTGCTCGATCAGGATTATGAGGAAGTCTACGGCTTCAACACGCAAGGTTTCACCGCGTTTGCGGGCCTAAAGGCAACATTTTGAAGCCGGTGCATATGCTCTTGTCTCCTGTCCGCATCATCGTGCTTTCCGTGTCCTTGCTGGCAGCCTCATTATCGGGGCTGGTAGCAAGTCAGGATACGCCGGAAAGAGTGGTGTCCCTCAATCTGTGCACCGACCAGTTGGCCATGCTTCTGGCAAGGCCCGGGCAGTTGATTTCGGTGTCGCACCTGGCGGCGGACAAAACCATTTCGCTGATGGGCGCGGAAGCAAACCAGCTAATGATCAACCATGGCCTTGCGGAAGAAGTTTTCCGCATGGACCCCGACTTGGTGGTCGCCGGAAAATATACGGCCAGGGCAACGGTCAACCTTCTAAAACGGCTCGGAAAACCGGTCGAAGAATTCGATCCGGCCACCAGCTTCGAGGATATTTCCGCCAACACTCACCGTATGGGGGCCTTGCTCGGCAACCTTGAGGCAGCTGAACGGTTGATAGCTCAAATGAGGACGGAAGTGTCTCTACTCAGCAGGGAACACGCGCCGGACCGGCCGGTGTTGGGGTCTTTCGGGACCAACAGCTACACCTCCGGGGCTGGAACGCTTGAAAACGACATCGTTGGCAAAGCCGGCTTCCGGCATCTCGGCGATGAAATCGGGATTGCGGGAACAACACGGCTTCCGCTGGAAGTCCTTGTGCTGGCCAATCCGGACTATCTGATGATCTGGAACAGGCACAGGACAAATCCGTCCCGGTCCGCCGCGGTCCTCACCCATCCCGCGCTCGACGCGCGCTTCGGCGAAGAGCGGCGGCTTTCTGCTGATACACGCTACTGGATTTGCGGCACTCCCCTCACCGTAGGGGCTATCAAGCGTCTACAAGAGGCGGTCCGTGGAAAGCCGGCCGGATGAGGATCATGGAGCTCCGTTTTTCCGTCCTCTTGGGAAGCCTCGCACTGGCGATGGCGGTTCTGTTCGTCCTGTCGCTCGGTCTGGGCCAGGTCTGGATCCCCCCGGCTTTGCTGATCGATGCCTGGGTGCATCCGGGCATTGCAGAGGCGGTCATACTTGCTGAAATCCGCCTGCCACGGGCCCTGCTGGCTCTTTTTATCGGTGCGATCCTCGGGCTCTCCGGGGCGGTACTTCAAGGGTTTTTGCGCAATCCGCTCGCAGAACCGGGATCGCTCGGAATATCGGCATCGGCCTCGCTCGGTGCGGTTCTGGCAATCTATGGCGGGTTGACCGCGTTTCATCCCTATGCCTTGCCCCTGGCCGCGCTCACCGGTGCCTTGATCGCGGTTTTTGTGCTCCAGACCTTGGTCGGACGGACCGGCGACATCCTGACGATTGTTCTGGCAGGCGTGGCCCTGTCGTCGCTGGCCGCAGCCCTGACCTCGCTCACCCTGAACCTGTCAACCAATCCGTTTGCAGCTATGGAAATCGTCTTCTGGATGCTTGGCTCACTCGCAGACCGAAGCATGGTGCATGTCGGGCTCGCATTGCCCTTCATCCTCGTCGGCGGCGGCCTTCTGTTTCTGACCGGCCGCGCGCTCGATGCACTCAGCCTCGGCGCGGACGTGGCGCAAAGCCTCGGGGTTTCGATCAATCGGACGCGGCTGCTTGCCATATTCGGAACGGCCATCGGCGTTGGTGCTGCCACGGCGGTCAGCGGCGCGATCGGGTTTGTCGGCCTGATTGTGCCGCACCTCCTGCGTCCGCTGGTCGGCCAGAGGCCGAGCCGGTTGCTTCCAGCAAGCGCCTTAGGCGGAGCCGTTTTTTTGCTGGCTGCCGATATTCTGGTGCGTGTGATCATGCCGGAGCGAGACCTGAAGCTCGGCGTGGTCACCGCCATTCTCGGTGCGCCGTTCTTTCTCTGGCTCCTGTTGTCCTTGCGGAGGCGGAGCGCATGATCACCTTTTCTGCCGCTGATCTCAGCGTTGCCCTCCGCACCGGCACGGTTCTGGACGATGTGTCGTTCAAGGCCAAAGCGGGCGAACTGGTCGGCATCATCGGCCCGAACGGGGCCGGAAAATCAACCCTTCTGCGCGCAATGGCCGGGCTTCAATCCCATCTCGGAAAAGCGGACTGGAACGATCATCCGGTCAACAAAACGGCTGCGGCGGCGCGGGCGCGGCTGATCGCCTACATGCCGCAAGAACCTACCCTACACTGGGCCATTCCCTGCCGGGAGGTCGTGTTGCTTGGCCGCCTGCCCCATCACGGCCAGTTTGCTGGCCCTTCCAGAGCAGACCGGGACGCGGCCGAAGACGCCATGAGTCAAATGGATGTCCTGGACTTTGCCGACCGACCGTTTGACACGCTGTCCGGCGGCGAGCAGGCCCGGGTGCTGGTTGCGCGCATGCTGGCGCAAGGGGCACCGGCAATTCTGGCCGACGAGCCGATCAACGGTCTGGATCCTGCCCATCAGATCGGATTGATGGAGACCTTTCAGTCCATCGCCCGCACGGGGCGGCTCGTCTGCGTATCCCTGCACGACTTGACCCTGGCGGGACGCTGGTGCGACCGGCTGCTGCTTCTGGAAGGAGGAAGGCTCGTTTGCGACAGCACTCCCGGCCAAGCCTTCAACAGCGGCGTGATCGAAAAGGTATATGGCATCGATACCCGTGTGATCCATCTTGCGGAACGGCCTACGATCGTTCCGTGTTCCGTAAAGCAGCGCCCGGAGCCAAACACCATCCGGCCCGACAATAAATAGACCCTGAATGAACGGCAGATGACCTGATGAGTGAAGACCTCCATCACGTGTTGCGGCAACAGCTGCAGGATATCGACGCAGGCTGGAGCATCGGCTCGTTCGGCACGATCGGGGAGTTTCATCAGCGGCCGTCCGATGTTTTGGAACAAGACGACCCGGACCGGCTGAGCGGCGTTGTTGCATTAATCCGATTTGTGGCCTACCTGCTCGGCGTTGTCCCTTCAGAAGTTTCGTGAATGCCGTTCAAACACCACGCCTCCCGTCGCCACAAGTTTGCGAAGTCCAAGCATCGTGTGACGAACTGGCCCGAGTATACGGAAAGTCTGCGCCGGCGTGGGGATGTCACGGTCTGGGTTGATGAGAGCGTGGCGCATGACTGGGGGTGGCGCGCACCGGCAAGCGTCGCCGGCCAAGGACATACTCCGAGCTGGCGATCGCGGTTTGTCTGGAGCTCCGGATCGTTTTCCATTTGCCCCTGCGGCAAACTCAGAGACATTACTGGGGTTCGTCCGCTCGCTGTTCCAGCTGATGAAGCTGGAACTGGCCGTTCCGGACTTTACCACGCTCTCGCGCCGAGCCGGCGGGCTTGAGCCTTTGCCGCGGGCACGATCCGAAGCGCCAGTTTCCCTTGACCTTTTTACTTGGCGCAAAACCCGCCCTGCGGGAGCAAACGGCAGTGTCCCGTCGGGTGGTGTAACTTTTGTGGTTATCGCGGGCTGAGCGGAGCCTTCGCGCCGCGAAGCGAAGCCCGCGCGGTTGGCTTGGCGGCCACGGTTGCTCTTCGGAATTGAAAAAGTTAACGAAACCTGAAAATCGCCCCCCCCCATAACGGGAAAACCCTGCCAGAAGGCAAAAGTTGCGAAACGCCCACTTTGCGTAGGTGTGCTGAACCGATGTTTCCGGTTCAGCACAGATGGGATCCTGAAAAGGAGCGCTCAGCTCCAAGTGCCGGGCTGAAGCACCCTTGCCTGCGGTTTTAGTCGGGGAGCATTTCCGCCGGCCGATCTCAGCGCTGCAACAATCTTTTCGCGGGATAGGCCAATGTCTGCCAGGCGGCTATCGGGTTCGCTCAACAAATCGCGGTAGATCTGCCGTTTGCGAAGATTTGATAAAAATGATTTCAGCTGCCGGATCCCAGGGGCCATAGGCATGCGGAAGGTCTTACTGTGGGACGTGGTGTAGCACTGAGTTGAGATAGCTTGATCAGTCATCGAATTGCACCCTTTCGCGGACATAAAACCGTCAGCCAAAGAGCCTTCAAACGCTCTTGCATCGGATCTGGTTTCTTTGGCGTCGCATTCGCTTTCTGCAAGCGCCACTTGTCCTAATATGGGTCATGCGATGCTGTCCGCGTGTGACTGCGGTCACAGCCGTATTATTGCGTCGCTGATGCGACGGCCTAAGTTTCTGGGCATTTCGGCAGCGCGAGGGTCCGGTGACGGGACTGCTGCATGGCATCCTGAATCGTATATTCTAACTTCACCCACGACCCACGTGTTAGCGGAACTGATGCTCAAAAAGAAATCGAGCAAGAATTGAAAATAGCTTGAAAGCTATATAGTGCTAAGCTTATATTTGGATGTGACATGAGTTGGAAAGTTGAGTTTGTTGCGAACTTTGAGATGGAATTCGACGCGCTCTCGGATGCCGTGCAAGACGTGATCTTGGTCAAAGCTAGACTGTTGGAACTTGAAGGCCCAAATCTTGGCCGACCACATGTTGACACGTTGAACGCTTCAAAACATGCGAACATGAAAGAACTAAGGTGCAATGCCGATGATGGTGTCTGGCGCGTTGCCTTTGCCTTCGATCCCGAGCGCAAGGCAATTTTGCTTACGGCCGGTGACAAGACAGGCGTAAATGAAAAGCGCTTCTACAAGCAGCTAATCACCAAGGCAGACGAGCGGTTTGATGCCCACTTGGCGGATAAAAAAGGCAATAAATTATGAGCATTTCCTTGAAGGACAAGATTGCGCGGCTTGACGCTAACCGGCGCGCCCGCATCGAAGAACAAGCGAAACAGCTTCACGCTGAATATTTAACGCTCCGAGAGCTTCGAAAAGCAAAAGAGCTCACACAAGTGCAACTCGCAAAGACGCTGGGAATTCGGCAAGCCACTGTTGCGCAGATGGAAAAGCGGAGCGATCTGATGCTGTCAACGTTGCGAAGCTACGTTGAGGCAATGGGCGGAAAGCTGAAGCTGTCGGTGGAATTTCCGGACCATGAAGCCTTGGTTCTCACTGGCTTGAGGGATACGGAAGACTTGAAAGCAGCAAAGGAAGCCTGACAAGGTTCCTCTTGATTGCTGGGCCGTGTGGAAAGTGTGCGCCCGCATATCTGTCTCGTCCCCGACGCATGCAAAGCACCGGCCTATAGTTTCCTAGTCAAGTCGCATCGCAATCACACATCTGTATCCGCTCATCCGAGCATCCGAGCCGACCGTCTGCGGCTTCGCCCCGCATCGTTGTAATAGGACGAGGCTTGGGCGAGGGAGCGGTGGCGGGACTGCTGCATGGCATCCTGGATTGGGATGTCGCGGTTCGCCGCCTCGGTCAGGAAGCCGGAGCGCAAGCCATGGGCACTGAAGTCATCAGGGTCGAGCCCGGCGCGGATACAGCGGGCCTTGACGATCGTATTGACCGACTGGGGCGTGAGACCGCGCGTCTTGACGTTGCCCCAGCGGTCGATCGCCCGGAACACGGCGCCGTCCGCGATTCCAGCCGCCTCCAACCAGGCTTTGAGCGCCTCGACCGGCCGGCCGATGAGCAGCACCGAATTCTCTTCTGAAGCATCTTCCGTCTTTGTGCGACCGAGCCGCAGGCTGGCCGCCGGCAGCAGGGGGCTGGCAGGATCGGCCGGATCCGCGGGCAGGGGATCTTCCCAAACAATCTGGCCGAGGCGCATGCCGGAAAGTTCTGAGCGGCGCCGACCGCCGGAAGCGAAGCCGATCAGCAGCAGCGCCTTGTCGCGCAGATCGACAAGGGAGGGCGCGGCATAGTCGGTACCCTCGCAGGTCGCCAGAAGCTGCTCCAGAAGATCCGCGGTCACCGCCTTGCGGCTTTTCCGGGCTTTCGGCCGATCGGCCACGCGAATGGCAAGGCGCAGGGCGGAGCGCACGTCGGGCGCGCTGAAGTGCGCCTCAACCCCGCGCCAGCGGTGCAGTGTCGACCAGGTGGCCAGGCGCCTCTGGACAGTCGCCGGCGCATGCGGGGGCCGGAAGCCCTCCGTGTTTTTTTGAGTTCGCAGAAGTCTTTGGTCTTCAAGTGTTCCGGCAACATCTTCGGGCATCCCGTGCGCCGGGTCGGATTTCTTCTTCTCCGGATCCCACAGGTGATGGGCGATGAACTTCAGGATCAGCGGAACGGGTGCCGGCCAGGGCAGTTCTTGGCCCGTCACGGCCATGCACCAGGCTTCCAGATAGGAGAGATCCGAGGTGAGGGCGCGCAAGGAATTCTCGCCCATGCCTTCCCTGGCCAAGTGCCGCAGGGTGTCGATGTCGTCGTCGGTCAGCAGATGCGCCAGCTGGTCGGCCCGGTTCGCACCGGCAAGCGAGGGAAGGATGGCGGAAAGCGCGTCGAGATTTTCCACGCGCTGTTCCAGCGCATCGGTCTCTCCCGCGAGAGAACGGTTGCGGGCGAAAGCTCCCGGCATGGCCGTATCCTTCATTAGGCCGGATCCGTACATGGCGATGCCGAATGACAGTTCAGGTCCGTTTTCGAGAAGTCGTCCCCCTTGAAGAGAAGGGGCGCCTTGCTGATCGCGGCCACCGCGTAGGCAAAACAATCGCCCATGTTGAGTGCGGCGGGATGCCGGCCCTTGCCAAAGGTGTCATAGGCAGCCTGGGCGGACTGATAATGCTTTGCGTCGAAGGCAACCGGTGTGACATTCGGTGCTTCGCAGAGCCGGGCGACAATGATCTCGGCTTTCGAGAACCCTTTTGCGGCCAGGACAATTCGCGTCTCGAACAGGGTTGGCCAGCCGATCACCAGGTCATTGTGGCGCAAAACGTCTTTGAACCGCTCTTCTTCCGGTTCACCGAGTGCTATGGCTAAAATGGCAGACGTATCCACGGCGATCATCTGGGCAGCCCGGCCTCATCATAAAGCTCGCCATGTTCGCCGGTGGTGCCCGCCTTGACACCCTGCCGGTCCTCGCAAGCCAGGTCCCAGACCGCATCGATCGGATGGCCATGGTTTTTCTGCCGCAGCTCCCTGTCATAATGCTCCAGCGCCTGCTCTACGAGATGACTCATGGTTTGGCCGGTGCGGCGCGCCAGAGCATGAGCAAGTTGGCGAGCCTTGGCAGAGCGGATGGAAAGTTGCGGTTCTGGCATGGGCCGGAGGTTCCTGTGCTTTGACTGTCTGAGTTTATCACGCATTCGAGAAAGCCGGCAAGTTTTGCGCATATGCTGGCTGACCATCGATAAATTAACAATTCTCCGACTGGCGCGCACTTGAGAGCGCTCTGCAACGGCTCTCGTGACGTGTGTCATGGCCCAATTTTTAGCGCGCGGGGTCCAAAACATCTAACCATTGATAATAGGTAATTATCACAAGTTATAACACACTCCCAACGCCTGTACATGTAGTGATAGTTTTCTGCTTGTTTATTTTCGTTACGTGATTATCCTTTCACAATGTCAATGGCTTACGATCTCCGCCGGTCTCTGAAATCACTGGACTGGACCCATCTGGCCGATCCGCTTGATCGCACCAGCCGTGCGTTGACGCGGGCGGATGAACGGCTGGCGCGCACGGGCGACCTTGCCGACGGCGTGCGCAGCCGCGCGCAGCTGTTCGACACCTGTGCGTCCATGGCCCTCGACGGCGATCTGGTGCATCTGGAGGACCTGGTCCTGCATGACGCCGGCACCGACAGGCGCGCCCCGACCCATGAGCTGACCCGGGCCGCCAGGCTCCTGGCACTGCGCCGACGGATCGACCGGCAGCCCCCGGAAACTGTCCTCAGCCGCAACGCCATTGTGACCCTGATCGGCCGGCAGGCGGACAGTCTTGAGGAGGGGACTGCCAGGGGCAGCCGTGCGGGGGAGGGGAGGGGAGGGGAGCCAGCGATCTCGACACATGCGCAAGACGACGCGGACAGGGAAGAAAACCTTCTTGCCGAGATTGACGCCGTTCTGCAACGCTCCCGGCAGCTTGCTGAAGGAACCATTCCGGCCCCGCAGTCCTCCACAGATCGGAATGCACTGGTGCGCGCGGCACCGGACCCGGAGACACCTGATCGGCGCGACCGCCTGGACGCCTGGCTGGCCATCTTGAACGAGGCCAGAACATTGACACTGCCTCCCGTTCTGACGGCGGTCACTTTGCTCGATGCCTGGCAGCTGCTGCAGCCGCTGGACAGCTGGCCGGAACTCGGCCGACTGTTATCCGCCACCTTCCTGAAATCGCAGGTGACGACCTCCCATCTGCCACCCCTGTCCGTGGCCTTGCGAAAATCGCCGTTCCGCTGGCGCGGCAAGAATCCGTTCCAGACACGGATCTCCGGCCTCCTGACCGGCTTTGAAACCGCCGCCCGGGACACCATGGATCAGCTCGACCGGCTGTCGATCGCAAAGGAGCAGCTGGACCGCCATTGCCGGTCCTGCCGAAGCCATTCCAGGCTGCCCGACTTTGCCCGGATGTTCCTGTCCCGGCCGCTGGTGACCATTCCAATGGCCCGCCAGGAGCTCGGCGTCACCGCCGCCGCCGTCGACCACATGATCCGCCAGCTCGGCCCGGCGCTGCCGCGCGAGCTCACCGGCCGCGGCAGATACAGGGCCTGGGGAATTTTGTGAAGGCCGTCACAAGGGTCAACGCAGAGCCGCGTGAAATCACGGCAGAGGACGGGGCCACCGGCGATGTTTCCTGATGTCAGTCTTCGACATACCCGCGCTTGCATTTTCTGCGCACCAGTTGTGCCTTGCGGGCGCATGCGGAAACCAGGTCGGGAAAGAAATCCGACCGTGACCGCCCCGAGGTGCCAAGGCGCCCCCACGTCCGTTGGACGGCATAATCGCCGAACAGGGTCGGCTCGACCGACAACGCATAGAACCGGGCCATGTTCCGGTGCGGATCGATGCGCGTCAGAAAGACAGGGTGTCGAAGGCTCTGCATGCCGCCAGTGTGCAGGCAACCAGTGGCGCGCGTCCAATGAAAGACATGAATCGAGATCCGGGGAAGGATTCAAGCCAGTGATGTATCCCGAGGAAATCAGACGCATGGAAAATCGCGGCCTGCATCGCCTGAAAATCCCGGAACGTCCGGCCCTTCTCAGCCTGCCAAATTTAACGTGACAACGCCCCTGGGGCGGCATCAAAACGTGACAGGTTCGGTGCGAATCTGACGATCATTGGAAAAACAACCGATCAGCCTAAACCAAAATCATCCCGGAACCGGTCGATCTGATGCATGCGCTCATGCAGGATAGTCACGATCCCGATGTCGCCATTCGAGAGATGTCGCCAGTAGACGAAATGGCTTTCGTAGCGAAAGAAAAACCCCTCAACGCCGAATTCGGCCGGGATAGGTTTTGATGCGACACCGTGGGCACAGATCCTGTCGAACGCCGCGAACAAACCGGTGACATATTTCTCGGCTTGATCATCTCCCCAGCTTTCACGAGTGTAGCGGTAGATATCATCAAGGCGATGGGACGCCCCTTCCTGTATACGGATAGCGGGCATCGGATCAGGCCCGGTTCCGCGCGATCACCTCGGCAGCAGTCAGTGGTTGATACGTCTCCTCGGGGGCTGCGAATGCGTGGGTCAGCTCGCCCTTCAGCCGATTGAAGGCGTCCTGCTCTGCCCTCTCCTTGTCACGCCGGATCAGGTCACGGATGTACTCGCTGACATTCTCATAGGACCCGTCATCGCCTACGTTAGCCGACACGAAGTCACTCAATGCTCCACCAAGGCGGACGGTCATCGTGGTCGTTCGGGACATGACACTTCACCTCTCATCTCATATGTATTCAATATAACCAAAAACACACACAGAACAACAGTGGGTTGCGCACTACAGCCCTGTTGGGGATTGCCAAGTTGTTGACGTGTCTGAGAACTGGTAGATCGCTGTGATGATTCAGAGTTCTGATTTTCCGCGCCTTAAGGGCTTCCGTTTTCCCAGGTCGATCATTTCCTACGCGGTTTGGGCGTATCATCGCTTTGCGTTGAGTACGGCCGATGTTGAAGATCTCCTGGCGGAGCGGGGCATTGGTGTCAGCCGGGAAACAATTCGCAACTGGGTGAACCGGTTTGGCCGGCATTTCGCGCGTTGCATTCGCCGCGACCGACCAAAACCAAATAACAAGTGGCGTTGTTGCATTAATCCGATTTGTGCCCTACGTGCTCGACGTTGTTTCCCTTCTGAAGTTTTGTGAATGCCGTTCAAACACCACGCGTCGCGCCGCCACAAGTTTGCGAAGTCCAGGCATCGTGTGACGAACTGGCCCGAGTACACCGAAAGTCTGCGCCAGCGCGGGGATGTCACGGTCTGGGTTGATGAGAGCGTGGCGCATCACTGGGGCGTTGCGCGCACCGGCAAGCG
>NZ_JBDWYP010000013.1:0-5147 GCF_039982295.1 Roseibium sp.
TGAGGATTGCCTCCATCGCAAACGGGAAGGTTTGGATCGTAACAACAATGATCGGAACCCCTTCTTTCAAGGCCTGCGCCAACCGCTTGCTTTTGGAGTCACCAAACTGCTGGGCATCAATAGCCTCGATGACACCGAATTGGTGGTCCAGCTGCTGTACGGCGTCCTGCAACTGGGCATCCAAGACATTTCTATCCGTCACAATGATGACGCTGTTGAAGTAGGGTGTACCATCGTCATGGCGAATCTTGATCAGATCGTGGGCTGTCCAAGCGATGGTACTTGTCTTTCCCGAGCCCGCACTGTGTTCGTTCAGATATTGGCTGCCAGGACCGTTTTTCTTAACGTCCTGGATCATCTTATTCACAGCTTCAAACTGGTGATAGCGGGGGAAGATCAGCGTCTCAGCCTTGTAAGGCTTTCCGTGCTTGTCCACTTTCTCTTTGGTCTCAACGTAAACAAAGCTGTGGAAAATCCTGAGCCAGCTGTCCCAGGTACAAACTTCTTCCCAAAAATACGCCACGGGGTATTCGCCATCCTCTCGGGGAGCATTGCCCGCATGACCATTGTTGCCCTTGTTGAATGGAAGGAAGTAAGTATTCTCGCCTTTCAGCTCGGTGGTCATCGCGATCTGGGAGTCAGACATTGCGAAATGGACGACAGCACCGCGTTTGAAGGTCAGTAAAGGTTCTTGGACCTTTTTGCTCCCCAGCTTGTATTCAGGAACCCGATCCTCCTTGTACTGCGCGATGGCATCTTCAATGGACTGAGTGAAGTCTGTTTTAAGCTCCAGGGTGGCTGTTGGTATGCCGTTGATGAAGAGAACGATGTCGATAGACCATTCTCGGGTCGGGTTGTACTTAACCTGGCGTACAACTCGAAGGCGGTTGGCCTTGTATTTCTCAATCAGGATTTCGTTGTTCTTGTCTTCTGGAGCACACTGACTCATATCAATGCGACCGGCACCCGCGATAGAGAAACCGTGCCTAATGACATTGATGGTGCCACCGTTCTTTGACTTCAGCTCTTTGTCCAGACGATTGAGAAGAACGTTCGTGGTTTCCTCTCCGTTGATGGAGTAGAGCTTGTCCCATTTCTCAGGCTGGGAGGCTTTTACCCACTCAGCAACGTCCTCTGGATACAGTGCCAGGTGACGGTCGTAATTTTCGGGTTTGCCCTCAAGCCATCCGTTTTCGACAAGCTTCTTTGTAACGTAAGCCTCCAAGTTAATTTCGTGATGCGCTTGTGGCATTACGCTACCTCCTTGTCTCGTAGGTCGATTTTTCCGGTTACGGCTGAGCTGATTAAAGCCGTTCTGTGCTCCTTCAGCAAATCTATAGAGTGGTTAACCTCGACGATTAACTTTTCGATAAATGAGGCTCTTGATCTTATGTGATCTACAATAAGAATCTGTTCTTCCAGCGACGGCACGGCTAGGTGATAATTCTTAAAATCACCTTGACTGATATTCTGCATGCTGGAACTTGTCCCCTCACAAGAGATCTTTACCTGATTTCTATAAACGTCGGTAAGCGTCCAGTAATAGATGAACTCTGGAAGAGTGGCACTATTAAATTCAACCTGCCACAACCTGTCAGGCAAAAATATGTTCTCTGGGGCATCAAAAACATATCCAGCAGAACCCACCAAATCAGGCGTATTCATCCGACTTACGATCAAAGAGCCTTTTCTTAAAGGACAGTTAACTCGACTGACATCCTCATCAATAACGGTCTTTGTTTTACTTGGGTCAAATTTCCCTCCATATACGGAGCTTGTCTTCAGAACCGCGACTTGATTGGGATCAGCCTGAACATTAGCGGCATTTACACTTGTTCCAGACTCTATCAAGGAGATCACATGCTTAAGTCTTTTCCTGGTCCAGTGCTTCGGAATCTTCCCAATCCACTCAACCCCACTGTCCTTCATCTCCACATTCGGATCCAAGCCTTTGGCCACAACGTGCGAGATCAGGGCTTGGCGCTTTTCTTTGAGGAGGTTTATGAAGTTGTTCTTTTCGGAAATCAAGCCATCAATCCGTGACGTCTCTTTATCCAAGTAATCGGCAATAGAGTTTTGCTCATCCATTGGTATAACTGGGATATAGATGTTTTTCATCTCTGAGTAACGCGTACTCCAGAGGTCAGCTACAATCCCCTTTCCATTCCGATAAAACTCTTCTTGGAAGTTATAAGATCGGAAAAGGTGATGAATGTAACGCGGGTTGTGCTCCAGGGGCCGAAGAACAATAGATATTAGAGATACCGACCCATCTAGCGAAGAAACTCCTGATGACCCTTTTCTATCAGATCGACTATTGATCACAAAGTCGCCTTTGCGAACCAACATTCTGTTGTCTCCAGCATCAGTCTTCGCAGCATTCTCAAGTTGAGGCACTATTCCGTTTTTGGTGACGGAAAGCGCGGGAAAATCAGCATCACTAACCTTTTCGTTTCTTTGATCAAAAAGAACGCCGATTTTTGCAAGGCCCCAGTGGGAGGGAAGAGCCCCCAACCATTCAAACTTGGTGTCTTTGTACTGAGGATATCCCTTTATCATTCCGCCACCTCCTCAAGCAGCGCCTGAATGCGAGCTTCAGAAGCCTTCAGGTCTGCGTCAATGTCATGCAATGAGCGAGGCGGAACATACTTGTAGAAGTATCGATTGAAGTTGATTTCATAGCCAACAACGCCGACGTCACCGTCCTTTTCATCGCGGACACTGTGGTCGATAAACGCATCCGGAAGATGAGGCAGAACCTCCTCTTCAAAATAGGTCTCAACGTCCTGCTTGAACGGAACGTTCTCTGTGTCATTCAGAGAGGTATCGGGAATCGGGTTGCCCTTTGAGTCGGTGACGATGTCGCCTTCAGGATCTTGCTGGAACAGCGTATTGGTAAACTCGTTACCAAGTGCCTTGGTGGTCTTTCCGATTTTCTCAGTATTCTTCAGGCGGTTAACCAGGCCGTGCGCCCAGTCGTATTCATGTTCGCCGTGATGATCCTCAAAGTAGCCGATCCAAGCTTCCTGCTGTTCTTCCGAAAGCTTTTGGAACTGCTTTCCTTCACGGAGCAAGGCAATACTTTCTTCGCTGACGATCAGTTTTCCTCGCAGAGGGCGCTTTATGGCAACCTTCCGGAAAGCAAAGTCGGTCGTATAAAAGATTTTTGAGTTTTCAGATTCGGTGAAGCTGTCATAGAGACGAACCACATCATCAATCTGATCATCGGTCAGGTATCGGCGCTTAGTGCCTTCAGACTTCCTCATGGACGTCCAAACATCGGCTAAGTTAATGAGCTGAACCTTGCCCTTCCGATGCTCGGTTTTCTTGTTGGAGAGAATCCAGACGTAAGTGCCAATGCCGGTGTTGAAGAACAGGTCAGTAGGAAGACCAATGATGCCTTCAACATAATCCTGCTCAAGCAGCCAGCGACGGATTTCAGACTCACCCGAACCAGCATCACCCGTAAACAACGGCGATCCTGAAAGGACAATGCCGACACGACCGCCGCCGTTTTCGGGATCTTCCATACGCGAAACAAGATGCATCAGGAACAGCATAGAGCCGTCACTGACACGCGGCAGACCTGGGCCGAAACGACCGGCGTAACCAAGCTCTTTGTGTTCTTTATCGACGGTCGGTTTGTCTTTGTCCCACTTAATTCCAAACGGAGGATTCGCAAGGCCGTAGTGGAAACGCTTGTCTTTCAGCTTGTCGTTGGAGAGCGTGCTGCCTTGTACTATGTTTCTGCCATCAAACCCCTGAATTAGCATGGATGTGAGCGCCATAGCATGAGTCTTTGGATCAAGCTCTTGGCCATAAGGGATGATCTTGGCAGTAGAGCCCATCTCCTCAATTTGATCCATCGCATCGGTAATGAAGCCCAGCAGACCGCATGAAGGATCGTAAACAGACCGGATGACACCGCTCTCAGTGAAAATCTCTTCGTCTGCACTCAAAACAAGCTTGGTGGTCAGTCGAACAACATCCTTGGGGGTCATGAATTCCCCGGCCTTCTCGTTGATCGATGCAGCGAACTTTCGGATCAGGTCTTCGTACGCGTTGGAAAGAACACGGTTAGAAACAACGTCTGGGTGCAAGTCGATATTTGCGAAGTGGCGGACCATCCGGTAAAGCAGCTTCGCTTTTTCCAGTTCTTCGATGGTGTTGTTGAAACCGAATTCCTCAAAAACCAGGCGAACGTTCGGGGAGAAACGGCTGATATATTGCTCCAGGTTAGCCCGAGTATGGGTGGAGCCAACGGTTTCCAGGGTGTACTGGCTTGTGTTGTAGAAAGGCAGTTTCGATACCTCGGGGAGGACAATGTTCAAATCAATCCCGCTATCTTTGTCAGCCTCATAAGCCTTCAATACGGCCTCTTTCGTTGGCTCAAGGACGCACTCCATTCGCCTCAGAAGCAACAAAGGAATGATGATTCTTGCAAAGTCTGTGTGCTTGAAATCACCCCAGAGATCATTCGCCACATTCCACACGAAAGATGAAAGCGATGTCGCTTGATTGTTTTGAACTGAATCCATGTGTTCGCCCCTGATCATTAGACTGCCGATAATTAACTCGATTGTAGGTTTGCATCAATGTTATGTCAAGTGATATGATGTTACATAATATAATATAAGTTATTTAAATTATGAGGGATTTCGTTCTGTGCATTTTCAAACTACAATATAAAAATATTACGTCATGTGACATGACATCAGGTTCGGAGGCGGTATGGCTGTAGGTAAGTCGGGAAGGATCGTTCTTGAGATAGAGGCAGACGACAAAGAGGCGCTTCATCGAGAGATCAAGAAGCGCGGGCTAACGATGAAAGAATGGTTCTTGGAGAAGGTGGATCAGGACTTTCCTGAAATCACTAAAAAGAAGAAAAAGAAAGCCTGACCCTGCTTACTACATCGTCAAGGTAAAGCTAGACCAACTGGGCATCGAGATACCGCCTTATTAGGGCTGGATCTTCAATCATGACTTCAAGTGCTGACCTACCGCCAAAAGCTTTGTTGGGCTTCTTCACCCATTCGTTTGCTCGCCGCCCGGTTGGAAACAGTATTCTCAGATTCTTGCAGATTCCCAGAATGTACGAGAACCTTTTCAGGGAATCTGGACGAACCTCATTGCTCTGCGAAAAAAAC
>NZ_JBDWYP010000014.1:0-23054 GCF_039982295.1 Roseibium sp.
TGGCCGAAGAAAACCGCCGCCTGAAAAAGATGTATGCCGAGATGGCAATGCAGAATGAGCTGCTGAAGGATGCTCTGGGAATTGAGGCCGCCAGTGCGCCATTGGTTCGAGCACAAGGCTGAACGCCTTGAGGCCGTCTCAACGCAAAGAGATGGCCACCAGTGCAGTCCGCTGCGTTGCGCTTACCTGCCGCACTTTCCAGATCAGCGAGAGCTGTTATCGCTATGAGCGCAAACTCAGTGACGAGAATGCCGAGATCGCGGACTGGCTGGTCCGGCTAACGACGACGCACCGAACCTGGGGCTTTGGCTTGTGTTTCCTTTATCTGCGCAATGTCAAAGGCTTCGCATGGAATCACAAGCGTGCCCGGCGGATTTACCGGGCGCTCGAACTGAACCTGCGCATCAAGCCGAAGAAACGTCTGGTTCGGGAAAAGCCGGAACCGTTGGCTGTGCCCGATGGCCCGAACATGACGTGGTCGATGGACTTCATGTCCGATCAGTTGGCCGACGGACGCAGCTTCAGGACCTTGAACGTTCTGGACGACTTCAACCGTGAGGGCCTGGGCATTGAAGTGGCCATTTCCATTCCGGCCCTTCGGGTTATCCGCACGCTGGAGTGGATCATCGAATGGCGCGGACAGCCGTTGAACATCCGGGTGGACAATGGTCCGGAAAACGTCAGTGCCGCCCTGCAAATATGGGCATCGAGACGTGGGATCGGCTTGGAATACATCCAGCCCGGCAAACCGCAAAAGAACGCCTATGTCTAGCGCTATAACCGAACCGTCCGCCATGAATGGCTCGGACAATACATATTCGAAGCGATCGAGGAGGCACAGGACCACGCCACACGCTGGCTATGGACATACAACAACGAGCGGCCCAACATGGCCATCGGCGGCATCACACCCGCAATGAAACTCAAAACAGCGGCCTGAAGTCCAGTTTTAAAACCCACGAAAAATGGGGTGATTACCGATGACCGGCGGGTGATCAGCGGCATCATTCATGTTCTGAAGTCGGTGGGTCGATGCACCGGGGGTCTGCGGGCCGAGGGAAACCCTCTACAATCGCTTTGTCCGCCGGTCGGAGAAAAGTGTCTGGACAGGGATCTTCGACACATTGTCCCAAACCGGCGGTCCTGTTCTGGAAGTGATGATCGACAATACAGCCGTTCGGGCGCATCGGGTCGCCCATGGCGGCAAAGGGGGGCTCAAGCCCATGCCCTGGACCGAGCTCGTGGTGGTTCGGGAACAAAAATCCACGCCCTGAGCGACCACAAGGGACTCCCAATCCCCTTCCACCTGACGGGAGCCAATGTCTCGGACTTCACAGGAGCTGAGGCACTCTTGCCGCTCGTTCCGACAAACGGCGTTCTGCATGGCGATAAAGGCTACGACAGTGACCGGATCCGCCGAGCCGTCGAGGCGCGCAGTTCTCTGCCAAACATCCCGCCCCGCAAAACACGAAAATCGAAAAACTGTTTCTCGCCATACCTTTACAAGAGCAGAAACGTCATCGAGAGGATGTTCGGCAGGCTCGAGGAGCTTCGCAGGATCGCAACACGCTATGACCGCCTCGCCAAAAACTTTCTGTCGTCCCTCTGCCTCGCGGCAACCGTATGCTACTGGTTATGAGTCTGGACCCTAGAAACCTGTCCCGAATTTCGGGACCACTTCAATTGGCTCCGTGCAACTGGATCAGCCGGTCCAGGGCAAGTTCAATCGTTTGCAGCGTTTGGCGTTCTACCCCGAGCGACACCACCAAAACGACCTCACCTTTGGAACTCATACCGGCACTAACCGGCGCCTCGAGGATGGAATCCCAGCCTGAAAGAAAAAAGAGACCCTTGAGATCATCAGCAAGCAAACGGCCTTTGTCTTGCGTCAGACTCAGCAACATGCGCTCCTTATCGCGTGCGGGCGTAATCGAGAAAGTGCCGGCTTGATCGAACTCGAACGAAACGCTGCCGTCCTCGACAGGACGAACATCTCCAAGACCGAGGTTTCTGGAGAACTCCCGAACGGCAGTAAATGACCGATCTGAAAACAATGATTGCATCGTGAAAGAATTTCTGTGGTACCGAGACATTGCCCAGAGAAAGAACGACTACCCTGCCAATAAATCCCACTCAATGATTTTGATTGGCTGCAACTAGCTATCGCAGGTCGGGTGAATGGACGGCGCAAAGGACCAGTTAATTGCAACAAAGCCAGCGATACCCGCAATTTGGCCCGTACTAACCTCGCATTCCGCATGCGAATAGGCCGCAATTCGATTGACCAACATGCTTTCTGCTTCGCCGAATAATTCATAGGCATTGCCGTCTATGCGGAGATACCGGTAAAGCGCGTGATGTTTGTCCCTGAAAATCGCAAGCGCTGAATGCGGGATCTCAGTTCGCGCCTTCAGAAACATGCCCTGACGCGAGATCTGGAAGACTTCCTGGCAGAACTCCGAGAATTCAGCGTTCTGAGGTTCGCTCGACACGCAAGCGTTCTTGGCGCTGAACACATTTTCAGAAACACCGCGCCCGTTGATTTCCCGCGATGCTTCCGGAACGGCATGGGCCGCGACGATCAGGACAACGAACGTAGTCAAGGACAAAAGTGCCAAGGCTTGGAGGAAATGCAAAAAAAATGGCTCCCCGGATCGTCGCGCCCGGGTTGCTTCGAAATCTACAGACATTACGACTCCCTACTCTAGTTTTGAATCGATTTTGGACAAGTGCGCGCTACGCAGACAGTGTTTAAAGATCTGCTCCAAGGCTGCCTTTGACCTGATCCATCTAGTCTCATATGGACACTGCGGCCACCGATGTGATGTGCCGTTCGGCACAGGAACAGTGTGAATACGGAGAGTGTCTAATGAAATTGCAACCTTTGCTGACACAAGGCACAGGCCGCTGTCGGGCGACAGTGGCTGCAGGAGAATGAGGCGGCACTTGGACTTTCAGGGTGTTGATGAAAGCCGCCCCGCTCCCTGAAGGGAGCAGGGCGCTAGGATCAATAGATCTTCATGTTCCCCAGCACGTTCAGGAACGGCAGTTTTGACGGCTTCCCGATCTTTGCTTCCGGCTTGAAATCGGTAAGCTGCTTGGACGTGTCAGAGAAACCCGTATTCAGACCAGCCGAACGAGATCGCAGCAGCCGTGTAACCTCATCTAGCTGGTGCGACCGACGCACCACACGAGGTGTGATCATCACGAGCAATTCGGTCCTGTCCTTCACCTCGTCGGTTTGCTTGAAGAGATTGCCGACTACCGGAACCTTTGAGATCATCGGAGCCTTGTTGGTAACCTGCTCCCGGCGGCTTTGGATCAGGCCACCGAGCAGAGCCATTTTCCCGGACTCGATCACGACATCGGAGTTAATCGTGCGTTGAGAAATGATGGGAGTAAGGTTCTCGCCGCCACCACTGGTCTTGGCAGAGCTGACCTCCTGCTGAACATTCAACAACACCGAGTTATCCGGACGAATATTCGGCGTGACCTGCAGTATTACACCTACGTCCCTCACTTCGATCTGGTTGGTCGTCGTGGTTGTACCGGTCTCGTTCGCGTTCGTTTGTTGAACCAGAAACGGAATCTGGTCGCCGACAGACAGTCGCGCTGCCTTTCCATCAAGTACCGTGAGATAGGGTGAGGATACCACTCTGATATCGGTCACCGTTTGCAGGGCCTCCAGAACGAAGGATGCTGTGGTTCCGTCAACAGAATCGACGTCGAACAGCGCAACCGCACCAGGCTCCCCGGTGTCAACCGGATCGGGGAATTTCGACGATCTTACCTTAATTCCCTCGCCGTTCAGAAACGCCTGCACACCGTACTTCAGTCGGTCATTCAAAGAGACTTCGACGATCGTCGCTTCTATGACCACCTGCGCCAATGGGACGTCAAGTGTGCGAACGACTTCGCGAATACGTTTGAATTCCCTGAAACTCGAGCGTACAAGAAGGGCGTTATTCCTGACATCGGGAACGATCGATACGCTGTCTTCCGTCTGGACTCGTGCATTGCCCAGGCGCTCCAGTTTTCCAGCGAGTTTCCGTTTCGCAGCCTGCCGGACACCATTGCCAAAACCTGCTCCTCCACCCTCGCGATCGGTTCCGCGAATGATCGCCGGCGCGGAAATCGACGATGCGTCGGCTCTTTCCTGACCCGGGTCGTCAGCCGGAATTGACGCCGTCAGAAGGTCCCTTGAAGGGTCAGGCTCATACGCCGGAAGCGCGCCGCCGGTGTTCGCAAAAATCGCATTCAACTGAGCTGAAATTTCTTCCGCTGGCAAGTTCTTGAGAGATATAATGCGCAAAGAGGTCGCATTCTGGTTTTCCTTGTCCAGTCCCCGCACGAGGGTCCGCATGTTGTTCATGACCTGCTGGCTCTTTGCGACAACAAGAATAGACTGTTGATCATCCAGCGGAATGACCAGCGGGATCTGCGTTCCGAATTTTCCGGAATTCTCAAAATATCCGACCACTGCATCCGCGACCACTTCGGGTGGGCTTTGCCGCAGCGGTATGACAGCGATAAATTCGTTCTCACCCGAATTCCCGACAATGGCGCGGATCAGATCGACAACGGCCTGTTCATCTGAAGGATTCACCCGAAGCACCAGAGAATTGCTGGAAACCACCGGAGTGATCGTTGAACCCGCCGGCAGGATCTGCGTGACCGCCTGAGCTATTTCCTCCACATTGCCGTTTTCGAGCTGGAGTACCCGTGTCTTGATGTCGCCGATTTCACCAGCCGCCGCATTCAGCTCCATTGCAACTAATGTGGCGGCGGGTCCGATATGGTAAACACCGTTGATGATTTTCATCACATAGCCGTAGTGCGCGAGAATGTCGCGCAGGATGGACGGTATGGAGGAGCGTGGAACCGGAGTTTCGGTTTTGAACGTTACAAACCCGGTGAGCTCTTCAGAAGCAACGAAGTTTGCCGACAGCATACCGCCGAGAAGCTGTCTCACAACATAACCTAGAGGTTCGTTGTCGAGTGCGATTGTCACAGCTTCATTCGGGTTGGCCATTCCTGCTCCGACCTGGCCGAGTTCGGTGATATTTCGGTTGATCTCATTCGCGCTGACCGAAAACGTCGTCGGCTGGTTCTGCAAAACCCCCACGAATCCGATGCCCTGGCTGGTTGGATCCATGCCGTTGACGCGCGAAACATCCAGTTCGCCCGTTTCGACATGCTGCAGATCATTTGCCAGAACGGAGTTTCCGGATAGATCGAGAAAGCTTCTCTGACTTTTGCCGACATCGTCTCCTTCCTGTTTGGCGGTTTTTGCGCACGCAGCAGCGAATACCGCCACCAGGGCGATAGCCGCAATTCTTTTAAAAGAAGAAGTTCGCGTCTTTTGCGCTGATTTCATTCTATATTCCAGTTTGAGAAGTATTCCCCCAAGAAAAATACAAACTAGTTGGACTTGGAAGTAATTGGATTATTTAGAACTGGATCAAAACTAATTACTTTCCAGTCCATGTTTCTCGGATAGATTAAGGGAGAGACGTAGTTATCATACTGTATAATTGCGCCCATCCACCCGATACTAAGTAGCTTGCTGTATTCGTCTGGGGACGTTCCCTCGCGAATTTTTGTCCCGTCCGGCGTCTGGATGAAACGCTCGGAACCGCGAACCATTACGCCTGACACAGCAATTGCAGGCGGAACGAAGTCTCGAACGAGATAGCGAATGAAGAAAGGGTTCCTTTCCATCTCAACAAGAGAGGAGGAATTTAGAACGGAATTGCGCTCATCGATGTCGTCAAGACGCCCCGAGCAGTGTCGTGTGCGCGTGGGATTAAGCGCGGCTTCCAGTACTAGCAGTTGAACGGTCTGATCCAGATCGACCAGAGACTTGGTCTTGCTCTCGCTCAACTGGTCGACCAGACTGACGACTTCCACAAGATCGAAAACCGTCAACCTCGAGTCCTCCCAACAACGCAAAGCCGGGTCGGTCGGATTGGTAACCAGAGGAAGTTGGACGGTGTTACTGTACCCGCCACCGGAGCGGAACAACCGGGTTGCACTTTCACCGGGAGCTGGGCCAAATGGCCTGGTATTCACACCGGTCAGGCTCGCGCTGACCACAGGCAACCGTCGGTCACTGTCCTCGGTTGGGGCGGAACTGTCCACCTGCAGCAGGGCAGCCGCATCCTCGTCAAGCATCAAGTCGCCCGCGCCGAGTTTGCCGTTCTTGAGTTGCTCCAGGCTTAGGCCGGAAGCGCCATCTGAACCGCCCCAGCCACCGGGATCGAGAAGAGTCGGTCGGGAGGAAATAACCTTGCCGTTTTCATCGACGATCTGCACAAATGAGATAAGCGGAATTTTTTCCGCATATCGCCGTGCGTAAGTCTGAATAAAACCGATCCACGCATCGAGCTTGCCGGTGGTCACAACACCACTCGCCTCGATGCGCTGCCCGGACAACTGAAGCAGGACTGCTTCGTCGAGTCTCGCCCGTTTCGCAAGCTCCTTCACTTCTCCCAGATAGGAGTTTGCGGTACTGACCCGGAACTCTACGGCTGATACCCCGAGAATCTCGCGTGTGATATAGTGACGGAACCGATCCGCTTCATTTTCCGAGAGAATTGTGCCATCGATCGAAACAACGCCTTCTTCAGAGACCTCGAATGTGACATCCACCTCAAAGCTTTTGATCGCGGCCTCAATTTGCCGACGGATGGAAGAGACAATCCAGACCCGCGGTTTTATCGGTAGATCTATGTCTTCGACGATGTTCAGGATCGCGCTGCGCTGGACGAATTCCTCTACATGACCGCTGACATAGATAGTGCCATCGACTTCGGGCACGACCGAGATCGAACCGGAGAACGGCAATTCATTGATGCGGGCTTTCAGGGAGGCGACGAGCTGCTCTCGATCCGCGCTGGCAATACCAGTGTCGCCGCCGAAAAGGCCGGAACCTGCACCGACCGCGGTACCGACCACCGCGCAAGACACAAGAAATATCGCTCCTTGCCTGATCCAGGACCGATTCAGGTTGCGAACCGTCCACCTGCTAAACAGCGGTCCAGCGTTCTGCTTTTCTTGAAACTGCGCGGCAAACAACGCCGCCCAATTGTCGTCTTCGGCCCCGATGGCAAAGTCGGTCGAACCTATGGTGATTACTTCCAGCGAACCGAGATTGCGCCAGTCGTCGGCGCCTGCGTCGGCGACAAGGCCGTTTTCAGCCATCACTTGGCCGGCGCCACCCGCAATACTTGCCTTGCCGTCTTCAACTCTTATGCGAGCGTGCCCGGTCTTAAGGCAAACGTCGACGAACTGGAGATCATCGTCCGGACCGGATCCTAGGACATACTCTCCATCTTCAAGCAACACCTCAACACCGGCTTGCGTGCCCGTGATCGCCTTCAGAATCAGCGGACTGCCGGTCCTTTGAGCTGATTTGATGTCCTTCAAGCCAATCATTACAATAATCCGGATACTTGGGCCGTAGACCTACGACAATTTTCTGGACGAGAACCGCCTACTTGGCTTCAGCCAGCGCCCCCGGTGTTGCCCGGGAGCGCAGACCGCAAAGGTCAGGAGTTGCACCTGACACGCGTCGCTACTAAACGACGTTTCGAGCGATAGTTTTCAGGGAATCGGAAACCGATTTCAGCATGTTGGTCCGCAGGTTCGTCACCGCGGACCATGAGTTCATCGCCATCTGCATCGAAAACATCTTTTCCGTGTCGGACAGGTTGGTGTTCTGCTCGATGTTTCTGATGTCTTCTTCGATTGCAGCAATCTGGTTCTGCAGTTCGGTCTGACGGAAAATTAGATCGAAACCGTCCCGAAACTCGAAGTCCTTTCCGTCTTCAGCGCCACCCGGCAGCGTCGGCGTATCGGGAAACGATGCCGGAACGTTCCAACTTCCTGAAGTGTCTTGCATATTAACTTCCTTTTTGCTGCGTTGCGTTGCATGAAAAAACGTCAATATTTGCTAATGACGCAGCAAGCCGCAACCAACGCCTTGTGAACGACCTTGGCCTGCTGGAACTCCTCGCGATTGAGACCGTTCTTCATTTTCAACTCGATGAGAGACGCCTTTTCGGCAAGGTCGTTAGCGATCTGTTTTTTAAGGTCTCCACCGCCCTTCGCGCACAGACGTTCTTCAAGTTCGGTCATCCCAAAACCCGGCATTGTGTCTTCTCCAAATGCGCGCTCTCTATCCATCCTTATCCTCCTAGTGCGAAGCATTCCTGCTCAAGCTGCCTCGGTTTCAGCAAAATGATCTTTCTGTCGACTATCGTAATAAGACCGCTTTGCTGCCATTTTTTAAGTATTCTATTCACATTCCCACGCGTTCCGCGCGCCATAGATCCTAAATCGCTTTGCGTTACGACTGGCCCCAGGTATTCATACTCAGATTCATCCAACACTATTCTTTGCTTCATCATTTGCGCTAGACGTATAATTGAAAGACCGAGCCTAGATGTCAGATTTCCCATATACAAAACCTTTGTCGACTCGATGTATGTTTTGTACCTTTCAACAACCAAGTCGTTGAGCCCACGCATAAGCTTGGCACCGTCAGAGCAGCCGCTGTGGAACAGATCGGCGCGCAATGTTAGGTAGCTGACGGGACCAATCGCCGAAGCCGTATCCTGGTAGACGGACCGATCCAGCACCCCCAACTCGCCAAAACTGTTGCCCGGCGGAACGACCGCATAAAGAATTGAGGTGCCGTCTTCGAGGATGTAAGACAACCGGACATAGCCGCTCACAACAATGAACAACACATCCGCGGGGTCATCCTGCAGATAGATCACACCTCCGTCCGGAAGAACATTTCGCCGCGCATTCGCGAGCAAGTCGTCCTCCAGCTTACCGAGCGAAGAGTTCAATTCTTTTGGCCAGTGAAACATGCCATTTATCCGTTGCTTTCCTTCTCACGAGGGATTGCTACTGCAACCAGTTGAGCGTCTCGCCATGCGGCCTTCAATTTCATCAACCCTGGCGACACTCAACCACGACTCCCGCTAGCGGCACCGACCTTCCCCGTCTTGCACGCCCATCTGTCCCTGCGGCACAGGTTTCGCCAGAAACCGGCCAAAGGATATGTGATCTTGAACACTCGTTAACGACTTGTTAACTACTTTCGATTCTCGCACTAACTCTTTCTTGCCTTCAGTATCGAGCGCAAATAGCGTTGGTAACGAAAGTTAATTCAAACACTTCAGACCTGAGAACATTTTTCTGGCCGATTGCACACCAGGCCAAGCATTCTGCCCACGGCGATAAACTCGCACCCAAGAAGCGACCGCTATTGCCGCGGCAACCCGGGCAGCAGCCCCAAAATCGCCATGATGCGCTCCCCGCTTCGCCGTTTGTCGGTCACACGGATTTATTTAGACGAAGCACGCGGGAATGACGTGTGATTGTCGGCACACTACAATTCGGCACGATTGAGGGAGCGTCCGCCGCAGATGTCCGCGTGAAGGGCCGCGGCCAGAGACTGTTCCAGTCCGATGCCACCTGCAATTTCACCATTAATGTACTATTTGGCACCGCGGAGTCTCCCGAAAGCCTCTATCTCTCAGATGTCAGTCGATGGAATCATCTCAGCTCCAGGATGGAGCCGCTCCAGAAAAGAGCGTTTCGCATACGTTTGCGAGTTTGTTCGGGTCGAATGTCAAAGGGCAAGCGTCTGAAGCACAGCTTGCGCCGGAGGCGTGGGGAATGCGGCCCTGCGCCTCCTGAGGCGCGCATTTTTGGCAACCGACGCGCCATGCTCCCCCCCCCCCGGGCTGTTGGTCCGACCTTCCTGCCACTGACTTGCACGGGATTTTCCCCCACTGTTGATTGGAGTCCGGCCCATCCAGAGGACGGACAATGAAGCGAACGAGATTCACAGACGAGCAGATTATCGGCATCCTGGCCGAGCACGAGGCAGGCGCGAAGTGCGCGGACCAGTGTCGCAAGCACGGCATGTCGGAAGGTACCTTCTGCGATGGGAAGGCCCAATTCGGCGGCATGACAGCGTCAGAAGCCAAACGGCTGAAGGCGCTCGAAGATGAGAACGCCAAGCTGAAGAAGCTTCTGGCCGAGCAGATGCTGGACCTGGCGGCGATGACGGAACTGGTTTCAAGAAAGTGGTGACGCCTGCCGTGAAGCGCGAGGTGATCGCGCATCTGACGTCCCTGCTCGGGCTCTCGGAACGGCGGGAGTGCCGAATTGCCGGGGCGGATCGTAAAATGGTCCGCTACCAGGCGCAGCGTCCACCAGACACGGTGCTGCGTGGCCGCCTGCGGGCTTTGGCGAATGAACGACGGCGGTTTGGCTGTCGGCGCCTGTTCGTTCTGTTGCGGCGTGAAGGGGAGCCGTCCGACATCAAGCGCATCATCGGTCCTACCGCGAAGAAGGCCTGATCGTGCGCAAACGGAAGGCCGGGAATGGTTGTCTCTGACAATGGAACGGAACTGACTCCGAACGCCATCTCGCGGTGGTGTTCGGAGTACCGGATCGAGTGGCACTACATCGCGCAGGGCAAACCGATGCAGAATGGCTTCGTCGAGCGTTTCAACGGTCGCTTGCGTGACGAACTGCTCAACGAGACCTTGCTCCGCAACCTGGCTCATGCGCGGATCGTGATCTCTGCCTGGATTACCGACTACAACACCGAACGCCCACACTCGGCATTCGATTACCAGACCCCGGCCGAATACGCCCGGACACTAACCACCGCAATCGCCCGACCCGACACGCGATCTGACAGCTCCGCGCGACATGCGATTGCTCAAACCCGCGCCGAATGGCGGAAACACCAATCAGGCTCAAATCGCAGCTGGATAAAAGGTCAGCCGCAGGTCACAAACAGTACACACGCCCACCGTTCTTCGTGTCACTTTCTTTAACCGCATTCAGAGAATCTTTTGGCAACCTTCAAAAACGGTAAGGTCTTACAATGTCAACTACTCGAATTACCGCTTCATTATAAATGCCCCGAGTGACTTCAGGGGGTATCTCGTGCGGAAATTTTGCAGCGATAATGGCAACGATGGCGATATGTCAACGCAGGTAAACTCTAAGATGAACGCATCGGCTGCAAAGACGGACAGTCGTGGCGGACTAGAAGACATCAGGGTTGCTATACCCGTGGCTGAAGAAATGATGGAAAACCGTCGGGGAGGAAATATACATCCGATCGAAGTGGTAAGGCCTCCGGTGACCGTAGTGCTCAAGCCTGTAGATCCGACGCCCAAGGACTGGAGCGCATTGCGCCCCAAGAAGCCGAAGCTTTCACAACAAACCCTTCATGATTTGTCCAAAACACTCGAGCGTCACTCTAACGTTGAAGATGTGATTGAGGGCGGTATCCCATTCGTTGAAAAATTAGCACAACAGAAAATTGACCAGAAGAAAGCCGCAGCCGAGAAGGAAATCGCTCGCTTAGAAAAGGGCCATAAACATGTTTCACACATGAAAGCTCACATGGAAATAGCCGAATTTGTAGCTACCGAGAAGAGAGCGCGCAATACCTTCGTCAATGAATGGTCGAAGATAAGAGACCATGCAGAGGAAGTTATGGACGCGTGGGTAAAAAGGAACGAAGGCTACACTCCTCCGCAGGAAGAGAGCTCTGGCGGCCTAGGCCCGTGGTACGGCGAGTTCTTCAGGTAAACTCTATTTCTTCGATCTTTTTCTAAGAATCGGAGCCTCCAAGGAGGCTCCGATTCAGACTTCTTGGGAAATGCTCTAGTTATGTCCGCAGTTCCGTGGCGAAAACCGGCTCGGGAGCCTGTAGTTGGGGAGGACGAGTTCTATTTCGTAAGCGCGATCAGCTTCCTCCGCATATTCTGGGTAACTACGGCGGCGACAATATGGGCGATTACGACGATTTCGGGAAACACCGGATTCGGGAAATGGAATCGATTTGGAATAGGTGGGATATTGCGGTTCGTCCCGGCAAATATAGAGAAAGTGCTTTCGAGAAAGCATGGGGGTCGCCTGACGATCCTTCTAGAGCGATGTACAAGTTTTACCCTCCTCCCTCCTCCGAATGGAACGAGGATGCTTGATTGAATAGCCCCGGGGTTGCCGGAGAGTAAAACTCCCACAGGATACCGGTTATGGATCAGAAGACGGCTGCCACGAGATCATACAGCTGAGTTTCGTGAACGTGGCGATCGGCATTTTCGAGATCACCGCTAAGTATTGTCGCAAGCTAGGCCCTTTTGACAAAGTCTCGTAACCACAGGCGTGCGGCTTCCAAGTTTAGGAACGCGGCGAAGGACGCCTTGGTCTTGTCGTAGCGTGTGGCGATCCTACGGAATCGCTTGACCTTGTTGAACATGCGCTCGATATGGCTCCTGTCCTTTTAGGCCCGGAAGTCGCAAGGTATCGGTTCCCTGCGGTTTGACTTTGGCGGAATGACGGGATTGATACCAGCCAACAGAAGGCTTTGACGCACGAAATCCCCATCGTAGCCTTTGTCAGCCAGAAACAGGCGGGGCTTGCCACAAGGCATGTCCAAGAGATCAGGAACGGCGCAGTAGTCTGATGCTTCGCCACCCGTCAGGACAAAGCCGAGAGGACGTCCTTGGCCATCTGTTCGGGCTTGGATTTTCGTCGTAAAGCCGCCGCGTGATCGAGCAAAAGCCTCCTTATGAGTCCCCCATTAGCGCCTGCTGCCTGACTTTGGCCGCGGACTGTGGTGCTATCGATCATGTGTTGCCAGTCATCGGTGAGCCCGAGATCCACCAGCGTTTCCAGCAAACCGTCCCAAACACCTTGCTCTGCCCACCGGCGGAACCGGACATAGACCGAATTCCATTTCCCGTAGCGTTCATGCATGTCCCGCCAAGGGCAGCCAACACGCAGGACATGCAACATGCCGTTCAGATAACGACGGTTATCTTGTGCCGGGCGGGACTTTCGACCCCACTCTCAAGGAAGCAACGCTTCGATCAATTCCCATTCCACGTCTGTTAAATCGCCCCGATAAACAGCATTGGCCAAGACCACCTCCCAAAGGACAGTCTTGAATCACAGCTCAACTGATTTGGGAATCCACTTTGTCAACAGCACCTAGTTCAAAAGGGCAAAACCAATAGGCTCCAGAGAAGGGCTGCCGGAATTACGCTATGCATTATTGCAACCACAAACGAGGGGCTGCGCCTGCCGGCGCAGCCCCTTGCGCAGAGCATCCCATTTTCCGGTTGGAGGCGAAGAGCCCCAAGACGAGCGTGCGACCAAGTTTCGACCCCGGCGCGTGCCGGATTTCGGCCTCCTGGCGGTAGCGAATATCTACGTATCTTGGACCGAAATCCGCCACGGGAAATCGCATTTTATCGGCATCGCTTTTCACTTCAGGGAACCTAGAGCTCCAACGTGAAAAGCGATGCTATTTTTCCGTCCAAACGCAACATGCTTTAGAGGTTTTGGCGCAAATTACCGGCTTCGACGTCGCGAAAGCTCATAAGGGATGCCCCTTATTCTGCGGTTTCGCCTCTTGAAACAGGACAACTTTTGCGCGCAATCAGTTCCAATCCCTTATCGACGACAGGACCTAGATTGAGTATTCCGACCCCGTATTCTCGTTCCTGACAGACGTTCTCGGGGTGTCTTCCGTCGATGTCGCGTTGTCACGCGAACGAGACTGCATAAGCTTTCCCAACATGCGTTGAAGAATGGTGGCTTTCTTCTTGTTCACGCCACTTTCCGAAGTACGTTGTCCTTCGGTATTATCTTTAGCGGCGGGACGCAAATCTTCCCTTTTTATCTCTGTTTCCAGTACTTTGGCGCAATATTGCGCGTCACTTGCCGCATTCTCGGTGCGCACGGCTTTCCTGTTGACGGAGGATGCCTTGATCGCCAGGATTCCTGCGTTGTACTTTTTCAAGACCCTATTGCTGCTGCTGGCACGCTGTTTCAAACCGGCGTTCAACAATGTTCCCGACTTGTCATCGTAGCGCTTTTTCTTGCGCTCAAGCGTCTCCTGGCTTGCTTCAACAGCCCGCGCAGCCTTGGTCACACGGCCTGGTTTGTTGCGCCTAAACAAACTGTAACTGCTCGACTGGTTGGTCGGCTTCAGCGCATTCCGGTCTTCGAAACGCGCCAGCGCCTCGCCACCCGAGGCCTGGGCCTCATTTATCACGCCAGTGTTAGGAAAGATGAGGGCTCCCTTTCCCTTCTTCATGCGACCGATGGCACAGGTGTCTGTTTTTCTCTTTTCAGGCCGCTCCGGCATCTCCACCTCCCTGCCAAGGAACTCTCCCCCTTCCGAGGTCTCTTCAACCGGCGCGAAGGGATCGTCAAGATTATCAAATCTGATCATCTGGGTATCCGGTACTGAATCGACATCTGACATTTCGGCATCACCTTTATTTTTTGAACACAAGTCTTTGGACCGAGCGGCCTGTGACGGCGACATACGCCCGAAACATAGTCCTTTTCGACTTCCCATCGTTCGTTCATCGGAAAATACTTTCTAGAACGAGCGAAGGTCCATATCAGTACAATCGACCCTGCTTCCGCATTGTAATTTTTAACACTATATTTGCTTGACAAGAACGCAACATTCTCATGGTTTGCAACCGTGAGGTCGACACTCCGTTAGAGGGAGGGGTACCCCATTTCCACGAACGCAACCCTCGAGCGCTTGAAATTCCCTTACCCGACGATAAAAATGTCCTTGTCGGCGCAGCTCCGGGCGAAGTTTCAGCGAACGCTATTTATGTTTTAAATAGCCGATTGAAAGTTCCTCTCTCAACAACCGCTGCAAAACGTATGAGGACCCGTTGAAAGACACAGAAAGCATCATAACTTAGCTGGATTGAGGCTCATTTGAGTAAGCTTGACAGAACAACTTTGTATTTCGGGACAGGTGACTTGAGAAAAATGCTAAGGTTTCTATCGCTTGCATCGCTAATGGTTGCCGTATCGATTTCTGCGGGTTCGGCACAAAACTTTGCCGGATGCGTCGAAAGCCAGGCGGTGGATCCGCCAAGAACCATTTATCAATGCGCAAACGGTCTTGTTTTGGAATCCGAGGCAGCCGCGGCTCTTGAGATAAATGCTGGCGCAGGGTCGCCGCAAGTCGTCCGGATGGAGAACGACGCCGTGCTGATCCAGCTGCCGCCAGGGGGGGGGGCATTCGAGATTCGGACACCACATGCGATCGCTGCCGTCAGGGGTACCGAATACATCGTGGACGTTACCTTGGAGCAGACGTCCGTATTTGTCGTGCGCGGAAAGGTTGCCGTCTCCCGCGCGAATGGATCGGAAACCGTCCTTTTGACCCAGGGCGAAGGTGCCGACGTAGCGCCCGGAGTTCCCTTTGCGCCGGTACGCTGGGGCGTGCCGAGAGCTGAAGCATTGCTTGCACGCTTCGGGCGATGAACACAAGATTCCAGGCAGTTCTTTTCACCGCCGTCTATGCGTGCGGCATCGTCTGGGCGATCTGGCTCGCGCAGATCCACATCAGCGGCCGCTTAAGCCTGATCGACAGGCTGGAAACTTATCTTCTGGACCTGAGAATACTTGCGAACGGGCCTCAGACCCCGTCCGCGGACGTGGTTATTGTCGCTATCGATGACGAAACGGTCGACGATCTTGGCCGGTTTCCCTTAGGACGCGGTGATGTCGCGGAGATAGTGGAAAAAATAGCTGCCGCTGGCGCCAGTGCGCTCGCGGTCGATATCCTTCTGGCGGGCACCACACAAGAAGCCGAGGATAATCGACTGGCCGAAGCCTTAAAAAAACTACCGTCCCTGATTGCATCGGCGGGTCAGTTCAACGATCGAAAGGCGGGCACTTCGCCGTTTCCAACACCGGACAGGGAACTGATGCCCTTGCCCCTGTTTGTAGACGCAGCACAGACGGGTCTCGTGAACGTATCGACAGATGGCGGCGGCACGCCAAGATACCTGCCGATGGTGTTTCAGACTTCAGCCGGTCTTTCGCCGTCCTTCGCTTTACGCGCAGCCGGCCTGTTCCTCGACAGAAAACCGTCGTTTACCCTTGAAGCCGTCCGTGTGGGCGGCAATCTGGTTCCTCTGGACCTCAAATGGCACTTGCCACTGCGCTACTACGGTCCCGGAAAGAGCATCAAGACACTCAGTGCCACACAGCTGCTCAGCGGAACCCAACAGAACGTCAGCCTTGACGGACGCCTGGTGGTTCTGGCGGTAACGGCGACCGCCGTCGGCGACCGCTTCAACACACCCTTCGATCCAATCCTTCCAGGTGCGGAAGTTCTTGCGACCGGAATCTCGAATTTACTCCAGGGTTCCGGACTTGAGCGCGACGGCTCCATAAGAAGAACGGACGGTGCCGTCACGCTCGTCTTCACCGTTTTCGGCATGCTTGCCATGGGCCTTCTGCCCCTGGCCACGGCGACAGTGCTCTATATAATTGCTCTTGTCGGCTGGCTTGTGTTCACCGCCGCCGCCTATGCTAACGGTTACTGGTTCAACGGTATCTTGCCGCTCGCCGGGAGTATCGCACCCGTCATAGTCGCGGCGGTGATGAGACAGGGCTTCGACTTGGCACGCTTTCGGCGCATGGCGCGGGCGCGGGACGCACTCAGCCGCTTCCACGCCCCTGGCCTGGCCGCGCGCATCTCAGACGATCCGGAGTTTCTCAAAGTGCCGCGGCAGCAAAACGCGGCGATCTTGTTCTTAGACCTTGCCGGGTACACCGGCCTGTCGGAAAAATTTGGCCCCTCGCGTGCACGCGAGGTGCTCAAGAAATTCCACACCGTTGTGGTCGATGAGACAATGAAGCATGATGGTGTGGTTCTCGACCTTATGGGCGACGGCGCCATGATCGGGTTCGGCATTCTCGAGGAAAGCCGAACGGACGCGGCCAGGGCGTGCCGATGCGCCTTCGCACTTGTCAGGGAAATCGGTTCCTGGTTGTCCTCTACCGGGCCAGGCTCCGACATCAGCTCCGTTCGGGTCGGCGGTCATTTCGGACCGGTTGTAATCTCCCGGCTGGGACATGAGTACCACCAACAGGTCGCGGCGACAGGCGACAGCGTAAACTCGGCGAGCCGGTTGCAGGACGCGGCCCGCCAGTTCGGAGTATGTGTGGTCCTGTCCCGGGATCTCACAAGCGCGGCGAACGAAGGCGCTTTCAGTCCTATCATTCCGTCAACGCGTACGATTTCGCTGAGAGGCAGGCAACAGCCGATCGAGATCGGTTTATGGACGGCGTCAGAAGTGGGGACCGTCTTCAGCACGTCCCGCTGCCGGTAACGAAGCCCCACCTGTCTTCCGGAACAGGCCACGCTATAGAATACTCGTTTGCCCCAGCCACCGGCCGACATTTTCACATCTTTCTGACTGCGCACCTTGTAGGCAAGCGCGGGAGGCGCTCCAGCAGGTTTTTAGTTATTCAGGCTAGCATCAAAACCAGGAACAATCGATTGGATCCCGCTTGATTGGCTTTGGCATAGGCTCGCAAATGCAAACGCATGCCCCGCTCGTTCTCCGGGCCAGGGTATCCTGCGCCGGAGCGATACGCTCCGGACGTCTGGCGGACTAACCGTTCGTCAGCCGCCGCTGCGTGCCTTGACCTGACAGCCGTTTCACATCATCAATCGAAGCCGTGCGAACGGGACTCGGTCGGCATCGTTGTGCAGTCTCAGCCCAACCATGACGTCTGCCGGAGAACATCCGAGCAAGCAAGTCTCGCGACAACGATTCATGAAACAGGTCCTCCGATGTCGTTAAGAACAATTCTAATTTTCATAAGTTCATTGCTGATGGTTTGGACGATCTTTGTTGCTTACTACTACATTCAACAAGGAATAAAAGCGAACGAGGTAAATCCGTCCCCGGGCAGGATCGCCACCATTCTCACACTGGTAAATGCGGCACAGCCACAGGACAGAGACACCCTGCTTGATGCTCTAGGATCTCCTTTCCTGGAGCTCGACATTCTGCCACGACATGCGCTTCTGTTTGACGGGCAAGGTCCTGCCTATTCACGTCCGAACGTCCGCGAATATTCCTCGGTCTTTGGCGAAAGTTTACTCCACGTCGAAGAAAATCTACCATGGAACAGCCCATTCAGGGATGCATTCGACACGGTCTTAGGCCGACAAGGATTTACTTACCCAGCGAGCGCACTGACGTTCTGGCTTGCTATAGACGATCATTATATGCTCGTCGTGCGCTCCCTTGTCCCAATCGTCGTTTCTCCACTCGGCCTCCCCACCGGGACTGCGGCGGGCATCATCGGCGCGGGATTTGCTTTCCTCACTATTTTGATTTTTCATCGGGAAGTGTTGCCATTGAGAAAGTTCGCGGCACTGGTCGAAAAGATCGACCCGGCAGGTGAAACCATTGATTTTCCAAAATTTCGCTCCGCTACCCCCGAAATAAGGTCCCTGCGAGACGCCTTCCTTCGTCTTCAGTCCAGGCTCCAGACGCTCACGCGCACGCGTATGGCGCTGATCGGCGGAATACAGCACGACGTTCGCAGCTTCGCGACCCGATTGAGGCTGAGGGTAGAGACGGTTCCGGACGAAAGCGAACGCGAACGCGCGATAGCTGACATAGATGACATGATCACCCTTCTGGACGATGCATTGTTAGCGGCCCGCGCCGGGTTCGGTTCACTTGACCAGCAGATTGTCGACATCGCCGAATGGCTGGTCGGAGAGGTTCAGGACCTGCGCTCTATCGGCTTTGACGTACACTATGATGACTGTCCCGTACAGGACTGTGATCAGGTGCTCGCCGACAGGGTAGCGCTGCGCCGGATTTTGGTGAACCTGGTGGAGAACGCGATCAAATACGGGAACGAGTGCAGCATCACACTACAACAGGACCAAGACATGATCGACATCAACATCGACGACCGCGGCCCCGGATTCCAGGATGACACCGCCAGGCTTTTGATTGAACCTTTTGTGAGGGCAGAAGCCTCCCGTGCGCGCAAGACCGGTGGCGCCGGTCTCGGACTGGCCATTGCCAACAGCCTGGCGGAAGCCCACGGCGGGCACATAACGCTGAGCAACCACCCGGAGGGCGGCCGCGTTTCTCTCAGTCTGCCGGTTTTCGATGCAGACTGAGAGACAAACCTCTGCGCAAGTCATACCACCATCGCGACCGGCACTGTTGAAGCCGCCCGTCTGACGGATTTCCCGGAACCGTTTCGCTCGATATGTCGAAGCAGTCCCGCATCGCAGACTCTGGCGCGGCCTTGCACCGCACCAAAGCTTCGGGCCCGCCGGTTATCAAAATCCTGCGGCTCAGAAAGTCAACTTAAGCCGCGCTCCGACGTTGTTTTCCTGGGCCTTTCCACCGAACTCGCGGCGGTAGTTTGCGGAAATAGCAGCCCAGTCGTTCAGCCTGAGGCTGGTGCCCGCTTCAACCAACAAAGTATCTTCGTCAATCGGCGCGCCGGAGACCGTGAACGGCTGCGAGCCCTCGAAAGCAGAGGTGACCTGCTGCGTCGTGTCACCGAACCGATGCCGCCAGGCCACCAATCCGTTGAAAGAAAGGCTGCGTCCCTCCCCGAGAAAATCTTCGAAGGTCCGCTCGGTTCTCAGCCCCAGCGTGCTGCTGCCAAGGAAATTGGCTCCGGTTTCGGTCGTTAGCGCGGCGTCGCCACCCTCCTCAGAAAAGCTCTGGGTTCTCATGTGTGTCGCAGAGAACCCGGCGAAGGGGGCGAAGTTGGCAAAGGTCGTCTCCATCGTGTAGCCGATCTCGCCGAAGATCTGAGCCGAATGCGCAGCGTAGTCCGCCTCGAGCGTATCTGCGAAGCCGGAGAAAGCCACACTGCGGGTCGAACTGATCTGGTCGCGTGAGATGGCACCACCCAGATGCACCTTGAACGGTCCAACGCCACCGCTGGCATATGTGCCGAGGACAAGGCTTTCGATATTGGCGCTCGATGCGCGGTCCGTCATGGTCACGTCCGTTCGCCCGAAGCCGACGAACACGCCGAGCAACATGCCATGGACATCGTAACCTTCCATCCCCGCGAACCCACCGCCGGTGCTGGCGTCGAACCGCGCTGCATTGCCGTCTCCCTCGACCTGTGCGAAGGATCCGTATGCCTGCGCCCAGATCGATCCGCCTCGCGACACTTCCGGCAGCGCGCGACCGGGTCCGTGGGTTCCGATCTGCACATCGCTACCGATCAGACTGTCATCGAAAAAGCCTCGGGTTCGTGCCCTGATGACATCGCGCACGAGCGCGCTGCTCCGCAGAACCTGGCTTTGAGCAGTCGCGTGGAACTCTCCCGACAATTGATCCAGAATTGCGGGAACTTCATCAGCTTCCGACACCTGCAGCGTCGCGAATGCCTCATACACACCGTTGTCCGGCGACAAGCTCTCCAGCCCGCCCGCTGTCGCTCGCTGGTTCGGTGTTCTCGACAGGTCCGCGAACGCGGTACCGTTCCGTTCGCCCGTCAGAGCGACCGACGTCGGATCATAGACCAGCGCAAGGTCAACAAACAGGTGGTTGTCGTTGATTGCCTCGACGCTCTCACCCTCAAGCGTACCAAACTCACCGGTTATCTGCGCACCGGTCAGCAGGACGGTCGGGTCTGAGAGGCTAATGCTGAAATCGTCGTCAACATCGATCTGGACGGAAGCGCCCTCGTCGATCGTTACAATGCCCGTGCTGTCGAGCACTCCGTCGTCGTCGACGCTCACCAGATAAGTGGAGCTCTCTTGAAAATCAACATCACCGGCGGAGCCGGTACCGGTCAGGGTTCCTCCGTCGGCGACGCCCACGTTGCCGCCATAGGTCGTGTCAATCGACAGAATGCCGCCCGTTACGCTGCTTTCGCCGGTAAAACCGGAGAAGTCTCCAGTGAGACTCGTATATCCGGCTTCCTGCGAAATATAGCCATAGCCGGTGACTGTCGCGTCGAGACGAAAATCGTCTTCCGTGTGGTTCAGCACGATGGAACCGCTCCCTTCAGAGCCCTCGCCTTCATCGAAGGCGATTACGACAGGTTCACCGTCCTTACCCTTCAGCGCCCCTGCGCCGGTCGCCGCGGCCCCCGAAGCTCCGCCGATGGTCAAGCTGGCGGAGGTCTGAAGGGTCACTTTCCCACTCTGGAGTATTCCGCCATCTGACAGAACAATGGTTCCGCCCTGTTCCACCGAAAGACTGCCCGCGTTCAGGCCGCCTTTATCGGTGATCGTCACGGAGCTGCCGGTTACGGTCGCGGTCGCCGCCTCAATCCGACCGCCGGACGACACATCCGCGCTCGCGCCTTGCGTCAAGCTGAGTCTATCCGTATCGACCAGACTGTCATCACCGCCTACGGAAAGATCTCCCTCCTCGACGCTGACCGTACCCGAGGCGATTACCTCGCCGCCTCCGGTCACATCTACTGAGCCAAGCTGCTCTACAGTCAAGTCCGTCGTTTCAACTGTTCCTTCTTCGCCCACGGAAAGTCTGCCTGTCTTGACATCAATGTCGCGGACATCGACGAGGCCGCCTGAGGTCACCTCAACCGCGCTGTCGGTTGCAAGAAATTGAGAATCCCGCCCTATAATCAGTTGATCAGCGTCGACACTGCCGTCCTCCTTGACGGACAGCGTTCCGCGCCCCTTGTCACCGACGACAACTTTTCCGTCGGCGGACAAGCTTGAGCCTTCCCCAGAGACTTCAACCTCCCCGGACGCAATGGATACTAAACACTGTCTGCCTCCACAAAAGGCCGTATTGACCGCGCCAAGCACAACATCGCCGCCGACTTGCACAGAGCCGCCGTTTGTTACACCCAACGTCCCTGTGCCTTCCTGTCCGACTGTCAGATTACCATCAGCGGCAAGTTGCGTTCCCTCGCCGGTCACGTTTACGGCGCCTGAACTCTGGCTGGATGAGCAATTCTGACCTTTGTGGTCGCAGGTGACGACGTTTTTGTTTCCAATAACGATGTTGCCCGTACTTTGGACCACCGCGCCGGAGTCCACCGTGAGGTCGGACTCTTTCTTTTTATCACCCACCGTGATCGAATCGAAGGTTTTGTTTTCCGTGAGGGTGTCGCTCTCGCCATCGACCGTTAAGATTTCCGCATTGGCAGCTCCAATGACATAGCCTGAACACACGATGATTGCCAAACCGCTACAGGCAGCCGTAAGGCGCTTCTTGAGCGCGGTGGGCCGTGGGCCACACGACAAGAGCCGAAAACAGCTGTATACGCGGCTGCCAATATCTGCATCACAAATCTTGCGTGTCAATGCATTAAACTCCTAGCTTACTTAACTCGATCCGATAAATATAATATTTCGACACATTTTAAGCTTAGGAAAAAGGTGTTTTACCTTTTTTTACTTCGCACCAATGTCGGATTGATAGGATCTAGCTTTTCGAAGAATTAGAACATTGAGCTCTGCTTACCCTGTGCTATTTGACACAGGGTAAGCAGAGCTCAATTTAGACGTGTGCATTACATTACTTCACGCATCAAATTTTCGCGCTAGCTCTCATGCGTACTTCTCGCGCTATTACTACGATCAATAGCGAAACATGAGGCAAGATTGCCAAGTTGTAGAGCCGTTTGAGAGCTGATAGATCGCTGTAATTATTGTCGTCGGCGGTGTTAACTACTTTTCTGACTGACAATTCATGGCGATAAGTTCTGTCGCAAACTTCTCCTCTGTCGGTTCCATTGCGCATTTTGCGGTTTAGCTGTGGGTTCTGAGGAGGTTGAAAATTGGACTTCTCCGGCCTTTGATGCGCTTGGAGAACGAGATGAAGAAATCACGATTTACGGAAAGCCAAATCCTTGCAATTTTGAAGCAGGGAGAGAGCGGAGTACCTGTTTCTGACCTTTGCCGGGAACTCGGTATTAGCAACGCGACTTTCTACAACTGGCGGTCCAAGTATGGCGGTATGGATGCGTCGTTGATGGCGGAAATGAAGGCTATGGCCGAAGAAAACCGCCGCCTGAAAAAGATGTATGCCGAGATCGCGGACTGACTGGTCCGGCTAACGACAACGCACCGAACCTGGGGCTTTGGCTTGTGTTTCCTTTATCTGCGCAATGTCAAAGGCTTCGCATGGAACCACAAGCGCGTCCGGAGGATTTACCGGGCGTTCGAACTGAACCTGCGCATTAAG
>NZ_JBDWYP010000015.1:0-64234 GCF_039982295.1 Roseibium sp.
TAACCGGCGCCTCGCCAAGGACTTCGAGAATACTCTCGAAAGCGCCACTGCCTGGATCTTCATGGCCTCCGTCCAGATGATCACCAGACGTGTCGCAACTCATTGAAAATGTTCAAGGGAATTTCGAGTCAGACTCTAAGGCGTAGCCGCCGACTTTGAGAAAGCCAGAACAGGGCGATTGAGCTGTTCCGCAAAATTCGGATGTACAGCGACCTGGAAGACCCGCTCGATCACTTCAGGCACCAGGACTTCATCAGGTTCACCGAAAGCGACCAGTTTCCCGCCATGCAACACCGCAACGCGATCACATGCAAACGCATGATTTAGATCGTGAACAGCCATTGCCACCGTCGATTTGTGGCGTATCACCCAGTCGATGATTGCTATCTGGTGGCGTATGTCCAGATGATTGGTTGGTTCATCCAGGAGGAAAATTTGCGGCGTTTGGGCCAGCACGCGCGCGATATGCACCCTCTGCTTTTCGCCGCCTGAGAGCGTGTTGAATTGCTTGTTGCGATAGGTGCTGATCGCCATCTCGGCCATGGCCGTCTCGACAATCCGGCGATCTTGCCGCCCAAAAGGTGACAAAAGCGACAGCCACGGAGTGCGACCAAGTTTGACCGCGTCTTCGACAGCAATTGCATCCGTTGTACTGGCCTCTTGAGAGACAAACCCCAACCGCTGAGCCAGGTTTCTGGGCGACAGATCAGTCAACCTCTCACGGCCTATCATCACCTGTCCCCTATCGGCGCGGATGTGTCCCGCCATCACGCGCAACAACGTCGACTTGCCAGAGCCGTTTGGTCCGATCAGCGCCAAGGACTGACCGGATGCGACATCAAGCGAGATGTCCTGCAGGATCGGCTTTCCCTGAATGGACACGGAGATATTTTCAACCTGAATGCGCACGGGAACTCCGAACCAGAATGACGGCAAAGGCCGGCGCACCGACCAGGGCAGTCACCACCCCGATCGGCAGCGTTTGACCGGGAATCAACACACGGGAAACGATGTCAGCCATGATGAGAAAGACGCCGCCCGCCAGAGCCGCCGCGGGGATCAAAAGTACATGACGCACGCCAACGAGAAACCGCACAGCATGAGGGATAACAAGGCCAACAAACCCGATCGCGCCGGAAAGTGAGACCATAATCGCGGTCAAAAGTGCAGTTGTACCAATGAGAACGGCCATCACCGCACCGGTTCGAATACCCATGGATTGGGCAGCTTCCCGGCCAAAAGTCATCGCGTCAAGGGCACGAAAGTGGCTGAAGATAATTCCCAAACCAAGCGCGGCGACCGGTACTGCGAGATAAACGTCTGGCCATCTGCTGCCGGACAAGTTTCCCATCATCCAGAAAATGATTGCGCGCGCCTGGTTGGCGTCGGCTGACTTGGCGATGATCAGGGCGGTCAATGCATGAAATAGTTGAGCACCCGCCACACCGGCAAGCAAAAGCGCAAGGCTTGATGTCGAGCTCGCGCCCTCACCTCGCGCCATGCGGGCAAGCCAGGCAACAAACCCGAACGCCAACAACGCGCCGATAAAGGCTCCGCCAGACAAGGACAGGACGCCTGCCCCAAAACCAAGGATCGCGACGCTGACTGCGCCCGTTGAGGCGCCGGCCGACAAACCCAAGATATATGGATCGCTCAACGGATTGCGCAAAAGCGCCTGCAGAACGACCCCGCTTAGCGCAAGTGATGCGCCACAGGCCATTGCCAGGATTGCGCGTGGGAGCCGGTAGCTCCAAAGTATGCCTTGGTCAATCGGATTGACCTGCGGCGCGGAGTAGCCGAACTCCAGTTTCAGCACATTCCAGATTGTCGACAATGGGATAACGGTTTCGCCAATCACAAGGGCAGAGCTAACCGCCGCGAGCAGAATTGCCATTGCTCCGACAAGCGAAACGGCGGGCGTGAGCCCGCCGAAGGTCATTCTGTTCACTGGGATGCGGCCTGCTTTTCCATGACTTCAGCAAGCAGTTCCAAGCCGGACACCGTGCGAACGGTCGCATCCATCGCATGGGCGTCGAGGATAAGGACACGGCCATTCTTCACGGCGTCCATCTGGCTGGCAACAGGATCGTTTTTGAGAAACTCCATCTTGGCCTCAATCGAGTCCGCAGGGAACTTCCGTCTCTGCAAATCGGCCAGAACGATGTAAGTCGGATTTGCCTTTGCCAACGTTTCCCACCCCACGGTTGGCCATTCTTCGTTTGAGGTCACGACGTTCTCAACCCCTAACTTCGCCATAATGTAAGCAGGAGCCCCTTTTGCGCCCGCGACATAGGGGTCTGCGTCCATTTTCGAACTCGAGAACCAGAACATCGCGGAGACGTCTTCAAGCTTCAAGGCGCTCGCGCGTTCAATGGCGGCCTGCTCTCTTGCCTTGAGGTTTGCAACGGCCTCAGCCCCGGCTTCTGGCACGCCGAAAATTTGCGACAGCTCCGTCAGCCCCCTATAGATGATTTCGGTCGAGATCAGCTCTTCGCGAGTCCCATCGACACCAACGGTGTTGTCTTTCCCAACGCAATCAGCTGGCCAGATGTAGGTCGGAACGCTGAGATCATGGAACTGCTCACGCGTTCCTACAGAGCCCTTCGGGCCGACATACCACTCATATTGAGACGCAACGAGCCCCGGACGCTTGTTCACAACAGCTTCGAAACTGGGTGTATTGTCTGCAAGCCGTTCAATCTTGGCGTTGGCGTCGGCAAACTCTGGCAACACGTCAGTGAACCAGACAGCGGTTCCCTTTACCTTCCCGGCGAGACCCAGCAGATACATCGCCTCTGTGGTCGCCTGCCCGATGGTGACAGCACTCTCCGGAGCGCTTTCAAATTTCACCTCATGCCCACAATTTTCCAGGGTAAGTGGAAAGCTCTGGGCGGCGGCACCGGTTGTGGTGATTGCGGCAAGCGCCAGGGCGACGGAAAAACACTTCATTTTTGGTGTTCCATTTGGCTTGAAATTGCGTTGGTGGCGACCGTTCAAACATATGAACCAGCCTTCCGTCGAAATATGTTATAACGTTACATTAATGTACAGTCGGAAAGATGCGCGTTTCGCATTTTTTTGATCAAAGTCGTGCCCCTCAATACCAAAAGGCCGATGCCTTCAATCAGAGCGTGAGATACCTGTCAGACACACTGAAGGCGACCAATTTCAGGACGGAACCGCGGATAGAAAGCAAGGTCTCTGACGTTTGTTTGCCAAGCAGGTCTTCTCAGATGTAAAAAACCGCTTCCGGGGATTTCGATGCGCCTCGCTCAAGCGCCGAGATGGCTTTGGAATTGTGTGCGAGCGTCGTCCATCAAACCTCGGCAACCCGGTCCTCAAGCCTGAACCGGAAAATGCGGGCAATTTGCGTGAGTGCAGCAGCAAACTCCTGTTCAGGCGCATTTTCGACCCTTTGCTCGAATGCGTGCAGGATCATGTGCTTGTCGGCGCCCTTAACCGCAAAGATGAAGGGAAAGCCAAAGCGTTGCTGGTAACGATCGTTGAGATCGGTGAAACGGGCAAATTCGTCGGGTGACAGGGTGTCCAGCCCTGCCCCGCTTTGCTCTCTCTTGGAGTCTTCTGCCATTTCTCCAGCAATAGCGGCCCTGCCGGCAAGGTCCGGATGGGCACGTACGAGCTCGAGCTGACCTTGCTTCGGAGCTTCGAGCATTGTCGCCTCAAATGCCGCAATCAGATCCTCGCGGGTTGCAAATCCGCCTTTCGAAAACGTTCCTGCGGCGACCCAAGGACTGTGTTCGGCGACATCGCCAAAGGCTGCGACGAATTCTGTCTGGCTCATTTCATTGATGGTACCGACGGATATCATCACCTGCCTCACTTCATCTGACTGATCCAGGTTCCGAGCCTAGCACGCTCCGTGTCCGTCATGCCGGTTTCATTCCCCAGCGGCATTGCATTTGATTGCACAGCCTGGGCCATAATCTGATCCGCGTAGCGCTGAAGGTCCCCGAGGGTTTCCAGATGGATTTCCTTGGGCGCCTCGTCAAATGCTTCATGGGTGGGCACCGCCGCGTGACAGCTCGCGCAATGGGTCCGTGCTAGGGCGACAGCCTCAGCATCGGCAACCGCTGCGCCCCCACTGTAGTCCTTCGGTGCAGTCATGATGATAGCTACGACAAGCCCCACCGCCGCAATGGGCAGCGACCACCAGAACTTAGCAAATGGATCGCCGGCGTCATGCCGGTTGAGGAAATGGCGCACCATGCCGCCGATCACCAGAATCAGAGCAACAAGGAGCCAGGACTGGGGATGGCCGGTCAACATGGGATAATGGTTGGACACCATCATCAGGAGCACAGGGATCGTGAGGTAATTGTTGTGAACAGAGCGCTGTTTGCCCATGGCGCCGAGGGCTGGATCAGGCGCTTCACCTGCAAGCAGACTTGCCGTGATCTTTTTCTGGTTCGGAATGATGATACCGAAAACATTCACGGCCATGATGGTTCCGACAAATGCGCCCACATGGATCAGCGCACCCCGGCCGGAAAACACATGGGTGAATAGGTATGATGCGGCCAGGATCAAAACGAATAAGCAGGCAGCAAGGAGCGGAACATTGCGTCCTATCGGCGACTTGCACAACCGGTCATAGATCAGCCAGCCTGCGACCAGTGACACCACCGAGATCAGGACCGCCTCTCCTGGCGTCATGGTGAGGACGTTCGGGTCAATCAGGTAGGACGTCGCGTTGAAATAGTACTGAACCACCAGCAGGGCGAAGCCCGTCACCCAGGTGAGATAGGCTTCCCACTTGTACCAGATCAGGTCCTCCGGCAGCTCCTTGGGAGCGACCAGATATTTCTCGACATGATAGAACCCCCCGCCATGCACCTCCCAGGCAGTGCCAGCAACGCCTTCTTTCATATCGGTCCGTTTGCGCAGGGAAAGATCGAGCGCGATGAAATAGAAGGACGTGCCGATCCAGCCGATCCCAACGATCAGGTGGGCCCACCGAAAAAGCAAGTTTAGCCAGTCCATTGCAAAGGCAAGGGTCATCGCAGCGCGTCCATTTTAACAAGATGAGGTCGCACCCGGGACATGCCCGGGTGCGGTTTTCGTGTTGGCGTTAAGCGCCTTACTGGGGCAGCTTGTCGTCGACGCCCTGCACGTACCAGTTCATTCCGAGAATGGCGCCGTCATCGAGACGCACACCGTCGGCGGCAGCTTCCGAGCCATCCTGCTTGGTCAGCGGGCCCGTGAAGGGTTCCCAGCCGCCAACGATCTTGGCTTCGGTTTCCTTGGCCATCGCAACGACATCATCCGGCAGGTTTGTGTAAGGAGCCATGACGACATGGCCTTCCTTCAGCCCGTGCCAGGTCTGTGCGCTTTCCCAATTTCCATCGAGCGCCGCCTGAACGCGTTCGATGTAGTAAGGGCCCCAGTCATCGATGATTGCCGTGTACTGGGCGTCCTTAGCGAAGGCGATCTGGTCGGAAGCCTGACCGAAACCATGCACGCCACGTTCTTGAGCAACCTGCAAGGGAGCGGTGGAATCGGTGTGCTGGGTGATGATATCGGCACCCTGATCGATGAGCGCCTTTGCTGCGTCGGCTTCCTTGCCCGGGTCAAACCATGTGTTGACCCAAACCACCTTCACCTTGAAGTCCGGATTGACCGACTGTGCACCAAGGAGGAAGGCATTGATGCCGGAAACAACTTCCGGGATCGGGAAGGACGCGATGTAGCCCGCAGTGCCGGTCTTGGACATTTTGCCGGCGATCTGGCCGATGATGTAGCGGCCCTCGTGGAACTTCGAGTTGTAGGTGGCAACGTTATCAGCGGTCTTGTAGCCAGTCGCATGCTCGAACATGACATTCGGGTACTTCTTCGCGACCTTGAGAGTCGGGTTCATGTAGCCGAAGGAGGTTGTGAAGATGATGTTGCAGCCATCACGGGCGAAACGTTCGATGGCACGCTCGGAATCGGGACCTTCCGGCACATTTTCAAGATATGCGGTTTCGACCCGGTCGCCGAACTTTTCGACGACGTCCAAACGGCCCTGGTCGTGCTGATAGGTCCAGCCGAAATCACCGACCGGACCGATGTAGACGAAACAGGCTTTGATGTCTGCGGCAGTCGCTGCCGAGGAGGCCGCTGCAAAGGCAACAGCTGCGACTGTCGCTTTCAAGATGTTTTTCATAATCCAAATCCCCTCAGGATTATTGGTTTCATGCGATGCTCTTGGAATTTGCCGGAACCGCATCGCAACGATCCCGGCCATTTTGGACCGACTGGCGCTGTGCCTATCGGTCCGGAACGAACGGCTTGCCGAGACAGGCCGGCGTATTGACAAGCGTCAGCCTGCGATTTGCCGAGATGAGCACGAGGACTGCAATCGTTGCAAGATATGGCAAGCTGGACAGCAATTGAGAGGGCACGCCGACGCCCTGAGCCTGGGCGTGGAACGTCAGCACGGTAACCGCGCCAAACAGGTAGGCCCCGGCAATGACACGGAACGGCAGCCAGGATGCAAAGACAACGAGCGCCAGCGCGATCCAGCCGCGCCCTGCCGTCATGTTCTCCACCCACTGTGGCGTGTAGGCAAGGGACATATAGGCACCAGCAAGTCCGGCGCATCCGCCGCCGAAAAGCACAGCCAGGTACCTTACCTTGATAACGGAATAGCCGAGCGCATGCGCAGACCCGTGATTGTCGCCGACCGCGCGCAGGATCAGCCCGGTGCGGGTTCGGAAGAGCACAAAGGCCACAAGCGCGACGAGAGCAAAGCCAAGATAGACGACTGCATCCTGCTGAAAGAACACCGGTCCGATAAACGGAAGCTCGGACAGACCCGGAATGTAGAGTTCAGGAAGGCGCAACCCGGGAACGCCGATGTAGGCTTCACCGATCATGCCGGACACGCCAAGACCCAGGATCGTCAGCGCGAGGCCTGTTGCCACCTGATTGGTGACGAGGCTGAGCACGAGAACGCCGAAGATCAGCGACATGCCCATGCCCGCGACAATGGCTGCAAGCACTCCCAGAGTGCCGGATCCGGTCTGGTTGGCGACGGCAAAGCCCACCACGGCGCCCATGATCATCATGCCTTCAACACCCAGGTTGAGGACGCCTGAACGCTCGACGACCAACTCGCCAATGGCAGCAATCAAGAGAGGCGTTGCGGCGGTGATCACGGTCAGGAGAACGGCTTCAAACATGATCAGATCTCCGAACCGGTTGCCGGGCGACCCGGTACTATCCGCGGTCGGTACAAAATGAAGGTGTCGCAGGCGAGCACAAAGAACAGCAGAAGGCCTTGAATCACGGCCGCAATCTTGTCGGAGACGCCCATCGAGGCTTGCACGCCTTCTCCGCCAATATAGGACAGAGCCAGAACCAGACCCGCGATGAGGATGGCAGCCGGATTCAAGCGGCCAAGGAAGGCAACGATGATGGCGGTGAAGCCATACCCGGGCGAGATCGTTGGCAGAAGCTGCCCGAGCGACCCGGAGACCTCCATGATTCCGGCCAGCCCTGCCAATCCGCCCGCCAGTGCAAAGGCAAAGAGTGTCAGACGCTTTTTGGAGAAGCCGGCAAAGCTGCCCGCCCTTGGACTTTCGCCCATGACCCGGATTTCGAAACCCTTGAGCGTTTTCGCGAGCACGATCGTCAGGACGATGACCACGAGGACAGCGATTGGCGCGGCGATGCTCATACGGCCATCACCGATCAAAGGAAGCGTCGCGGCGTCGGTGAACAGGCGTGATTCCGGGAAATTATAGCCGTCCGGATCGCGCCAGGGGCCACGAACCAGATAGTCAAGGATGAGGCTGGCCACATAGACCAGCATCAGGCTTGTCAGGATCTCGTTGGTGTTGAATCGGGTCTTCAATATTGCCGGGATCAGCCCCCAGGCGGCGCCGCCAAGCGCCCCCATAAGAAGCATCAGAGGCAAGGTCAGAACGGTCTCGAAATCGGGAAAGACGATCGGAATGAACGACCCGCAGAGGGCTCCGAAAACAAACTGCCCTTCAGCGCCAATGTTCCAGTTGTTGGAGAGATAGCAAACCGCCAGCCCGCAAGCGATCAGGACAAGCGGCGTTGCCTTGACGATCATCTCCTGCAAAGACCAGGTATCCGTCAAAGGCTCGATGAAGAAAGTGAAGAGGCCCAGGAGAGGATCTTTACCCGCAAGCTTGAAGAGAATCGCAGCGGCAATCAGTGTCAGAAAGACAGCGATGACGGGCGACAGAACGGCCATCAGACGGCTGTGTTCCTTGCGTTTGACCAGTTCGATCCGCATTAAACTGCCTTCCTGTCATTGCCTTTAGACCGCTCCGCGCTTCCGGCCATAAGCAAACCGACCCGTTCGCGTGTCATGCCGGAGGCAGCCTCCGCCTCGGACAGGAACCCTCTGGAAATTACCGCGATCCGGTCGGCTATTTCGAAAATCTCGTCAAGGTCCTGGCTGATCACCAGAACAGCAGATCCGGAGCGTGCCAGATCGATCAACGATTGCCTGATCAGCGCTGCAGCGCCCGCGTCGACGCCCCAGGTCGGCTGGTTGACCACCAGAACGCCGGGCTTTCGATCCAGTTCTCGCCCGACCACGAACTTCTGCAGATTGCCACCGGACAGCGAGCGCGCTTCGGGGTTGTCATGGGACATCCGGACGTCGAAATGCGTTTTGACCTTTTGCTCAAGCTCACCGGATTGCCCGTCGGACACAAAGCCTGCCGAAACAAGTCCGTCATTGGTTCCATGGCGTGTCAGGACGATATTGTTCGTCAAGGTCATGCCGGGAACGGCGCCATGGCCGAGGCGCTCCTCTGGCACAAAAGCCGCATTTTTCTGCCGACGCCAGTTGATGCTTTTCGCGCCGCACGCCTGGCCGTCGATTTGGATCATCCCGGGCGCAACCTGTATTTCGCCAGACAATGCATCAAAAAGTTCGCCCTGCCCGTTTCCGGCTACACCGGCGATGGCAACAACCTCACCTGCGTGAACAGCAAGATTGAGGTCATTCAAGGTGGTGGCAAATGGATTTTGAGCCGGCGCGCTCAAGTCGGTGACTTTCAAGCGAGCCGGGCCGAGTTCGGGAGCCTTTGCGCCATGGGACACACCAATCACTTCGGTTCCGACCATCATGTTGGCGAGGCTGGACGGCGTCTCCCTTGAAGGATCGCACTCAGCAACAACCTTTCCATGGCGCAGGATCGTCGCGTGGTGACAGATCCTCTTCACCTCCTCCAGGCGATGCGAAATGTAGAGGACAGCACAGCCTTCACTGGCGAGACGCTCCAGCGTCTTGAACAGACGGTCGGCTTCTTGCGGGGTAAGCACCGACGTCGGCTCATCCATGATGATCAGTGCCGGTTCCTGCAGCAGGCACCGCACGATCTCGATGCGCTGACGGATGCCGACAGGAAGGTCAGCGACAATGTCCTGGGGGTTGAGCGGCAGGCCATATTCGCTGGAGATGCTTTCGATGCGTTTGGCGAGCGCTTTCATGTTTCCCGGGTCAGGCAGGGCGAGCGCGATATTCTCGACAACCGTCAGGGCTTCAAAAAGGGAGAAATGCTGGAAAACCATGCCGATCCCGAGCGATCTGGCGGCGGCAGGGTTATCGATCTGCACTGGCCGGCCCTGCCAAATGATTTCGCCGGCGTCGGGCTCAAGTGCGCCGTAGAACATCTTCACAAGCGTCGACTTGCCGGCTCCGTTTTCGCCAAGAAGAGCGTGGATTTCACCCTTGTTGATACGCAGATCAACGCGGTCATTGGCAAGGATTTCACCGAAGCGCTTGGTCAGGCCCTTGCCGTCCAGAAGCACGTCGCCGCTCGCCCGCCGAACCGTTTGAGCGGTATCGCCACTCTTTTTTTTATTTTCCGCCAATGGCTTCATTCCCCCAACCATTTGCCGACTTATCGTCCAGAAGCTGATGCTTGTGCAAGTCTTGTTGAAACAAAGGTTCGCGCGGTCTCATCCGCGGCGAGAAGCTCCACAGTTACGCCCGCAGCAATCGCAGCAGGCAACTTTGACGCTACCAGGCTGGTGCCTATGGGGCAGACCAGCTCGGCTATGGCCGCCTGCGAAATGCCACGGGCACGCATTCTCTTTTCAAATCGTGCCCGTTTGGTCGCACTGCCGATGACGCCCACATATGGAAACCGTCCTTTCGCCAAGGCCGCGGCGACAATGGCTTCATCCATAGCATGCGAATGGGTCATGACGAGAATGAATGCATCATGCTCTGCGTCTTGAAGAAGGGTTTCCGGCGACGCGTCGCTAACCTTGGCGACATTGGACGGCACCGCAGCTGGAAAGGCGTCGGCGCGACTATCGATCCAGATGATGCGGAACGGCAGGTTCGCCAGTGCAAGGACAAGCGCACGGGCAACATGGCCTGCGCCAAACAGGTAAAGCGTTCTGCGATCCTGCCCAAATGTCTCGGTCAACAGGGTATTCGCCTCTAGGCGAAACGGCTCATCGGGCAAAATTGGCAAAACCTCGCGTGTGACAGCACAATCGTCCGAAATGGCTGCCTGGGTCGCAAACATGACGCCTGCCGACTCGAGAGTTGCAAGATGTCGAGCGTTCTGGGCCTGCGTCAACGAATGGACTTCCACGGCGACATCCACGCGTCCACCACAACATTGACCCAGGTCAGGACCGAGAGAGAATGTTCTGATCGACAGGCCTGTTGTACCGGCTTCGAGAGCAGCGACCGCCCATTTGATGGCTTGAAATTCCAGTGTTCCGCCGCCAATGGTGCCGTAAAAGCTGCCGTCCTGGCGAACCACCATGCGTGCACCCGCCTCGCGCGGCGTGGATCCGGCAGCACTCGCGATCGTTACCATCGCGCAGTTCTGCCCCGTCTGGAGAATATCGGAGATGTGCCTCCAGACACTCATTCAGCAGCACCTCTCGCCCCTGCCTGCGCCTGACGGATACTGCGCACCGCCTTCATGATTGCCTCTGGCGTGGTAGGCGCGTCTAGCTCCGGTACGACACCCGGATTGAGACTGGCGACTGCATCGGTGATTGCGCAGAACACGGCATTGGCCAGCATCACCGGCGGCTCACCGACCGCTTTGGAGCGATAGATCGTGTCCTGCGGGTTGCCCCTGGATTGGTAGAGCGCGACGTTGAAATCCTCTGGAATGTCGGAAGCAGCCGGGATCTTGTAGGTCGATGGTGCGTGGGTGCGTAGCCGCCCCTGTTCATCCCAGACCAGTTCTTCGGTCGTCAGCCAGCCCATTCCCTGGACGAAACCGCCTTCGATCTGGCCAATGTCGATCGCAGGATTCAAGGAGTGTCCGACATCGTGCAGCAGGTCCACGCGATCAACGGTCATCTCTCCGGTCATCGTATCGATCGTCACTTCGGCGCAGGCGGCGCCATAAGCGAAGTAGAAGAACGGTCGGCCGCTGGCACTGTCACGATCCCAGGTGATGTTTGGCGTGGCATAAAAGCCGGCATCTGAGAGATGAATCCGCGCAAGATGAGCCTGTTTTGCGACCTGTGCCAAAGAAAACTGTTGTTCTCCGACAAAGACCTTGTTGTCCTGAAAGGCAATCGCCTCCTCCCCGCACTGATGCGTCTTGCAGAGAAAACCGATCAACCTGTCTTTTATGGTCCTGGCTGCATTCTTGGCCGCCATGGCGTTGAGATCGGTTCCCGAGGACGCAGCTGTTGGAGCGGTATTGGGGACCTTTGACGTGTTGGTCGCAGTAATGCGCACCTTGTCGATGGTCATGCCGAATTCATCGGCCACAACCTGCGCAACCTTCTGATAGAGCCCCTGCCCCATTTCCGTGCCGCCATGGTTCAGATGAACCGAACCGTCAGTGTAAAGATGGACCAGGGCACCTGCCTGATTGAGATGCTTCAGCGTGAAGGAGATGCCAAATTTCACCGGCGTCAGGGCCAGACCTTTTTTCAAGACTGCATTGTGATTGTTGAAGTCACGGACATCATCCCGTCGCGCCCAATAGTCCGAACTTTCCACCAACTGCCCGAAAAGATCGTGCATGACTTCATGCTCTTCCACAGGCATCCCGTAAGGGGTCAGATTGTGCTCGGCGTCATAAAAATTCAATTGGCGGATTTCCAGTGGATCCTTGCCGACGGTGATGGCGATTGCATCAATCATCCGTTCCGCGGTCAGCATGCCCTGCGGCCCGCCAAATCCCCGAAACGCAGTATTGGAGCAGGTGTCAGTCTTCAAACGTCGGCTGCGTATGACTGCGTCGGGATAGAAGTAGCTGCTGTCCGCGTGGAACATCGTGCGGTCGTTAACGCCCAGAGACAGATCCGCCGAATAGCCGCAACGCGCGAGAAAATTGAGATCGACGGCGCGAATGCGACCCTCGCTGTCGTGCCCGATCTGCCATTCCACCCTAAAGTCATGCCGCTTTCCGGTCATAATCATGTCGTCGTCGCGGTCGAGACGGAGCTTGCAGGTTTCCCCGGTCGCGGCGGCAGCCAGAGCGGCAAGGCTCGCCCATTGATTGGCCTGGGATTCCTTGCCTCCGAAACCGCCGCCCATACGGCGCACTTCGGCCACAACGAGCGCATCAGGAACACCAAGAACCTTGGCAACCGTATGCTGCACTTCGGTCGGATGCTGTGTTGACGTGTAGACCATCACTCCGCCATCTTCCTGGGGACTGGCCATGGCGACCTGGCCTTCCAGATAGAAATGCTCCTGGCCACCAATCTGAAAGACGCCGGAGAGAACGTTTTCGGCTGCCGTCATGCCCGTTTCCGGCGACCCTCGCCGAAACTGGTAGTCCGGCAGCACCGTGATATCTGCCGCGACTGCGTCTTCAGCTGTGATGATCGGTGTGGTCGGCTGCGCTTCGATCCTGGCCAGAAGCGCGGCCTTGCGCCCGGCCTCACGCGAGGTCGCGACAACCGCAAAGACCACCTGACCGTAAAAGAGAACTTCGTCAGCAGCCAGGACCGGGTCATCGCCCATGGCGGCCGAGCAGTCATTGATGCCGGGAATATCGTCCGCTGTCAGAACCTTGACCACGCCCGGAGCCTTTCGGACGGCCTCCAGATCGACCGATGTGAGCTTGCCGCGCACGACCTGACGCGCCCAGCCCGGAACCACATGCAACGTTCCAATGGGCTCAGGCATGTCATCGATATACGTCGCAGTCCCCTGAACATGCTTGACCGCACTGTCGTGATTCAGCGGCTTGTGCACATGACGCATGCTCGCGGGCATTTCCTGGCGGGCGCTCTGGTCCGTCATTCGGCAGCCTCCATCACCGGCGCGCGCAGGCGCAGTTGTTCGGCTGCCGTACCGCTTGCCTCCATAAGGGCTTTGGCAAGGAGCGCTCTCGCAGTTTCCATCCGGTACTCTGCGCCAGCTCTCATGTCGCTCATCGGAGTGTAGTCACTCACAAGTGCCTTCATGGCCGCAGCCCAAGTGGAGGGATCCTCGAGCGACGCCCCAATGAGGGATGTTTCGGCGCCAGGTGCGCGCCTTGGCGTTGCTGCCATTCCGCCGAAGGCAATCCGCGCTTCGGTGATCTTCTGGTCCATCACCGTGAAGAGAAATGCCCCCATCACCGATGAAATGTCCTGGTCAAAGCGCTTGGAAATCTTGTAGCAGCGGAAGATCTGGTTGGCTGCAGGACGCGGGACAAAGAGCCCGGTCACAAACTCCCCGGCTCGCCGGTCTTGCTTTCCGTAATCGAGAAAATACTCCTCGAGTGGCAAGGTGCGCGATTCGTCCTTTGACTGAAGTTCGAGTGTCGTGCCGAGCACGATCAACGCTGGTGGCGTATCTCCGATCGGCGAACCGTTGGCGATGTTGCCTCCGACCGTTCCGGACGCACGCACCTGTTTGGATCCGATCCGCTTCCAGAGTTCGCCAAGGTCCGGCGAGAGCCTGCTCATCGCCGCCTCGGCTGTCTGATACGTCGCTGTTGCGCCCATCAGAACCCCTGACGGTGTTTCCTCCACCCGGTCCAGCCCCTCAATTCGCCCAAGCCAGATGACCTTCGGCAGATCCTTGAGGTGCTTCGTGATCCAGAGCCCGACATCGGTCGCTCCGGCCACAATCGTCGCGTCCGGGTTCTGCGCATAGAGCGCAGCCAGTCCATCAAGCGTTGCGGGAGACGCTACAAAACCATCGCCATTGCCAATGTAGATATCCCGGCTGTCGGCCAGTTCTCGCAGTTTTTCGCGGGTTTCGTTTGCGCGCCAGGCAAAGGCGTCGTCCGCGCTGTCGAAGCAGCTCTCGAGAGCTGCATCAACGATCGGCCGATATCCCGTGCATCGACAGAGATTTCCTGCGATCCATTCCGTGACGGCCTTGCGGCTCCGCGCCTGCCCTTCCGCGTGATAGAGCGTGAAAAGGCTCATCACAAAACCAGGCGTGCAGAAACCGCATTGCGATCCATTCAGTTCCGCCATCGCTTTTTGAACAGGATGCAAGCGGCCGTCAGAGGTCAGGTCCTCGACCGTGACGAGCTCGGCCCCATCGATCATGGCCAGAAGCTGAATGCAGCTGTTGACCGGCTGGTAGGTCAATTTGCCAGCAACCAGTCGCCCCACAGCGACCGTGCAAGCGCCGCAGTCGCCCTCGCCGCACCCTTCCTTGGTTCCGGTCTGTCTAGCTCTCAGCCGCAGATAGTCGAGCACCGTTTCCGTTGGGCGCACCTCGGACAGTTCGATGATTTCGCCATCCTTCAGGAAACGTATCGTGTCACGCATTCCTCAGCTCCCGCGATATGTCGAAAACCCGAAGGGCGAAAGCAGCAGAGGTACATGATAGTGACCGTCGGGCTCGGCAATGCCAAAGCGTATCGGGATGATGTCCAGAAACAAAGGGTCTGGCAGGTCTTTCCCGCAGGACTTGAGGTAGTCGCCGGCATGAAAACGCAGCTCATAAGTTCCGCATTTGAAGGCTGGGCCATCGAGTATGGGGCCATCGACACGACCATCGGCGTTCGTGGTATGGGTCGACACCATTTCTGGTGTCCCATCCATGGTCCACAGTTCAATCCTCAGACCACCGGCCGGACAGCCCAACGCTGTGTCCAGAACATGCGTCGTCAAACGCCCCATCGCTTATCTCTCCCAACTGCAGCGCCACAGCCACCACAGTCTCTTTCAATTGCAAATAAAAAGGGTGCCCTAAATCTGTCTCAATCCATAGCGCTCATTTTAGCACTTGTTGATGCCGTTTTGGCATCATTGTCTGGCAAACGGTCTTTTAGCGCGATCACAGCGTGATTGAAAAACATACCAGGCGACAGCGCAAGTGCTCGCCGGGCGCTTGTGACTATGCTCAATCGATCCGCCTGAAGTGGCAAGTCCGTCAGAGGCTTGAAGACCAATCGCCCGCTTTCGAGATCCTCCTCACAACCGATCTCCGTTTGAAATCCGATCACATTTTCTTCCCTTGCCAGCGCGCGCATGAACCGCAGTGAATTGGCCTCGATATAGGTCCGCAACGAACCCGGGATCTGTGCCATGGACGCATCAATCCGGCTTCGCAGAGAAAGACCGATGGCGGGAAGCGCCAGCGGAAAACGCAGGCACTCGGAAAGACTGAGGACTTCAGCCGTTGCAAGCGGGTGCTCGGAAGCCATCAACGCCCCGATCGGCAAGTCCTGATGATAGGAGACCGTCAATGCAGACGTTTCCGGCGGATCAAAGGTGAAACCGACGTCGGCTTCAGCCGCTTCGACAAGTTTGGCCGCTTCGAGTGCGCTGGTGACGGTGACGCTGACGTGGATGCCAGGATATTTCCGCCGGAAGGACGACACCAACTCTGGAAGGAGTGTCTCCGCGACGCTTTCCACGGAGGCAATGGCAACCGTTCCGCGGCGCAGCCCCTGAAGCGCGTCAAGTTCCGCAAGGGTGGCATCAAAATCCGAGTAAGTGCGCTTGACGTGAGCGAGCAGTATTTCGCCAGCCTGAGCGAGCCGCAGGCGGCGCCCGACCCTCTCAAAAAGTTGCAATCCAAAAGCTTCCTCTAGCCAGAGGATCTGACGGTTTATGGCCGAGGAGGCAACATTCAACTCACGTGACGCAGCACGGATGGAGCCGAGTTCGGCAACCTCCGCAAAATAACGCATGGCAGGGGCATAGAGATTGCGCGCCTTGTCGTTGCTCTTTGTACCAGACATCGCGTCACGTCCTTCAGGGAGTGAGAATTGTCGTCCCGATGGTCTCACGACCTGTCAGACCCTTATGAGTCTGTGGCGTCTCGGCCAAGTGATATTCCGGATGAATGCCGATTTTCACGATACCATTGCCAACGACGTCGAACAGATCGCCTGCCGTGATCTCCACGTCCCCGCGCGAAACGCAGTCGGAGACCGATACGAGACGGGCCGCGAACAGTGGTCCCTTGGCGCCGAGCAATTCGAGATTGAAATCAGCAATCGGGCCTGAGGATTGACTGCTATAGCCGAATACCAGTGCATGGCGTCAGAAGTAGCGATCGATCACTTGCTGCACGGCTGAGACCGAGAAAAGATAAACGCTCGCTCCGGTCAGGACCCACCCCGTAACCTCTGGCGTCTGCATGCCGTTCACGACCGCGTGGCCTGCTGCAATGAACCAGATTGCGGTGACAATCAGCGTCAGAACCCGCCAGCGCTGCACACGAACCGGATGCACGAATTTGACAGGCAGGAAGGTCAAGACGCAGCAAAAGAGAACAAAGCCGATGGTGAACCCCTGCGAAGGTGACAGGGCCATCAGACCAAAGACGACCATGTTCCAACCGGCCGGAAATCCCTTGAAGGATCCATCGGGCGTTTTCATCCCATTGTCGGCGAAATACAGAGCGCCGGTGAAAACAATAAGGCCGCCACAGATCCAGTTCCAGGGCTGTGAGAGCATCGTGCTTGCGGAGAGTGCGAAGGCCGGAAGGAACACATACGTAGCGTAGTCGATCACGAAATCGAGCGATGCCCCTGACCAGCGTGGCAAACGCTTAGCTATGTTGAAATGCCTAGCAAGCGGACCATCAACGCCATCCACCACAAGTGCCAACCCGAGCCAGGCAAACATCTCCGCCCAATTGCCACGTGCGCCGGCCAGCAACGCGACGAGAGCGATCGGTGCGCCGGAAGCCGTAAGGATATGGATCAGAAACAGCGCCGGCTCCGGAGCTTCCTTGTCTGGTGTAATTTCGGTCACGGCTGTCGGTGTCTCGCGGGGTTACAAAAAATACTGAATTTGCGGGGAAACCACCCGCCAATGCCCTGAACTCAGGTCAGCACCTATCGGTCAGACGATAAATGTATCGATTTGTATCGCATTATTCCAATTTTATGACGGAATGAACAGGCTTTTCGCGATGATTGACACGACTGTGCACCTCAAACTTGAGTTCAATGCATGAGGCCTGCTTGCATCAGTGCTATCAAAGCAAAACCCCAACCCAGAAAAACGATCCCAATCAACACGTGAAGCCAATTATTTGGGAGCGTTTTTTCAAGTGCCATGAGAACACCAAGGACAACGATCCAAATGACGTTCATCAGGCCGACGGCGAACATGACCGTCATGATGGCCCAGCAGCAACCAAGGCAGGCCAATCCCTGGACCAACCCTTCCTTGTAGGCGGCAACCACACCCGTACGATCAGCAAAAGCAAAGCGTGGGTACCAGCAGCGTATCAGGCAGGCTTTTTTTGCGCGGGTGAATTGATAGGCTCCAGCTGCGACAAGGATTGTTGCAGCGAACGCCATTGAGGCCGGCGCCATCATCGGCGTAACAGCAGAGGCAAGCGTCAGCAGCCATTGAGCACCTGTGGCGACAACCGCGTAGCCGGCCCAGATCGTCAGATAGCCGACCGCGGCCCAAAGCGTCTCAATTCCGTTCCGAGCGTTTCCTGACGGCTTGTCTACACGGCGGGTATAGGCATTCAACATGGGAAATGCGCTTGGCAGCATCATCGCCAAGGCCATCATCAACCACATGATAAAGACCTTTGCCAGATCGCTTGCCGCCCACGTTTCAGAAGGCATTCCAAAGGTCGCAACAGACGTTGGAAGGCAGAGCGCGGCGATGGCAGCGCGCGCCTCGGCAGGCAGACCCTGATAGATGTTGAAAGCGTTAAAAACACCCATTCCGGGCCCGGCCTCGGTCATGTCCATAACCTGGATCATGTCGGCGACCATCAGCGACAGATAGAGCCAACCGCCCAGTGTCAGTCCGACAAGACAGGCGAAAACCCATGGCCATCCGCGCACCATCGCGTGCGGTCGTGCTTCCTGACGCTCAACCACAGACGTCACTTGCATGTTTCCAAAGTCATGTTCCAACATCGGCATCTTGTCAAAGGACTGAAATCGCGTGATACGATAGCCGGTCTCGCAGAGATCGTCTTGATTTGGCGCAAAGACGCCGGTGAGATCCTTCACAAATAAGCCGGGATGGCCTATGCGGCATTGGACCGCGCCAGGTACTTCCGTTCTTTCTTGCTTTTCGGCTTCGGAACCCCATCCTTCCCTCCGAGCGGCAGCAATGGAGTCACGACGATGCCCGAGACCTCAGACAAGATCCACGATATCGTCGTTGTCGGCGCTGGTCCGTCCGGGATGACTGCAGCATTGCTGTTTGCCTCAGTCGGCTTTGAAACAGCCTTGGTTGCGCCCGCTGTGAACCAGGAGGACGGGCGCACGACAGCCTTGCTGCAGGACTCTGTCACGCTTTTTGAGCAGATTGGCGTTTGGGACAATCTGCGGAGCTTTGCGACGCCGCTCTCGAAGATGCGGATGATCGACGACACACGCAGGCTTGTCCGCGCGCCAGAGGTCACCTTCGACAGTGCAGAACTCAACCTTGAGGCCTTCGGATATAACCTGCGCAACAAGGATCTGAACCGTGTTCTGGCGGAGGCGGCTCAAGAGCAAGCCAATCTGACACTCTTCGAAGACCTTGCTGTTTCCTATGACTTTGGTGAAGAAAGCGTCTCGGTTTTCTGCCAGGATGGCGCCCCTCTCAAGACTCGCCTGCTTGTTGCCGCTGACGGCCGCAACTCCCAGGCCCGGGAAGCCGCCGGTATTGAGCTTCGCCGCTGGAGCTATCCGCAGGTGGCGGTGGTTCTCAATCTTGAGCACGACCGGCCTCACAATGAAACGTCCACAGAGTTTCACACGCCCACCGGGCCTTTCACTCTGGTTCCCCTGCCCGGCCGCACGTCGTCCCTGGTTTGCGTCGTGACATCAGAGCAGGCAGAAACGATCAAGACCATGTCGAAAGATGACCTGGCGCTAGAGCTTGAACATCGTGCTCATTCGATTCTCGGCAAATTCGGGATCGCAAGTAGTCCCCAGAGCTTTCCGCTGTCAGGCCTGTCAGCCAAGTCTCTCGTTGGCCCAAGGCTCGCTTTGATCGGCGAGACCGCGCATGTCTTCCCGCCGATCGGAGCACAGGGTCTCAATCTCGGCCTGCGCGATGTCGCGTCGCTGGGCAGACTGTTGACATCGGCACGCGATATGGGAGCGGACATTGGTGCCACTGAAGTGCTTTCCCGCTATGAAAGCGACCGACGAAGCGACATTTCCACGCGAACCTTTGCGGTCGATGCGCTGAACCGATCGCTTCTGACCGACTTTCTCCCGGTACAGATCGCTCGTAGCGCAGGGCTCTATCTGGCCGACAAGGTGCCTCCCCTTCGACGGCTGCTCATGCGCGAAGGTATTGCCCCTGGCACGAAACGGAAGACCCAGGCTGTTCGCGACAACGTCTACTAGCTGTTCTTGGCTTCGGCAGAGGACCTTTATCCGCCCAACGGAATGACGTTGTTGGTGATCGCCCAGATGAACCCGGTCACAGTCACGACGGATGCAAGCGTTCCAATCAGAACGAAACTCGCAGCCCGTTGGACATAGGTGTTGTACTGCTGTGCAATGACAAAAACGTTCGTCGCTGGCGGCAGGCAGGCCATGAGGATTGCCGTTGCGACCCAGATTGGGTCAAAACCACCGATCCAGGAGAGCATCAGGAAAACAAGCACCGGATGCACGATAAGCTTCACGACAAGAACTGCAGGCAGCTCGATTGGAACGCGGCCTGCGGGACGTAACGCCACGCCAACGCCCATGGCAAAAAGTGCGCAGGGAGCGGCTGCGCCACTGAGAATAGTCAGCATTGCGTCTATGGCTTCGGGCGGCCTGAAACCGATCGCCGCAGCTCCAACGCCGGCAATGGTCGCAAGAATGAAAGGGTGGGTGAAAACCCGCCAGAAGATCTTTGCAAGCGTCTTGCGCATCGGCTCCTTGTCGGTTCCACCCACGGCCATCATCAGGGGGGCGAGAATGAAAAGAAGCGTGTTGTCGAAACACAGAATCAGCGCAGTGGGGACGGTTGCAGCAGGCCCGAGAACAGCCAGGGTCAGGCCTGGCCCCATGTAGCCGATGTTGGAATAGGCTCCGGCGATCCCCAGAATGGTGGATTCTGGCACGCTGCCGCGTGTCGCCAATACGCCGATGCAAAAGGCGATGGCAAAGACTGTATAGGTCGTGAAGGTCGTTGCAGAAACGAAGGTAAGATCGGTGAGCTGTTCGATCGGCGTTTCGGACAGGAGCCTGAAGAACAGGGCCGGCAAGGCGATGTAGATGATGAAGAAATTCATCCAGGCAAGCCCGCTTTCCGGCAGCTTGCCGATCTTCCCCGATACGAAACCGAGGAAAATCAACCCGAAAAAGGGAAAGGCCAATGTGATGACGTCTTGCATTTTAGAGCTAACCGCAATCAATGATGGGCCATGACGGCAGGCGCCGCAGGCCGATAGGTCCCTGATGGCTTGCATCAGATGGACACCTTGGATAATCACCCCTGACAGGTTTGTTCTTCAACACTCCATATCAGGCTTAAACGTTAGAGACGGTCTTGTCGGCTCCTGCAAGTCTCGGTTTGTTACAAATGGTACTGTCGCCACGATGCCCTTCGCGAAAAGCTTGAAAAACCTTTGGTACCGGCTGGAAACAGTCGCTTTGCGCGTTGCAATCATTTTGTTTCGCATGATCCCTGTGGACATTGCTTCTGCTGTGATGGGTCGCCTATGGCGCGTCTTTGCGCCTTTGAATTCCAGGCATCAGCGGGCGCTTCGACATCTTGAAGCGGCATTGCCTCAAACGACAGCTGAAGAACGCGAAAAGATCGTGCGCGGCATGTGGGAGAACCTCGGGCGGGTTGCCGCCGAAACCTTCCATATTGCCGAGCTTCTCCCGCAGGACGACCGCTTCGTCGCCATTGCCGATGAAACGACAAAACGGGTTCTCGCAGGCGAACAGCAGGCAGTTTTTGTGTCATTCCATTCAGGGAACTGGGAAATGTGCGTTCAGCCTGCGGTGCGGGCAGGCCTTGATCTGGCGGGCGTCTACCAGGCCCTGAAGAACCCGTTTGCGGATGCCGCGCTGCGCGACATGCGAAAGGACCTCTATCGGCTGGGCTTGTTTTCAAAGAGCCACCAGACGGCCCGCAAACTCGTGAGAATTGTGCGCGAGGGCGGTGTTCTTGCAATCATGGGCGACCTGCGCGAGACCCGGGGTATAAAGGTACCGTTTTTTGGCCGTCCAGCCTATGCCAACCCGGTACCGGCGACACTTGCGCGTTCAGGCGGCGTGCCGATCATTCTTGGCCGTGTGGTCCGAACCAACGGTGTGCACTTCACCATTGAAGGCCGGGCGATCGAGGTGCCGGTCACCGACGATCGCAAGGCGGATATTCAAGCGGTTACCGAAGAGATCCATCGGGTTTTTGAGGAATGGATCCGGGAGCATCCTGAGCAGTGGATGTGGATCCACCGGAAGTGGGCCAACGCGTGACACCTCCAGAGCCGTTGCTCTCTGCCCCATGGCTTCTCCTTTCGGAGAATATGTGCAGCGCAACAAGACGGTTATAAACTTTCCGACATGCTGGTCGACCAGGGAGCGAGAGAGCCGTGAAAACACCCAAAGCCTTTTACCAGCCGCTGGCCATTGGTGCGCCTGCCCCTTTCCGTGACTTGCCGGTTGCCCTCGAGCGGATGATCCACTTCGTTCCGCCCCATGTCGAAAAGATGCGTGCCAAGGTGCCCGATCTCATCAGCAAGGTCGACGTGGTTCTCGGCAATCTTGAGGATGCAATTCCGGCGGACGCCAAAGTCGAGGCACGGCACGGTTTCATTCAGATGGCCAAGGACAATGATTTCGGCCAGACAGGTCTGTGGACGCGCGTCAACTGTCTGAACAGTCCCTGGTTTCTGGATGATCTCATGGAGATTGTGCCCGAGGTCGGCGACAAGCTTGATGTAATCATGCTGCCAAAAGTCGAAGGGCCATGGGACATCCACTACCTGGATCAGCTGTTGGCCCAGCTGGAGGCCAAATCCGGCATTTCGAAGCCAATCATGATCCATGCGATCCTGGAAACGGCAGAAGGCGTCAAGAACGTTGAGGCAATCGCCGCGGCCAGCCCACGAATGCATGGCATGAGCCTTGGTCCGGCCGATCTTGCGGCATCGCGAGGGATGAAGACAACACGTGTCGGTGGCGGACATCCGGACTATGCCGTCCTGTCCGATGACGGCAATGGCGCGGTGCGCACCGCATTTCAGCAGGACCTTTGGCACTATACCGTCGCCAAGATGGTTGATGCCTGCCTGTCCTATGGACTGAAGCCTTTCTATGGTCCCTTCGGTGACTTTTCCGACCAGGAGGCCTGCGAAAGCCAGTTCCGCAACGCCTTCCTGATGGGCTGCCTTGGCGCGTGGTCGCTTCACCCGAAGCAGATAGAGCTCGCAAAGCGTGTTTTCAGTCCCGATCCAGCCGAAGTTGCCTTTGCCATCAAGATCCTCGACGCAATGCCGGACGGCACCGGAGCGGTCATGATAGACGGCAAAATGCAGGATGACGCCACCTGGAAACAGGCCAAGGTGATCGTGGATCTGGCCAGACTGGTTGCCAGCAAAGACCCGGAGCTTGCTGAAGTTTACGGTCTTTAGAGACTTCGTGTACTATGTTTTGTCAGATGAGCGGCAGGGAAAGCGCTTGCCACACAATCACGCAAGCGCTATCCCGGCAAAATCCGTCTGATCAGGTTGACAAAATGCGTACGGCGAAATTCAGAATTGGTCAGGTCGTGCGGCACCGCATCTACCCCTTCCGCGGGGTGATATTTGATGTCGATCCGACCTTCAGCAATACCGAGGAATGGTGGGACTCCATTCCCGAAGACGTTCGGCCAAACCGCGACCAACCATTCTACCACTTGCTTGCTGAAAATGAGGAGACCGAATACGTCGCCTATGTCAGCGAACAGAACCTTATTCCCGATATCACAGGCGAGCCGGTCCGGCACCCTCAGGTCCATGAGATCTTCGAAGAACTGTCGGACGGCTCTTACGTGCCTTTGACTGTCGAGATCCACTAAAAACCCGCAGCTGAATAGCCATCAGAACTGTGCGAACGCTACGCCGCGCGGCGTGGGTGTGTTTTCTTACGGTACCCCGTTTCAAACAAAAACGCCGCCCCGAAGAGGAGCGGCGTTTGTGGTTTTGGTATTCAATTAAAACTTATTGAGCGCCCTTTTGAGCGTCGATCAGCTTCTGACGTGCTTCATCAGCGCGGCGCTGCAACTCGGACTGAAGCTCTTCCTGCTTTTTCTGCAGCTCAGCAACGTCCATTGGCTCGCCGTCGTAAACCTTGGTGAAGCCGATGAGTGTCAGCTCAAGCGGAATCGCCTTGGCCTGCTGGTTCAAGGTGGTGAGAACGAGCTTTCCGCCCTGCTTCATCGAGTTGACGAATGACTCGTCGATTACAAGCTCAGAGTAACAGGCGTTCGGGAAGCAAATGCCGTATTTGGCCTGGGTCTGCTTGCCGCTGTCGATCTGGACACGAAGGCCCGGTTGGATCAGCATGCCGGTTGGCACCGCAATAAGAAGGGTCTTGCGCGCTTCGCCGTCGATTTCACGGATGGCCACAGAACTCAGGAACTGGCCAGTATTTGTCCGCAGTTCCTGAGTGATCAGGCAGATTTCCTTGTTCACCTTGGGATCAACGTTGCACACCTTGACCCAGGGGGATTCTTCCTCGGCAGTCTGCGCGGAGACCGTACCTAAAGAAGAGGTCATTGACAGCGCAGCGAAGGCGCAGCCGATCAATCCTCTTTTGAAAACATCTTTCATTCGAACTATCCTCAATCGTACGTCCGCAAATCTTACGCCGTTCTGCGGCATTCGCGCGGCAACTTCAAGTGCCTCGCGCGCTGTTTAGCGTTCGGGGAAGCCTTGCGAGACGAATACGGCAAGAGGGTGACCGATATGCAACGCCCGGCAAAATCAAGAGAAACAGGAATATCTGGGGCTATTTGGCTGCGCATACATCGCAGTCTATTTACCATGTGATAGCATTCCGTTGAGAATCAAAATCTGCTCAGAGCCTTAAAGATGAATAAAGCCTCCGATTTGTGCATGCAGCGACTTTGCCGATCTGCGGCGGTAGTCTTGGTCTTCAGCCTGGCTTTCCTGCACCTTCAGGTTCGCGCAGAAGCTAGCGACAACAGCGTTCCCTCGGTCCACGCCATCTCCATGCACGGCGAGCCTGCGCTGCCACCGGATTTCGTCTCCCTGCCCTACGCCAACCCTGACGCGCCACAAGGCGGAACCCTGACGCTGGGCGTCCAGGGAACCTTCGACAGCCTGAATTCCTTTATTGTTCAGGGGGGCTGGACCAGCGCGCGCGGCATGAAAGAGCGCCAGTTCGGCAGCAACATCTTTGAAAGCCTCCTGATGCGCTCCTATGCGGAGCCCTTCACACTCTACGCACATCTTGCGGAAAGCGTGCGCATGCCGGACAGCCGGGAGTGGATCGAGTTCACGTTGAACCCAGACGCTAAGTTTTCTGACGGCTCGCCAGTAACCGTTGAGGACGTTGCATTTTCCTTCGACATCATTCGAGACAAGGGCCGTCCCCCCTATCGCAACTGGTACGCCAATATCGTCGCGAAGGAGTTTCCGGCCGAGCGAACCATTCGTCTGGTGTTTGAAAATGGCGACAACCGGGAGCTGCCGCTCCTGATCGCGCTCGCCCCGATCCTGTCAAAAGCCAATACAGACGCTGAAAACTTCGACAAGTCCACGCTGAAGGCTCCAATCGGGACCGGCCCCTACGTGTTTGCCGAGATCGATCCGGGAAAGCGCGTCGTCTACAAGAAAAACCCTGACTATTGGGCCCGGGACCTTCCGGTCAAAGCCGGTTTCGACAATTTCGACGAAATCCGGATCGAGTATTTTCGAGATGAAACGACGTTGCAGGAGGCCTTCAAGAAGGGCCTCATTGATGTCCTTCAGTTCCGCGATCCCGTCCGCTGGAAGACAGGATTTGATTTCCCCGCGGCCGAAGACGGACGCGTGATCCAGGAAGAGATCACGCTTGGAACCCCTGCCAACATGCAGGGAATCGCTTTCAACACCCGCCGTGCCGTGTTCTCGGACGTGCGTGTACGACGCGCGCTGGCGATGCTGTTTGACTTCGAGTGGGTCAACCGGAACATCTACTTCGGTCTTTACAAGAGAACAGGAGGGTATTGGGACAACTCCATTCTGTCCTCTCTGGGACGACCAGCCGACGAGCGTGAACGTGCGTTGCTTGCAGACTTTCCGGACGCAGTCACTCCGGAGGTTATGGAGGGAACATGGCGTCCTGCGGAAGCCGACGGATCAGGGCGTGATCGCAAGGTCATGCGGGCGGCGCTCGGTGAGTTCAAGAAAGCAGGGTTTGAGCTGAAAGACGGCAAGCTGGTCAACACAGGCAGCGGCGACGCGCTTGTATTTGAAATTCTCACCAAAAACGAGGATGAAGAGAAACTGGCGCTCGCCTACACGCGAAGCCTGAAGCTCCTCGGCATTGAAGTTACAGTGCGCACCGTTGATCCTTCCCAGTTCGAAGACCGTCGGATCAAGCGCGACTTCGACATGGTTTTCAACACCTGGTACGCCTCTTTGTCGCCCGGCGGCGAACAATACGGCCGATGGTCTCAAGCCGCAGCCGAAGCGGAAGGCTCTTTCAATATCGTCGGCGCGAGTGAACCCGTGATCGATGCGTTGATTGACGCAATGGTTGGCGCACGGAGCAAAGAGGACTTTGTTGCAGCGGTACGCGCATTTGACCGGGTGTTGATCTCGGGCGCCTATGCCGTGCCACTGTATCACGTCCCCGACATCTGGATGGCCCACTGGGACACGGTCGTCCCTCCAGAGCAGCATTCCCTCTACGGCGATGAAGTTGACACCTGGTGGTCAGCAGAAGCCGATAGAAACTGATCGGAAAAGCAAAGAACCATGAAAGCAATTTCCGAAACCCAGGCCGCTGAACACCACAAAGATGGCACTTGGTCCGATGCGACTCTCGACAGCCTGTTCAAGGCCACAGCATCGGCCCACCCGGACAGGTTGGCGATCGCCGACGCACCAGACCGCGCGGACTGGACCGGCGGCGATCCGCGACGCCTTACCTATGCCGAGGCGGACAAGGAAATTGACCGTCTGGCTGCCTTCTACGGCGCGGTTGGTCTGACGGCGGACCACGTCATTGGCATACAGTCGCCCAATACCGTCGATACGGTGATCGCGTTTTTGGCGGCCCTGCGTGCGGACCTGATTGTCTCTCCGCTGCCGCTTCACTGGCGCCAAAAGAATGTTCTTGAAGCTCTGAATTCTATCGGGGCAAAGGGTTTCATTGCTGCCGACCGTGTCGAAACACGCATGGTCGGGGCGGACGCGCGTGATGTCGCTGCGGACCTGTTTTCCCTCCGCTTTGTCTTTGGGCTGGGCAAGGATGTTCCGGACGGTCTGATCGAACTGGGCCCGATGCTCGCCGAAATGGGCGATGGCCTTACATTCACCGAAAGCGACAGAAGCGAGACTGCCGATCACACGGCGACTGTTTCCTGGAGCCGCAGCGGCGGCGAAACGGTGCCTGTCAGCCGTTGTCACAATCACTGGATTTCGGCAGCCAAGCTTGCTCTGGCCGAAACAGAGCTCGCTGATGGCGCCAAACTGCTCGTGCCTTATTCTCTTAGCGGACTGACCGGTCTCGGCGGAGGGCTCATGCCCTGGCTCCTGTGCGGCGGCAGTTTGCATCTGCATCACCCGACCTCTCTGGTACGCCTTGCCAAACATGCGAACGAGGTGGACGCCGACTATGTGCTGACACCAGGACCCTTGGCGCAAATGCTCGACAAGGGCGTTGCCAACAAGAGCACAACCATCGCTGCTGCCTGGAACATCGCGGCACCGCCGCCGTCAACCTTTGAGCCCATGCACCCCTTGGTGGATCTGCATATCGCGGACGAGTTTGCGCTTGTTGCGCGAAAGCGCAGCCACGCGACGAGCGTTGAGGCGGTGCCGCTGGGAAAGCAGACCGGGTCGAACGGGCGTGAAAGCGGACCAGCCCTTCTGGACATTGCCATAGACGCAGCGGCAGACGGCGAAACGCCCAAGTTGCTGGTCAAAGGCCCGGCAGTTCCTGGGACCGAGTGGCGGAACCTTTCCGACGACAAATGCCTATCCTGGACCAAAGAGGGCTATCTTGAGACGGGCATTCTGGTGGAACCGGTCGACGACGGCCTTGCCGGTTTTGGTATTCCCGGTGCATATGCACCAGGTGCGGGGCAGCTCGGCTCGATAGACGCGCTCTATATGACATATCCGGGTCTTCAGGAAGCAGCTGCATTTCTTGTTGAAGATGACATCATCGGCGCGCGGCTCTATGCGGCTCTCGTTCCTTCTCCTGGAAATGTGCCTGATGCCAAGGCCTTTTTTGCATTCCTGGACGCAGCCGGTGTTGACCTTGCGCAAATCCCATTCCGCGTTCTCATTCTTCAGGCGCTGCCAAGAGATCAGAACGGCGAGATTGACAGGAGCCGCTTGACCTTGCGCACGCAGCGGTTGGCGGCGCAAGTTGCGTGATCTTGAGCGACAGTTTGGTATTTTGGCGTAATGGACAGTGAAACTTCCCTGCTTTGGCATGGTCCGACCTGGTTCGCTGGGCGTCGTCTTCCCGGATCAGCCGGTCCCATACCCGGACTGACTTCCGACATTGACCTGATCACGGCTTGGCGGACGCAGCGCGTGTTCCCTGATACCCTTCCTTCGGTGATCCTTCTGGATACCGAGGCGTTTGATCAACTTGACCAGCGCGCCGAGTTCAACGCTTGGCTTTCGGCTGCTATTCAAGACCTTCGCACTGACGTTCCGATCCTTCTTCTTTGCAAGGCCGACGACGATCTGGCGGACCATGTTCGTGCGACGGCCATCGTCGATCGTGAGGTCCCGGACGATATTCTGTTTGCGACGGCTTGCGATCTCCAGCGTGCCTTGATGCGGTCAGAGGAAGCCCGGATCAGGCGCATGAGTTTCGGGCGCGTCCCAGGATATGGCTCCGCACCGCATCACAAGGGCACCAGCGGCCTGCTGATTGTTGGTATGGGGGGGCGCTTCCTGCAGGTACAGCAGGCAAGTCAACGCAACGTCGAGATCGTGGGTGCCTTCGACCAGCAAATGGGCGAGGAATACCTAGCACAACGCGCCTTCGATGCCGTGATCCTTGATGACACTTTCGACGAGAATCTCGAAAACCTGCGACGTATTCGCATGGACGCGCGGTTCGCGGCACTTCCTGTTCTTGCCGTTGCGGAGCAAGCCTCTGACGTCCCGACGCTGTTCCGCGCAGGCGCCAGCGATGTTCTCCGTTTGCCGTTGCAGGAAGCGAACCTGTCGATGCGGCTGGCAACGGCCATTCGGTTTGGCAAAAGACGTCGACTTGCAGACAAGGTCCTGGCAGAAAGCCACAAGTGGTTGACGGGTCACCTCAACACCGGCGGCGTTCCGCAGGCTTTTTATAGCCGATACAGCGACAAGGCAGGCGCGGCACTCGCCGAGCGCGGCCTTCAAATCTGGGAAATGAAGCTTCTCCCGGAGAATTTCAACACACCAGATGAAGCGACGCTTCTGGCCTCTGACCTTTATGGAACTGTTCTTTCGATCGCGGACGCAACCAGCCGCGAAGAGGACCTGGTTTGTTTTGTCCACGATATCGGCCCGATTGCAGTTCTCAAGAGCGAACGAGGCAAGGCCCGTTTACAGGCCCGCATTAACGCAATTCTCGGTCATACACGTCTTTGATCGCAGCAAGACTGGAATGTCGCCATCAAAATAACTAGGGTTGATGCAAAGCGGCATTAGAAGGAAAGCAATATGACGAGTGAGACTCCGATCTCTGTTGACGTGGTGTCCGATGTCATGTGCCCATGGTGCTATATCGGCAAACGCAGGCTCGAGAGTGCTCTCGCACAGATTCCGGATGTGAACGTCGCCGTGCGCTGGCATCCCTATCAGCTGGATGCGACCTTGCCGAAGGAAGGCAAGGACCGCCAAGCCTATCTCACCGACAAGTTCGGCGTCGAAAGAGCGAAATCCTTCTATGAGACAATCCGTCAGGCCGGACTGGAAGAAGGAATCCACTTTGCCTTCGATGATATCAAGCTCTCTCCCAATACGCTGGACTGTCACCGGCTGATTCTGTGGTCCCGGGCTGACGATCTGCAAGATGAGGTGGTTGAGCGTCTCTTTCAGGTATTCTTCCTGGAAGGCGGTGATCTGACCAAGTCGGAGACCCTTGTGAAGGTAGCTGAAGACGCTGGAATGCAGTCAGACCTGGTTGAACAGCTGCTCGAAACCGACAGTGATCTGGAAAAAACCAAACAACAGGTCGCCCGCGCTCAAGAGCTTGGTGTGACCGGTGTGCCCTGCTTCATCATCGACGGGCGGTTCGCGATAGCAGGCGCCGAAAAGTCCGAAACACTTGCCGCCGCAATTCGTCATGCAGAGGAAACGCGGACAAACGAACCGGAAGCTGCGGAAGGCTAAGGCGCCGGACAAGCTGATTTGAAAAAAGCCCCGCGAAGTTCGTCTCGCGGGGCTTTTCTATTGTCGGCAATTCGATTGCTACGTTCGCTTAGCTCTTCAGGATTGAAGAGCCTGCATAGAGTGCTTGCGGACCAAGCTCTTCCTCGATGCGTATGAGTTGGTTGTACTTCGCAAGTCTGTCCGAGCGCGCCAGTGAGCCGGTCTTGATCTGTCCGCAGTTGGTCGCGACCGCAAGATCAGCAATGGTGCTGTCCTCGGTCTCACCCGAACGGTGCGACATGACAGCTGTATAGGCGGCCTTGTGGGCCGTTTCGACGGCGTCAAGTGTCTCGGACAGAGTGCCGATCTGATTGACCTTGATCAGGATGGAGTTGGCAACACCCTGGTCGATGCCCTGGCGAAGACGGGTGGAGTTGGTGACAAAGAGATCATCACCAACCAGCTGACACTTGTCGCCAAACAGATCTGTTGCTGCTTTCCAACCGGCCCAGTCATCTTCCGCAAGTCCATCTTCGATCGAAATGATCGGATAGCGCGCAACCAGATCACCAAGGTATTTCGCCATTTCTTCGGGATCCAGCGAACGGCCCTCTCCTTCCAGAACGTATTTTCCGTCCTTGAAGAATTCCGTCGAAGCTGCGTCCAGAGCCAGGAACATGTCTTCGCCCGGCTTGTAGCCAGCCTTTTCAATGGCCTTCATCACGAAGCCGATCGCAGCGTCTGTCGATTCAAGATTCGGGGCAAAACCGCCTTCATCGCCGACGTTGGTGTTATGACCAGCGTCATTCAGCGCCTTTTTCAGCGTGTGAAAGACTTCAGCGCCCATCCGCACGGCTTCCTTCAGCGAGGATGCGCCGACCGGCATGATCATGAATTCCTGGAAGTCGATCGGATTGTCCGCATGAGCGCCACCGTTGATGATGTTCATCATCGGAACCGGAAGCGTGCGTGCAGAGGTGCCGCCAACGTAGCGATAGAGCGGAAGACCGGAAGACTGCGCGGCGGCGCGGGCAACGGCGAGCGAAACGCCCAGGATCGCGTTGGCACCCAGCCGTGCCTTGTTCTCGGTGCCGTCGAGAGCAATCATTGCTTCATCGATTTTCAGCTGATCTTCGGCATCAAGGCCGCCGACCGTATCGAAGATGTCGCCATTGACGGCGTCAACTGCCTGCAGAACGCCCTTGCCGAGGAAGCGGGAACCGCCATCGCGCAGTTCGACAGCTTCATGCGCACCAGTGGAAGCGCCTGAAGGAACTGCCGCGCGACCAAAAGATCCATCCTCAAGGAACACGTCTACCTCAACCGTCGGATTGCCACGGCTGTCGAGGATTTCACGCCCTATGATGTCGATAATTGCGGTCATGCTTCACTCCAGATGGTTGCCGCCGTACGGCAAGATTAGTTCCAAGAAATCACGCCAGATGGGAGGTTGGCGCGACGAAATTTACCCGGATTATACCGGCAGAAAAGAGCCGCATGCGATCAGCGGCCAGAATGCTCAGGCGTCAGCTTTAGGCTTGACCACTGCGTCGATCGCCTTCAACTCGGACAAGAGCGCTCCGAGATCTTTCAACGCAATCATGTTCGGTCCATCCGACGAGATCGTATTGTCAGGATCCGGATGGGTTTCGATGAAGACACCTCCGACCCCGACGGCGACGGCTGCACGGGCAAGATAGGCGACCATGCGCCGGTCGCCACCACTGGAACCGCCAAGACCGCCTGGTTGCTGAACAGAATGTGTTGCATCGAAGACAACAGGCGCACCGGTTTCGGCCATGATCGGCAGCGACCGCATGTCGGACACCAGGGTGTTATAGCCAAAACTGGCGCCCCGTTCTGTCAGAAGAACGTTCGGATTGCCGCTCTCAACAACCTTCGTCAGAACATTTTTCATGTCCCATGGGGCCAGAAACTGGCCCTTTTTGACATTGATGACAGCACCTGTCTTGGCGGCAGCGACGAGCAAATCCGTCTGGCGACAGAGAAAAGCAGGTATCTGCAATACGTCGATGACTTCAGCAACGGGAGCACATTGATCGGCAGAGTGGATATCGGTGATCGTCGGCAGGCCGTAGGTTTCCTTGATCTCGGCAAAGACAGGAAGCGCCTCCTTGAGGCCAACACCTCTGGAGGCAGAAAGCGAGGTGCGGTTTGCCTTGTCAAAGGACGATTTATAGACAACTGGGATGCCGAGGTTGCCAGCTATTTCCTTGACCGCTGCAGCGCATTCCAGTGCATGCGCCCTGCTTTCCATCTGGCAAGGACCTGCAATCAGGCTGAATGGCGCACTATTGTCGAAAACAACCGATCCGACATGAACGGACGTATTTGCCTGAGACATTGAGTTTCCTCGTCATCGGCTACCATCTTAACGGGGCAGCGCATCATATTTGCCCGTTGCATACCCCGTCTTTGCGCCCCTCGCAACACGGCAGGCGCGTTTGATAGGCGCAGTGTGCGGGTTTGATCCTGGCAATTGAATTTATATAATGGCGCGTGTCCAAACAGATGCCGATCACATCATGAGATTGTCATTTCTATTTCACAGACCGGAACCTATAGATTGCTTAGACGTTTCAGTTACGAGTTAGGCTGAGCTTCTCCAGATGCCTGGCGCACCGAAAAATCATTGATCAGGATCACAGGAAAAACAAAGAATGAGCAAACCGATCCGCAAAGCTGTTCTCCCCGTTGCCGGCTTGGGCACGCGCTTCCTTCCGGCTACCAAGGCCGTGCCAAAAGAAATGCTGACCATCGTCGATCGTCCAATCATTCAATACGTGGTCGATGAAGCGCGGGCTGCCGGTATTGAACATATTGTTTTTGTAACGGGCCGGAACAAGACCGTTATCGCCGACCATTTCGATCGGGCTTACGAGCTAGAAGAAACATTGAAGCGGCGCGATAAGGCCGAGGCTCTGAAACTCCTCGAGGCACTTCGACCGAGTGCTGGATCAACTAGTTTCACACGCCAGCAGGAACCGCTCGGCCTGGGTCATGCGATCTGGTGCGCACGCGATATCATCGGACCGGAACCATTTGCGATCCTGCTGCCCGACATGATCATGAAATCCAATCCCGGTTGTCTCAAGCAGATGGTTGACGTCTACAATCAGAACGGCGGCAATGTAATCTCCGTTGAGGCAGTGCCGGAAGATCAGACTCACAAGTACGGAATTGTGCAGGTCGAAGGTGACATGAACGCCGCCACCTTCGGGATCACCGGCATGGTGGAAAAACCCGCGCCTGGCACAGCTCCTTCCAACCTCTACATCAATGGCCGCTATATTCTTCAGCCGGAGATCTTTGACCTGCTTGCAACGCAGGATAAGGGTGCCGGTGACGAGATCCAGCTTACCGATGCGATGCTGAGCCTGATGAGCCAGCAGAGCTTTACCGGCCTGCGCTTTACCGGCAAGACCTATGACTGTGGTTCCAAAGCCGGCTTCCTGAGCGCAAATATCGCCTATGCATTGGAAGATGCGGCACTTGCAGCGGAACTTCTGCCGTTGTTGCAGGAGTTGGTGGAGCTGCCAGCGGCCGCCGAGTAAGAAACTCCAATCGCAGCCGCTTGCAAAAGGTTGCGTGTTGAGATTAGGACAGGACCGGATCGTTCTTCTGGAACGATCCGGTCTTTTTGGCTTTTGCTTCAGGCGTCCCCGCCCAGCTCAATCTCACCCATGAAGGTAGCTCTATGACGCAGTCCACCACGCAGTCACTTCGCATCGCAGTGGTCGGTCTGGGTTATGTCGGGCTTCCGGTGGCGGTCGCCTTTGCATCAGCTGGCTATGAAGTCATAGGCTTCGACGTCAAGGAATCGCGTCTCGAAGAGCTCGCACGCGGCGTAGACAGCACCGCCTCGGTCGCAGATGGTTGTCTGAACCACGCTAAACTGCGGTTTACGGCACAGTCGGAAGAGATTGCCGAGTGCGACGTCTTCATTGTTGCCGTTCCAACGCCGGTCGACATCGCAAAGAAACCGGATCTGACGCCCTTTGTGAGTGCCGCCAAGATTGTCGGCGGCGTGATGAAGAAGGGTGCCATCGTCGTTTTTGAATCGACCGTCTTCCCCGGCGCGACCGAAGACATCGCGATGCCGGCACTGGAACAAGCCTCTGGCCTTACGTTTGGTGGCGACTTTGGTGTCGGCTATTCCCCGGAGCGTATCAATCCAGGAGATCGCGATCGTGAGTTCAAGGACATCGTGAAGATTGTCTCCGGGAGCTCGGATGAGGTCACGACGACGCTATGTGACCTCTATGGCTCTGTGGTCACGGCAGGAATTCATCGCGCGCCGTCGATCAAGGTCGCAGAGGCAGCGAAGGTTATCGAGAACACACAACGGGATCTCAATATCGCTTTAATGAATGAGCTCTCCATGCTATTTCATGCGATGGGGATCGACACGCGAGACGTATTGGACGGATCGGCAACGAAGTGGAATTTCCTGCCCTTCCAGCCGGGACTCGTCGGCGGCCACTGCATTGGCGTCGACCCCTACTACCTGACCCACAAGGCGAATGAGATTGGCATGACGCCGCAGGTGATCCTAGCTGGTCGTGGAACGAATGAAGCCATGCCTGGCTATGTCGCAGGCAAGGTTATTCAAGGGTGTGTGCGCCTGGGCCGCCAGATGCCGGCAAAGATCGCGGTCCTCGGGATCACTTACAAGGCGAATGTCCCAGACACACGCAATTCCAAAGTTGTCGATCTCATCCGCGAGCTCAAGGACTTCGGAGCGGATGTTGTGATCCACGACCCGCTCGCCGATGCGAATGACGTCATGGCGGAATACGGGCTTTCGCTTTCACGTGCCGATGAATTGGCGGGAGCGGATGCAGTCGTTCTGGCGGTTCCCCACGAGCAATTCTTCGAGGACGGCGATGCGTGGCCAATGATATCAGGACTTGTGGGGCAAGGGCGTTGCCTCGTTGCCGATATACCCGCACGGCTTGACCGCAACCAATGTCCTCAGAGCATCGAACTCTGGCGGCTTTGACCACCTAGGGTACGACCCCCTTTTCGCGTTGCGCAATTCCTGGCCCTGCCAGTTCTTACAGCAATCCAGTTTTCCGAATCTCCCGTATACTGACCACATTCCAATGACAGGGAGCGGTCCGTATGCGGTTCATTTTCTTTGTGTGTCTTTGGGTTCTGGGAAGCGCATCTCTTGCGCCAACAGCTGGGCATGCGCAGCCTTCTGCCGATGCTTCAGCCTTTCAGTCCATCATCAAAAACCAGATGAATGCCTTTGCTGCAGGTGACTCCAAGAAAGCGTTTTCCTTCGCTACTCGCGATTTACAGCGCCGGTTTCAAACGCCCGATGTCTTCATGCAGATGGTCAAGCAGGGCTATCAGCCCGTTTACCGCCCAAAGGACGTCAAGTTCGGAGCCTTGAAGGACACCGCCAGCGGTCCAGTGCAAGAGGTCTATGTGGTGGGGCCCAAAGGTGCTAATTGGCTTGCACTCTATAGCTTTGAGGCACAGCAGGACGGCACTTGGCGGATCTCCGGATGTGTCCTTACACGATCACCAGGCTTGTCTGCCTGATGACGTCATTGAGGTATTGGCTGAGGATCATGCTGATACTTCGTTCGTCTCTCAACAACCGTCATAGTGTGGCGATATCGCCGCGTGCCCAGTCAGCCTTGGTCTTTTGATAGAAATCCTCGAAGGTGCCTGCCTCTATGGCGTTGCGCATGCCCTTCATAAGGGTCTGATAGTAGGAAAGATTGTTCCAGGTCAGAAGCATCGCAGCGAGCCCCTCTCCGGCACGTACCAAGTGGTGCAGGTAGGCGCGGGAATAGTCACTGCTGGCCGGACAATCTGTTTCCTCGTCCAGCGGTCGAGGATCGTCCATATGGCGGGCGTTCTTGAGGTTGACCTTGCCAAAACGGGTATAGGCAAGACCATGGCGCCCTGCCCGCGTTGGCATCACGCAGTCGAATTGATCGATGCCACGCTTTACACTTTCCAGAAGATCATCCGGAGTGCCCACACCCATCAGGTACCGTGGCTTGTCTACCGGCATCACGGGCGTGGTGATTTCCAACATGCGCAGCATGACGTCCTGAGGCTCGCCGACCGCGAGGCCACCAACGGAATATCCCTCAAATGGCATTTTTGAGAGTTCTTCGGCCGAACGGACACGCAGGTCCGGAACATCTCCACCCTGGACGATTCCATAGAGCCCCTGCCCCTTCGACGGTCCGCCCATGGTTTCGAATTGGGTGCGTGAGCGTTCGGCCCAACGCAGGGACAGTTCCATCGCTCGCTCGACCTCTTCGCGTGGCGAAGGCAGCTTGATGCATTCATCCAGCTGCATCTGAATATCCGATCCCAGAAGTCCCTGTATCTCCACAGAGCGCTCCGGTGTCAGATGGTATTTTGCGCCATCGATATGGCTTTGAAAGCGGACCCCGTCCTCGTCAAGCTTGCGCAGTTGCGCCAGCGACATGACCTGAAATCCGCCGCTGTCGGTGAGGATCGTATGCGGCCAGTTCATGAATGTGTGCAAGCCGCCAAGGCGCGCAACACGTTCCGCCGTCGGGCGCAGCATCAAGTGATAGGTGTTGCCAAGCACGACATCGGCGCCGGTTTCGCGCACCTGCCCGGGATACATGGCCTTGACCGTCGCCTGGGTCCCGACGGGCATGAAGGCAGGGGTATTGACGATGCCGTGTGGCGTCTTGATTTCGCCGCGGCGTGCCATGCCGTCGGTTTTCAACAACTTGAAGGAAAAAGGTTCTGCGGACATGGTCTTTATCTTTCGTCACCGGCGTTCGCCGGAAAGAGAAGCGAGCCGTCTCCGTAGCTGTAAAACCGGTAGTTCGTCTCGATGGCATGGGCGTAGGCCCGTTGCATCGTGTCAAGTCCTGCGAAGGCAGACACAAGCATGAAGAGGGTTGAACGTGGAAGATGGAAATTGGTCATCAACGCGCCGATTGTGCGGAACCTGTAACCCGGCGTGATAAAAATCGAGGTTTCACCGGAAAATGGCTGCAGACCATCAGGTCCCTGTGAGGCACTTTCCAGGATCCTCAGGGACGTTGTGCCAACGGAGACGACCTTGTTGCCACGGGCCCTGACGGCTTTCAATGCCTCAACCGTTTCAGCGCTGACCTCGCCCCATTCGGCATGCATTTTGTGCGCGTCGGTTTCCTCGGCCTTTACCGGCAAAAACGTGCCCGCCCCGACGTGAAGGGTCACACGGTGCTGTTCTATGCCGCAATCTTCAAGACTTTTGAGAAGCGCAGGCGTGAAATGCAATCCTGCCGTCGGTGCTGCAACCGCCCCGTCCCGTTCCGCGAAGATTGTCTGATAGTCCGACTTGTCCTGCTCATCCTCGCCTCGCTTTTGCGCGATGTAGGGTGGAAGGGGAATATTCCCGACCGCGATGATTGCATCATCAAGCGCCGGACCGCTCAGGTCAAAGGCGAGAAGAACCTCGCCTGCATCGCCCTTGTCCGACACAGTCGCGTCGAGTGTTCCTGAAAGACAGGTCTCGTTGGTGCCGCCAAAGCGTACCCGATCACCAATGACGAGCTTCTTCGCCGGTCGGACAAACGCCCACCAGCGATCCTGTCCGGCTCGCAAGTGCAAGGTGGCACTGATCTTCGCGACAGCATCGCCGCGCTTGCGTGTTCCCTCAAGCTGCGCAGGAATGACTTTGGTGTCATTGAAAACCAAAGCGTCGCCAGGGTCCAGGTAGCTCGCCAAATCTGCGACCCCAGCATCCGTCAACTCGGGACGGCCACCCGGTGCCACGACCAGCATGCGTGCCGAATCTCGCGGACGGGCCGGCCGCAAGGCAATCCGTTCGTTGGGAAGATCGAAATCGAACAGGTCTACGCGCATGAGGCAGTTGGTCTTTGGCCGTATCGGTGTTGGAGGTACTCGTCCGGCGGTTTTTGGCCGAAAACGCTGGATGGCTATTAGACGGTGACCAGCAATGGGTCAACCATTACAGCCAACGTCTTCTCATCCAAAAACGAACAGCGCAGAACCATTGGCTCCGCGCTGTTCAATTCTAGTGCGGGTCGCGCAGATTACGCGTCTGCAGCGACTTTAAGCGAAACGATGTTGTCCGGGTTCTGAACAGGCTCGCCGCGCTTGATCTTGTCGACATTGTCCATGCCTTCGATCACTTCGCCCCAAACCGTGTACTGGCCGTCAAGGAAACCGGCGTCGCCGAAGCAGATGAAGAACTGGCTGTCACCGGAATCCGGGTTCTGCGCACGGGCCATGGAACATGTTCCACGGCCGTGGTGAGCCTTGTTGAACTCGGCCTTGAGCTTCTGGCCGGAACCGCCCGTGCCTGTGCCCTGTGGACAGCCGGTCTGAGCCATGAAGCCGTCAATCACGCGATGAAAAACGATGCCGTCATAGAACCCTTCACGCACCAATTCCTTGATTCGTGCGACATGGTTGGGGGCAAGGTCGGGCTTCATCTCGATGACGACCGGTCCGACGGTGGTTTCCATCAAAAGCGTGTTTTCGGCGTCTTTGATCTCGGCCATTGTATTCTCCGTAGTCTGCGCGGTCAGTGCGACCCCGTTTCAATTGATTGTTTAAGTGATCAGCCCGCGTCTGCTGCGACCTGCATTTTTACGATCTTGTCCGGGTTTGCCGGGGGCTCGCCCTTCGTAATGTTGTCAACCAGACCCATGCCGTCCACGACCTCACCCCAGACGGTATATTGGCCGTTCAGGAAATCACCGCTTTCGAACATAATGAAGAACTGGGAGTTTGCGCTATCTGGGCTGGATGCCCGCGCCATGCCAAGCGTTCCACGGCGGAAGGGCTCGCTTGAAAATTCGGCCTTGATGTCCGGCTCCTCGGAGCCGCCCATGCCCGTACCGGTGGGATCGCCCGTCTGGGCCATGAAGCCATCGATCACGCGGTGAAAGACGATACCGTCATAAAAGCCTTCTCGGGTCAGCTTCTTGATCCGGGCAACATGATTGGGCGCCAGGTCCGGGCGCAATTTGATTGTGACACGGCCGTCCTTGAGATCAAGGTACAGCGTGTTCTCCGGATCGAGCGTTTGTGCGGATGCGACGACCGGCACGACAAGGATCGAAGCGATCAGCATGAATATGGAAATCAGGCGAGACACATGGAACTCCATTTGGTCGTGAAAGCGAGCTGGCCGGTAGTGAAACCCGGGCCAGTCAGTTGCGCGTCTTTTCGGCCAGAGGCCTGGCAACGGATGGCGGAACAAATGCCCCGGCATCGCCACCCATCTTGGCGATCTGGCGTACAAGCGTGGCGGTGATGTGGCGGCTTGTCGGAGATGCGGGCAAAAAAACCGTTCTGATTTCGGGAGCAAGTGTGGCGTTCATTCCGGCCATCTGCATCTCGTAGTCAAGGTCAGTGCCATCCCTGAGGCCGCGCACAAGGTAATTCGCGCCCAGCGAACGAGCGGTTTCGATTACCAAATTCGAAAATGAAACCACCCGTATCTTGGCAGCATCCTCGGGACCGAAAGCCGCTTCCGCCGACTCGTGAATCATCTTCACGCGCTCATCAAAGCTGAAGAGCGGCGCTTTGCCCGGATGAACCCCAATGGCAACGACGACTTCATCGGCCAGTGCCAGTGCCTGACGGAGGATGTCGAGATGACCGTTTGTGACGGGGTCAAACGATCCTGGATATAGCGCGGTCCGTTTCATGGCGCTTTCCATAGCTTGCCCCGACGCTTCCCACAAGCGTCAAAGCCATGACAAGCTTTTCGCGCGATCCGAAAAAGCTTCCAGAATGTGATGGGTATCACGACCCCATGGAACGAATTGCGTCATCTTGTGTTTACTAGCCAAAGGGCAACACGCCCCAAGGGAGATCAAGATGACCGCCTATGATGACTTTCAGAACGATACGTTCCTGCAGAAGTTTGGCAGGGATGTTTTTGAATCCAGAAAACGTGCAGCCAGTCCGCGGAATGCGATGCAGGTTGCCGGTGTGATGGCAGCAAGTGTTGCTGCCGTTGCCCTGGCTGCATTCTTCACTCTCCAGCCGATTGGCGGCGGCGACAGCGCAATCGCACAAGGCGTCGCACTGACCAAGTCGGACCGCATGGACGGCACACTGCCAGCCAACTGCCAGGGACAGGCGTGGGGCGCGTGGTCCCGCTGATTGCGCAGCTGCAATCAGCGGGACCGGGTCTGTCCGGCAGATCAATTTCGTCACCGTGAAACAACAGGCGCCAACAGAAAACACGACCGTTCTGGAACGCGTGCCGACCAACAGCTAAACGCAGGAACCACCCCTGAAGTCTCCCCGCCTTCAGGATCCGAGCGCTTGGCCTTCAAACAAAAGCAGCGGCTCTGACTTCGTGTCAGGCCGCTGCTTTTGTTTGGATTATCCCTTCCCCGGGCGTTTCCGCCCGGGATCAGGAACCCTCTTTAGCCGAACTTATTCGCCATCCGGCTTGGTCGACCCGTCAGACGTGTCGGCAGAGCTGTCGCCTTGGTCCTCAGACCCAGCGGCACCTTCGCTGGTTTCCTCGTCGACGACCTCATCGTCCTCGTCGACCTCGCTGATACGCTCTACTGCGACCACGTTTTCATCTGTAGCCGTCTTGAAAACGATCACGCCTTGAGTCGCGCGTCCGGCGATGCGGATGCCTTCGACTGGGCATCGGATCAGCTGACCTCCGTCGGTCACCAGCATGATCTGGTCGCTGTCCTCAACCGGGAAGGACGATACGAGCGGGCCGTTGCGGTCATTCACTGCCATCGCCGTGATACCCTTACCGCCACGTCCGGTGACGCGGTACTCGAACGAAGACGTGCGCTTGCCGTAGCCGTTCTGCGACAGGGTCAGAATGATCTGCTCGGCAGCACTCATCTCAGCATAGCGTTCCTGAGGCAAAGCTCCGGCTACAACATCGGCTTCATCATCACTCGATGCTTCTTCGGATTCACCGCGCAATGCCCGCGACATCTTCAGATAGGCCGCGCGCTCCTCCGCATCGACGTCGATGTGATGGAGAATTTGCATTGAGATGACGTGGTCATCATCGGCCAACCGAATGCCCCTGACACCGACCGAGTTGCGGCCCGCGAAGACGCGAACGTCGGTGACCGGAAAACGAATGCATTGCCCTGATGCCGTTGTCAGCATCACGTCAGAATGCTCGGAGCAGGTGTCAACATCCACGATGCCATCGCCTTCCTCGAGCTTCATCGCAATCTTGCCATTGCGGTTGATCTGCACGAAGTCGGACAATTTGTTCCGGCGCACTGTTCCGCGCACCGTTGAGAACATCACATCGAGGTTTGCCCAGCTCTCCTCGTCCTCCGGCAATGGCATGATCGAGGAGATCTGTTCCCCCTGTTCGAGCGGAAGCATGTTGATCAGGGCCTTGCCCTTGCCCGTCGGGCCGCCAAGCGGCAGACGCCAGACCTTCATCTTGTAGGCAATGCCACGCGATGAGAAGAACAGCACCGGCGTGTGGGTGTTGGCGACAAACAACCGCGTGACGAAATCCTCGTCCTTGGTCGCCATGCCGGAACGACCCTTGCCGCCGCGACGCTGCGCCCGGTAAGTGGCGAGAGGAACGCGCTTGATATAGCCGCCATGGGACACGGTCACGACCATGTCCTCGCGCTGGATCAGATCCTCTTCATCGAAATCTGCGCCGCCATCAATGATTTCCGTGCGACGGGGCGTCGCAAATTCGTTCTTGATGTCGAGCATTTCGGTGCGGACGATATCCTGAATGCGCTTGCGCGACCGCAGGATCTCGAGGTACTCGGCGATTTCCGCGCCGATCTTGTTCAGCTCTTCCTCGATCTCGTCCCGACCCATCGCGGTCAAACGCTGCAGGCGCAGTTCCAAAATCGCACGCGCCTGTTCTTCCGACAGCTTGTAGGTGCCGTCCTCCTGAACCATATGACGCGGATCGTCGATCAGGAGGATAAGCGAACGCACATCCTGAGCAGGCCAATTGCGCTCCATCAACTGCTGTCTCGCAGTTGCGGGGTCCGGAGCCGCACGGATCAGTTTGATCACTTCATCGATGTTCGCCACGGCAATGCCGAGACCCACCAAGATGTGTGCCCGGTCGCGGCACTTTCTCAACAGGTAGCGGGTCCGGCGACCGATGACTTCCTCGCGGAAGGCGACGAAGGCCTTCAGCATGTCGGACAGGTTCATCAGTTCCGGCTTGCCGCCGTTCAACGCGACCATGTTGCAGCCAAAGGAGCTCTGCAACTGCGAGAAACGGTAAAGCTGGTTCAGTACAACATCGGCGACCGCATCACGCTTCAACTCGATCACGACGCGCATTCCGGAACGGTCGCTTTCGTCGCGAATGTCAGAAATGCCCTCGATCCGCTTGTCGCGAACAGCCTCTGCGATCTTTTCGATCATGGAGGACTTGTTCACCTGGTATGGGATTTCCGAAACGATCAGGGCAAAGCGGTCCTTGCGGATCTCTTCGACTTCCACCTTGCCGCGCATCACGACAGAGCCGCGGCCACTCTCGAACGCGGAGCGGATGCCGGAACGGCCTAGAATAATGCCGCCGGTCGGAAAATCCGGGCCAGGGACAATTTCCATCAGCTCTTCAAGCGTCATCGCCGGATTTTCCATCATCGCGATGGAGGCATCGATCACTTCGCCAAGATTGTGCGGCGGAATATTGGTCGCCATCCCGACGGCGATACCGCCGGCGCCATTGACGAGCAGATTCGGGAACTTTGCAGGAAGGACGACAGGTTCGCTTTCGGAGTTGTCGTAGTTCTCCTGAAAGTCGACCGTCTCCTTGTCGATGTCGTCGAGAAGCTTGTGGGCGACCTTCTGCAAACGACACTCGGTGTAGCGCATGGCTGCCGCCGGGTCGCCGTCAATCGAACCAAAGTTTCCCTGGCCGTCAATCAAAGGCAGACGCAATGAAAAGGTCTGCGCCATACGCACAAGCGCGTCGTAAATGGCACTGTCACCGTGCGGATGGTATTTACCCATCACATCCCCGACCACGCGGGCAGACTTGCGATAGGGCTTGTTCCACTCGTAGCCGTTCTCATGCATCGAATACAAAATGCGACGATGCACCGGTTTCAGACCGTCTCGAACGTCGGGCAGCGCGCGGCTCACGATCACGCTCATGGCGTAATCGAGGTAGCTTCGCTTCATTTCGTCGACGATGGAAATCGGCTTGATATCGGACGGCGAAGCGCCGCCTGACGTGCTGTTATCCTGATCAGCCAAGGATTGAACTCATATCGTTGTTATTGCTTTTTCTTTTATATCCGATTCATCAATTTGAACCAAATGTGACGACCATTTCCAGATCGCGTTTACGTTATTGTATTCAATAGGTTACAAGCGTCATGCACAGGCTGGAAAATAGATTTGGTTTCCTTCGGTGATCAAAGGCGCCTCAAAGCTGTAAGATGCGCGGCAAAAGCCCCCGTTCCGGAGCGCAAGTGAGCCATGTTCGACTATTTAATCAACGCGTTTGCCACGCTTTTCGTTACCATCGATCCGGTCGGACTGGCCCCGATGTTCCTTGCAGTCACGTCCGGGCTTTCCGCCCATGATCGCCGCCGGGTTGCCATTCGGGCGACGGTGACCGCAGCTGGCATCCTGATGCTGTTTTTCGTGGCAGGTCAGACGGTTCTCAACGTGCTTGGGATCTCGGTCTCGGCATTCCGCGTGGCGGGTGGCGTCCTGCTGTTCCTGATCGCAATCGAGATGGTTTTCGGCAAGCGCGCCGCACGGAAATCCGAAACTGCAGAAAAGGCGGTAGAGGACAATCCACCGGGCGATGTTCACGAGGTCGCTATTTTCCCGCTTGCGATCCCCTTGATCGCGGGGCCAGCAGCCATTTCGGCCATCATCCTGTTGTCCGGTCAGGCTCCTGATACCCTCACCTATGCCGGGCTTGGGGCCGTCATTGCGACCATCCTCGGGCTCTGCCTGATCGCCTTCCTTCTGGCGGATAAGCTTGAGCGCCTGATGGGCGACACGGCTCAGCTGGTGATCACCCGATTGCTCGGGGTGCTTCTGGCAGCTCTCTCAATCCAGTTCATTGCCGACGGGGTTCTCGTGCTTGCGTCCGGCTGACATGCGCCTATCGCGCCAAAGTGACTTCAAACGTTTCCTCGGCGAAGCCGTGTACGGTGTCACGCGCACGAATTATCACCCTTGAGACGTCATCGGGTATCATGACACCGCCCAGACTGCGCGTGAATGGCTGCTCGTTGACATGCGGATGTGCCAGTACCCGTTCTCCCAGAATGTCTCCATCCGGTGTCATGACCTGCCATAAATCCGCGTAGTGATCCCAGCCTTCATCCTCATGACCAAGGGTGACGCTGAAGCGCCACAGACCGCCGCTCTCGATAGCGTCTACAGCCACGATCTTGACCTCCCCGGAAAGGGCTGTTCCGGCAAGGAACACGGACACAAGAAAAGCGTAGAGACATGCAGTCAAGCGGCGGCTCATGGGGACACTCCGGATCAGTTATCACGCTGGAACAAGGCAGTGGATCCTCGCCGATCCCCGTGCCCGGACAAAATCACAAGCACGTCATAGCGTCTAGCCAATCCGGCCATGACGGCCAGATTTAATCCCGATTGACGTACAGGGACCGCTCTCCGACATCCCGGAAGCAAACCGGAAGTGTCCGCAAACCTAAGTTCAGGGTTCAGCGAACCGTCTTCTGGCTGCCGTATTCCTCCGGCCAGAGTTCCTTGTTGGCGTCGCCCCAGTCCTTGAGAGCCTTGATAACCGGTTCAAGGCTGCGGCCGCGTGGTGTGAGAGAGTATTCGACCTTTGGCGGTATCACCGGATAGACCTTGCGCTCAATGAGGCCATCTGCTTCAAGCGAGCGCAACTGGTTGGTCAGCATGCGCTGTGTGACGCTTGGCAGCTTCTTTCGAATTTCGTTGAACCGCAAAGTACTCTCAAGAAGGTGGTACAGCACGACACCTTTCCACTTGCCGTCAACAAGGCTTAGAGTTGCCTCCACCGCACAGCCTGGACTGCACTCGAAACTCGTGTGTCTGGCACGCGCCATCACAGTATCCTTTTATATACCCAGTATCCAAAATGTTGGTTAGCGTCTTTTATGTGCGTTCTTGCCTTGCTAGACGATATGCCCCAAATCAATTAGCAGCAATTCAGGAGCTTTGATATGCGTGCAATTGGTTATGAAAAATCCCTACCGATCACTGATGACAATGCGCTCATCGATATAGATCTGCCACGTCCTGAGCCGCACGGGTCAGATCTTCTCGTGGAAGTTCGAGCCGTATCGGTCAATCCTGTCGACACCAAGGTTCGCATGCGGGCGGAACCGGAAGCTGGCGACTACAAGGTTCTCGGCTGGGACGCCGCCGGTGTGGTGGTCGCCAAAGGTTCGGATGTGACCGGTTTCGAGGTCGGCGACGAAGTCTTTTATGCCGGCGACCTCACCCGCCCGGGCACCAACGCAGAATTTCACATTGTTGATGAGCGGATCGTGGGCCGAAAGCCGGAAAGACTTTCCTGGGCAGAGGCAGCAGCTCTGCCGCTAACCGCCATCACGGCGTGGGAAGCGCTTTTTGATCGCCTGAACATCAACTCGGCGATTCCCGGGGTGGCGCCAGTGCTTCTCATCATTGGCGGCGCTGGCGGGGTTGGCTCAATCGCAGTTCAACTGGCCAGCAAACTTACGGACGTCACGGTGATCGCGACAGCCTCACGACCGGAGACCCGAGACTGGGTGCTGAACCTTGGCGCAGATCATGTCGTCGATCATTCCAAGCCGCTTGCGAAACAAGTTGCCGACCTCGGCGTCGGCGCGCCGGCCTATGTGTTTTCGACGACAAACACGGACGATCACTTGGCAGAGATTGCAGAACTGATTGCGCCGCAAGGCCGCTTTTCACTGATCGACGACCCGGCAGGCCTCGACATCAGTCCTTTCAAACCCAAGAGCGTGTCGACCCACTGGGAGTTCATGTTCACCCGCTCCATGTTCGGAACGGCGGATATCGCGGCGCAGGGCAAGTTGCTCAACGAGATCTCGAAGCACGTTGATATCGGCACCCTCAAAACCACGCTCGGCGAAAATTTCGGCGTGATCAACGCCGCGAATCTGAGGCGCGCGCATCAATTCATCGAAAGCGGCAAGGCCAAGGGCAAGGTGGTCCTGGAAGGCTTCGACGCGCCATAAAAAAGAACCGGCGAGAGCCTTGAAAGCTCTCGCCGGTCAAAATCAATCTACCAGTACCTAGACAGACGCATCACTCCCACTCGATCGTTCCGGGTGGTTTGGAGGTAATATCGTAGGTACAGCGGTTGATGCCCTGCACTTCATTGATAATCCGCGTGGCTGTTTCGCCAAGGAACTCGTGGGTAAAGGGATAGTAGTCCGCCGTCATGCCATCGACCGAAGTCACGGCCCGAAGCGCACAGGCGTAATCATAGGTGCGACCGTCGCCCATGACGCCGACGGTGCGAACCGGCAGGATCGCGACAAAGGCCTGCCAGATCTCATCGTAAAGACCGTGCTTGCGGATCTGGTCAATATAGACCGCATCAGCCTTGCGGAGAATGTCCAGCTTTTCGCCCGTGATTTCTCCCGGGCAGCGGATCGCAAGACCTGGCCCCGGGAACGGATGGCGTCCAATGAAACTGTCGGGCAGACCAAGTTCACGGCCAAGAGCACGAACTTCATCCTTGAAGAGTTCGCGCAAGGGCTCAACAAGCTTGAGGCCCATCTTTTCCGGCAGCCCGCCCACATTGTGGTGGGACTTGATCGTTACAGACGGACCACCTGAAAAACTGACGCTTTCGATCACATCCGGATAGAGCGTGCCCTGAGCCAGGAACTCCGCACCGTCAATTTCGTTGGCGTATTTCTGGAAGACATCGATAAAGAGCTTGCCGATGATCTTGCGCTTGGTTTCCGGATCCGACACGCCTTCAAGGTTGGACAGAAACAACCTGCTCTCATCGGCATGGATCAACGGAATATTATAGTGGTCGCGGAACATGGTGACCACTTCATCGGCTTCGTTCTGGCGCAAAAGGCCGTGGTCAACAAAAACGCACGTCAGCTGATCACCAATTGCCTCGTGGATCAAAACGGCTGCGACCGAGCTGTCAACGCCGCCCGACAATCCGCAAATGACCTTCTTGTCACCAACCTGTTCGCGGATCTTCGCAATGGCTTCTTCGCGATAGGCGCCCATGGTCCAGTCGCCCTTGAAGCCTGCTGCACGGACGAAGTTCTCATACAGCATCTTGCCGTTTGGCGTATGATGCACTTCTGGATGAAATTGCACCGCATAGAAGTGCCGCTTGACGTCTGCCGTGACTGCGTAGGGCGCATTTGGCGACGTGCCGAACACTTCAAAACCGGGGGCAATCTTGCTGACGTGGTCGCCGTGGCTCATCCACACCTGCTCTTTGCCTTCGGCAAACCAACCTTGCAGAATTGAAAGTGGCTCCCCCGCAGGCGTCACGAATGCACGGCCAAATTCGGCAGTGCCACCACCGCCAGAAATCTTGCCGCCATCCACCTGACCGCCCAGATCCTGCATCATCACCTGCTGTCCATAGCAGATGCCCAGGATCGGCACGCCGAGCTCATAGACCGTTTTCGGCGGCCGGGGAGATCCTTCGCGCACGACAGAATCGGGTCCGCCTGAGAAGATCACTGCCTTCGGCTTAAACTCCGCAAGGAAGGCGTCCGTGACCTTCTGATAGGGATGAATTTCACAAAAGACGTTCAGTTCGCGCAAGCGACGCGCTATGAGCTGCGTAACCTGAGAGCCGAAATCGATGATGAGAAGGCGATCATGCTGGGTCATGGCAAGCTTCTAAACGGATCACGTCTCAAATTGAAGCTGAAAAACGCACCAATTGCGTGGCTTTCCACCTCTCCTGAATGCACTGGGGCCCGGCTCTGTGCAGTTTGCAGCAGCCGACCACCAGAAGTTTGCACAAGCAAATCGGCCTGTTCTGCCGTGACCTTTGCCCAGGAGGATCTTTCGCCTCAAAGGCAGGTTAGAGTGAAACGAGACGATTCGCTTGGATTTCGCGGGCAGAGTTCCGGTTCGCCAACTCCAACGCTGATCCCGGCGCAAGGACTGTCAGAGGATTTTGGAACGGCAAATGACGACACCGGCCCGTGAAGCCTTTGACGAGGCATTGAAACATGAGAGGCAGGGAAATCAGGAAGCGGCTCTTTCTGCTTATCTCAACGCACTTGAAGCCGATCCGGATGACATTGAAATTGCCTATCGGACCGCGACGGCGTTGCTGAGGGCCGGCTACCTTGAAGAAGCGGCCTCCCAGCTTCGCCGGATTGTCTTTGTCGAACCAGACCACCTGCAGGCGCGCGCAAATCTTGGCAACTGCCAGCTCCTGCTGGACGACCTGGGAAATGCAGAAAGCAATTTCGAAGAGGTTCTGGCAGCTTCGCCTGACAACCACAACGCGCTCTACGGGCTGGCGACGGTTCGTTTGCGGCAGGACAAAACGCAAAGCGCCCTCGCCCCCGCAGAACGTTTGATGGCGCTTCTTCCCGAAAATGCGCCAACGTTGACGCTCTATGCCCAGATTACCGCGAAAGACCCGCAAGCCTCTCGTGCCGCGGCGGCCTATCACAAGGCGCTAGGGCTCGATCCATCCTACGTTCCTGCACTTACCGGCCTGTCTGAACTGCTGATCCGGCGCAAGCGATTTGATGAAGCGCTGACCTATGCGGACAAAGCTCTGAAACTGTCGCCTGACTCTGCTGACCTTCACAAGTTGGTCGCCGATGCACATTTTGCCGCGGGTAATCTGGACTTTGCCAAGAGCGCCTATTGGGCCGCTCTGACACGTGCGACAGACGACAAGACCACCATCTTGACGTCCCTCAGCGTTGTGTGCCGGAAGCTGGGTGACGGCGAAGCGGCCCTTGTTCATGCGCATCGCGCTTTCGAAAAGGCGCCTGACAGAAAAGATGCAGGAAATGCTCTGGGTGCTGCCTTGAAGGCGCTCGGTCACCCCAAAGACGCCAGGGCCGTCCTGACGGCGATCGCGCAGAACACCCAGCTGGATGACCTTTTAAAAACGCGCATTGCTCGTTTGGCCGCGGATATACGTTTGGCTGCGAGTTCTGCGCCGGGTCAAGACGCGCGGGTCAACGCGGCAGAACAGATCGAAAATCCACCTGCTTCTCCCGAAGGTCCCGACAACAGCTAGCGCCGGGACCGTGCAAGGGACTTATGCTTCACGTTTCAAAAGCGCGAAGAAGAACCCGTCAGTATCCGTCGACGCGGGCGTAAGCGTTAACTCGCCCCGGTCGGAAATATAGGCAGGCAGGTGATCCGGACCGAACATCTTCGTCCAGTCGTCGATCACTGGAACCAGCTTGAAATCTTCATTTTCGGCGAGAAAGCGCGTGACCTGATCTGCGTTTTCTTCCGGCAGAAGCGAGCAGGTTGCGTAGGCGATCCGGCCGCCCGGCTTGACGAACATGCACGCGTTTTCGAGAACCTTGCGCTGCTCGATCAGGCGATCTTCAAGGGCCTTTTCCGTCAGCTTCCACTTGGAATCCGGACGACGTCTCCAGACGCCTGTTCCCGTACACGGAGCATCGATAAACACGAGATCCATCTGCCCTTTCAGGGCCTCCAGATCCGAGCTTGCCGGATCCTTGACCTGGACATTGCGAACCCCAGATCGTTGCAGGCGCTCATGGATCGGCGCCAGACGAAGGCGGTCGGCGTCATAGGCATAGATCTGCCCCTTGTTCTCCATGGCAGCTGCCAGCGCGAGCGTCTTGCCGCCGCCGCCGGCGCACAGATCGAGAACCTGTTCGCCTGGTTTAGCTCCTGCAAGGGCTGCCGCGATCTGGCTGGCCTCATCCTGCAATTCGAACCAGCCTTTGCGATAGCCTTCCTCGGCCTGGACGTGCGGCATTCGGCCTGCCCCTGGCTTCGGAGCAATTCGAAGAGCCGTCGGCGTGATCGAGGTCGCCTCGGCGCCAGCATGCGCCAGGCGCTTTTGCAATTTTTCCCGATCGGACTTCAGGGTATTGACCCGCAAATCGATCGGAGCGCGTTGCGCAAGCGCCCTGCCCTCGGCCACGGCCTTGTCGCCAAACTGCTTTTCAAACGAAGGCCAGAGCCAATCGGGCACATCAGCTGCGTCATGTGGGAGCGTATCATCAGACACGTCCGATTTGAGCGAAGTTTCTTCCGCTTCGCTCAAGGCATCAGGAGCATGGTGATCTTCGGAAAGGACCGTCTGCAGACGGTCAAGACCATTTTCCCAAGTCAGCACATAGGTTGCCAGAACCAGCAGACGCGGATCGCGGCTGCCGACACGGGCACCGATGCTCGCCTTGTGACGAAGTGCATCAAAGACCAGGTTCCCGATGACCGTACGGTCGCCGGATCCGGCAAAGCGATGGGAAGCGCCCCAATCACGAAGAGCAAGCTGCACTGGCCGATGGCGCTCGAACACCTCGGAAAGCACTTCAATTGCAGCAGACAGACGGCCGCCATCTTTCATGGACTGAACTCCAAAGCGCCGGCCTGCATTGCTCGCAGGCCGGGCCAATTTCTCTAAAGGCTTGACGGGTAGTTCGGGCTTTCGCGCGTGATGGTCACGTCATGTGCATGACTCTCACGCAGGCCAGCGCCTGAAATCCGCACGAACCGGGCTTTTTCCTGATAGTCGGCAATCGTCTTGCCGCCAACATACCCCATTGCAGCTCTCAGACCGCCGGCAAGCTGGTGCAGGACGCTCGACAGCGATCCCTTGTAGGGAACCTGACCCTCGATGCCTTCCGGTACAAGCTTCAGGCTGTCGCGAACCTCCGCCTGGAAATAACGGTCTGCAGATCCCCGCGCCATTGCGCCAACAGATCCCATACCCCGATAGGACTTGTAAGAGCGCCCCTGATGCAAATAGACCTCGCCCGGACTTTCCTCGGTGCCAGCCAGCAATGATCCGACCATGACGGAGGACGCGCCCGCTGCAATGGCCTTGGCCAGGTCGCCGGAAAATTTGATCCCGCCGTCGGCCATCACCGGAACATTGTGCTTGTCGGCTTCGTTCACGGCTTCCATGATCGCAGTAAGCTGCGGCACACCAACACCGGCGACAATTCGGGTGGTGCAAATCGAGCCCGGGCCGATACCCACCTTCACGCCATCGGCGCCTGAATCAATCAGCGCCTTCGTCGCTTCCGCGGTTGCAACATTGCCGGCCAGAACCTGCACAGAATTCGAGAGCGCCTTCACCTTGGAAACCATATCAAGGACGCGCGCGGAATGACCGTGTGCCGTATCAACGACGACCATGTCGACACCGGCATCAATCAAGCGCTCTGCGCGGTCCATGCCCTCTTCACCGACGCTTGTCGCTGCGGCTACAAGCAAGCGGCCCTGGGCGTCCTTGGATGCGTTCGGATTGAGCTTGGCCTTTTCCATATCCTTGACGGTAATCAGGCCGATACAGTTGTGTTCCTTGTCAGTCACCAGAAGTTTCTCGATCCGGTGCTGATGCAGGAGCCGCTTTGCCTCTTCCTGGCTGACGCCATCACTGACCGTGATAAGGCCGTCGCGGGTCATCAGCTCGGAAACAAGTTGGCCCGGGTTTGACGCAAAGCGGACATCGCGGTTGGTCAGAATCCCGACAAGGCGGCCGGTAACCTGGCCGCCGACACCGCCATTTTCAACAACCGGAACGCCTGAAATTCCGAAACGCTCCATGAGGTCCAGCGCGTCTTTCAGTGTCGCATCCGGTCCTATGACAAGCGGATTGACCACCATGCCGGATTCGAACTTCTTGACCATTCGGACCTCTTCGGCCTGGCGATCAAGCGACAGGTTCCGGTGAATAACACCGATGCCACCGGCCTGCGCCATGGCAATCGCCAGGCGGCCTTCAGTCACTGTGTCCATCGCGGACGAGATGATCGGCAGATTAAGCTCCAGATCGCGGGTCACACGGGACCTAAGTTCCGTCTGTGCCGGCATAACCTCGGAGTGACCGGGGATCAGCAGGACGTCATCGAATGTCAGCGCTTCGGCGCCGGTCGATGGAACAAAGAATGAAGCCATGGCCAATTCCCCTTGAAAAAATGCATGGGAAGGACGCGAGACATTGGCTGTCTTGCATCCGTCGAGTCGCTTCGGCAATGCCGGAGAAGTTGGCGCGGGTCAATAACATGCAGGTGACAGGATGGAAAGCCTGTCTGCTTGAAAAACCAAAATTGCAGCCGTTTGAGTGCTCAGTCTCGCCAGAAACCGGTCACGTTCTGTCGTCCTCCGACCCACGGAAGCCCTTGGCGATCACGTAAAGCTCCGGGCTTTCCTTGCGGCTCGCTGGCGGTTTAACATGAGCAACTGTCTTGAAATCGCGCTTCAGATCATTGAGCAGCGCGCTTTCCGTGCCCCCGCGGAAAACCTTGGCGAGAAACGTACCGCCCGGCACCAGATTGCGCTGTGCAAAATCAATGGCCACCTCAAACAGATGGGTCGTGCGCAAGTGATCCGTCTGCCGGTGACCCGTGGTCGGCGCGGCCATATCAGACAACACGACATCTGGCCGGTGTCCACCCAGCGCCTCCATAAGCGCATCCGGCGCATCGTCGTCCAGAAAGTCCTTTTGAAGAAATATCGCGCCGCGCACGTGGTCCATTTCAAGGTAGTCGATGCCGACAACCTTGGGCGCGTCAATCGAAGATTGAACCTTCGCAGCAGCCACCTGGCACCATCCCCCTGGTGCAGCGCCCAAGTCGACCACGCGATAGCCTGGCTTCAGAATGTTGTGTTTCTCGTCAATCTCAAGCAGCTTGTAGGCCGCCCGGGAACGGTAGCCATCAGCCTTGGCCCGGCGCACATACGGATCGTTCAGCTGACGGTGGAGCCAGCGCGTCGAGGACTCCCTCCGGCCCGCGGCGGTTTTCACCCGCACTTTCAGCCCGCGATCTCCGGTACCCTTGCTCCTGCGTGTCATTGTCTGCCTCTTTGGCGCCCGTTCCGACGGCCATGTGTTTTTCTTGACCACACGCCATCTGCAGCCATCAACTCTGTAAGAATACCTTCGCGAAGTCCACGGTCCGCAACTCTCAGCCTCGAACAACTCCAGCGCCGCCGAATTGCCTCAAGGATCGCACAACCAGCGAGCACAAGATCCGCGCGGTCCGCGCCGATGCAAGGGTTTTCAACCCGCTCCTCGTAAGGCATTTCCCTCAGTCGATCAATCATTGCACCGACCTGGTCGTTCTCGAGCCAGGCGCCGTCGACCCGGCGCCGGTCATAGCGTTTCAGGCCCAGGTGCACGCCAGCCAGCGTCGTGACGGTTCCGGACGTGCCGAGCATATGCACCTTTCCAGTTGCAATTGCATGGGAAAGATCGTCGCCCAGGTTGAAATCCTCAAGATGGCCCGCCGCATCCGCGACCATGGCCTCAAACACCTCATAGGTGACATCGACACCGCCATGACGCTCTGCAAGGTTCACGACACCGACCGGCAGTGACGTCCACGACCGAATGAAACGGGTCAGGGCAAAACCGCGAGCGCCGCACCGGTTGCGCAGGTCCAGCCAGACGATTTCCGACGAGCCGCCACCAATATCAAACAAGATGACACCATCTGCCTGTTGGTCGACCAGCGAAACACAGCCCGCGACTGCAAGGCGCGCTTCGGTTTCCCGATTGACCACCTCAAGTGCCAGACCCGTTTCCTTTTGCACCTGGGAGATAAATTCATCTCCATTTTCCGCCGCCCGGCACGCCTCGGTCGCAATCAGCCGCGAGCGCAGCACGCCGCGCTCCGCAAGCTTGCGATGGCAATTTGCCAAGGCATCGATCGCGCGCTCCATCGCTGCATCGCCAAGACGCTTGTTGGCGCCCACCCCTTCTCCAAGCCGGACGATCCGAGAATAAGCATCGACCACCCGAAATCCACGTTCTTCCGGGCGGGCGATCAACAGACGGCAATTATTGGTGCCAAGGTCAAGCGCGGCATAGAGCGTTTGTTCGCCCTGATCGGAGGCTCTGCGGTTGTATCGTGCGCCGCGTCCAGCTCTATGACCTTGCGCCTCGGTGGGTGCAGTCCCTCTAGAGGACTCAGGCCTCTGCTCGATATGGGGCTGTGGCCCGAGACCTGGCACGGCAGCAGCGTTGACTGTCTCGGTGGCCTTTTCGGCGGGCTGGGACCTTCCTGAAGCCGCGGCCGCAGAACCGTTTTCGCGTAGGCCCACCTCAGCACGGGTGAAGACGGACCGCTTGCCGCCGCGGCGGCGCTTTCGACGTTTCGGTTGAGCGCTCGAGCCTGTATCTCCGAGCGCCTTTTGAGGCTCAGAAATCTGGGGCCCCGAAGCTGATGACGGCATCCGCCCACCACTTGGCGACGCGCCATCGACGGCGGCGGAGGAAGCGCCCCGATTCTGAGCGTCTGCCTGGGAGGCCGCTAGCCGCGCATCATTCCGCGACCGGTTCGCTTGCGCCCCGCGTTTGCGCCTTCGCTTGCGCGCCGCTGGGCCGGTCGCAGGCCGACCGGCACCCCGGTCTTGCTCTTGCCCCTGGCCCTTTGAGTGTCCACCTGTTGGTCCGCCTTCTGCGCGCCCTGCCCCGTTGTTACCGGCGGCCCCCTCAATCTGGGAAGAGACCTGTGGCGCCGGTTGCCCCTGCGGGGCCCTGGATGCACCGCCGCCGCGCTTCCGGCGACGTCTGGACGCAGCCCGTTTTCCACGGACTGAAGAAACTGCGGACGTTTCAGGGGAACCTTGCCCGGTTTCGGGCGGTTCCTGACCTGAATCTGTCACGTTTTAGCCTTTCGAGGCGCAGTCGACGCTGGCAAAGCATGCCGTCAACGCGCTGATTTGTATCGTTAGGCTAACAGTAACAGGTTGTTCTTTGGCCGCCTAGCGGCAGATCGCATTTCTGACGGGGCTAATTTTCCGCGCTGAAAAACAGCCGTTCAAACCACCTTCAAAAAAGTTCAAACACGCTGTTGCATCCCGGCCCGTAATGGATGTATACCCTCGCCACCGTCGGAGGAACGTCACTGCGTTCCAAGACCGGATGAGACCTGCCGTCGGCAGCATCCGCTTCTGGCCAATCGATCGGCCCGGCATTGGGGAATAGGTTAACGGTAGACCCGCAGACTCTGACTCTGTTAGTCCTGGTTCGAATCCAGGTTCCCCAGCCAACCATTTCATAAGTTATTGATATTATAGAGAAAGATGGATCTTACGATCGTTGTTTTTCGTCGATTCGACCAAGTGATGCCCAAAACTGGTCCCCGGAACTTGTGGCGCGCAACTTCGTTTGGCAAAACGCGCAAGTTCACTTGGCATCTATTTTGAAAGCCAATTTGCCTCCCCTCGTTGCGAGCTCCCCACATTTTACGCAACTCTTTGCTGCTTCGCACCGTCACGTCGGTCGTTCGACGAACTGAGACCGTGTTGCGATGGCTGACGTTCAATGCAGACCCACTAAATTCACAGTTAGGGCAGAAATCAGGCTTTTGCTGCGGTCGGAACGGATGACCGAAAAGGGGCCTGCAGGGAACTGGCGGGTTCAAATGGGGAGATGCAGAAGCTCACGATCGAGAACACGCGGACCAAGCTTTTGACTTTTCGACGCATCTCAACTTTACGTCATGACCGACATTGATGAGGAAGAGAAGGCAAGTCACTCAACACGAATGCGAGCTATTCTGGCAAACGTCAAGCCATGACGAATCGTAGGGAATTGAATGAGCACCGCACGAGCGCATGCCAAATCACTGATCTTGACCTGGTTCGATAAGGGCGAGCCGACAGTGTTACAACGCCGGCGATTTGCGGCCGATGTTGATCGCTTCTTTGATGAGCTTGCGAAACGGTCAAACTGGTGTGAGTGCCTCTCGACACTCCTAGGTTCTGTTGACAAAGTCGCGTAACCAGATGCGTGCGGCTGCGAGATTTAGGAAGGAAGGTGTTTACAAATCTAGAGCCTATTCAATCCAACGTTTACTGGTGATGAAGGGGCAAACAGCCTCCACAAGAGGACTCTCAAGAATTTAAGTTCGGAAAGCTTTCTCGCATTCAGCAGGGCTATCAATTGTTAGCGAGACAGCGCACCAAAATACAAGTCACGATCGGTGTTAGATGCGCTCATCAGATACCGCTTCTCAAACTGTGCTTCAAAAATGTCTTGCGAAGACAGTTGCTCAAAAAAGTCAAAGTCGCCGCCAATTTCTGACTTTGTTGTAGCCAAGAAAGGCAGCCCGTCCTCAGGAGAGATTAATGGTTCGAGTACTGGAGAAGTGGGGGCGAAACTGGACACTCGATTATAAACCCCGTTGATCGGACCGTTTCCTACGATGGACATCGTTGAAGCGCTTTCTAGCTTTAGATGCCCTTCGCCATCCACGGCCTGCCACCCGCCAGTGATGCCACATGCAACCGGACGATTTTGCGTCCCGTTGCGTGACGTCACACCAAGTGTTCCATTGAGCTCATGAGCCACAACATTTAGGTCCCAGCCAAAATGAAAAACCCATGTGCACCCTTGTGCGGAGGCCTTTACAGTTGCGCGGGCGAAGCCTGCCCTTCCTTTTGTCAACGAGTTTTGAATTACAAGGGTATTATCATATTCGACATATAATGGGCCCTGCTGTTGGGCGTACTGATTACGCCACTGACCTCGAAAGGCATCTGGCGTTGGATATTTTTCCGGATCAACAAAAAAGCGGTCCTTCCAACAGCTAGGTCCGGTGCCGCTTGTTTCTACATGTAGATGCAGATGTATTCCTGTAATCCCAGTGTTGGGTGGGGCAGTGTCCCCCGTTGTTCCGAGAACGCTCCACGGGACCACTCTTTGCCCTGGCGAAACCGCGATAGAGCTACAGTGTAAATACTGAATTCGATCGCTCGGTGCATGCAATGGATGCACCGTTATTGTTCCCCAATCACCGGTCCCAGTTGGACGCCCGACCGTACCGAATACACCTGCGGTAAAAATCTTTTTCTGCTTTGAGCTTGTGATATCGATGCCTTTATGGGGGCAGCCATCACGCATCTCACCAAACTTGGATGAAATTCGCTCGCCTCTCAAATCCACAGATACAGGTGAAAAGGGCATGACAAATCTTCCTTGTTTACAAAGCAAAAACAAACAATCAATAATTGCAATTAAATTGGCTTCTGCAATTTTTTCAATCAAATCTTGTTAGAAATTTCGCCCCGCCCCCGAACGCACTGAATTGCCCCTAGATTTATAGACGCTTTCTTTCCTCATTTTGAGGCATGTAGACCGAGCCCGATTTAGGATACGTGGCTTACGGAACGTCTGGACCCTCCGGTTCCCACCTTAGCTGCCACGAAGCCGTCTGCTTTTCTTCGGCAAACCGCAGAAAATCGGCAAAAACCCGTGGCGGGAACAGGCCGCAGCAAGGGTTCTTCAAGTTCCCACCTGGGACTTGCGCAAACACTGATTTCATTCGGCATTTTTAGATCGCGGTTTTGAGAGTGCCTTCGACCCCTCCCACCTTGCGCCAAATGAAGTTGCGCACTGACTTCCGCTGGCTTCTATCAGTTCCCAAACAAAACGCCTGAAACCGCCAATTATCGGATTTTCCCGTTTATTCCCGGAAATGCCTTTAGTGCCATCCGTTCTTGCGCGTTACAGAACTGGTGCCCATCGGCGCCTTCCGGCAAAAGAAATATGGGCAATGGCTCGTCGTCGCGACGTTCAGAATCTCCTGCGCCGCGGAAACATCTGGTACTGGCGCCCTCGCCTCCCAGTCTCACTTTCTCAATCTGACCTTAACCGAAAGCTGTCATTCAGCCTGAGACAATCGGATCACCACCGGGCACGGTTCATGGCGCGCCGCCTGAACACGATGCTCGCGGAAATGAGGTTACGACGGGACTTGAGGGCAACACGACAGGACGGACTGAAGGCGTTGTTCAAGGCGGAAATCGATCGCATGAACGATATGATGGACGATCTCGTCACAACCGCCAAAGCGACCGGAAGCATGCAGAACCAGGACATTTGGAAGCCGATCTGATGACCGGCTGGGCCTACCGTTTACTTGAAGAATTCGGCACGGCATTGGACCTATCGTTCGATGGCGATTGTCCCGGGCGCCAGTACCTAAAACAGAACAACGTTCCGGACGGTTTCATTCCTGTCATTGCGGAGACCTTCCGACAGGAACGACAGTTCGCCAGGACGCTCATGTTCGAAGGGCCTCTGAAGAAAGAGATGAATGAAGTCGGCCTTGATGTGACCTGCCTTAATCTGGAGCGGGCACGCTCTGAAGTTTTCCGGGCCAAGGCGGACGTACTTCTCAACACACGCTCGATCTATCCGCAACTTGATCCGGCTGATCAGGAAACAGACGAGCATGAAGTGGACGGCAAGACCTTGCCGTTGATTGCGCCTGAAGAATGTGGAGCCTTAGCGGTCGCGGAGACGATTGTACCGCGACATCACACCACCGTCCCCGCCACCGAAGCTGCTGCCATGCCCGAGCCGCTGGCAACATTCACTGAGCCGGTTCCTGTTCTGGAGGACGAGACTGTCGCGGATGGAAGTCCAGTGTTTTTGCCGGTGTCCGACTTTCTTGAACAATTCGAGATCCTCCAACGGAACAAGCGCAAGGAATGGAAACCAGAGACGGCGAACGACGTCAGGTTCGTTGTCCGCATTTTCATCGGCATTCTCAGCGAAAATGTCGTCGAACACTCCGGTCAGATCCGCCAGGCGAATCTCGCTGCCTTGTGTGACTACTTCAGCCTTGTTCCGCCCTGCTACGGGCAGAGTTCACGGCATCGGCATTGTTGGTTCCGGAACTCCGTGTGTTGGGCCAACAAATGCTTGAAGAGGCTGACAACCACAGTACCGCCAAGGTTGGTCTGGGTGCCCAGACGATCAGAAAGCACCTGGGCAACATCCAGACCTTCCGCGACTTCCTCGCCGCCCGTGGACATGCCATCGGTCAGTTCGAAATGAAGGGCCTACGTCCTTCAAAAAAGCTTGCCTATGAACTGGCATCTCTCAACCCAAAGCCCGGTCCGGACAAGAGCGGAGCGATCAGGTGTCGCAGGAGCAAAGGGTTGCTCCAGGCCGCAGACAGTCAGACCGTACCGGCCGGGAAATGCTGGGATTGTCCCCAGTGTCTGGGGGACTGCCCGTACATGCGTTTGAATTCGCGGCTGAACTGTGAGGAACTGACATAGCCGACATCCATCGCCGCTTCGTTCACCGTCATGCCGCCGGCAATCCGCATGGCGGCATTGTTCAAGCGCATGGATTTAACGAACTGGATCGGTGACATGGTGGTGGCTTCCTTGAACCGGCGGTGGAAGACCGCACGGCTCATGCCGACCTGAGCGGCCATATCGTCGATGGTGACCGGTTCCTTCAGGTGGGACGACAGATAGTCGATCGTGCGTGCAATCTCGTTGCCAACACCAAAGGCCCGCCTTGCTGCCGCCCCCGCATCACCTTTTAACGCGGCATAATAGAGCTCGCGCAGCCGGCCGGGGCCAAGCACCGCAGCATCCATTGCATCATCAGCCAACTCAACCAGTCGCAGCAGCGCCTGGGTGAAGTCGGCGTCCCACCGCGCTAGCGTCAGCCCTTGGGACACACCCCCTCCAGGAGTACGTTTGACGCCCGGTGCCGCGTCCATTTCAAGGGCCAATTCCCGCATCACCCGCGCATCCAGTGAGATCATCACCCCGATTAGCGGGTTCTGTTTCGTCACATGCGGGGTCCCCGCTTCGACCGGCATCGTCATGGGGCACAAAAGGTACCGGCTGCTGTCATAGGCGTGGTGATTGCCATCAAGAATGGCTTCCTTCACTCCGCTGACGATAGCCACGAGGGTAGGTTCATAGACAACGGGCGCGCATGGTATCGCCTCTGTCACATGGAAAAACCGAACGCCCTTCAAGGCGGTTTCGATCAAGCCTGCCTCGGGGAGGTGGCGTTCGATAAGTTGTTTGATCTGGTCCTTGCTCATGGAGGGAAGCTGACATCGCAAGCGGCATCTTACAATAGGCTTGAGACAATCAGGCAAGTATTCGAGACCAATTCGCCTGTTTCTAGTGCCTTGTTATGGTTATCTACATTTTCGAGAGCGCGCTGACGAAAATCGACAGACACGCTGACAGGAGAAAGAAAATGGCAGACACGACTTTTGGATCAAATGGCTGGACGCCGGAGCGCCTCGGCAACCTCAAGGGCAAGACATACCTGATCACCGGCGCCAACGCAGGCGCAGGGTTTCAAGCGGCGCGCACGCTTTTGAACAAGGGTGCGACGGTGATGATGCTGAACCGAAGTGCCAAGAAGTCCACCGCTGCCATCGCAGACCTGAAGAAGGAGTTCGGCGCTGACGCCGACGTTTCCTTTATCCGCATGGACCTGGCATCACTCACCAGCGTGCGCGAGGCGGCTGCAGAAGTGCTGAAGGTCGTCCCGAAAATCGATGCGTTGATATGCAATGCCGCCATCGCACAGGTACCCACCCGCAAACTGACGGTGGACGGTTTTGAAAGCCAGCTCGGCACCAACCACTATGGGCATTTCCTGCTGAATGGCCTGCTGTTTGAGCGGATCGCGGAAAGCAAGGGACGGATCGTCGTGGTGGCCAGCCTTGGCTACAACATGGGTTTGAAAACCATCAGGTTCGACGACATGAACTGGGACGAGGGCTACGGAGCCAACGCCGCCTATTCGCAGTCCAAACTGGCGCAAATGATGTTCGCCTATGAGCTGCAGGACCGAATGGCCGCCGCAGGACGCTCCGAAGTCGAGGTGTTCGTCTGTCATCCCGGGTCCTCGGCCACTTCGCTGATTTCGACAAGCGGCAGCCGCATGATGCGCGCGATCTGGTGGCTGATGACCAAAACACCCATGGTCCAAACCGCCGAACAGGGCTCTTACCCTGAGGTCATGTGCGCAACCGAAGAAGCCCTGTCCGAGCAGCGTGCACTTTATGGCCCCACCGGCCGAATGGAAGCGATCGGGCCGGTCGGCAAGGGCACTTTGAACCGGCACGCCTATGACAAGGCGGTGATGACGCGGCTTTGGGATGTGTCAGAACAGGCCGTCGGGTTTAAATGGTCGCTCTGAGATTCGGTCAAAAGCCTGCTCACCAAGGTAACCGTCGTGAGGGATCTCAAGGATAAGGCGTCGTTATCACCGGAGACGCAACAGGTATCGGCCAGGCCATGGCTGGCAGGTTCGGAGCCGAGGGCGCCTAGGTGTGGGTTCTGAGGAGGTTGTTCATCCGGATTGAAAGCCTGAAGGTGTTTGCGACCAAACACTCACCGAAAGGTTTCAAGGATGAACAACCTCCTCAGAACGCACAACTAGGATCCACTTGGGTCGAACTTCAGCCTGAATACAACTGACTTCTTTTACACTTTGCTGGCTTCGCTATACTCGCCGCGAATCTTCACAAGCATCGGAGCGTGATGAATTTGAACGAAATTACAACCGGCCGGTCTCCCTGATGGCGGACCAAAACCGTGAAACGTCGAGAGCCGTTGCTGGGCAACCCGGTCACGGCAGTCTTTTCCACTCGGAACCTATCGAGGATGCCTCTACCCAGGCCGCCTTGCAGCCGTGGGTGGAAATGGAGTGCTACCAGCTCAGCCATGGGACTCCGGTGGCACACTTCGACTGCCTGGACCTCGGTACTCAGCAGATCGTTCGCGAGTGTCAGCATGTCTCTGTCCAGAAAATCGGCCGCACGCCATCGGATTTCTGCACCGTGTCCATCAGCACCGAGGGTCCAACAACCCGCTTCTCCGAGCATTGCGGCGCGCATGAGAATTCGGTCTTCTTTCTGCCTGCCAACGCCGAGTTCGACGTGCATGTCCCCGCCGGAAGCGAGACCGCCTATATCGGTTTCAGTCAGAAAGCATTTCTTCAGGGAGCGCGCACGCTCAATCCAGCCCTTTGGTCAGAACCGCCGGCCAACGTATTGCCACTGGCCACCAACCGGAGAGCCGACTTCCATGAGATTGTCGATCTCAGCCTCCAGGCAGCACAGAGAACAATCGGCAATGGAGATGTGCTCGACGAAGATACCCTTCGAAAGCATGTGTTTCACAGCGTCCTTCATATCGCAGCAGTCTCGGAGGATGCAGTCTCACCATCGCTCAACGACCGCCAGCGAGCCTTGCAGATCGGCAGATCTACAAAAGAGTTGGTGGAAGAACGCTTAGAGGCGGACGAGCTGCCAACGGTCGTGGAGATCTGCACCGAGCTAGGCATCTCTGAACGCACGCTTCAGTACGCTGTTCGCGAATATGTCGGCCTCACTCCGGTTGCCTACCTCCGTATGTGCCGGCTGAACCATGTTCGCCGCATGCTTGCGGAATCAGATCCGCAAGTTACCACGATCACCCGGGTTGCCATGCGTTTCGGCTTTTTGCACCTTGGCCGCTTTTCCGGAGACTACAAGCGTATTTTCGGCGAAACACCCTCTGAGACACTCAACTCCTGATCATACCGAAATCCCTGCAAAATTTCTCAATGTTTCTATTGCCTTTGCGGAAATCGGATAGCTGACCCGTCCCCCCTGTTTCTATGGTCCGCTCAACTACCTGGCATATTGATCCAGGCTCAACAGGTCTATCCGCGCTTGAGCCTGGATAGCTGCCTGACCGATATGAGCTCCAGAACGCAATGCAGACATCAACTCTTGTTTCAACCTCTTCTGTAACGTCAGACCTTCACCACCCGACATCAGTGGCCACGACAACAAAACGCCGCGACCAACTGCTCATGACGTCCGAACTTGCAGGAAGCTTCGTCCCGATTCCCGCAAGTGCGGCGCCGGTCGGGGCGCAGTCGCTGACGCGAAACATGACGACAGGAGACACGACTGTCGTCGGCGGCTCCGGGACATGGAGCTCTGGAGCGTGGAACGGATCAACACTGACCTGGGCAAATGAAGGCGACACCGGCAGCCAGGCCTGGACACCGGGAGCCGGTTCTATTTTCGACGGCATGGCTGGAACCGTTGCGGCGCGCAGCGTGTTGATGGCTAGGCCTTCAAAACGGATGGTTACATGCTGACCGGCGACACCCTCACGTTCGAGGCAGGGGGCAATGAGGCTAATGTTGCGAAGGGGAACGCCACTATAGGTCTGGAACTGGCCGATACCCCAAGCGGCGCTGGCATGACAGAACCCGGCGATGGCAGTCCGGTTCTGTCCGGCCCCAAGTCAATGAACGGCGTCATCGCCAAAACCAGCGTCGGATCGATTAATTTATCCGGCAGCACGCAGGGCGGCATATCGGGACCGATAGCCCCGCGGGAACGTTTCGCAGCCATTCTTAGAAAGACTGCCAGGATCAGCACCTGCAAAACTGGATTTCCGCTGCGGGCTTTCTTTACAATTGGGCTCTTACTAACGGCGCTCAGCCTGTCTCAAGAGCGTGCGCTTGCGCAAACCGTCACCGAATCCTGCGCAGGATACACCGGGACCATTCCGGGTTTGGCTTGGCCCGGTAGCTACTCAACAGATCAATACCTTACATCCGCCGGAACCTGCGCAGCAAGCCCAGCCGCAGGTGACCTTGTCACGGTTCTTCAAGCCACTTCCACCGATGGATTGAACATCTCGATTGTTGGAGAAATTGAAGGAACAAGAGTCGGCCCAATCTGTGGGGGCGTTGTAGGCGGGAGTGGTCGTTACCTCTTTGCGATCAATACGAACCATGCCTGCACAATGACCCGCTGGGTCGGCAACCGAAATGTTACAGTGACGTTTTCAACAGCCGCCAACATATCCAATGTGTCAGGCGGAACAGCAGATTTTCAGGTTGTTTTCGGGACTATAAACTATACCAGCGTTGCGGATACCACACCGCCCACGGCAGTGTTATCAGGCCTCGCGCCGCTTATCGGCCTTGCCGGGGACAGCGTGACCCTTACCTTTTCCGAAGAAATACAAGGCGTGTCACTATCAGATCTGGCTCTGACCAACCTGACGGCATCGAATCTGAACACTTCTGACAATACGGTCTTCACATTTGATGTTGTGCCGGTTGCCGACGGGCCAATTGCGATCAACCTGCCCGCTAATTCTGCGACAGATCTCGCTGGGAACGGTAATCAGGTTTCCAATACAGTCTCTGGCACGGGCGATGCGACACCGCCGACGGTCACCATCGCCCCCCTCTCCGGTCCGGTTGCCGGAGAGTATACGGCGGCGATTACCCTGTCGGAGGCAAGCACAGATTTCAACCTCGCCGACTTAACCCTGACAAATGCCACTGCAACGCTGTCGGGATCCGGCACCAGCTATACTGCGACGCTGACACCTGTTGCGGATGGGCGGGTTGCTTTGTCGGTAGCGGCTGGCACATTCAGCGACGCCGTTGGAAATACGAACACTGCT
>NZ_JBDWYP010000016.1:0-101583 GCF_039982295.1 Roseibium sp.
GTGAGGCCGGGCTTTTTCGTTTTCAGGCGCTCGGCTGCGACGTGTTTCAGGCGGCCTTGGCATCGCGCATGTAGTCGGTGAAGCGCTTGAAGAGATAGTTGCTGTCCCGCGGGCCAGGCGATGCTTCCGGGTGGTACTGCACCGAAAAGACGGGCTTTCCTTTCAGCTTCAGGCCGCAGTTGGAGCCGTCGAACAGCGACACATGGGTTTCTTCCACGGTGTCGGGCAGGCTCTCGGTGTCTACTGCAAAGCCATGGTTCATGGACGTTATCTCGACCTTGCCCGTGGTGTGGTCATGCACCGGGTGGTTTGCACCATGGTGCCCCTGGTGCATCTTGACGGTCTTGCCGCCAAGGGCCAGGGCCAGGATCTGGTGGCCGAGGCAAATGCCAAAGGTCGGAATGCCTGCATCGATGACGGTCTTGATTGCCGTGGTGGCATATTCGCCTGTTGCTGCCGGGTCTCCGGGGCCGTTTGACAAGAACAGTCCGTCAGGTTTGTGAGACAGGATTTCCTCGGCCGTTGCGTTCGCCGGAAGAACGGTGACATTGCAGCCGGCCTCCGTGAGCAGGCGGAGGATGTTCCGCTTCACGCCAAAATCGAGTGCAACAACGTTGAACTCGGACTGTCCGGCGGCGCCATATCCTGCGTCCCACTTCCAGGGCGTTTCGGACCAATCGTGTGCCTTGGCGGCGGTCACGTCCTTTGCAAGGTCCATGCCTTCAAGCCCGGGCCATGCGGCTGCCTTTTTCTTCAGGGCCTCGACGTCGAAGGTGCCGTCCGGCGAATAGGCGATGACCGCGTGCGGCATGCCCTTTTCCCGGATAAGCGCAGTTAGAGCACGAGTGTCTACACCCGAAATGCCGATCAGACCGCGGTCCTTGAGCCATTGGTCGAGGTGCCGCGCCGAACGATAGTTCGACGGGTCGGTGACGCTGGCGCTCAGAACGCAGCCGCGAATGCCCGTCTGCGATGACATGTCCACCGTTTCGACATCTTCGTCATTGGCGCCGACGTTGCCGATGTGTGGAAATGTGAAAGTGATGATCTGGCCCGCGTAGGACGGATCCGTCAGGATCTCCTGATAGCCGGTAATTGCGGTGTTGAAGCAAACTTCGCCGACCGCTTCACCGGTGGCTCCAAGGCCTTCACCCTCGATGACACTTCCATCGGCGAGTACAAGGAGGGCGGTCGCAGGTTTCATCGCCCATGCGTCGGCAGTCGTCATGTCTTGTTTCCAGGTGTTGTTGGTGACATCATGCGCTGCAGGTAAGGCTAGAGCGCGCGGGGATCAATCCCGACAGAATGCCGTCTGCATTAAGCGCCGGACTCTATGGGAAGCAGGTGCAATCGTCAACATTGATGACCTGAAAATAAACCCTTACTATTCAATGGCTTGCTTGTCTGTGGGTTGCGGGCTCGATGAATGCGAACTATTGTCCGGCGATTGTACCGGGCCGGGGTTTGAACTATGCGCGAATTGATTGGAACTGCCCTGAAGGAGGCGCAGGCGTCGGGAGACAAGCGTCGCCTGGCGACCTTGCGACTTGTGCAGGCGGCCATAAAAGACCGGGATGCAAGTGCTCGCGAGAACGGCCGGGATGGCGTCGCCGAAGCCGATGTGCTCGACATTTTGCAAAAGATGGTTCGGCAGCGCGATGTTTCCGCTCGCGAATTTGAAGAAGACGGACAGCTTGAGCTGGCCGAGCAAGAGCGCACTGAAGCCCAGATCATTCGCGAATTTCTTCCGGTGCAGATCGGTGGAGAAGAAATGATGGCTTTGTGCGAAGAGACCGTGAAGGATATCGATGCCCAGGGCTTGCGCGATATCGGCCGCTGCATGTCCGAGCTGAAAGCCCGATACCCGGGCAAGATGGACTTTGTTCAGGCGTCCTGTCTGGTCAAGGGACTTCTTCGAAGTGAAAGCAAAGACTGACGGCTTGACCATCTTTTCAGGTGAGATGGGCTGACGACTTTATCCAACGTTTGAGATAGCAAGAGACTGCTGAGAACTGGCGCGAATGAACGGCAGTGGATATGAGCGTTGGTTCCCTGTTATTGTAACTGACTGGCGCAGTTTGATGCGCTCATGCTCAGGCGCTCATCGTGAGACGTCTGGGATGTGTTCCTTGAACCCAAAGGCCCGGAATTGGGCCGTCCGGCAACTTGATGCGTTTCGACAACCGCCTTCTCGATGAAATTAGAGCCCGCCTGACCCTGTCCGATCTGGTCGGGCGCAAGGTGACGTGGGATCGCCGCAAGACCCAGCCGGGCAAAGGGGACTATTGGGCCTGCTGTCCGTTTCATCAGGAGAAAAGCCCGAGTTTTCACGTTGATGACCGGCGCAACCGCTACAAGTGCTTTGGCTGCGGTGCCTCTGGCGATCACTTCCGCTTCGTCACGGAAACGGAGGGCCTGAGCTTTCCCGAAGCCGTGGAACGCTTGGCCGAACAGGCAGGGGTGCCTTTGCCGGCTCCCGATCCCCAAGCGGCGCGGCGGGAACAAAAGCGCTCCAGTTTGGCCGATGTCTGCGAAATGGCCGCCCGGTTCTTCCAGGGCGAATATGCCGGTCCGCGCGGAGTGCAAGCGCGCACCTACACTCAAAAGCGCGGGCTCTCTGCAGAAACGCTGGCTGACTTCCGATTTGGATTTGCACCTGAAAGCCGGGATGCCCTCAAGAAGTATCTTGCCGAAAAAGGCGTGTCTGAAGGTGCGATGATCGAAGCGGGCCTCGTGATCAAGCCCGAAGACGGCCGACCTTGCTATGATCGGTTCCGCGGTCGGCTGATGATCCCGATTCAGGATGATCGCGGCCGGGTCGTCGCCTTTGGTGGACGTACTCTCAACCCGGAAGGTCAGCCGAAATATCTCAACTCGCCGGAGACGCCGCTCTTTCACAAGGGAGTCATGCTGTTTAACGCGCATCGAGCGCGTGAGCCTGCCTTCAAGTCTGGTCAGGCCGTGGTCGTTGAAGGCTATCTTGATGCGATTGCCTTGTGGCAGGCGGGCGTTCGTCACGTCGTGGCGACGCTCGGAACAGCTTTCACCGAAGACCAGGTAATGCGGCTTTGGAAGTTTGCGAATGAGCCGGTCGTTTGCTTCGACGGCGATGCCGCTGGTGTGTCTGCGGCCCACCGTGCGATCGACCGGATCTTCCCGGTGCTCAAGAGCGGCTTTTCCTTCCAGTTTTGCTTCCTGCCGGACGGCATGGACCCTGATGACCTGATCAAGCAGAAAGGGCTTGAGGGTTTCGAGAGTGAGATCTCCTCGGCGCAGGCGCTGTCGGAAGTCGTTTGGGATCGGGAAATCTCGGTTGCCCGGCTGGATACGCCGGAGCGCAAAGCGGCTCTCGAGAAACGTTTTGAAGACCTCATCGGAACCATCCGGGACGAACGTGTTCGGCGGCGCTATCAGCTGGATCTGAAGTTCAGGCTTTCGAACCTGTTTTTCCAGCAAGCCCGGCGCGGTGGTCAGCAAAAGGGCGGTTACGGCGGCAAGGGGCGGGAACAGGGTGACGCCCTGCCAATTGGTCGACCGGCCCGAATTTCGGCGCCTGATAGCCCGATGTACGGGACAGAGCGGCTCATCTGCGGGCTCTGCGTCCGCTACCCCCTGCTGCTCGACCGGCATCTCGAGCGCATTTCCAGTGCGCTGTTTTCCGAGCAGCTTCACGGGCGTTTTCGCGATGCGCTCTGCCGTCTGGTTGACAACCTCGATGATACTCCGGCATCCGAGCTCGTGCGCTCGTTCGATGAGCCTTTGCATCAGCTCTTGTCAGAGGTGATCGAGGAGACAGCCATGCCCGGCGAGACGCGGCAAAAGGCAGGCAGTTTTTCGGCGTTGATCCAGCGCTTCCCCTTGCTGAAGGCCGATCCGCCGGAGGACTTCATCGAGGCGGTCTTCATCCATTTTCTGGATGTGCTCGAGCTGAGGGCTCTCGAGACCGAGCTGGAGACGGAAATGCAGTCGGCCGAGGCCGACCTTGACGAAGAGACCTGGATGAGGGTTCAGGCGTTGACCCGCGATCTTGGCCGGCGGCGAGAAGAATGCGCCCGGGATGAGGCCGACCTCGCTGAGAGGGCGAAAAAAATCAAGGTTACATCCTCAGTCGCTGTGGCGCAGAAAGCGGATCTTCCGACGCCCGAGGCTCTTGCTGCCGGTCAGTAGAGCTTCTTTAGGCGGTGAATTTAACGAAAGCTGCAAGTTTTTGATGCTTTTCCATTGACCGAGGCCGAATCACACTTGCGAATCACAAACGTCGAGCTAAATAGAGGTTCTGTAGCGCAAATACGCCACGGACGGGCCGTTGAGCCCCCGGCGAATAGTCTCATTCGACGCTGCATATCCATACGATCAATCTCGCAGGGAATGCTTGGCATTTCTACGAGGAGGGAGCCGTGCAAGCGAGCGCAGCAAATTTCGGACGCTGCGTGAAATTTTTCACGGTTAATCGGGACTTAAGGGACACAGCTTACAACCCGAATCGATGATTGCCCGTCTTGCGGCTGCGCGGCTGACATGCTTGCGCGCCGGGGGCGGTCCGGGTGTAGGAAATTCAGGCGCGGCGCGGCCCCACGGGACCGCGATTCTGGAGCGAAATATGGTAGCCAAGGCGACACAAGCAGACGACACGCAAGAGAACCCAGCAGAGGGCCCGGACGGTCCATTGCTCGACCTGTCGGATGCCGCCGTCAAAAAGATGATCAAGGCCGCGAAAAAACGCGGCTATGTGACTTATGACGAGTTGAATGAAGTTCTGCCCTCGGAAAAGGTAGCCTCCGAACAGATCGAAGACATCATGTCCATGTTGTCTGACATGGGCATCAACGTCATTGAGGCGGAAGAGGCTGAAGAGAATGCCTCGGAAGAGGCCGAGGGTGGCGGTGATCTGGTTGCCGTGAGTTCCGGCGCCGTGGCCAAGACAACCACGACCAAGGAACCTGCTGACCGAACCGATGATCCGGTTCGCATGTACCTTCGCGAAATGGGGTCGGTCGAGCTTCTTTCGCGTGAGGGCGAAATCGCGATCGCCAAGCGTATCGAGGCTGGCCGCGAGGCCATGATCGCAGGGCTTTGCGAAAGCCCGCTGACCTTCCAGGCGATCATCATCTGGCGTGACGAGCTGAACGAAGCCAAGGTTCTGCTGCGCGACATCATCGATCTTGAAGCGACCTATGCGGGTCCGGACGCCAAGAATGGCCCGACGGGCGACAATGACGACGAGGAAGATTCCGAAGCCAAACCGGCAGGGGAAGAATCCAAGAGCGGCGCAGAGGGTGAAGACCAGACGGATGGCGAAAGCGAAGAGGACGATGACGACGACGAATTCGAGTCCAACGTTTCCTTGTCCGCTATGGAAGCCGAGCTGAAGCCTACGGTTCTGGAGACCTTCGACCGCGTTGCCGACAGCTACAAGAAGCTACGCCGTCTGCAGGACCAGCTGGTTGAAAACAAGCTTGCCAACAAGACCCTGTCCCCGTCCCAGGAGCGTCGCTACAAGAAGCTCAAGGACGAGATCATCGTTGATGTGAAGAGCCTGTCGCTGAACCAGAATCGTATCGATGCTCTGGTTGCCCAGCTCTACGACATCAACAAGCGCTTGATGGGCTATGAAGGCCGTCTTCTGCGTCTGGCCGACAGCTACAACGTCGACCGGACTGACTTCCTGAAGCAGTATCAGGGCGCGGAACTTGACCCGAACTGGCTGCGCAAGGTCGCCAATCTTTCCACACGGGGATGGAAAAACTTCATCGCCAAGGAGAAGGAAACGGTTCGTGAGCTGCGGCAGGAAATCCAGACGCTGGCAACGGAAACCGGCCTGGAGATCATTGAATTCCGCCGCATCGTTTCCATGGTACAGAAGGGTGAGCGAGAAGCGCGCATCGCCAAGAAGGAAATGGTCGAGGCCAACCTGCGTCTCGTGATTTCCATCGCCAAGAAGTACACCAACCGTGGCTTGCAGTTCCTCGACCTTATTCAGGAAGGCAACATCGGCCTGATGAAGGCGGTCGACAAGTTCGAATACCGCCGCGGCTACAAGTTCTCGACCTATGCGACCTGGTGGATCCGTCAGGCGATCACCCGTTCGATTGCCGACCAGGCCCGCACGATCCGTATTCCGGTGCATATGATTGAAACGATCAACAAGATCGTTCGTACGTCTCGCCAGATGCTGCATGAGATCGGCCGCGAACCGACCCCGGAAGAGCTGGCTGAAAAGCTGCAGATGCCGTTGGAGAAGGTCCGCAAGGTTCTGAAAATCGCCAAGGAGCCGATCTCTCTCGAAACGCCGATTGGCGACGAGGAGGATTCACATCTCGGCGACTTCATCGAGGACAAGAATGCTGTCCTGCCGATCGATGCGGCTATCCAGTCGAACCTGCGTGAGACGACGACCCGCGTTCTGGCATCGCTCACGCCGCGCGAGGAGCGTGTCCTTCGCATGCGTTTCGGCATCGGCATGAACACGGACCACACGCTTGAAGAAGTCGGACAGCAGTTCTCGGTTACTCGTGAACGTATTCGCCAGATTGAAGCCAAGGCACTGCGCAAGCTCAAGCACCCGAGCCGGTCGCGCAAGCTACGCTCGTTCCTCGATAGCTGACGGGTCTTTTGTCACGCGATCCTGATCATCAAGACCCGGCGGCAACGCCGGGTTTTTTGTCGGCAAATGCCGACGGGCAGGCGAAGGAGAAGTCTTCTTCGTCTACCGCCACGCCTTTGCCTGGCGTGAAAAGAACTGTGCTGACAGATCGGCGGGCCGGTCTCAGTCTTTTTGGTCTGGGTCTTCTGCTTTCCCTATTGCTGCACTTCGTGCTGGCGGTTGTCCTTATCGGCGGGGTGAAACTGCCTGAAGTTGCCACAGATCCCGAGCAACCGACGATCCAGGTCGAGCTGGTCCCGCCGCCTGAGCCCGAAATCCCCGAGCCGGAAGTTCCGGAAACTGAAGAACCTGAGCCGGAAACGCCCGATGAGCCGGAGCCCGAACCTGAGGAACAGGAACCGGCTGCAGAAGAGCCGCCGCCTCCGCCTGAGCCTGCCCCAGAGCCGGAAGAGTCTGCCGAAAGCGAAACTGAACCGGCACCAGCTCCGCTTGAGGTGTTGCAGCCGGTTGTTGAGTTCGGCGATGAAGACAGCAGTTCCGGTGAAGCTCAGGATGGTGATGCTGCCGAGGAGCCGGAAGAGTCTGCCGATGAACTTTCCGAAGAGCTGACCCTAGAGGAACAGGCAATTCAGGAAGCATTGGACGAGGAAGCTGACGCTGCCGGGGAGCCGGATGCAGAGCTCACGCCGGAAGCGGATCCGGTTACGGAGCTGGAGCCCGAACTTGAGGAGGCTGACGAGGAAGCTGCCACGGACGCCTTGGATGCCGAAAGCGAGACAGAGGCAGAAGAAGTGCCTGAGGCCGATGAAGGCCAGGAGGAGCAGGCCGAGACCGAAGTCGAGGGTGATCCCGGGCCTGACCCGGGACCGGAACTTGCGCCTGACGCGGAGCCGGAGGACTTCGGTACGGTCGGCCGGATCGTGTCGTCCGCAACCCCGAATCGAAAGCCCGCCGCCCCGCCTGCACGCAGCACGAGCAACGCTGCTGCTGGCAATCGCGGCACAGGGGCTGGGCGCGTTGGGACACGTCCGGTCAGGCGGCTCTTGTCCGACGGTCTCCTGAACAATGGACGCACGCGCACCGCCATGGCGGGCATGTCACGCGCACAGCGGATGGATCTGTTGTGCATGACCGAGCTGCGCGCTCAGCTTCGAGCAGACAATCCTGCGCGTCCTCCCGAAGCCCTGCCGTCGTTCCGCCAGCCTGCTGGCAATGTTCTGGAGCCTGGCCTCGCCGCATTTCGTGCCGCAGGGCAATGGTATGATCTTGCGTTTCGTTGCGAGGTAGATGACAGGGCGACACGTGTCCTGAATTTCAGGTATGGCATCGGTCGTGCCGTCCCGCGTTCTGAATGGCAACAGCGCGGGTTCCCGAATTTCTAGAGCCCGGTCGGGCTCGCAATCTCGTGTCTCCAAAGCGAAAACATGATGATTGCGGCATGTCCGCGCCAACTTCCTCTTGGCGTGAAACTGCGGCAAGTGCATAGGGTGATCCTGGACGCGCAACATCTTTCGATTTGAAAGGACGTATCAAGATGACATTGCTCAAGCCCTTTACACCCTATCTGCTAAGTGCCTTGAGGATTGCGTCAGGCTTGCTGTTTCTGCAGCATGGCGCAACGAAATACCTCAGCCTTCCCAAGACCGGAATGTCGGGCGTCGATCCCATGACGCTGGGCGGTGCAGCGGGGCTGATCGAGCTGGTTTGCGGTGCCTTGGTTGTGGTGGGACTGTTCACGCGCCCTGCGGCGTTCCTGGCGTCGGGCACGATGGCGGCCGCCTATTTTCTGGTTCACGCGCCACAGAGCCTTTACCCAATCATCAATGGTGGTGAGCTGGCAGCGCTCTACTCCTTTGTCTTTGTTTATCTGGCAGCTGCTGGCGGCGGGCCGATCAGCATCGACCGGATGGTCGGACGCGGCTGAAGCTCGCCGAACATTTGTCTTTTGATCTGGATTGGAGAGGCGGTCGTGTGACCGCCTCTTTTTTTGTTTTCGCATCAGGCGCGAAACTGCCCGCTTGACCATCACATTAAAACTATATAACTAGAAATATAGTTATATAAGCTTGTCGGGTTTGCTGATGGATATCGAAGAAGCAAGTCAGGGCTTTGCAGCCCTTGGTTCTGAAGCGCGGCTGGAGGTCCTGCTGACGCTGGTCAAGGCCGGCCAAGCAGGGCTTACGGTGGGTGACATCCAGAGCCGAACCAATATGGCCGCCTCGACCCTGGCTCATCATCTGAAGTTTTTGGCGTCTGCCGGTCTGATCGTTCAGGAAAAAGCCGGCCGTGCCGTGATCAACCGAGCGGCCTTTGACCATCTCGAGAGCCTGGCTGGATACATCATGAAGGAATGCTGCGCCGACGAGCAGTGCACGCCCGACGGCTGTGCCTCCAACAAGGAGAGTGAAACATGACCGATACCGAGTTTTCTCCAACAAACTCCGGCTGCTGCACACCCAAGGAAACGAGTTGCTGCAGTGGCAAGAAATCCGGTTTCGACTGGAAGCCCTGGGTGCTGACGCCGTGGTCGATTGTTGTGGCCGTGCCGCTTCTGGTTCTTGTGCTCGATCCCGAGCGCACAGTTGAAGTGATCTCCTTCGCGCTTCGGGCTTTCGCCGGGACACTGCCCTATATCGCCTTTGCCGTTCTGCTGATCGCCTGGCTTAAGGCTGCTGGTGCGGAAGGTCATATCTCCAGGGCGTTCGAGGGACGCGAATGGCAGGCGATCGTGATGGCGGCGCTCTTTGGCGGGTTGGCGCCGTTCTGCTCCTGCGAAGTCATCCCCTTTATCGCCGGCTTGCTGGCCGTTGGTGCGCCGCTTTCGGCGATCATGGCATTCTGGCTCTCGTCACCCTTGATCGATCCGCCGACGCTTTTGATTACAGCTGGGGCGTTGGGCTGGTCCTTTGCCATCGGCAAGGCGGTCATCGCGGTGAGCCTCGGTCTCTTCGGGGGAGTTGCGGTCGCCTTGGCCATGCGAAGCGGGATGTTTGCTTCGCCTGTTCGCATCGGCTCTGCCGCATCGGGAAGCTGCTGCGGTGCTTCCAAGGCGACGGGCAAGCCGGTCTGGCGCGTCTGGAAAGACAATGAGCGCACCACGCAGTTCTGGTCGGAACTCAAGACAAACGCGCTGTTCCTCGCCAAATGGCTTGCGCTGGCCTATGTGCTTGAAGCGCTGCTGGTGACTTATGTTCCCGCGAGCCTGATTGCCGGGGTGGTTGGAGGCGAAGGTATCGTGCCGATCGTGATCGCTGCCTTTGTCGGGATGCCAGCCTATCTCAACAGCTATGTGGCCCCGCCACTTTTGTCAGGCCTGATTGATCAGGGCATGAGCAATGGCGCTGCCATGTCCTTCATGATTGCAGGTGCCGTGAGTTCGATCCCTGCCATGGCCGCTGTCTGGTCGCTGGTTCGGCCTCAGGTCTTTGCGACTTATCTAGGTCTTGGTCTCTTCGGAGCCATTGCGTCTGGTCTCATGTTTCAGATGATCGTTTGAGGAAAGTCGATTTAATGTCTCTGGTTATTGTTGAAGTCATTGTGAAATCCGCTGAGCATGGCGGGAGAAAGCTGCTCGCTCCCGTCGGCATGCCAACGCCTCATCAGACGGTGTTGCACTTCTCGGTCGAAGGCGGACAGTTTGACCTGACCGGCGAGACCACGTCAGGTCAGATGGCGGCCCTTATCACGCCGGAAGGTGCGGGTGATGATGTCAAACTGGTCTATCACTTCGCCGATGCGGAAGGGGTGTATCCGGAGAGCGTGTTTCAGCCGCGCGAAATCTGTTTTACCAGGGCGGCGGACGCTCTGGTGACAGATGCCCAGCAGATTGCAAAACGGGCAGTCGATGGCCACGCAGCAATTGCGGCGATCGTTGCTCATACCTCGGAAAAGTTCAGCTACGGGCACGTGGATTTGCGTTTCAATGAAGGCAAGGACATTGTTCCACACCTTGGCTGCGGGCTCACCAAGGGCTCCTGCGTTGACATCAACACCTATCTGATCGCTTCCCTTCGGTCTGCAGGCCTCGAGGCTGGCTATATCACCGGGTACTTCTTCCCGCAGGAGAAGAGCGGGCGTTGTTCGGACATGCATTGCTGGGTCGTGACACGCCACAATGGTGTGGTGCGGGAGTGGGATATTGCCCATCACAAGAAGATGGGCAAGGAGGACATATGCTGTGGGCTTAATCCAAAACCTGGCAGTCGTGTGGCGCTGGCCCATTCCATGGGGCTGGATTTTCCCGAGATCGGCCTCCTTGAGGAAAAGCTGATCGCTGAGCCGGTGGTACTCTCCGATGACGGCACCATCGGGCTGGATGATTTGGAGATTGGAATGAGACTCGCGGGGACTAAGCGGCGTTTTCCGCTTTCAGGCTGATATGTGTCGGCATCCGGGGTGTTGCGTGAGACATGGACCGATCTATTGTGACACAGAGTTTCCCCGTCAATATGGTTGCCCCAATGTCGAACCCGACCACCTTAGCCCTGATCAAGTCCTATTATGCCGCCTTCAATGCCGGTGATACCGGGCAGATGCTGTCTATGGTGAGCGATGACATCGCTCATGACGTGAACCAGGGTCGTCGCCGCTCCGGCAAAGCGCTTTTTGCCGAGTTCAACGCGCATATGACGCGTTGCTACAAGGAAGAGCTGACCGACATCGTTGTCTTCGCCGATGAGACTGGAACGCGCGCGGCGGCTGAGTTCACTGTCAACGGCACATATCTCTCGACCGACGAGGGTCTGCCGGAGGCCCGCGGCCAAACATATCGTCTGCCCGCCGGCACCTTCTTTGACGTTAGAGATGGTAAGATCTCCAGAATCACCACCTACTACAATCTCGAAGACTGGGTTGCCCAGGTGAATGCCTGAACCTATTTGCGTTGGCGGCTGAAGACCATTTTCTGTGTGGTCAAGACTTCCGGCGATCCGGTCCAGGCGTAGGACAGGAGCGCTGGCTCAGTCTTCGAGACCGTGATCCGGTGCATGTGATGTGGCGGGTTGAAGATCATGGAGCCCGGTGCGTAGACGCCCTGATGGTTCTCCGAAACCGCGCCTGACAGACAGATGTAGCTCTCCGAGATCCCGTTATGAGCGTGCGCCGGATAAGTGCAGCCGGGTGCGAAGAGCACGAGGCCGAGGATCACCTGGTCGGTCAGCACCGGCCCGTTCGGACCGCAGATTTCCGCATAGGCATAGGTCTTCTCCAGCCCGCGCGGCACTTTTTCATAGCCGTATTGCCAGACCAAATGATCCTGAACAGCCTCAAGCGAGCGGATCAGCGGCGCGGTGCGCTCCAGCTTTCCCTCGTCGAGGGCGCGCCTCAGATGTGCGGTCACGGGTTTCTGGGCCGGGCTGTCAAAACGCACCTCGGCATTGCTCTTTGTGACCCGGCTGATGGCCTCTCGCACGGCACGCTGATGGCCTCGGATACGATCGCTGCCGCCTGAGGACAGGAAACGGTAAAGCTCGTAGTATTCCCGCAGGAGGTAGCCCCAATCGGGCAAGTCAGAGAGATGACGGTCCGACATCTTGTCTCCAGAAAATATCCTTGCCAGAAGGCACGTTTCAGCATCCTGCCAAAGCAGGTCGGATCGAATATAGATAACTGTTCCCGTGAGACAATTTGGAATGGCATTACGACTTGATTTGGCTTGCGCGCGACCTCCACAAGGTTAAGCTTCCCGCATAGAACCAGAGAAAGTCGTTTCATGAACATCATCGTCGTCGGGGCCGGGATTTCCGGCCTGTCCACCGCCTGGTCTCTGGCCAGAAAAGGTGTTGCCGTCACCTTGCTGGAACAGGGACCGATTCCCAATCCGCTCTCGGCATCCGGGGATCAACACCGGATCATCCGACGGGCCTATGGCGGGCAGGGCGGATATCAGCGACGCATGAGCGAGGCTTTTGAAGCCTGGGATGCCATGTGGGAAGACCTCGGCGAGTGCCATCTGGTGGACACCGGTTACATGCTTTTGTCGCAGGTGCCCGGAGATGAAGGCGAAGACTATCGTGACGGCTTGATCGCCGGTGGCTACGCCTTCGAGCAACTGAGCCCTGCGGAGACGGCGGCGCACTATCCCTTCATAGATGCCGAGACCATTCGCTTTGGCGCGGTCAGCCCTGAGGGGGGGGGGCTCTTGTGTCAGAAGATCGCCGCATCCTTGCGGGACTGGCTCAGGGCCAATGGGGCCGACGTGCAAGAAAACACCAAGGTTGCATCACTGGACACGGAAGCCGGGCGGGTTCTGCTGGAGACCGGCGAGGAACTGTTTGGCGACAAGGTGGTCGTGACGGCAGGTGCCTGGACGCTTCGCCTGCTACCCGACCTTGCCTCCTCGCTGACGACCTATCGCACGGCCGTTGCCTATCTGACGCCTCCGGCAGACCTGAAAGCAGCCTGGGAAAAGGCGCCCGTGATCCTTGATGTGGGGGGCAGTGTGGATGGATATGTGCTGCCGCCGGTGGCCGGAACAGGACTGAAGGTCGGTGCGGGCATCCACAAATACACGTGCGAACCGGACACCGACCGCAGCGCAAAGGCGGGGGAGGGGGAAAAGATCCGCAACTACTTCAGCCCGCCCTTTGCGCGGATCGAGGACTACGGCGTCGCCGACGTTGTGACCTGCGCCTACACCTTCACCGAAGACCGGCACTTCTTTGTGCGCGAGATTGGCCGCACCATCGCCGTGTCCGCCTGTTCGGGACATGGCTACAAGTTCGGTGCTGCGGTCGGTCAACAGATCGCGAGTGGACTGTTGAGTGGCGACGTCGATGCGTCAAGGCGTTGGCTGGAAGCGCGGGACTGAGCGAACCCGGCCGTTGCTGTGGTTCTCTGCTTGAAAGCCGGATCGGGACGGTGGAAGAAGAGCTGACCGGGTTGTCCGGCGCCAGCGTCGATACCTCCATCGTCATTCCAAACCGAGCGATCGTCTTTGGCGTCTCGACGCGGACATCAACCACCATAACCGGAGCAACCTCCTACGATTGCGGGATCTCTGGAGAGATATCCAAGTTCGGCGGATCGCTCGGGATCGCGGCAGGCTCCACCAATGCCGGGGTGATTGGGCCGCAGGCGTTCTATTCGGATACGGCGGTCAGGCTGACGGCCAATGGCGGGAGTTTTTCTGGCGGGGCCGTGAAGGTGGTGCTGCACTACTTCCTGCCGGTGGTGCCGCAGGAGTAAAAGAATTTATCTTAGTCCAGAGTAGACCTTGATATGGAAGATGATCAAAGCTCGCTTTGCCCTTCATTTCAGTCCCTCAGACCGTCAGCATTGTTCCGCTTAATTTCTGGCGTTAGGGTAGTGCGATCTCGATTTTCATCACCCTAAAGTTGCTATATTTTCGTCTTATATGCAAATCTCCCATGCTGACGAACTCATGAAATGGTTGGGTAGCGGCATTGCCCCAAGATGAAGAAATACCGTCCTCAATTCTCGAGCAGGCAACAATGCTTGAGGGTTTGTTAATCGCGCAGGCCACCGGCGGAATTGCAGATGATCAAATTTATCAGATTCTTCGCCGCAAATTTATGGCTGATCCCACCCTTTACGATCTGATTCCCGTGTTTGTGAGAACCTACCGGAACATGTCCGCTTTTTGGCCTTTCATTAAGCGGGAAGCAAAAACCTACGCTGAAAGACGGGAAATTATTGTTAAGGCATTCACGCCCCTCATGGACTACCTTGAGGGGCGCAACTCAGCTCCCAGTGACCAGATAGCATCTAACGCCCTGGAAACTTTTGATGTGGAGGGAGTTCATGCTGTGTGGAACAAGGCCATTGCCCGTCGCACAACAGATCCTGAAGGTGCGATCACGATAGCCCGGACCTTGCTCGAAACTGTGACCAAGCGCATCCTAGACGAATGCGGAGAATCCTACACAGATAAAGAAGACCTACCAAAACTATATTCTTATGTAGCAAAGATATTAAAACTAGCGCCAAGCCAACATACGGAAGAACCGATCAAGGCCATCCTGGGCGGTGCAACTAACCTTGTGAATGGTATCGGAACGCTGCGCAATCGCCTGTCCGAACTCTCACGGTCGCGGCGGCAAATTGCCTGTCAAACCATCTCCCCGTCATGCCAGCCTTGCGGTCAACACCGCGGGAGCAATTGCCACCTTCCTCGTAGAAACCTACCAAGAGAAGCAACAGAAATCATGAGACAGTCAGATGTCGATGAGGCGCTAGCAGTCCTATACCTGCGTTTGAATGGATACTTTACAACCGGATTGATTCTTCACTCGCCTATCCACGGACAAGCGACGACTGAATTGGATTGCGTTGCTATCCGTATGCCACATCATCAGCAGACTGATCGCGTTGTCTCTGATGCCCCTTTTCTTGAAATAAAACCAAGTTTGACTGACCTCATCATCTGCGAGGTCAAAAGCAACCCCGAATTGGTTAGCTTCAACCGCCCGCTCAAGGAAGAGCGGCAAACGGTAGAGGCACTTCTTCAGTGGACCGGAGTGCACTCAAAGGAAAACATTCCACATGTCGCCGGCAAGGTTCAACCACTCCTCCAAGACGACGCAAATCTCGAAGAAGTTAGATCAGGAGTTACCGATGAAGGCGTTCGCACTCGTGCATTGCTTTGTTGCCCAAGCAGCACCGCAAGCAACAGTGAGCGATGGCTATTAGATGGACTTGAGATACTTAGCTACGCAAATGAATGCTTCAATCCCGGAGTGCGTCGAGACACATGCTCAGTCCGCTACAACTTCCAGCAATGGAGTTATCCGCTAAATAGGATTGTCACATGGCTCAAGGACCAAGGCCGCAAAACACCTACGACAATCAATGAATTGTACGCGCATTTAGGTGTTGCTTAGCTCGCAGTGCCGCCATTGATTACCTACGTAACGAACGGTGACTTGCCGCATTGTTCATTGCTGCAACTGGCGATTTAACGGGGTTTGAAGGGCCTTCAAGCGCTGTTCAAAAAGCGCGATCGCATCGATCTTGAAGCTTGGAAACGGTTGGTAAAAGGGCTAATTTCACTGCCCAGCGTCGTCAAAACCACCCAAAAAAGTGAAAATTCCAGTTCGCCGTGTCAAACATTCCAGTTTTGGGTGGCGAGCTACAGCGAGTGTTGTTTGACACTCAGAATTGGAATTGACGGGAATAACCGGTGTAAGGTGGGATTTGGTGGAAAGACTCGCTGGTTCAAAGCCATAAGCGGATACAAATGATCTGAAATCTCGCTCCTCTTTGACACAAGTATCCATCTATCAAGTTTCCAAACGCCGTCGTACCTGACGATGCCTCTTAAATTTCAAGCGGCGTCAGAACAGCAATTTTCGCGGTTTTTATTAGCTTCCAAGCTCATCTCAAGCTGGGCTAGGCAAAATAAATCTAGCATTGCGCACATAGCGACGTGACCAAACGCTCCAGACGTGACGAAATCCGCGACTTTGTCCGCTCTGCCCCTTTCACCTCTGGTAGTTTCAACATGCAAGGTAAGGGGGAAGCCGACCTTCTTTGCGTTTTGAACAGATGGCCGCTTTGCGCCCTCATAATGGACGTAAGAGAGAAGTCCTCACGCACTTGAGAATTCACATTCACGACCCAAAAGACCTCATGCTTGTAGATTAAGCTGGCAAACTGACAGTTTTCGACCGCTGCGCTGTCAGAACTATGTGATTTCGACCAGCTTTTTTGCATTGTGGGGCGCTTAATCGGCTCTTCTAGGCAGCGTGTCTGATTAATCCAATAGGTCTTGTACTACGAGGGCGCTTCACTGTTTCCGGCTGATTCGACGACGGGGGACCTCTGCCACCATCCGGACGGAACTTCAGAAAACAGCTGGTCCAGATCGCCCTTAAGCCAATCTACTGTACCCGCGATAACGGCACTCTCGTCGGGAAGCTGGTCGTGTGATACCCAACCTCCACGCAAATCAGGAACCCTCCCGCCACCCCAGGATATGACTCGCGTATCGAAGTAGCGGCCAAACTGGTGGAGTAGTTCGTCCGTCCGTTGCGCGTACCGCTCGATCGCTTCAGGGCTGTGATGGTCGGGCCGTTCGTCGCTGAACGTCACGTCCGCACCCGCTTCCTCATAGCATCGAACGGGCCAACGCAGCTTGTTCAGCGTGACGTCCTCGAACCCTAGGCGTTCATGAACCTCGGCAACGATCTCCATTCGAAGGGGCATGAGCCGAAGCGTACTAAGATGCGGGCGGAGTGCCGGTAGCGAGTGCGTAACAACCTCATCGTACGCGAGCTGAAGGCGGCGATAGTAGGCGTCTAGCGCTCGACCAAGATAATTTTGGGCGTCGGGATTGTGGAAGCTCAGGTCATCAAGGTCGTCCCACCAACGTTCGAGTTCAGCAACGCCCTGTTTCTGGAGCGACCGTAGATCAGCAAGGAGATCATCGACAAGGAATGTCTGCCCCCGACCAAGCCCACGGCCGTTCACCAGCTTCCCAGCATGCTCCTTGAGGGTATTGAATGCTTGGTCGAACTGCAGTGGGTCTATTGGTAAGTCATACTCTCGTGCGAGGTGCCGAAGGCGGCCAAACGTGCGTTCCTCGGTCCACACGCGGCCGCCGAGCAGCGCGCGCTCGTCGATCAGTTCGTCGAGGGCCTTTCTGACGTGATCAACGGCAAGTACCCGCCCAGCTTCTGGCCCTAAGCCCATCTGGTTCAATGCATGGCCATACCTTCGTGGTGCAAGCGGTAAATCGCTAACGCTCGTGGAGAAAGAGGACTGCTCCGCTCTGAGCGCGTCATAGAACAGGTAGTTCACGTACCCCTGTTCGAAGGTAGCCATGACGCTGAGTTCCTGAACAGGGTGTCCGGCGATCTGAACCGCGCCGGGTTTGCCGGAGAGTAAAACTCCCACAAGATACCGGTTATGAATCAGAAGACGGTTGCCCCGAGATATTACAGCTGAGTTTCGTGAGCGTGGCGATCGGCATTTTCGAGATCACCGCTAGGTATTGTCGCAAGCTAGTATTTCGAGCGAGAACTATTATGCCTGAGATCCCAATAAGAGCGTTTCTTGCTTCTCTCGTCGCCATTCGGAAAACCGATGCGCGACATGAGGTGCTTTTGCTCAAAAGAACACAAACTTTGGCTGGCGAATGGTGTCAGGTGGCAGGGAGCATTGAAGATGGAGAAGCCGCTTGGCAGACCGCCCTTCGTGAACTTGCTGAAGAGACCGGTTTGGAGCCTAAGGCTTTGTATTCAGCCGATATTTGTGAGCAATTCTATGAGGCATATCGGGACAGCATAACCATAGCGCCGGTATTCGTCGGCTTCATCGACAAAAAAGCAGAAGTAGCCTTGAACCATGAACACAGCGACTTCCGCTGGGTGAGTTTTGATGAGGCTGTAGAAATGGTTGCCTTTGGAGGACAAAGGAGAGTGCTTCGCTGGATTGAGGACGAGTTCGTTAGGCGGGAACCGAGCAGGCACTTGCTGATTGAGCAATGATAGCTTTGACCCTTGCAATACAAGAAGGTGTGCAAATGCTATTGATTTCGTTTAGACTTAACTCCCCGTACCCATCTCAAAACTAGTTTTCCACATCTTTGATATCATTCATCAAATACGCTCGGCCCGCCCCCTCCAACTCGCAGGGGCAAACGGCGCCTCGAATGTTGCATAGTCCCATTGAGCAACACATACAGGCCCGACACTCGCCATCTCACACACCGGGCTGTAAAGAGCGTTGAACAGCTTTGGGAACCAGTCTCAGAAAACTGCTGCGTCAGCAAAAGCCTGCTGCATAGTCATACAGGCTCAATTATTCACAGTCATTTTTGGTGTGTGACTCCGGTCACATGTATCGAAATGCAATACTGACTAGATTGTTTCTGCCGGCATGAGATTGGTCGGTGAAACTTATGATCAACAATACCTTCGTGCAGTCTCCTGCTGTCCAACTGTTTCTGAACATCAGTTGTGGTCGATGTAAAACACCCTATGCCCCCGGGTGACGTCGATCGCGTGCAAGCTGTCAGTGTCAAGCGGCACTGACAGCTTGTCTTTAAGGAACGAAAAAACAGACCTGTCATGCCTGGGCGTTTGCATGAGTCGTTGAATTGGATCAGAGGCTGGGGGCGACCCCGGCGGGGTTCGGAGCAGCCCTGCGGCGGCGCGGCATGCTTGCCGTATCCGAGCGATTTCGTAGCCGGCGCTTCCGGCCCAAAGCGGACCTGTAACGTGACCGGAGGATAGTCTATATGGAATATCGAAAGATCATTCGTTCAATCTAGGCGTTCTGTATGGCTTCAATCTCTCAAAAAGAAATTACCGCGGCAAACCGGGCTGCTTGGAACGCATCGGCGCATTTGCACACAGAAGGTGAGCAATGGAAGCAGCTTCTTGAAAGCGCAGCTCGCCCAGGCTTCTCAGTTCTCGATCCAATTTTGACCTCCATTCTGGATGGGTTGGACCTGAAGGGGAAATCCGCTGTACAAATCGGCTGCAACAATGCTCGGGAGTTGATTTCGCTTGCTTCATTAGGCATCCGCCCTGAAATGGGGATCGATCAGGCGAGCGGTTTCCTTACCCAAGCCAAGCAGCTCGCTGATGCCGCCGAGCTGAATATCCGCCTACTCGAGGCGGACATCTATGACTTGCCTTTGGATGTCGGCCAGTTCGATCTCGCACTCGTTACTATCGGCGTTCTTAACTGGATGCCCGACCTCCAGGAGTTTTTTCGCGTTACTTCTGGGATGCTCGTACCTGGCGGAAGATTGGTCATCTATGAAACGCACCCGTTTCTTGAGGTTTTCGACCCAGCAAGCGCCACACCATTCGAGCCTGCTCTAAACTATTTCGAGCGCCGCCCCCAAGAGGTTACCGAAGCTATCTCATATGACGGCAAGGACCACGGTGAAGGAGAGAAGGGATACTGGTTCATTCATCCGCTCGGCGACATCGTTACCGCATGTGCCCAAGCAGGGCTTGCAGTAGCCGAACTGAGGGAATACGGGCACACTATTCGTGAACCGGAGTACGATCTTTACGAAGGTCGGGCCGCACAGATTCCGATGAGCTACTGTCTCGTATCTCAAAAGCTGACGAGAGCCAAAGATTGACCGCTGCCATTCGTGGCCAGCGCGGCATCGAACACTGTAGGCTGGATGCAGCCATGCTTAGCCGCTGAAGGTATACCGTATCCGATAACTACCTCGCTGACGTCGATTTCAGTCCAAAGCCATCCTTCATGTCTGGCGTAGTGAAGGTTCGGATCGACCCCATTGCGGTCATTTGCGACGGCAATAGTCAGCGAGTGCTCTTTCTACGAATGCGTTCTTGGCGTGCCGGTATCTGGTCATATCGCGACCTGCAAATTCCATTTTCAACTCGTTGTACGCTTGCAGAAGGTCCGGTGACGCCTTGAGTGCCGCAGCGAATTGGTGGAAGAAATCATGGGGGCCATCCTTCGCAACGAGCTGCACACCGAGATGCGGTTCTTTTTTTGAATCTTCAAACGCAGAGAATGTGGTTGTTCTGATTGAACCGAGGTTTCGTGGATATAATAGACCCAACGCCTGATCAGCCTCCTCGAATTTTTCAGTGCAAACACGAACGACGATATCTAAGTCTCCCTTGGTGAGGCAGCCTGGAACCGCTGTCGCTCCAATGTGGTGTATGTCGGCATGCGGCACGGCGTCAGCAACCAGTAACCGCACTTCATTGAACAAACGCTCCGCTCCAAGATACGCGTCTTGAGTATCGACCAGGTTGAATGCGGGTTCATCCCTCATCTGAGGTAGCCAATTCCTGTACAAGTTCTCTTTTTGAGGTACGCAGTCTACGCGCTTTCGATGCTACGCGAAGGGCCGCCTTGTATGAAACGCCAGCGCCTGGTGCCAGCTGTCTTCGCAATTGCAACGGATTGCAGCTTCGGTGGGCCATATCAGCAGGTGAATGACCGCTGAAGGCCTGAAGCGAAGTTGATCGGAAACGGTAGGCTTGCAGCATTGCCGCATGACGGCTCGAGGTCAAATTGTTATAGACGCAGCGTGAATAAATGATCGTTACGAGACTGTCCGTCGACCCTAACGCTGTCATAGTGAGTTGCCACGCGCTCGAAACCTTGCCTTTCGTAGAAGGCCATCGCGCGAAGATTTTCAGTGTCAACGAAGAGTTCGAGTTGGGCCAAACTGTTGCTCTTTGCTTCTTCTATTACACCTGCCAATAGCACCTTTGCGGCACCTGAGCCTTGGTAGCTTCGAGTAACAAAAAACGGCCCAATCACACCTCGGTGTTGGGTGCGAGACAGTTGTTGGGGGCGATAGCCACAGAATCCAACAAGCTTTCCCTCATTAAAGACACCACGGAAGCTGCCGCCGCCCAGAATCTCACGGCAACGGTCGCCGCTGGCGGCAGCCGTCTCTTCATAGGTCACGAGAAATCCCGAAGGAAAGTCGCGAGCACCTTCCAGCCTCAATTCCTGCCACGCTTCGGAGTCCTCAGGCGCAAGCACTCTATAGTCAAAATATTGCATTGGTGTCTCGGTAAGCTGAAGAGTTAGGTGTGATTATCACGGTGGGATACAGTCTTGGCCCTGAAGCATCAAGGGCCTCCCTTCAAGGCTGCAAAGTCCGCGTATTTGCCATTCGGCACGGACGCAGCCGAGGACCAGTTCCCGTCCTGTGTTAACCTTAGTGCAAAGCTCCGCGAATGGCTGCTTGAGGCCGCTGGGTTCAAGATCGCAAACGACAGACTGGCGCGCGCAAAGCGGAAAGACTGGCGACGCTAAACTCTCTGTCCGGGTTTGTGTCGTCTTTCCAACAGACAGACGATTTCCCTTTGGACACTGATCTCAAGCTCGTCGAATGCATCAAGCATTCTTTCCCGATGATCGGTGGCACTCACTTCGAGCTGTTCGATCCAGGCAATGCAATACTCGGCATCGCTGTAGTGCTCGTCCCGGATCGCATCCTTTGATTTCGACTGAAACACCGTGAGCTGGCGACGCATGAGGCAATAGCGTCGAAAGGCCTTCACAAAGTGCTCGTAGCTCTGCTCATCTTCAGTTGCCATATGCGTTCGCCGCGCCGATGAAATCTTCTCTCCTCCGGACTCGCCTCACATGGCTATGTGACCGGCGGCCAGATAATATTCTGCGCCATTCCGATTTTTATCGACTGCAAATGACGCATGTAACTGTACGGCAATTTTAAGTTGTACTTCTTAAAAATCTCGTCAATATACACTTAAAAGTAGAGCTAATTTCGAAGAGCCTTAGCGTTAGTTGCGGTATAATTTGGGGGGCGTCTGGTGTCGGATGAGGTTTGGAGACAGCACGCGACGGCAAATGAACTGCTGGCATTAGAGCATGATTTCAGTTCCAGGTTTGAACTTCAGCTCAGATGCCGAAAGTCAACCGCGAACGCCCTAACCGACCTCGACGTTCTAACCCTTCTCCTGGAACCCGCCTGCAGCTCGGACGGCGCCCATGCGATCGCTCGCCATCTTCTTCTGGCCTTTGGGTCCCTGCCGGGCGTCCTCAGCACGGCACGGCACAGACTTTTGCAAGTTGAGGGGGTCGACCAGCGTCTTGCAGACATACTTGTCATAGCGCGCCAGTGTGCCTTGCGATGCACCCGTGCCGAAGTATCCAACAGATGCGTGATCGAGTGTTGGACTGATCTTCTCACCTACCTCCAAACAGCGATGGGGAACCTGCGCCGCGAACAGTTCCGCGTCGTTTTTCTGAACAAGAGAAATGAAGTGATTGTCGACGAGGTTTTGCAGGAGGGAACCGTCGACCATACGCCGGTCTATCCCAGGGAGGTTATGCGACGCGCGCTCATGCATCACGCTTCAGCACTTATCCTCGTTCACAACCATCCGTCAGGCGACCCCACGCCGTCGCAAGCCGATATCTTGATGACACATAGACTTGTGGAGGCGGCAGAGGTCTTTGACATCTCGATCTATGACCACATCATCGTCGCTGAAGGGCTGTCGGTGTCTTTTAAAGGATTGGAATTGATATGAGCATTCCCGCCATTCGATACCAGCCCGCGCCCCGGTTGAGTTCTCTTCCTGGCTTTTGCGAAGAGAACCAGCCAAATGCAGAAGATCTGGATGTAGACGCCCGTCGTTCAGAAGTCCTGGTTCAAACGCTTTGGCTCAGGACAATGCGTCAAATGTCGTTTCGGGAGGTCGCGCGGGTCACGGGCACCACCGAGACCCTTGCCCGAAAACACATGGTCGAGGCACACAAGATCTTGGCCAAGCTTCCCCTGAACGATCATTGAGTTTCGACGGAACGGCCCGGCGTGCTATTTAAAAAGTAGTAATAATTGCAATGTTAAAAATTGCAATCTCTGATCAACATCAGCCCGAACGTTTGCCGGAGCCTGGCGCGTTTTGGGCCTCTTCCAGATCCTGTGAAATCCGAAGCTGCAGCCAGGGGAATAGCGCCCTAAGCTCGCTCTCATCGGCAGGGTTTCTGGCAGCTGCCACCAACTCATTGTAGCGGGACACCGTCTCGGCCAGATGCGCATCAGAAGGCAGCATCACACCCTTCGCCTTGTGGCTCTCGTGAACCAGCTTTCCAGTTGCCTTGAAGACCGCGGGCTGGACGGCCGGATCCCCATTGCCATCGGGAGTAGGCGGGCCACCATCCAGGAACATTGAGCCTTCGGCGGCTACGATCCATGTGATGTTGACGTTGTATTTGAGAAAATAGCTAGCAAGCACATTTGCATCGGGCACTCGATCACCGCGCTCATAGTTTGCGAGAGACTTGTCGCTGATCCCTAATTCATTCGCAAATTCATCGCGTTGAGGATCACCAACGGCTTTCCGGACATCTCGAAGACGCCTTCCAAGTTCCGTTTTGATGATCTCTGGTCGTGCCAAATGAACCTCATAAAGCACATTCGGGGTTTACAAAGCCCCATTTGTGCCTTATCTAAAATTGTAGCAGGCAGCACATGCAGCCCGCGATTGCGTTTTCACCTCGACATAGGCCGTCTGTTTTTACAGGCCGGCACCGCCGGAGATATCCGATGACCGGAAAACTATGGGATAAACACGCCATCAAAGCCGAATTGCATCGTCAGGGCATGACCCTGACGGCTCTCGCAGAGCGAGAAGGCATTAATCCCAAATCATTCCGGGGTGTCTGGGCAAGAACCCATCGCAAGGCAGAAGCAGCCTTGGCCAGGTTTCTTGGCGAACCGGTCGAGGTTCTCTTTCCGGACCGTTACCCCATTCGAACATCCCGCATTCTGTCTACCAAATACGAAGCCGAGTCTGCTAGCCCGAAGAAGTGCTCTGAGTGCTCCTCTTCTGGCACCGCGGCAACCAAGGCCGCGTAGGGTGGCCCGCCCCCATGATACGGCAAGCCCGGTTTCGGACGTAGCGGCTCCACCAGAATTTGCAGCGTCCAACCGATTTTGCCCGTCCCACCGGTTCCATGCAACGCCGAAACCCGCTGTCCAATTCGACATGCCGGATGCGATGCATCATCCGTTTCAAGGGACAGGCCGCAAGACTGCGCATTGGCGAGAAACCGCCTTCTTGCTCGGAGCGATCGGCTGCGGCTTGCTATCGGTTCTTATCGCAACGTCCCATCTGATCCAGGCAGCGAACCAATGAGTGCGCTTCTGTCCCTCAGGGTTTCGCTCTGGTCCGGTTTTCTCGAACTGGTTTCCCCCAGGTTTGGGCTCAGTATCTCGTATCCGCCCGCTGTGGGGGACCAGCGCGCCTGTTCTCTTCCGACGCCGAACAGGCGCGCTGACTTCACTAGGGGAGGTTTTCGATGCTGAACCTCCATGATCAGCAAGAGATCCTGAACGCAGTGTTCTTTGCCTGTGTTTCGGCGACCCGCAACGGCTTCCCGCATCTCAGTGTCGATGCGGTGATCGAGCCACCTCATGACTGGTTCGATGCAGCGCTCGCACGACAAGTCGTGCTGCACCTGATGATCACCGAGTTCAACATTCCAAAGCGACGCGTCGTAGAGATGCAGGAGCGCTCCCGTGAGGCGGTTAACCGGGCACTGAGCACCGTGAACGCGCGGCTTGAGTGCGCCGTCTTCGCAGCTCACTACGGCCAGATCGCCGAGACCGCCGACATGCTGTTCAAGTTCCAGTTGGAACCAGACCTCACCTGTCCCGCTTCACTGAATTTGGGGGCCGCGTAATGGCCGAGTTCAAGTCCCTTCCACTTTCAAAAATTATTGTCGCTGACCGCCTGCGAGAGGTCGAAGAAGATCATGCGCTGGTGATCGCCGGATCAATTGCCGAATACGGCCTGATGAACCCGATCACGGTTCGGGCAACGCCCCGCGCCAAAGGGGGTAGCTATACCCTTGTGGCTGGTGCTCATCGCCTACGCGCTGCAGAACTCCTGGCCCTGGAGACCATCGACTGCGTTGTCCTCAAAGCGGACCAACCCGAAGCCCAGCTTCTCGAGGTCAGCGAGAACCTTCACCGTAACGAACTGTCTGTGATAGACCGCGCGGTCTTTGTTCTGAAGTACCGGGAACTTTGGGAAGCCAGAAATGGCGAGATCAAAACAATCTCGGCGCGCGACCCGTTGGGACAAGTTGTCCCTACGGATGGACCATCCTTCTCGGAGTACACCGCCAAGCGGCTTGGCCTGCACCCGAAGACCATTAAGCGCCTCAACCAGATCTCGCAGCATCTCCATGCGGATCTGAGAACCGCCGTGCGAGGCACAGCTGTTGCCGACAACCAGTCAGCGCTGCTGAAGCTGGCGAAGATGGAGCCAGCCAAACAGAAACAGGCAGCCCTGGCATTCGAGCAAGAGCCGGATCTCAGGCAAGTGCTTGCTGCGATCGATGATCGCCCAAAGCCAACGCGGCCTGACCTTCAGACGCAGGCCTTTGGCGCTCTGGTTGCGGCGTGGGATCAGGCGAGCGAGCTGACCAAAGCCCGGTTTCTCGACCACATCGGCATCAGGAACGCCCTGATGAATGAGGCCTCCATGCCTGAGGCGGCCGAATGACCCACAATCCCAACAAGCCTCATCCCGATCAGTTCGACCTCTTCCAGGAAGCTCTGTTTCCAGTTCGGGTGGCCACCACAACCATCGATCTCGATCGTTTCCGCTCGAAGATCAAACGCGCCATGGCACAGGCCATTCGAGACTGTCCCCATGACCGCCCGGTGATTGCCGCGCGTATGGCGCAATATCTCGGCCTGCCAAACCTCTCCAAGGCAACGCTTGATGCCTATACCGCCGAGAGCAAAGCCAGCCACGACATTTCCCTGGTGCGATTCAAGGCCTTTGTCCGGGCCACCGGGGCCAACTGGCTCTGGGACATGATTGTCTCCGAAGATGGTCTGCTGGTTCTTGAAGGCGACGAAGCGCGCCTGGCTGAGATCGCACGGCTCCAACAGGAGCAAAAGGATCTGGTCAAACAGCTCAAGACGCTCCGCTCGGTGCCCGTGGTGATCAAACGGCACAAGTCCGGGGGGAGGAGCACCTCATGATCAGCTGGTTCTCCCTCTCCGAGCTTGCCGCAGCCCATCTGCCGGATCTTCCGCAGACCCGTCAGGGACTGGAGGCAGTGGCGAAGGCTGAGGGCTGGAGGGACAACCCGCTTTATGCCCGCAAGCGCAAGGGGCGCGGTGGCGGTCTCGAATATCACATCGCCTTGCTGCCACGGCCTGCCCAATTGCGGCTGACCATCATCAGCGAGCCTGCCTCAGACGACCAAGACAAGAATGCCCTAAGGCGCCGGAAGGATCTCTGGAAGCGCTATGACGCGCTTTCAGACACAAATAAATCCTTGTGTAAGGACCGTTTGAACGCGCTTCAGGAGGTTGAGGAACTGAAGGCTGCAGGCCTGACCCAGACGGCGGCCATGCGCATGGCGGCAAAACGGGCAGGAATTGCCACCGCCACGCTTTATGCCTGGCTTGGCCAGATCCAGGGCAAGGCGCGTGAGGATTGGCTGGCCGCCCTTGCACCCAGATCCTCAACCTCCAGATCTTCAGGTTCCGAAACCAGCGACCGGGCCGAGTGCCATCCGGATGCCTGGGACACCTTCAAGTCGGACTACCTGCGTCCGGAGCAACCCTCCCTGTCGGCCTGCTATCGGCGGGTGGTGTCTGCGGCAAAGGAACATGACTGGGGCAAGATCCCCTCGGAACGCTCCCTGCGTCGGCGTCTCGATGCAGAAGTTCCCCGTGCCGTCCAGGTTCTGGCGCGCGAGGGCCGGGACAAGGCCAAGGCGCTTTACCCGCCGCAGCGCAGAACCCGCCATCACCTTCACGCCATGGAAGCGGTCAACATGGACGGCCACAAGCTGGACGTCTTTGCGCGCATGCCAAATGGCGACATCATCCGCCCCTGTCTCGTGGCCCTGCAGGATCTTTATTCCGGCAAATTCGTCTCCTGGCGATTGGCAGAATCCGAAAACAAGGAAACCGTGCGTTTGACCATTGGCGACATGGTCGAGCACTATGGCATTCCCGACAAGATCACCCTCGACAATGGCCGCGCCTTTGCCTCCAAGTGGATCACGGGCGGGGCAAAGACCCGCTACCGTTTCAAGGTGCGCGAAGAAGACCCGCGCGGGCTTCTGGTGGCCCTCGGCATAGACCTCTCCTGGACCAAGCCATTTTCCGGCCAATCCAAGCCGATCGAACGGGCGTTCCGCGATCTCACCGACGATATTGCAAGGCATCCCGCCTGTGCCGGTGCCTATACGGGCAACAGCCCGGATGCCAAGCCAGAGAACTACGCCAGCCGGGCCGTTGCCTTCGAAGACCTCAAGCTCCACGTCGATGGCCAAATCCACGAGCACAATCTGCGCGCTGGCCGGAAGGCTGCCACCTGCGCCGGACGCTCGTTCGAGGAGACTTTCGAAGCGAGCCTCGCCGATCCGGCAACGATCGTGCGCTGGCCAACCAATGCCCAGCGAGCCTTGTGGCTGCTGGCGTCCGAAGCCTTCAAGGCGCGCAAGGGCAATGGTGAGATCCATCTTTATGGCAACCGCTTCTGGCACCCAGCGCTGACCGCTCATGCGGGCAAGCGCGTCATCATTCGCTTTGATCCCGACCATCTGACCCGGCCTCTCAAGGTCTACGACCTGACCAATGCGCTGATCTGCGAGGCGGACTGCGTGGCCGACACTGGCTTTCATGATGTCGATGCTGCCCGCGTCCATGAACGCTCGCGCAGCGCCTGGACCAAGGCCGTCAATCAGGAGCGCCGCACACATGCAGCGCTCAGCGCTGCCCAGCTGGCAGATATCTACGCCAAGGGCGCCCCGAAGGACGCGCCCGGGCAAGCTTCTGAAGATGCATCTTCCGAGCACAAAACACCCAACATTCCAAGATTGGTACCGGAGCTGAACATCCGGACCGCTGTGCACAGACCGCCATCAGACGAGGGCGCCCAGGATGAAGCTGTCGAATACAGTTTTGCCCGGGCGCTCAAGCTGGTGCGTGGTTCCGGCTCCATCGACCACATCAATGACCCGGCTTTTGATCCGGAAAGCGATCAATCGTCAGACGAAGCATCCAATCAAGTTGAGCCGAATAGTCTTGCGTACGGTTCCCAAAAACCATGACCGGACACGGTCCGGCGAACGTTAAGGGACCAGTTGATGAATACACATTCCCCAGTTTCCGGGGGCAGCTCCCCGGATGTTGCCAGGTCTGGCGCTGCCCCCTTCCGCAAAACCAGCTGGGAGCGTCCGGTCACCGGCCCGGACCTCGGCACGAACCGCACAACCCATGACATCGACCTTTGGTGGGGCCTTGTTGACCGGGTGATCGAGGTCGCTCGCTCAAATGGCTGGTCCATGGGCGAAGTTGCCCGCCGGATCGGCATGCCAAGCGGCACGTTCTCGACGTGGTACTCAGGCAAATACTCCGGGCGACTGGACAACCAGAACCTGGCTGTCGGCAAATGGCTGGATGCCATTGAGGAACAGGCAGACATCTGTTCGCAGATCCCGGTCTCACCCGGCTTCATGAAGATGCAGATGTCACAGGAGATCATCGAAACGCTCTCATGGGCGCAGATGACCTCCGACCTTGTCATGATCACGCAAGGGGCCGGCACCGGCAAAACCGAGGCCTGCCGCCACTATTGCGCCACCCGCCCGCACGCTTATCTGGCCACCGTCTCGCCGCAGACCAAGACCGTCCATGGCATGCTGGTGGAACTGGCTGCAGAACTGGACGTCATGGAGCACAATCCGGCCAAGCTCACCCGCGCCATCGGCCGCAAGCTGCAGCGCATTGGCAACGGGTCGCTTCTGATCGTCGATGAGGCGCAGAACCTGGTCGATGACGCCATCAACCAGCTCAGGCACTTTGTCGATGTTCACAAGTGCGGTGTGGCCCTTGTCGGCAACAACGAAGTCTACGGACGTTTCACCAAGAAGAACGACGGGCCGTCCTATGCCCAGCTGAAAAGCCGTCTTGGCAAAAGGCTCAAGCGCGAAAAACCACGGGTGAGCGATCTTCGCACCTTCATCTCCGGCTGGAATGTCAGCGACCCCGATTGCATCAAGCTTCTGATCGGCATCGGCATGAAGGGCGGCGCCCTGCGCCAGATCGACAAGACCATGAAGCTGGCCACGATGATTGCCATGGGCAATGGCGAGACCCTAAAGGTCGGGCACATCCAGGCAGCCTGGAAGAACCGGGATGTGGAGGACGTGACATGAGCGTAGTGCCCATCGGACAGCTGAGCGCCAGTCTCAATGCCTTTCATGAGGATTTTCTCAGTGCAGGCAAGGCAGGAGATCCCTTGCCTGCCCGCCAGATGCTGGTTCTGGCCCGGACCTTCGCGCTTCTGTTCAAGATCGCCAAGAACCTGGAAGCAGAAGTTGCCATCCACCGCCTGAATGCATCGGTGGACAAGAGCCGCGGCATTCTGGAAGGCGCCAGCCAGGAGGTCATGGAACAGCTGGTGCTGGAGAGCGATGGCAAGGTTATCCGCCCGAACTTCAGGCAAAGCCAAAGCTCACAAAAGGACCGGTCATGAGCGGCTGGTCCAAGCGCGATCTCGCCTTTGCCCTCGGCCTTCGGGCTCTGGGCGAAGATTATGACCGGATCGCCTACCTCTTGCACCGCGAGGCCGACGATGTGCGCGCGGTGGTCTTCAAGGCCAGATGCCTGTGCCAGACCGAAGGCTGGCTCTGCACTCTTCTCGACCGGCACGACGGACGTCAGAAACTGCCCGTCGACCTGCCGCAGTCAAAGACCTGGCTGCCGCGCAAGTTCACCGTGCCGCCAGTGGTGGATCACGCAAAGCGGCCTGGCACGGCAGAGATCACAGCGACCCTGATGGGCGACCCGATACCGGGCCGCTCTGCCCTTGATCAATCCCGGCAGATGGAGACCTGACATGGAAACGACAAAAGATTGCAACGCGGCCCCAACGGTTGAGGCAGGCGTTCTCACCGTGGCCGGCAAGAGCTACATGGAAGACAACCAAGGCAAACTGGTCCCTCTTGAGCTCGTCCGGCCTTCAGACAAGCTCGAAGACGAGATGGTGCGCAAGATCATCGGTTTCGCGGAAGATCTCTCGGCGCAGATCGCCCGGTTCCGGGGCCATACCATCACGGACCTTGGTGAGTTCGATGCCCTGCTCCAACAGCACTACGGCCTGACCCGAGGCGGCAAGAAAGGCAACCGGACCTATCAGAGCCTGGACCGGTGCATGAAAGTCAGTGTCCAGGTGGCAGACTTTATCGACTTCGGTCCGCAGCTCCAGATTGCCAAGGGTCTGATTGATGAATGCCTGAATGAGTGGTCAGCTGACAGCCCGGCAGAAATTCGGGCCATTGTGACACGGGCGTTCAACACGGATCGGGAGGGCCAGATCAACCGGTCGGAGATCTTCATGCTGCTCAGGCTGGAGATCGAGGATGATCGCTGGCTGAAGGCGATGGACGCCATTCGCGATGCCATGCGGATCACCGGATCAAAGACCTATGTCCGGTTCCACAAGCGCGAAACGCCTGATGGAAAATGGCAGCCGATCTCGATTGATCTGGCAAAAGTTGGCTGACTGGAAGGGAGGAATGTGATGACGGAGAACAACGACGAGGGAACACTGTTCTGGAACCACGTGCGGGCGGTCGGACAACGGCTGGAACGGCATTTCAGGCCCGAAAAGGCGATGGAGTGGTTCAACCTGCCCCATCCGGAGCTCGGCAATGAGGCACCGGCCACTCTGGTCGCAGAAGGACGCACCGAAGACGTCCTGGCCCTGATCGACCGCATGGACCAGATCAACGTCAGAGATCAGGGCGCGTGAGATGCCGCGCCTTGTCACCTTGGACGCAGCGCCGGTCAACACTGGCGCAGCCTTGCGCGAGCAGCGGGATGCGCTGCTGCGCGAGGCCGACCGGCACCGCTACCGGCTCCACCGGATGCCCGATCTCAGAGATGATCTGAAACGGGTCACGACCGAGCTCCTGCGCCAGGAGTTGGCCGCTTCGAAGCGGCTCACACTGCATGCCGGGCCGCATCCCACTCCGCATCCTGAACCCCATCCCAAACCTCTGGGTGATGCGGGAGCCGTTGGCGGACAGTTCAGAACCTGCATTCCCTACAAGGACTGAGACCCATGAGCGCGATTGCCAGGATCCACATCAGAAAAAAGCAACTCGGACTGGACGACGACACCTACCGGGCCATGCTTGAGCGTGTGACCGGCAAGACGTCCTCAGCCAATATGGACAGCACGGAGCACCGGAAAGTTCTTGCAGAAATGAACCGGCTGAGCGGCGCCACCACGGCCAGCGGGCGTTACGCGCCCGTGCTGCAGGCGCTCTGGAAAGCCGGATATAATCTCGGTGTCATTGATGACCGCTCGGACAAGGCCATGACGGCTTTTGTTCAACGCCAGACCGGTCTGGATCACACGCGCTTCCTGCATCACGGCGAAGATGCCGCTTCCGCGATCGAAGGCCTGAAGGGCTGGATCCGGGGAGCTACAGGCAACAGTGACCTGTTCCGCAAGCGGTCGGGACGGCCAGCGCTTTTGAACAATCCCCGGTTCCAGGTCGCCCTGACCCAGTGGTCGCAACTGGACAGTCTGGACGCATTGCCTGCCGCTTCTCTTATCGACTTCGTGGGCAATGCCACCGGGCAGCAGGAGCTCGCCACCTTGACCAAAGCCGACTGGGTTCTCGTCATGAACAGGCTTGGCAGATTGCTGCGCCAGGCCCGAGAGAAGATCGCGGCCCGGACAGAAGAGGCCTGACCGCCATGTCTTCCTCCCCGTCTTCGGCGACATGTCCTGCCCATCTCCAGCCCTTTGTCGATCTCCTGGGCGAAGACGATGCAATCAGCTTCCTGCTCGAGTTCGGCGGCGGGCCTGTCTATCTGTCGCAGAACCCGACCAGCGGATCTTCCATTGCTGCGATCATCGGCCGGGATAAGGCCATTGCTCTTGCCAAGGAGCTCGGTCCGGGGTCTATTCGTGTGCCACAAGGCAAGCCGTGGATCGCCGAACGGCTGCGCGCCAAAGGCACCAGCGTCCTGGCAATCGCCCGGCGCCTCAAGCTGAAAGACGACACGGTTCGCCGCTGGCTCAATGGCCGGACCGATACGCGCCAGGGCCTTTTGTTCTCCGACCTGAAACACGGCTGACAGTCTTGAGACCCTCACGCGGGGGACCGGCAAAGCCCTGACCTCTCCGCCATGGTGAAGCTCCCATCCGCGGAGTGTTCGGCCTGTGACCACATCCTTCGATAAAGACCTCTTGAAGTCCGTTCAAACCCGTCTTCAAACCCTTGGCTGGTACACTGGCCCGATCGATGGCGACGCCGGCCCATCCACCCGCAGCGCCATGACCGGCTTCAAGCTCGCCAGTGGCTTGCGGGCGCGTCCCTATCCCGGCCCGATCACATTGGGCAAGCTCTTCGCCGGGACCGCAGAACGGCGAGCTGTTCCTGCACCATCGTCTGAAGACAAGCCGGCCTGGCTCCTGGAAGCCGAGCGCCTGAAGGGCGTCGCGGAGGTTGCCGGCCGTGAGAGCAATCCGGTCATTCTCAATTGGGCCGAAGGTCTCCACCTGGACTATGCCGGCGACGACATTCCCTGGTGCGGGCTCTTCGTCGCGCATTGCATGCGCATCGGCGCTCCCGATGCGCCCTTGCCCTCAAATGTTCTGGGGGCCCGCAACTGGCAGCAGTTCGGACGGCGGGTGGACCCGGAAATCGGCGCGATCCTCGTCTTCTGGCGCGGCTCGAAGTCGGGCTGGAAGGGCCATGTCGGCTTTTACGTCGGCGAGGATGCCAATTGTTATTTCGTGCTGGGCGGCAACCAGTCCGATGCGGTCACCATCGCGCGGATCTCCAAGAACCGGCTGCTCAGTGCGCGGATCCCCGAAGGCGTTTCCCCCTCGCGCAAGACGGTTCAACTGACCAGTGCCGCAGCTCTCTCCACCAACGAAGCATGAGGCCAGATAGGACATCTGATATGGACATCACAAAATCCCCCCTTCTCTCCAAAGGTGTCTGGGGCGGTGCGATCGCCCTGATTGCCACCGCCGCGAGTTTCTTCTTCGGCATCGAGGTTTCCGGAGAAGACCAGAGCGCCCTTTTGGACCTTGGCCTTCAGGTTGTCGCCGCCGGCGGATCGATCCTGGCGATCATCGGGCGGCTCGTTGCCAAGACACGGCTGACGTAAACGCCGGAATCCGCTCATGACCTGGCTCGCCATCGCCTCGCAGATTGTTGCGGTTGTCCGCCTGCTTCTGAGCCAGGTGGAAGGCCGCCGGGCGGAAGCGGCCAGGCAGCACCAGAAATCTGTCGGGCGGCAAGAAGCCCTTTTGGAGGCTCTCAAGGATGTCCAGAAATTCCTCGATGACGCAGCGCTTGCGCGCGAGCGTGCTCTGCGTGATCTCAGCCACGATCCTGACAGCCTGCACGCTGACGACGGGTTCAAAAGATCAGCCCCCGACCCCGACACCCAAACCTGATCCGTCCCTGATCACGGTCAATGGCACGAGGCCAGCTGCATGCTTTGCCTTTGTCCCCCTCAGCTGGTCGGAAGACGACACCGACCAGACCATCACCGAGGTCAAGGCCAACAATGCGGTCTGGAAACGGATCTGCCGCCAGGAGCCTGATGAGGAGGGTCCGTGATGGATGCCGGGTTCTTCAAGGAATGGGCCGGGCTGATCGCCATTCTGATCTCGCTGCTGGCGACGATCTATGCCTGGCTGACCTCCAAGGCCAAGGTGAATGCTGAGCACCTGAAGTCCGTCGACAAGATGCTGATGAACCAGGACAAGCGGCTCAGCCATGTGGAGACCGAACTGACCCATCTTCCGGCCAAGGATGATGTCACCGAGCTGAAGCTCTCCCTGGCCGAACTGCGTGGCACCGTTGGCCGCCTGGATGAGACTGTCTCTTCAGTCGGGCGCACCGTTCACCGCATTGATGATTACCTTCGGGAGGCCAGATGAACGACTTCGATGCCTATCTGACAGAAGATGCCCGTCTGGTGATCCTGAAGGCGCTGCACCTGGAAGCCGATGGCCGGCTGCATGACAATGCGCTGGTCGTCGCCCTCGACACCTATGGCCACCGCCGCTCAAGGGACTGGGTCCGGACCCAGCTTCGCAAGCTGGCAGATCTCCAGGCGCTGCACATCCGCGAGGCCGGCACCGTGATGGTCGCCGAGATCCGCCAGGCCGGTGTCGACCATCTCGAGCTTCGCGGCCGGATCGAGGGCGTTGCCCTTCCCTCCAGAAGCTCCTGATCGGAGCCCTGCCATGACCGTTCCCGATCCCAAGACCCGCAAAGGCCGTGGCCGCCTGTCGTCCATCGACCTCTTGCCGCCCGAAGCCGACGGCGCCATCCAGTGGGCCGTCGAGCAGCTGGCCGAACGCCAGCGGACGCAAGGAGACATCCTGTTTGAGTTCAATGACCGTCTGGAGGCAATCGGCTGCGAACGGATCTCCTCCTCCAGCTTCAATCGCTATTCGACCCGACGCGCCGCCACCCTGCGCAAGCTGGCAGAAACCCGGGAGATCGCAGCAGCCGTTGCCGAGACCCTGGGCCCCGAGCGCGGCGACGATGTCACTGTCATGATCGTGCAGCTCCTGAAAGAGACCATTCATGCGGCGATCGAGGGCGGCGGCATCGGCACCAAGGGCGTCATGGAACTGGCGCGCGCACTGCAGTCCGCTGTCTCGGCGCAACGGCTGTCGGCAGACGGTCGCCGCGCGCTCCAAACCGAAACCCGCGCCCGGCTGGAAAAGGCAACCCAAGTGGCTGCAGATGGCATCGCCGCCAGTTCGCCGGAGATCGATGGCGAGGCTGTCCTCAAAAAGATCCGCGAAGAGGTCTATGGCATTTTCGAAAGCCAAACACAGGATCAGACGAAGGCGGACCCCGAATGAGAGCCGCGGTTCCTCTTTATGGCTATCAGCAAAACTGGCTGCTGGACAAAAGCCGGTTCAAGATCGGCATGTTCGCCCGCCAGACCGGCAAGACCTTCACCACCACCCTGGAAGTGGTCGACGATTGTTTCGAAGCCGCCGTTCGGGAAAAGCGCCAGCGCTGGGTGATCCTGTCGCGCGGTGAGCGCCAGGCGCGCGAGGCGATGGACGAAGGCGTCAAGCTTCATGCCGCCGCCTATAACATGAGCTTCGAAGCGCAGGAGTATGACTGGCAGGGTCAGGAGGGATCCTACCGCGCTCTGGAAGTCACCCTGCCGCATGGCTCCAAGATCACCGCCCTGCCCGCCAATCCAGACACCGCCCGCGGCTTCTCTGCCAATGTGTTCCTGGACGAGTTCGCCTTCCACAAGGACAGCGCGGCGATCTGGAAGGCGCTGTTCCCGGTGATCTCCAATGGCTGGAAACTCCGGGTGACCTCGACGCCCAACGGCAAGGGCAACAAGTTCTATGAGCTGATGACTGCCGAGGGCACCGCCTGGTCGAAGCATCACGTCGACATTTACCAGGCCGTCGCCGGAGGTCTGCCGCGCGACATCGACGAACTCCGCGAGGGGCTCGCCGATGAAGACGCCTGGGCGCAGGAATACGAACTGAAGTGGCTGGACGAGGCCAGCGCCTGGCTGTCCTACGATCTGATCTCATCCGTCGAGGATGATGAGGCCGGAGATCCGGACGGCTACCAGGGCGGCATCTGTTACGTCGGCCGGGATATTGGCCGGCGCCAGGATCTCCATGTCATCTGGGTCTGGGAACAGATCGGCGATGTCTTGTGGGAGCGCGAGCGGGTGGAACAGAAACGCGCCACTTTCCGCTCCATGGACGCCGAGTTCGACCGCGTCATGCAGAGCTACCGGGTGGCCCGTGCGTGCATCGACCAGACCGGCATGGGCGAGAAGGTGGTCGAGGACGCCATCCTCAAACACGGCAGCCGGGTCGAGGGCGTGCTCTTTACCCCCGGCAACAAGCTGATCATGGCAACCAGCGCCAAGGACCGGTTCGAGGACCGAACCGTGCGCATCACCATGGGCGATACGAAGCTGCGCTCGGATCTGCACAAGCTCCGCAAAGTCTCCTCGCCAACCGGAGCTCCCCGCTTTGTCGCCGAGCGGGACGATGATCATGCCGACAGGACCTGGGCGGCGTTCCTTGGCATTCATGCGGCCGACAATGGCGGGGCTGAATACGACTACATCCCGGTGCCGGCACCACTCAGCCGGTTTGAGGAACCAGCCGGAACACTGGATGAGGATGCCCCATTCCGCATGGCCGGCACCCGGCGATCGAAAGGAATCTTCTGATGGTCAAGAAGCCGAGACTTGTGGATCCTTACGGCCGGCCGATCTCCACAGCAGCTCTCAAGACAGAGCAGGCAGCCCCTGATCTCAGATCCATTCGCCGATCCGATGCGATGCATCCGGCCTCCGGTCTGACGCCAGGACGGCTGGCGTCCATCTTGAGGAACAGCATCGAGGGCGACCCGGAGCGCTATCTGGCACTGGCCGAGGATATGGAAGAGCGCAACGAGCATTATGCCGGTGTGCTGGGGATCCGAAAGCGCCAGGTCGCCGGTCTGGAGATCACCGTCGATGCGGCCAGCGATGCTGCGGAAGATGTCGAGGCTGCAGACCTGGTGCGCGAGGTCACCGACCGGGATCAGTTCCGCGATGAGATCGTCGACATCCTGGATGCCCTTGGCAAAGGCTTTTCCGCCACGGAAATCCTCTGGGACACGTCGGAAGGCCAGTGGCGACCGAAAGCCTTCAAGTGGCGTGATCCGCGCTGGTTCCGCTTTGACGATGAGGACGGCGAGACGCTGCTCTTGCGCGCGCCGGGTCAAGACGAGCCCCTCAAACCCTATGGCTGGATCACCCATGCAGCCAAGGCAAAGTCCGGGCTTCCAATCCGGGGCGGTCTGGCGCGGGGCGCAGCCTGGTCCTTCCTCTTCAAGTCCTTCTCCCTGAAAGACTGGGCGATCTTCGTTGAAGCCTATGGCCAGCCTTTGAGGCTTGGCAAATACGGCGCCGGCGCCAGCGAGGCGGACAAGGACAAGCTGCTGCGCGCCGTTGCCAACATCGGCACGGACTTCGCAGCCGTTGTTCCAGAAAGCATGGCGATCGAGTTCATTGAGGCCAGCCTTACCGGATCGCATGAGCTTTATGAAAAGCGTGCCGACTGGCTGGACCGGCAGGTCTCCAAACTGGTGCTGGGCCAGACGGCAACAACCGATGCCATTGCCGGCGGCCATGCGGTGGGCCGGGTTCACGATGAAGTCCGCGCCGACATTGAGGATGCAGATGCCCGGCAGTGTGCTGCGACCCTGAACCGGGACCTGGTGCGGGCGCTCATCGATCTCAACTTCGGACCCAGACGCGCCTATCCAAAGATCTCGATCGGGCGGCCGGATGAGATCGACACGGACGCCCTGGTCAAGAATGTGGTGGCCTTGGTGCCGATGGGATTGAAGGTCGGCATGTCGACCATGCGCGATCATCTGGGATTGCCTGATCCTGATCCCGATGAAGAACTGCTTGGGCTGCAAGCAGGAAGTTCCGCGCCCGAAGATCAGGATCAGAAAGATCCTTCTACGCAGACGAGCGCACTGCGGACAGTCACGGCCGGGGCACAAGTGTTGCGCCCGGACGATGCAGTCGACCGGGCGGTGGACGCCATCCTGGACGATCATGGCTGGGAACCGCTGATCGGGCCGGTGATCGAAGGCCTGGATGAAGAGCTGGCCGGAGCCGAAAGCCTGGAGGATGCAAAGGCGATCCTTGAGCGGCGGATCGAGGCACTTGGAGTGACAGCCTTTGCCGACACGCTGGCCCGGCTCAGCTTTGCCGCGCGCCTTGCTGGTGAAACCGATGAGGATGTCAGCTGAGCATGGTCGACTTTCTGCCCCTGCCGCCGCGCGAGGCGATCCGCGCGCTGAATGCGCGGGGCAAGGTCTTGTCACCGACGTTTGCCTGGCAGGACGTCTATGCGGATGATCACGCGGCCATGTTCACCGTCGCCAAGTCCGCCGGGCATGACATTCTTCAGGACATCTGGAACGCGCTTCTAACCGCCCTTGAACAAGGCGAGACCTTCGACACCTTCTCCCGTCACCCGAAACCGCTCCTGGTCCGAAAGGGCTGGTGGGGCGAAGCGATTGAGCTCGATCCGCAAACCGGGGAAGAGGTGCGTGTCCGGCTCGGATCCTTGCGGCGACTTCGCACAATCTTCGATGTGAACATGCGGGTGTCTTATGCGACCGGGCACTGGGCTCACTTCGAGCGGCTGAAGGTGGTGCGGCCCTTTCTGCGCTATGTGGCGGTTCAGGATGGGCTGACACGGCCCGAGCACCAGAAGCTTCACAATCTGGTGCTGCCGGTCGATGATCCGTTCTGGGATGTGTTTGCGCCGCCGAACGGCTGGAACTGCCGGTGTACTCTGCAGAGCCTGTCGGAGCGGGATATCGCTCGGTTGCAGGCAGCCGGTGAGGTGCTGCGGTTTGATGCGCCGGTGGTGACCATGCGGGTCTGGACGAACAAGCGGACCGGGGAAGTTCGCCAGGTGCCGGACGGCGTTGATCCCGGGTGGGATTACAATCCGGGCAAGGCGGGGCACGCGGAGACGGTGCGGCGGCTTGAGGCGGAGAATGGGGTGGAACTTAGAGGGGCGTGAAAAACGGCCGTGGAGCGCGATGGAGCGGTTCAGGGCATCGTCGGCGCGGAAAAATGCTAGCGGGCGTTCTTGGGTGTTTTAAGGCGGGTCAAATTTGATGGTGGAGGATGGTTGGGTGCAAAGATCTTTTCGAATTGGAATTTCTATTCCCGACCCAGGACTGTCATTCGCTGTCTGTGCGAAACCTTAGACAGCTCTTTTCAACAGAACAGATTCTATAGCACTGAGTTAGACGCTTCACTCGCCTGCGAAGTCCAATCCAATTCTGGTGACCGCCCCCCCAAGACGCTGAACCAAATTTTGCGCATATTCGTATCTCAGCTGATAACGAACCTCAGCAGGATGGCTGACCATGCAAAGTTCTTTAGATTTCTGGTCAACTTCGGAACGGGACACCGTGAATTTGAAATCTTCATGAAATATGCCCTTGTTGTCGGCGTAAAACACTTCTGTTTCCGGCATAGCGTCCGGGCTCGCTACAATCGAGAACACATATACATCATCTACAGAGCTAAGGAATATGAACCGATTACTCTGAACGCTTTTGGGGAGTTTATTTGGTTTTTCTGAGTGTAGCTTGATCGCGCTGAATCTCAGTCTGTCACCATGCAACTCAATGTTATTTTTGGAAATCTGAGCTGGGACGGTGTCACACAATGGCGATACGCAAATCCACGTCTCCCCCGCGGCTTCGAATACATGGCCTGTTTGTATATGCCACCCACCAACGTCTTCGCTGCAAACCAAGGCATTGTGCAATAGCTGAGCTTTCTTAAGTTGTGCGGTGTTGGCAAGATTAACTTGGTAGTGCTTTTCCACAATAGAAATGTTATCGGCTTCCATCTCGCACCTCTGAGATTCAACTAGCCTCTCGGCAAAAGTTCGAACTCCAGGAAGGACTTCAGAAACCATGGACTCAATGTGCCGCCTGACCGCTCGATCTATGGTAGACTTGCGCTCGACTTCTCCAGAAAGCAGAAGTTCTTTGAACCAAAGAGCGGACGAATGATTGTCAGCAAGGGCCCGGTCTTGCATTTCAACCCCTTGGTTCTCAATATCGGCAGACATTTTGGCCAGCAATAGCCGTGATGGCCTCGGCTTCCAGTCAGCCAATGCGGCTCGCAGGGCATCCAGTAGAGGCTTCTTCGCCTGCTTGTCTGAAAACGTGATAAAGCCTCGATCAGATCGAATCCACTTCACTTCGCCCGCGTCACGGAAGCTAGACACCCCACAGTTCGCATCGCTCAGACGATCAGCAATTTTTCTCTGGTAGTTAAGCACCCCTGACATCGCCATATCGAGCCAATATTTCTTATGCAGCTTTGTATCGGAAAAAACTTTGGTCAGAGCTGCAAACTCCGACCGCCCAGACATAACGAGCCGGATGTTTTTGCAGTCCTGAACTACTGAAGAATACTGCCGAAACCCCACTGCTTTATCCAATTTATCCTCAAAATCATCAGGTATGTCAGTATTGTCGAATGCTTCTTCAACCTTGGCCTGAGCTTCTTCAGTCAGCGCTGGCAAACGGTTTTTCTCGAGTAGCCCGACCAAAAAATTCTCAAATACCACGTCTAGATTTTTGTTGGTGTTGACGATGATCAGGTTGAAGTGTTCGCTAGCAAATAGTTTCCGGGCGATCCGAAGGGAGCGGGTGTGATCTTCGGCGTTTTCGGGATCTAGTTGGTAGTCCAAGACCAAAAGATCAGTCTGATGAAGATGTGCGGCGCCCTCAACTTCGTCGTCGTCAGTAAGGTTCTGAGCGTCGTGTATATCGAGGATATATTTCTTCTCTTTGGAGCGAAACTCGCTGACTACATCCATCGCCTGTTGAGGATTTTTAACCCAGTCTTTTTGCCTCTCAGCTTTGCCTTCGTGTGCGGAAGTCAGTACTTCTTCGATTGTCGGATAGTCGTCATCAACAATTACAACGGAGCGTATCGGTTCAATAAATGCATCTTCAATAAAGCTTTCGAACGCCTCAGTCATTTGTGAACTCAGCTCCGTTTAACTCAATAATGAAATTTGCGCCTTTGAGCAGCTGGCCGCTAGCATCTTGAGCATATGAAATTGAATGCCCGCCTGAAACCAAGTTGGCTTTAGCGAGGTAGAGCCCCACGCCTCTGCCTCCTTGGATTTTCCTTGTAAAGAAAAGCTTGAAGAGGCTTTCGACGTCTTCAGCCGCAACACCCGGGCCGCTATCCGCCACAACGATCTTTTTAGACTTAACGTCAAACAAAATTGCACGTTCTTCATCGCTGCTGGTTCCTACCCAGTAGATGCTGTTGTTCACCAAGTTGATGAAAACCGGCAGTAACCTCGAAGGCTGATCGAACACTCTGAAACTAAGAAAGGTCTCAGAGACCTTCAGTTCGATCTGGTTCTTCCTTAAGCTCGGCGCGAAGAAGTCTTGGATATAATCTCGTATCTCAGCACCCGTAATCCAACGCTCGATCTTGATGCCAGACAGTCTGAGCGGAGAAAGAAAGCGGAGCTGATCGGTCAATCCTTCATAGCCAAGCGTTATATCTTTGACAGCCTTCGTTTCCGAGAGTTCGGAAGGAAGAGACCGCAGGCCAGAAGCAATGATGTCATCGAAGTCCTGCAGGTCGTGCCCGGTTATTTCTACTGCTATGCCGAGTTGCGCCAGACTGTTTAACCGATCAAGCTCGACTCGTGCTTCAGCGAGTTCTTCCATGCCTCGAGTTGCTAGATGTTCGAGATCAATGCTCTCTTTGAGCCCCTCAAGGGCACGGACGTAAGGCTCGAAAATGTCCTTATTTTCTTCTGAAATATCGCGATCTATCTTAGTCAGTTTTGCGGACGCAGATGGGAAAGTCTCTCGTTCGGCCTTAAACAACTGCAGCACTGCCTCGGCTTCGTTTTTGAAAAGAGCTTTTCGTTGATCGGAAAGTTCTGTGATCCTCTTGAATTCTTCAGTCTGCAGTGAGCGAACAAGCTTTTGCCAATGGTTCACACGAGCCGATATTCGGTTTCGCGATTTTTCCACCTGACTTTCCAGAACCGACAGTGGATCGGAAGGTCGGAACCTCTCGACCTCCTCATCGACAGCTTTGGAAACACTTGCATAAAGCTCTCGAGCACGAGCCGCCTGAGAACGATACTCAGAATAGTTTTCCTTCTGGCGAGGCGATATCGACCGAGGTGCACCAGGAATTGTCGCTGACGGGAGCTGTTCCCGGAAGGAGGAGATGAGTTCCTGCTTCTCCGAAACATCAGCATCACTTGTGATAGTCAAATTTTGCGCAGCGTCCTCAAGCCGTCTCACTAGACTTGGGAGAATCTCAAGGCCATCTTTCAGGTTTCGCGCGAACGTCCTTTTGTTCTTTGCCCTTAGTTTTTGACGATTTTCCGCATCGCGTTCCTGCTTCTTATTTTCTTTTACTTCAGGTAGCAGCTCTTTTCTGATCGGTGCGTCAGTACCAAAATACTTTCGGGCCGACTGCATGAGAAGATTGACCACAACATCTCGAAGAGCTTTTGCCGCCCGGTTGTCGATGACACCTTCCCGGCCGGCCTTATCTTTAAGGTTCGGATTGCCAAACCGAGTAATTCCGATTCGGCCAAACATTTGACGATGATTCCAGAATTCGCGACCCGCGTGCCTTGATCTACGATCATCAATCTCAAAGAAGTCGTTGTCGCTACGGCCATACGGCAGCACACGTAAGCCATCTCTAAAAATCATGAAGCCAGCGTAGAGTTCAGCTATTTCTCTGAATCTGTCATGCTCCGCCTTATCGTGGGTCGACTTCATATAGTCGAACTCCATCGCGGAAATGAAAAGCTCGAAGCTGCCCAGTCTGGTATCCACTCTGGTCGGAATTTGTACATCAGGGGCTGGGCGTATTTTTACCTCATCCGGAAGCCATTTCCCCCAAGCCTTTATGCGTCCGCGGAACACTCCTTCAGTATCCACATCGCCAACGATGCAGTGCTCCAACTTTAAAACATCGCGGCGAGAGATGCCGATTTCTGGACCAACAATCGTCTTCGAAATCTCATCCTTCCAGGTTCGCACTTGGTAGGAAAAATCTGCGAAATAATCGGGAAGATCCCCGTCGTCTGGATCTACGAAGGGATCTAGGAAACTCGCCAGAGTTTCCCTGAAATTCTTGCGAGTTCGAGCAACCGTCTGCGTAAAGGGGGGGGATAGAAGCTGAGACCGCAAATCGTAGTTGATACCCGAAACCAAAAGAGCGGTACCGCTATCGGAATCTCCTTGAGCGACTACCCACCCGGATAGGTGCTTCAAGGAGAAATTTAGCTCCCGGATGCTCTCGACTATCGACTTCGAAGTCACACCGCCAGCTCGTTCTGGTAGATTGTCGAAATCCTCCCAAGCCTTTGTAATTCTGCGCGCATTTTCTCTCTGCATGGTATCAGACTCGTTCGAGTCTGGCGTGCGGTGCGGGGCAATGTTCTGGACAAGCTCGTCAACCATACTTGGAAGGCGCTCAAATGCTTGTTCGAGATCGGTAACTTCAATGGTCGGAAAAAAAATATCAGCTAGGTTGAGGTAGGGGTTCTCGAACAATCGCCAGTCAAGCAGCGAGACGACGAAATCTTCACCAGAGCGTTTAGAGACCAGTAGCAGTATGGGCCCAAGGTTGGCGCAAGAGAGCCTGCCAATTCCCTTCTGACCTTGCTTAACTCTTTCCTGCAGCCCCTTTCGATCAGACTTTGGTACTGGGTCCGCCGTTGCCTTGGACTCAGTTCCAATGACCAGCCAGCGATCTTGAAATTCGGTCAAACTCATTCCGTGGCCGTTGTCTGAAACCACAGCCACCGGAGATTTTTCGTCGAAAAGGTCCAGAGCAACGTCTGTCGCATATGCATCAAACGCGTTTTTCCACAGTTCTGAAATCGCGGTTGGGCAATCAGCAACCTGCTCGCGGCCCAAATGGTCGATCGTCCTGGCTCTAGTCTTAAAACCAGAACGCTTCATAATTTTTGCTCTTCGAGAATCGGTAAGTATGGAGATTCCACCAAAGGAACAACCATTTTAATTATATGATATATTAATGCTTCTGCCATCTTCACTGGAACTGCATTGCCAATCTGTTTCCCAGCCGCAGTCAAGCCGCCTTCGAATACAAAACTGTCCGGAAATGTTTGGAGACGCGCCGCTTGGCGCACAGTGATCCCATGGTGCTCAGTCGGGTGAACAAATCGGCCTTTCGAAGGGTTTATGCATGCGGTCGTCATTGTGGGAGCCGGTAGCCGCGAGTCTATTCGGCCATAAACGTCTTTGTGACCATCATGGTACTTATGACAGGGAAGGGTTCTGCCAGAGTCTCGTCTTGAGCCGCCATTTGGAGGCGTGTTCTTGAACGCTTTAATTAGTTCTTCGTTGTGCCTCATGTGCAGGTCGTTGCGGTCACCCAAAGGAGCTGGCAAGAAAGCATCTTGGCAGGAAACCCACTTTTTCGTCCGGCCATCCCCTGTTTCTGAATGGGTTGGTGTTGGCGGCCAACTCACATCTTTTGGCTGTCTGCCGTCGCGGACACCCAGTATAAACACTCGCTTTCGTCGTTGCGGCACGCCGAAATCTCGAGCGTCGAGGGTTGATGGTGCAAAAACAGTGTACCCCTCATCCGCCGCTAGTTGATAGAATTTATCTAGGTAATCCCTGTGCCTGGGCCAGAGTAACCCCGGCACATTTTCCATAAGGAAAGCCCTCGGACGAAGAACCCGTACGAAGTCGAAGTATCGATAAATCAACGTGTTTCGAGGATCGTTCCGACCTGCATCATTAATTCGATGTGTGGAAAACCCCTGGCAAGGCGGCCCTCCCAAAAGAATGTCGCATTGTGAATTATTCGGAAAATGCTTCTCGGCAAGGGCATTTGCATCCAGCCGCACAATGTCGTCGGTGTAGAGCCTTGTGCGATCTTTCTCACAAAGGTTCTGCCGATAGGTGGCAGCGGCAAACTTGTCGAACTCCACCGCAAAGATGACCTGAGCACCCGCGTACTTTGCACCTAGAGAAAAGCCACCAGCTCCGGAAAATAGGTCTACAACGTTAGGCGCTCGAGCTGTTGGTTTTGCGGCTAGTACTCGTTCTGAATTAAACTGCTCTAACCTCATCAAGACCTGTCTCTTTAGTTAATCCCATCGACTCACCCCTGAAAGATGTACACTTGTTTGCGGTTATCTGGAACGGATAATGATCCTCCTGGTCTGGAACAACCGCCTGAAAAGCGGATGGGGCACTGAGCTCGGTCGCATCGAGCGCTTCACTTTTCACGGTTCGATACAAACCAATAGGAGCAGTATCTTTAGGCTAGAGACGAACGTAGGCTAGCGAAACCATGAGCTGCTTGTTTAACGACAATCGCTGAGGGCCTTTTTCATTTCGACATGCCAGTTTGCCTACGCTGGGGTCAATATCCGATCTCAACTTGATTTGTGCCCCTGTCTCAGTTGCAACGAATGACCGCATTTAGCCCCATCCTGAACATCCCCCACCCCAGGGGAATGCAACCCTCCCGCCTTGGTTGCAATGGTTACACCCATGGTAACCACCGTCAACTGTCCCCGTTCTGACACATCCCTGATCGCCGCCAGCGATGCCGTGGCCGTGTCTCCATACGCGACGGCCTGGATCAAGCTGCTGCCCGCTGGCACGTTTTCCTGCCGGGACGGCCGTGGCCCGTTTCATGCGGGTGACAGTGCAGCCCTCCAGCTCGTCCTTTCCCAAACGAAGACCCTGCTCGCTGCCACCGAGATGATGGTCGACTATGACCACCAGAGCATCTTCGGCGCAGTCGAAGGTGTTGGCGGGACCGCCAAAGCTGCCGGCTGGATCAAGGGTTTCGAGGTCCGGGACGATGGCATTTATGGTCAGGTCCAGTGGACCGAGACGGCCAGCGCCGCGATCAGGGCGCGCGAATACCGTTACATCTCCCCGCTGTTCACCATCGAGAAGACCACCGGCAAAGTCATGGCCCTGCGCAATGTGGCCCTGGTCAACATGCCGGCGCTGGACCTTGAGGCGATTGCCGCCCGCTTTTCTCATTCCAATATTCAGGACATCCCCATGGAACAGATTGCCCTTGCGCTCGGCCTGGCCGGGACTGCCAGCGAGGCTGAGATCCTTGCCGCCATTGCAGCAACCCAGCAGAGCCATACGGCAATTGCAGCTGCTGCCGGTCTGGAGCCCACGGCCTCAAGCGATGACATCGCCGCAGCGATCAAAGTGGCCACCGAGACATCGACACCCGACCCAGCCCGATACGTCCCCATCGACCAGGTCACCGCCATGCAGGCCGACCTCAAGGCACTCAGAGAAGAGCATGACAGCGACAAGGCCGGGCAGCTGGTCGCAGCCGCGATCGAGGCAGGCAAACTGTCCCCGGCGCTGAAGGACTGGGGCATGGAGCTGTGCCTGACAGATCCGGCCAAGTTTGCGACCTTCACCGCCTCGGCTCCCACCCTCACAGGCCCGCAGCTGGGCTCAGCAAAAAAAGACAGTGGCGATCCGGCCCTGGATGACAGCGACCTGCAGATCGCAGCCCAGATGGGTCTTTCCGCAGACGCCATGATCGCATCGAAGAAGGAGCTTGGCTGATGAGCGCTCTCAGCACAGATCGCAACACAAGGCAACGCTCCGGCGACCGTCGCGAGTTCCCGGTCGCCGCCTCCGCGGTGATCTACGCCGGAGCCCTGGTGGCTCTGAACGCCAGCCGACATGCCGTGCCCATGGCGACCTCCACCACTCTGCTGGCCGTCGGCCGCTGTGAAGGCCGGATGGACAATTCTGGCGGCGCTGATGGTGACCTCAACGTGCGCGTCGGTGTCGGCATCTACCGCTTCGCCAATTCGGCCGCAGCCGACGAGATCACCACCAGTGACATCGGCAAGACCTGCTACGGGGTCGACGATCAGACCGTGGCACTCACTGATGGCACCGGCACGCGCTCGGCTGCGGGAACCATCTTCGACGTCGACGCCCAGGGCGTCTGGGTCGACTTCCGTTAGAGCAAGCGAGGCCCCGGATCAGGTCCGGGGCGGCACCAAGAAAGCTCCGCCGTCCCGGCCTTGAGCCGGGACTTGCCGACGATGAGATGAGAGGCGGGCCCTCCCGCACCAACAAACGGAGTTCATGAGAGATGGACATCAACAGCCAAACGCTGCAGTCGGCCTATATCGGCTTCAACGCATCTTTCCAGCGCGGCCTCACCGAGGCCACCTCCATGTATGGCAGCGTGGCGACCACTGTCACCTCGACGACCCGCGAAAACGAATATGGCTGGCTGGGCAAGTTCCCCCGGTTCCGCGAATGGGTCGGCGACCGTGTGATCGCCTCCCTGCAAAAGCACGGCTATTCGATCCGCAACAAATCCTACGAGAACACCATCGAGGTGGACCGGGACGATTTCGACGACGACAATCTGGGGATCTATGCGCCGGTCTTCACACAGCTGGGCATGTCGGCAACGACATTCCCGGACGAGCTGGTCTGGCCGATGTTGCCGGCCGGCTTCTCCACCCCCTGCTACGACGGCCAGTATTATTTCGACACGGATCACCCCGTGCTGGATGCCAATGGCGATGTCACTTCGGTCGCCAACACGGACGGCGGCTCGGGCACGCCCTGGTATCTGATCGATGCCAGCCAGGCGCTGAAGCCGATCATCTACCAGGAACGCAAGGCCTTCGGGAACCTGGTGCGCAAGGACCGGGAAGACGACGACAACGTCTTCATGAAGAAGCAGTTCCTGTATGGCCTCGATGGCCGGGCGAACGTCGGCTACGGCTTCTGGCAGATGGCCTGGGGCTCCAAGCAGACACTGGATGCTGCCCATTATGAGGCGGCGCGTATCGCCCTGCACAGCCTGAAGGGCGACTACGGCAAGCCGCTCAACATCAAGCCCCGGCTTTTGATCGTACCACCCTCGCTGGAAGGCACTGCCCGGAAGCTGGTCGGCAACCAGCTGACCACGGGCGGGGAAACCAACCAATGGTATGGCACCGCCGACGTGATGGTCGTGCCCTGGCTGGCTTGAGTTTGAATTGATTTGTCCTCACGGGCGCGGCCCTCCGGACGGGGCACGGCACAAGCCGTGGCGGCCAGTCGGCCTTGCGGCGCTAGCGCCGATTTCCCGCATTTATATCTTCCAGGAGACCACGGCCATGTCCGATGAAACGAATGTCCCGGCGACAACGGCGGCAACAGGTGCCCCATCGACCAAAACGCCTGAACCGGCTGCCAAACCCGCCGCCAAAAAGACAGAGAAATCCACAAAGCCAAAAGTCGCTCAGGCTTCCAAGCCTGAGCCAACGGCCAAGATGGTCCTGCGGATCACAGCCAAGCCGTGGACCGGGTTCCGCCGCTGCGGTGTTCATCATCCCGCAGAACCAATCGACTATCCGGCTGACGCCTTTGACGCGCAACAGATCGCGATCCTGAAGGATGATCCCAGCCTGGTGGTCGAAGAGCTTTAGGCGCTAGTCGCGCAAGGAGTGCCTTCGGCAGCTGATGCGCTGGATCCCGGATCTCGCGATGCGGCTTTGCCGCACACGGTCCGGGATGACGAAAGAGAGTTTTGAGACTGATGGCCTATGCCACGCAACAGGATCTGATTGACCGGTTCGGTGAAGAAGAGCTGATCCAGCTCACGGACCGGACCAACCTACCCGCCTCGACGATCGATGCGGATGTGGTCATGGCGGCGCTCAGTGACGCAGAAGCCCTGGCGGACAGTTATCTCGCCAAACGGTACCAGCTACCGCTCGATCCGGTTCCCGACGTTCTGACCCGGACCGTCGCCGATATCGCACGTTATTTTCTGCATGGACGCAGAACAGACAAGGACGATCCTGTCACGAGAGATTACGGACAGGCGCTTGCCTGGCTGAAGGATGTGGCGAATGGCCTCGTTGAACTCGGTGCCGCCGGGATTGCTCCAGACCAGAGCGGTGACGGCCAGGTCCAGGTGTCTGGACCGGGCCGGGTCTTCTCCCGCGACAATCTTTCCGGGTTTTGAGGGGGCGACCAGATGACCGGTGTTCGAAGCAACCTCACGATCGAAGACGAGCGCGTCAACGCGGCCCTCACCCATGTGGCTCAGGCAGGTGGCGATACATCCGCGCTGATGGCGGAGATCTCCGGCGCCATGCTGTTTTCCGTCCATCGCCGGTTCGAGACCGAGACTGCTCCAAACGGCACGCCTTGGGCCAGGCACGCGCCTCGGACGGCGAAAGCCAGACTGAAACGATCGCGCAAGAATGCGGCAGGCACACAACTGGGCACGCCCAAAATCCTGCGCGACAGCAATCGCCTTTATTCCTCGATCATCAGCGAGGCGAGTTCCGACGAGGCGGCGGTTGGGACGAACCTGGTCTATGCCGCCATTCATCAGGCTGGCGGAACGGTCACCCAATATCCCCAGTCGCGGATGGTGCGGTTCCGCAAAGTGGGACGTCAAACGCGCTTTGCCAAAAAGGCGCACAAGCGGGCCTATGACCGGCCTGTCACCTATGGCGCGCGGACCATCGTCATCCCGGCGCGGCCTTACCTCGGATTTTCCGACACCGACCAGACCGAGATCCTTGCGATCACCGAGGCGCACTTTGAGGCCACCATCAGTGATGTGGATCGGGGGCACGCGCCATGAGCCTGGTTCCAGAGATTATCGCCCGTTTGAAGCCTGTTGAAACACCCTTCAAAGCCGTGTCAGGCGCCGCTGATTTCGCCCTTGTCGAGAAGCGCCGGCTCGGATCCCCCGCTGCCTTCGTCATGGTGGCCGAGGAGGTCGCAGGCGACAACGAGCGGATCAACGGCACAGTTTTGCAGCGGTTGGAGACCGATGTCGCCGTTGTCATCGTTGCCGACAACGTCAGCGATGCGCGCGGGGGCGCGACCGCCGACGACATCGAAGATCTCAAGAGTTTCGTGCGGACGCAGCTGATCGGCTTTGAGCCAGAAGCAGCTGAAGAGCCCCTCACCCACATCTCCGGCAAGTTGCTTAAAGCGCGCGGCGGCACGGTCTGGTTCGAGGACCTCTATGCCGCCGCGTCCTATCTGGAGGAACAGCCATGACATACGAGCCGCGAACCGGCGGTCGGTACATCCGCGATCCCAAGACCGGGAAACGTGTGAGGGAAAAGGAAACGGCGCCGAAGGAACCGCAAGGCCGACCGGCCGTCGCACCTGATGGTGCGCCTGCTTCGGAGGAGCATTCCAGTTTTGTTCAGCCAAAGAGGCAGAACGGGGCGAAAGCGCGAACCGACCGCGAGAAGGGATAAATAAGCATGCGCAAGTTCAAGAAGCTCGCCTGTCTCGCGAAGATCGAGACGGTCTATGGCACGGACAGCGTTCCCCTTGCCGCCAATGCAATCCAGCTGTCGGATGTGACGCTGACACCGCTGGCTGGCGAGGACGTCTCCCGGGATCTGCTGTTGCCCCATCTGGGTCACCAGGGCATCGAGCTGACCGGCAATTACATGCAGCTGGAGTTCGCGGTGGAATGTGCAGGCGCGGGCGTTGCCGGGGACGTGCCTGGCTATGGGGTTCTGCTGCGGGCCTGCGGTCTGTCCGAGACCATCGATCCGGGTGTGTCGGTGGTCTATGAACCGGTGTCGGACGGCGAGGAAGCGGTCTCGATCTATTACCACCACGACGGTGTGCGCCATGTTGCTCTCGGGTGCCGCGGAACCTTTCTGGTGGAGTTCGCACCGCGCCAGATCCCGCGTTTCAGGTTCAACATCATGGGACTGCTCGGCACGGTCACCGATCAGGCGCTTCCTGCGGCAGATCTGTCAGCCTTCCAGAAGCCGGTGCCTGTCTCCAAGGCCGCAACGAGCCTGTCACTCCATGGGGCCGACAGGATTGCGGAGAGCATTTCCATCGATCTCGGCGTCCAGGTCGAGCCCCGCTTTTTGATCGGCGATGAACGCATGCAGCTGACCGATCGGCAGAGCACTGGAACCGCGGTGGTCGAGGCAAAGTCCATGGCGACGATCAACTGGTTCGACGTGGCAACGGCCAAGACACTGGATGCGCTTCAGGTGGTTCATGGAACAACGGCCGGTCACATCGTTCAACTGGATGCGCCGAAGGTGCAGATCGGGCGGCCAAGCCAAGGCCAGAGCCAGAACATTCTCAACTATTCCCTGCCGCTGATGTTCGTGCCCGACGCGGGCGACGACGAGCTGGTCATCACCGTGAAGTAGGAGGTACATACCAATGCCCGGATACAGGGACGCATTTGATGGTGCCAAATCGGCGACCCGGCAAGGCGCACCGCGCGGCGCGGCCTGGTTGGCCGGGCAAGCGGGGCAACGCGGACCGGGGCGGCGATTTGGCCCACCGCAGGCCGCGCTTTCGCGCCCGCCGGACTGTGTCGGCGCACTCGACCGATGCCCCGCATCGCCCTTCGCGCGCCTCCGAGCCGGCAGACGCGCCAAGCGCGGTCAAATCCATTCCTCTATCCGGGCATTGGTATGATCATGCAATTTCGCCTTTCGGACACATACGCCTTCTGGTGGCCGGTGACGGTCAGGATGCCGGATCCGGACAAGCCCGGGAAGGTTCTGGACCAGAGTTTTGAAGCCCAATTCCTGATGATCGGCAGCGAGCGTCTTGCCGCTCTTGATGGCGAAGGCGGTGATCAACACGCCGTCCTGAAGGAGGTCTGGACGGACTGGCGCGGCGTTGAGGATGAGAACGGATCCGAAGCCGAGTTCTCGGATGAGACCCGCGATCGCTGTCTCGATTATGCCCATGTGCGGCTGGCGCTTTACACCGCTTACCTCGAAGCCAGCAGTGGCCGTGCTGCTCAAAACACTCAGGCACCAAAGGTAAAAAACTGATGGCGGCCGCGCGGGCCTGGGCCTTCGCCCGACGCGGCCTCATTGATCCTGAAGTGTCCCTGCAGCTGGATCGCGAGACGGCCTCAGACTTTGAGGCTCTGGGCGTCGCCGTTCCTGTCGCACAGGTTTCAGAAGCGGAGTGCTTTGATGTCTGGCGCTGCAACTGGCGCAGCGTGACCGCTTTTCTGTCCCTGGAGACCCAGTGGCGGGTCGCTGCCGGGCCGGCTGGGTTTGCCTTTCTGGGACTGGATTACACAGCAGCCAAAGCCTCGCTCTGCGGCCGCAGCCGGCGCGCTTGGCAGAACCTGTTGGCGGATCTCCAGATCATGGAGCGTGCGGCCCTGCCGATCCTGAACGGGGAGCACCCATGACGCTTCAACTCAAGATGCTCGCCAGCCTCGATGCCAGTGGCGTCGAACGTGGCGCGCGCGAAGCGCAAAACCATCTGCGGCTTGTCGGCAGCGAGGCAACGAAGACCGGTGCACGCCTTTCTCAGGCGCTCGATGCGCAGTTCGGAATTGGCGGTGCACCAGCTGCGGACCGGGCGCGCGACATCGAGGCCTATGGCGCGCAGCTGGATGATCTGCGAGCCAGGTTCAATCCTCTGTTTGCCCTGCAACGCCGTTATGAGGCGGGCGTCAAGGAGATCGCGGCCGCCCATAAGGTTGGTGCAATCAGTGCCAAGGAAGCAGCAAACGCGACAGCGCAGGCAACCGGCATCTACAAGGCGCAACGGGCAGCGCTAGCAGGTTCATCTCAGGTCCTGAGTAAGTTCGGATCCTCCACCAAGCTGGCAGCCCATGAGCTCAACATCCTTGGCCAGCAGTTCGCCGATGCGGGTGTCCAGATTGCGTCTGGCCAGTCGCTCTTTACCGCCATCCTGCAACAGGGAAGCCAGGTCCAGTTCCTGCTGGGATCCAAAGGCGCCAATACGATCGGCGGGTCGCTCGGCATTCTCAAACAAGGCCTGATCGGTTTTCTGAACCCGATCAATCTTGCGCTGGTCGGACTGGCTGGTGGCGCCGCTGCCGCCTCAGCGCTTTATCAGGCAGTCGCCAACGACGACACGGCCGAGGACGCTCTGGAGAACCAGAACGAACTGATCCGGCAGATGGCGGAACGCTACGAGGATGTAAAGGCAGCTCTTGATCAGCTCGACCGCTCGCCGACGCTGACCAACATTGCCCTTGATACGGATGATCTGGAGCAGCAGCGCGATCTCCTCCAATCCCTGATCAGCGAGATCGAGGAGAGTGTTCAAAAGAGCCTGCGCCTCGAAGCCAATGCACTGACGGCCCTGGCCGAGCCACTGACCCAGGACGCAGCCCTGTTTCGCGCCTTCCAGGATGAGCTCCGGGCAACAGCCGGGGAGTTCATCAACGCAGAGGCAGGTGCCGATCAGCTCATTGCCCGGCTGATCGAACTCTCCAGGACTGCACCGGACACAGAGAGCGAACAGGCGATCCGTGAGATCATCAAGGAGGCAAGGCAAGCCGACACCGGCTTGTTCGATCTGGTCAAGCGGCTGAACGAGGTGGAAGCCTCCCTGCGCGGTGTGGATGCTGCCGCAAGTGCCCTCGGGTCGATCTCGACAGCGGCCAATAGTCGGGTCGGATCGGCCTTCGGGATCTTTGAGGAAGAGGCAGCAAGAAAACGGCTGGCGGCTCAACTCAGACCAAGGGCACCAAAGAAATCGGAATCCGATCGCCGGGTCGAGCGAACGCAGGACCTGTTGCGCAGCCAGGATGAGCAACTGGCGCGGCTGCGGCTGGAGACCCGTTTGATTGGCAGCACGGATGCCGCCCGTGCCAAAGCTCTCGCAACACTCGAAGCAGACATCCAGATCCGCGACCTTGGCATCAACGCGCTTGGCACAGAGGCCGAAGCCATTCGAGCCAATGCGCTGGCGATTGCTGACAGCACCGACACGCTGGAGCAGAACCAACAGGCCTGGGACACGGTTCGCTCAGCCGGGACCGGTGCGATCGACACGCTGGTGGATCGACTGGCAAGCGGTGACCTTTCCGGTGCCATCCAAGCAATCACCTCTGATCTTTCCCAGATGGTCTTGATGCTGGGCGCAGCTAATCCGCTGAAGAATGCGCTCTTCGGCAGCAACCTTCCGACCCTGTCGTCTGCCGGCGGACTGCTGTCTGGCCTTTTGGGTGGTTCAGGTGGGAAAGGCGTTTCCGGCGCAGTTTCCGCGGCAACCTTGGGTCTCTACGACATCGGCGGGGCAACGCCTGCCGGCAACGACAATGACATCGCCGGGTTTGTCCATAAGAACGAATATGTCTTCGATGCGAAGTCGACGCGGGCCATCGGTGTTCCCGTTCTTGAGGCCATGCGCAAGGGTTCTCTTAGGGGCTATCAGTCGGGCGGTCTGGTCGCCACGGAGCCGATGAGCCTGCCTGGATTTGCGGACCCAGCAGGGGCAGCAAGAGCGCAAGGCACTGGCTTGTCGTTTCGGGGCCAGGGCGAGGATCGCAGCGGCAATGTCACCATCAACATCACCACTCCGGACGCCCAGAGTTTTCGAGCCGCCCGCACCCAGATCGCCGGTGAGTTCGCCCGTCTGACAGCCAGAGGGCAGCGGGGGCTCTGATGGCAGACTTCGACGAAGTTCAGTTTCCTGTCATCGTGGCGCGCGGGGCAAGCGGCGGCCCCGAACGACGCACAGAGATTGTCGAGCTGGCCTCGGGCCGTGAGGAGCGCAACACGCCCTGGGCCGACAGCCGGCGCAGCTATGATGTTGGCTCCGGCATTCGGAGCGCCGATGATCTGGCGGATGTGACCGCCTTCTTCGAGGCGCGGTCCAGCCGGCTGCGGGGCTTCCGCTTCAAGGACTGGTCGGACTTCAAGTCGTGCAAACCGTCTCAAGCGATCTCCAATGAAGATCAGTTCCTCGGGGCAGCTGATGGCGTGACCGTCAGTTTCCAGCTGGTGAAGGCCTATAGCTCGGGCGGTCGCACCTGGACGCGGGAGATCTCCAAACCGGTGGCAGGATCTGTCGTGGTGGCGGTGGGCGGTGTTTCTCAAGGGGCCGGCTGGTCGGTCGATACCACCACCGGGCTGGTCACATTCGACGTCGCCCCGGCCTCCGGCAATGTCACGGCCGGTTTTGAGTTCGACGTGCCCTGCCGCTTCGACACGGATCAACTGCAGACCACCTTGCGCATTCATCGCCTCGGCGAGATCCGCGCCATTCCGATCGTCGAGGTGAAGATATGAAGACGGTTCCAGCAAGTATGCAGGCCGCATTAGATGGCCGGGCCACAACACATGCCAGATGCTGGAAGGTGGAACGGCGCGATGGCACGCTGTTCGGTTTCACCGATCACGACCGGGCCCTGACCATCGCGGGCCTGAGTTACGAGGCCGCGACCGGCTTCACGGCCACATCCATCGAGTCCAGCCTTGGCCTGGCGGTCGATAATCTCGATGTCGAGGGCGCACTGTCGTCGTCCTCGATCACCGAAGACGACATCGCTCGCGGGCTCTGGGATGACGCAACGATCGAGGTCTGGCTCGTAGACTGGACAGACACCGACAACCGGCTGCTCCTGCGCAAAGGCAACATTGGCGAGATCTCCAGAGGCCCGACCGCCTTCATGGCCGAACTGCGCGGGTTGGCGCACCGGCTTGGCCAGACAACAGGCCGTCAGTTCGACCGGACCTGCTCCTGGGAGCTGGGGGACGGCCACTGCAAACTCGCCTTGGCCGGTTGGGTCTCGGCTGGCGCGGTTGTGACGGCCTTTGATTTCCGCAGCTTCACTGCCTCCGGCCTGGAGGGCAAAGACGACGGGTTGTTCCAGCGCGGGCTTGTGACCTGGACCAGCGGTGCAAACAGCGGTCTTCAAATGGAGGTTAAACGGCATTCCAATACCGATGGAACGGTGACCCTCGAGCTGGTGCTACCCATGGCCGATGCCATTGAGACCGGAGATGACTTCAGCATCCAGGCCGGTTGCGACAAGACCTGGGCCACCTGCCAGGCCCGCTTTGCCAATGGCGCCAACTTTGGCGGCTTTCCCCATATGCCCGGCAACGAGATCGTCATTGGCTATGCAGACAAGGACGATCTGAACGACGGCGGGAGCCTGTTCACATGAGCAATCTGCTCCGCAGCCAGATTGTTACCGCTGCCCAAAGCTGGGTCGGCACGCCTTACGTCCATCAGGCAGCAACGAAGGGTGCAGGCTGCGATTGTCTGGGCCTTGTACGAGGTGTCTGGCGCGAGGTCATGGGAACAGAACCAGAGACACCTCCACCCTATACACGGGACTGGGCCGAACGGTCAGGACGGGAGACCTTGAAGGAGGCCGCATCCCGGCACATGGAGGCGGTGCCGGTCGATCAGGCAGGTCCTGGTGACGTCTTGCTGTTCGCCTTCAAGGCGGGCCTACCCGCCAAACACTGCGTCATCCTGACCACGGTGATCGACGATCCGGCGGCCCGCATCATCCATGCCCATGAGCACCTGCCGGTGGCTGAGGTCGCGCTGGTGCCGGGATGGCGGCGCAAGATCCGCTTTGCCTTCCGCTTTCCGGGAGCGACCTGATGGCAACGCTTGTCCTTGGCGCAGCTGCGACGGCTTTTTCCGGGGCGATCGGTGCGGGCTCTTTTACCTCGGCTTTGATCTCCGGGGCTGCCACTGTTGCCGGAGCCTATGCGGACAATCTTTTGGCATCAGCCCTGTCACCGACACAGCGCCAGTCCGTGGAAGGCCCGAAGATCTCGGATCTGCGCCTTCAGACGTCGACCGAAGGAGCCGCGCTTCCGGACGTCTTTGGCCGGGTGCGGATTGCCGGCCAGGTGATCTGGGCGACACGGCTCAGGATGGAAGTCTCCACCTCAACAGAGACAGTTGGTGGCAAGGGGCTGGGCGGCGGCCAGAAGGTCAGCACCACCACCTATCAGTATTTTGCCAATTTCGCGGTCGGTCTCTCCGAAGGACCGATCATCGGCATTGGGCGGGTCTGGGCCGATGGCAAGCTGCTGGACCTGACCGGGATCACCTACCGCGTCCATGTCGGATCGGAGGATCAGCAGCCGGACCCGCTGATCGAGACCAAGGAAGGCAGCGCGCCGGCCTATCGCGGCACGGCCTATGTGGTCTTCGAGGATCTCAGCCTGGAAGCGTTCGGCAACCGCATTCCGCAGCTCGAGTTCGAGGTCTTCAGACGGGTCGGCCAATCCGTCGAAGACGAGATCCAGGGCATGGTGGTGATCCCGGGCGCGGGCGAATGGGTCTATGCCACGGAACCCGTCCGGAAAACCTCGGAAGACACCGAAGGCACGACCACACCTGAGAATGTCAACAATCAGATCGGCGGCACGGATTGGTCGGTGGCGATCGATGATCTGGAACGGACCTGTCCGAACGCCAAATCGGTTCTGCTGGTGGTGGCCTGGTTCGGCACGGACCTGAGGTGCGGCTCTTGCCAGATTCGGCCTGGTGTCGAATTCGGCGACGAGAAGACCAACGAGCCCCTGAGCTGGTCCGTCCATGGCGAGACAAGAGACACGGCCTATGTGGTCTCGCGAGACGCAGGCGATGACGACCGGCCAGCCTATGGCGGCACACCGTCGGACCAGTCGGTGGTTCAGGCCATCCGTGACTTGAGAGCACGCGGCATCGACGTGGTGCTTTATCCGTTCATCCTGATGGATATTCCAGATGGCAACGGCTTGCCGGACCCCTATGGCGAAGCCGAACAGGCCGTTCTGCCCTGGCGCGGGCGCATCACCTGCCATCCGGCGCCCGGCCAGCCGGGCACCGTCGACAAGACAGCAGCAGCTGGAACCCAGGTCGATGCGCTGTTCGGATCTGTCGCCACGAACCAGATCAGTGTCTCCATCAATGCGGACACGGGCGCGGTCAGCACTTCCTACAGCGGACCGTCTGAATGGTCGCTCAGGCGCATGGTCTTGCACTATGCCAGGCTCTGTGCGGCACTGAATGCGGAAGAGGCTGGAACCGTCAGCGGCTTTGTCATGGCCTCGGAACTGCGCGGCCTGACGACGATCCGCAGTTCGGCCAGTTCGTTCCCGGCGTTGGATCAGTTGGTGACACTGGCAAGTGACTGCCGATCGGTGTTGGGCGGTTCCGTGGCGCTGACCTATGCGGCCGACTGGTCGGAATACCGCGGCTTTGAGGCGGGCGATGGCACAGGCGATTTTTATTTCCACCTGGATCCGCTCTGGGCCAGCTCTGACATCGATGCGGTCGCGATCGACAACTACATGAAGCTCTCCGACTGGAGGGATGGCACCACGCATCTGGACGCATTGGACGGCTGGTCCTCGATCCATGATCCGGAGTACCTCAAGAGCAATGTCGAGGGCGGTGAGGACTACGACTGGTTTTATGCCAGCGAAGCCGATCGGACAGCACAGATCAGGACGCCCATCACCGATGGACCAGATTCAAGTGAAGATGGCAAGCCGTGGGTCTATCGGGCCAAGGACTTCCGGAACTGGTGGTTGAACCAGCATTATGACCGGCCGGGCGGTGTCGAAAGCGGCTTACCAACATCCTGGGTGCCACAATCCAAGCCGATCTGGTTCACCGAATATGGCTTTCCCTCGGTCGACAACGCCACCAACCAGCCGAATGTCTTTGTCGATCCAAAGTCCTCGGAAAGCGCCTGGCCGTATTTCTCCAACCGCCAGAGATCGGACGCAATCCAGCGGCGGGGCATAGAGACGGTGCTGCGCTACTGGGATCCGGAGGAAGGCAACAACCCGGTCTCCGGCATCTATGGCGACCGCATGCTGGATCTCTCCCGGTCGTTCCTCTGGACCTGGGATGCGCGGCCTTATCCGGCCTGGCCATATCAATCTGAGGTCTGGGGCGACGGCGACAACTGGCCGCTTGGCCATTGGGTCCAGGGCAAGTTCGGCGCAGTCGATCTGGCTGAGCTGGTCGCTTATATCTGTGCTTCTGTCGGTTTTACGGACATCGACGTCTCGCAGCTTCAAGGCGTCGTCACCGGCTGGCAAAGGGCGTCGATCACGACACCGCGGGCCCAGCTGCAGACCCTGGCTCAACTTTACCGGTTTGACGCGGTCGAGAGCGAAGGCCTGATCCGCTTTGTGCCGCGCGGCAGCGCGACAAAGGCAACCATCATTGAACAGGATCTGGCGACGCCGGATCGCAAACTTGCTGACTGGTCGATGACGCGCGCCCAGGAGACCGACCTGCCGGTCCGGGCGTCGCTGTCTTACTTCGACGCGGAGAGCGACTACCGCCAGACCAGCTCCAATGCCGGACGGCTGACCGGGTCATCAGAGCGGATCGAAAGCGTGTCCGCGCCTGCCGTGATCGAGACGGCGGAAGCTGAAGGCATGGTCGAGGCGTGGCTGCTGGAGCGGTGGGTCGGACGGGAACAGGCGAGCTTTGCCTTGCCGCCGTCGATGATCCGCCTGGATCCGACCGACACGGTGGCACTTGAGGCCGGTGGCAGGTCAAGGGATCTGCGCTTGTCTCGGATCATCGATGCGGGCGCAAGGCAATGTGAAGCCGTCGCCGTCGAACGCTCGATCTATTCCATCCAGCGCGGTACATCGCGGCCAGTGTCGCCCGGTACCGTGCCGAGCTATGGGCCAGCCGTGCTGGAGGTTCTGGATCTGCCGATGATCGAAGAGACGCAGGTCGAGCACCGGCCCTGGTTGGCGGCGACGGCCAGCCCATGGGCAGGTGTTCGGGTACTCGAGGGAAGCCGCTCCGTAGGCAGTGTGATTGCGCCGGCAACACTTGGAGTGACGACAACGGATTTCCATTCCGGGACCAGCTTCCGCTTCGACCGGGCGAACCATGTCACCGTCAAGCTGGCCTATGGAACACTGGCATCAAGGTCCGAGGACGAGCTTCTTGAAGGAACAGACAACGCCCTGGCGATCCGGAATGCAGATGGCGACTGGGAGATCCTGCAGTTCGCCACCGCCGATCTGGTCGCGGCTCAGACCTGGCAGCTGTCCGGTCTCCTACGCGGACGGCGTGGCACTGAGCATGCCATGCGGGATCCGGTCGCAGCTGGCGCGCGCGTGGTTCTGCTCGACGGAGCACTGACCCAGGCCGATGTGCCTCTGTCTGATCGGGGTATTGCGCGCACCTGGAGCTATGGACCAGCCCCTGCGGCCTCGACGGACAGCAGTTTTAAAGACCGTTCAAACACGTTTGAAGCGATGGCTCTGAAGCCCTTTGCACCGGTGCATGTGCGTGGAACCCGGAACCTTGCCGGGGATCTGGCGATCGGCTGGATCAGGCGGTCCCGGCACAACGGCGGCTGGATGGATGGCACTGATGTGCCGCTGGTCGAGGCGAGCGAGCTTTATGACCTGGAGATCCTTGATGGCGGTGAGATCGTCCGGACGGTCTCTGGCCTGACATCGCCAGCACACAGCTACACGGCAGCAGACCAGATCGCCGACTTCGGATCGGCTCAGACATCCATCCACATCCGTGTCTTCCAGATCTCGGACACGATCGGACGCGGCATTCCAGCGGAGGCAATCCTATGAGCAGCACGGCACGACTTGGGTTTCCATTCATCGCGGCCAGTCAGGCGCAGAAGGAAGTCACCCACAATGAGGCGTTGGCCAGGCTTGATGCCCTGGCGCATCTGGTGATCCTTGATCGGGACTTGAGTGCACCACCGGCAGCCACAGACGGCGACAGTTATCTGGTTCCGACAGGTGGCAGTGGAGACTGGGCTGGGCAGGACGGCCAAATCGCGAGCTATGCGGACGGGGCCTGGGCGTTCTATGCGCCAGTGCTCGGGATGCTCGCCTATGTCGCCGACGAGGGGACGCTGGCGGTCTACACGGCGACGGGCTGGAAAGACTATGGCGCGTTGCTGTCGGAGGTGGCGACAGTGTCACGGACTGCATCGGGGGCTGAGAGCCGGATCGGGACGGTGGAGGAAGAGCTGACCGGCTTGTCGGGAGCCAGCGTCGACACGTCGATCGTCATTCCAAACCGGGCGATCGTCTTTGGCGTCTCAACCCGGACAACGACGACCATTACAGGAGCGACCTCCTACGACTGCGGGATATCGGGTGAGACATCCAAGTTCGGCGGATCGCTCGGGATTGCGGCAGGCTCCACCAATGCCGGGGTGATTGGGCCGCAGGCGTTCTATTCGGATACGGCGGTCAGGCTGACGGCCAATGGCGGGAGTTTTTCTGGCGGGGCGGTGAAGGTGGTGTTGCACTATTTTCTGCCGGTGGTGCCGCAGGAGTAAGATGGTCAGTTTCGGCCCAAAGTTGCCATTAGCGACGGTCAAATTCGCCGGGCCAGAAGCGCTCATAAAATGGGCGGTGTGAACTCAGCAATCCACTGTTTTGTATGCTATTTGAAGTTGAATTTTCTAACCGTTTGCTCCACCGTAAATGCTCGAGGTCTCCCCTCGCAAACGCGCTGTAGTAACTGCGGCGTAAGAGCAAAGGTCTACACAAGAATCGTGCGCCCCAACTGAATTATGCGCAACTGGGGTGATTGGAGGGGAGGCCTCGTGCCAAACGTCTTTTATCTTTTCGGCGGCACGAGCCGAATAAAAATCCCAAATGAGCTAACCAGCAAAATCGAACTACTCAATTACCTTGGTGTCACTCCAGCAGAACTCAAAAAAATTTGGTGGTTTCGCGGGCGCATGTACTCGCACTTCGAGATCTCAAAGAAAACCGGGAAAAGCCGGATAATCAGCGCCCCAGATTATCGTCTAAAGATGCTGCAGCAAAAGATTGCTCGTAGTCTATCCAAGATATACAAACCTCGAAATCCGGTACATGGCTTTATTCCAGATCGGTCCGTAAGGACGAACGCCGAATCGCATCTGCGCCGTCGTTTCATCCTCAATGTTGACATTAAAACCTTCTTTCCGATGATCACGGAGGCGAGGGTACAAGGACTTCTCGATAGTATTGGTATTGATCCGGACGTAGCCGCGATAGTGGCTCGAATTTGCTCTAATAACGGTTACTTGCCGCAAGGAGCTCCGTCTAGCCCTGTGATCTCCAATATGATCTGCTTCCGGCTCGACAAATCACTGATGAGTTTTTCGAAAGAGCATAGACTGCTCTACACGCGATACGCTGACGATGTAACGCTTTCGTGCTTTCAGCCACCAGTCGCGTTGTTTGATGGAACCCGCCCATCTCCGGGTAAGCTTGCGCTTGAACAGTTGAGCGCTGAGCTGCGAACTCTGTTTCAAAACAATGGGTTTGAGCTTAACCCAGAGAAAATCCATTACTCGGACAAGAACTCTCGAAGGATGGTTACAGGACTCAAGGTCAATGAGGGCCTGAACGTAGACAGGAGGTATGTCAGGAACATCCGAGCCGCCTTGTACAAAGTGGAACGCTTCGGCGTTGCTGCGACCCAAGTCGAGTTGGCAACGCGTTTTGGAAAGTCATGTACAATTCAAGCACATCTCCGAGGGAAGATCTCCTGGGTTGGCTTTGTAAAAGGCCAAGCCGACCCAGTTTTTAGAGGACTGGCCAAGCGATACAATACATGCTTTCCGTTGAATCTGATTAAAGTGCATCCTACCCAAACAGAAATTTTGGGTCGGTCGGTGTGGGTACTGGAGACCGAGAAGGATACAGGAACTGCGTTCTTCCTAAAGGGCGTTGGTCTCGTTACTGCAGCTCATTGTGTGATTGGCGCATCAAATATTAAAATCTTTCATCCATTGAAGACAGCTAACACGTTCAATGCGAAAATCATACAACTCTGCAAGGATCGGGATTTGGCGCTTCTTAGCCATTCAATCCCCTCGACAGACTATTTTGAACTCGAAGCGTTCAGTGGTTCACCCACCACGGGAGCAAATACTCTCGCGGCTGGGTTTCCGTCTTACGGGCCGGGTGATCAGCTCAATATTAGACCGGGGAGCATAAGCTCCTTGACGGTCAAGCATGCGGTTCCTCTGATCGAGGTCACCCAAATGCTAAGCCAAGGGATGTCTGGCGGTCCATTGTTGGCGGAAAATCACTCTGTTTTGGGTGTCATACATAAAGGTGGGCCGGTTGCTTATGTCACGAAAGATGGCAAGGCACCCGCGCAACGGCAGCTTGCAGTACAGTTATCCGAATTAAAAAAATGGATTTCGACATTTCCATAACTGAAACCCGCACCGCACCTCTCTCTTAGACTAGCTTTTGCACCAGCTATTAAACCAGCCACAGGCGTCCGCTCCCCGCCCATCTCGGCCTTCAATCAGGCTATCGCAATAAGCCAAGGTAGGAAATGGGCCGACCGATCTATGCAGCTTTCGGCCAGGCTGTGGGGCATGCGCGGTAATTTCCGAACGGCGCATAAGCCGTTATAAATGGCGATTTAACTGGGTTTGAAGGGTCTTCGAACGCTGTTCGAAAAACGCAGCCACATCGGCCCAGATGCCTGAAAATGGGTGGTAAAAGGCTGATTTCACCGCCCAGCGCCGTTAAAACCACCCCCAAAAGTGAAAATTCCAGTTCGCCGTGTTAAACATTCCAGTTTTGCGTGGCGAGCTACAGCGAGCTACAAAAATTAACATTTTTGGGGAAAATGGTGGGCCCGGAGGGACTCGAACCCCCAACCAATCCGTTATGAGCGGACGGCTCTAACCAGTTGAGCTACAGGCCCTGTCGACGGACTGACATGTGGCAGCAACCTGCAACAAATTCAGCAACCAGACACCTGCTAACTACACCAAAGCCTCTTTGCGCCGCAAGCGCTTTGGCGGTTGTCCGATGGCCTCCTTTGGAAAACCTTCTGTTTCAGCGAAACAAAGCGCTAAACGGTCTGAAAATTGTCTATGATGACCGGCCGCGATGGCACCAGTTCACCATGTCTTGTGGCCGCAATAGACCATCAGGCAGTTGCCGGTCACTTTCCAATCCGCACCGAAACGTGTAGCGATGAAAGCCATCAAGGCCATGGACCCAAAGGGAACATCATGCGGTCATCGCTGCTCAGCATAACATTGAGCCTCATCTTGGTTTGCCTTGTCGGCTGGCTGCTGGTCACAGGCCGGGCACTGCTCCTGCCTCTGGCCATCGCCCTGATCGTTTGGTACCTGATCAATGCCCTGTCTCACGGGTTTCAGCTTGTTCCCTTCGGTGGCTGGCGCCTGCCGGGCTGGATTGCGTTTCCGCTCTCTCTGGTCACGATCTTTCTGACGTCGACCCTCATCCTGGACATGGTTGCTGAAAACCTGACACAGCTTGCACGAGATGCTCCGGCCTATCAGGTGCGGCTCGAGGAGGTCTTCAATCAGTTCACCGCTCTGATCAAACTCAACGACCCCCTGGAGCTGCAGGATTTCCTGCCGGATGCCATCTTGCCGAAACTGGTCACCGCAGGCGCCGGCTTCATCACCACGATCGCCGGATCGGCCTCGCTGGTGTTCATCTATGTGCTGTTTCTCCTGCTCGAGCAGTCGACGTTCGACCACAAGTTTGAAAAATTGTTTGCCACCCCGGCAAGAGCGCGCGCGGCCTTTGCCCTGCGCGAAGAGATCAACCGGTCGATCCTGCATTATTTCGGCATCAAGACCGCCGTCAGTATAGCGACCGGTCTTCTCACCAGCCTGATCCTTTGGGCCATGGGGCTGCCATATGCGGCGCTCTTCGGATTCATTGCCTTTCTATTGAACTACATTCCGACTATTGGCTCGCTCGTCAGCGTGGTTTTCCCGGCCCTTCTGTCACTTGTTTTCTTCGACACGCTGGGTCCCTTCATTCTCATCGTCGCCGGACTTGGGGCGATCCAGTTTTCGATCGGCAACCTCATCGAACCGAGGCTTATGGGGTCAAGCCTGAACCTTTCCGGCCTGGTTATCATGATTTCGTTGGCCTTCTGGGGGGCGATCTGGGGTGTGGTGGGGATGGTCCTGTGCGTCCCGCTAACCGTGGTGATCCTGATCGTCTGTGCGAAATTCGAGCGGTCGCGCCCGATTGCCGTCCTTCTGTCCGCCAACGGCGACATTGGAGTGTTTCCGGAAACGGCCGAAAGCAGTGAACGTGCCCGCGGACCTGAACCGGAGATGAACCGAAACGCCTTTGCCGCGCCGCAATCGGACTGAAAGATAGGCACGTTAACGACAAGCGGTCCCCGCCGCGATTTTATGTGAGGTATGATCTTGTTTCCCAACTCCCTTTCGCGCCTGCCGCACGCTTGCCGCCAAGAAGGCGAAACCAGCTTCAGAAAGGTCGCCAACGCCTTTTTGATCGCTGCGCTCGTCGCGATCGCACCATCGGTCCCGGCCCAGGCCGACGAGAACAAGACCCCGGCGACCATAACCATTTCCGGTCAGGGCAAGATTTCGCTCGCTCCCGACATGGGGGTCGTGACAACCCGTGTTGTAACCCCGGCGAAGACGGCTCCTGAAGCCCTGTCCAGCAACACGCAGGCGATGAACGCGGTCATCTCCAAGATCAAGGAAGCGGGCATCGCCGCAAAGGACATACAAACAAGCGGGTTTTCCATTCATCCGCGGTACGCAGACCGTCGCGACAATCCCAATCAGCCACTGAAGATTGTTGGTTATGAAGTTTCAAATGGCGTCACGATCCAGGTGCGCGATCTGGACAAGTTGGGTGCCATTCTCGACACGGTTGTGCGGTCTGGCGCAAATGAGGTCGGCGGTATTTCATTTCAGGTCAGCGACGCGGAAAAGAAGATGGACGCAGCGCGCAAGGCCGCCGTCGAAAACGCCAGAACCAAGGCGACCCTCTATGCGGAGGCCGCTGGCGCATCGCTCGGCCGTGTCCTGTCGATCTCTGAAAACGGTGCGATCGCACCTCGCCCGTATGCCATGCGGGCAAGCAAGATGATGATGGCGGAAGCCGCCGTTCCGATCGAGGCCGGCCAGGAGACACTCTCGGCTCAAGTCACAATCGTCTGGGAACTTGACCAGTAGGCACAGTCCAAAAAGCCGGTGCCTCTTGGTGAGACACCGGCTTTTCTCGAGGATTAAGTGATGGATACCGGTTAGAGCGAGCGGATCCAGACCTGCATCGGTTTTTCGCTCTCACCGTCCTCGCCCACATCCTGCCAGGGGAAATGCACGATCCCGCCGGCGAGTTTGTCATAGCCGCGTTTGCGCCAGAAACCGTCCAGCGGAGAATAATTCTCCGGTTTCAGCGGATGGTTGTCCGGGCGGATGACCGCGCAAAAAGCCGCCGTCGAAAACCCCAGTGCCCGGGCATGGGCTTCTCGTTCCTCATAGAACAGATGACCAATGCCCTGACCGCGATAGGCCGGATCGAGCAGTGCTTCTGCAAGATAGAAGATTTCGCGCGGATCAAGCCCCTTGTCCTCAAACGGACCGCGGAACTGGATAACTTCCTGCTCCAGAGGCTCGCCAGTTGCAGCGCCGACCAAGGCATCGCCGTCGTAGGCTCCGATGATGACCGCTCCCTCGGTCTGCGCATAGCGAGACAGATACGCCTGCTCATACTCCATCGTGCCGTCATAAAGGTAGGGCCAGTCGCGAAAGATCTTGATGCGAAGCTTGGCGAGGTCCGGGAGCGCCGCCTCGAGTTCATCGCCCGTCAAAATCCTGATTTCAATTGTCATATATTTTCCTCACCACTTCCCTCGGTACAAACATCAAGGGCAGCTCGAGAAAAATCAACACCCTAACGCGACAAAACGGGCAGATTAGCCGTGATCGAGCGTAGTTTTTATACTGTATAGTTTACTTTTCGGGCGGGCTTCTTCTGGCTTTGTTTCTTCCCTTGTGGAGGCGGCCGTCGCATTCAAAGCTGTCGAGAGACGACGCGCTTGAAATCGTCAAGGACGGCTTCCGCAAAGCCTGGCTTTAATGTTCATGGGTGCAGTATCGCCGGAAGAGCATTGCCAGTCTTTGAGTGACCCAAGGCATCAAGGCAAGCTAAAGGCTGCGGTTGAGCGCTAGACCAGAACGTCCATTTTTTCCTGCGCGCCGACACTGAACACGCGCTTGTAACGTGCGATTTCGTCCTCGGTCCCCATGGCCTTGTTTGGGTTGTCGCTCAGTTTCACTGTGGGTTTGCCATTGGCCGAATTGGCCTTGCAGACCAGTGAAAACGGGGCGAGCGCATCCCCATCGGTGAGGCCGCGGAAGTCATTGGTCAGCAGAGTGCCCCAGCCGAAGGAGGTGCGGACCCTGCCTGCAAATTGCTGGTGCAGCTCGATGATCTTGTCCGTATCCAGCCCATCGGAAAAGATAACGAGCTTCTGGGTCGGATCTTCACCTTTCGATATCCACCAGTCGATAGCGGTTTCCGCGCCCGTTGCAGGGTCGCCGGAATCGATGCGAATGCCCGTCCATCCGGCCAGCCAGTCCGGAGCGCGGTCAAGAAAGCCTTTGGTGCCGTAAGTGTCAGGCAGAATGATGCGCAGGTTGCCGTCGTGCTCATCCTGCCAGTCACGCAAAACATCATAGGGGGCCTGGGCGAGTTCTTCATCCGTGTTCGCCAGGGCGGAATAGACCATTGGAAGCTCATGGGCATTGGTGCCAACCGCTTCCAGCTCGCGCTGCATGGCGATGTGGCAGTTGGAGGTGCCGGGGAACTTGTCGCCGAGCCCTTCCATCATAGCCTGGACGCACCAGTCCTGCCACAGATAGGAGTGGCGGCGACGGGTGCCGAAGTCGGCAACCTTGAGGCCTTCGAGCGGCTGCAATCGCTTGATCTTTTCCCAGAGCTTGGTCATGGCGCGGGCATATAGAACCTGCAGCTCGAACTTCTTCATGGAGTTGATCACAGCACGTGAGCGTAGCTCCATCAGGATCGCGAGGGCCGGAATCTCCCAAAGCATAACCTCGGGCCAGGAGCCTTCAAAGCTGAGCTCGTACTGGCCGTCATGTTTTGCCAGGTGATAGGCGGGAAGGCGCAGGTTCTCGAACCACTCCATGAAATCGGAGCGGAACATCTGCCGTTTGCCGTAAAACATGTTGCCGCGCATCCAGGTGCTTTCGCCGCGCGAAAGGGAGAGAGAGCGCACATGATCGAGCTGCTCGCGCAACTCGCCCTCGTCGACCATTTCGGCGAGGCGAATATCCTTGGAACGGTTGATCAGGGAAAAAGCGACTGTGGTGTCCGGCTTGTTGCGGTACACCGATTGACACATGAGCAGCTTGTAGAAATCCGTGTCGATAAGGGAACGGACGATCGGATCGATCTTCCATTTGTGATTGTAGACACGGGTTGCGATGTCGACCATGTGCTTGGTTTTTCTCCATTCGGGGCTGTCATAAAGCAGAAATACAGCCCCGATTACAAGCCCGGTTCGCGCCCCTTTGTCAGTTGATCGGTCTGCCGAGTGTCAGGCCTTCAATCTTCTCGATAATTGACTCTGCATCCATGCCGAAATGGCGATAGAGATCGCCGATGCTTCCGGTCTGGCCGAAATGCTCGACGCCAAGCGGGATCGTCTGATGACCAACAACACTGCCAAGCCAGGACAGGGTTGCAGGATGGCCATCGATGACGGTCACAAGTCTGCAATGGGCAGGCAGGCCGCTCATCAACGCTTCGATGTGGGCGTGGGCTGCTGCGTTGCCGCGGGACCGGGCACGCTGAGCTGCGGTCCAGCCTGCGTTCAGGCGGTCTGCCGAGGTCACGGCCAGAACGCCGACATCACGCCGGTTGCCGGCCAGAAGTCCGGCGGCCTTGATTGCCTCAGGGGCAACCGCGCCCTGATAGGCGATGACAACCTCGCAGTTGGGGCCGGGCTTGCGTAGCCAGTAGGCGCCGTCAATCGCTCCTTGCCGAAAAGCATCATCACCGCGTTTGCCCGGTTGCTCGATCGGATTGGTGGTCAGCCGCAGATAGACCGACCCTCCGGTTTCATCCCGCAACCATGTGCGCTCGTCCGGGTCACCGTCACCGTCGCGCTGGAGGTAGTCAAAGGCCCATTCCATGATGACAGCCAGCTCGTCGGCAAAGGCGGGTTCGAAAGCGGCCAGTCCATCCTGGCTCATGCCGATCAGTGGCGTGCCGATGGATTGATGAGCGCCGCCTTCAGGAGCCAGCGTTGTCCCTGATGGCGTGCCGACAATCATGAAGCGGGCGTCCTGATAACAGGCATAGTTCATGGCATCGAGACCGCGGCAGACGAATGGGTCATAGACGGTGCCAATGGGGATCAGGCGTTTGCCAAACAGCGAATGGGACAGACCCGCCGCACCCAGCAGCAGAAACAGGTTCATCTCCGCAATGCCAAGTTCGATATGCTGACCGTCCGGGGTGAACTCCCACTTGGCCGTTGATGGGATCCGGTGTTCGATGAAGGCATCGCCCTGAACAGTGCGGGCGAAGAGTTTGCGACGGTTGACCCATGGGCCGAGGTTGGTGGTGCCCGTGACATCCGGTGAGGTGGTCACGATGCGCTCGGCCAGTTTGCTGTCGCCCTTGGACAGGTCGTCGAGGATCTTGCCGAAGGCCATCTGGGTGGACTGATCACGGTCTGTCGCAAGTTCGATCCTCAGGACGGTAATCTTGTCATCCTGGTAGCGCCGGGTCCCTTTGGCGAAAAACGGCGTCTGGTTCAGGAAGGTCTTGAAGCCTTCCACATCCTCAACGGTGGCAAAGGGGTCCCATTCCTCGCCGGTGGCGACGCCCATATGGGTCTGCCAATCGGCCATCTGGGTCTTGTTCATCAGGCCGCCGTGGTTGTCCTTGTGGCCGGCGATCGGTGTTCCCCAGCCCTTGATTGTGTAGGCAAGGAAACAGGTCGGACGATCATGGTCGATGGCGGCGAAGGCTTCGGCCATGGTGTGCGTGCAGTTGCCGCCGAGATTTTCCATGAGTTCAGCCAACTCGTCGTCGCTGCGCCGGTCGATCAGTGCGGTGACATCGCCCTGGTCACCAAGATCGTTCATCAGCCGTTGGCGCCAGACGGCCCCGCCCATGAAGGTCAGCGCCGAGTATTCCTGGTTGGAGCAGTTGTCGATCCATTGACGCAGCTTTTCTCCGCCAGGTTCTTCAAACGCCGCCCGCTGCAGGGCTCCGAACTTGACGCGCACCACGTCCCAGCCGAAAGCATCGAAGATCTTCTCGACCCGATCGAAAAGACCTTCGCGGACAATGCCGTCGAGGGACTGCCGATTGTAGTCGATGACCCACCAGCAGTTTCTAAGATCATTCTTCCAGCCTTCCTGAAGGGATTCATAAACATTGCCTTCATCCAGCTCGGCGTCGCCAACGAGGGCGATCATGCGCCCCAAGGGGACGTCTCCAGACCAGCTCTTTGCCGCGATGTAATCCTGCACAAGTGAAGCAAAGGACGTGATTGCGACACCCAGCCCAACCGAGCCGGTCGAAAAGTCAACGTCATCTATGTCCTTGGTGCGGGACGGGTATGATTGAACACCGCCATAGCCGCGGAAATTTTCCATCTTCTCACGCGTCTGATTGCCCATCAGATATTGCATCGCATGGAAGATCGGCGAGGCATGCGGCTTGACGGCGACCCTGTCTTCCGGGCGCAACGCGGCGAAATAGAGCGCTGTCATGATCGAGACCATGGATGCGGAGCTCGCCTGATGTCCGCCCACCTTGATGCCGTCGGCCTTTGGGCGAATGTGATTGGCGTGATGGATCATCCAGTGAGAGAGCCACAGCAGGCGCTGTTCAACAGTTTTCAGATGATCCATGACGTTCCCCGCATTTGGTGATCCAGGGATTTTACGCAAACGGTGAGGAAGATTTTCGGCTATATCACTCGCAAATACGCTTATGCGGGATATAATTCTCTCCATGATGAAAAAAATTAGAGAATATCTTCAAGATGGATGAGTTTGACGCTCGGATACTGCGTGCGCTGCAGGCAAATGCACGCATGTCCCTCAATGAGTTGGCTTCTCTCGTTGGCTTGAGCCCCACCCCGGTTGGCCGCCGGCTTCGCCACCTGGAAGAGGCGGGCATCATTGAGGGCTATTCAGCGGTTTTGAACGAGGCTGCGCTTGGCTTTGGTGTGTCTGTCTTTGTCTCCGTTCAGCTCGACAAGCAGGTCGATGAGGCGCTGGAGATCTTCGAGAACGCCATCCAGTCTTTCCCGGAGGTGGTGGACTGCTGGCTGATGACGGGCAACCGGGATTATCTGCTGCGGATCGTCACCACGGATCTTTCGGCCTTCGAGCGCTTTCTGGTCGGAAAGATGACCAAGGTCGAAGGCGTATCGTCCATCGAATCCTCGATCCCCTTGCGCCGGGTCAAGACGGGGCTGTCCCGCTGTGTTTGAGGCAGAACGACTCTACTCGTCCAGTGGCAGCCCGCTGGGGACGCTATCGGGCACGCCGAAGGGTGGATTATCGAGGGAGCTTCCGGTCAGGGCATTCAGGAAGGCAACCAGCTCGCTGATATCCTGGTCGGAGAGCTCGATCGGCTGAATGTCCAGGCGGCGTTTCTGCCGCGCCAGTTCGCGCTTGTCCTGCCAGATAACAAAGTCCGTGGCCGCCAGCCACGGCGCGGGCGGGAGTTTGGCGTCCTCGGGTTTCCAGGCGGCGAAACTTGCCACCGGATCGGCGTGGTGCCTTATGATGCCCTCAAGGGTCGTATAGGCGCCATTGTGGCCAAATGGCTGCGTGATGGCGACATTGCGGAGCATGGGCGTGCGGAACCGGTAGGCATCTTCGAGGCGATCGCTCTCACCCATAAGGCCGACGTCTCTCGCGGTGGGGTCAAAGCGTCGCGTCCGGCCGGGACCGAAGGGAGGCAGGGCGAGGGCATGAAACTTCTGGTCGCTGAAGAGACTGCCTGAGTGACATGTCGCACAACCTGCTTCGCCATAGAAAAGCGACATGCCTCGTTGCTCCACGGGGGACAGTGCACCCGTCTCGCCTGCCAGGAAACGATCGAAGGGGCTATCGAATGATTGCCACTCCAGCGCCATGAAAGCGGCCAGTGCATTGGCGATCTCAACAATCGTGACCTGCTCTGGTTTGTTGATGTGGTCGAATGCATTCACGAAAAGCGCGCCATACTCGGGGATGGTGCGCACGCGTTTGGCCAGGATCGGCCAGGCGGCATCGATCCGGTCGTGAACTGCGCCGGCGATTTCATTTTCTTTCGGATTTCCGGCCATCTCGAATTGCGCGACCAGTGGAAACAGGGCCTGCACGGCCAATGGCGAGCCGAGACCATCTGGCAGCCACTCTTCTGCGGGTGAGTTGAAGCCATTGTCATAGCTGTTTTCCGTGCTCAGACGTCCGTCATGAAACAGCACCTGAATGTCTCTGGCTCCGAGATTCCAGAGCGCTGGCGCGTTGCGCGGGATACGCTTGCGAATACGGCTGTCGCCTGTGCCAGCGTGGCGGGCTGGTCCAAGACCAACACCGCCTTCTCCAATTCCAAGCGAAAGGCCATCGGAGGTGCCGAATTCGGGATGATGACAGGTGCTGCAACTGATATTTCTGTTGCCGGACAGGATCTTGTCGTAAAAAAGCAGTTGGCCGATTACCGCCTGATCCTGGTCGAAGGGGAGAAAGTCCTTCTGGGAGAGAGGCGGAGGCAGTTCGGTTGCGATCGCCGGTTGAAAGACCACCGTGAAGGCACAGGTAAGGGCTGCCATGAGTGATGGAGGAGAGAACCTTTGAGACACAAGACCCTTTTGGTTGCCGGATGGCTGATCTGCGCCGTGCTTTCTATTGCTCCAGCGCACGCGGAAATCGAGGCAGCGCGTGACCTCATGGAAGAAGGCCACTTTGCCAAGGCGATGGAAGAACTGTGGCCTGCGGCACGGTCCGGCAATGCAGATGCCGAGGAACTGATCGGTGTGATGTACGCGATGGGTCTGGGTGTCGAGCGTGACGATCAACGGGCGTTCGAGTGGTATCTGCGCAGCTCCCTGAAGGGGCATCCGGGCGCGCAATCGGGCATTGGCTGGTACTACGAGGTTGGCCGCGGCCTGCCGGCCCCTGATCTTGTGCGTGCCTACATGTGGTACACGTTGTCGGCGATCGGTGGAGATCCCGATGCCGCGATCTCTTTGGAAGAGGTGGTCAAGAAAATGACCCAGGAGGAGATCGATAAGGCGCATGTTCTCGTCAACGACTACAAGGTGTGGATGTATCCGTTCCGGTGAAGACCGGCGCAGCGTTTCTCGTGCAAGCTTGGTTTTTTCCCTGGCTCAAGGTCAACCAGGGACGTTTAGGTCAAAGACCACGATGCCGTCAGCTCCACCTTCGCAAAGGTCACACAAACGCCCGCCGAGAGCTCTGTGGACCGGGTGGATGGCGTAAGCCTCCAGTGCGCTGGCATCCCTGAAACGGATGACAAAGCCCTCATCATAGGCCTGTGACTTCTGTTCGAAGTCGAGGTTCGGTCCAAATTCGAAACCAAGCACACCGTCTAGCGTGAGGCTGAAATCCTCAAGCTCCTGAAAGACCTTGCTGCGCTCGGCAGGGGGGCTGTCGGAACGAAAGTTGCAGAAAACACAGTGCAGGATCATCGAGTGCTCCAGTGACCTGGTCAAGGCTGCAACGGTACGCGCAAAAAAGGGCGGGCTTGAGCCCGCCCTTTTCGCTGGTATCGATCAGCTTTGAACGGATCAGTTCAGGTCCGCGTCGCGGTCTGCGTTGATTTCCGCTTCGGCTTCTGCCACTGCGTCTGTCAGAGCGGTAAAGACCTCATCCCCGCGGGTAACATTGCCCTTGAACCAGTCATAGACCGGGCTTGCTGCTTCCTTGAAGGCTGCTTTCTGCTCAGGGGTCGGAACGTAGAGATCGCCGCCACCGGCCACGAAGTCTTCATAGGCCTTGATCGACTTGCGCTTGGGGGAAGCGAAGGTTGCTTGCTGCAGGGCATAGAAACCGTCGACGACAACGCGGCGCATGTCTTCCGGCATGGCGAGGAACTTCTCGTTCGACATCCACCACAGGGCGCCCATGTAGGCGTGGCCGTCGAGAGTGACATACTGGAGGCCGGCATCCGGGAATTTCATGCCCATGATGTCGGTGATGCCGTTCTTGGAGCCTTCAACAACGCCAGTCTGAAAAGAGGTGAAGAGTTCCGGCCACGGGATCGGGGTCGGAGAGGCGCCCAGTGCCTTGACCAGCTCCTGCGGCAGATCGGCGACGACCGTGCGGATCTTCAGGCCTTCCATGTCGGCAGGCTCAGCTACGCGGCGCTTGGTGTTGGCAAAGTTGCGCCAGCCGCCGGTGTTGCCGATGGTCATCAGACGGATCAGGCCGTCGGAATCTTCCAGAGCCATGTCCCGAACCTTGCGGGTGAAATCGCCGGACAGAACCTTTTCAGCAACCCGGTCGTCGGCCATCAGGTATGGCAGATCGAGGACCTGTACATAGGGGAAGATGCCCGATGCGCCGCCCGAAGTGGAGATGTAGACGTCGATGACGCCGCCCGCGACGCCCTGAAGGCATTCGGCACCGTTGGAGCAAAGCTGTGTTCCGATGAAGAGTTCCACCTCGATAGCACCGTTGGAGGCTGCTTCGACGTAGTTCTTGAAGACGACCAGGCCGTCGTAATCTTCATCGTTCTCGTTGGAATTGGCGGTGGCGCGGATGGTGTAGTCTGCAGCAACCGCGCTGAGCGCCGAGCCTGCCAGCATGGCCGCGACCGTCAAGGTCTTCAGTGTCTGTTTGAGCATTTAAGTTCCTCCCTTTGTGCTCAGGTCAGTCAGTTTGCAAATCCGGTAAGACGCGGAATTGTCATGGAAATCGCAGGAATATAGGTGATCAGGAAGATCACGACCACTTCCACTGCGAGAAACGGCAAGATCGCCTTGGAGATGGTTTCGACCCTTTCGCCTGAGACGGATGCTGCGACGAACAGCACCAGCCCCATGGGCGGTGTCGCCAGACCGATGGTTAGGTTGACGCTCATGATGATGGCGAAGTGGATCGGATCGATACCAAGGCTGACAAAGATTGGTCCAAGGATCGGACCAAGAATGATGATCGCCGGACCGGCATCCAGAAACATGCCGACGACGAAGAGCAGCAAGTTTATCAGGAACAGCAGGATCAGCGGGTTTTCCGACAGGCTGAGAATGAAGCTCGCCAGCTGCTCGGGCGCATGGGACAGGCTTACCACTGTCTTGAAGGCCATCGCTGCACCGACGAGCAGCAGCACAACGGCGGAGGTCATGCCTGCGCGTGAGAGCACGTCCGGCAGGTCCGACGGGCGAAGAGTACGCAACACGAACAATCCGATGACAAGTGCGTAGGCAACAGCAACAGCTGCTGCTTCGGTAGGAGTGAAGACGCCGCCGAGGATGCCGCCGAGAATGATGACCGGGGTTAGCAGCGGAAAAAATGCCTTCAGACTGGCCTGACCACGTTCCGACCAGCTGTGCTTTCGCGTTGCGACAGGAAAGTCGTATTTGTCCGCCAGGACCTTGACCATCACCATCAAGCCAACGCCGACCATGATGCCCGGTACAATGCCTGCGAGAAACAGAGCGGCCACGCTTTCTCCCATGACGTAGGCGTAGATGATCATGATGCCGGAGGGCGGAATGATCGGCCCGATGACCGAGCTTGCAGCCGTGATGGCGGCAGCAAAGCGGCGGGTGTATCCCTGCTTTTCCATGGCAGGGATCAACATGGAGCCGAGGGCCGATGTGTCGGCAACGGCCGAGCCTGACAGACCCGCGAACAGCATGGATGAAAGCACGTTCACATGAGCAAGACCGCCGCGCAGATGACCCATCAGTGCCTGGCTGAATTCAACCAGACGCATCGTAATGCCACCACGGTTCATCAGTTCGCCAGCCAGCATAAAGAACGGGATCGCCATCAAGGGGAAGCTGTCCATGCCATTGTAGACATTGCGATACAACAGCGTGATGTCGCGTTCCTGGCCGTTCAGCCATAGAAGCAGGCCAGGGGCTGCAAGCAGCCCGAAGAAGACTGGAAGCCCGATGGCCAGGAAGACGAGAAATAGGGGCAGGAACCAAACAAGCATCATTCGGCTCCTGATGTGCTGGATGTCAGGATTGGCTTCAACCGGTCACGTCCACCGAAGAGCGCCACAAGTGTGCGCAGGATCAGCTCGATATTGACTGAAATGAGAAGCACGATGCAGACGAGCATGGAGGCCATCATCCAGCTGCGCGGCACGCGCAGCCACTCGGACAAGTCGAGGCTGACCGGTACGAAGAGCGATGCAGTGGCAAAACGCCCACCAAATCCAGTGACCTCGCTCCAGCCGATCTTGACGGCGGTCAGGAGGACGGCGAGGCAGATCGTCAGAAGGAAGAGGTTGAGCAGTGTTCCAAGGGTTCTGGGCAGCAGGTTGCACAGCATGTCGATCGCGACAAAACCACCGCGTCGGAAGGCGGTCGGTGCCATCAGGCCTGTCATCCACAGCATACAGAACCTGGCGGCCTCATCTGGCCAGGGCAGGGCGTTGTTGAAAACGTAGCGAAAGACGACCTGAATCAGAATGGCTGTCACCATCGCGGCGACAGCGATCACGCCAATGGCGCGCCCGATTCCCAGGATTTTTTCATTGATCCACCCGAGCGGCGATATGATCGCCAAGACAATGCCCATTGAGGACCCTCCCACTTATTGGCCTGTCCTCCAACCGGCCTTTTATTTTAGATGCGCGCAAGTATTTTCTTGCGCGCGTCCCGTTATTTGTCGTCTGCAGCCGGATGCGCGGCGTGGCCGAGCTTGCCTGCAAAGAATGTCAGCGCGTTGCCCTCACGCATTTCGGCACGAACAACCCGGCCGAGCACGATCAGATGGTCTCCGCCTTCATAAGCCGCAACCCGGGCGCATTCGAAACGCGCCAGGCAATTTTCGATCAAAGGAACGCCCTGTTCATTGATCGAATGTCCGAGATTTTCAAAGGCATGGGCGTTTTTGGCAAAGCCCTGGCAGAGTTCACCCTGCTCATGGCTGAGCACATGAATGGCGTAGTGTTCGGCTGTCTCGAAATAACTGAAGCGTCGTGAACCCTTGTCCGGCGCCCAAAGCACAAGTGGTGGATCCAGGGAGACCGAAGAGAAGCTGTTGGCTGTGATGCCGACCGGGCCGTCCTGCGAGGCCGTGGTGACCACGGTGACGCCGGTGGCGAACCTGCCGAAGGCATCGCGAAGCAGGCGGGTGTTTTCGGTGTCCGGGGCGAAGCTGACGGGATGGCTGCTGTTCTGCATGTTCATCAGGGCACCTCTGTTCCAAGGGCGGCTTCGTAAAGCCGGTACCAGCTTTCACGGTCGAGCTTTACCTTGAGCGCGTCAGAAATACGCCCGATCCGGTCAAGGTTGTTTGTCCCCATGACCGGGATCAGACGGGCCGGGTGGGCGAGCAGGAAGGCAACGGCAACTGCAGACCGGTCGACGCCAAAGTCTGCGGCCAGTTCATCCATCACGGTCCCAAGCGCACCTTCGTCCTTGATCAGGGTGCCGCCGCCAAGCGGCGACCATGCCATGAGCTTGGTGCCGAGCCTTTGATGGAAAGCGAGATCGCCATTGGTGAAAGGGGAAATCTCGCCGAGGCTGATCTCGATCTGGTTGGTGACCAGTGGCGTGTTCATGGCGGACTGCAGCAATTCCCAGTCCCACGGGCGGAAGTTGGAAACGCCGACGCTGCCGACCTTGCCGCTCTTGACGAGGGCGTCGAGTGTCTGACCCGTCTCGTGATGATCCATCAGGGGATCAGGGCGGTGGATCAAAAGCAGATCGATATGTTCGATCGCCATGTCCTTGAGTGACATCTCTACGGATTTTTCGATGTGCGCACGTGAAGTGTCGTAATGTTTCACCTTTGCCGAGGCATAGCGGCCCATCGGCGCGACGATGTCGCATTTGGTGATGATTTCCATCTTGCCGCGCAGGGAAGGGTTGGCCTTGAGAGCCGCGCCCAGGATGGCTTCCGCCTGATAGCCGCCGTAGATGTCGGCCTGATCGAAGCTGGTAATGCCCTGATCGAGACAGCTCTGGATCTTGGCTTCTACATGGGCGGGCGAGGTGTCGACATCATCGCCGATGCGCCACATGCCATAGACAAGCCGGCTGAGTTCCAGCGCCGGTGAAAGGGGAATGCGGTCCATTAGCGGCGAACTCCGTTTCCAAGTGGCGTGGCCGGCGTTTGCGCGGGCACCCGACCATAGGCATGTGGCAGGGAGCAGGTTTTCATGTTCGGCAACACGCGGGAGCCGAAATGTTCTGCTTCTTCAATGTGAGGGTAGCCGGAGAAGATGAAGGCCCGAATGCCCATCTTCTGGTAAGCTTCGATTTTCGACATGACCTGGTCTGTCGATCCGACAAGGGCGGCGCCGCAACCAGACCTGGCGCGGCCAACACCGGTCCAGAGGTTCGGTTCTATGTAGCCGTACTCATCAGCTATTTCCCGGTTCTTGGCCTGGTGGCTTACGCCAAGAGAGCTGGAGTCGAGAGCACGTTCGCGAATGGCCCGGCCATAGTCGTCATCCAGCTTGGAGACGATATAGTCGGCGTATTCCTGCGCTTCTTTTTCCGTGTCGCGCACGATCATGTGGACCCGCAGGCCATAGTCGAGAGTGCGGTCATACCGTTGGGCCACTGCGTTGACCGCCTTCATGCGACCTTCCAGTTCCTCGACCTTCTCCGGCCACATCAAATAGACGTCGCAATGCTCGCCGCACAGTTCCAGAGCGTCTGGCGAATAGCCGCCGAAATAGAGCAGTGGGCCGCCTGTCTGATAAGGGCGTACCGGATCGGTTGTCAGTCCGGAGAACTGGTAGACATCGCCCTGATGGTTGATTTCATCCTGGGTCCAGGCCTGCTTGAGGATTTGCACGACTTCGCGTGAGCGCTGATAGCGGTAGCTGCTCTCCGCCTTCTCTCCGGGGAAATCGGAGCTGATGATGTTGACCGTGAGCCGACCCTTCAGCATGTGATCGAGTGTCGCGATGGTACGCGCCAGCATGATCGGCTGCATCTCGCCGCAGCGCACGGCAGCGAGCATGTTGATGGTTTCCGTGATTGGTGCGCAGCCGGCCACGAATGACAGCGTGTCCTGCCCAACCTGATACGAGGACGGGCAAAGAATGTTGCGGAAACCCTGTTTTTCAGCCGTCTTCACGATGTCCGAGCAATGTTCCCAGGAAGAACGCAGATGGCCCTCGGGGGCACCCAGGAACTGGTAGTCGTCCGAGCAGAGCGCGGCGAACCAGGATACCTCGGCTGCGTCCAGATCTGCTGATGTGACCGGCACGACTGTCATGCGTGAATTCCTCCCGAAAGGACTGTTGCTTTTTTTCTTGCGTAGCAGGAGCATTGATGTAAATCAATAGTGTATCAATTTCGAAAGCGACAGGTCGACGCAACCCATGGCGGGGGCTCCCCACAATCCCAATGCACTGCCGATCTACATTCAGATCAGCGAGCTTCTGATCCGCGATATTGCGGCAGGGCGGCTGATTGACGGCGAGCGTTTGCCTCCAGAACGGGATCTGGCCGCTGAGCTCGGGACCTCTGTTGGCACCCTGCGCAAGGCGCTTGCGGAACTGACCAAAAAGGGCCTGCTGGAGCGGATACAGGGGTCGGGCAACTACATTCGCCAAAAGGCACAGACTGAAAGCGTCTATGGCATGTTCCGGCTGGAGCTGCCGGAAGGGGGCGGGCTTCCGCGCGCCGATGTGCTCGAGGTTTCCCATCTCGAAAAGCCGGAAAGTCTGCCAGCATTCGGGACGTCCGATTTTGCATCACGAGTGCGTCGTCTGCGCTACCTGAATGACACGATCATGGCGGTGGAAGAAATCTGGCTGGATGGCTCGGTGGGAGAAATCCGCCCCGAGCAATTGTCGGATTCGCTCTACCATTACTATCAAAAGCAACTGGGTTTCTGGATCACGCATGCGGAGGACAGGGTCGCCATTGGCACGGTCCCTGACTGGGCTCCTGATGCTTTCGAAAAGCCGGTAGGGACCATCACCGGCTTTATCGAGCGTTATAGCTGGGCGGAAGCGGCTGAGCCCATCGAATTTTCCCGAACCTGGTTCGATACGGACAAGGCGCTCTACGTGCAGCGCCTGAAATGAGGAGTTGAGTATGTCCGGCACGATAAACTACGGCGTCATTGGCTGTGGGATGATGGGGCAGGAGCACCTGCGCAATATCGCCTTGCTGGCGAATACGCGCGTTGCAGCGATCTATGAGCCCGATGAGGAAATGGCCAGACGTGCACTTGAGTTTGCGCCTGATGCCGTACTATCTCCTTCCGTCGATGCGCTGCTGGAGGTCGATGAGCTGGACTGCCTTCTGATCGCCAGCCCGAACCACTGCCATGTGTCCCAGATGGAGGCGATCCGGGCCCGCCGGCCATTGCCGCTCCTGGTCGAAAAGCCGCTGTTCACCGACTCTGCCGATTTGGCTCAGATCGAGGCCTTCAAGGCGACCTATCCGGCTCCAGTCTGGGTGGCGATGGAGTATCGCTTCATGCCGCCTGTCTCAGCGCTCTTGCAGCAGGCAGAAGAGGCTACGGGCGGTATCCGCATGCTGACGATCCGTGAGCACCGTTTTCCGTTCCTGGAAAAGGTCGGCAACTGGAACCGTTTCAACCGCTATACAGGCGGTACTTTTGTCGAAAAATGCTGTCATTTCTTTGATCTGATGCGATTTGCACTGAAGTCGGAACCCGTGCGCGTCATGGCGTCTGCGGCTCAGTCCGTGAACCATCTGGGCGAGGCTTACGGCGGCGAGACGCCTGACATTCTCGACAATGGCTACGTAATTGTAGATTTTGAAAATGGCAGCCGGGCGATGCTGGAACTTTGCATGTTTGCAGAAGGGTCCCGGTATCAGGAAGAGATTTCAGCCGTTGGTCCTACGGGCAAGATCGAAGCTCTGGTTCCAGGACCTGGCCGCTTCTGGCCGGAAAACCTGGGTGAACCTCCGGTCCCCCAGGTGATCGTCAGTCCACGTGATCCAAAGGGACCGCGCAGTCTGGAAATTCCGGTGGACCCGGCGCTCCTGGATGCAGGCGATCACAACGGCTCGACCTTTTATCAGCATGAGGGTTTCCTCAGAGTGGTACGCGGTGAGCAGGCGCGACCGGATGTTTCTCTCGATGATGGCCGCATGGCTGTACTGATGGGCATCGCCGCGCAAGAGTCCGCCCGCACGGGGCAGGCGATCATGCTTGCAGACAACCCGAAGCAATCAGCGGCCTAGTTATAGGCGGCGCGTCGAAGGTGCGGCGTCTTCATCTGAAGCCAGAGCGGACCGGCAGTTTGGCCGGTCTGTTTTAGACCTTCTGGCGACTGCGGTTTTTTGCGCCTTGACCTTCCAGTAGCTGGAGGCCCTATCTGTTTCCTGAACATGCTTACAGGAAATGGCTCAGGCAATGAACCGCGAAGACAATAGCGAAGAAGACGCACCTCATACCGCATGTTGCGGAGGTCACGAGGGGCAGCCGTCCGACCCGGGCGTGGTGGCCATTGATCCTGTTTGCGGCATGACGGTGAAGCTGGGTGCTGGAAAGCCGAGCCTTGCCTACAAGGGCAGGGACTATCATTTCTGCAGCCAGAAATGCCACGATCGTTTCGATGCGGACCCTTACTTCTTCCTGTCAGGCAACAACGGGCGAAGGCCGCAGAAAGCGGCAGCCAACGCGCTGTTTACCTGTCCCATGGATCCGGAGATTGTTCAGGAAGGGCCGGGAACCTGTCCGATCTGTGGTATGGCACTGGAGCCCATGAGCGGTGCGTCCGATGAGCCTAACCATGAGCTGATCGATTTTACGAGACGCTTGTGGGTCAGTGCGCTGGCAGCGGTGCCACTGCTCTTCCTGACAATGGGGCCGATGACGGGGCTGCCGATCCGCGAAACTCTCGGTGAGACCACTTCTGTCATCATTGAATTTTTGCTGGCAACGCCGGTGGTTCTTTGGGCTGCAGCTCCGTTTTTCCAGCGTGGCTGGACCTCGCTGAAAACGCGAAATTTCAACATGTGGACGCTGATCATGCTCGGCGTCGGCGCGGGCTATCTCTACAGTACCGTTGCAACGTTTTTCCCCGGTCTGTTCCCTGGCGCCATACGAGGCGATAGCGGCCACGTGCCGGTCTACTTTGAGGCGTCGGTGGTGATTGTTGCGCTGATTTTCGTCGGTCAGGTGCTTGAGCTCAGGGCGCGTGAGAAAACAGGGGATGCGATACGGGCTTTGATGGATCTTGCGCCCAAAACGGCGCGCCGGATTACACCCGAAGGCCATGAATATGACGCGCCGCTGGAGAACATTCTTTCAGGCGACAAATTGCGCGTGCGCCCCGGTGAAAGCGTGCCGGTCGACGGTGAGGTTCTTGAAGGGCGCTCATCGGTGGATGAGAGCCTGATCACCGGGGAGCCTGTCCCTGTTGAGAAAGAGGCGGGTGATCCGGTCACGGGTGGCACGATCAACAAGAACGGCACGCTGGTCGTTGAGGCGGTTAAAGTTGGCGATGAGACGGTTCTGGCGCAAGTCGTTGACATGGTGGCGACCGCGCAGCGCTCGCGGGCTCCGATCCAAAGCCTTGCGGACAAGGTAGCTTCCTATTTCGTGCCGGCGGTGGTTGCCATTGCCGTGATTGCATTTGCTCTTTGGTGGGCGGTCGGGCCCGAGCCGGCGTTTACCCATGCCGTTGTTGCCGCCGTCTCCGTGCTGGTCATTGCCTGTCCTTGTGCTCTCGGTCTTGCTACGCCCATGTCGATCATGACGGCGACCGGTCGTGGTGCGCAGGCTGGCGTCTTGATCAAGGAAGCTGCGGCGCTTGAACGACTGGCGCAGGTCGATACGCTCGTCGTCGACAAGACCGGAACCCTGACGGAGGGGCGACCTGTCTTGAGCGATGTGGTTTGTCTAGGGGCTGCCAGCGAAGAGGGGCTGCTGACCATTGCGGCCAGTCTGGAGGCGGGGTCGGAACATCCACTTGCTGAGGCAATTGTTGGCGGTGCCGAGGAACGCGGTATCAAGGCGGGAACGATTGAGGATTTCGAGGCGATCACGGGCAAGGGAGTCATCGGTCGGCTGAAGGATGAGCCGGTGGCGCTGGGCAACGCTGTGTTGATGGCGGACCTTGGTGTCGACACGTCCGGTGCAGGAGGCGCGCCGACCGAACTTTCCGATGCAGGCAAGACCGTCATGTTCCTGACTCAGGCCGGTTCGCTGATCGGTTTTGTCGCTGTTGCCGATCGCATCAAGCCAAATGCTGCCGAGGCCATTCGTACTCTGGAAGCCGAAGGTTTCCACGTGATCATGGCCACCGGAGACACGGAACGTACGGCAAAAGCGGTGGCTGCAGAGGTCGGTATTGATGAAGTGCGCGCAGGCGTTTTGCCCGAAGGCAAGCAGATGCTGGTCGACGAGCTTCGCGCTGCAGGTCGATCTGTGGCCATGGCCGGAGATGGTGTTAATGATGCGCCGGCTCTCGCGGCTGCGGATGTGGGGATTGCGATGGGGACGGGGGCGGATGTGGCCGTGGAAAGTGCCGGCATCACGCTGCTTCATGGAGATCTCGACGGCATCGCCAAGGCAGGACGCCTGGCCAAGGCGACACTTGCGAACATCCGACAGAATCTCTTCTTCGCTTTCGTTTACAACTCGCTTGGTGTGCCGATCGCGGCAGGTATTCTTTTTCCGCTAACAGGCATGCTCTTGTCGCCGATGTTTGCAGCAGCGGCCATGAGTCTTTCATCAGTCTCAGTGATTGCCAATGCCCTGCGCATGCGCCGCCTGAAGTTGTGAGGAGGAGGTCATGAACATCGGCGCTGCTGCCGAACTAGCCAATCTTCCGGCAAAGACAATTCGGTACTACGAGGACATCGATCTGGTGCGCCCGGGCAGGCTGGACAATGGCTATCGGGACTATTCCGAGAGTGATGTGCATCGCCTGCGTTTTCTGCAGAGGTCGCGCAGCCTGGGCTTTACAATTGAAGAGTGCAGGCTCTTGCTGTCGCTTTATGACGATGACCACCGGGCGAGCGCTGACGTGAAGGCTATTGCAAATGCCAAGATCATGGAGGTCGACCGGAAAATCGTCGAGCTTCAAGGGCTCAAGGCGACCTTGAGCGCGCTGGCGCGCGACTGTCACGGGGACGACAGACCCGAATGCCCGATCATGAATGACCTTGCGGGGGAACATGAACAATAGGATTCCGATCGCCATTGCCGGACTGATGCTGGCCACCGGTTTGGTTTGGCGGTTTTTGGAAGCTCAGCCGGAGAGCGAGCCGGATTTTGGAACGCCTCTGGTCGACGTGCAGGTTCCGCAGCTCCAGGGGGAGGTAAGGGAAGGTAAGGCACTCTTCAATGAAAACTGCGCAACCTGTCATGGCGCCAACGCCGCTGGCCGGGAAGGTGTGGCGCCGCCGCTTGTTCATCGCATTTACGAGCCTGGCCATCATGGCGACGACGCATTTGTCATTGCAGCTTTAAGAGGTGTTCGCGCGCACCATTGGCCTTTCGGCAACATGCCGCCGGTGGACGGAATTACGCAGGAGGAAGTGTTCAAGATCACCGCGTATGTCCGTGCGCTCCAGAGGGCGAACGGCATTTTCTGACAGGACCTACTACCAGGTGATCCTGGCATGATTATTCGGTCAAAGTGCGTTTACTGCACGCGATGGATGCGTTTTGAGTATGAGTGCCGCAGAGTTTATTTTTGATAATTTTGTTTGTTATTAGAATTTTTGACAGTGAACTTTCTTTCTTTTTTTGGGATGCTTAGGTACTTCTTTCAGTAGTTAATTATGTAAATTCTGTATTTAGAAATAATTTTATTTTTCACGTCAGATTTCCTTTGAAAGCTGCTTATGGGGAGATCGATGTGCCACATTTTCTACACGAGGAATGCGATCCATGGGTCCTTTTGAAGTGCTTGGCGTCAAGTGTTCATCAGGGAATTACGGTCATCGACAAAGATCTCAATCTGCTCCTTTTGAATCACACTGCACGAAAGTTGTTGGATCTTCCGGTTGACCTTCTGGTTGATGATTCGAGCCTTGCCAATGTCTTCCGATACAATGCTCAGCGCGGAGACTATGGCCCTGGAGATCCGGAAGAGCAGGTTGCTGATCGGATCGAGTTGGCCAAGCGATTCGTTGCCCATGATTTCATTCGCGAGCGTCCGGATGGAACTGTCCTGCGTGTCCAGGGCAGCCCAATGGATAACGGCGGCTTCGTGACAATCTATACGGATGTCACACAGGAAAAGTGCCAGGAGGAAGCGCTCAAGAATGCGCGGCAAAGGTTGGAAGGCACGCTGACGCAGCGGGATATCGAGCTGAAAACCAGCCGAGATCTGATGCTTAACACGCTCAACACAATTTCAGACGGCGTGGGTGTCACAGACAAAGATGGCTACCCGATGCTCGTGAACGACAAGCTGCGCGAAATCTACCCGGAGGTGGACAGGATAACCGAGGAAGGCGGCACCATTCTTGATGTGATCCGGACCGTTTTTCCCGACGAACCCGAGCGTCCGATCGACAACTTTCTCAGCGATCCGGACATGTGGGCCGAGCGGGAGTTTCCGGATGGCAAGTGGTACAAGGTCACCAGGGCGCGCACTGTCGATCAGGGGATGATCTCTGTTTATTCTGACGTGACTTCCTACAAGCAGCAGAATGAGGTTCTCCGCAACCACACTGACGAATTGGTGCGGCTGCTTGGCCGGGAAAAGAAGATGACGGGGATACAACGCGAATTCGTGTCGATGGCCTCGCATGAGTTCAGAACCCCGCTGGCTATCATTGACAGCAACGCGCAAAGGCTGAAGCGCCGGATCGACAAGCTCGAGCCTGAGGTTGTTCTCGAACGCGTCGAGCGCATTCGCGAAAGCGTCGAGCGCATGCAGTACCTGATTCACCGCTTTCTTGACTTCTCACAATCCCAATCGGGCGAGATGGAGCTGGAAATCAAGAGTGCGCCGTTGCGTCGGTTGGTGGAGACAGTGTGCTCACATCATCAAAGCGTAGCCAAAAAGTTCAAGATCCACGCGGATATTGCCGAACTGCCAGAGACTGCCGAGATCGACCGCGGTCTTATTGAGCAGTGTCTTTCGAACATTCTCTCGAACGCTATCAAATATTCCCCCGAACGCAATGACATCTATGTTTCCGGCCATGAGGACGAGGATTTCGCGGTGATCTCCGTGCGCGACGAAGGCGTCGGTATACCTGAGGACGAAATTCCGAAGATCTTCAATCGCTATTTCCGAGCCTCGACGTCTAGCGGAATTGCCGGAACGGGAATCGGGTTGAACATGACGGAAATGATTGTCTCCAAGCACTCCGGCAAAGTCGACGTGGAAAGCCGGGTCGGTGAAGGCACAACGGTGACACTGAAATTGCCGATCAAGGCGAAACGTAAAAAGCGAATGTCCGAAGTTCAGATTTCGGGCGAGCTCGCAGGTGTAATTTGACGGAGGAGCTAGAATAATGTCGGAAAAAGCGACAATTCTCTGCGTTGAAGACGAGGCGATGTTGCTCGAAGACCTCAAAGAGGAGCTCGAGGACGCAGGTTATCGTGTGCTTACTGCAGAAAACGGGACAGAGGCGATGCGTATTTTACGCAAGGAAAGGCCCAATCTGATCCTTTGTGACATGATGATGCCGCGCATGGATGGTCCGACGATGTTGAAACACATCCGAACCAATCATCCCAAGCTGAGCGATGTGCCGTTCGTTTTTCTAACGGCCAAGGCGACCCGGGAAGATCTGATCGAAGGTAAGCGCCTAGGTGTCGATGACTATCTGACCAAGCCGGTGGATTATGATCTGCTCTTGGCGACGGTGGAGGCGAGCCTGGGCCAGATTCACAGGATTGAAGAACGCAACAAGCAGAAGCTTGTGCAACTCTACAACTCATTTCAAAAGCAACGGCCCAGTACGAGCGATAAGCTTCGTGTGTCGTTCGTGACATCGAAGCCGACGGCGATCCTTCCCCTGACAAATGCGCTTGCCGAGTTGGGATGCGAGGTCTCCATGATCCCGGAAGAGCAACTTGCGCAGAAGGACTTCTCGGTGAAGGATATCGATATCCTGTTTCTCGTCTACAGCCGGATCGTTCACTACTATCTGAAATTCGTGGTCAGCGGACGGCCCAAGAATTGGCAGGGCGAGATGGTCCTTCTCGCGCCGCAGAATTTTTCACCCGATCAGAAGTCGTCGCTCAGCGAAGGTGGTATAGAAGACTATATCGAATATCCCTATCCGCCGGTCGAGATCTTCAAGTTGGTTCTGAAGCGCATCCAAAATGGCGGGAAGGCGGCTCAGCACTCATCTGCGGGCGGGGAGGCGGTGTCCTCATCGGCCTTGTAGCTGACGAGAAAGGTCCAGACCGCATAGCCTGTGATAGCAAGGGTGATCCAGCCCCAGCTGTTGTTGCCGTGATAGAATTCGAAACCGGCCCAGGCTGCGCAAAAGGCGATGATGGCCAAGCGGCGCCAGAGTGGTTTGAAGAACGGGTTTTCGGTATCGGAGATCATGTTCCACCTTGCTGTCTGGGCGCCTAACGTAGACGATCATGCATTGAATTGCACCTTGCCCGGCCTCCTTTGTGCAGGTTCTTGAAGACCTTCGCCGACTGTGTGACCTTGCCCTTCGCAGAGTTGGGGAGGGCAGTCTTGCGATTTTCGGCAAATCTCGGTTTCTTGTGGCACGAGAGGCCTTTGACTGAGGCCATAAGGCTTTCTGCAGCGGCAGGGTTTGATGCGGTTGAATGTCATTTCCCGTATGAAACAGATCCGGCGGAGGTGCGTGCGGCGTTGACGGGCGCGGAGTTGCCGATGCTGGCTCTCAACACCTTCCCCGGAGACCGAGACGCAGGGGAGTTTGGCCTTTGTGCATTGCCCGGACGTGAGGAAGATGCGCGCCGCGTCATCAGTCAGGCTGTCGACTTTGCTGCGTGGATCGGTGCGCACAAGGTGCATGTCATGTCTGGGCTGGCGCGCGGAGAGAAGGCGCATCGCGCCTTCGTTTCTGCGTTGCTATTTGCCTCCGACCTGGCCGCAAAGGCAGGGCTGACGGTGTTGATAGAACCGATCAACACACGGGATGTCCCCGGGTATTTCCTGAACACTACCGATCAGGCGTTGGAGATTCTTGCGGAGATCGACCGGCCAAACGTGAGGCTGATGTTCGATTGTTATCATGTGCACATCATGGAGGGAGATCTTGCTTCCAGGTTGAAGGCCTGCATGCCGATGATCGGGCACATCCAGATCGCTGCGGTGCCCGGAAGAGGGGAGCCGGATCAAGGAGTGATCGATTATGTCGAGGTCATGAAACAGCTTCGGCAGCTCGGCTATGACGGTTTCGTCGGTGCGGAGTACAGGCCGCACGCGACAGTTGAAGAGGGCCTTGGCTGGATGCAAACACTTCGGATTTGATCCGGGCTGATTTGATCAATATCATCGACCTTCACCTGAAACCCGCGATGAATGGAACGACCTTCGGACACTTTGTTCTCGTGAAGGTGGTCGTTGTATTCCAAGTTGAGGGGAGTTCATGCGCGGTATCTGGCTTATTGCAATCTATCTCGGAATCATTGTTCTCCCGTTGATCCTGGCCGCAACCGGGGCAAAGCAGCCAAGGCCGGTTTGGGATGAAATTGCGTCAGGTGCCGGAATGGTTGCATTCGCGATCCTGCTTGCGGAGTTCTTGCTATCTGGCCGGTTTCGCGCCATCTCGGGCGGTGTCGGCATGGATGTCACCATGCGGTTTCACCAGCTGCTTGCCCGTTCTGCGCTGGCCTTGGTGATTGTACATCCCTTTCTCTACACGACGCCTTTTGGCTGGGCCTTGCCATATGACCCAAGCCGGCAATTGACCCTTGTGCAGCCGGGGTTGGCGCTGGTCGCTGGCACTGCAGCCTGGATTCTCCTGCCTGCCTTCGTACTGGTTTCTATTGCCCGATCGGATCTCTTCAAGCGCTATGAAAACTGGCGCTGGGCGCATGGTCTGGGGGCCGCGCTGATCGCGGGGTTGAGCTGGTATCATGCGACGCAGGCGGGCAGGTACTCGTCTGACCCGGCGCTTTACTGGCTGTGGACGGGCCTGTTCACGATCGCGATCCTGTCGCTTGCCTCGGTATATGTCCTGCGCCCGGTTGCAAAACTCCGGCGACCGTGGACAGTCTCTGGTATCAGCAAGGCCGCCGACCAGACATGGGCGGTCGACCTTGAACCGATCGGGCACGAAGGTGTTAGCTATAAAGCTGGTCAGTTCTTCTGGCTCAACATCGGCCACAGCGTATTTTCACTCTCGGAGAATCCCTTCTCGGTGGCCTCGGCGCCTGCGCAAAAAGGCAAGCTTTCTTTCGTGATCAAGGAACTGGGCGACTTCACGTCAACCCTGGGCAGCATCCCCCAGGGAACTAGTGCCTATGTTGATGGGCCCTTTGGTCACATGACGATCGAGGGACGGCATGAGCCGGGTATCGGTCTTGTCGCTGGAGGTGTCGGCATCGCACCGATGCTGTCGATCTTGCGTGAGCTGGATGCGACCGGCGACACGCGGCCCGTCAAGCTTGTGTATGGCAATCGCAACGAGGGGCAGATAGTGGCGAGTGAAGAACTCGATCGCTATGCTCAACGCCCGGACGTCGATGTGGTCCATGTGGTTGCTGAACCTGGCCCTGACTGGTGCGGCGAGACCGGGATCACCGATGCAGCCTTTATCAGGCGGCACTTTGGCCGTCCTGAGCAACGGGACTGGCTCTACGTTCTGTGCGGACCTCCTGCGATGATGACCGGCGCAGAAGAGGTTCTCCTTGGCCTGGGTGTCGCCCCTGACAACATTTTATCGGAGCGCTTTACCTATGACTGATCGCGAACCGGACAGGGGCGTCAGAACGCCGACACGCAATCGACGAATGGTTCGTTTTTGGTGGTGGATGAATGGTATCGCAATCCTCGCTCTAATTGCCTTTGCGTCACGTGGGGTCTTGGCGTTCTAAAGGGCAATTGCTTCGGCGATTTGCCTTGCCAATGGCTGGAATCCGGTTGAAAGTCAGGGCCTTCGCGTAATCCAAGGCGCGGATGAGACCCGTTAGACCCTTGAACCAGGTCCGCCTGAATGCTGTCTTCTCTCGACCTTCTGACCGCAAATGACGCCCGCGGTGTTCATGCCCCTTCCTATTATGCGGCAACAGCAAATCGCCAGACAGATCACCCTGAGCTGACAGGTGACGTGAGCTGCGATGTCTGCATCGTTGGAGGTGGTTATACTGGCTTGTCGAGCGCGCTGCATTTGGCCGAGCGCGGCTTTGACGTCGTCCTTCTGGAGGCGAATCGGGTCGGCTGGGGGGCGTCCGGTCGCAATGGCGGTCAGGTCGGCACCGGACAGCGGGTCGATCAGACGGTTCTGGAGAAACGTCATGGTCTTGAACAGGCAAAGGTTCTTTGGGACCTGGCGCTCGAGTCCATGGATGTGACGCTCGCCCTGATCCGCGAGTACGGCATCGAATGCGACTACAGGCCCGGCGTCCTGCATGCGGACCATCGCAAGGACTATGTGCCGGAGACCAAGGCCTACGTTGAGCAACTGAATACGGTCTATGGCTACGACAAGGTTCGTTTTGTTGACACAGACGAAGTCCGGCAGATGGTCGGCAGCCCCTGCTATCACGGCGGTTCACTCGACATGGGCTCAGGACATGTTCATCCGCTCAATCTGGCGCTCGGCCTTGCAGGCGCTGCCGAAGCGAAAGGCGCGCGGCTGTTCGAGACCACGCGCGTTTTATCCTACACGCCGGGCGAGACGGTTACGGTGAATACGGAACAGGGCGTCGTGCGCGCCAGGCATCTGGTGCTCGGCTGCAATGGCTATCTCGGCAAGTTGGACAAGCAGACGGCGGCGCACGTATTGCCGATCAACAACTTCATCGTTGCGACCGAGCCATTGTCGGATGCCGATGCGAAGGCGTCGATCCGTGACAATGTGGCGGTCGCCGACAGCAAGTTCGTCATCAACTACTTTCGGCTGTCGGCGGACAATCGCATGCTGTTTGGCGGCGGCGAAAACTACGGCTATCGCTTTCCCGAAGACATCAAGTCCTTCGTGCGCAAGCCGATGAGCGAAATCTATCCGCAGCTCAAGGATGTGCGCATCGACTACGGTTGGGGCGGGACGCTGGCGATCTCACCCAAGCGCATGCCGTATTTTGCGAGAATTCATCCGAATGTTCTGAGCGCATCCGGTTATTCCGGTCATGGAGTCGCCATGGCGACCTTTGCCGGCAAGGTGCTGGCCGAGGCGGTTGATGGCACGGCCTCGCGGTTCGATGCTTTCGAGCAGATCGGCGTGCCTGCCTTCCCGGGCGGTGACAAGCTGCGCTACCCGCTGCTGGTCCTGGCGATGACCTGGTACTCGCTGCGCGACAAATTGGGAATCTGAGATCCATGGCGCATATCGGCGAACAGGATGGGATTACCATCGGTAGCTATTGGGAAGCCTCTGTCGGTGAAATCAAGGAAGACCGGCAGCTGGTCGGAGAGGCGCGCTTCGATGTCGCCATTGTCGGCGCGGGCTATACCGGCCTTTCGGCGGCTCTTCGGCTGGCCGAGGCCGGGCTTTCGGTCTGTGTCCTTGAAGCCAACCGGGTTGGCTGGGGGGCATCCGGGCGCAACGGCGGTTTTTGCTGCACGGGCGGAACCAAGCGATCCGACGCCCAACTGATCTCGAAGTTTGGCTTGGAGGAAGCCAAGCGCTTTCTGGCTTATCAGCTTGAGGCCATCGATACGGTCGACGACCGGCTCGCCCGCTGGAACCTGGATGCGGATCGTCACTCGAAGGGCGAGGTCATCCTTGCTCACCGGCCAAGGGATTATGCCGGTTTTGCTGCGGAGGCTGCCTTCCAGAAGGAGACCTTCGGTATCGAGGCTGCGGTTCTTGGGCCTGATGCCCTGAAGGAGCGCGGTCTTGGCGGCCCCGAGTTCCATGGCGGTCTGCATCTGCCTTATGGCTTTGCGCTCAATCCGATGAAATATGTTCAGGCTCTGGCGGCGCAAGTTCGGCGCCGTGGAGGCAGGATCTTTGCGCATACGCCTGTCACCCAGTTTGAGCAGGAAGGGCCGAACTGGCGGCTTGCGACCCGTTATGGCAGCGTGCAGGCGGAAAAGGTCATCCTCGCAGGCAATGGCTATTCCCGAGAGAATGCGCCGAACTGGCTGAACGGCAGGTTGCTGCCGGTGATGTCCTCGGTTTTGGTCACGCGTCCATTGAGCGATGGGGAGCTGAACGAGCAAGGCTGGACGAGTGATCTGATGGCCGCCGACACCCGCATCCTGCTGCACTATTTCCGCCTCCTGCCGGATCGGCGGATGTTGTTCGGCACCCGTGGCGGCATATTCGAAACTCCGGACAGCCTCAAGGCCATGCGGGCTCGAAGCAGGGCCGATTTCGACAGGATGTTCCCTGCCTGGGCTCATGTGGAAGCCGACCACCAATGGCATGGCCATGTGTGTCTCGCGCGGGATCTTAGTGCCTATGTCGGCGCCGTTCCGGATATGGATGGAGTCTTTGCGTCGCTGGCTTATCATGGCAGCGGCATTGCGATGTCGTCACTCTCTGGCGAAAAGGTTGCGGATCTGGCGCTCGGCCGGATCAAGCAGTTAGATTTGCCTGCGGTGATTTCCAGGCCCTTGCGCAGATTTCCATTTCCTGCCCTGCGCCAGGTCTATCTGCAGGGTGCCTACTGGGCTTACGGGCTGAAGGATCGCTGACGCGCGCGCGTTCAGACCGACGCGCGTTCTCGAAAGTCGTTTTGCCTCACCTCCCATACCGTTTCGTGTCCGCAGATCGAAGCGTTTCTATATGCCCTGGGCACGGTATGAGGGAGGTTGGGGCAACTGGCCGGCCACTGCTTTCCCTGCTTAACCAGGGAGCCGGTACTCACGGGCGGTGCTGCGTGGTCCGCGAGGTTTTGGCATATTGGCCTCGGATCTCCGTCGGGCAAGGAGGGAGCGAGGCGCATGCAGCTTACTCGCTTTCATCATCCACGGGCATGTCTCGAGTAACCTCTTCTCGCTGTTCGCTAGCTTGCCAGCTTGCAACCGGCTTCGCTCACGGTTGTCCGAAGGGTCTCCAGCAAGGTTTCGAAATCCTCCTTGCGGGGGGAAGACTTGCGCCAGACGAGGCCGACGGTGCGGGCAGGCTGGGGGCTTTCAAAGCGTTGCAGAACAACCCGTTCGTCGCGCACTTCCACCTCGGCGCAGATCTCGGGCAGAAGCGTGACGCCATAGCCGGCGGCAACCATCTGCATGACGGTTGAAAGCGAAGTGGCGCCCAGGGCGTTCTTGCCCGGAGCCGGCAGGTTCTGGCAGTAGTTCAGCGCTTGATCCCGCAGGCAGTGACCTTCCTCCAGAAGCAGCATGTTCTCACTTTCCAGGTCCCTGGCCGAGACGCTGGTCGCAGCGTCATGGCTGCTGTCTGCCTTGCGGGCCAGGAGGAAACGGTCGGTGAAGAGCGGTTCGCTGACCAGCGCCGGATGAAGGACCGGCAGGGCAACGACGATGGCGTCCAGGTCACCTGCCAGAAGCTCCTGGGTCATGGGATCAGTCAGGGTTTCGCGGATTGTGAGCTTCAGATCCGGATGGGAGACGCTGAGCGCCGGCAGGATACGCGGCAGAAGATAAGGCGCGATGGAGGGAATGATGCCCAGGCGCAAGGGGCCGGCAAGAGGCTGGGACATTTGGCGGGCATAGTCGGTGAGATCCCGCACGTCGGTGAGAATTTTGCGCGCGCGTGCAGCGATTTCCTCGCCCTCCCGTGTCAGGCGTACTGAGTTGGGCTGGCGTTCCACCAGTTTGACACCCAGCTCTGCCTCCAGATCCTTGATCTGCATGGAGAGGGCGGGCTGGGAGACAGAAACCGCGTCGGCTGCTTTACGGAAATGCAGATGTCTGGCGAGGGCTTCAAGATAACGAAGTTGGCGAAGAGAGATCATGGTCAATAAGATAATCTGATCGTATCTTAGAATCAATCCAATTGGACCTGATCGCTGACCAGGCCTATCTTTTGCTCAAGCCACTGGAGGTGCATCGGACCGAATGGGTTTCGGTCAATGCATGGACGGCACCATCCGCATGACATTCTGTCATGGCAGGGTGGGTTCGGTCGGCGCAAGAAATTTGAGACTGTCGATAAGGATTGGAGAGGAACTATGACCGCTAAGCTGAAAGATGTGAATGACAGCTCCGGCAAATGCCCGGTGATGCACGGTGCCAATACGGCTGCCGGCGTGGCAAACACCGATTGGTGGCCGAACGCCCTCAACCTCGACATCCTGCATCAGCATGACACGAAGACCAATCCGCTGGGCCAGGACTTCGACTACCGCGCGAAGCTGAAAAGCCTCGACGTGGACGCGTTGAAGAGTGACCTGCGTTCCCTGATGACTGACAGTCAGGACTGGTGGCCTGCTGACTGGGGACACTACGGCGGCCTGATGATCCGCATGGCCTGGCACGCGGCCGGTTCCTACCGTCTGGCCGATGGCCGTGGTGGCGGGGGCACGGGTAACCAGCGCTTCGCACCGCTGAATTCCTGGCCGGACAACGTCAGCCTCGACAAGGCACGCCGCCTTCTGTGGCCGATCAAGAAAAAGTTCGGCAATGCCATTTCCTGGGCAGACCTGATCATCCTTGCGGGTAATGTGGCCTACGAGACAATGGGCCTCAAGACCTTCGGCTTTGCCTTTGGTCGCGAAGATATCTGGCATCCGGAAAAAGACGTTTACTGGGGCGCCGAGAAAGAATGGCTTGCGCCTTCCGACGAGCGCTATGACGACGTTGATAACCCGGAAACCATGGAAAACCCGCTTGCTGCCGTGCAGATGGGCCTGATCTATGTGAACCCGGAAGGTGTCAACGGCAAGCCGGATCCGCTCAAGACTGCGGCTCAGGTGCGCGAGACCTTCGCCCGCATGGCCATGAACGACGAGGAAACCGCGGCTTTGACCGCCGGTGGTCACACGGTCGGCAAGACCCACGGCAACGGCGATGCTGAAGCTCTCGGTGCAGAGCCGGAAGCCGCTGGTATCGAAGAGCAGGGTCTTGGCTGGAGTAATCCGAACCAGAAGGGCAAGGCCGCCAATGCGGTGACTTCTGGTCTGGAAGGCGCTTGGACAACCCACCCGACCAAATTCGACATGGGCTTCTTCGATCTCCTGTTCGGCTACGAGTGGGAGCTGAAAAAAAGCCCGGCGGGTGCATGGCAGTGGGAGCCGATCGACATCAAGGAGGAAGACAAGCCGGTTGATGCGACAGATCCTTCTATCCGTCACAATCCGATGATGACCGATGCAGACATGGCCATGAAGGTCGACCCGACCTATCGCGCCATCTGCGAGAAGTTCATCGCCGATCCAGCCTATTTCCAGGACACTTTTGCCCGCGCATGGTTCAAGCTGACCCACCGCGACATGGGGCCGAAGGTTCGTTACATTGGTCCGGAAGCACCGCAGGAAGACCTGATCTGGCAAGATCCAATCCCCGCCGGTTCCACGTCCTACGACGTCGATGCCATCAAGGCGAAGATTGCTGCCAGCGGACTGAGGCTTTCCGAGATGGTCTCCACTGCCTGGGACAGCGCCCGCACCTATCGAGGATCCGACATGCGCGGCGGCGCCAATGGTGCCCGCATCCGTCTGGCACCGCAGAAGGACTGGGAAGGCAATGAGCCAACCCGTCTGGCCAAGGTGCTCGGCGTTCTGGAAGGCATCGCCGCCGAAACCGGTGCAAGCGTTGCGGACGTCATCGTTCTGGCCGGCAACGTGGGCATCGAGCAGGCTATCAAGGCTGCGGGTCTCAACGTCACGGTTCCTTTCGCACCGGGCCGCGGCGACGCGACTGACGAAATGACTGACGCTGAGTCCTTCGAGCCGCTTGAGCCGCTTCATGACGGTTACCGAAACTGGTTGAAAAAGGACTACATCGTCAGCCCGGAAGAGCTGATGCTCGACCGCACACAGCTGATGGGTTTGACAGCTCATGAGATGACCGTACTGGTTGGTGGCATGCGTGTTCTGGGCACCAACTACGGCGGCACCAAGCACGGTGTCTTTACAGACCGTGAAGGGGCGCTGACCACGGACTTCTTTGTCAACCTGACGGATATGTCCAATACATGGGCCAAGGCGGCTGACGGGAATTATGAGATCCGCGACCGCAAGACCAACGACGTCAGGTGGACGGCAACTCGCATGGATCTGGTGTTCGGATCGAATTCGATCCTGCGCTCTTATGCCGAAGTCTACGCCCAAGACGATGCCAGCGAGAAGTTCGTCAAGGACTTCGTGGCTGCCTGGACCAAGGTGATGAACGCGGATCGGTTCGACCTGGCCTGATCAGCTGGCTTTGATTGCGATATTGAATTGGGCGGCCTTTCCGGGGCCGCCCTTTTTGCATGTTCAAAACAAGGTCTGAAAGCTGGGTTTTAAAGATCCGTGGAGCGTCGATCCGGATGGCTGTGTTGCCGGTGCCTCAACGATGATGTCGCGCCGCGCCTCATGCATCCAATAAAGGCTTATCAGGTGTGAACAGCTTTCGAGAGACTTGAGCCCGTCCTGCGACCGCGGATCGAGATGGACAGTGCATATGTCCTGCGTGTGCGTGCTGCTTTTCGGGCAGACATGACGGTTCTGCCAAGGCGTCGCTAGATGGCCGATGAACACCAGGCCAGCGTCGGCGGGCGTGTCTGCCGACTCTCGGACAAGCGTTTTTTCGCCGACTTTAGCGGAAACAGCCATGATTTGATCTTTTCAAGTTGGCATTGAATTGAGTGCCTTTGTCATGCTTCACGCAAGCCTGCAGGTTGAAACAACGGGAAACAAAAAAAATACCTCGGAAATATAACAATGAAACTCGCTGTCTGAACGTAGTAAAATTTCAGATTTCTTATATTTAATCAGTAAGTTAGGGTCTTTTTTGTTAATGCTGATAGAATTGTTTTCAAATTTTAGCAAAAGACAAATTTATTCCTTCCTTTTCCGTTTTTTCCTTCTTCAAAACTCATCTTCATGTTCGCCTGACGGAAACTTTTCAATCAGGTAATGCAGTATGACACAGGCGTTGAAAACCGAACTGGTTAACTTCCAGGAACTGGATGGCGGGGCAGACAGTTCTCGCAGCGCGGAATTGGCCCGTCATGTGGCAAGCCTGTTTGCCTACACCTCGGATCGCTGTACGGCGGAACAAGTTGACATTTACGACAGTGTCTTGTTGAGGCTGATCAGTATGGTGGAGGTCGAAGTCCGAAGCTTCGTTGCTGAACAGATGGCTGGTCTGCGACGGGGCCCGGAAGGGACTATCCGTAAGCTCGCTGAGGACGAAATCGTCATTGCAGAGCCCATTTTGCGACGCTCAACGGTACTTCGTGATGCTGATCTCGTCAGTATCGCGGAGAAAAAAGGCGATGGCCATCGCATTGCGATTGCGAAACGTGAAGTGCTGTCCGAAACTGTGACCGAAGTGCTGGTGAACCGCGGCGACGTGCATGTGAAACGTCAGGTCGCAGGTAATTCCGGAGCGACGTTCTCGGACCGCACCCTGATGAAACTGATTGGCGACTCGACGGCTGACGCGACCATTCAAATGTCACTGAGCGAGCGCGCCGACTTGGCAGAGCATCATATCAAACAGCTCGTCAGCGTTGCCTGCAAAGAAGTTCGCAAGGCGCTCGTGACGCGTGGCGAAATCGCCGATGCCGCGCGGCTGCCGGAAGCTGCCGACATCGCTGCTCAGCGCATGACTAACGAATACTGGCTTGCCCGGTATGACTTCGAGACGGCCCGCAACCGGGTGCTGCTTCTGGCGAAACGGGGCATGGTCACGGAAGCCACTCTGCGCCGCTTCGCCATCGAAGACCGGTTTCCTGAATCGGTCGCAGCCTTTGCCTGGATGGTTCGATGTGGGGTCGAAGAGGTCAGCCACTGGATGGTCCGTGCAGACCCGGAACCGTTTCTGATCATCGCCAAGGCGAGCGGTTTGTCGTCCATTACCGTCAATTCGCTGTTGTCCATCGGCCCTTGGCGCCATCGTCTGACACCGGAGAGCCGCGCAACATCCATGAGAACCTTTGACCGGATGAGCGTTGGCGAAGCCGAGCGCCGGATGGCGCATTGGGGTAATGTCATGCTGAACTAGCCGAATGAGGGCTTTGTCTATCAACTTGTTTGCGCACAACTTGTATTTCGACGGCGGTTCGGCAAACGGACCGCCGTTTCGTTTTGTCTGGACGTCATTCACCTGAAACCTTAGACAATTCAGAATGCCGGTGCGTCAAAGGGGGACGGAAATGACCATAAAGGCGGAAACGCTGCATCAAATGAGGCTTGAGCTTTCATCGCGCACGGTGGGGCTCTTGCTCTTGCTGTTGGTCGGCTTGTTCTGGATGCCCCTTTTGTCCTCCGGTGCCGATGCGCAGGGCGCGCTCAGCATCCTGACGGATCTCGCAAGCGATAAGACAGAAACATCGGCCCATGCAGAAGCAGTCAAACCGGCGACGGGGGAGGCGGTGACCGGTGCGAAAGAACCGCCTCGGACGATGGAGTTTTATGTCGCCAGGGCACTCAAGGCCCGCGATGTCGTCTTGCAAATCCTTCAGAGCGCTCCTGACCTTCATGAGACGATCGGCGCGACCTTGCGAGCCAAGGGCGGGCACGGCGACATGGGCTGGCTTTGGGCAACGTTGCCCGGTGTCGCTCTGGCTCTTGGCCTGGGCTTTTTGTGCTATCGTCTGGTGCTGATGTGGGGGCGAAAGCATTTTGCCCGTCGCTATTCCGAAGGCGTACAACAGCGTGCAGACAAACTCAGCTACCTGTTCCTGCGTGGCCTGCTCATGCTCGCCGGCCTGGTGGTCTATGTCGCGGTTGCGGGCCTTATTCTGCTGTTCCTGAACCGTGGACCGGTCAGCGCGCATCAGACGGCTATCGTAATTTTGAGTGTCACGACGGTGTTCATGGGGTTGCGGATTGTCTTCCTTAACCTGTTGGTGCCAAATGTGCCCAGTCACCGCGTGTTTGCCTTGTCTGACCAGGATGCGCTTGGCCTTTACCGGAGCTTGATTGTCGGAACTGCGGTTTCTGCTTTGGCGCTGGCCCTGTGCAACTGGATGGACAAGCTCGGCCTGCCGGAGGACGCCCACAAGCTTGCCCTGATTGCCTCGGCCCTGCTGTCTTGCCTGATCCTGACCGGGATCGCAGTGGTCTATCGGAATGTCATTGGAGCACTCATCCGCGGCGAAGCTGGCGAGCAGGCTCCCTTGTGGCGCCGGGTTCTGTCCAGGTCCTGGCATCTGATTGCTGCAGTTTATTTCCTTGCGGCCTGGGCGGTTTCTTCGATTCGGATCCTGCTGGACCTTCCTGACGCAACCGGCCTTGTGGTCGCACCTATGCAGGCGCTTCTTCTGGCGATCATCGCTTATGGGCTTCTGGTTCTGCTGATTGACCGCGTGTTGTTGCCTCGTCTCGATACGGCCGAGGTTCAGGCCTCGCTTGCTGCAGACATCGAAAGGGCGGAAGCCTCCGACGGAGAAGAAGATCTGGATTCCCAGGGCACCCTGGCACAAGCCCAGGCAGAAGCGGCGGACCTGGAGGCGCATCGCTCACCATTCCGCCATCTGCTCGATCATGGCGCGTCCATTCTCTCCTGTTTTGGCGGTCTCGTGATCCTCGCCCGCCTTTGGGGCGTGTCGATCACCGATGGGTCGACCTATATTGGCGGGATGATCGAAATCCTGCTGATCATTTTCCTCGGCTACATGGCCTACAAGGCCGTGGAAGTGGCTATTGATCTTCGGATTGCCAAGGAAGGGCCGGGCGAGGAAAAGGACGAGGAAGCCGAGGTCGGGGGGGCAGGCGAAAGCCGGATCGCCACCCTTCTGCCCATCTTTCGCAACTTCCTGCTGATCACGATCGTGGCGATTGCGGCGATGGTGGTCCTGTCCGAGATGGGCGTGAACATCGCGCCGCTCTTCGCAGGTGCCGGTGTGGTCGGGCTTGCAATCGGTTTTGGCGCTCAGACCCTTATTCGGGACATTTTCTCGGGCGCCTTCTATCTCCTCGATGATGCCTTCCGGCGCGGTGAGTATATAGACATCGGCAGCGCGAAGGGCGTGGTCGAAAAGATCTCGATCCGTTCCATGCAGTTGCGGCATCACCGCGGCGCGCTGACGACCATTCCTTTCGGCGAGATCCAACACGTTGAAAACTTCTCTCGTGACTGGGCGATGATGAAGCTGGCCTTCCGCGTGACCTATGACACGGACGTCGAAAAGATGCGCAAGATCATCAAGAAATTCGGCCAGGAGTTGCTGGACGACGAATACTACGGACCGATGTTCCTCCAGCCGCTGAAGTCACAAGGCATCCTGGCGATGGAAGATTCGGCGATGATTGCCCGCGTCAAGTTCATGACCAAGCCGGGCAAGCAGTTCGAATTGCGCAAGGTTGTCTATGCCGGGTTGCAGGACCTGTTTGAAAAGAATGGCATCAAGTTCGCCCACAAGCAGGTTACCGTGCGTGTGGCAACCGGCGATGAGGAAGATGGACAGCAGCCAGGCGATGCCGCCAGGGCCGCCGCTGCGGGAGCTGCTGCAGCCGGTGCGCTTGATGAGGTGGCTCAGGGCGGCGGAGATGATCCCGCCGATCAGCTCTAGTCGATAGCCTTTCGTCGATATGTTAAGCCGTCGCCCGGGATTTGCCAGGCGGCGGTTTTTTACCTCTAGGCTTTCCAGATGGGTTTTGCGAGTTCGCGGCGCAGGCTTTCGCGGTCGTAACCGGCGTCGTTCAGGACGCTGTCTGGTTGTCCTTTCAGTTCGCGTTCCAGTTTTCTTCGGCTTTGCCACCGCTGGTGCCACAGGGTCAAACACGACCTTGCGGTCTGGATCCTGCTGGCTGCCTCAACGTCTGGAAGGGTGCGGATTGTGTGAGGAATAGTAGACTGTTTGTCGTCGCTAGCCACAAGGGTCAGATGAGGCCCTGACCGAAGCGGGGCTGGCTTGAGGATTGGATTTCTATCTGATTTTAAAGCTTTGTGTTGCATTCTCTTTTCCTTTCTGCAGGTATCATGTCAGGGGAGCGGGTTTCGAAAAACCGAATTAAACTCGCCAATATGTGAGGAAAGGGAACTGATGGTACGCAGACTGCTGCCACCACTATCTGCTCTGCCTGCCTTTGAGGCCGTGGCGCGACTCGGCTCCATGAAGGCTGCTGCCGACGAATTGGGACGAACGCACGGCGCGATCAGCAAGCAGGTGGCGCATCTCTCGGAGGATCTCGGAGTTCCGCTTTTCGCCAAGCAGGGTGTTGGGGTCGTTCTCACCAAGGAAGGGCGTGACTTCGCGGTCACCGTGGCTGACGTCCTTGATATATTGGCCGAGAGCCGCTCGCATTTTCATCGGCGCGCAGATGATGCGGTGATTGAGATTGGTATCAGTGCGACCTACGCGATGCGGTGGCTGATGCCACGCATGCCGGATCTCTATCAGTCGGTGCCCGGCATCGAGCTGAGTTTTCGAATGACCGGGCGAGAACAGATTCCCAATCACGATCTCGATCTGATCCTGACCTGGGACCGTTTGAACTGGTCCGATGGGTTTTACGAGGACCCTGACATTCGGACATTGGGGGATGTGTCCTTCGGTCTGGCGCACGCCCCTTCGGTAACGCTTGAAAAGACTGCGACCGGATATCATTGCGACACGCGTTTTCTTCAGGAAATTGCACCGCACACCTGGGCAGGCTGGGAGGATATGGCCGACATTCGCGTCTCGGCGGAACACGACCGGGCTTTCCCGCATCTTTTCCTTGCTATTGAAGCGGCTGTGGCCGGGCTTGGTGTTGCGCTTGTGGAGAAGCGGTTGGTGGCGGATGAACTCTCCTCAGGACGCCTTGTCGCTCCTTTTGGGTTCCATCGTATAGAGCGTGGCTTTGGTGCGATCGTAACAAGCCGAGGCAGGGATCGTGGCAAGGTTCAGGCGCTTTTGGACTGGCTTGAGCGTCAAGACTGAGCGTGTTTTGGGGGCGACTAACTGAACCGCCCCGGGTTTGCCGGAGGCTCCAACTCCTGAGTAGGATGGAGCATCATGAGCAAAACGACGAACAAGTTTTCCGCTGAAGTACGTGAACGAGCAGTCCGCCTTGTTCTGGATAATGAGAGCCAGCACGGGTC
>NZ_JBDWYP010000017.1:0-13554 GCF_039982295.1 Roseibium sp.
GACCACCGGTTTATCAAGAAGCTGACAAGGCCGATGATGGGCTTCAAGGACTTCCATTCAGCAAGTGCGACGCTGGACGGAGTTGAAACAGCGCACATGATCCGAAAGGGGCAGCTGAACCGGCCGGGTGTACCTGCTTACAGACAGTTCATCGAGCTCGCAGGATAACTGTGTCAAGACAAAGCCATAGCAATGGCTGAAACAAAAGTTTGCGACACTACCATCCCGAATAGACCTGATTCACTCGAATGGCGCAATATCGTGTGGAAACGGACCGCATGACGTGGTCAATGGGGCAAGTCACCATGCCTTCCCCCGCTCTCCAGCAAAACGCCAAATTCACCAGCCAATGAAGTCAGATGGGTAAGCGTCCCATCTGAGATCTGCGTACCGCTGAGACGCATCAGCCTCGCGATCAATCGCAGTGCGGCGTCGAAGTGTCCTTCGACCAGCGCCAAGTTGATACACATGGCGACATCTGTCGGGATGTTGCGGGAAGGGCCCAGCAAAGTTGCCTCTCAATCGTTCATGTTGGGAGGCAACGCCCTGGTGGCCGGGTGTTCGAAACCTAGCTCAACGTTAGGCACGTCGCTTTTAGACCGGGGTCTTGGACATAACAGACGTCACCCGGCCATAGGCCGAGTTGAGCAGAGGTTTCGACGCCTCACTTCGCGGACTGACACGAAGCGGTGCGAGTGTGGCTAATTCTATGAGAGATTTCAATGGCAAATATTGCAGCCTACGGCTGGCCACTTGCATCTGCTCAATTGTGTCAGGACGTCTTTGGATCTTCGCCGATCAGTGATCAGCCCCGAATTCTTTGAGAAGCGCTTTAATCTCGGCGGTCTGTTTGACCCTTCAAGCAAGAGCGTGTCCACGACCCTGTCGGTTGACGGCCTTCCCTCGTTCAATGTGACCTTTTTGAACCAGTGGCTGCAAAATTTTACTCATTTGAGCTGGCATCAACGAGACATCCCTCATCATATTACTGCGTCGCAGCACACGCCTAGGTGTTTGGTCCAATTCTCGTTAAAATTGAGAACGTGTGTAATATCTAGTACACAGCTGGTGCGCCGAATTCCTTAACAGGTGTTAACACTTAGGCGCAATCAACAGTCCGGCAGAGAGACAAACAGTGGCCCACCCGATGTAGTTCAATTTGATTTCAACTGTTGACGCCTGTCCAAGTGAATTCCTGTTTTGCAGGCTATTCGATTTCAGCAAAAGTTGCAGAACCAAGTGCCCGCGTTCCGGCGCTGTTTCCCACTCTCGTCCAACAACAGCAAGAGGTAGCCATGGTGGCCGTCAAGGATGGTGAAAGCCGTCGCAGGCTGATCGCCGGACTGGAGGATTCGTTCGGGCGCGCGATCCTGTCGGCTTTGTGTGAACAGGACGTCGTTGAAATCATGCTCAACCCGGACGGACGACTTTTTGTCGAGCGCGTGGGCAGGGGCATGGAGCCCTCCGGCGAGATGACGCCCCATGACGCCCAGATCATCATCGGCAAGGTCGCTCATGCGCTTGGAACGGAAATCAACGGCGACAAGCCAATCATTTCCGGCGAACTTCCCATCGGAGGTCATCGTTTCGAGGGCCTGTTGCCGCCTGTCGTTTCCAAACCGTCCTTCACGATTCGGAAGAAGGCATCGCTGCTCATCCCGCTGTCGCGCTATGTCGAAGATGGCGTGATGACGGAAACGCAGGCCGCGATTATTCGCGAAGCGGCGGCGAAGCGGAAGAACATTCTGGTTTCGGGCGGCACTGGCACGGGTAAAACGACCCTGACGAACTCCATCATTGCAGAAATGGTTTCTGTTTCTCCGGATCACCGACTTGTCATTCTGGAAGACACCGCAGAAATCCAGTGCGCGGCCAAAAACGCCGTGATCCTGCGCACGTCCGATAACGTGGACATGCAGCGCCTTTTGAAATCTACCATGCGTTTGCGCCCCGACCGGATCATCGTCGGCGAGGTGCGCGACGGCGCTGCGCTCACACTGCTCAAGGCCTGGAACACCGGTCACCCTGGCGGTATTGCGACTGTACACTCCGACAATGCCTTTACTGCACTGACACGCCTCGAGCAGCTGATTGCGGAAGTTTCTCCAGCACCTATGGCACAGGTGATTGCAGAAGCTGTCGATCTGGTTGTCTCGATCGAGCGCTCTCCCGAACACGGGCGCATTGTAAGAGACATTGTAACCGTCTCCGGGTTCCGGGCCGGCGCATATGACGTCCATTCAGCCGTATCACCTCAGTTCCACAATGACGTTTCCAACGAAAGGCAAGGGAACCTTCATGTCGCGTAATTCTGCTTTTTTTCTCGCCCTCGCTGGAGCCGCGCTTTTCTTTATTGAGCCAGCCTTGGCCTCGGGCGGCGGTGCGCTTCCCTGGGAAGCGCCTCTTCAGCAGATCCAGGCCTCCATCAATGGTCCGGTTGCCGGCGCTGTGGGCCTGATCGCAGTCGCGATCGCCGGCGGCATGCTGATCTTCGGCGGTGAGCTCAACGACTTCGCCCGTCGCATGGCCTATGTCGTCCTTGTTCTCGGCGTTTTGCTCGGGGCATCGACGATTGTCGGCTTATTTGGATCCTCTGGCGCTTCCATCGGCATTTCTCCTGAAGCTTTGGCGGAAACCGGGGAACCGGCTCATGGCTGACGCGCCGGGCCTCAACAGGGCGCGCATACACCGTGCTCTTTCGCGCCCGACACTACTGTTCGGAGCGGACCGGGAGTTGGTGCTCGTGACCGGTCTGGCCTCAGCCATATTGATATTCGTGATCCTGAAGCCCTATGCCGCTGTGCTTGGCATAGCGATCTGGATCGTGATCGTTGGCGTGCTGCGGATGATGGCAAGAGCGGACCCTCGGATGAGAACCGTCTATCTGCGGCACATCAAATATCGCGCCTACTACCTGCCGACTTCCACGCCCTGGCGGACATACTGACCATGGTTGCTCTCAAAAAATTCCGGCACATGGGACCGTCCTTTTCCGATCTGCTGCCCTATGCGGCTTTGGTTGACGACGGCATCGTGCTTCTCAAAGACGGGGGCCTGATGGCCGGCTGGTATTTTGCCGGCCCGGACAGCGAGAGCTCAACCGCGTTTGAGCGCAACGAAGTCACCAGGCAGATCAATTCCATTCTGGCCCGCCTTGGCAATGGCTGGATGATCCAGATGGAAGCTGTCCGGATTCCGTCAACCGGGTATCCGGACAAGGAGAGCTCGCATTTTCCTGATCCCGTCACAGCCTTGATCGATGATGAAAGACGGCATCGGTTCGAAGCCGGAGAAGGGCATTTTGAGAGCCAACACGCAATCATTTTGACCTACCGACCACCGGAGAAGAACAAGTCCAAGCTGGTCAAATACATCTATTCGGACGAAGCCAGTCGCAACACGTCCTTTGCGTCCCGCTTGCTTGAGACCTTCAAGACGACCCTTCGTGAATTTGAACAATATATGGCAAATGTCGTCTCGATCCGCCGCATGCGGACACAGACGTTGCCGGAACGGAACGGAGAAAGACACGGCCGCTACGATGATCTTTTCCAGTTCACTCGTTTCGCTCTGGTCGGTGAAAACCATCCGATCCGCCTGCCTGACATTGCGATGTATCTCGATCATCTGGTGACCGCAGAATTCCACCACGGTCTGAATCCCATGATCGACGGTCGCTATGTCGGTGTGATCGCGATCGACGGCTTTCCGTCCGAAAGCTGGCCCGGCATCCTGAATGCACTGGATCTGATGCCGATCACTTATCGCTGGTCAAGCCGGTTCATTTTCCTCGACCCGATCGAGGCACGCTCGGTGTTGGAAAAGACCCGAAAGAAGTGGCTGCAGAAAGTGCGGCCATTGATGGATCAGCTCTTCAAAACCAATTCAGGATCGCTCGATCAGGACGCCATGCTCATGGTCGGGGAAGCTGAGGACGCCATTGCGGAGGCAAATTCGCAACTGGTCGCCTTCGGCCACTATGCGCCTGTCATCGTTCTCTTCGATACAGATCAGGACCAGCTTCAGGAGAAGTGCGAACTGGTTCGCAACGTCGTCAAGAACGAAGGGTTCGGCGGGCGCATCGAAACGCTCAACACGACCGAAGCGTTCCTGGGAAGCTTGCCGGGCGTTTCTTATGCGAATGTTCGCGAGCCGCTGATAAGCACGCGTAACCTTGCAGACCTTGCTCCGCTCAACTCTGTATGGGCTGGAGCCGAAGAATGCCCGTGTCCGTTCTATCCTGCGGGATCGCCATCGCTCATGCAGGTGGCCTCCGGCTCAACGCCGTTTCGCTTCAATCTTCATGTGGGTGATCTGGGGCACACGCTCATGCTCGGGCCGACGGGGTCTGGCAAATCAACGCTTCTGGCACTGATCGTTGCCCAGTTCTTTCGATACCTGGATGCGCAAGTGTTCGTCTTCGACAAGGGCCGGTCGATGTATCCACTCACGTTGGCCGTTGGCGCAGATCACTATGACATCGGCAAGTCCGACACTTTGGCATTTGCGCCGCTTTCTTCACTTGAAGACGATACCGACAAGGCATTCGCGTCGGAATGGCTGGAAACCCTGATCGAGCTGCAAGGTGTGAAGGTGTTGCCGGAACATCGTAACGCCATCACGACGCAGATCGAGTTGATGTCAAAATCACAGCGCAGGTCTCTGACCGACTTTGTATCAGGCGTTCAGAACCGAGACATCAAGGATGCGCTGCAATACTACACAGTAGACGGCCCCATGGGAGCTCTGCTGGATGCCGAAGAAGACGGTCTGGCGCTCTCCAGGTTCCAGACCTTCGAGATCGATGAACTGATGAACATGGGCGACCGGAACCTGATCCCGGTCCTGCTTTATCTGTTCCGCCGGATCGAAAAACGCCTGACTGGTGCACCGAGCCTACTCGTTCTAGATGAGGCCTGGCTGATGCTGGGCCATCCCGTTTTCCGGGACAAGATCCGGGAATGGCTGAAGGTGCTGCGCAAGGCCAATTGCGCAGTCGTGCTAGCAACGCAGTCGATTTCTGACGCTGACCGTTCTGGCATCATCGACGTTTTGAAAGAAAGCTGCCCGACAAAGATTTGCCTGCCAAATGGCGAGGCGCGAATTTCCGGCACCCGCGAGTTTTATGAAAAACTCGGCTTCAACGACCAGCAGATTGAAATCATCGCGTCAGCCATCGCGAAGCGCGAGTACTACGTCACCTCTCCAGATGGACGACGGCTATTCGACATGGCGCTTGGTCCAATCACTCTGTCGTTTGTCGGGGCATCGGGCAAGGAAGATCTGAAACGGATTGAAGGCCTTCACCTTCAATACGGCGACAAATGGCCCGCCGAATGGCTCAAGCAAAGAGGAATCGAAAATGCCGAACAGCTTCTCGGCTAAGTCGCTCGCCAGCGTTCTTTATTTGGTTGGTCTGGCCGGACCGGCCATCGCGGGCGGCGGGCCCGCAGCCGGGCCGGCAACTGAATTCACTCAGATGCTGAACAACGCAGAGCTGATTACGATCAGCGGACAAAGTGCCGAACAAATCGCCAATCAGGTGGATCAGATCAACAATCAGGTTCAGATGATCCAAAATCAGATCAGCATCTATGAAAACATGTTGCAGAACACGTTGTCATTGCCTGACCAGGTCTGGGGTCAAGTCGAGCAGAACCTTGGTGAGCTACAAGGGCTGGTGCAGCAAGGTCAGGCAATGGCCTTCTCAATGGGGAACCTCGATGAGGTGCTAAAACAGCGGTTCCAAAGTTACACGGACTTTGCAACCAACGGCCTGCCAACCGGACAATCGTTTTCAACGATGTATCAATCCTGGTCCGAGACGAACCGGGACACCATCGCCTCAACGCTGAAAGCGGCCGGTTACACCTCTGACCAGTTCGCGATCGAAGAGGACACTCTACGCCAGCTCCGTCAGCACTCCGAGACCGCTGTGGGACAAAAACAGGCCCTGCAAGTCGGTCACGAGATCGCAACACAGCAGGTAGAACAGATGCAAAAGCTGCGCGGCCTGGTCTCCCAACAAATGACCATGATGGGCACCTGGTACCAAGCCGAACAGACCGAGGGCGACCTTGCGCAATCCAAAAGGGAAAAGTTCTTCGGAGCGACAAAACCCGCCACCAGCGGCGGTGACGAACTCAGTGTGGATTTTTAGAAAATGACCAAGACCTATCTGTTTTTACTTCTCGCTCTCCTTCTGATGGGATTGTGGTCGGCGTCCTATTACTTCGTTGAATCCACCGCAGAAACACAAAAGAAGTTCTTTCAGGCGGAACCGAAGGATTACCCGACAAGTGGCGGCGATGAAATCAGCGTGGATTTCGGAAAATGAGACTAAAGCGTCAGGCGATCTCAGCCTTTTCGCCATTTTTCTTATTGCTTTTGGGGGAACCCGTTCTTGCGGCCGACGGCGCTGTATTAGACACCCTGAAAGATCAGGTTATCTCCGCGGCGAAAGGTTGGGAAGGAACAGTTACGAACGCAGCACAATCGCTGTTCTGGGTCCTCGCCGGCATAGAATTCGGAATTGCTGCGGTTTGGCTTGGCATTCAGGCGGCAGCTCTTGAGACATGGGTAAGCGAGCTGGTCCGGCGGATTATGTTCATCGGTTTCTTCGCGTTCGTTTTGACCCAAGGCCCCCAGTTTGCTCAGGCTGTCGTAGATAGTCTCTTTCAGATCGGTGCTGGTGGTGGATCAGCTTCTCCGGCAAATATTTTCAATGCCGGGATAGAAGTCGCCGCAAATCTATCTCAAAATGCTCAGTTTGGTATTTTTGAAGACAATGGACTGGCCATTGCGGCGGTTCTTGCAATGGTCGTGGTTGTTGTCTGTTTCTCCCTCGTGGCCGCCATCTTCATTGCGGTGTGGATCGAAATGTACATTGGCCTATTGGCAGGCATCATCATGCTTGGTTTGGGCGGCTCATCCTTCACCAAAGACTTTGCCATCAAGTACCTGGTCTATGCGTTCTCAGTGGGTATGAAACTCATGGCACTCGTGATGATCGCTCGTATAGGCTCCCAGGTTTTGACTGGTCTGTCGAACAGCTCGACGGCCGATGACCAATTCCTGGCAACGCTGACGATTGCAGGTGTGTCAGTCGTTGTCTTCCTGATCTCTCTGTATGTGCCTCAAATCTTGCAAGGGGTCGTGCAAGGGGTATCCACCAGCAATGGCATGGAAGTTATTCGATCTGGCACACAGACCGCCGGCTATGGCGCGACTTCTGCCGCAACTGCGGCCGGTGGTGCTATCGGAGCTGCGCAATTGGCCGCCGGAGCGAAAGGGGCTTTTGACGCTGCTCGGCACGACGGCGCCTCCATAGGGGGATCGGCTACAAAGGCCGCTATGGCTCCGTTCGCTGCCGCCGCATCGGCCGCCGCTGACAAACTCACCGGTGCGCCAGGAGCAAACAGCGCCTCAACCTTGGGGCTGGTGAACCACAAGCTAAAAGAAGCAAACGCCAAGGCTTCAACGGCGGCGGCGAGCAAAAACAACGCCTAATCCGGCGGATATAATCATAAAACTTAGGGCGATAATGGCTAAGCGCACTCCCGTTGATAATCCCTACATTGCCGCACGCATGGAATGGAACGAGCGTTACGGCTCTTATATCCGTACCGCCCGCCTCTGGCAGGGCGTCGGCCTTCTCTCGCTGGCAATGGCGACAATTGGCTTTGGTTTCGCACTCTACCAGAGCACTCAAGTTAAACTCGTCCCTTATATCGTCGAGGTAGACAAACTCGGCACGCCAGCGATCGGCGGCTTCCCTGCCCAGATCGAATATGCGGACGAGCGCGTTGTTCGGGCAATGCTCGGCGGCTGGCTCGCCAGCTTCCGCTCTGTCACACCAGACACGGTTGTCGCCAAGGGCTACATCGATCGCGTCTATGCAATGCTCCGACAGACGGATGTTGCCACTCAAAAGATAAATGACTTCTACAGGATCAACTCTCCGTTCGAACGGGCGCAATCACGTACCGTGTCCGTTGAAGTCACGAGCATCGTGCCCCTCTCCAACCAGTCCTATCAGATCGACTGGACCGAAATCGAACGAGACCGGAAGGGCAAGGAAGTTGAAGCAAAACGTTGGCGCGGAGTGGCAAGCGTCACGCTTTCGCCTCCACAAGACGAAGCCATCATCCGGCTCAATCCAATCGGCCTTTATCTCAAGGACTTCGATTGGACCGCTCAATTGTAAGCAATTCACACGCTCAGAGAGTTAAGAGTTATGTTTCAGAAAGTTAGACTGTACGCGAGCGTGTGCATGTTCGCGGCCGCCATCAGCACCCTACCGGTTCAAGCCTTGGCTGCGGACTACACGGCAAAGGAGCTGCGCGCCCTCGGACTTTCGAACGACTGGCGTAACGGCCGCGGCGTCGTCACAAAAGGTCCGGACGGCAAGGTGGTCTATCTCTACGGCCATGTGCAGCCAACTGTAGTTTGTGCTCCCCTGCAAGTTTGCGACGTTGAGCTGCAACCCGGGGAAGCCGTTCGCAACGTCATGGTTGGGGACACAGTTCGATGGAAAGTCGATCCCGCAACGTCCGGAGGACCGGCTGGCAACACGGTTCACCTGATTATCAAGCCGACTGAACCCGGCCTCGTCACTTCTATGGTCGTGACGACATCGCGGCGCACGTATCAGATCAAGCTTCAAAGCGACAATCACCGCTATATGGCGCGTGTCGGTTTCGATTACCCCGAAGACATCCAGGCCAAGTTCGAAGCCGCAAATCGTCAGATTGAAGCGCGCATCATCCCTGGTGCCGGTGTTCCGGCCGAAAACCTGGACTTCAGGTATCACATTCACGGACAAGCCCGCTGGCGACCGACACGGGTCTACTCGGACGGGATCAAAACCTACATCCAGTTTCCGTCGGGGATGGCATCTGGCGATGCCCCCGTTCTTTTCATCACCTCCGGGGGACAAAACCAGATCGTCAATTATCGCCTCAAGGGAAGTCTCATGATCGTGGATTACACGATCGACCAGGCAGCTTTGGTGTCCGGTGTTGGCCACAGCCAGCAAAAAGTTCGCATCAACAGGGGAGGCTGATCATGCTGTACTCTCGGCGCTCATTTCTAAATGCATTCTTCATTGCGGCACTCGGAGCACCCACGGCTGGCTGCATGACGCAAAGAGGCTGGTTCAACCCGACAACAAGTGTTGATGCGGCCAATCTGTCACCCGCCGCAGCGAGCATCGTCGCCGGCGACATGATTGCGAAACTCTCAGAACATGTCGGGATGGGAACCGGAACCATCTTCCTCGAAACCGACAATTCAGAGTTTGGTTTGGCGATCGAAAGCTCATTGCGCGGATGGGGCTACGCCGTCGCTGAGGCTGATCAGAAGCCGACGGAAGATACAGTCATTCCCCTTGCTTACACGGTTGGCTCCGATGCCGGCCAGATCTTCGTTCGCATCACCACGCCAACCGTCGAACTGGCCCGGACCTATCAGGCTACAGCGGAAGGCGCGGCTCCGACGAGCCCGGTCTCCGTGCTGACACGAACCGCTTAGGAGACAGCACGCATGAGCAACTCTGGATCCAATGCCCATCTGGCCGGCGGCGCTTTGAACGAACAAGATGAAGCCCCCAAAATCCGCCGCCTCAACAAACTGCCTATCGTCCTGTTCGTGGGCCTTTTGATCGTGTTCGGTGTCGTGATTATTTATGGTCTTGCGACACGTGGCATCAATTCGAACGACTTCATCGCTGAAGACGAAGGCGGCGCGCCGGCCAGCGGATTTGCAGACCAGCTCAAGGCGGGGATCAGCAATGGCATCATTGATCCTTCCGGACAACCAGATGTGTCGGTTCAACCCAAACCGGTAAGAAATGCTATTCCAGAGCAGCCACAACAGACATCGCCTTTTAGCAATCCATTCCAGGAAGAGCCTGCCAGCACAAGCAAAACCGCTGCTCCTCAGGAGGAAGCCTCACCGGACTGGAAGATCCAGCTGGACCAGCGTTTTGAAGAACAACAATTGCAGGAACTTCAGCGCCAGCGCATGAAGCGCCTGCAATCCATAGACGCTGCCCGCGACAGCCCCATCACGGTGAACATCAGCAAACTGCAAGAACAAGAGCAGGGCACACAAGAGAACCAAAACCGCAACGCAGCCTTTACCCGCAGCCAATCTTCTCCCGATCTCCTGTCCGCGGCCCTGCAAGCTGCACAGGGCGGTCTGGCAAATCTCGATCCAAACGGTCAAAGGGGCAAACAAGGTTTCTTCAATCAGGACATTTCCGAAGCCGGATATCTTGCAAACCGTGTTGTCCCGCAGCGCTCACCCTATGAGTTGAAGCGTGGATCCGTGATCCCAGCGACGCTCATCACCGGAATCAATTCAGACCTTCCCGGCCGGATCACCGGCCAGGTCAGACAAAATATCTATGACAGTGCAACCGGCCATCTGCTTTTGATCCCTCAAGGAACCAAGCTGTTCGGTCGGTACGATTCTGACGTTTCGTTCGGTCAAAACCGGGTTCTGGTGGTCTGGACTGATATCATCTTTCCAGATGGAGCCACCTTGCAAATCGGTTCTATGGGAGGTGTTGATGTGGAAGGCTTCGGCGGGTTCAAAGACAAGGTGAACCGTCACTACCTGCGCACTTTTGGATCGGCCGCACTGCTTGCGGTGATCGGCGCCGGTATTGATATGGCCGTCCCGGAAAGCTCAACACTTTCCAACCAGGAAACAGCGTCAGATGCCGCTCGCCGCAACTTCGCTGAAGTGTTCGGCCGGGTTGCCGAACAAACTATCAGCAAGAACCTTGATGTTCAGCCGACCATAGAAATCCGGCCGGGATACCAATTCAACATCCTCGTTGATCAGGACATCATCTTTCCGGGAGCCTATCGATGACCCAGATCTGCAATCGCCTTGTCCATTCGCTCACAGTCCTTGCTGCCGCTCTCACGTTGACCGGCTGCCTGGTTCCGGAAACAATTGACGCTGATGTTGCAATCAACGGCTATTCCTACGAGATGAATGTGTCTAGTCGATTGGGCTACGCTCGAGCGCTCCAGGTCTTGGCGGATGGCAAGACACTGTCTGAGAAAGACGAAGCCGAGCTACGCTCGGAAGAACGCAAGTCCGAGGGCATGCCAGGCTTTCAGACGTTCAAATATGTTGGAGACGGTCGATACGATCTGGTGATCCAACTTGACGGTTCATTAGCCGAAAACGGAACGGCTATCGGCATTCCAAACACGAAGACAAAAAGCCGGAAAAACAATTTCTTAACGATCCAGCGAACTGAAGATGGCCTGATGACGATCAGCTCTCCCCAGATTGGCGACGAGATGCGCAAACAGCTTGAATCATTCGGGATCGTTCCCAAAGGCAACGTCCAAGTAACGGTCAAATCTGGCAAGGTCTTAGACCACAATGCAAAAAATCAGTCTGGATTTTTCGGAACCTTTGTTGGATCGGATCCCGAATATTCCTGGGACATTCTCAGTTGGGCCGATCGAATATTCATCTCGATTGACCCAAATGGATAGGTTGCAAGCCATATCAAAGGAGGCTATGTACGTGTGTGACCCATTGATTTAGGTCACACAAGAACCTATGTTGTGGCTATCGAATCGGAGCGATTGCCATGAAGCAGACATTCAACAGCCTCTTTGACATGATGGAAGCCTTCCCGGATGAGCAGTCAGCGATTGACCACCTTCGCGCCATTCGCTGGGGCTCCGATAACGAGAACGCCTATTGCCCGCACTGCGGCTCCGCCCGCGTCAACCACTTCTCGAATGGCAAAGACCACAAGTGTGCAGATTGCCGTAAGCGGTTCTCGATCAAGGTCGGCACGATCTTTGAAGATTCCAAAATTCCGCTTCGTAAGTGGTTCATGGCTATCTGGCTTATCACTTCACACAAGAAAGGCATTGCTAGCACGACGCTCGCTCGCGATATCAAGGTGACGCAGAAAACAGCGTGGTTCATGCTGCATCGTTTGCGTCATGCATCCCGCACAAAATCCTTCAACCCCCTCTTAAAGGCACTGTAGAGGTCGATGAGACTTTCCACGGCAAAGACCAGAACAAACACGCGAACGCCCGCAAGGGTCAGCGTGGCCCGTCAGGAAAGCCGGTCGTATGGGGCGCGTTGGAACGCAATGGCGAATTCCGCGCCCTCCATCTTTCGACGCTTAAGGGCTTCAAGGGCGCTGAAGAAGCCAACGTTGCCAAAGGCTCAATTGTTCTGACCGACGAGTATCGTGGCTATCAGGGCTTGTCCAAGGTCTACTACCACAAGATCGTCAATCATTCGTCCGGCGAATACGTGAAGAGCTGCTACTTTCATATCAACAGCATCGAAGGCGCATGGTCGCACATCAAGCGACAGATTTATGGCATTCACCACTGGATTTCAGACAAGCACCTTGGCCGCTATCTTTCGGAAATGACATGGCGCTACAATCGCCGCGAAATGGAAGAACGCGACCGCTTGAATGAGCTTCTTGGCCGGGTTGCAGGTCGGCTCATGTACATGGAATTGATCGCATGACAGATGGTAAGAAACGCGAAGACCCGTTGAAATTGGACATGGGCTTTGACGAGGCGATTAAGCGCTTCGCGCAAACCGACAAGGCGGAACTAGACGAACAAATAAAACCGCCACTGGCGACTCACCGTGGCACTCTTCGGATCGGCCAAATGGAAATCCCGTGCGCCGTTCTAAAGGACGGACGGCGCGTATTGTCCGAAAACGGTATTGCAAATGCACTTGGTGGCCGCAGCGGTGCCGCCAAGAGGCTAAAAACCGAAGCCGAAAAGACTGGGGCCCATATGCCTGTATTTTTGGCGTCACAGAGCTTAAAATCCTTTATTCCCGGTGACTTATGGGATGGGCCCCTAATGCCAATAATCTATAAGTCTGGCGATACCGTCGTCGAAGGATACCCAGCAGAAGCGCTACCTGAAATCTGCAATATTTGGCTCAACGCTCGACAAGCGGGTGTTCTAAATCCTCAGCAAAGAGATAGGGCCCAAGCGGCGGAAATCCTTATTCGCGGACTAGCCGAGGTCGGCATCATCGCTCTGGTCGATGAGGCAACCGGCTACCAGAACACCCGTGATCGTGAAGCCCTCCAAGCGATCCTTGATAAATACCTACGTAAAGAATTTGCCGCATGGGCAAAACGCTTCCCCGACGAGTTCTATCGGGAGATATTCCGTCTTCGTGGCTGGGATTGGAACGCCATGTCGGTCGCACGTCCCGGCGTTGTCGGCAAATATACGAATGACATTGTATACGAACGCTTAGCGCCGGGCATCCTTGACGAATTACAGCACCGGAATCCAGTTCTTGAAAGCGGTCACAGAAAAGCGCAGCACCATCGACTTTTAACGGATGATATTGGGCATCCGGCGCTCGCGCAGCACTTACGAGCTATGTCTGAATCTGGTGTCCGGGCGATTTGAATGACGGCGGTGCATCTGGTTGGATTGGTGTTGCTACACACCCAACCAACCATTTTAGGACGCACCACCATGGACGAAGCTACCATCATCGATTTTACCCGTCGAG
>NZ_JBDWYP010000018.1:0-4114 GCF_039982295.1 Roseibium sp.
TCAGCGGCAAATGGGTTTATCTCTACCGGGAGGTCGACAAACACGGAGATACGGTCGATTTCATGCTGTCAGAAACCCGTGATGAAGCGGCGGCAACGGCGTTCTTCAACAAGTCTATCGAGAACAATGGTTTGCCCAAGAAGATTGTCATGGACAAAAGCGGAGCCAATCTGGCGGGCCTGATCAATATCAATATCCACCTGCTTGTCCTTGGTTTGTGGTGGTCCTTCATCGAAACCCTTCAGGTCAAATACCTGAACAACATCATCGAGCAGGACCACCGGTTTATCAAGAAGTTGACAAGGCCGATGATGGGCTTAAAGGCCTTTCATTCAGCAACGGGCAACGCTGGACGGTATTGAAACAGCGCACATGATCCGAAAGTGGCAACTGAACCGGCCGGGTGTACCTGCTTACCGACAGTTCATGGAGCTCGCAGGATAACTGCGTCAAGACAAAGCCACATATCCGACTACCACTAAATTTTGCGACAGAACCCATTGACTTAGCTTAGTTATTCTACAAGCCTTATGATGCGTCAGTAGATGAGAACGCTTTAGCTGTATCTTCTTGACCTGCTGCGCGCATTTCTTTTGCAGTCAAAAATTAACAGCCGACCACGATGGCGGCGACTGCCAAACCGGTGATTGGAAAGATCATGGCTGACACTGTGCCTAGCGAAAAACATGCGGAACACCCGTCAGCATCGGTTGCGGTCACTCAGACCTACGACGCCGCCTCGCTGCATAGGGGCACGATCAGCAATGGCAACTGGCGGCAGCGGCTGCGTCTGGCCAGCGGTCTTGTTCTGTTTACCTTCTGCTTGAGCCATTTTTCCAACCACGCCCTCGGCATCATTTCGTTTCAAGCCATGGATTGGGCGTCCCAGTGGCATTATTGGGTATGGCGCAGCTTGCCGGGCGAGACGCTGCTGATCGCGACGGCCGTAACACATGTTCTTCTGGCGCTCTGGCGGACCAGCAAGCGCCGCACGCTGAGGATGCCGCGCTGGGAATTCGCACAATTGGCGCTCGGGCTCTACATTCCCTGGCTATTGATCCCGCACGTCACAACGACGATGGGGGCGGCCAAAGTGTTCGGGTTTTCACCAGTCTATGAGCAGATGCTCGCCATCTTGTGGCCAAAACAGGCGTTCAACCAGTCGGTGCTGCTTCTGGTCGTGTGGACGCATGCGATGATTGGCCTGCATTTCTGGCTGAGACTTTACCCTTTTTACCAACGGCTTAAGCCGCTCGCCGCCGGATTTGCGGTCGCGGTTCCCGTATTGGCCCTCTGGGGATGGATCGAAGGCGCCAGACGCCTGGCTCTCAGCCGCAATGTCGTGCTGCAGATTACGCTGGAGCAGCAGAACTGGGTCGACGCAGTGGTCGATCAGTTTCGGGCTGTAGTGTTCGGACTGATCGCCGTCAGTTTGCTGGCCATCTTCATCCGGTATCTTAGCGGTCTGAAGGCACGTAACCTGTCGATCATCTATCCGGGCGGGCTCGCTATAAAGGCGCAACCAGGCGCAACTCTTCTCGAGATGAGTCGAATGAACAATATACCGATCGCCTCGGTCTGCGGTGGCCGGGCCCGGTGTTCCACCTGCAGGGTCAAAGTGCTAGACGGCGCCTCAGAACTGAGCGCGGCCAGTGCTTCCGAAGCAGCTGTGCTGAATCGGATCGGAGCCAGCGATGATGTTCGCCTGGCTTGCCAAATCCGGCCCATCCAGAACATCGAGGTGCAGCCCCTGGTTCCGGTCAAGGTCGGCATGGCCGGCCTTGAGCATCTGAAGGATGCCTATCACTGGGGCGTCGAACAGGACGTGGTTGTCATGTTCGTGGACCTGCGCAATTTCACCGGTATCACCGAATCGCAACTAGCCTATGATGTTGTCTACCTGCTGAACAGCTATCTGAACCAGGTTTCCGATGCCATTCGCGCGGAAGGTGGTTATGTCGATAAGTTCATCGGCGATGGCATCATGGCGATTTTTGGCATGGATTCGAGTGTTGCGACAGCGGCCAACCAGGCACTTGCCGCAAGCCTACGCATCGAGGTGGTCATGGAGAGCCTCAATCACGAGAAGGGCCCGCAGATTAGCAATCCGATCCGGCTGGGCATCGGCCTGCATCTTGGACCAGCCATTCTCGGTCGAATCGGATCCGCCGGCACGGCAGGAGGCCCTGCTGGCCTGACTGCGCTGGGAGACGTGGTCAACACGGCCAGCCGGCTGGAAGCGGAGAACAAGGTCCATGACAGTTTTCTGGTGGTTTCCAAAGCGGTGATCGATGCAGCGAATGCGCGAATCGACGGCGCCGAGACAGCTCAAATCACGGTGCGCGGCAAACAAAAGGCCTTGCAAATCTTTGCCTTGAGCTCTTTAGACAGCCTCCGGTCGATGGAGGGCGAGAATTCTTGAGGCGAGCCAGCCACCAAGATATCGTCCCAGCTGAATCTGCTCAGGTTCAGCTGCTAATTTGAATGCCTCGTTTGGTGTACGCATGGCAATCCCACACAAACGTCTTGGACAAACCATTGTTCCCGAAGGACGTGGTTCAACACTGGCATTACTTTTGTTCTAACCCCAACGAACGAAAAAGAGTCACGACTTCATCCGGGGAAGTCTCGCTAGATATTCTGTAAGGAGCCCTGTCAGGTCGCGTTCTATCGATAATCTCAATCTCTTCAGTTTCCGGATTGTATGCAAAGGCATAACGTCTTTGTCCGATCTCAACCCAAAGCATATTCGCCAAGCTACCATTAAACTGCTTGATCTCAAGAGTGTCGAGCTTGCCACGCCAGATAATTCCACCAATAAGAGCGAGAGCTATGCCCTGTACCTTTTCTGCGTGATGGTCGGCTCGTCTCATTGCATTCCTCACATACGCGTGAAGTAGCCGAACGTCAGTTCCTATGTTTGGCATTAATTAATTCTCCTAGTACAAAGGTGGCTCCGAACTCTCGGCATGGAAAAATAATATCTGAGAGTTGATGATGGGCTGAGGCATGAGGCGGTCCGCAGTTTATTACCTACGCAAACGGATACGGTCTTTGAGCGATCAAAGTGAATTGCTTGCTCAGCTTCGGGCTAGAGAAATGCCAAGATCCGTCCGGATTGTTCATCGGCCGAAGCGTGCAAGAAGTGCTTCCGCCCGTGCTGCTGACCAGCGCACGGGAGCAAAAGAAACTCCAGGTGCGACGTCGGCACCTTCCCCAGGTGTCAAGACCACCGTGTCCGATCCGTTCGCCCGGGAGACGGCAACCTCGCCGCTTACCACGAACACAGACGTCCGTTCTGCGGTTTCATCAACAGCATATACGGTGCCCCTGACGCTCGCGATTGCATAGGGTGTGCGGATCTGAAAGGGACCGGTTCCCGGCTGCAGTTGAATCAGGACCGCATTTCTTTCGACGCGAACGATCTCCGGCTGTCCTGACCTGGTATTGAGCTCAAGAGCCGTAGCTGCTTCGGCTTCCAGCAAGAAGCCGTTCGGGCATTGATAGACGGTTCTGGGCGGGTCAGTTGCCTCTGTTTCGACGCAGCCGTCAGCGGTTTGTGCATCGCCAATGGAAACTGAGGCGACAATCGTCAAGGCCGCCAGAGATGGGAGTATTAGGAACCTTTTCATGGCACTTATCCCGATTATTGCAGACCTTGTTTCAACCTGAATGGGCCAGTCGCAAAGTATCCAGCTTACTGAGAGGCAATTATTTGCCGGATTTTAGTCCGCGTGAGCATGAATACCTTTCGAAGGCTATCTCAGAGCAGTAAACTTTCAAGCACTTGAGGGTTGTTTCGTGCTAGTCAGCGCAACCCCACAAAAAAATAATGCAATGCTCAATTAACGATAAGTGAACCGCCCCGGGTTGTCCGGAGGCTGTTTGGTTTTAAGTTATGCTGCGACCGCCGGTTGATCCAGCGTGGCGTAGTATCGTTCCTCCGCTTCAGCCGGAGGGATGTTTCCTATGGGCTCCAGAAGACGCCGGTGATTGAACCAGTCGACCCATTCGAGTGTGGCAAACTCGACGGCTTCGCAGTTGCGCCACGGTCCACGTCGATGAATGACCTCGGCCTTGTAAAGACCGTTGATCGTTTCGGCGAGAGCATTGT
>NZ_JBDWYP010000019.1:0-5546 GCF_039982295.1 Roseibium sp.
ATTGAAACAGCGCACATGATCCGAAAGTGGCAACTGAACCGGCCGGGTGTACCTGCTTACCGACAGTTCATGGAGCTCGCAGAATAACTGCGTCAAGACAAAGCCGGACCCATGGCTCAAACAAAAGTTTGCGACAGAACCGTTTTCATTCCCGCACCGAAATTGTCGGGGCTCGTGCCCCTGCCCACTCGAACAACCAAGTATTTCCCTGTCGCACATTCTGAACCAAGTGCGGCCGAAGGGCGACGAGACACTGACCTTTCTCGTACCGCGCGGACTGATAGAGCAGTCCGTTTCCACCAGACCCTAGCACGTCGCGTGCGAGAGTTTGACCGGCCGGGTAGGCGACGCCCGGGTCCGGGCTCGAGACGTCCCCGTGGATTTTGCCCTCAAGATCATGAAACTGCGACGTGAACCCCGCAATGAGCTCACGATAGGCCGTGACGTTCTCGAACACCCCGGTCGCTTCCAGCTCCCGCGTGAGGTGCCAAGTGACTTCGGCCTGCGCGGTTTCTACGGCCAGCTCACCATGGGAAGCATACCACGCACCGCGCTCCGGCCCGTTGAACCGATTGCCAGTCGCGCGCGTGTAGCAGAAGGCTGCATTGACATATGTCCAGCCGTAGCCATCAGCCTCGGTCAGGAGTTCGGCTGGGGTCAACCCATTTGGCACCGGCAGAATTACCAACTGCCGTGCCGAGGTCAGTCCCTCAATCTCTTCGAGGATCGCGAGTTCCTCCTCATCATCTGCAAGAGGTGCCATAGCCGGCTCGTCGATATAAGCTGTAGAGATCAGCCTGATGGTCGCGGGATGAGTAAACTCGACAACCTCGAGATCAGAGGCTCGGATCACATCCCCCCCCGGAGCGCGTCGATATGCTGACGCATTTTCATCATAGCGGGAATGCCGCCGTCGCACATGACCTGCACCGGGCTCTTGCCGTTGAAGCCAGGACCGGAGTTGGGAGTTTTTGGCCAGCCGTTGGTCAGAGGACCGTTGAAAAGAAGCCGTAGGCCCTTGAAAAGGCCGATGATCAAGCTTGCGCGGGTGACCTTGTCCTGATCAAGTACACCCTTGTAGCTACCTGCCTTCATTCGGCTCCAGGTCGCACTTGGCACGTCGAAAAGCGCGGCAGCTTCCGCGTTGGACAGGTTCCAAACGTCTGCCGCGCGGACAACCGCCTTCACGATCGCTGCAATCCTGTCGTCATCAGCAACGGGGTGCACGGCCTCATGTTCCGGGGCGTGCTGACTGGATTCAAACATAGTTTTTCTCCATATGATAATAAAAATATAATCATATGATATTATCTTGTCAAGGAAAGGCTGCCGAGCCGAGCGTTCACGTCACGGGCGCGCAGCTCGCATGATCATGTATCTCGAGTTCAGAGAAGAGCATACCGATATCCGCGATGTTGTTCGCAATTCGGCAAGTCGTACAACGGCACTAGATCAAAGGCCAATAGGAACGGTTCTGTCGCCAAACGCCCTTGTCCACAGACCCTTGGAGCAAATCGCATGGTGGGTGCCCAGTTCTTTCCGGAGGACATCACAATGACCGTCGCATCATTCCGAAGATTTCAATCAGGCACCCGACGCGAGACAAAGCCCGCCTCGATCGTACCGGCACCAGAACCTCCCGACAGGAAATGACGAGGCGAGTCTCGTTCGACACAGAACGCGCTTTCAAAACGCGCTAGTGAGCGAGCGTCTGCGCTATAGCGTGTCGTGTTCAACCGAAAGAAAGAGCGTCACTTTTTGCCTTGGAACCCCTGGTTCCAGACAATGAAATGTGGCTGCCGCTACATGCGCTTCGCTCTGGCGAACACCCACGTCGAACGAGCGCTCACTCTTGGATAAGGAAATACAAATATGGGCATCTTTGGCATAAACTTTGGCGGTCGGAAATCGGTACCCGCTGGCTCAGGCAATCCTGCGCAAACATCGTCCTCCAGCTCTGGGTCATGGGGATGGAAGCCGTTCAAGAATATGAGCATTAAGATAAGAAGGCAGTCGGTGTCTCAGAGGAGTGACCCCAAGGTTGACGCGGCACGTTCTACCATGAAACCTCATCGGGACGGCACTGGCATCGAGCCCCAGCCGTTTAATCCAAATAGTAAAGTAAATAATAATATAAATGTAAACTCTGCGACAAAAGTTGAGACATCTAAGCCTCACGAAGAAGCAGGCGACCAGAAGTATTCATCGGGCAAAATACAATCCATGGAAAAGGAAATCCAATCCATGAGAACGATTGACTTCATCGAAAAGATTGACGATCTCGTTGAAGCGACGGGGTTCCCAAAGGGAACACTGTATAACATGTACATGAGCGGTAAATAAATCGGCTTCACGAATGAAACTTCGTGCTAAATCGAACCGCTGGGCAGCTGCTGAAGAAGTGTACGTGTCTCGTGATCACCACGCAGAATTTTGTGCAGCACAGGCTGTGAACCAGCCACTTTCTTGAGCATCTAGAGCTTTTTCCAGGCAGAGAACAGTCCTTGCCCGGACAGCAATGGAAATGCGCTGATTATCCTGCCCGGTAACGGGGCGCTCAGCGTCGGCCGGACTCTTTGTCTGGCTGGCGCCTTTTGCATTCAAGGGAACCTTGATCCCACCGCGTGCGGCGGCTTGCGATTCATCAGCCCGTCCGTCCCCTCGCGGTTTATCGGTCCCCCGGGACAGCGCGCACCATCGCGGCGGCAGGGTCGGCTGCATCTCCGGGATGTCCTCGGTAAGGAGCCTCTTCAGACCTGTCACGGCGTTTGATCGTGGCGGCGCGTTCCCGATGCCCCGCGCCGCGCCAACTCCATGGCATCGACGGATGGGCCGTCCAACGCCCGGCCGCGTCCTTGGGCAGGCCCCACAAGCCGGACGAACTCTCGGGTCGAGTGCCATTCAGCACAGGTGCTTCGGGTCTTGCTCCCCAATGTTGAGGAATGTGATTGATTGAGGCGTGCGGACAGCATCTCGGTTCGTCGCAGTTAATGCGGGAAAGGAAGGCCATTTCAGCCCCTTTGTGTCTGCAATTGAAGCAATCCGCCTAAAGGCCAGGTCAAATCCCGATCGTCCACGGAGCCTGGCGCAACGACGAAGCAAGGGTTCATTGCGTGCGCTTACATTCTCTTCGGTTCCAGCAAAATCATGTCGGTTTGGGGTTTGCTCTGGCGGTCGGCATTGCTCTCTCGGGCTGTACCGTCAGCGGGCCGATGGTACATGCCAGCAAGGATACATCCGCCAGCGAGGCTGTGTCGATTGTGTCCCCGGCCGAGCCGGCTCGACAAGTCATCGAGGACGACGATTGGGAGGCCATCGCCCAGAATCTTGACAAGGTCGTTCCGGACCTGTCGTCCCGCGCGGTTGATCTGGCCGCAGGTTGGTCATGGTTCAGTCCGGTCAGCGGAAATTCCGGGACACTGTTGAAGATTGAGACTGCCGGGTTATCGGAAACGGAATGCATCTCGTTTCAGACAACAGCCAACACGATCACGGGCATTGGTCTTTACACCGGAACTGCCTGCAGGGCACTTGGACGTCGATTTGCAGTGACCGAGCTGAACGTAAATGCAACTTGAGTCCAAATTCCGAAAGGAATGCCAGTCTCAACCAGTTCAAATCGATGCGATGGCTAAATATGGGCTCGACAGGTTCTGCCACGGATCTTTCATCCATCGGCGACCGGTTGGTGTTTACCCCGATCGGCGCCGGTTGAGCAAACGCCGATCCGCGGAGCATTCATCTTGCGTAGTCGGCAAGGGGAGAGGCTGTACGGAGCTGAAACAGTGTACATGATCCGAAAGTGCAACTGAACCGGCCGAGTGTACCTGCTTACCGACAGCTCATGGAACTCGCAGGATAACTGTGTCAAGACAAAGCCACAGATCCAACTACCACTAAAGTTTGCGACAGAACCCAGCATCAAGCGGTAATCATCCCCAAAAACCACTGGGTTGAAAATTGGACTTCTCCGACCTTTGAGGCGCCTGGAGAACAACATGAAGAAATCGAGATTTACGGAAAGCCAGATCCTGTCAATTTTGAAGCAGGGTGAGAACGGTGTGCCGGTTGCCGATCTTTGTCGGGAACACGGGATCAGCAACGTGACGTACTAGGCCCTGTTGACAAAGTGGATTCACAAATCAGCTGATCCGTGATTCAAGACTGTTTTTTGGGAGGCGGTTTTGGCGCGTGGTGATTTGTCTGACGCAGAATGGGAATTGATCGAAGCATTGCTTCCTTCAGAGCGTTGCCGAAAGTCCCGCCCGGCTCAGGATAATCGTCGTTATTTGAACGGCATGTTGCATGTCTGATGTGCTCCCGCTAAATGCCCCCGATTTGAATTAGAGTTTTCCGCGACGATTTTCCTGGCTGGGACGGAGCGGAATTTATGAAGGCATCGAAGTTTTCGGATGCGCAGAAGGCGTTCATCGTCAAGCGCGGGGAAGAAGGCGTTCCTGTTGCGGAGATTTGCCGTGAAGCCGGGATCAGCCAGGCGACCTATTTCAACTGGCGGAAGAAGTACGCGGGCCTGATGCCGTCGGAGATGAAGCGTCTCCGCGAGTTGGAACAGGAAAACGCCCGTCTCAAGAAAATTGTCGCTGACTTGTCTCTCGATAAGGAAATGCTCCAGGACATCGTCAAACGAAAGCTCTGAGGCCTGCCCGGAAAAGAACGCTGGTCGACGAGATGCGGTCGGACTGGTCGGTGTCCATTCGCCGTGCGTGCGCGGTGATCCGGTTTGATCCGACGACCTATCGCTATAAATCCCGTCGATCCGGCCAGGCCGCTTTGGAACAGCGGATCAGAGAGATTTGCCAGACGCGCGTCCGGTTCGGATATCGGCGCGTGCATGTATTGCTGCGTCGGGAGGGGTGGGTCATCAACATGAAGAAAACGCGGCGGATCTACAACGAATTGGGCCTGCAACTGAGGAACAAGCATCCCAAGCGCCGGGTGAAGGCAAAGCTGCGCGAAGACCGGCAGGAAGCAGTCGGGCCGAACGATGTCTGGGCCATGGACTTCGTGCATGACCAGCTCGCGACCGGTCGGAAGATCCGCGTTCTGACGGTGATCGACACGTATTCTCGCTATGTGCCGGCGCTTGATCCGCGCTTCAGTTATCGGGGCGAGGATGTGGTGAGAACCCTGGAAACTGTCTGCAAGCGGATTGGCTATCCCAAGACGATCCGGGTCGATCAGGGCTCCGAGTTCATTTCCCGGGATCTCGATCTGTGGGCTTATCGAAGGGGCGTTACGCTGGACTTCTCCAGGCCTGGAAAACCGACAGATAATGCCTTCATTGAGGCCTTCAACGGCCGGTTCAGGGCGGAGTGCCTGAATGCTCATTGGTTCCTGAGCCTTGCAGATGCTGCCGAAAAATTGGAGGATTGGCGCAAGGACTACAACGAACACAGACCTCACGGTGCCATCGGTAACAAGGTGCCGATGGACCTGATGAAATCGGAACGTGCAGCCAGCCCGTGTTCCTGATTTGGTCCGGAAAACTCTAGCCCGACCCGGGGGCACGTTGGGTAGCACTCCAA
>NZ_JBDWYP010000020.1:0-118104 GCF_039982295.1 Roseibium sp.
AGCTCGTCCCAAACGCCTTGCTCCGCCCACCTGCGAAACCGGACATAGACCGAGTTCCATTTCCCGTAACGCTCATGCATGTCCCGCCAAGGGCAGCCAACACGCAGGACATGCAACATGCCGTTCAAATAACGACGATTATCTTGAGCCGGGCGGGACTTTCGGCCACGCTCTGAAGGAAGCAATGCTTCGATCAATTCCCATTCTGCGTCAGACAAATCACCACGCGCCAAAACCGCCTCCGAAAAGACAGTCTTGAATCACAGGTCAGCTGATTTGGGAATCCACTTTGTCAACAGGGCCTAGGTGACGACGTGCTTCAATTGCCGGCCATCGGCATCCACAGCCGATGTCACATGGCATCCCCGGATGAAGTCAAAACGCCGGTCAATACAGATGTGACTTTTATACCCGAACACCGGCAGAGCGATCTGCGGCAACGGCGTGCCGTCTTGCCGGTAACGTAGTTTCCCGCCGATCTTCAGCGTCCTGCGGGCATTGGTGTCCTTCTGTGCTGCCTTGCTGGGCTCATCCGGCCAGATCTCCTTGGCCGTCTTACCTGCCTTGACCGCTTCCTTCTCGTCTTCGGTATTACGCTGCTTGGGCGCGGGAACCAGCGTCGCATCGACGATCTGGCCGGACATCGGGATATAGCCCTTCTTCTTCAGTTGCCAGTCAAACGCTTTCATCACCCGCTTCAAGGTGCCGGTCTCCGTCATCCGGTTGCGGAAGTGACGGATCGTGTTCTCATCCGGCGTGACTCCGCTCAGCTCAAAGCCCAGGAACCGAATCCACGACAACCGGTCCCGGATCATGAACTCCGTCTTGGCATTGCTCAGATTGTGCTGTGCCTGAAGGATCAGCACCTTGAACATCGAAACAGGATCGAACGGCGGGCGCCCGCCCTTGGACACATCGCCGTAGCCCAGCCCCTCAACCAGCCAGTCACGAAAATACTCAAAATCAACCGTGGTAGACAGAACCTCAAGCGGGTCGCCGTTTTTGCTCAGACGTTCAAGATGCACGGATAGACTGAAAAGGCTCATTGGCTTCATGACCGCACCTCCATGAAGCCAGTGAATCAGAAAGCGTTAATCAACGCGAGGTTTTTGCGGGTGTCCAGCTGGACCAGGAGGTAGGGATAGATTTTGTGCCCAGGCGCTGGTTTCGAGGTGTTCGGGCGGCGATAGATCGCCTCGATGCCCATCTTCTTCATCAGCGTGGCGACGTGCAGCCACCCGACACTCAGCCCATCTCCATTCGAGAGCCCTGTCAACATCCGGCTTCCCGCGAACGGGTAGTTGAGATGCAGTTCGTCGATCCGGCGCATCAAGGCCAGATCGCCGTCTGGCACCGGACGTGGAGAATACTAGACGCTGCCATGGCTGGAGCCGAGAAGCTTCGCCTGGCGCACCACGGATAGCTTATCCTCGCGGTCGATCTTTTCTTTCCGCCCAGCAATTCCGCCTTGCCCAGAGCACGGAGAAAAAATCGTTCTCCAGTGTCACTTCGCCGATCTTGGCATGCAGCGTTTTGACATAGACGGTTGGCCCCGCCGGCTCCGCCTTGGCTTCATCGCCGAAAACGCCTGTCGCGCCCTCAAGGAGCTGGTTTTCCACTGCTTGATCTGGTTGGCGTGCACGTCGAACTGCTGAGACAGCTCCACCAGCGTCTGCTCGCCTCTGATCGCGGCAAGCGCCACTTTCGCCTTGAAAGCCTGACTGTGATTCCGGCGCGGTCGTCTCGTCATGGTCTCTCATGTTCCCGGCAGCTAAGCTGAAGTCAGGCAGAAATTCCACTTATCACCCCTGTTCAAATTTCCCGAGCCAGCTCTGACCGACTATTTCCGCCGAACTACAATCGGATCTTCGAAGGAACCAGGCCGTCACTCGTGTCCGATTGTCTGAAAAAGGCAGCATCGAACACCAGGTCAAGTTGCGCTGCCGAGCGGAAGGTGTCACAGAGAACATGAGCAGGGACCAACGGGGTGTAGTGCATTGTAGGCTCGTCGAACGTGGCCGAAGCGACCGCACGCTTGAATTAAATCTGGATTGACGTTCACATGAAGATCGGACTGGCAACCTCAGGACTTTGGCAGCTCAATGAAGCCATTGAACTGATTTCCGGCTATGAGCCGCGCCGGATTGGCCTGTTCGGCTGGGGCTTAGACGCGATTGCGGGCTGGGGCCACAAACCGACCGCCGCGAGGGCGCGCAAGATCGCTGCCAAACGCGGTCTACCTTATCTGGCATTTGAGGATGGGTTCCTGCGGTCTGTTCGCCCGGGCAATGACGAGAAGCCACTCTCTCTGGTTCTGGACAAAAGCGGAATCTATTACGATGCACGCCAGCCAAGTGATTTGGAACGTCACATTCTTCAGCTGATCGCGAAGCCGACGTCGCATAACAGAGTTCACGAAGCGATCAATCTGCTCAGGTCCAAGCGACTTTCAAAATACAACAGCTTCACGGTCTCAGACATATCTGATCTCCAACTGCGGTCGGCGGACCGGCAGGACCGCGTTGTTGTAGTCGACCAGACGGCAGGTGACGCGTCGATCCCGGGTGCCTTTGCAGAAGAGCAAACATTCCTCTTGATGCTCCAGACCGCCATTCGTGAGAACCCGGAGGCAGAGATCCTCATCAAGGTCCACCCCGAAGCGATGATCGGTCGGAAGGCCGGACACTTCACGCCTGAAACCCTGCACTCAATCGAGCAGACCGACCCGGTCTGCGCCCGCGCCCTTAAAGAAAACCGGCTGCGGCTTACGCCTGAACCCATCAATCCCTGGGCCCTGCTGGAAGGCTGTTCCAAGGTCTATTGCGTCTCCAGCCAGGTGGGCTTTGAAGCCTTATTGGCCGGTTGTGAGGTTCATACGTTCGGCGTGCCCTTCTATACTGGCTGGGGCCTTACCCAGGAACGCAACACCAAGAAAGTGAACCGGCGCGAGCCGGCCTCTCTCGAGGCCTTGTTCGCAGCGGTTTACTTCGACTACAGCCATTATCTTGAGCATGATCCGGTTCGAGAAATCTCCTTCGAGGAAGCCGTCGAGCAACTGGAAACGCGTATCCGAAACGCTTCCTCCTAAAGGCCCCCGCCCCTTTCAAACCACAACATCAACCGGAACCGTCTTCGTTCTTATAATACGGCCGGGGCTATCGCCTACCGGCACTGTAAACCAGCTCGCCCAAAAAACTCCTCTTGGCCCCGAGTCTGACTCGTCCCACAAATTGTCCCTCAAACTGTCCCACAATTTTCTGGGCCGAATTTTTATCTAATTGTTTTTATTAATATTTTACCGCGCATCGACGCCTGCTGCCGGCACCACTTTCCTAAAATAGAGATCAGTGCTTCGCCTAACCACGCCCAAATCGGGCTGTTGCAGGCAGGGCTTCTGCAAGACCGATAGCTGCGGCAACACCGTCGAGTACGGGTACCTGAAACTGCTCGGAAAGCTCATTGGCAAGATCAGCCATGCCGGCGCAGCCCAGTACGATGGCACCTATGTCGTCTTCTGCCAGAGCGCAGGACATCTCCGCAGTAATCTTGCCGCGTGCATCACTGGCTGCATCTTCAAGATCCAGAACAGGAACATCTGACGCACGTACTTTTACGCAGCGACGAGCGAGGCCGTTTCGCGCGAGGTTGTCTTCGAGAACCGGGACGGAAACCGAAAGCGTCGTCACAACCGAAAAGCGCTCAACGAGCAGTGAAGCCATGTGACAGGCCGCTTCGCCGATGCCGATTACAGGCACACTGCAACGGCTTTTCAACTGCCAAACCCCTGTGTCATCAAAGCAGGCGATGATCACCGCGTCGACCGCCGGATCGTTTGAGAGCGTTGTTTCGACGAGCGCGAGTAACCCGGGAAGCGCCGCGCCTCCATCGGCCGCTCCCTGAATGGCTGCCGGACCATGGTGTGGATTGATCGCCGTGATACGGGTACGAGGTCCGGCGGCCGCTCGTGCCGCCTCACCAATCTTTCGCGTCATTGATGCGGTTGTGTTCGGATTGATCACCAAAAGATGACGTGCGTCGTGCATCATGGAGCTCACACCAGCCCCGAACCAGCGCCGGATCCACTTTTGATCCGTCGACGCCGCAGGAACACGACCACTAGCAGAAAGGTGCCAATGATCGCGAAGGAAAAGACAGTTGTAAGTGTGCCCAGCGCATAGAGAACCGGCGATGTAACGTTGGTTGTCATTCCGAAGATTTCCAGTGGCAGGGTGTTGTAGGACCCGGCCGTCAGCAGCGTGCGCGCAAATTCGTCATAGGAAAGCGTGAAGCCGAAGAGCGCCACCCCGATCAGCATCGGAGCGATGATCGGCAGAACCACATGGCGCACGGTCTGCCAGGGCGATGCGCCGAGATCGCGCGCCGCTTCCTCATAGGATTTGTCGAAGCGATTGAACACGGCGAACATGATCAGAAGGCCAAACGGCAGCGTCCATGTCAGCTGGGAGCCGAAGCCGGATGTCGCCCAGTGCACCTCAAGATCCAGAATGTTGAAGATCAGGCCGACTCCCAGGGACACAAGGATCGAGGGAATGATCAGGCTGGCGATGATCAGGTAGAAGAGTACCGTGGAGCCACGAAATCTCCGGCGGAACGCCAGCCCGCCCATGACCGACAGGACCACAGTTACACTCATGACCATAAGGCCAAGCGCAAAGGATCGACGGAAGGATCCCCAGATGTCGCCGACCGCCTGCTGCTCGAAGAGATCAAAGAACCAATGCAGCGAAACCCCGTTCATTGGGAAGGTCAGTCCGCCCCTGGGCCCCTGGAAAGACAGAATGCCGATGGTGATGACGGGACCGTAGAGAAAGATCACGAACAGCGCGAAGAAAGCTGCAAGAAGATAAAAGGACCTGGAACGCGGCTCCATCTCAGAGCTCCTTGCGAATGTCGACAAAGCGCATCATGACGCCGATCATCAGAAGAACCATGCACAGAAGCACGACGGACGAGGCAGCTGCCGCTGGATACTGCAAGAGCGAAATCTCGTTGGAAATGATCCGGCCTACAGAAGCACTCTGCCCACCGGACATGTGGCGCACGGTGATGAAATCCCCCATCACCAGCGTCACGACAAAGATCGAACCAATCATGATCCCCGGCTTGGCCAATGGAATGATGACATTTGTCAGAACCTGAAAGCCGCTGGCGCCTGCATCGCGCGCGGCTTCTATGAGTGATTTGTCGATCCGCATCATCGTGTTGAAGATCGGCACGACCATGAACAGCGCATAGAGGTGAACGAAGGCCAGAACGACCGCGAAGTCAGAATAGAGAAGCCATTCCAGCGGTTCATCGATGATGCCAAGGTGAATAAGGCTCGAGTTTGCAATTCCATTGCGGCCAAGGAACGGGATCCAGGAGATCATGCGAATGATGTTCGAGGTCCAGAACGGAATGGTGCACACCAGAAAAAGCGCGACCTGTGCCGGTAACGACTGGACGTGGAACGCCAGGAAATAGGCCACCGTAAAGCCAATCCCTGCACAGAAAACCCAGGTCAGCAGCATGAACTTCAGGGTTTTCAGGTAGGTCGCCCAGGTGACGGCCGAGGTCAGGTGAAAGGCGTAGTTGTCGAGAACGAAGTCGGGAAAAAACGACCACTCATTGTAGTTCCAGAAGCTGACCGTCACGATGGTGAGGATCGGCAGGAGCAGAAAGAACCCGAGAACACAGGTCAGCGGTGTCACCAGCAGCCAGCTGATGCGCTCTGCGCGTTTGGACGGGTCGGTCTTGGTCTTGGTCATGGGCTACAACGTCGGCCTGATTGGAAATGGGGGCCCCTGCCCGGCAACCCGCCGGACAGGGAGGCTTGAGCGTTCGAAAGGCCTTAAGCGGCGATGAACTCGTTCCACTTGCGGACCATGTACTGGTTCTCGTCCATGACGGCGTTCCAGCACGCAACAGAGCCCATACGGTCGTAGAAGGATCCGCCATCGCGCACGGCGCCGGCTTTTTCCATGACGTCGCCAAACGGGTTCTTGATGTCGCCCTCAGCAGGCTTGCCCTCGAACCAGAAGCCCCACTCGTCTTCGCTCATGAAGTTCTTGGAGGTTTCCGGCACCGCGGAGTAGTAGCCCTGGCGCATCAGGAAGCCGCCGACCCAGCCGTCGAGATACCAGTTGATGTACTCATAGGCAGCCTCAAGCTCGAGGCCGGAGAGGTTCATCGACAGACCAAGTCCGCCACCCCAGGAGCGGTAGCCTTCCTTGAGCGGCTGATAGACACACGGAATGCCCTTGGAGCGAACAGCGGTGATCGCCGGTGACCACATGGACTGGATCACGACTTCGCCTGAAGCCATCAGGTTGACGCTTTCATCAAACGATTTCCAGAACGCGCGGAACTGACCGTTCTTCTTGGCTTCCGTGAAGATGCCAAGCGTCATGTCAATCTCTTCCTTCGTCATGTTGCCCTTGTCGGGATAGGTGTACTCACCCATTGCCTCGACAACCATGGCCATATCCATGATGCCGATGGAAGAGATATCCAGGATCGACGCCTTGCCCTTGAACTCCGGATTTAACAGTTCGGCCCACGTGTCGATCGGGCGGCCGATGAGGTCAGGGCGAATACCCAGGGTATCAGCGTTGTAGATTGTCGGGATCAGCGTCATCCAGCCGGATTCTTCCTGGACGAAATCCTTGCCGTCCGGACCGGAGGTGAAGCCAACAGTATGTGGTGCTGTGCCCTGGGCAATCACGCTTTCCGGCGTCAGCTTGCCGCTTTTGAATGTGCCGACAATCTTGTCGTAGTTCTTGATCTTGGAGGTATCCATGGCCTGCAGGTTGCCTGCACCCCAGACCTTCTTGCAGATCCAATACTCGATATCGGCGATATCGAAGGACTTGGGCTGAGTGGCGGCGCGCTGTGTGACGCTGTCACTGTCGAGTGCGGTCATCTCCAGGGTAAAGCCAAGATCTTCCTTAACTTTCTGAGCGACCTCATTGATGTTGGACACGCCGGTGCCGAACTGGCGAAGGGTGACATCCTTGATGTTCTGAGCCCAGATGGTCGGGAAGCCGGTCACAGCGCCTGAACCGATGGCTGCGCCCGCAGCTGCGGCGCCGCCCTTCAAGATGCTGCGGCGGCTGAGGCCCTTGTTTTCGATCTGCTTAGTCATAACGTCTTCTCCAATTCCCCTGTTAGGTTTTTGTGCCGGCGTCCCAAGCCAGCGTTTCCGGCAGCTCACGCTGCCAAAGCATGCGCATCCTCCCGCCTCCAACCGAGAAAAACGGTGGTGCCGATTTCAATCGGATCTGCAAAAAAGGCTGCGTCCGGCAACGATGCCGTCAGATCGCCGGCACTGCCGGCGTCCAGAGCGAGATTGACAGTCGAGCCGAGGTATTCCACGTCCTTGACTGCGGCACTGAGAATGGCCTCGCCCTCTCCCGCCGTCCGGGCCACATTGAGCTTGTCAGCCCTCACTGCGACCGATGCCCCACCAACCTGCAGAACATTGTGTCCGCCAATGAACTTGGCGACGAATTCGGTCCGAGGCGCGTTGAACACATCGCGTGGCGATCCGGCCTGCTCGATCTCGCCGCCATTCATGACGATGATATCGTCGGCAAGGGCCAGAGCTTCGTCCTGGGAGTGGGTCACATGGATGAACGAGATGCCAAGCTCGCGTTGAAGGCGCTTCAACTCCAGTCGCATCTTGATCCGCAAAAAGGGATCGAGCGCCGAAAGCGGCTCATCGAGCAGAAGGACGGACGGTTCCGTGATAAGGGCGCGCGCAAGCGCGACACGCTGCTGCTGACCGCCTGACAACTGATCCGGCAGTCGGTCGGCGTAGGCCTTCATGTCGACCAGATCGAGTAGCTCCATCGCCCGCTTCAAGCGGACCGATCGCTCGACACCCTTCATCTTCTGGGAGAAGGCCACATTGTCGGCGACACTGATATGTGGGAACAGCGCATAGTTCTGGAACATCATGGCTGTGCCGCGTCCGGCGGGAGGCAAATCGGTGATGTTGGCATCACCCAGAAGGATGTCGCCCTCGCTGACATGTTCATGGCCAGCAATCATCCGCAAGGTCGAGGACTTCCCGCACCCGGAGGGGCCAAGAAGACAGGAGTAGGTTCCCGCCTGGAACTTGTGATTGATGGCGTCGACGGCGGTCGTTTCGCCGTACCGCTTTGTGGTGGCTACAAGTTCAAGGTTCAGGGTCTTTGGCATAATGTGGGGCTCTCGGGTGCCGGACAGTCAATGCCCTGCTAGATTGCAACCGCTATGCCAACTCTAATCTTTGGCCGAAACCAGCCATTTCAACACCCATCCAGCGATATCCGGGAACTCCGCCCAAGTCCCAAGTGCACAATTAATAGTCTTATCGAATACGAATTAGACAATAATTGTATACGATTAGAGATTGCGTGCATGTTTGATCGGATTATGCTGAGGTCCATGAACAACACTTCATGCAACCACGTCCCATGACCCAACCACTTCGCGATCCCAAGCACCTATCAGCCGAAGGGCTGCACGGCATCTTCCCACTCCCCGAGGGAAGAACCTTGGACATCTGCCTGAAGCTTCACACGGCGATCCTCGAGCATCGGCTGGCGCCTGGCGTGAAGTTGTCTGAAGATGAAGTTGGCGAGATTTATGGCGCAAGCCGAACGGTCGTACGCGCAGCCCTTCAGGCCCTGGCCCATTCTGGAATGGTGAGCATAGAGAAGAATCGCGGCGCATTTGTTGCCAGGCCTTCCATCCGTGAAGCGCATGAAGTGTTCGAGGCCCGCGCATTAATCGAACCGCGCATTGCACGTATGGCCGCAACGGCTGCAAGCGACGCCGACTTAAGAGAACTCCAGGCTCATATCGATGCGGAGCACGAGGCCGTTGCCGCAGGAGACATGGGCAAGGCCCTGTCACTTTCAGGCCTGTTCCATACAGCCATCGCAGACATTTCCGACCACCACGTTCTGGCCAACATGGTGCGATCCCTGATTTCGAGATCTTCACTGATTATTGCTCTTTACTGGAAGCGGCCCGATACAGCCTGCGAAAGCCACTCTCATCATGCGCTGATGAAGGCATTTGAAGAGCGCGACGCCACCGCCGCCGAAGAGATTCAGAAAAGCCACATCATTGATCTTCATTCAGGTCTCGACCTCAAAGAACGGCAAGAGCAAGACGGGTCATTGAAAGACATTCTCGCGGATACATAGAACCTGATCGCAACGGCATCAGCAGATTACAACTCCGGAACCACTTGCATCGAAGTGACACCCGATCGATGGGGGCACGGGAGGCAGCGATACCTTCCAGGATCAAATGTCGATGGAACCCGGGCCAGCCGTACGCATTACTTCTTCAAGCCCGACCGCCGATGCTCGCTTTTGACACATCCGGCGTTCGACCTGCCAAAGCTTGGAACCGAAGGCTGGGAAAATGCTTGGATCAGAGCCGTTTCAAACGGAAAAAACACTCATCTCGGACCTGTTCCGGCAGATTTTACAGCTTCTGCGCGGGGAGGTGCGCCTTGCAAAGGCGGAGGTTCAGGAAAAACTCGCCACCGCAAAAAATGGCCTGGCGCTGATCGCAGTCGCGCTTGTCCTTGCCCTGCCCGCCATTTTTATTCTGATGTTTGCCAGCGTTTACGCTCTGATCTCAGCTGGTCTTAGCCCGGCCCTGGCAGCGCTGAGCGTCGGTGCCACGGGCTTGCTGGTCGCTGGTCTTTTGACCTGGCTGGGACTGACAAAGCTATCGCTTGAGCATCTGACACCGACCCGCACGCTTGATCAGCTCAAGCAGGACCGGGCGTTGATTGAGGAGTTGGTCAAATGAAGCCGATGCAGAACCTTTCACCAGAGTCACTCGAAGCCGAGCTGGAGAGCACCCGTCGCAATATCGCCGCACTCGCCTCGATCGCAACCGAGCAACTGGCTCCCCGCGCGGTGGCGGCAAGGGCGGTCAAGTCCGAGGCGCGCCGTCGGGCAGATCGTTACACAGAAAATGTGAAAAGTATCCTTGGCGACCATCCAGTCGCAAGCGCTCTCGCTTTTTGTTCTCTCGGCGCCATGATTTACCTGGGCGCGCGAGACAGAAAGGGACGTAGTCCCGATCGACTTCAAAGAAATGCATTATAAATCAAGCCAAAAGCGCTAGATCTCGAAAAACAAAAAGAAAGCCCAGGCAAAACGTCTGGGCTTTTTTACTTCACGATCAAAACATAAAGGACACAGATTAAATTTAAAAATCAGGAACCTCTCTCGCCAACCAACGTTTACCTGTCACAACAGGAGGACAGAGAGATGACTGACACAGCTCCACATCGATCAACACATTCTGAAAACCGGCATACGAATGAGGCGAACGCAGATCCTCTGGGCCCTCTTTTGGAGACGGCCCGCTCTGAAGCGCTTGGCCTGGCTCAGACCCTGAAGAGCGAATCCCTCCGCTTCGTCCAGGGTCAGCAGAACAGATCATCCGCCATACTGGATGACCTAGCCCACACGCTTAGAGAGCGTGAGGTGGGCAAGAGTGATGCTCCCGCGGCTATCAGCCTGACCGCCGCCGATTATATCTCCGCGTCTGCGGACAAGATCCGCGAAGTGGATGCAGCAGCTTCCATCGAAACGCTTGGCGCAACCGCTCGCAAGCACCCCGTCCCACTTGCCATCGGGGCAGCCGCCATCGGCTTTCTTGCCGCACGTTTCATTTCCTCCACCGACCAATAAAGGAGACGACAATGTCTGATTACATTCGCACCCCGGAACCTTCCACGACGCCCGAGAGCCGTACTATTGCTCCCACACCACATTCCGACGCGTCCGGAAAAAAGGGCACAGCAAAACGGGCGAAGGCCGCACTGAAGTCGTCGCGCGAACGCGCAGCGCAGACCCTGAACGATGCTGCTGAAACCACCAGCCGTGTTGTTGACGAGAAGCGCCATGACCTTGAAAAGGCTTACCGCCAGACAGCAACGCGGACATCAGACTTTGCTCGCGAACATCCGTTTGCAGTCGGTGCCATGGGACTGGTCGCAGGTTTTGCGCTTGGCGCCCTCCTGCCACGCACGAAGATGGAAAATGGCACCGTCGGCGCGACGCGGGACGATCTTCTTCAAAAGGCGAGCGAAGTCGGCAACCAGGCACTCAAGGAAACGCGGCGCGTGGCCGAGGAAACCGTTCAGAAGATGAATGGGAGCGACTCGCAAAAACAAAACGATGACGAAGACGCATTGGAGGAAGGTCTCGAAGACAGCTTTCCTGCCAGTGATCCGATCTCCGTGACAAGCGTCTCGAAAGCAAGCTGACGCTCTCACTCGACCAGACCGAAAAGACCGGCGCATTCCAAAGCCATGCGCCGGTCTTTTTGTGTAAATGAACCTTCTGAACCGTGCAAACGAGGAGATAGGGATCCGCCCTTGAACAGTCCTCGTGTCAGGCTAGGCGTCAGCCTTCGTCGCGCCAATCTCGTCATCAGACAGGTTCTGCAGGATGCTCAGGAAATCCGTTCCCATCGACTTCTCTTCCAGGTTCTTCAGAAAGGACGACGCCCACCAATCAACATCTTCGTTCAAGACATTTGCGAGCATGGACGAGTGCCGCTCGACCCGCTCGGCGCGCTCCATGGAGAGGGCACGAGCAATACAATCTGCCATTTGCGCAGCATCGTAAGGATTGGCGATCAGAGCATGATCTCCAAGCTGCTCGGCTGCGCCGGCAAAATTTGAAAGGATAAGCACTCCCGGATCGGTCGGATCCTGTGCGGCGACATATTCCTTCGCCACAAGGTTCATCCCGTCGGCCAAAGGCGTTACCAGCCCAACCTGAGCATGGCGATAAAGGCCGGCCAGACGCTCTCGGTCAACCATCCGGTTGATATATTGGATCGGTGTGTAGTTGATGTCAGAAAACCGGCCGTTCACGGAACCGGAAAGCTGCTCCAGTTGTTCTCGGATCTCGCGATACGCCTGAACATCTTCACGGGTCGGCGATGCGATCTGAACGAACGACACCTCGCCACGCAAAGCCTCTTGTGTTTCAAGCAGGTATCCGAACGCCTTGAATCTATGTGGAAGCCCTTTGGAGTAGTCGAGACGCTCGGCACCGATAATCAATTTCTGCGGCCCGCGCTCTGCTCTGGGCAACGGTTCGGCGTTTTGCGCAATTGCCTGAAATGCCCTTGCCTCGATCCCGATCGGGAAGCTCTTGAGATCGACCGTCCGATCGCGATAGCGAACAGAACCATCCATCAAGAATTCACTTTCCTTCAAGGTTCGGAACACCTCGAGGCAGGAGGCCACGTCTCGGTTTGTCTGCAGTCCAACGAGATCATAGCTGGACAACCATTCGGCGAGCTCTCCTGCATTGGAGAGTGCCCCGACATTGGCCGACGACGGAAAGGGAATATGCAGGAAAAATCCGATCGGATTGAACACACCCTTGCGGCGCAAAGCATCCGCCAGGGGAAACAGGTGATAGTCATGGACCCAGACGATATCGTCAGGGTGAAGCTCCCGCGCAAGCGCATCGGCAAGCTGTCGATTGACCTCCAGATAGGCCTCCCGGAAACTCAGTCGCAAATCCAGCAGGTCGGTTCGGCCGTGGCACAGCGGCCAAAGCACCGAATTGGCGTAGCCGAGATAGTAGTCGTCATAGAGCGACGCCTCGATGGAGCAGCTTTTTCGCTCGAACGGACCGCCAGGATGATCTTGCAGCTCCGATATACGGGACTTCACGACACCGGCAGATGGCGCGTCCTCCCGGGTAATACCCACCCAGAGGCCGCCCCGCTCTTCCATGATATCCTTCAAGGCAACAACAAGCCCCCCGGATGGCTTATCGCCAAGCGGCATGCGGTTCGAAACAACGACCAATCGCGACATCGGAACTTCCCCAAGATCTGAGCGGCAGTGACCGCATGGAATTCTCAGGCAATGCATCCCTGCTGCGGACACATCACACCGGCATGTAAACCGGAAAGCAGCCGGTTGGTTCCGACGCGCTGTCAAATCTCGCCGGACCGACCTGCGCTCCGGTCACGATGTCAATTTTTTCTGGAACTTTAGACCCGGTCGCCCGTTTCCCCTGCGACACCGAACGCTGCGTAGGCTTTTGGACCAACGCTAAGACGGAGTTGAGTTATGACCGAGCCAAAGCTCGAAAAGACCGCCACCGAAGCCCGGCAGGCGGAACGTGGCAAGCCGATCCTCGCGATTCTGACGGTCAGCATTGCCCTGGTCGTTTGTGCCTTTGTGGCAATCGGCCTGCTGAATGCGGACGGCGACATGCTGTCCATCGGCCTGATTGAACCTCAGAGTGAAACCGCAACCAACTAGCGGCTTTCTGAAACCAGTCGACCCGACACCGGAACTATCAAGGGACCAAGCCAGAAATGGCTTTGTCCGTAGAGAAGCCGTGCAATTTTGCGAACCAATGGAGACCTCACAATGGCCAACACAAATGTCTTGAATGTCACCACGAAAAAGTCCGAGAAGATCAACACCGGCATCGAAAAGGACGTGCGTGAGCAGATCGCGAAACACCTGTCCGTCATTCTCGCCGACACCTATCTGCTCGTCATCAAATCACACCTCTACCACTGGAATGTGGTTGGACCCCTGTTCAAATCGATCCATGACCTGACTGAAGAACATTACGAAGACATGTTTGCGGCGGCTGACGACATCGCAGAGCGTATTCGTGCACTTGGCCACCGTGCTCCGGTAAATGCGGCCGAGATCAGCATGGATCTCAAGATCGTCACGCCTCAAAATGGCATGCCGAATGCCCACTCAATGGTTGAAGATCTGGTCAAGAGCCACGAGCGTATTTCGGCAGAAATGCGCGACATGGCCGAGTATGCCGGCGACAACGCGGACGTGGTCACGGAAGACATGCTGACCGCACGCATTGCCTTCCACGAAAAGGCTGCTTGGATGCTGCGGGCCCTGATCGCGGAATAAAACCAATATCGGCAAGGTAGGTTCGCCTGCCTTGCCCTTCCAACCTAGCCCCTGGAATGAAGCAACGCTCGGTCAATGCCCAATCCGAAGACCTTCGCCGGATATGCGTCTCCTGAGGCGATCCTGCAGGACGTCTCCCTAAGCACGCGCCAGAAACAGACCGCCCTTCTCCACTGGCGCGGCGCGCTTGCCCGCATGGCGCGGATAAAACCAATCAATCAAGAACGCCAGAAACAGCTCACCGTTGAAATCGACGAGGCGCTCATCGCTCTCGAAAATCAGGAGCAGGCGGCTTACGGCCGTTGGCTCGATTCCGCCGACAATGAAAACGAAATCCTGCCGCGAGATCTTGTTTTGTCTGCTGATTTCGCAACGGTCGAAGACGTGCTGGCCTCCGACCTTAAAGCCAGTGAAAAAGCGACAATCCTGAGGACGTGGCTTGGCGACCTGAAGGGCTCACACAGCAAAGCCACACTCGTCTTGCGTCAGGACATCAAAATAGCGCTCATACGTTTGTCGAAATAACCAATAGTCGCCCAGCGAAAAAAACCGGACATCTCACGATGGCCGGTTTTTGTGTTGCCGAGGGATTATTTAGGGGTCGCCAGTTGGCTTTCCGGGAATTTGATCTTGCAGCGCAAACCATCCGGATCAAAAGACAGAGTGACATCACCATCGAGAGACGCTCCCACCAGTCTTTCCAGCAGAACCCGTCCGAAACCGCGCCTGTCGGGAACCGCAGCGACGGGCGGACCGTCCCGTTCCTTCCAGTCAAGCGTCACCTGGCCTTCCACCCGTCTCCATTCAATGTCGACCTTGCCGCTCGGAACCGATAGCGCGCCATATTTCAAGGCGTTGGTGGTCAACTCGTGCAAGGCAAGTCCAAGATTTTGCGCAGCATCTGCCGTCACCTGTAGCGGTTCGCCCTCCATGTGGATCTGCGGGCTCGACGGATCCATGGTCTGGGCCAGATGGGCACGTACAAGTTCACCGATTTCCGCGCCATACCAGGAGTGTGAGACGAGCAGGTCGTGAGAAGCTGCAATCGCCTGCAAACGCGCGGAAAAACTGGACACGAACTGTTCTTTGTCCGCAGTGCGCGCAGCTGTCTGGCGGGCCATGGCCTGAATGACGGCAAGCAGGTTCTTGGAGCGATGGGTCAGCTCGCGCATCACCAGGTGCATCTGCTTTTCGTTCTCGCGCTTGTGGGTCAGATCCACCGCAATACCGATCACCCCCACGATCTCGCCCTCACTGGTGGTCTTGGGCTCCAGCTGCAGATCATAGTGGCGTTGCTTATCATCTACGGTGACATCAATCTCGAGTTCCTGAACCTCCCCTGTCTCGAAAACCTGACGCTTGGCCGAAACGACCTTGAGCTGATCCTCCTCATCAAAGAGATCAAAGTCCGTTTTTCCAAGGAAGTCCTCCGCCACGGTGTCAGGCGGCGGGTTGACGATGTGAACATAGTTCAGGTCGAGATCCTGTTCGAAAACAGTAATCAGTGAACCCTGCAACGCGGCTTCAAACCGGCGATTGGCGTCGGCCAGCTGTGATGCCATAGACGCAAGCCGTACTTCGAACAGGTTCTGCTCGGTCATATCCAGAACCGTACACAAGATGCCATCGATCTTGCCGTCGTCGCCGCGCGTTGGATTGATGGTCAGATCCAGATAGAGCGTTCCCTCATCGTCAGTCTCGACAGCAAGATAGGTCGAGCGGGTCTCTCCTGTATCCAGCACCTCCTGTTTCAAGGGAATGGTTATCGCCGCTGCGTCGGCCGGCATAAGCTGGGTATCAGTGCGGCCGATCACCTCCTCGATCGTATTGCCGAGCCTAGGGTGATGAATCCACGTGTAGCGAAGTTCCGTGTCTTGGGTGAAGACGGTGATATTCGATCCCGTCAGAGCAGTCTCAAATCTCTCATTTGCACGATCCAACTCCGCCGTGCGCCCCGCCAGCGCCTTATCGAGCGCACTATTTGCCTGAGAGAGCGATGCATTCACTTCCTCAAGCTCGCCAGCAGAAGGAGTGGCCAAAATCTTAGGGATTTCCGGCCAAATGGCCAGCGCAGTCAGTATCGCAGCGATCGCCGTAATAGCCTTTATGAAACCGATCGAACCGTACAGCGACGCCGAGGCATCTGCAGGCACCAGCAACGTCACAACCACGGCGAAATGCGCGACCGCGTTTGCGGCCATGAAGGCGATGAAGAGATAAGCCAATCTGAGCCCACCGCTATCGAGGTTTTTCCGCCGGCTCACAAACACTAAGACAGCTGACGAAAGCACGATCAGGGCAACGCCGATAAGGACATCGGAAATGGTAAGAAGAGCGGTCAGCTCGCGCGAAACATCCAGGGCAGAAGCGAACGATACTGATCCCTCCCCGCCCTCAAAAAGCTCAAGTAATTCATTCATTGCGCGCTCAAATCGGAATGCGTGGGCTATTGGACGCCTCTGAACCAGAGACAGACAGGAAACTCGCGTGTGCGCGGATCCAGTTCAAGCGAGCCGGATAAAACACAGTGCCAGAAGCTTTTCTAACGTGTCTGGATGCCATTGGTTCCAAAGAAAATTTCAGGAACTCTCAGGAGGGCCTCGCGTTTGCATTTTGTCTGACACTTCAACCCAGGAGCAAATGATGAACTGGAACCAGATCGAAGGCAATTGGAAGGAATTCAAGGGCAAGGCCCAGTCCCAGTGGGGCAAGCTCACCGACGACGAGCTGGATCGCATCGAAGGACGACAGACAGAGCTTGCAGGCCTGCTCCAGCAGAAATACGGCAAGACCGAAGAAGAGGCTCGCAAGGAAATCGACACCTGGATGTCCAACATCTGATAAGCTGACAGTCCGAACGGGGCCTGGCCTCGTTCGGCTGGGTCCAAATGTGCTCGCGAGAGAGCAGTGAGATCTTTAAGTCATGAAAAAGCCGGGCATTTGCCCGGCTTTTTCATGTTCAGGAGCTGAAACCTAAAAATCGACGCTGGACAGCATGTGCGACACGACCGCCTGGATCACCAAGAGCAGCGGCACGGCCATCAACGCACCGACCGGGCCCCACAACCAAAGCCAGAATCCCAACGACAGGAACACGAAAAAAGGCTCGATGAGCAAACTGCGTCCGAGCACGGTCGGCGTGACAAAATTTGCTTCGAGAAAATTGACGGCAAAAAAGACCAGGGCAGGCGAGATGATCTCAAGAAGCGTCCCCTCCTGCAAAAGCCCGGCACCCAGAAGCAGGAGTGTCAGCAACAGCGGTCCGACGTAGGGAACAAAGTTCAACACACCCGCGAGCGCACCCCAAAACCACGCATTGGGCAGGCCAACCAGCGCCAACAGGACCCCCGTGACCAACGCAAGGCCCATGTTGATCAAGGACACGGTCGAAAGATAGGTCGAAACGGAACTCTCAGCTGTCTCCGTGATGGTCTTGAAATTGGAAAGGCTCGGATAGGACAGCCCCGCCTCGGCGAGCTGTCGTGACAACCGGCTTCGCGACGCCAGATAAAAGAAAAGCACGCCCGAAAACAGGATTAACTGGCCGATAGTTGCCGGCACACTGACGGCAATTCCGCTGAGGATGCCCGGCGCAGACACCGCCATAGCCTCACCGGTCGCATCGATTCCTGTGGTTTCCTGCACAGCATCCGTCGCCTGCTCGATCGTCAACAACAGTTCGCGGACGCTCAGCAACTGCCTCTTGAGCGCATCATAGATCTCAGGCAGAGCGGCCGACCATTCCTCGAAGGGTATGAAGAGCAAGCGGAAAGCCCCGAGAATGGCCGACAGCAAGACCACCATGATAGCACCGGCACCAAGCGCCGGGCTGGCGCCCGAGCGCTCCAGCCAGTCTTGAACCTTTCCAAGCAGAAGGCCCGTCAAAAGGGCCGCGAAAACGGGAACGAGGAGCGCCTGGCCGAGTTTCAAGGCACCGACCAACAAAATCAGAAAGATCCCCAGAACCGCACCATTGCGATATGGAGCAATCAAAGCGGCAGCTCCGTTTTGCTGCTCACCTGCGTCCGCACCCTGGCCTTGTTGCTCGTCTTGTTCGATGGATTGACCGGGCATCACGTCACCACTCTCTTGCGAGCAATACGCTCAGGATCTCAACCAGTCCCGCGCAGAAAGCCTTCAGGACCTTGGCAAACCATCACGATGACCGGAGGTTCCATTGCCAAACAAAAAACCCCGGCCAGAAGGCCGGGGTTGGGGTTCGGACCGACAAGCGGGTTTATTTGCGGGTCGGAACCCATTGTCGATAGCAAGAGCTGGGGGGCATCAAGCTGCTATCGACGAAGTCGAATTGAAAAACAACGCCTGACTGATACCTGCCTTGACCGTGTTGGGATCAAAAGGTTTGGTGATCAGGAAGGTCGGCTCCGGGCGTTCGCCGGTCAAAAGACGCTCAGGGAAGGATGTAATGAAAATGACGGGAACGTCAAAATCACCAAGGATTTCCTTCACGGCGTCGATGCCAGACGAACCGTCGGCAAGCTGGATATCGGCCAGAACAAGGCCTGGCTTATCGGCACGCGCGGATTTGACCGCTTCTGCAGCGGTGCGTGCGACCGTAGTGACGCGATGGCCCTGCCCCTCGACAATGTCAGCCAGGTCCATGGAGATAAGCGGTTCGTCCTCAATGATTAGAACCTGGGTCGATGTCTGCCGGTCGATTTCGCTGATTGCGTCCTTGATGAGACCGGAAACTTCTTCTTCGCTCTTTCCGATGACAGCTGCGGCTTCATGAAGCTTGAAGCCCTCCAGAGTGGTCAACAGCAAGGTCTGCCGACTTTCCGGTGTCATGTCCGCCAGCCGCTGCTGGGCAGTCTGTTCGAAAATAGATGCGGTACCATCCTGCGAGGCCGGAGCAATCATGGTTGCATTCCAGAGAACATGGAAGAGGCGATAAAGACCGATCTTGGCTCCGCGGCTCATGTCGAAGGCCGAGGCATCTGCAACCATTGCCTGCAGGCATGCGCGAACATAGGCGTCCCCGCTCTTTTGCGATCCGGCGAGAGCTCTTGCATAGCGACGAAGGTAAGGAAGGTGAGGAGCAATTTCCTGAGAAAGACTACCGGGCATGAGTTCTTTTTCCTTTTCCGTCCTGTCCGGCCAATCCCAACGATTGCGGACGTCATGGGCACCAAGCCCAATGCGTAAACTTGCCTAGGAAAAAAAAGTTCCGAGCATAGGGAACTTTTTTTTTCGGCCGCCGTTTAGTCCTCAGTAGCGAGTTATTGTTCAGCCCGAAAAACAAGCCCTCTAAGGTGGACCCGGGGCCAAGGAGAAGACATGGCGCAGAAGAAAGCATCAGCCGATCCGAACCTGACAGACGGACTGATCGTCCCGAGTAAGGTCGGCAAGTCCAAGGAGGACTGGATCGGCAACCAATTGAAGCGCATCTATGATGAGGCCCTGACCGAGGACATTCCCGACGACATGATGTCGCTGCTGGACCAGCTGGACGCGACCACATCGGCGCAGAAATCCAAGTCAGAGGAGAGCACACAGTGAGTGATGCCACCTTCAAGAAGGATCTCGTCGCATCGATCCCTTCCCTGCGCGCGTTCGCAAGATCGCTCGCCGGCAACCGCGACCGCGCTGACGACCTCGTGCAGGAAACCTTGGCCAAGGCGATCGCCAAGCGTGAAAGCTACACGCCGGGCACCAACCTCATAGCCTGGCTCGTAACCATCCTCCGCAACCAGTATTATACTGAAGGCCGCAAGCGGAAGCGTGAAGTCGCCGACAGCGATGGCATACATGCAGCCAGCCTCACCGCAGTGCCTCAGCAGCCGGGCCATCTTCAGATGACCGACTTTCTGAGTGCCCTTCAGTCGCTTCCCGAAGATCAGCGCGAAGCGCTCATCCTCATCGGCGCCAGCGGATTCTCTTACGAGGAAGCGGCCGAAATTCTGGGAACGCGTGTCGGGACAGTCAAAAGCCGTGTCTCCCGAGCTCGCGTGCGCCTCGAAGAGCTGATGAATGGGTCCTCGGACTTCAAGCATGATGAAGCAGCCATCAGACAATCGGCTGAGATGCTGCAACAGGCACTTTCGGTCTGATCCTGAAAATCTCGAAAAAAGCCGGGGCAAATGCCCCGGCTTTTTGTTGTCTGCGGTCAAGCAACCGAAAAAGCTGGTGCCACGTCAACAGACATGCCACCGGCATCCTTACTTCGGCAACGCCGCCTTCGCATTTTCGAGCTGCTCAATGCAGGCTTTCTCATCGCCCTTCTCGCCTGCGATCCATGCCGCTTCAAGGTAGCGCTTGACGCTCTCATCTCCAGGCGGAACGCCAAACCAGCTTTCAGTCGGCTGAGCATCGGCCGCCGGCACTTCCACGGTCTTGCCGCCGGCTTCAACCTCGACCGTTGCCGAAGGCGCCGTCAGATCCTGTGTCAGCGTTTGGTGGGCAAGAGCTTGCCGCGCATCTTCAACCTCTTCCAGACAGGTTGCAGCTTGCGCACTCACGGCGAGAAACGTACCGGCAAAAAGGCCGCCCACTCCAACAATTAGATTTCTCGGTTTCATCGTCATCTCCTTGGGTTGTCTCGCCAGAGAACGCACGAGCGCTGAACACGTTCCGTGGAACCTTCCCTTTCGTCAGCCGTTTGACAGGGTCATACCAAGGGGGCGCAGATGGCCGAGACCAACTCAAGTCGGGAAAATGGAACCCCGAAAGATCCGACGAACACCCGCGAGATCACCGAGGAACGACTCGCCGAAAAAGGCACGAGGCTCTCCCGCGAAGACCTTGCAGAAGTCGAGGATCGGCTCCGCCTCCGCGCTGCCGTGGTCTATGAGATCATCCGCCAGGAGGGCGAGGAAGAACTGGCGCGAGATCCCGTACGCCTCTGGTGGTCAGGCCTCGCCGCAGGTCTTTCCATTGGCTTTTCCATCGTCGCCGAAGGCCTGCTGCACAGCTACCTGCCTGATGCTTCCTGGCGTCCGCTGATCGAAAACCTCGGCTACAGCGTTGGCTTCCTGATCGTGATCCTCGCCCGCCAGCAGCTCTTTACGGAAAACACGCTGACGGCCGTTCTGCCGGTCGTTGGCACGCCCAAGCTTCTCACCTTCAAACGCACTGTCCGGCTGTGGAGCATCGTATTCCTTGCCAATATGACGGGAACCCTGATCTTCGCATACGGCCTGTCCACGGGCGTCTTCTTCCCTGATTCTGCCCAAGAAGCTTTTCGAGAGATCGCCCATCACATGATGGAGATACCGTCTCCCGACATGTTCTGGCGCGGCATCATCGCAGGATGGATCATCGCGACCCTCGTCTGGCTCCTGCCCAGCGCGGAGGCCAATCCTGTCGGAGTGATCGTGGTCCTGACCTATCTCATCGCGCTTTGCGACCTCACCCATGTCATTGCCGGATCCGTGGAAGCTTTCATGCTTGCCTTCGAGGGTGCGATCAGCTGGTCTCAGGCGGTCTTCGGGTTTCTTGTCCCGACGCTCGCCGGCAACATTGTCGGCGGCAGCGCCCTGTTTGCGATCCTGGCCTATGCTCAGGTCCGAGAGGAAATTTGATGACTGCGAGCTATCATGAGAACGGTTCTGTCCAGTTCCTTCAAAAACTCTTTCGCGGTTTTCTCTTCATCCCGGTTTTGCTGGCACTCTCCGGCGCGATGATGGCATTGATCGCCATCTGGGCGGACCGATCGGGTGTCATCGAACCCGGGACAGCTCTATGGTCTTTCCTTGATATCAGCACGGACGGCGCAAGATCCGTTCTGTCCACAATTGCGGGCGCAATGATGTCAGTGATCAGCCTGGTCTATTCACTGACGCTCGTTGTTTTCACTCTGGCGGCTGGCAACATCGGGCCGCGACTGCTCGAGACCTTTGCCAACAACCGCGTCAACCAGATCACCATCGGACTGCTGGGCGCGACATTTCTCTACGCCCTGATCGTCCTCTACGTGGTCGGCGAAGAAACCGTTCCGCACATTTCTGTGGCCCTCGCGATCATTCTCGCCGTGGCCAGCTTTTTCTGGCTGGTTTATTTCGTCAATGACGTGTCACGGCGGATCATGGTCGACAATGAGATCGGCCGAACCCAGAAATCTCTCAGAACCGCGATTGATCTGCTCTTGCGGTCCGAGCCGGAAGAAAACGCCGACGACCGAAAGGTGATACCAGAAACGCCGGGCACCGAGGTCACCTCCAGCGCCAGCGGCTATGTCACCGCCATCAATGGCAAGCGTTTGATGGAACTGGCAGAAGAGAGCGATGGCTTTATTGAGGTTCTTGTCCAGCCGGGAAGTTACGTCATAGAGGGCATGGCGGTCCTGCGCCTCTACCAGGGCGCCCGGGAGATCAATCAGGAGACCCTGCGCACGGTATTTGAGACAAGTTACGCCCGCGCGCCCGAGGGCGACATTCAGTTCTCGATCCATCTCAACGTCGAGATCGCTTTGCGTGCACTGTCACCGGGCATCAACGACGCTTACACCGCGATCAGTGCCATCGATCATCTCTCCGCATCGCTTGGTCGTATCGTACAGCGTGGAGCACCCACGGCGATCATTCGCGATCAGGAGGACACCCCGCGTGTCTGGCTCAGCATCCTGTCGGTGTCGGACATTCTCGACGCGGCTCTAAATCCATTGCGTCAAGCGTCCTGCGGCAATGTTCTTGTGAGCGAGCGATTGATCCAGGCACTCGGCCGCATGGCGCTCATCTGCCTGCCCCGCCACAAGTCGATCCTCCAAAAACATGTCCGCCGCATCGCCAGCGACGCCCGTCAAAAACTTGTCAGTCACGCGGACCGCGAGGAGATCGCCAGGGCATTGTCGTCAGCCAAAAGTAAGCTCGCGCAGGTTTGACCCTGAGCCCTATTCCTCCACCAATGGCATCCGCCCATAAAAAAACCCGCAGCGCAGGCTGCGGGTCTTTTTTTGAGATTTTGGCTCGGATCAAGCCCGGCCGCGCAGCAGATGTACAAGCGCGGAGATCGCAAACAGAACAAGCGCGACCACGAAGATCAGTTTGGCGATCGAAACGGCAGTACCAGCGATACCACCGAAACCAAGAACGGCCGCGACAATGGCAACGACCAAGAATAGAATTGCCCAACTCAACATTTTACCAACTCCTGTCTGTAGATTTCAAAAATCACAATAAAACAACGAACGAACAGCTTGATCGTTCCAGTTGAATGTCAGGAATTATTGATCGACCTCGTCGCTTTTCTTAACGCGCGTATGTCCTGCCGGGCGTTCAAAGGCTCGCTTCAAATGATCACGTGTGCCGATATCCCGGTTAAGATTGCCACCTGATCGCCCGCCTTCGAGAGCAACATCTTCGGCCACGGTCAAAGGTTCCTCAAGCTGGGCCTGACGCTCACCCTTGCGATCACTGTTCTTGGCATCATTCATGGCATTCGCTCCTTTTCTCTGTCGGAGTAAAGCAAATGCGCGATCAAGAATCCGGTTCCGTGACAACTCGATGAGAATGCAATTGTCAGAACACGATCACACCGATGCATCGCGTTTGATCTGGGGCGTTCTGCCGGGAAAACAAACCACCAGGCGAGGAAAACAAAAAATCTCCCGCGTTGGCAGGAACCTTTCATGACGAAGGTCGTTGATCAATCACAACACCTGAGCAGGAGAATAAAAATGGAATATGGTATTCTTGGTCTAATTATTCTGATCGCCGATATTTATGCAGTCATCAAGACACTCTCGAGTTCAGCATCAACCGGCGCTAAAATACTTTGGGTCCTCGGCATTCTAATCTTCCCGGTTGTCGGATTCATCGTTTGGTTGTTTGCAGGACCTCGCGGAGGCACCACCTCCGTCGCTTGAGACGCAGACTAAGTTCGACCGTCACTCGACCTCAGCTCTGATCAAACCAGCTCCCGGGCAACGCTCGGGAGCTTTTTCTCGTCATGTATTCGTCGAATAAAAATTAGAAAAAATAAGTCGGAACCTTGAACGAGCTAGATCATTTACTCCCCGACGACGCAAGACAGCGTGTCATCAAAGTTCAAACACAAATGGGAGAACACACCATGCTTCGCACTATTCTTGCAACCACAGCCCTCGCAACGGTTCTGTCGACCAACGTAATGGCCGAGACCAAGCCGCTCCCCAAGGAGACACAGGTCCAGAGCGAAATGCGTGACGACAACGTCTATCTTTTCGATTTCGACACTTTGTCTGAAGGTCCTTCCCAGGGTTATCTGGCATCCAACCTCATCGGCAAATACATCTACACCTCGTCTGCTGACGACGCTGATACCGTGGGTGACATCAATGACATCGTGATCGGTGAAAACGGTGAGACCCAGGCTGTCATCGTCGGTGTCGGCGGATTCCTCGGCATCGGCGAAAAGGACGTCGCGATCGACTTCAACCGCCTGAGCATGTCCGCGAACGAAGACGACGAAATCCGCGTGACCTCTGACGTCACCAAGGAAGAGCTCGACGGCGCAAGCCAGTATGAGCGTCCTGACCACGTCCCCGGCTGGGCCAACTCCGGCTCTGTCCGTGACGAGATGGACAAGGTCGCCGGCGCCACGAAGGACACCTACAAAACCGTTCGCAACGAAGCGGCAGACAGCATGAATGGCGCTGCCGACACGATCACCATGGAAGAGCGCTGGATGGACGGCAAAACGCCGGTCCAAAACGCTGCTGTGACCACGGACAACCTGATCGGCGCGAGCGTCTACAACGCCGGCTATGAAGAAATCGGCGAAGTCAGCGAGGCCTTGGTCAAGACGGACGGCCAGATTGACGCCGCAGTTCTGGACATCGGTGGCTTCCTGGGCATGGGCGAAAAGCCTGTCGCCGTGGGTTTCGAAGACCTGAAGATTTACCAGAACGATGACGGTGACCTGTTTGTCGCCACACCGTTCACCAAGGAAGAGCTTGAGAACGCGGCGACCTATGACGCCGCAACCTACAAGCAGCAGCGCGAAAACATGCTGCTTGGATCTTAATCAGGCCATCAGGACTGAACAGGCGGCCCGCTCCAGCGGGCCGCCACTCTTCGTTCGAAGACCAATGAGGTAGATGATCAAATGTGTGGGATAGCCGGCGAAATTCGCACGGACGGAAGCTTTGCCGACGACGTTGCTGTCGCTCGAATGACCAGGTCTCTGGAGACACGCGGACCAGATGGAACCGGGGTTCATTCCCGCGGGCGAATTGCCTTTGGGCACCGGCGCCTGAGAATCATCGACACCTCGGAACTTTCTGCGCAGCCAATGGTAGATTCAGACCTCGGCCTGACCATCGTCTTCAATGGCTGCATCTACAACTACAAGGAATTGCGGGACGATCTCTCCGCAAAGGGCTACCGGTTTTTCTCCAACGGCGACACGGAAGTGATTCTGAAGGCGTTCCACGCCTGGGGACAGGGCTTTGTCGAAAAGCTCAATGGCATGTTCGCATTCGCCATTTTCGATCAGCGCAGCAATGAAATCATCCTCGGCCGCGACCGGCTCGGGATCAAGCCACTCTATATCGCCGAAATTTCCGGCGGGTTCCGATTTGCCTCGACCCTGCCAGCGCTTGTGTCCGCCGGTGGCATCGATACGTCCATCGACCGGACAGCCCTTCACCATTACATGACCTTCCATGCAGTCGTCCCGGCTCCAAGGACCATCCTGAATGGCGTGCGCAAGCTCCCTGCCGCAACTGTCAGGGTGATCTCCCCTACCGGCGAAACCAGGGACACGTGTTACTGGGCGCCGTCCTATCAGCGCAGTTCCGACGATCTGAAAAAGACCGCCGATGACTGGCGTGACGAAGTGCTCTCCAGTCTGAGAACCGCAGTGAAACGGCGCATGGTGGCGGACGTTCCAGTCGGCGTCCTGCTTTCTGGCGGAGTGGATTCGAGCATTATCACCGGTCTTCTGGCCGAAAGCGGTCAGCAAAATCTCAGCACCTTCTCGATCGGCTTCGAAGAAGCGAACGGCGAAAAGGGAGATGAATTTTTCTATTCGGACCTCATCGCCAAGACGTATGACACCAATCACGAGAAGATCTTTGTCCCGTCTTCCGATCTGATGGGCGCCCTGCCCGACACCATCGCCGCCATGTCGGAACCGATGGTGTCCTATGACAATATCGGCTTTTACCTGTTGAGCAGAGAAGTCTCGAAACACCTCCATGTGGTGCAGTCAGGCCAGGGGGCAGACGAGATCTTCGGCGGGTATCACTGGTATCCCCCCCTCACCACATCGAAGGACCTGACAACTGACTACGCCAGCGTCTTTTTCGACAGATCGCATGAAGTCCTCAAAACCCAGCTCAATCCTGACTGGATCGCCGGCGAAGATGTCAGTCGGCAATTTATCGACGACCATTTCCGCATACCCGGCGCGTCGGATCCGCTCGACAAGGCGCTGAGGCTCGACACTCAGATCATGCTCGCCGACGATCCGGTCAAGCGGGTCGACAACATGACCATGGCCTGGGGCCTAGAGGCGCGCGTGCCGTTTCTGGATCATGAGCTTGTGGAATTGGCAGCCCGGATCCCTGGTGAACACAAGTTGGCCCAGGGCGGCAAAGGCGTCCTGAAAGAAGCGGCCCGGCTCGTTGTTCCCCACGAGGTGATCGACCGCAAGAAGGGCTACTTTCCCGTTCCGCAGCTCAAGTACATCGAAGGTCCTTACCTGGATCTGGTGCGCGGCGCACTCACCAGTCAGAAGGCCCGGGAACGCGGGCTCTTTCAAGAAGCGTATCTGGACCGCCTCTTCGCAGATCCGATCGCGCACATCACCCCTCTGCGCGGCTCCGAGCTTTGGCAGGCCGCGTTGCTGGAAATGTGGCTTCAGGCGCAGGGCATCTAGGGGAAGATCATGTCGACGACACGCAAGAGCAAGACCACATCTCAAGGCGGACACCGCGAACACGCTCGCGACCGTGACGGCGCCTATGCCCATCGGTTGCGGAAGATGCGGGACAACGGGCTGAAACCGCCTATCACGGTTGGCGAGGAAGCCCAGGACGAAGGCACGAGCCGCAATGTGATCGACTGCGGCTGGGGTCGCCTGTTGTTTGCACAAGGGTTCAATTCACCGGCGGAGCTTCTCGATTGCCTGCGGGAGGAACACGACGAACAACGCGACATCGCCGTCTACGTGCGCGATCCCCAGGTGCTGCTTGGCCAGGCACCGGGAGAAGTCTTTCTCGACCCTTCCCATACCTACCGCCTGCAGCTGTCAACGTTCCGAGCCTCCCGGCATCAGCCGAAGGGGTTCTTCATCCGCCGGTTGACGTCCATTGATGATGCGGACGCCATCAATCGCCTCTATTCAGCGCGCGGCATGGTCAAGATCGAGCCCGAGTTCTTCTGGGAACAGCGTGATGCACGCTCGATCAGCTACTTTGTTGCAGAAGACAAGGAGACCGGCGAGATCATCGGCACGGCGACCGCCATTGATCATGCCAAAGCGGTTGATGACCCTGAAAACGGTTCGTCCCTGTGGTGCCTAGCAGTCGACCCGCAGGCCCGCCATTCAGGTGTGGGACGCAGCCTCGTTGGCCACCTGGCAGAATATTTCACCACCCGCGGCCGCGCCTACATGGATCTCTCGGTTCTTCATGACAATGAAGAAGCCATCGCCCTCTATGAGAAACTCGGCTTCGAACGCGTCCCCTTCTTTGCGGTGAAGCGCAAGAACACCATCAACGAGAAGCTCTTTGTCGGCCCTACAACGGACGACGAGCTGAACCCCTATGCCGCAATCATCGTGAAGGAAGCCCGTCTCAGAGGCATACATGTCGAGCTTTCAGATCCGGAACGTGGATATTTCACGCTCATCCACGGCGCACGAAGCGTTCGATGCCGTGAGAGCCTCTCAGAGCTGACGAGTGCGGTTGCCCTGTCCCTGTGCGACGACAAGGGCGCAACTCGCCGTGTCGCCGAAGCGGCGGGGGTATCGGTTCCCGCCCAGATGAATGCAGATGCCCCTGGACCCGAGCTGGAACGTTTCATCGCCGAACACGGCAAGGTGGTGATCAAACCGACAAGCGGAGAACAGGGGCGCGGTGTGTCCGTAGGCCTGACCTCTCTGGGCGAAGTGATAAGCGCCACCAAGGAGGCACGTGCGGTCTCTTCAAAGGTGATCATGGAAGAATGCATCGATGGCACCGACCTTCGTCTGGTGATCATAAATCATCAGCTGGTCGCCGCTGCGGTCCGGCAACCTCCAGAGGTCGTGGGCAACGGCCGCGACACGGTCCGGCACCTGATCGCATCGCAAAGCCGGCGACGCGCCTCGGCCACGGGAGGTGAATCCTGCATTCCCTTCGATGCGGAGACCAAACGCACCATTGCCTCGCAAGGCTGTTCTCTGGATGACGTCCTGCCCCAGGCGGACACCTTGAGGGTGAGGCGAACGGCAAACCTTCATACAGGAGGTACGATTCATGACGTCACCGACATCGTCCACGCCAAGCTCGTGGAAGATGCCGTTCGGCTGACGAGGGCGATCGACATCCCGGTTGCCGGCATCGACTTCATGATCAAGGCACCGGATCAGCCCCATTACTGGTTTATCGAGGCCAACGAACGCCCCGGTCTCGCCAATCATGAACCCCACCCGACCGCCGAGCGGTTCATAGACCTGCTGTTTCCGCTCACCGCGGCACGGTCTGCCCGCCCTTCCCTGTGAGCCCACGAGACCAGAGTGGCAAGACAGTGACACCATCCAAGGACAAGCCCCTTCCGATCGACCGGCAATACCTGGTCCAGACGCTTGAGAAGCTGCTTGAAATTCCAAGCCCAACAGGCTTCACCGACACCATCGTCCGGTTCGTCTCTGCCGAACTCGTCAAGCTCGGCCTGTCAGTCGAACTAACGCGGCGCGGTGCCATAAGGGCTGTACTGCCTGCCCCCGAAGTACGTGGTGCCAGGGCGATCGTCTCCCATCTCGACACGCTTGGCGCACAAGTTCGCCAGCTCAAAGCAAACGGAAGGCTGTCGCTGGCTCCTATCGGCCATTGGTCAGCCCGCTTTGCAGAGGGCGCCAGAGCAACGATTTTCTCGGAATCCGGGCCATCTCGCGGCACGATCCTGCCGCTGAAGGCCTCGGGCCATACGTTCAACGAGGAAATCGACACGCAGCCTGTCGGCTGGGAACACGTTGAGCTGAGGATCGATGACATCACGACGTCATTAGATGAAACGGCCGGGTTGGGCATCGAAGTCGGTGATATCGTCGCAATTGATCCCCAGCCCGAGTTTCTCGAAAATGGCTTCATCGTGTCGCGGCACCTCGACGACAAGGCCGGTGTCGCGACCACGCTTGCCGCACTCAAGGCGATCAGGCAATCCGACCTCCAGCCTCCGGTCGAAGTCCATTGGCTCTTCACCATCGCCGAGGAGGTCGGTGTGGGAGCCGCGTCGATCCTAACGCCGGAGGTCGCTTCCATGCTGACCATCGACAACGGCACAACAGCCCCAGGCCAAAGCTCCAGCGAGTTTGGCGTCACCATCTCGATGGCCGATCAGACAGGCCCTTTCGACTATCATTTGACGAAGAAGCTGAAACACCTCTGCATCGAAAATGACATTGACTATCAAAAGGATGTCTTTCGTCACTATCGTTCAGACTCCGCCAGTGCGCTGGAGGCCGGAGCAGATGTCCGAACCGCGCTGATCACTTTCGGCGTCGACGCTTCGCACGGCTACGAACGCATTCACTACGATGCGCTTGAGTCCGTCGCGCGCCTGATCTGCGCATTTGCTGCAAGTCCTGTCGAGATCGAAAGGGATCTGGAAGAGACCTCGGACATCTCCGGCTTTACCCGGCAGCCCACACAACCGCTCAGCTAGGAGTGCCCGATGTTGTGCAGGCGCTCCCTGATCTTGGCGGCAGCCTTATCGGATCATCGTGAGCCGGTCCCAATCTGCATAGTCTGGTGACCCTTCGCTGCGGATGTCCCCTGCATAGCCATATTCGACCATATGCACCATGGTGCTCGTCTCATTGGCAAGGACCACCGCATACGCCTCTGGCAGATCCGAACTGCTGAGAGAGCGTTCGGCCTTGAAGTCGGGCCATCCGGCATGATTCGTCCCGCGCGGCGCACTGAACGGAACGCCGTGCAGAGATCCGGACAGTGGCAAATGGCAATGACCGTGGAAGATATGCGCGATCTTTTCAGCGTGCCGAGCAATGACCGCAGCGAAAGCCTCTGCATCCTGCAGCATGATCTTGTCCATCGGAGCAATGCCGATTGGAACCGGATTGTGATGCATGAAAATCCAGATCTTTCCTCCGGTTGCGGCTAATTTCTCATCCAGCCAGGAAAAGCGTTTTTTACAAAAATGACCTGCGTGGCTTTCCGGGCCCCACGTGTCCAATGTGATCCCCACGCCCTGTGGTAAATCAAAGACTGACTGAACGAAACCATTCTCGTCGGCCAGATCTGGAAACACCGAAAGAAACGTCTCACGCTCATCGTGGTTGCCAATGCACAGGTGGACCGGCATCGGCACGCTGGACAGGATGTCTTTCAGACGCTGGTAGTCTTCAAGATCGCCCCAGTCGGATAGATCACCGGTGATCACCAGCGCGTCGGCATCCGAATGATTGTCCAGTGCGTGCCCGAGCGCCTTCTTGAAGTTCTCGGTCGGCTCTCGGCTTGAGATTGTCTTTCCGGGCGCCGTAAGGTGGATGTCGGTCATTTGAACGAGCTTCATGAGGCCAGTCCTATTATTTATTTTTTTAAGAAAACGCCGCCCGGAAAACCGGACGGCACTCAACTCGGACAGACTTAGTTGCCGGAAGGCAGCAGGTCCTGAACTTCTTCGGAGATCTGCTCCTGAAGTTCATTCATGTCGTCGTATTCACCTGTAACGATGCCTTCCAGACCGTCATAGATGACCTGGGTTGCAGCCAGACCGTTGTCGCCCGGGTAGGCCTGCCAGTCACGCAGAAGCGGCAGCTGACGAACAGCTGTCTCCTTGTTCGGGTTTTCCTTGTAGAAATCGGCAAGGATCACTTCGTTGGCAGCCTTGTTCGGCGGCATGTAGCCTGTGGTGCGGGCAACTTCAGCAGCACCCTGACCGGATGTGATGAACTTCAGCCATTTCCAGGCAGCGTCCAGTTCCTTCGGGTCGTCTGATGTGGAAACGAGCATAGCGGCGTTGCCGCCAGCCGGCAGGCCCTTCGGACCAGTCGCTTCAAGGCCCGGGAATTCGTTGGTCTTCAGTTCGAAGTCCCCCTTTGAACGCTCAACGGCCCCCAGAGCGGACGTCGACCAGAACATCATGCCGATTTCACCAGCAGAGAAAGATGCAAGTGCAGCCTTCCACTCAATGTTCTGCATTTCACAGCCGCGGAAGATGGATTTCATGGTGTTCAGAGCCGTCAGACCTTCATCGGAAGCCAGCTGGAACTCGTTGCCTTCCATGGTCGGCTTGTCCTGGGACCACATCAGCGCCTGAAGAAACCAGTTCCCGGTGATGTTCCAGCCCCAGAACATCGGGTTCTTGACGCCAGCTTCACGCAGCTTGCCGCAAGTTGCGACGACTTCGTCCCAGGTCTTCGGTAGCTGATCGGCAGAAGTGATGCCGGCCTTGGCCATCACGTCCATGTTGTAATAGCCCACAGGAAGGGAAACAGAGAATGGCAGACCGTGAACTTCGTTGTTGAACGTACCGAGCTTCAGCATCGCATCGTGGTAACCGTCCTTGGCGAAGTCTTCTTCGCGAACGATGAAGGGCTCGAGCGACTTGGCGATGCCTTTCTCGACCAGGATTGCCTGACGGTTCAGGCCCTGCATCGTGACATCTGGCAGTTCACCAGCAACAGCTTCACGCAGGATTGTGTTGGAAGCGTCTTCGTAGGACTCATAAGCCGCACGCATCTTCACTTCGATGTTCGGATACTTTTCGTTGAAAAGCGGCATGATCTTTTCGTAGGTGACATCGAAAAGATGGCTGTACGGGTAAGCGAATTCGATTGTGATCTTTTCTTCTGCATTTGCCGTGCCGGCGGCCAAAAGAAACGCTATTGCAGTCAGGCACTTTTTCATGGAACTCTCCGTGGTATTGCCGTGGGAGCGGTCAGGTCGCCAAACTCGCCCGTTCCCGGTTGATCCCATTCGGGATTTCGGTAGCGGGGCTGCCACGCGGCGGCCCCGAATTCTCTCTCGCTCACTTCATCCCGCTCAATGTGATGCCTTCAATGAAGCGCCGTTGCGCAATCAGGAAGGCAACGATGAGTGGTGTCACGATGATCGTCGCTGTCGCCATCATCGGACCAAAGTTGTCTCCGTCGGCATCCCCCTTGAACTCCCGCAATCCAAGTGGTGGTGTGAACAGGTCGCGGTTGCCTGTGATGACGATGCGCGGCCAGAAGTAGTCATTCCAGTGGGCCACCACCGAGAAGATGGCGAAGGCCAGGAGCGCTGGAACCGCCGTCGGCAGCATGACATTCCAGATGATCGAAAACTCGCTCATGCCGTCCATCCGCGCAGCGTCGATCAGATCGTCCGGAACCGTCATGAAAAACTGGCGCATCAGGAAAATGCCGAAAACGGAAATGCTCCAGGGCACTACGAGAGCCGCATAGGTGTTGGTGAGCCCAAGCTTGGCCAGCATGATGTAAAGCGGCAGCGCAATGGCATGGACAGGGATCAAGAGGCAAAAAAGCACCAGCCCGAACACGGCCTCCCTGCCCCAAAAACGCAGCTTGGCAAGCGCATAGGCACACGGGAGCGCGACCAGCACCTGAATGAAGAAGATGGACGCGGTGATCACGACACCGTTCAGCAGGTAGCGCAGCAACGGCGCTTTCGCGAAGGCAGTCGTGTAGTTGTAGATAGCAGGCGTCACCATGCAGTCGGCCGCGGCATTGCCGAGCTTGATGCAGTAGTCGTCGCGGAAAGCCTCCTGAAGCCCAAAAAAACCGCCGGTGTTCTGCATGATCTCAGCCGGGCTCTTCAGGCTGTAGCTCACCATGACGTAAAACGGCATCAGAACGATGATCGCGCCCAGGATCAGAACCACGTGTTTCAGTGTTTCTGTCGCAGAGAAGCGGAAAGTCAAGCGACCGGACAAACCTGAAGAGGTCATCGAAAAATCGGTCATGTGTAGTGAACCTTTCTTTCCACCAGCCATCTCTGGATGATGGTGAGGATCATGACGAAGGCGAGGAAGACGACCGTTATGGCTGCGCCAATGCCCATGAGGTTTTGTTGGATGGCCTTTTCGTAGATGGCGAACATCATCACGTAGACGGACTTCGACGGCCCGCCGCCCTGCGGATAAAAAGCCTCGACCGTGTCGAAGACCTGAAACGAGCGGATGAAGGAGATCGTCACGACGAAGACCGTCGTCGGACCAAGCATGGGCCAGGTGACGAGACGGAACCGGTCCCAACCGGATTTCGCACCGTCCATTTCGGCAGCCTGATAGAGTTCGCGCGGCACCGATGTCAGGCCGGCAAGGTAGAGCACCATATTGAAGCCGAAGCCCTGCCATACCCCGATGAAGGAGACGACCCAGATCGCATATTTGCGGTCCGTCAGCCAAAGCGGGAAGCCGCGCTCGCATCCTTGCGCGAACCAGCCCCAACTTTCCAGAAACGTTCCGCAGCCCTGCTCCAATGTGGAATTGACCAGACCGATGGTTGGATGAAGCGCGAACTCCCAGACGATCGCCATCGCAATAAGAGCGGCCATGACCGGAAGGAAATAGATGGTCTTGTAGAGATCACCAAAGCGCTTGGTGGAATGAATGAGCAAAGCAGCGCCAAGTCCGAGCCCGACCGACAGAGGCACCACCACAAAGACATATCGGAACGTCGCTCCGAACATCTTGGCGTAAGTCGACCGTGTGAAGATCTTCTCGTAGTTGTCCAGCCCGACCCAGGAAGCACCGGAGTTGCCAAGGCTGTAGTCCGTCAGGCTCAAGACCCCGGCCATGCAGATCGGCAGCAGCAGAATGACGAACATCAAGACAAGAGCCGGCCCGACAAACCACATATGCGCGTTGGAGCGGGGCATCACGCGACCTCCGGCACCTGGGTGGACATAGCGTCGGCAAGCTGAATACGTTTCCCATCTGCGCCGAAGACCATGGCCTGGCCATGCAGGCGATGGAAAGAAATATCCGATCCGAGCGAAACGGAGACACCCTCCTGCGGCGCGGTCCGAACCACCATACGATGAAGCCCGTCATCAACGGCCACGTGCAAGTAGATGTCTGCGCCAAGGTTTTCCTTGTGAACGACGCGGCCGGACAAACATCCAGGTTGATTCGCAGCACAAAGCGCCAGATGCTCGGGCCGCAAACCAATGCTCACCTTTTCGGAGGATTGTGCCGCAGTCACCCGTGACAGGACGACATCGCCACAGCGCGCGTGGCCATCACTGTCCAGACTTCCAGCGAGCAGATTGATTTTTGGCGCACCAACGAACTCGGCAACACGAATGTCCTGCGGATCGTTGTAAACCTCATCCGGAGCGCCTAGCTGCAAGATGTCACCATCCATCATCACGGCCATGCGGTCAGACATGGTCAGCGCCTCGGCCTGATCGTGGGTCACATAAACGAAGGTGGCTTGCAGGGAGCGATGGAGCTCCGCAAGCTCAGAGCGCATGTGAATGCGCAACGCCGCATCCAGGTTTGACAGCGGCTCATCCATGAGAAACGCGACCGACTTGCGAACCATCGCACGGCCGAGAGCGGCACGCTGTCGCTGCCCCCCGGACAACTGGCCTGGTTTTCTGTCGAGCAATGCCTCGATGCGCAACACCTTGGCTGTCTCCTGCACCTGCTGCAGCATCTTTTGATGTTTCGCTCGGCCCAGCATGGGGCCCACAAAAGGCAAGCGCTCAGCTGTCGACAGATCACGCAGACGAAGAGGCGTCATCATGTTCTGAGCGATCGTCAGATGCGGGTAAAGCGCATAGGACTGAAACACCATCGCCAGATTCCGGTTCGCTGGACGGACATCAGTGACAGGCTTGCCTCCGATCTCGACGTCACCGGAGCTCGGCACCTCAAGACCCGCAAGGATCCTCAAGAGCGTCGACTTTCCGCACCCCGAAGGACCGACAAGTGTCAGAAATTCTCCCGAACGAATGTCGAGATCGATCCCCTTAAGAACCGAGGTCGTGCCATAAGACTTGCCGATAGAGCGCAATTTGATCGCAGACATGACGCTATTCCCTTTGCTTTCGGGCAGCACCATATGCAGCTCAATTGAATTGCCTGTGACGTAATATTAGCGTCGCTAATGGCGGATAGAGTTTCTCATGAAGTTCAACATGGAACTGTCATGAACAACCGTCCAAGTCCCTATCAGATCAAAGCCTTCACCTATGTTGCTCGGGAAAGGAGTTTTTCCGGCGCAGCACATGTTCTGTCGGTCACCCAATCCTCAATCACCCAGCACGTCGCCAACCTGGAAAAGCGCATGGGAACGCAGCTCTTTGTGCGCAGACGCGATGGTCTTGAGATGACCCGTGCAGGAAACGAGCTTTTTCGCATCACCGACCGACTGGCTACACTTGATCAGCTCGTGACCGAGAAAGTGAATGATTACAGCGCACTGACTGATGGTCACATCCGTATCATCGCCAATGCGCCACGCCCGGCGATGCCGATCATTTCGCGCTACGGAGAACTGTTCCCAAAGGTGCAGATCGACTTCACGCTTTACAACTGGACCACTGCCATGGGGCTAGTTGCTGACCGCCATGTTGACATAGCAATTGTCACAGAACCCGAGGAAAGCGGCGCGCTTTTCACTCAGGAACTTCGCCGGACGACCTATATGGCGCACATGCGTGCGGATCACCCTCTTGCCGGGAGAAAAAGTCTTTCACTAGCCGACCTTCAGACAGGCACCTTGATCCTCCCGGAAGACGGATCACTTACCCAGAAAGTGGTCCGCGCCAAGATCAGTGAATTCGGCTTTGAGTTCCCTCGAATAATCAAGACGACGACATTTCCGATGGTCAAGGAAGCCATCCTTCATGGCCTCGGACTTGGCATCTTGCTGGAAAACAGTCTCTACCCGTCGGAAAAACTCGTCGCGGTCCCAATCGCGGAGATGCCTGAGCAATACCGGGACTGCATCGCCCTATCCGCAGACAAACGCGAGCTGCGGCTGATACAAAGTTTCCTGAACGTGGCAGTTGATGCCCGTGCGGCCGATATTTTTTAGCACCTGAAGGGCCGCTTCCCGCAAAATTTGGCTGCGACACCGCATTGAATAAAATCGGCGTTGGCGTTCAAGGGCTTCCTGCTGTTTATTAGCCGCTGAGAGACCTCTGAACATCTGTTCGGGTCCACCAATCGAGGAATGCAATGAGCCAGCACGAGGCAGAAGAAAAAAGAGCGATAAAATGCGACAAGCTCGCTTTTCTGGCCAGTGAAACGGAAGAGGCGCAAGAAGCCCTGCAGAGGCTTTCAGCCCGATATGGCAATGCCCGCGCCAAAGAAGCTGACGTCCTCGTTGCGCTCGGCGGCGACGGATTGATGTTGCAAACGCTCCACGCCTTCATGGGAACGGGAAAACCGATTTACGGCATGAACCGAGGGTCAGTCGGTTTCCTGATGAACGAATACCGTGAAGAGGACCTTCGCGAACGTCTTCAAAGCGCCGACATCACCACGATCCATCCATTGCGCATGGAAGTGGTCGATCATGCCGGCTACAGCCACGTCGCCCGAGCGATCAACGAGGTTTCCCTCATACGGCAGACATCCCAGGCTGCTCGCCTGAAGATTTCGGTCGACGACCGTGTCCGCCTGGAAGAATTGATCTGTGACGGCTGTCTTGTGGCCACGCCAGCGGGTAGCACCGCCTACAATCTTTCTGCGCACGGACCCATCCTTCCGATTTCGGCGTCGCTTCTTGCCCTGACCCCGATCAGCGCATTTCGCCCCCGCCGCTGGCGCGGTGCGCTCCTGCCGAACCGGGCAAAAGTCGACATTGAAGTCCTTGATCCGTTGAAACGCCCAGTCAGCGCCGCAGCCGATCACACCGAGATCAGAAATGTCGCAAAGGTCACGGTTCACGAGGACAGCGAGGTTGAGGGCTTGATGATGTTCGATTCCGATCACGGATGGGACGAACGAATTCTTGCGGAGATGTTTCGCTATTGAGAATTTTGTCCTTGCCAGATTCTCACTGACAAGCCCCTGTTAAGCTCCACGCGCAATAATGCCTCAACTTGTCGTGGAGAAAAGCCAGGTCGGTACATTGAACAAGTGTTCTATGGCCCCGCGAATGCTCCGGAAACGATACGAAGGATTCAAGATGTCTGCCGATTTGTTTGAGGGCGAGGAATACGAACTTGTCACACCGCCGAGTGACTTGCGAAAAAAGGTTCGCATCATGAACAAACGCGAGGCAGCCAAGTTCGACCCGGTTAAGGCGGCGGAAATCGCGCTGCAGCGCCTCTCGCAGAACTTCGGTGGCTGGATGTCAAATGAAGCAGCTGATCTTGTGGCCGCTTGGGATGTGGTTCAGAGCGAGGGACTGACAGCCGAAAACCTCGACACGCTTTACCAGACCGCTCATAACATCAAGGGGCAAGCCCTGACATTGGGCTATCCCCTGGTCGGCTCGGTCGCTGCGAGTTTCTGCCGTTTGATTGAAACAGTGCCATCGCCGTCCGCGCTGCCACTGCCTCTCGTCGAGCAATATGTCGTGGCAATCCGAGCAATGGTGGCCGAAGGCGCAAAAGACGATCAGAATGAGACGGGATCAGCGCTGCTCGATCGGCTGACAGAAGTTACTGAAGACTATCTCGCTCAACTTGAGAAATAAGGCACGCCTCTAAAGTTGGCAGGCTCCCGGCGGACTAGCGCTCTAGGCTGCGTTAAGTGCTCTTTGCGCGGTGCCATGAATATAGGCCCGCGCTTCAAGACGCGCGACTTCAAGCGCAAAGCGCCGCAGGAAGGCGAGGATGTCGCCGTCTGCGCCAAGCGCCTCATCCTGCAATTCTCCAAGCAGGCATTCCGTTAACATGCGAGCGAGATCAAGCGGAAGGTCCGCCGTCAGATCGGCCCCACCTTCCCTTGCCATGTCAATCGCAAGCAGAAATGCCTGATGAGACCGCATCGGCAGTCCGGCTTTGCGCATCACCGCCCGCAAAGCAGACGGGCGCGCGGCGATAAGCGCTCGGAAAATCCGTTCTTCCGGAACCCCTGACAAGAGCGCGAGAGAGGTCGCAAAGAACCGGAACCGGCCACAACAGACAGCGCGCAACAACAGCCGCGTATTCAAATGACCGCTGGCGCGCATATACTCTGACATCTCGAGCAGTTGGGCATGCGACGCGCCATGAACCAGGCGAAGGGCAATTTTGTCCGAGGCATCCGCCAAAAGGTTGTCGCCGTCCGCTTGATCCCTCTTCTCCCCAGCAACCGCGGTCTCACCTATGGATCTGGCATGACGAAGCAGGAGCGCATGGCGCATGTGCATCGGCAGGTCGGGACGTTTGAGCAAGGCTTCACGCAGATCGGTGACGTTCTCGAAACGCTCGGCGAGCCGCAAGAGGCTGGACGGCACGATCTTCGCGGAGCTGTTTGACAGCAGTGCCCGGCAGGCAGCTTCAGTTCCAATTTCCGCAAGCGCAGCACATACCCCAGCGGACAAGTCACTGCGGTTCGCAACAACCTGTTGCAGCTCCTCTTGCGGGTTCGCCAGAACATCGATCAGGTCGGCATCAGAAAAGAGCGGAGACGCCCCCAAAACGACGCTGGCAACCTCCTGTCTGTCGCCAGCCAGGGACAGAAGGATATGCCGTGGGGCATCTGAACTACGACATAGATTGTGCGCAATTGCCATGCGCACATCGATACAAGGGTCATCGAGGAGAACAGTCAGCGCCGCAGATGCGCCCTTGCGGCTTTCATCATCCATCGCGGAGTAAAGCCAGGCGCGCGCAAGCGCGCCCGCAGCCTCCGCTCGCGGTCCATCCGGCGCAGTCTCAACCCAGTTTAGAAAATCGTGAATGATCATGATGACGCACTTACAGCCCTAAGTCTTTGATCCCATGCTGGCATCAAAGACTTAACGTTCGGTTCACCATAAAAATGACGACGCAACGAGGGGAGCTGATTGTCGGCCCACTCAGGCCGGCGGCAGAAGGTCGTTTTGTTCCCGGTCTTCCCGGTAGGACAGAAAACGTGTCAGATCCAACGGTCCTTCATAGCCCAGTGAGGCAAATTGCTGAGCAGCAACCTTGGCATCTGACGCACCAAGAGCTGAGAATGCACTGGCCTGTTCAACCGCGGTAAAGGCCGAAGCAAATCTGGATCCCAGGGGCTTTTCATCAAAAGCATTCCCCGTTCGGAACAAGGCTTCGAACGGATCTGCCGTTTCAGTGGCCCGGAAGGCATTGATCACGCGCTGCGTCGCAAGATCCTCTCCACCCTCAAGGCCATCATTCCCGGCTCCGGGCTTCTGGTTCGGCAAGGCCGCAACATCGTTCAACGAGGGAGCTCGACCACCGGACTGCTTAGCACTTGCAATCATCGTGACATTGCTGTGCTTGCTTGTGATGACGTCATAAACCTCCGAAGTCGTCCGAGCTTCACCGTTTGAGTGGTAGAAAATCGATTTGTTCGCCCGCGCCTGGGAAGGAAACAACTTGTCGGCCCGCAACTCGGCACTGTCTTCCGACGCACGGATCAAACGGTTGGCACCGCCTGCGCCCAGGAAGTGAGCCATGTAGAGTTCACCTTCACTCGGCTGACGTCCAAGTTTGCGACTAAGATGGGCTGCGTTTTTCTGGGTAAGCGCGCCGGCCATCATCGATGCGATGTCAGGGTCCTTGCGAAGGTCCAGAATTTCCTGACGCACAGCAGGATCCGACACGCGATATTTGCCGCTGCTGGTTCGTTGAATCTGGTCCGAATATTTTTCGAGGCCATGTTTGGGGCCGGCCTCTTTCATTGTTTCCAGCCATGTGGATTCAATAAATTGAAAGAGCCCGGTGGCACTGGACGTCGCGGCTTTGGCTGTCGGATTGAAGGATGATTCGCGGGCAGCCGTCTTGACCAGGTAGTCGAAGGACGTACCTGTAGAGGTGCTTGCTGATTGAAATGCTTGCTCGATCCGAGACGCGATCGAGGCAGTGTCAGCTACGAGCATGAAACAATCTCCCCGATAAAACGATTACCAATTTCTTAATTTCGCGCCCGGAAGGTTAACAAAACCTTAACACAGTGGATCTACAGTCAGTGTCATGAGCAAGTGGCAACCGGACATTTCGAGCCGTAGCAAGCCTCGACCCGAGGTCTTCTAGAGAAAAAACAAAAAAGCCGGCGTGGATTGCACGCCGGCCTTTACGTCTCAGGCCAGTAGGAACTTGTCCCTTTAGACTGCAGGACGGCTCATCTGGAAAAGCTCGTCGACGACGGAATAGTCCTTGTATCCCAGACGGGCCAACGGGCGCACCTTGGTCAGGTCCAACAAGCCGTCGACCAAAACACTGTCATCAATATGCACCGCAACGACTTGTCCGAAGGTCACCCACGACTGGGTATCCTTGCCTTCCAGATCCTGCATGCGCACCGTCTTCAGGTGCTTGCATTCAAGAGCGGTATAGGCCGCAGCGACGCGTGGCGCCTTCACCAGCTTGGACGGGGCCATCTCGAGGCCCGCGCGCTCGAACTCGGAAACACCATGCTCAAGCGGTGCGGAAGAGATGTTCATGGCATCGCGCAGGTCATAACTCGCCATGTTACAAACGAACTCATCTGTCTCTGCGATGTTGGCCGCAGAATCCTTGAACCCGGTCGACGCGAACATCACCATGGGCGGAGTATCACCGATGCCATTGAAAAAACTGTAGGGAGCCAGGTTTGGACGCCCTTCCTTGTCGATCGTGGAGATCCAACCGATTGGACGCGGCGCAACGATCGCCTTGAAGGGGTTGTGAGGCAAGCCGTGATCGTTCTTGGATGTTTCGTAGTACATTGGGCGTCAGGTCTCCGACCAGTCAGTGCAGATATCGGCTAGATCCGGACGGGGGCGCTCAAATGGCGCCTGTGTCGGGGTACCGATGTGGATGAAACCGGCGAAGCGCTCGTCTTCGCCGCAGCCCAGATACCGGGCTGCCGTCTCGTGAAAGCAATACCATTCGCTCAGCCATTGCGAAGCGTAGCCCGCTGCACTGGCCGCACTCACCAGGTTCATGCAAACCGCACCGGCGGAAAGCTCCTGTTCCCAGACCGGGATCTTCGGGTGGATCGCAGCAGTGCTGATCACACCGATGACCAGCGGCGCACGGCTAAAGCGAATGAGTTCCTGTTCCTTGCGTGCCCCTTCGAGCGGACCATTCTCCGCTTCGCAAATCTCAAGCAGCTTTCGTCCGATGATTTCGCGCTGAGAATTGCGGTAGATAACAAACCGCCATGGTGCGAGCTTGCCATGGTCGGGCACACGAGCCGCAGCAGTCAGTATATCGCGAAGATCGGCCTCGCCAGGGCCCGGCTCAGTCATGGTCACGCAGGGGTGCGAACGACGGGTCAGCAGAAAGTCCAGAGCTTCCTGGCGCCGGGGCGAATATGTTGACATCGCAGAGCTGCCTGTCTTGAGGAATTGAGAACGACGTGCCTTTCACCTAATTCATTGACCGCAGTTGTCAACTTTCCAGTTTAAGACTTGAATTTGTCCGGTTTTCCGGCACACAAGACGGGTGCAGGGTATGGCTCTGCCATGCTATTGCTGATATTTGCATTCATTCGGAACGATGGTTGAAACCACAAGAGGCTCGCTAAGCGGCGTGAGAAGTCCGGCACATATCATTTTCCGCCTTCTGGCAATCCTTTTGCTCGCAACGCAACCTGTGGGCCTGGCCTGGGCGCAATCCGTGACCGAGGCGGCTCCCATGCCGCCGGCTCCCAAACCTGACCCGAACGCGGTCGTATCGGAGCCGGAAAAGGCAATCGAAAACCTGCTGGACCGCGCACCTGAGCCTCTGTTCTCCGACACGCTTGTGCCCTATGCGCCCTCTACGCGCAACTTGTCGGGAAGCGGCTCTGCGGCGGAGGAAGGCGCGCTTTACCTGATGGCAAAGCTGACCCGCGACAGCGAGCCCCTGAACAACGGCCTGATCTGGCGCATCTACAGCGAAACGACGAATGACGAGGGCCGTCTTGAATTGGTGGCAACAGCCCAAGGCGGCGATGCGGAATTCAGGCTCGACCCAGGCGCTTATCTCATTCACACGGCTTACGGCCACGCCACGGCGACCAATCGCATTGTCATGGGCCGCGATGTAAAATCCAAGATGGTCATCTTGAACGCAGGCGGCATCAAACTTGACGCTGCCCTGAGTGATGATGTGGCATTGGCCGACGGTCCGATCACCTTTGACATCTATGGCATGGAGTTCAACGAACGCGGCGAACGCAATCTCATTGCCAGCGACGTTCACTCCGGCAAGATCATTCGTCTCAATTCCGACACGTATCATGTCGTCAGCCGTTACGGCGCCGTCAACGCAGTGGTGCGCGCAGACATTCAGGTCATTCCCGGTAAGTTGACCGAGGCGACGATCTATCACAAGGCCGCCGACATCACCTTGAAGCTGGTCAACGCCCCCGGCGGCGAAGCCATCGCAAACACATCTTGGTCGGTCCTCAGTCCTGGTGGCGACATGGTCGTTGAAGCCAATGGCGCCTTCCCTGACTTCGTTCTGGCGGCCGGAGAGTATGAAGTCATCGCCCGCAACAATGGCGAGACGTTTCGCAGCAACTTCTCGGTCTCGTCGGGCGAGAACCGCGAAGTCGAAGTTGTCACGGCAAACAGCAAGTCACAGCTGTCGAACTGACGCCACTCGGCGAAAACCCGGATACCAGCAGCCACTTCGATTTAGCGCATCGCCCTTTCCAGCATTTGGCGACAATGACAGCAAACTCGAAAAGACCGATCAGGAAATCGGGCGGTCCGGGTTCCCCAGTTGCATGACCTGATCCTGGAGGAAATCCATGATCTCTTTCTGGTCGCGAAATCCCGATAGCGTCTCGAACGGAATGGGGGCGCCTGCACGTGCCGTAATCGCCGTGCCAAGGGTTCGCCGGAACTCACGCACATAAAGCGCCAAACGCAATGTCAGTGAAAATCGCGAAACCAGATGAAAGAGCCATGAGTTCTGGCCATCGAAATAAAGTGGCAACACGGTCGCCCGCGAGGAGCGGATCATTTTTGCGGTGAAGGTCTTCCAGGGTAGCTCTTCTGCCCGGCCGAATGGCTTTGGCGCTGTGGCCACCCCTCCGCCGGGAAACACAATGATTGTCGTGCCTTCACCAAGCAATCGCAACGCTTCCTTGCGCGTCTCCATGTTGGTTTTGAGCGCTTGCTTTGTTTCTTCGAAGTCGACCGGCAAGGAAAATGGCCGGACTTCGGGAACCTTCAGCAATTCATTGTTGATCAGGATCTTGAAAGGTCGTCCCAGCTGTTCCGCCAGCGACAGGATCGCGAGGCCGTCGCCAATGCCGTAGGGGTGATTTGCAATCAGGACCAGCGGCCCTTCTGGCAAGGCCTTCGGCGGCCACTCGCCGTGAGCGACAGAAACATTCAGATTGATAAGCCCGAGCAGGTCACTCCAGATCTGCGGCGACGTCCCGACGGTCGAGGCTTTCCAGATCTCGTAGAGATTGAGGATCTGACGACGGCCCGAGAGACCCTCGATAGAACGGATGAGCCACCGCTTCAACGGGGGGTGATCTGGATTGGCATAGCTGAATTCAGCGTAGTCCATTACGAATCCAATTCTCTCGAACGCTGCATAAAAAGATTCCGAACCGATAGCCGGTTATCTATTGCGGTTTCGTGACAGCATAGACTGAGCAAAAGAAAAGCCGCAGGAAATCCCGCGGCTTTTCGCAATTATCATCACAATTCACTTAAGATCGGGCGAAACGGCCTCGGACTTGAACGCCGCGACAGCTTCTTCCAAAGACATCGCCGTCTGATCTTTGGACCCCAATCGACGGATATTCACAGTCCGCTCTTCCGCTTCACGCCTGCCGCAAACCACGATCGCTGGAACCTTCGCAAGGGAGTGTTCACGGACTTTGTAGTTGATCTTCTCATTGCGGAAGTCCGTTTCGACGCTGAGGCCCGCCTTCTTGAGCTCGGCGGCAACTTCACGGCCATAATCATCAGCTTCGGACGTGATCGTCGCGACCACCACCTGCAACGGCGCCATCCAAAGCGGGAAATGTCCGGCAAAGTTCTCGATCAAAATGCCAAGGAACCGTTCCATGGATCCGCAGATCGCGCGGTGGATCATCACCGGCGTTTTCTTTTCGCCGTCACTGTCCACATAGAAAGCGCCGAACCGTTCCGGCAGATTGAAGTCGACCTGCGTCGTGCCGCACTGCCATTCACGGCCGATGGCGTCTTTCAAGGTGTATTCGAACTTCGGACCGTAGAAAGCGCCCTCACCCGGCAGGATGTCTGTCTTGACCCGACCATCGGACTGCTCCTCGATGGTTTTCAAAACGTTGGTCATGACCGTTTCGGCGTGATCCCAGATTTCATCCGAGCCAACACGTTTTTCAGGTCGCGTGGAAAGCTTGACCACAACTTCGTCAAAACCGAAGTCCTTGTAGACCGACAGGATCAGCTCGTTGATCTTTAGGCATTCTTCAGCCATCTGCTCTTCAGTGCAGAAGACATGTGCATCATCCTGCGTGAATCCGCGCACGCGCATCAGACCATGCATGGCGCCTGACGGTTCATAACGATGAACAACACCGAATTCCGCCATCCGCAGAGGCAGGTCGCGATAACTCTTAAGGCCATGCTTGAAGATCTGGACGTGGCCCGGACAGTTCATTGGCTTCAGCGCGAAGACACGTGTGTCTTCTGCTTCCGTGTCGGCACACTGCACCGAGAACATGTTCTCCTTGTACCAGCCCCAGTGACCTGACGTTTCCCAAAGCGAGGTGTCCAACACCTGCGGCGCGTTGACCTCCTGATAGTCGTCGGCAAGCCGGCGACGCATGTAGGAAACAAGGCTCTGAAAAAGGCTCCAGCCCTTGGAATGCCAAAAGACGACGCCCGGCCCCTCTTCCTGGAAATGGAACAGATCCATCTCGCGGCCGAGTTTACGGTGATCGCGCTTCTCGGCTTCCTCCAGCATGTGGAGATAGCCCTTCAGCTCTTTTTCAGAGGACCAGGCAGTGCCGTAGATGCGCGTCAGCATCTCGTTGTTGCTGTCTCCGCGCCAGTAAGCGCCGGCCACCTTCATCAATTTGAAGTCATTGCCGATCTGACGGGTATTGGCCATATGCGGACCGCGGCACAGATCGAGCCAATCGCCCTGCTTGTAGATCTTCAGGCTCTGATTGTCCGGGATCGCGTCAATCAGCTCGACCTTGTAGTCCTCGCCCTTCTCTGCAAAGTAGGCCTTGGCCTCATCGCGGCTCCAGATTTCCTTGGAAAAGGCATCCCCACGGCCGATGATCTCGCGCATCTTCTTTTCGATGACCGGAAGGTCCTCGGGGGTGAAAGGCCAATCTTCTTTCGTGTCCGGATGAACGCGCTTGAAGTCGTAATAAAACCCATTCTCGATGACCGGTCCGATGGTCACTTGCGTTCCTGGCCATAGGGCCTGAACAGCTTCGGCCATCACGTGAGCCGCATCGTGTCGGATCAGTTCCAGCGCACGCGGGTCGTCTCGGGTTACGATCTCGATCTTGGCGTCAGCGGAAATCGGATCGGAGAGGTCCTTGAGTTCCCCATCCAGGGCAATCGCGACGGCTTTTTTGGCCAATGACTTGGAAATACCGGCAGCCACATCGGCGCCAGTGGTGCCATCGTCATAATCGCGAACGGAATTATCGGGGAAAGTCAGGTGAATCATATTCATGTCTCCGGCTCACTCCTGCAGACAAGGCAGGTAAGCATTGGTGTTTTCAAGTGCGCCCCACATAAGGGTTTTGAGCAAGAGAGGCAACCTTGTCGGGCCATTAGGCCGCACCAAAGGCACCAGTCGCCATTACTTAAAGGTCACGCTTCCCATGCCTAACTAGGAGAGGCGACTGCTGTCTTCCATATGATCGCCGCCCCACCGGCCATAACGCCAAGGCAGATACCAACGGGCGCTTTCGGGAAGCTGGTCCGGCACCGGGTCATAGCCGGACGCCCCCCAGGGGTTGCAGCGTAGAATGCGTGCAAGACCAACCCACCCGCCAGCCCAAAGGCCAAAGCGACGAATTGCATCTCCAGTATAGTCGGAGCACGTTGGCGCATATCGACATCCCCGCCCCATGACGAGCGAGAGCGAATGGCGATAGATCCAGATCAGGAGCAGCCCGAAGCGCGCCGGAAGCGAGGGTGAGCCCTGTCCAGCCTCGTCAGAGCAGCAATGCCCCTTCTCAGAACACACGAAACCTACGCCCCCAAAAGAATGTCAGACAGTTGCGCCATCTGCCCTCTGCTGTTCGCCCGAACCGTGTTCGATCTGGTCAAGCGCATCGACCACTGCATCAAACGTGAGAAGCGTCGAAGCATGACGGGCCTTGTACTCACGCACCGGCTCGAGAAATTTCAGGTCCTCAAAACGGCCTTCAGGCGCGGGACCGTTATCCTTAAGCATCGCCCGCATGGTTTCGCGCAGCTCTCGAAGTTCGCTCGTAGACGCACCGATCACATGTTGCGCCATGATGGAGGCAGAGGCCTGACCGAGGGCGCAGGCTTTGACGTCATGGGCGAAGTCACAGACCTTGCCGTCTGCAACATTCAGATCAACCACAACGGTGGATCCGCAGAGCCGTGAATGTGCCTTGGCTGTGGCCTGCGGGGTATCCAGACGCCCCAGCCGTGGAATATTTCCAGCGAATTCAAGGATCTTCGCGTTGTAGATATCGTCGAGCATTCTCGCCTCTTCGTGATCCGGGCTTCATTGCAGCACAGCTCCTTTTACCTATATAGATCAGTCGCAAGATGATTTCTGCAAGGGGCTTGGACGTCGCAGGCTAATTTCTGCCAAGATCAGGCGCCACAACAAAAAGATCGATGCATTTACCCATGCATCCTGATCTGCCGGATAGGATGGTTCGTAGAGGCACCGTTATCATGCGGCGCTGGAAGGAGCGTCATGTATGGCAGGCAGTCACGACAAGGCAACGAGGGTCACGATGGACGCTGTTCTGAAAACAGTCGGCAAAAAGCTGGAGCGCAAATCGCAGGACGATTTGGAACGCCCAAGCCGTGAAGAAGCCGAAGCTGCAGTGAGAACGCTCCTGGCTTGGGCCGGAGACGATCCGGATCGGGAAGGTCTTCTGGATACGCCCAAACGCGTAACCAAGGCATACGGTCAGATCTTTGGTGGCTATTTCGAGGATCCGACCGAGCATCTCAAGAGGACCTTTGACGACGTTGGCGGCTATCAGGACATTGTGATGGTACGTGGCATCCCCTTCCATTCGCACTGCGAACACCACATGCTTCCCTTCGTTGGAACCGCCCACATCGCCTATTATCCCGCCGAAGGGGTTGTCGGTCTGTCGAAACTGGCTCGCGTTGTCGACATCTACGCCAAGCGCCTGCAGACCCAGGAAAACTTGACGGCGCAGATTACATCGGCCATTGACGACCAGCTCGCACCTCGCGGGCTCGCCGTAATGCTGGAAGCCGAGCATCAGTGCATGACAATGCGCGGCGTGCAGAAGCCCGGTGTTTCGACGATTACCACGCAATTTACCGGCATTTTCCAGGACGAGGCGGCCGAACAGGCCAAATTCATGTCCCTGGTACGCGGCGGGGGTCTTTGACATCCTGCCAATAGGGTAGGATGACAATGACGACGAGTCCCCTTTTCGCCGAACGCGGCGACAAATCCGAGATAGAGACCGGCACCAGCCTTCAGCCAAAATTCGACAGCGACGGCCTGATCGCAGCGGTCGTGACAGACTTTGAAAGCGGCGAAGTGTTGATGGTCGGCTACATGAATGCCGAGGCCCTGAAGCGCACCATCGATACCGGCGACGCCTGGTACTGGAGCCGCTCACGGCAAGAATACTGGAAAAAGGGCGGAACCTCCGGCCAGGTTCAGAAGGTTCAGGAGATCCGGACCGATTGCGATCAGGACGCGATCTGGCTCAGAGTATCTGTCGAAGGCAACGGAGCAACATGCCACGTGGGCTTTCGCTCCTGTTTTTTCCGAAAGATCGTCAAGCAAGACGACGGCCGTGTCGAATTGATACGCACCGAAACAGACCGCGTCTATGACCCCAAGGACGTCTACGGCAACAAATAGGCCCCAGCATCCCTTTGAGTGAGACTATCGTTCAGTAGGGCATGCGATTTCGCGTCGACAGCGGCAGGAATCCTGCCGCTGTTTTTATATCTAGGCAGTCGTGATGTAGCTGCGCATGTGCTCAGCTTCCTGCTCAACCTGGGCGATCCGGTATTTGACCACATCCCCGATGGAAATAAGGCCTGCGACCTTTCCATCCTTGACGACCGGCACATGCCGGAAGCGCCCCTGGCTCATTTTGGTCATCACGTCGTTGATGCTGTCATTGTCCACGCAAGTGACCACCGAGCGGGTCATCACGTCTCCAACCGGCAAATCCAGTGCACCTGCCCCCTGACGTCCGACCGCCTTCACCACGTCGCGCTCGGAAATAATGCCTTCGATTCGGCTTTCGTCATCGGTCACCAGGATCGCGCCGATCCCCTTTTCAGCCAGAACCTTGCAGATCACCGAAAGCAGCGTGCCGCTTTTTTCGGCGATCACGTCCCGCCCTTTTCCGTTCAAGATTGCAGCAACCGTCATCAGCGATGTCCTCCCATGGCGTTGCCGGACGCGCCATCACCCGTCCGGCCTCTCATCATGACAAAAATTCACGCTGACGCAAACAGATCCTTGCCGCTGCGTTAGCGCAGTCGGCGTGGCACAGGGTCAAACAAGGGGAACAGCAGGAGGCCCATCAGAAAACCGCCAATATGCGCTTCCCAGGCAATCGATGCGGACCCGCCGGTAACCGGGGTACTCATGATCCCGAACAGGATGTTCAGTCCGAACCAGACGGCCATGAACCCCAAAACCTGACGGTTGGCGAGGGTATCGCGCAGGCTGACCGCAGGCATCCGGTAAGCCCCAAGGTCCTGTCTGCGGAACGCTCCAAGTGGACCACCCAGCTCGAATACAAATCTCAGAGCTGCTGCCATATGCCCCGAGACCGCGGCAGAAGCGCCGATCATCGGTGTGGATTCGCCATAATGAAACAGGAGATGCGTCGCCGCCCCGGCCATGGCGCAAAGCGCCGAAAGCACCAGAAAACGCCATGTTCCGAACCGACGTGCGACCGCGCTTCCGAAGATCGCCATCCAAAGCAAATTGAAAACAATATGGGCCGCACCACCATGGAGCAGGCCATAGGTGACAAAGGCCCAGATATCAGCGGCAAGTCCGCCCGGAGCCATGCCGCTCGCAAGCAACTCAGGATCATAGCGCACTGGCCAAAAGGCAAAATACAGCAAAATCTGCGAGTTCCAGCTGTCCGGCAACACCAAAACCCGGAGAATGTGGATGCCGATCATGACAGCGCCCAGCCAGAACACCACAGATGGCAGGTTGAAGGCAGGCTGATCGACCGGACGACCGGGATTGGGAAAATGCTGGTTCATCAGAACTCCTCGAAATACTTTCCTGCCTGATGTACGTCGCTGACGCGTCCTGACAAGCCATTCCTTGTAAACAGGCTTAATAAGGCAAGAGTGTCTCGCCGACCCGTTTCTTTCGCATTGCTTGTTCAAAAACAACAAGGGCTGATCGAGGCAACCCAACGTCCCATTCATGGGCCATCTGTCTCACAAGTGCCGTCTTGAAACAGATACGCCCGCTGCCTTGTGGGCAGCGAGCGCATCAGGTCGCGTCCCCACGCGCCCCATTTCAAAAATTTGGTTGCCGCCCTGCCCGACCGCTCGGTTGGGCCTGATACCGCAGAAGCGGCTATCTGCTTAACATTTCCTTAACTTGCACATCCCCTGGAAGCCTTTGCAAGCGGTTCACCCGGTTAACCCTAACGCATCGTTTCGAAGTCGCTTTCGGCTCATTTCCAAGGGTTGGCATGCCCTCTGCTTAGTTAAGGCCACGAAAGACAACTGGAAGATCAGTGTCCCGATTTTGGACAGGAGAGAGAACTCCCCTGCCAACTGACACCGATCTCCAAGCAGAAGAAGAGGCGTTCCAGATGAAAAACGGCGTAACTCAGACACTCTACAGCTACTGGGACGATCTGCGCGGCATACGCCCGGCACCGAACCGGAGCGAAATCGACCCCGGCAGCATTCGCGCCCTTCTTGGCGACACCTTCATTCTGGAAGTCACGGATGCACAAACCGCCAGATACCGCCTTGCGGGCACGCGCCTTTGCTCGGCTCATTGCCGCGAACTGAAAGGACGCAATTTCCTGCGTGGTTGGGGCGAAAAAGATCGCGAAGCCATGTCCAGTCTGCTTGCCGCGATTACTGAGGACGCTGCAGCAGCTGTTGTCGGCATTGCCGGCCATACGGAACACGAGCACCAACTGCACATGGAAATGCTGCTTCTGCCGCTGAATGTGCCGGGCGAAGGTCGCATTCGCATCCTTGGCAGCTGCACGCCGATGGAACGCCCCTACTGGCTGGGTCTTCACCCGATCATGAAACAGTCAGTCACCAGCCTGCGCCTCGTATGGCCGGACGAACGGCCCTATTTCATGAACCGCACAGAAGGCCAAACCACCGGCGTCAATCCGATCCTGCCACGCTTCACCGCTGAAGCGATGTCCATGCCGGCCGGTGCGATGGCGCCAATGCCGCAGGGGGCAGAACGGCGCGTGGGACATCTGACTGTCTATGAAGGTGGGAAATCCTGATCAGCACACTTGGCAGCATTACCGATCATTAACACTGCATCCTCTAAAATACGTCGATCTGGGACCAGGGAGTCTCACATGCGGAACGATGGATGATCGGGCATGAATGCCGGCTTAGCGACAGAGATTGAAGGAAGCAAACCGCTTCAAGCTGCAGATCGACGGCGGCATCAGCGTGTCGCTGTCAATATACTTGGCCGTTTCATGCTGGAAGATCGCCGCGAGTACCCCTGTCAGGTTGTCGACATGTCCCCCGGCGGGCTTGCGATGATTACCCCGGTTTCGGGCCAGGTGGGCGAACGTGTTGTTGCCTACCTCGATCACCTGAGCCGCGTTGAAGGCAAAATCTCTCGCCTGATTGACGGCGGTTTCGCTATTGAACTTCGAAACACGCCACGCAAACGCGACAAGATTGCCAACATCCTGACCTGGCTCGCCAACCGCGATGAGCTCAATCTCCCAGAAGACCGTCGTCACGACCGCTTCGTCCCGAAGAATCCGATCACAAAGATCGTCTTGCCAGATGGCTCGGAACACGTCTGCCGGATCGTCGACGTGTCCCTGTCAGGCGCCGCCCTCGCCACCGATGTCGTTCCGGAAATGGGTGATAGCATTGCCCTGGGCAAGATGCGCGCGCGCGTCGTGCGCCAGATTGAAGGCGGCATAGCTGTTGAATTCGCGGCCATCCAGAACCGCGAGCTTCTGGAACACCATATCACCGGTGAAACCACATCCTGACATACCACCAGTGCAGTAAGCGCGGATAAAAGGCAGTGCGAAGGCAGCCACTGCCTTACGGGGCTTTTGCGTCCAATCGGATTGCCCTGCGGCCAGCAATGTCTGACACCAGGCATCACGTGCGCTCATAGGCTCGACCAGCACTTGTCAGCACAACATGAAGACCGCGCATGGAAGCCTTTGCGCATGACGATTGCGGCCGCGCACCGCCTCACAACAGACACCCACTGTCAAATCTATCAAGCATTCAACCAGCGTCGGCGGCTGCGTCGTTAGCGCGGCAATTTTTTTGTATTTTTTTCTCGCCCGGAAACATTTACCGCTGCGTCATATTTGGCTTTCCAACTCTCGCCAAGGCTCATCTGGGACAGAACAACCCACGCTCCTGGAAAATCAAATTCCTGTATGAATTCAACAACTTTAGTCACTTCCATAAAATTTGAAACAAATACCCTTCAAGTTTTAGTTAAAGTAAAATTAAAATAAATTAAAAACAAAATAAAATAAAACTCAAGTGCATCTATATTTTTACTTGTGTGATTATCGCGCAATAAAAAAGCATATGTCATCGTTTTGTCAGCCTTGGGGAGGGCAATACGATGAAATTACGCAATTCAACTTTCGCAATTACTGTTCTCGCACTTTCCAGCATGTCCTGGGCATCCGGCAGCTACGCTGCACCCGCCCGCTTTATGGCCATGGGAAAATCGGTGAAAGCGCCTGTGGGCCACATCCAGTTCTGCGAGGAAAACAGGAGCGCTTGCAAGGGGCGTGACAACTCACCCGTTGTGGTCAAGCTCACGGAGGAGCGCTGGAACGAGCTGATTGATTTGAACACTCGCATCAATCGGCAGATCCGACCGGTCACCGATGAAAAGCTCTTCGGCAAACTGGAATACTGGACCTATCCACGCGGTGGAGCCGGTGATTGCGAGGAATACGTGCTTGAGAAGCAGCGAGCGCTTCTGGCCGCGGGCTGGCCCAAAAGCGCCCTTCTCATTACCGTCGCAAAGGATGTGAAAAACGCCGGCCACGCGGTCCTGACCGTCAGGACGGATCAGGGAGACATGATCCTCGACAACCAGATCGAGGCCGTTCTGCCCTGGTACTCAACGCCCTATCGCTACATCAAGCGTCAGTCGACCCGCGAGCCTGCGAAGTGGACCGGCATTTCCGACACCCGTGTGACTACCGTTGGCAGCGTCGGCAACTAAACACTGAAAGGGATTTGCCTCTGTGAAGGCAAAAAGGGAAGATCCGGTCGCGTCCCCACCCTCCCCATCCCTACCACGACCGGATCCAGGGAGTCGGCCAGCCCCCGCAGGCCGGCTCCCGCTTTTTTCGATCGCAGCGGTGGCATGGAAATACGGCTAGAGCGGCTTAAGCCCGGCCTTGAAGCGGTTCCAGTTTCGAACATACCCATCGGCTGATTTGGTGATGGATTTGACGGCCGCCTCATCCAGTTGCCGCACCACTCTTCCCGGCATGCCAACGACGAGGGAGTTGTCCGGAATTTCCTTGCCTTCCGGAATGAGTGCGTTTGCACCGACAATACAATTTGAACCGATCACCGCGCCGTTGAGCACGGTCGCGCCCATCCCGATGAGAGAGTTGGAGCCGATGGTACAGCCGTGAAGGATAGCCTTGTGGCCAATCGTGCAATCCGCACCGATGGTCAGCGGGTAGCCCATGTCGGAATGAAGGACACAGCCATCCTGGACATTCGAGCGCGCACCAATATGGATAAGCTCGTTGTCACCGCGAATGACTGCTCCGAACCAGACACTGGCATCCTCATCGAGCCTCACTCGGCCAATCACACAGGCGTCAGGCGCAACCCAGCAGCGTTCAGCATTGCCGAAACTCGGCACAGTGCCTTCCAACTCGTAAACAGCCATATTTCCTCCCCCCAGCCGAAATCAGATGTAGCCTGCCAGTCCCAACGCAAAATGGGTCACAAACAGCCCGGAACACAGGCTCCACATGCCTGCTATCGTTGAAGATGCAACCAGCCAGCCAAGCGGACGTCCTTCGACTCGCCGTCCTCTGATCGCATTGCGCATGATGATGAATGGCCCTGCAAGAAGGCAAACTGTGACAACTGCAATGGCACCGAAAAGGCTTTCCACCGCGATGTTGAAACGGGGTGGCTGATCAGTCAAAAGCTGATAAAAGCTGCCAATTAGCCCCGCAGAGACGAATCCCGCTAACCCTATGTAGCAAGCGACGAAGAGGTCGAACAACACACTATTAACCTTTCGTTAACCCTTGAAGGCAGAAACTGCTTGATGAAACTCAAAGGGTCAATAGCAAACGCCGTGCCGTTTTTGATATCGGCGTTAACCTGGCAGTAACCCTGACAAATGCGAGACAACTCTCAACTCTGGCCATCCCGATACGGGACATCCGTGTCTCAACGGGACAGATACAAGGCCAAACTCATGTTTCGGGCCGCCGGATCATTTTCGCGTTGGCTGATCACATGATTCCGATCGAGCTACCTCGCGCCAGTGGCGTTCGCCCGCTTCACTTCACGATCCTTACAGGCTCACTGATCGTTCTGACGCTCGCCTATATGGCCTATGTCAGTGCGAGATGGAGCGGGTACTGGCGCGGCGAGATCGTCTGGACTGCCGACAGGACAGAGGTCGCGATCAGCGTCAACGATCAGAACCTCCTGGTCCCGGCGAGCTTGATGCGAAGCCGGATGGCAAAGATTGCACTTGGAAATGGCAGAGAGCGGCGTGCGAGCCTTGAGCTCGCAGCGATCTGGCCAGCGATGACAGCTGCACGCAACGCACAGCATCTGACATCCGCAGATCTCATGCGCGGATCCAATCTCGTCCTGGTCGACATAACCGCAAACCAGGGCACAGAGACAATGCGCGATCGGCTCGATACGGTTTATCGCCGCCTGGCACGCGGACCTGAAACAGACGGTCCTGCAGGCCTCAAGGTACTCACCCTGTCATCACCGGTCGCATTGGAACTCGATCAAGTGGTGTTCGAGCCGAACCGGGCGAACGGCTTCATTGCTCGATGCAAGGCCACCCAGGGCAAGAACGCGGTATGCCACCGAGCTGCCAGCGCTGACGGCAACCTCGCCGTCTCCTATCGCTTCGAACGCGGATTGCTGTCCAGCTGGGGACGTCTGGACCGGCGCGTGAATGATCTGATCGAAGCCCTTCGCCAGTAACGCGGGCTCATACCAGTAAGGTGTGAGAACTCGTCGCGGCCCGGCTTCAGAACGACAAAGGCACGAAACCTTGAAGGTTTCGGGCCTTTTAGAAACGGACATGATCCGCAACGTGTCAGATAGATCAGGCTTCTTCGAGGTCAAACTCGAGAATGGCCATCTGAAAGTTCCAGCTCAGGTCGTCGTCATCCTCATCGTCGCGATAGATAACGCCGATGAATTCGTCGCCGATGTAGACCTCCGCACTGTCGTCCTTGCGGGGACGCGCCTTCACCTGAATGTTCTCCAATTCGAACTTCTTGCGAAGGTAGGCTTCGAGCTTGCGGATTTCATCTGGTTTCACGTTTTCACTCCTGTTCGGCCGTGAAGAAATTATCGAGCGCGGACCCTACAGCAATGCCGGAGCATGCCAACAGCCCAATTCAGCTATCCCCGTGTTCCTCACCCTCGTGATCGACACGCATGACATTGTCAGCCGCCAGGAGCTGGTTCATCGTTCGTGCAGGCTCTGAGCAGCCTGCCTTGCCAACGTTTCTTGCAGGAACACCAGCGACGGTGGTGTTTGGCGGGACTTCATTGAGAACCACCGAACCGGCTGCGATCCGTGAGCAGTGGCCGATCTGAAGGTTGCCAAGGATCTTGGCTCCCGCACCGATAAGCACACCATTTCCGATCTTTGGATGCCGATCACCGCATTCCTTGCCGGTCCCGCCCAGGGTGACGCCCTGCAGGATGGAAACGTCATCGCCGATGGAGGCGGTTCCGCCAACAACAAGACCAGTTCCATGATCGATGAAGATGCCGCGACCGACCGGTACAGCGGGATGAATATCCACCTGAAAAACCTCAGAAGCTCGGCTTTGCAGATAAAGCGCAAAGTCCTTGCGTCCCTGCCGCCAGAGCCAATTGGCCAGCCGGTGCGTTTGCAGGGCATGAAATCCCTTGAAGTAGAGCACAGGCTCAAGCAAACGGTCGCAGACGGGATCACGGTCGTAGACAGCCACGATGTCAACGCGGAAGATCTCCGCCAGCTCGGGCTCGGAAGACAAGGCTTCCAGATAAGTCTGCCGGATCAGGGAGGCTGAGACCACATCTCGGCCAAGACGGTCACCGAGGCGATGAACAACCGCCTCCTCAAGGGTTTGATGGTTCAGGACTGTCTCGTAGACAAACGAAGACAAGGCCGGCTCAGCCGTAACCATCGCTTCCGCCTCATCCCTGAGCTGACGCCAAACCGGGTCATGCAAAGCCAGATGCGCAGCATTCTGCCGAGGTGTCAGGTTCGTCATGGCTTGTCTCCTTTTCAAGCCGTCCGTTCTTTCCCCTAAGATAGGGGTGTTCAGTCTAATTCCAAAGTCAAACTTGCCCGAGCATGTCCAAGCTGGTTTGTTTTGCCTTAAGACCCCGCCCTGGCCAATCAGCCAAATTCTGGAGAACACAATCGTGAACACGCCCCTTGCGAGCGATCAAGGCACCATTTCCACCCGGCGTGACGGGTCTGTTGGCTGGCTGGTAGTCGACAATACCGCCAAACGCAACGCCCTGTCGCTCGCCATGTGGAAACAAGTCCCGTCGGCTATCGACAGACTTGTGGCTGATCCAAACGTTCGCGTGATCGTCATCAGAGGCGCAGGTGAAACAAGCTTCGTCTCTGGCGCGGATATCTCGGAATTTGCACAAACGCGCTCGACCGCGGTTGCGGCAAAGGCTTATGACGCCATCAATGTTGCAGCTTTCAAGGCGCTGAAGCACGCGGCAAAACCGACCATCGCAATGATCAGAGGCCACTGCCTCGGTGGAGGCCTTGGCCTTGCACTGGCCTGCGATCTCAGGATTGCGTCGACTGGAAGCGTGTTCGGCATCCCGGCTGCACGCCTTGGCATCGCTTATCCGCTTGACGCAATGAGCGACATTGTCCAGGCCATCGGACCGTCAGCCGCCAAACGTCTCTTGTTCACTGCCGAGAGAATTGGCACAGAAGAAGCTCTGCGCATTCAGCTAATCGGCGAAGCCGTACCTGAACCAGATCTCGACGCTCGAATTGCCGCACTCTGCGCAGGTCTGGCAAACAACGCGCCCCTCACCCAATCTGCAGCAAAGCTGGCGATCAACGCCATAGCCGCAGGTTGCCAGAATGAAGCAATGACCCTTGCGGCGAAAGCTGCCGAAATCTGTTTTGCAAGCCAGGACTTCGAGGAAGGCAGAGACGCTTTCCTCGAGAAACGTCAGCCAAACTTTTCCGGCAATTGAATCAGGCTCAGAACATAACCACACAAGCCATTGGCGCGACTCACGTTTAACCAGCAAGGCAAATGAAACACAAGAAAGGCGACAGTTTGCAGGAACGACCGTAGGATACTGAAATATAATAGAAAATCAGTCAGATGCTAACTGTCTCTGACAAGCGGAGCAAAAACGCCTCAACCGCGTCTGCGAAGACATCGTTCTTGTCTCCTGCAACCATATGGCCTGCGCCCTGAATATCCACAAACTCAGAGTGAGGCACCATCTCCTTGAACTCGGCGGCATGAGCTTCCGAGACAAGCTCGGAATTGCGCCCTCGCACCAACAGAACAGGCGAAGTGAGCTTTTCCGCAGCCGCAACGAGATCAGCTTCGACCAGAGCAGACTTCGCTCCACCGGATGCATCCTTGGCGGCAATGAACCTCGGATCCCAATGCCAGCGGTAACGGCCATCCTCGTGAAGGCGAAGGTTCTTGGACAGGCCGGAAAGGTCGCTCGGCCGCGACCGGTTTGGCAGATAGGCTTCTATGGCGTCAGCGGCGTCTTCAACGCTCGAAAATCCGTCTTCGAGACGTTCGCCCATGAAACCCAGGATCTTTGAAACGCCATTTAGATCAAGCCGCGGCGTGACATCAACGAGAACAAGGGCGGAGAGAGATCCAGGTGCAATCGCTCCTTCCACCAGAATGCCGGCCAGACCACCAAGGGAAGCCCCGACCAGAACAGGTCGCTCGCCGGTCTGAGCAGTGACCTCATTGCAGACGGCACCAAGATCGCGCGCAAAGTCAACAAAGGCATAGTTCCCGGAGGACACCCAGACGCTTTCACCATGACCGCGCTGGTCGATGCAATAGACCACGTGCCCGAGGCTGGAAATCCGCTGGGCCGCGGCATCCCAGGAGTGGCGGGTCTGCCCGCCCCCATGGAGCATGACCACGGGGCGCCCGTGGTCACCGTAGCGGTCACCAACCAGCGCATTCCTCTCAGCGCCGGTGAAGGTGACGCGCTGCGAAATCATTCCATTTCACCATGAAGAAATTCGAGCACGCCCTTCTTGTAGACCTTGTCACCGACCGCAACCATGTGGTCCCGCCCCGGGATATCAAGCACCCTTGCATCCAGCATCAGGTCTGCAAGACGTTGAGGCGACCCGGCAATGTCGTCATTGGTTCCAACCGCGACGAGCACAGGACGCGTGATCCGAGAGATATCGTCCTCGGAAATCTTCTGACGTGATGAACGCATACAGGCGGCCAGAGACAATCGATCTGACTTTGTCTGCTCGGCAAAGGCCCTGAAGGCACGCCCGGTGCGGTCGGTCACATCTTGCAGCCGCTCGGCTTCGAGCGCCGAAGCGATCGGCTCGGGATCCCCAACGCCGCTAATCATTCCATAGCCAAGTCCGCCAAAGATCACCCTGTTCACCCGATCAGCATGATTGAGTGTGAGGAAAGCGGAAATGCGCGCACCCATGGAATATCCCATGACGTCGACTGACTGCAGATCCAGATGGTTCAACAGACGAAAAGCGTCTTCTGCCATCACCGGCGCCCCATAGGCCTCGGGATCATAGAACTTCGAGCTTTCTCCATGCCCCCGGTTGTCCAGAGCAATCACGCGGCGGCCGTCCTTGACCAGCAGATCCACCCAGCCGGGATATTCCCAGTTGATGGACTTGTTGGACGCAAATCCATGTATGAGCAGGATCGGGTCGCCTTCCCCCTCATCCAGAAATGAGATTTCGACCCCGTCTTTTTCAAATTTCGGCATTCCCAAACCTTACTCTTACGTAAAGGGCAATAATATTTCCATCAACATTAGGTCGAATTGAGCGCCGGGGAAACCCGCTTTGATTGGCCGGGAGAGATTTCACCTGATCCATACCGCCCCCCTCAATGGAAGGCTGGCGGCTCTCTTGCTGCCCTATCAGCGATGGGGACCGCGGCGTCTTGCCTCTACACAAGTGCCGCGCAAATGAGTATGGTCACACGCAAGACAAACCTTGATGGAATGGAATGGACTCATGGCGGACCACATCGTCCCGCATTTCCAGAACGCAAGCGGCCACGACTCCGTCGCGATCGGCGCTCGTGAATTCATGTGCATTGGCGCAAATCCGCCGTTCGACCATCCCCATGTTTTCCTCGATCTGGGAGAGGAAAACGAGATCGTCTGCCCTTATTGCTCGACGCTCTACAAGTTCGACGCGACCTTGAAGCCGACAGAATCGTCGCCCGCCGACTGCGTCTGGACACCCAAAGCGGCCTGACGTCAGACATCACCAGTATCCTTGGCGTTGAGATTGGCTTGCCGATGAGCATGCGAAACAGATGAACGCACCGCTCGTGATCGCTGGCGCCGGCATCGGAGGCCTGGCCGCCGCCGTGGCGCTCGCGCAGGCTGGCCATCGAGTTGTCGTGTTTGAACGCGCAAACGCCCTGTCGGAAGTCGGCGCAGGGCTTCAGCTTTCACCAAACGCCTGCAAGTGCCTGGACCAGCTCGGCGTTCTGGAAGCGATACGCAAGACCGCTTCAGCACCAGAGTCGATCCGCATCCGATCCGCCCGAAGCGGCAAGGCACTTGCGCGCATCCCATTGGGATCGGCGGCATCAGCCCGGTATGGCGCACCTTACCTGCTGTCCCACCGCGCTGATCTGCAAAGAGCGCTTTACGACAAAGCCTGCTCGTTGCCATCGGTTGAAGTTCGCTTTGGACACAGCTTCATCGGCAGTCATGTCGACGACGCTGGCAATCTTCGCGTGACCTTCCAGGCAGACTATGGCCGCAACCTCACTCTGCAGGCCAAAGCCCTTGTCGGCGCCGACGGCGTCTGGTCGAGAGTGCGCGAAACCTTGCATGGGCATGCAACAGCCCAATTCAGTGGCCGCACGGCCTATCGCGCCACATTGCGCGCCGATCAGGTCGATCCGAGTCTTCTTCGAGACACGGGCCTTTGGCTCGGCAAGAACGCCCACCTCGTCCACTATCCCATCCGCCAGAAAAACGCATTCAACATCGTTGCGCTCGTTGCCGAAGACTGGAATGAACAAGATTGGTCCGCACCAGCAGATCGAATTTCGCTTCTCAATCGCTTTGCGCAGTGGGCGCCAGATGCACGACGACTTCTGGAAACGCCGGACAGCTGGTTGAAATGGGCTCTTTGCGGCGTGTCAGCAACATACCCTTGGACACAAGGCAAGACAGTTCTGATTGGTGATGCCGCCCACGCCATGCTGCCCTTTGCCGCGCAAGGCGCAGCAATGGCCATTGAGGACGCACTGGTGCTGGCAAACGTGCTCACGCCTGAAAACACAGAAACTGCAGATGCGCTGCGTGAATTTGAACGGCAACGACGCGAACGGGTGCTCAAAGTCCAAAAGACAGCCGAGGAAAACGGACGCATCTATCACATGAGTGGGCTGCTGGCTTTGGGGCGCGACACAGTCCTGCGCATGTACTCTCCAGAAAGTCTCTCAGCCCGCATGGACTGGATCTATGGCTGGACGCCGCCGTCCTGAACGGCTGCCATTTTGCCCTTTCGCCGTGAAACAACGCCTCAAACCTTGAGCCTGCGCCGCGCTTGGGCTAAAGGCATCGTCCAATCACTCCCGGGAGACAGGCCATGACGACAGCTGAGGCAGATCAAGAGGTAAGCGCAGCGTTCCTCGTCATTGGCGACGAGATTCTCTCAGGCCGCACCAAAGACAAGAACATCGGCTTTCTCGCCGATTATCTGACCACGATCGGTATTGACCTGCGCGAAGTTCGCATTGTCCCTGACGTCACCGAAAAAATCGTCGATGCGGTCAATGAGCTGCGCGCCCGGTACACCTATGTTTTCACATCCGGCGGCATTGGCCCGACACACGACGACATCACGGCTGACAGCATTGCAGCGGCCTTCGGCGTCCCGATTGATGTTGATCCCCGCGCCAGGGCGATCCTTGAGGCCCACTATCCTCCAGGCCAGCTGACACCCGCCCGTCTGCGTATGGCCCGAATCCCTGAAGGCGCCGATCTGATCGACAACCCGGTTTCCAAGGCACCCGGCTTCCGGATCGAGAACGTCCATGTCATGGCCGGCGTCCCGTCGATCATGCAGGCCATGGTCGATGCAATTGCGCCGACGCTGAAAACCGGGCGGAAGATGCTGTCACGCTATGTCGACGCAGATGTTCCGGAAAGCCGGCTTGCGGATCAGGTCGGCGAGATTCAGACCCGTTTCCCCGAGACGCTGATCGGTTCCTATCCACGGACGAACGATGGCCGTTTCACTACTCAGATCGTCATCCGCTCAAGGGATGAAGACACACTCGAAGAGGCCACAGCCGCTGTGCGCGAAGCCGTTGCAGGCGCACTGGCGTAAGACGCCTCAAAAGGGAAGAATACAAAAGGACCCCACATGGAAAACCCAGCACAGAACAAAGCTTTTCCCGTTTCCTGGGACATGTTTCACCGGGACTCGCGCGCACTGGCTTGGCGGCTTTCGAGCGAAGGTGAATGGAAAGCGATTGTCTGCGTGACCCGCGGCGGCCTGGTGCCTGCCGGGATCGTTGCCCGCGAACTCGGGATTCGCACGATCGAGACCGTTTGCATCGCCTCCTATCACGACTATGAGAATCAGGGACAATTGAAAGTCATCAAGCCCGTGGATCCCAAGGTGATTGATCTTGAAGACGGTCAGGGCAGTGGCGTACTGGTGATTGACGATCTTGTAGACACAGGCAAGACGCTAAAGGTTGTTCGTGAAATGCTGCCCAAGGCACATTATGCGACGGTCTATGCAAAGCCGGTTGGCGTGCCGATGGTCGACACTTTCATCACCGAGGTCTCCCAGGACACATGGATCTATTTCCCATGGGATATGGGCTGGCAGTTCCAGCCACCGCTTTCAAAAGACACGGCTGGCTGACTTTTCTGCGGCACCGAAAATCAAAACAAATCAAAAAAGGCTTCAATCCTGCGTGAGCATGCAAGGGATTGAGGCCTTTGCCACCTTCTTGGCTTATTTTTCCTGATACGCAACGCATCAAACGCATGGAACAGCTTCGCTCCAGCCGCGTTACCCATCTTGAGAGTGTGCTAAATCGCGCACCCGCCACCACGCCCGTCGTATCACCAAGGCCACCGAATGTCCCTGACACGCAGAACCTTTTGTCTGACCGCCTCCGCTGCCGCCCTCGCAGGCTGTTCCAGTTACACCCGCCAGTCGCCACGCCTGCCGGAAGCGCAGCCACCTGCACGCCGTCGGATCGCACCCGAATATCTGCAAATGTACAGGGCCATGCCGGAAGAGCGCTTCCCGATACCCGCTGTTGATCTGACGAAGGTCGATCCGCTCTATTACCGTCAATACGTCGACTACCGCTCCGAGTACCCCGCCGGCACGATCATCGTCGATACGCCAAACCGCTTTCTTTATCTCACCATGGAGAACAACAAGGCGATGCGTTATGGCGTCGGCATTGGCCGGGCCGGATTTGCCTGGGGCGGCAAGGCCCGTATCGCCTACAAGCGCGAGTGGCCAACCTGGACACCTCCGGCGGAAATGATCGAACGCGAGCCGGAGCTGGAGAAATACCGCAAAGGCATGGCTCCGGCGCTGGACAATCCTCTGGGCGCACGCGCGCTTTACATCTTTGAGGGCAATCGCGACACGCTGTACCGGCTGCACGGCACGTCCGAGGCCTATTCGATCGGCAAGGCCGTATCTTCAGGCTGTGTTCGCCTCATGCATCAGGATGTGATCGATCTCTACAATCGCGTCCCGAACGGCACCAACATCGTGGTCCTGCAGGGCTGAGTTCAACCAGCAGACGATGACGGTACCCATTCAAGCCGTGAGTTCGACGACCTTGTCGACCTCGATGCCGTCGAGCCTGACATCACAGCCGACGGCATAGGCTTCGACCCCGGCAGACCGCGCAGCTGCAAAAGCAGCCGCGTAGTTGGGGTCAATATCCCCTGCCAGAGACAGTCTGGCGCAGTCGGGCCGCTGCACGAGAAAAACCATTGCGGCCCGATGGCCCTCGGCGACCATGTCAGACATCTCGGCGAGATGCTTGGCCCCACGCGCGGTGACCGAATCGGGAAATTCCGCCAGTCCGGCCTCACGCATCAGATGCACGTTCTTGACCTCCACATAGGTCTTCGCGCCATCCTGCCCTTCCAGAAGAATGTCGATCCTGGAATTCTTGCCGTATTTCACTTCGCGTCTAAGGCTGGAAAAGCCCGACAGTTCGGACACCTTGCCCGCCCGGAGCGCTTCTTCGACAAGACCATTGGGGTGGGCGGTGTTGATACCAACAAGAGCACCGTCTGCCTCCATCACCTCCCATGAGTATTTCAACTTGCGCTTGGGATTGTCCGATATCGACAGCCAAACTCGTGAGCCCGGCTCCTTCAGGCCAAGCATCGAACCTGGATTGGCGCAGTGAGCCGTCACCTCGGAACCATCCCCGTCGAGGATGACGTCAGCCAGAAAACGCTTGTACCGCTTGATGAGGCGGCCACTGATAAGGGGAGTTGGAAATTTCATGGCCCTTGTCTAGCTTGAGAACAAAAGAGAAACAAGAACCTTCAATCAGCGCGACCAGAAATCCGGGTCGAGCAACACCAACACCGTGAAGAGCTCGAGACGCCCCATGAGCATTGCAAAGGACAGAAGCCATTTTGCCCCATCCGGCAACGGTGCGAAATTCCCCGCCGGACCGATGATCGGACCAAGTCCTGGACCAACGTTGCCGACCGACGTGGCCGCAGCAGACACAGCGGTTACAAGATCGAGATCAAAAAAGGACAGCGCCAGCGTGATCACGCCAACAGAGCCGAGATAGACCACGAGGAACGCCAGAACCGAGAAGGACAATTCCTGCGTCAGGCGTGTACCGCCATATTCTTCCGACATAACCCGGTTCGGACGCACCATGCGCCGCAAATGCGCGCGCACCGTACCGAAAAACACCAGAAATCGGAAAACCTTGATGCCGCCGGTTGTTGAGCCGGTGCAGCCACCAACGAATTTCAGTAGCAGCGCCAACCCAATAACCGGCGGGCCCCACTCGGTGTAGTCGCCAAGCGCATACCCTGTCCCCGTAACGATGGAGATCACGTTGAAGGTCGCGCGCAGCAACGCCTCATCGAAGGGAAAGCGCATCTTTACCCCGAGGTACACGGTCAGCAGCAGCGAGACGATGGCGAGAAACCCGACCAGGGACCGAACCTGCGGGTCACGCCAGAGCACCAACGGCTGACCACGCAGCGCCTGGATCAGAAGCACGAACGGCATCGCGCCGATCAACATGAAGGCAACCGCAACCCAACCAGACGCCGGATTTTTAAAATAGCCAAAGGACTGGTCGTGCGTGGAATAGCCACCCGTCGAGATCGTGGTCAGCGCATGGTTGAACGCGTCGAACAGATCAAAGCCTGTGGCCAGATAGGCGACAATGCAAAGCACCGTCAGGAAAAGATAGGCCAGTCCAAGCAGCCGGATCAATTCGACCGATCGGCTGACGATCTTCTCGGAACGATCGGAGTTTTCACTTTGAAACAGCTGCATTCCGCCAATCCGAAGGAACGGCAGCAGAACAATCGCCATAACGATGATCCCGACGCCGCCCATCCACTGCATGATCGACCGCCAGACAAGCAAACCCGGAGGTAAGTTATCGAGGCCGCTCAAGACAGTGGAGCCGGTGGTCGTGAATCCGGAAACAGCCTCAAACACCGCATCCGCATAACCGATGCCAAGCCATAGAAACGGCAATGCCCCAAAAGCAGGAAGGCTCGCCCAGGCAAGCGTCGTCAAAATGAAGGTCTGGCGCGTATCGAGCCCCTTCGACAGCGATCCCCCGACCGCAATCGACAGAAGCATGCCCACGAGCCCCGTCAGAAGCGACGAAAATACGAAGGCCTGCCAATCCGCATTCTTGGCGGCGACATCGACGATCGCAGGAATCAGCATGGCGGTGGCAAGCCCGACATACAGAAATCCCAGGACATTGAGGACTGGACGGAGTGAAATCAAAAAGATGCTTCCCGGCGGCTGCGCTGTTCCGGCGGGGCGTCTTGGGCCCCGCATCTTGAAATTTACAAATCGTCAGCGTTGCCGTTTGCGGAACGCTCGAGGCTCTTCCCTACACTGAAGAGCTGCATTTGCCAATCTCCGGCTCTCGAAAGCCTGGTGCGGGCGACGGGACTCGAACCCGTACAGCCTAAGGCCGAGGGATTTTAAGTCCCTTGCGTCTACCAATTTCGCCACGCCCGCATTCAACATCTGGGTACCCTTTGGCCCAGAAAACCGCAAGTCGCCTCACCACGTTTTTAAAAGCCTTTTACCGCACCTCTAGCATTCCGCATCACAAGGCGATATTTGGGAAGGTAACAATCTTGCAAAGGCCCATTTCAAGGCCGGACGCTTTGACGGCGGATTATCTATCCTGTCGCGTCCTCAGGCCCACGACAAAGAGCAACGAAAGTTCATGGTCACCTATATCGACGCCGCTGAAGCCCCATTGAAAAACACCGGTCAGGTCCGCATTTACGATCAGGACGATTTTGTCGGAATGAAAAAGGCCGGCCAGTTGACCGCCACCTGCCTTGATGAACTTGCACAGATGGTGAAACCCGGCGTGACCACCCAGGAGATCGACGACTTCGTCTTCGCCTATGGAGAATCACACGGTGCTCTTCCAGCGACGCTGAACTACCGCGGCTACACCAAGTCCTCCTGCACATCGATCAACCATGTCGTCTGTCACGGCATCCCGAATGAAAAGCCGTTGCGCGAGGGCGACATCGTCAACATCGACGTCACATTCATTCTTGATGGATGGCATGGCGATTCCAGCCGCATGTATCCGGTTGGCCAGATCAACCGTAAAGCTGAACGGCTGCTCGAGGTTACGTATGAATCGCTGATGCTGGGGATCGAAGCGGCCAAGCCAGGCAACACCACCGGCGACATTGGCGCAGCGATCCAGACCTTTGTAGAAAGCCACCGCTACTCTGTCGTACGTGACTTTTGCGGCCATGGCGTTGGCAAGCTTTTCCACGACACACCGAACATCCTTCACTACGGACGTCCGGGCGAAGGCGTTGAACTGAAGCCTGGCATGATTTTCACCATTGAGCCGATGGTCAACACCGGACGTCCTCAGGTCAAAGTCCTTGGCGATGGATGGACCGCAGTCACACGGGATCGTTCTCTTTCAGCACAATACGAACATTCCATCGGCATTACCCAAGATGGCTGCGAGATCTTCACCCTCTCCCCTTCCGGCCTCCACACGCCTGGTCTTTCGAAAGAATAAGGCCAGGCCGCTGGAGTACTAAAACGCAGGAGACCAATGCCGATGGCGGCAACGCCGGACGGTTTTGAAGAAAAGGCCATAAAGCCCGACAAATCGAAGAAGTCGGACGACGAGGGCCATAGAGAAAGATTACGCCAGCGCTTCCGCGATCATGGCCCGAACGGCTTTGCCGATTATGAATTACTCGAGCTTCTCCTGTTCTCAGCCATCCCACGCCGGGACACCAAACCCATTGCCAAGGCGCTCATTGGCAAGTTCGGGTCCTTCTCCGGCGTTCTGGCGGCTCCGCGCAAGAGACTGAAGGAAGTCGAGGGTGTCGGGGAAAAAGTCATTGATACCCTCAAGCTCGCGCAAGCCACGGCACTGCGCTTTGCACGTGGTGAAGTCGACACCCGTGCACCGCTTTCATCCTGGTCCAAGGTGATTGACTATATTCGCACTGCAATGGCGTTTTCTGAGGTCGAGGAATTTCGAATACTCTTCCTCGACAAACGCAATGGCCTCCTGGCAGACGAGGTGCAGCAGACTGGAACGGTGGACCATACGCCTGTCTATCCACGCGAAGTCATTCGCCGCGCCCTCGAACTCTCTGCCACCGCCATCATTCTCGTTCACAATCATCCATCGGGCGACCCAACGCCCTCACGCGCCGATATCCAGATGACAAAGCAGATCATCGAGATCGCAAAACCTCTTGGCGTCGAAGTTCACGATCACATTATCGTGGGCAGAGAAGGCCAGGTGAGCTTTCGCGGGCTGCAATTGATCTAGAACCACAAAGACTTGAACATAACTCAACGAAAACGCGAGATATCAAGCGCTGACAACCTTTTTTCTGGATAAATTTCTCTCTGTCATTCTCTGTTAACCAGACTTCTCCGGCATTCATTAACAGCTCTTGTGGATACTGCCGCAAAGTGAGCTGGGAGCGTTGAATGAAAGTGGTGGCGGAAGGGTCCGGTGGCAAAATTGCGAATGCGATCATCATTCCGATGATCGCGGTCGTTGTTCTCGCCGTTGCCTGTGTCTGCGGACTGATGATCTGGTCCTCGCAGATTTCCGATGAAAGTGCCGAGAACAGTCAGCGAAAGCTGCTCAACGGTGCATTGAAGCTCAAGTTCGACCAGATGGCACGGCAACAGGTTGGCACCGTGGTCTGGGACCAAGCCTACTTCAACACCGTGGGTGATGAACTCGACCACGCCTGGCTATATAGCAACATCGGACACTGGCTAAAATCCACCTACGGTTTTTCCCGTGCATTGATCGTCGATAGGGCCCTCGAACCGGTTTTCACCTATGACGAGAAACTGAACCGCGACTGGATGACGCCAGGGATCCTGAATCAGATTTCGACCGCAATCGCCAGAACGCGTGCCCACTACATTACATCGTTTCAACGCACGCCGTCCGGCCTTTATCGCTTCACGCAGGACCAGACCAATGACGGCCGTGTCCTTGCGGAAACGGGTCTGGTGCGCATGGGCGCTCACGTTTACTTTTTCAGTGCAGCCGCGATCACACAGGAAGTGCATACGATCACAGCGGTGCGCAGACCTCCGGCCGTGCTTGTCAGCTTCGACAGGCTCGATAGCGAGGCCCTTGCCAAGATCGCGAAGATTTCCGGTCTTGCCGACTTGAGATTTACGGAACACGCTGGACTGCTCCCGCGACTCGCCACTGCCGAGCTGCGCTCGCCCAAAGGCGTTGTCATCGGCAATCTGCAATGGCGGCCAAACAAGCCAGGAACAGACATGCTTGGCCGTGTCGCTCCGGTGCTGCTGATCCTCGCTCTGGCCATCGTCGGGCTGACGATCGGCGTCATCGACTTTACCCGGCAGACGACGCGCCGGCTGGCAAGCAGTCAGGCCCAAGCCGTGCATACTGCCAGCCACGATTCCCTCTCGGGCCTGCCGAACCGCGAGCAGTTTTCGGCGTTGCTCAGCGAGGCTCTCAGGAAAACGCAAGACGAAGCGATCGGTTCCGCCGTCGTCTATATCGACCTTGATCGCTTCAAGGACATCAATGATACGCTCGGTCACGCCGCCGGAGACGAAGTCATTTGTGCCGTCGCCGGCCGATTGAAGGCCATTGCCCCCAAAAGTGGAGTGATCGCACGCATCAGCGGCGACGAATTTGCCATGCTATTGGCCGATTGCGACAATCAGCAGTCAGTCGAACAAATCCTGGCGCGCATTCAGGATCAGATGGTCCGACCGATACGCATAGACAACAACGAATTGTTCGTAAGCCTTTCCATGGGGGCAGCGCTTGCGCCCCGTGATGGCACCGATCCCGGTGAGCTGCTGCGCAAGGCCGACATCGCACTTTATGACGCCAAGGAGAACGGCCGCGGCCGTTGGTCATTCTTTGACAACTCCATGCAGGAGAGCGTTCAGACCAAGGACAAGATGTCCAGGGAACTGCGCAGGGCCATTGACAATGACTCTCTGGACATCGCCTACCAGCCCCAATGCGATGCCGACGCGAACGAAGTGATTGCTGTCGAGGCACTCGCAAGATGGACACACTCTGAGATGGGAACGATTTCTCCCTCCAGTTTCATTCCGCTCGCCGAGGAAACCGGCCTGATAAACGATCTTGGCCAATGGATCTTGCGCCGGGCTTGCCGAGATGCTCATCGGTGGCCTGACCTTCTGGTGTCGGTGAACGTGTCTCCCACCCAGTTCAAGCATCCACGGTTCGTCGAGATGATTCTGGAAACGCTGGATGATTTCAACCTCGCGCCGAACAGGTTGGAAATCGAGGTCACTGAAAGTGTCTTTGCCGGCCAACACATGACCATTCTAAACTCCATGAAGCGCCTGCAGGATCGCGGAGTTAAGATTGCGCTCGACGATTTCGGATCTGGCTACTCAAGCCTCAGCTATCTGCGGAAATTCCCGTTCGACACCCTGAAAATTGATCGCGACTTCATCTCGGACATGGATGACAGCCTCGAGGCCGAAGCCATTTTGACATCGATCATCCAGCTGGGTCAGGCTCTTGGAATGACCATTGTCGCCGAGGGCATTGAGGCCGGGCATCAGATCGGCTTCCTTGCGGACAACGGCTGCCACAGGATGCAGGGCTATTACATCTCACGGCCTCTCGCCGACGAGGCCCTGGCCGAATTCCTGGACGACCGTGCAATGAAGCGGGCCATGGCTGCGGCGGCAAACGAAGAGCAGCAGCCAAATTTGCCGCTGAAGCTCGCCAAGGCTTAGGACAATCTGGGTGCACTATCTTGAAGGCTCATCAACCAACCGCTGTTCGATCGACCTTGCAAATCCACAATAGCTCGAGAACGGCGCGCCGGAGGCGTCCGCCAGAAATCGACTGCTGGGATCTGAATTCACAATTTCAAGCCCGGCAGTACCATAGCGGGTTCGAACCATATCCTTGAACCAATGCTCATGCTGAACCGTCCGTCTCCGCAAGAGTCTGCCGCTCTGGTTCAAAAAAAGCTTGTGTTGCTCGATCGCCCGTATGAGATCGTCAATTCCCGTTCCGGATCGTGCTGAAATTTCACACACCGGAACATTCCATTGATCGCTCTCGGGCTGCGCCAGTGACAAAGCGCCAACGACATCCGAAGCCGCTCTCCGTGCAGCTGGCCCCATATCGGCTTTGGTTACTGTCACCACGTCCGGAAGTTCCATGATCCCGGCCTTCATGAACTGAAGACTGTCGCCGGACCCTGGCTGAATGCAAAGGACCAACGTGTCACAGGCATGGACAAGATCACCCTCGGACTGACCAATTCCGACTGATTCCACGATCACCAGATCAAAGGCAGATCGCAGCATTGCGATTGCGGCGATCGCGTGATCTGAAAGGCCGCCCAAGCGATCACGAGCCGCCATCGAGCGCACAAAGACCTCTTGGTCGTCTGGATCGGTTTGAAGGCGCGTCCGGTCCCCCAGCAGCGCTCCTCCAGTCCGTTGAGAGGACGGATCGACCGCCAAAACGGCAACCCGCTTCCCCGCTTCGCGAGACTGGCGGACAAGCGCATCCGTCAATGTGGATTTGCCAACGCCGGGAGGGCCGGTAAGGCCAAGGACCATTCCGGCCTCACAGCGGCAGGCCTCATCCAGGAAGGCCGCAACCTCAGGATCGGACGACGAGGTTTCGATACGTGTCAGAAGCCGTGACAGCGCTCGTTTTCCAGCTTGCCTGAGTTCAACCAGACTGGGGAGAGGCAGCATTTCACCGCCTCCCCGTATCCATCCGTCTCAGGTCACCGGTCTGCAAGGCTCACCCCTTGGCGTTCAAGGCGGACTGAGCCGCTGCAAGGCGCGCAATTGGAACACGGAACGGTGAGCAGGACACGTAGTCCAAACCAACGCTCTCACAGAACTGGATAGACGCCGGATCGCCGCCATGTTCACCACAGATCCCGAGCTTGATATCGCTGCGCGTCGAGCGGCCTCGTTCTGCGCCGATCTTCACCAGCTCGCCAACACCGTCCTGATCGAGAGACACAAAGGGATCCTGCTCGATCAATCCTTTAGCCTGATAAGTTCCCAGGAAAGACGCCGCATCATCTCTCGAGATGCCGAAAGTGGTCTGTGTCAGATCATTGGTGCCGAAAGAGAAGAACTCTGCTGACTTGGCGATTTCCGCGCCCTGGAGCGCCGCTCGCGGCAGCTCAACCATTGTGCCGATCTGATAGGTCAGTTCGACGCCGGCTTCCTTCTGAACTGCTTCGGCGGTCTGCTCAATGCTTGCACGCACAAGGTCGAGCTCTCCCTTGAGGCCGACCAGCGGCACCATGATTTCCGGAACCACGTGGTCACCGGTCACCTTGCCGGCTTCCACCGCAGCCTCAAAAATCGCACGGGCCTGCATTTCTGCAATCTCAGGATAGGAGACGAGAAGGCGGCAGCCCCGATGCCCCAGCATCGGATTGAATTCGTGAAGAGACAGCGCTCTCTCACGCAGCTTGGTCGGGTCGACGCCCATTGCCTTCGCCACGTCAGCAAGATCGGAATCGTTATGGGGCAGGAACTCGTGAAGCGGCGGATCGAGCAGACGAATGGTGACAGGCAAGCCCTTCATGATTTCGAACAGCTTTGTAAAGTCCTGTCTCTGCATCGGCAGAAGTTTGGCCAGCGCAGCACGGCGCCCCTCTTCCGTCTCGGAGAGGATCATTTCACGCACGGCAACAATACGCTCGCCTTCGAAGAACATGTGCTCGGTCCGGCAAAGGCCGATCCCCTCCGCGCCAAACTCGCGCGCAACCTTTGCATCCGCCGGTGTTTCGGCGTTCGTGCGAACCTTCATGCGGCGAACCTTGTCGGCCCAGCCCATCAAGGTCCCGAAGTCCCCCGAGAGCGCAGGCTGAAGCATGTCGACTTCACCAAAGAGCACCTGACCGGTCGCGCCATCGACCGTGATCACATCGCCTTTGTTCAAGATACGACTACCTGCCGCGATAGTGCCGGTACGATAGTCGATCCGGAGCATTCCTGCTCCCGACACACAGGGCTTGCCCATGCCACGCGCCACGACGGCCGCGTGAGAGGTCATGCCGCCACGGCTTGTCAAAATGCCCTCAGCCGCATGCATGCCGTGAATGTCTTCCGGGCTGGTCTCCACGCGAACGAGGATTACCTTGCGCCCAGCGGTCTTTGCTTCTTCCGCTTCATCGGACGTGAAAACAATGGCACCGCAGGCAGCACCAGGCGAAGCGGGTAGACCTGTCGCAACAATATCGCGCTTTGCCTTCGGATCGATCGTTGGATGCAGCAATTGGTCAAGCGCCGCCGGTTCAACGCGCAGAACCGCTTCCTCTTCTGTGAGAAGATCCTCTGCAGCCATGTCGACCGCAATTTTCAGAGCCGCTTTCGCCGTCCGTTTGCCGGCACGGGTCTGCAGCATCCAGAGCTTGCCCTTCTCGATGGTAAATTCGAGATCCTGCATGTCGCGGTAGTGACCTTCCAAGCGATCACAGATCGCCTGAAACTCGTTAAAGCACTCCGGCATGAGGTTTTCGAGAGACGGTTTGGTTGACCCGGCCTCAAGACGCGCCTTCTCGGTGATATCCTGTGGCGTCCGGATCCCGGCGACCACATCCTCACCCTGCGCATTCACCAGAAACTCGCCATAAAGCGCCTTCTCTCCGGTAGAGGGATTGCGCGTGAAGGCGACCCCGGTTGCAGAGGTCTCACCCATATTGCCAAAGACCATCGCCTGCACGTTGACGGCAGTGCCCCAGGTTGCGGGGATGTCGTGCAAACGGCGATAGGTCTTCGCCCGCGGCACCATCCAGGAGGAAAACACAGCGCCGATCGCGCCCCAAAGCTGAACCTGAGGATCCTGCGGGAACGGCGTCTCAAGTTCTGTTTCAACGAGCGTCTTGAACTTCTCGATGATACCAACCCAGTCGTCTGCAGTGATCTCGGTGTCGAGCATCAGGTCGTTGAGGGATTTGTGTTCTTCGAGGATCTCTTCGAACTCGTGGTGATCAACACCTAGGACCACGTCGGAGTACATCTGAATGAACCGCCGGTAGCTGTCGTAGGCAAAGCGCATGTCGCCCGCCTCTTCACCAATGGCTTTCACCGTCACGTCGTTGAGACCGAGATTGAGAACCGTGTCCATCATGCCGGGCATCGACACCCTGGCGCCCGAGCGCACCGAAAGAAGAAGGGGAGCCTTCTCATCGCCAAAGCGGCGGCCCGTAATGCTTCCGACCTGTTCCAGCGCTGCCTCGACCTGGGCACGAAGATCGTCCGGATAGGAATTGTCGTGATCGTAATACCAGGTGCAGACTTCGGTAGTGATCGTAAATCCAGGAGGAACCGGCAAGCCGAGGTTGCTCATCTCCGCAAGGTTTGCCCCCTTGCCGCCAAGCAAGTTTCGTTTGTCGGCTGCGCCATCTGCTTTGCCATCACCGAAATTAAAGACCCATTTGGTCATCTGGTCGTCTCCACCTGTATTCAGTTTTGCTGCGCCCAGCCGCTGCACCTAGCCTTGTGCGCTGCACATACCTGCTATGGCAGTTCAAAGGACTCAAGTTATTTTTTAGGCGGAGACCCTAGGGGAAGCTGGGCAAAATTGATGGAATCAAGGAACAGCAGCAATCAAATGGATTTAAATGAGCCAACAGATCTTTGATCCCCTTTCACTTGCCGCACGGCCTTAAAGACGCCATTGTCGAACGCAAACAATAACCGCGTCGTTATAGAGCGACGGACGGATGCGAGGTGCCATGACCAAACTGACCAGCGCAAGCAACAAGGCTGCCCTGAGGGCAAAGCCGGACCAGTCCCGGTTAAAGCGCCTAGCGCTGACGACAGCTATTGCGCTTTTCACGGCGCAACTCCCGCTTTCACTGAACGCACTGGCCGACACTCACGGCGACCAAACGCCGCATTACGGCACACCACTGGATCTGCCGATCACACTCTCTGGCAGCTACCTGGCGGGACGGCTCGCTGGGCTTGAGAACGATTTCTCCTTCGCAGCGGCATTTTTCCAGGAAACTCTTGTCGCCGACCCCGACAATGAAATGCTTCTGGAACGGACCTTTATCCTGAAGCTCGCCAATGGCGACATTGTCGAAGCGGTCAATTATGCAACCGAGCTGGAACGGCTCGGCGTTCAGAACTTTCTCGCCAGGCTCGCTCGCGGCGCAGACGCTGTCGCACGCGCCCAATATGGCGAAGCGATCACACTCCTCGCCCCAACCCGCGCAGGCCCCCTTGCACAGCTTTCCATGGATATTTCAAGAGCCTGGGCGCTCCAGGGCGCGGGACAAACCGACGATGCTCTTAAGGCCATCGATGCGTTGAAGGGCCCCGAATGGTTCGAGGTCTTCAAGGCCACCCATCAGGCCCTGATTTCCTATGCCGCCGGTCGTAACGAACAGGCACTCGAGCAGATTGAGGAAGCCTACAAGCAGGACCGCGGCGCGATCCGCGTGATTGATGCCTATGCGCGCATTCTCGTTGCCAACGACCGCAAGGACGATGCGCTTGAAATCCTTGCGGAATACGACCGACTTCTGCGCGGGCATCCCCTGCTTGACCATACCAAGGCTGAAATTGAAGCCGATAGGCCGCTTGAGCCGCTCGTCGCGACACCTGCAGCTGGTATGTCGGAAATTCTTTATGGTCTCGGATCTGCAATTGGTCGCGATGGCGCGGAGGAGCTCTCCACCGCGTATCTGCAGATGGCGTTGCATCTTGATCCGAACGCCGAATTTGCAGCCGTCGCCCTTGGCGGTCTTTTCGAGCGCATGGGCCAACCGGAACGCGCGATTGCCGTTCTCAAGCAGGTACCGGTTGACTCGCCTCTCAAGCGTGACGCGGAAATCCAGATTGGACTGAATTACAACGCCCTTGAACAGATTGACGAGGCCCGGGACCATCTTGGCGCCCTTATCGCTGCAGACCCTTCCGAGCTGGAAGCCATCATTTCGCTCGGCAATGTCCTGCGAACACACAAGATGTTCGAGGAAGCCGAGGAAATTTACACCAAAGGCCTCGCCACGATTCCCGAGGTTGGTCAGGAGCATTGGCTGCTGTTTTATTTCCGCGGCATCTGTCGGGAACGGCTCGACAAGTGGGAAAGCTCGGAAGCCGACTTCCGCAAAGCGCTCGAACTGTCTGAAGACCAGCCGCTGGTGCTGAACTATCTCGGATATTCTTTGGTCGATCAGGGCCTGAAGCTCGACGAAGCTCTGGACATGATCGAGAAGGCCGTCGAGCTGCGTCCGACCGATGGCTATATCGTCGACAGCCTCGGCTGGGTTTTCTATCGCCTCGGCCGGTATGAAGATGCAGTGGTTCAGCTGGAGCGCGCGATCGAACTCCGCCCGTCGGACCCCGTCATCAACGATCATCTCGGCGATGCCTACTGGAAGGTCGGACGTCGCAACGAGGCCAGATTCCAGTGGAACCACGCACGTGATCTGGACCCTGAAGAAGACGAGCTGCCAAAGATCCTCGAGAAGATCGCAAATGGCCTCTCCGACACGCCAGCGACCGACGAAGCCAAGGCGTCAGAAACCAAAAACGGCGGCTGATCAACGGCGATGACGGCCCCCTCCATGTCAGGCAGCACGGGCGAGATTGCCCGTGCAAAGGTCAATCTTGCGCTTCACATCACCGGCCGGCGAGACGACGGTTATCACCTGCTGGATTCCCTTGTGGTCTTTCCCGCCATCGGCGACAGGCTTTACGCGGAAACAGCAGAGACGCCCAGTCTGACAATCACCGGCCCTTTCTCCGTCGGCCTCGCCCCGAACAGCGACAACCTTGTTCTCAAGGCCATACGCAGTCTGGCCGCCGCTTGCAGCCAACCTGAACCTCGACTCGCCCTGACCCTCGAGAAGAACCTGCCTGTTGCATCAGGCATTGGTGGTGGTTCGGCTGACGCAGCAGCAGCGCTGAGGCTCGCGAGAGAGATCTCGGGATTGTCACTGCCACGACCAGAGCTTGAAAAACTTGCCCTTCAACTGGGCGCAGACGTGCCTGTCTGCCTGGACCAGACAGCAGTTCGCATGAAGGGGATCGGTGAAAGCCTGTCGCCTCTGCCCGAACTACCCGATTTTGGCATTGTCCTTGTGAACCCGAGCATCGCGGTCTCCACACCCGCGATTTTCAAAGGTTTGGAAAGTCGTGACAACGCTGGCCTTCCGGACCTTCTAGAAGGCTTTGAGACGCTGACATCATTGATCAGCTATCTGGAAGAGACCCGGAATGACATGCAGTCGACGGCAGAGCGTCTATGCCCTGTAATCAGCAAAGTGATCGCGGCCTTGTCAGGCGAACCTGAAACACTCTTGAGCCGAATGTCCGGCTCAGGCGCCACCTGCTTTGCTCTATGCCGAAGTGGCGAAGAGGAAATTCTGGCGGCACGCATACAAAAAAGCCACCCAGCCTGGTGGGTGGCTTCTTCGAACTCTGTGACCTGAACGCTGATTGTCAGCTGACCCGTGAGATACAGAAGGCAACCGCCTCTGCCAGGGCATCCGCATGCGCACCCTGAGGAAGCTTGTCCAGAGCCTTCAAAGCGCCGTCGCCATAGTCTTTTGCACGCTGGACCGTGTCTGAAATAGCATCATACTTGCGCAGCAGCTCAATCGCATGCTCCAGATCGCCATCCTCGATTCCGTCGCTTTCCAGACAACGACGCCAGAACACTCGGTCTTCGTCTGAACCACGCGCAACCGCGAAGACGATCGGCAGTGTGATCTTGCCTTCGCGGAAATCGTCGCCGATGTCCTTGCCAAGGTCGGCACTCGACCCGCCATAGTCCAGAGCATCATCGACAAGCTGGAACGCGAGGCCAAGTTCCATTCCGTAGCTGCGCGCTGCGGCTTTCATATCGGCGCTCTCGCCTGCGATCACCGGCCCCACCTCGGCAGCAGCCGCAAACAGCGCAGCGGTCTTAGCTTCGATAACACGCAGATAGTCGGCTTCGGTGGTCCCAATATTCTTGGCAGCACCGAGCTGCAGCACTTCACCTTCCGCAATGATTGCAGAAGCCTCTGAAAGAATGCGAAGCGCCTCCAGCGACCCGACATCGACCATCATTTTGAAGGCTTGTCCGAGCAGATAATCGCCGACCAGAACGCTGGCCTGATTGCCCCACACCTTGCGCGCAGCCAGTTTGCCGCGGCGCATGTCGCTCTCATCGACAACATCGTCATGCAGAAGTGTCGCCGTGTGCATGAACTCCACGCTGGCGGCAAGTGTGACATGACCCTCGCCGCGGTAGCCGAACATGTCGGCACAGGCGAGTGTCAGCATCGGGCGCAACCGCTTGCCCCCTGATGAAATCAGGTGCTTGGCGATTTCCGGGATCAAATCGACATTCGACCCGGCCTTCGACAAGATGATCTGGTTGACTTGCTCCATACCGCCCGAGACCAGATCGACCAGCGACTGGACTGAGGGCTGAAGGGTCTTGTTTTCGGACAAGGATGCGACCACGGCCACCAAAGGCACTCCTGTGTTTAGTTGAGCGGACAATATGGCGCGAATGCACTTCCGGCAAGGGAGCAATCAGTTGACAAACTGTTGAAATGCTTTCAGGAGCGCATTTTATTAGGTCTGCTTGTATGATTTGTCCGGTCAGCCCCTGAAGAGAGTGCGAGCGTCAATGGAAGAACTGGTAAGAACCAACGATCCTGTGCTGATTTCCTTTCTGGAATCACTACTCAACGAGGCCGGCATCAAGCATTTTGTCGCAGATGGCAACATGAGCGTTCTGGAAGGGTCTTTGGGAATGCTGCCACGGCGTGTTCTGGTCGATGCCGATCAGATGACCATGGCACGACGTCTCATTGTCGACGCAGGCCTTACGCATGAGTTGCGCCCGGAAAACAATGCCTCGTCCTGATGACTGACACACCAGCCGAACCCGACCTCGATAGTCTTCAAGCCTTGGATACAACGCACGACGCCTTCCTGGGTGGGAAAGTCCATGTCTACCAACCGCGCAAGGGCCGCCACAGGGCTGGCCTCGATGCAGTCTACCTAGCCGCCGCCTTGCCGGACGGCACGAAGGGGCATGTGGTGGATCTGGGCTCCGGGGTCGGAACGGCTGGCCTGTGCGCAGCCGCGAGACTCCCGAACGTCAATGTCACCCTGGTCGATGTGGATCCGGTTGCGCTTGCCCTCGCCCGGCGGAACATCGACGAGCCGTCAAACAAGGCATTCGCGGATCGGATCAAGGTGATGGACGCCGATATTACGGCCAAGGGCAAGATACGCCATGAAACCGGACTGACCTCCGACATGGCGGACCACGTGATCGTCAATCCGCCCTATTACGAAGCGGATCGCTTTCGCGCATCACCCGATGAAGCCCGCGCAGACGCCCATATGCTGGATGAGCGCGGGGTCGAACCATGGATCCGCACAGCGGCCGATGTTCTAAAAGTCGGCGGCAGCCTGACCGTCGTCTTTCGCGCTGACGGCCTGCCTGAACTTCTGGACGTGGTTCAAAGCCGGTTTGGCGCAGTCGACATTATTCCGCTGCATCCGCGGCAAGGTCTCGCCGCCACACGCATTCTCTTGCGTGGGGTGCGCGGCAGCAAGGCGCCGCTTCAATTGCTGCCCGGGTTTATCATCCACGAGGACAACGGGACGAGCTTCACCGACCAGGCCAGCACGGTCATGCGCGACGGCGCGGGTCTGGGCCTGATCGGCCGCAGATAGCAATCAGCTGACGCATCAGTGAACGCAGATCTGGTCCTTCGCATATCGATAGTCGACGGGCTCAAGAAGACCCTGATGCGCGACACGAACCGTATGGATCCGCGCCTCGATTTCCTTTTCCCAAAACACCAGAAATTTGTTCAGCTCAGGGAAATGCGGCGCAAGATCCTCGGTCTGCCATAGAAAACTCTGCAAGACCTTGGGATGATCGGGAATCCTGTAGAGGATTTCGGCCGTCATCAGACCATATCCGAGGATGCGTTTTTGAAAATCGGAACCAACCAACATGTTCGCCTCGCTTTCTCTCTGACAAGAAAATGATCGCGCTCAATTGGTTACCAGATTCTAAATTCCAATATATTTAATGTTCTAGAACAATATTTTAGCAGCAATTCCAGATGAGTGCCACCAGCATCACCTGGCTTGCAACGACGTCAGATAGCCCAGGAATTCGTCTATATCATCCGGCGCAAAGGCAAATTCCGGCATACCATCATGCCCCGTCACGATGCCCTCGGCGAGGCTCTCTTCAAGGCTCGACACGGGATAACGCTGGCCAAGATCACGGAACGCAGGCGCTCCAGGCTGTGCACTGACATCTTCCCGGCCAACCGCATGACAGGCGGCGCAGTGGATTTCCGCCAACTCCTGGCCGCTGGCAATGCTCATTGGATCACTTGGATAATTTTCCGCAGCGTGGCCAGGTTGAAATGCTCCGAATAACAAGCTGACCGCCACGGCGCGCAGCGCCGAGCTCCAAATGCGTCTCATGTGCCAAGTCCCTCTCCACTGGTCTCCAGAGCACTTTAGAAGATCCAGGCACATGAGACCATACGGAGCAATACGGCCAAGAAGATGGAAGGCCCTCCTAGAGGTGCCCGGGCAGATCGCCGTCTGCGAATGGAAGACCTTCATCTTCCCAGCCTGTAACACCACCGATCATCAGCTTTACGGGCCGACCCAGGCCAGACAATTTGAAGGCCGCCTTGTCCGCACCGTTACAATGGGGGCCGGCGCAATAGACCACAAACAGAGACCCCTCAGGCCACTCGGTCATACGCTCCTCCGTGATCTCACGATGAGGCAGGTGGATGGCCCCGGGAATATGCCGTTTGGCATAGGCTTCCGGCGTGCCTACAACGTGAAGCAACACGAAATCCGGCTGCCCATCCCGCAGCACCGTTGCCACGTCATCGCAATCGGTTTCAAAGGCCAACTTGTCGCCGAAGTGGCGGTTGGCGGCATTGGAGGTTGCTACTGGAAAATCACTCACAAGGCTCATCGTTCTGCTCCTAAAATCGAAATGGCTGACGGAGCTCACCCTAGCTTCGCAAATTCTCTTTGACGTCTGACTATATTGCCACCTATCGTAAAAATCATGACAAACTCAAATTGCCCGCCTTCCTCACTTGTGGTTGCCCTGACTTATGACGGCCTGTGCATGTTCGAGTTCGGACTTGCAGTAGAGGTCTTTGGCCTGCCCCGCCCGGAAATGGGGCCCGACTGGTACCGGTTTGCGATCGCTTCCGTGGACCGGAAGGAGATACGCTCGACAGCTGGACTGAGACTTGAGGTCGACGGCGGGCTCGAACTGCTACAGGACGCAGGCACCATCATTGTGCCCGGCTGGCGCGGCGCAGATGAACCGGTGCCTGAAGAGCTGACCGACGCATTGCGTGCGGCCCATGCCCGGGGCGCGAGGCTTCTGTCGATCTGCTCGGGTGTTTTCGTCCTTGCCGCGACCGGACTGCTGCGGGATGCCAGAGTGACAACCCACTGGCGCTACACGGACAAACTCGCCTCCCGCTATCCCGAACTCACTATCGAGCCCGATGTGCTCTATGTTGACAACGGCCAGATCCTGACGTCGGCAGGAAGTGCTGCCGGCATTGATCTCTGCCTTCATCTGGTTCGCCGGGACAAGGGACCGGAGGCTGCTAATTCCGTCGCCAGGCGACTTGTCGTTCCAGCGCACCGGGACGGCGGTCAGGCACAATTCATGGCAACGCCTGTCCCCTCAGCCCACGAAGGTTCCCGCCTCAGCCCCCTGTTTGATCACATGCGCCAACACCTTTACCGTGCTGTTCCCCTGCGCGAGCTGGCCCAGCTTGCTGGCATGAGCGACCGCACGCTTTTGCGACGTTTCGAGGCCGCGACGGGAACCACGCCCGCGCGATGGCTCCAAGCAGAACGCCTTACCCAGGCCCGCCGCCTTCTGGAAGAAAGCACCGGGTCGGTCGACCGCATTGCCGAAATGTGCGGTTTTGGTTCAGCCACCAACCTGAGGCATCACTTCCGCCGTGAGCTCGGTACGACACCCACCGCTTATCGCGGAAATTTTGCAACCCTGCCCCAGGATTGAGACAATCTGGCCGAACCAAATTACTTCCCTGCCCTTGCCCCGTGTTGCAAATGCCAAAGACCCTATATGCTTGTGACAAACAGCCAACCGACCAGTAGCCAGAACGAGCCGACCCTATGACAGAGACCACCTCGCCTGCTTCAATGCCCGCATCCATTGCCGACACACTGGATCTTCTTCAAAGCGCAGGATATGTGGCTGACCGCTCGCTGGCGACCGTCCTGCATCTGGCCTTGCGCATGAAACGCCCGCTATTTCTGGAGGGCGAGGCTGGGGTCGGAAAAACCGAGATTGCCAAGGTTCTGTCCAGAACTCTAGGGCGCGATCTGATCCGCCTGCAGTGCTATGAGGGGCTCGACATCGCCTCTGCGGTTTACGAGTGGAACTACCCGGCCCAGATGGTCGAGATCCGCGTTTCGGAAGCTGCCGGAGACACAGACCATTCGGACCTGTCCAAATCCATTTTCGACGAACGGTTCCTGATCAAGCGCCCGGTTCTGCAGGCGCTGGAACCATCCCTTTCCGGCCCGCCGGTCTTTTTGATCGACGAGCTGGACCGCGCAGATGAAGCCTTCGAGGCCTTTCTTCTGGAAGTCCTTTCCGACAACCAGGTCACGATACCCGAGCTCGGCACAGTGAAAGCCGATGAGCCGCCGATTGTCATCATCACCACCAACCGCACACGTGAGATCCACGACGCTCTCAAGCGCCGCTGCCTCTACCATTGGGTCGATTATCCCGATGCGGAACGCGAGCTAGAGATAGTGAGGGCCAAGGTGCCAGGTGCCGCTGAGCGGCTCAGCGCAGAAATCGTCGCCTTCGTGCAGATGCTGCGCGCCGAGGAAGACCTTTTCAAACAGCCAGGCGTTGCCGAAACGCTCGATTGGGCCACCGCCCTCAGCGAACTCAACGAGATTGCCCTCGACCCGGACATGGCCTCCGATACGCTTGGTGTTCTGCTCAAATATCAGGACGACATCGAGCGTGTCCGCGGTTCCAAGGTGCGTCAGATGATCGACGACATCCGCAAGGATACTCCGATAGCAGCGGCCGCTGCCATGCCAAACGTGTGAGTGGGCCGATGCAGTACGGGCCCTTCGTTCAGCCGGGGCTTTCCCCCCTCAATACTGAGGCTGCTCATTCAAAGGCTCGCCCATGACCGCCGCCGACCAGCTCTCCACATCTCACGGCAAGATCGTCGACAACATCGTTCACTTTGCTCGCACGCTGCGCAAGGCCGGGATGCCTGCAGAGCCCTCTTCGGTCGTTGACGCCGTGCAGGCCGTGGAAGTTGCCGGCATCACCAACCGCGAGGACCTATACTGGACTCTCCATGCGGTTTTTGTCCGCAAACGCGAGCACCGTGTTCTTTTCGACGAAGCTTTCCGGATCTATTGGCAAAGCCGTGGCCTGATCGAAAAGATGCTGGCCATTCTGTCTCCGGTCGCCCCGCCGCGAGCCAATCCGGAAAAACCCAAGGCCGGTCAGACACGGGTTTCCCAGGCGTTTCAGTCCGCCAAGGACCGTGTGAGCGAGCACACACGGCCGGAGGTCGAGGTCGACGCCAAATTCACGGTGTCCGGCAAGGAGCTGCTTCAGGCAAAAGACTTCGCCCAGATGACCGTGGAAGAGCTGGAAACAGCCAAACAGGCGCTGCGTTCTCTCAGCCTGACCATGGACACGGTGCGTCAGCGCCGCCTGACACCCTCCCCGCGCGGCCGGATCGATCCGCGCCGAACGCTCAAGGCGTCCATGCGCGCGGGCGGTGACATCATCGACCTCAAGTTTCGCAAGCCTCAAGAGAAGCGCCCGCCGCTCATCGCGCTTTGCGACATTTCCGGTTCCATGAGCCAGTATTCCCGCCTTCTGCTGCATTTCCTCCATGGCATCACGGAACAGCGGCGCGACGTGCACACCTTCCTGTTCGGCACCCGCCTGACCAATGTCACGCGGCAATTGCGGATGAAGGATCCGGATGAGGCGTTGGAGGCCTGCGGCGCAGGCGTCGAGGACTGGTCCGGCGGCACGCGCATCGCCACCGCCCTGCACGAGTTCAACCGTGTCTGGTCTCGCCGTGTCCTGTCGGGAGGTCCGACCGTCCTCCTGATCACCGACGGATTGGAACGGGACACGGACGAAGATCTTGAGCGGGAAATGGACAGGCTGCACCGGTCTTGCCGCAGGCTGATCTGGCTGAACCCGCTGTTGCGGTTTGAGGGTTTCCAGGCCAAGGCAAAGGGCATCCGCGCCATGCTGCCCCATGTCGACGAATTCCGGGCGGCCCATTCCCTCAATGCGGTCGAGGATCTTGTGAGTGTCCTGTCAAAAGACGGCGCCACCTCTTTCCGCAGCGACCCCAACTGGTGGCTGAAACGGGCTGACTAAAACACCCACCTCCACAAAAGCGGAAGCAGGATCGCGGTTACCAGGGCATTGAGGCCCATGGCGAGGCCCGCGAAAGCACCTGCCACTTCACTCACCTGAAAGGCGCGCGCGGTGCCAATGCCGTGGGAGGCGGTTCCGATGGCAAGGCCACGTGCAGCCATGTCCTTCACCCCCATGACGTTGAGCAAAAGCGGTCCAAGCGCAGCACCGATAATGCCGGTGAGAATGACCAGCACGGCTGTCAGGGATGGAAGCCCACCCAGCTGCTCGGCAATGCCCATCGCAACCGGCGCAGTAACCGACTTTGGCGCAAGCGAGATCAGAATCTCCTGACTGCTGCCAAAGGCCCAGGCAATGCCGACAGCCGTCGCAGTTGCCGTCAAGGACCCAGCAAGAAGACTGACTGATATGGCCAAAGCAGATTTTCTGACCCGCTCGATCTGGCGGTAGAGCGGCAGGGCGAGAGCGACAGTTGCCGGGCCAAGCAGGAAATGAACGAATTGCGCTCCTTCGAAGTAAGCCGCGTAATCCGTGCCAGTCACAAGCAGGGTCGCAACCAGCGCTACGACCGCAATAAAGACGGGATTAAGCAAAGGGTTTTTCCCGGCTTTTTGATAGACCCAATTGCCCAACTGATAGGCGGCCAACGTCAACGTCAGCGCCAACAAAGGGCTGGCGGAGAGATAAACCCAGATTTCGCTGAAGTCCTTATTCATCGGAGGCATTTCTCGCTTCAGCGTCCTCGGCGCGGCTCATGGCCCGCATGACAAGGGCCGTAACCGCGATTGTTGCAAGGGTGCTGCCGACCAGCGCGAGAGTGATGGGCAGCGCCTGCTCCCCGATCAGTGCGATATGCAGCATGACGCCGACACCAGCTGGCACGAAAAGCAGCGAGAGGTTGGACAGGAACGTGTCACCGACCTTGGCCAGGTCTTCCGGAATTCCCCGTTTGACCATCAGCCCGGCGAAGAGCAGCACCATGCCGATCACGGGTCCAGGCACAGGCAACTCAAGCGCTACTTTGAGAAGTTCGCCGACCAGCTGACAGGCGAAGATCAAAGTCAGGTAAAAAATCATGGAGGCCACCCCGAATCCGCTGCCCTTGTTGCAGCAAGAGTGCTGCCGGTACAGAAAGAACGCAAGCTGGCCGCAGTGTCACCGCCTTTGTATTTAGGCAAAAAAGATGGCCCGCTTCTGCAGGGCTTGGGGCTGCCATTGCAAAAGCGGGCCTTCAAACCGGGCGGGCCCGGTTGTTCCAAAGCGTCGATCAGTGCCTATTCGGCAGGCTGGCCGTGCACCTGATGGCCAAGACGATCTTCGTCGGGGCCCTCCATGGGAACGTCACACCTGCCGTTTTCGATCGCACTTGGAGACAATCGCTCCAACACGACCATCAGAGCAATGAGACCAGCTGCCGCAAGCAGGGCCAAAGCCCAGAATGGCAACGGGATCAGGTCCGCAAAGGTGATCTTGCCGGCGTCGCCGAAATCGAGAACCGACTTGAACCAGTCGATGTTGTAGCCATAGACTATCGCGCCCAAGATGCCACCGGCCACGACGGCCCAGGCATCCTTGTAGCCTGCCCCGATCTGGGCCAGCGCAGTACCCGGGCAGGCGCCCGCCAAGGCAATCCCGATCCCCAAAATCAGACCTCCGATGACGACCGGTCCCCAAGCGGCTGCCTTGGGGTGCAGCGGCACATCAAAGACACCGTTCAAGACCGCCAGAACGACGAGACCTGTGGCGGTCGCTGACAGAAACATTTTCAGCATGATGAAATTGCGGAACTGGAACTGGCCGACGAGCACACCCGGCTCCATGACGCGGCTCTTTTCAAGGGCGACACCAAACACCAGCCCCATGACCAGGCCGAGGACAATCATGAAAAACAAAGACATATCGGGCCCTCCTCAGATCTTCTTGTAAGCAAGCGACATGAGAATGCCGCCGGCGAACATGGTGGCAACGGCAACGGTCGATCCGACCGCAAGCTGAGCCATGCCGGAAATTCCGTGGCCGGACGTACAGCCACCGGCAATCCGGGCACCGATCAGCAGGACGAACCCGCCTGCGAACCCCATCACCATGCGCACTGTCAGGGAGCGAATACCGGTCATTTTCGTCCAGCTAGGCGCAAAACTGGCCCGTTCCGTCCCGGAGGCTTTGGCCGAGAGGAAAGCGCCCAGCGCAATCCCGATGACAAGCGCGGACTGCCAATAGTATTTCGAGCTGGTCATGTATTTCGCGAAATAGTCGATCTGCGCTGCCGCCGGATCAAAGAGCCCGGCGACCCAGGCAGCAGCCGTCACAAAGGACGAGGATGCGCCCAGAGCGGTATCGACCAGAAGAAAGGCCGGGATTTGCAAGAGGCCAATCACGACACCAGCCGCGTATGGCGACCAGGATTTCTTGGTTAGGATGTCCATTTTGCCCTCCTTGAACACTTCAGGATATGCATATGGACTTATATATTCATATTCATGAATATATAATCAGGAAGAACACGGATACCTGCGCAAAATTGCAAGTCTCAGGGCACTTTGGCCTAAATGCTGGACGAAAATCTGGCGCTTAGGAAAGTCAGTCGACGGCGATTACCCGCGTGCGAACGCCCACTCGCTGGAACAAGTCGGCAATATCGCTATTGGCCATGCGGATGCAGCCGTAGGAGACGGCCCGGCCGATGGATCCCGGCCGGTTGGTCCCATGGATTGCGTAATTGCCGTTTGAAAGCGTCATCGCGGCAACGCCCATGGGATTGTTTGGCGCTCCGCCCTTGATCAGCCTCGGCAGGTTCGGATGGTCCCGGCGCACCTCGGCAGACGGAGACCAGTCGGGCCGAACGTATTTTGCGGTGATATAGGCAGACCCTGTCCAGGACTTCTGCCGCTTTCCAACGGCCACCTTATAGCGGATCGCCTGCCCCCGCCCGAGCACCAGATAGAGTTTCCGCTCGGAGTTCCGGATCACGACGGTTCCTGGCCGATAGCCTCGTTCATGAAAACCGACGAGCTCCGCGGCGTGTGAAACGCCGGAAAAAAGACCAAGAACGGCTGCGATGACGCAAAGAGCAAGACCGGAACGCATGACAGATCGACCGTTTAGACGGGAACAGGATCTGCATAAACTAGGTCACGAACTGCGACCGTGAAATGCTCAGGCCAGGAAACCTCTCGTTAACCTTAAGCTTGCAACGCGAGGTGGCAGGCCTTCATGACAAGATCAGCAGAATGTCTCACCTGGGGTCATATTTGCCATCGCGCCACTCGTACCAGACGAAACCCGGCAAAGTGGCATCGCCATTCTCGTCAAAGGAGACCTCACCCAGAACAGTCGGGAAAGTACCGGCATCAAGGGCCTCGACCAGCGCTGCAGGCTCACTGGTCCCGACTTCGCGCGCAGCCTGAGCGAACGCCTGAACAGCAGCATATGTGAACAGCGTGTAGCCATCTGCTGGTTTACCTGCGGCCTCCAGGGCCTCTACGACAGGCGCGGCTTGAGGCTTGTCGTGGAGATCAGGCGCAAGCGTCATCAACGTATCCGCACCGGCTTCGCCTGCAATCGACCAGAACTCCTCGGTCGCGACGGCATCTCCAGTGACCAGAACCGCGTTGAGGTCCTGCTCGCTCATCTGGCGTTTTATGAGCCCGGCCTCATTGTGATAGCCACCCAGATAGACGGCATCAACGCCTTCCGATTTCAAACGTGAAACCAAACCGCTGTAGTCCTTGGCTCCAGCGTCGAAGGCCTCGTAGAGTGTCTCGACCTTGCCCGCGTCATTCATCACCGCTTTGACCGCATCAGCAAGACCTTTGCCGTAGGCGGTCTTGTCGTGAAGAATTGCGATATCCTGATCAACAAAGGCGTCTGCGAGATAGGTCCCGGCGATCTCTGCCTGCTGATCATCCCGCCGTCCGATCCGGTAGATGCCCGAACCCGGCCGCTCATCGGTGAACTTCGGATCGGTGGTCGCGGGCGAAATCTGAACAATGCCGGCATCGGCATAGACGGCGCTGGCAGCAATCGATGGATTCGCACAAAAATGCCCCGCCACAAAAACCACACCCTTGCCAACCATCTGATTGGCAATTGCGACGGCTTGCTCGGCTTTGCAGCTGTCATCCCCCACCTCGAGAACCAGCGTCTCGCCATTGATCCCCCCGGCAGCGTTGATATCAGCGACCGCCTGCTCGGCACCGGCGCGCATTTGCGTTCCAAACGACGCATATTGGCCACTCATCGGCCCCGCTGTTCCGATCAAGACGTCAGCGAAAGACGCACCAGTCGCAGCACCAAAGATCACCGCTGCCGCGAGGGTTCTTGCACCAAGGCGAAGTGAGGTCCTGATCATTCAACTGTCCCGACTTTGAGCAACTTTATCAACGCGCTACCCTATCGGTCTTTCCAGCTCGGCTGCAAGCGCCCTTGGCTGTTGGCAAACGTCCATTGCTTCCCCCTTTTCGCAAAGGAACACCTCACATTTCCAACAAGAGTTCCTTAAGCGCAGCTTGTTAGGCTTGAACGGGTCGCCGCGTTGAAAACTTCGCCTATATGAAGGTGGATGCAAGGCAGACCGCACAGCGAACACAGGGACAGTATCTCTTGAACAGCAATCTCGCAGACACGTCGGCTTGTGAGCAGACGGAAGCCCATCCGCTGGATCAGGCCACCTTTCGCGAGGCCATGAGCCGGATTGCTGCCGCTGTTCATGTGGTGACCACGGATGGTCCAGCTGGACGTTGGGGTGCGACGGTCTCTGCCGTTTGTTCGGTTTCCGACGACCCGGCAAGCGTCCTTGTCTGCGTCAACCGCTCCAGTCGCGTCCATGCAGCAATCCTTGAAAACAAGGTCTTTTGCATCAACACGCTTGCCAGCGCCCATGAAGACATCTCCGATGTGTTTGCAGGCCGCGGCAATCTGGATATGGACGAACGGTTTCAAAACACGGCATGGACACCGCTCGCGACGGGCTGTCCGGCACTCGAAGATGCACTGCTCAGCATCGACTGCGAGGTTCATTCGGTCACGGAAATGGGCAGCCATTCAGTGATCATCGGAACCGTGGCGGATCTGCGCATGAACGAGCCAGGAGGTTCCCTCCTCTACGTTCGCCGTGGCTATCACGCCCTGCACGGATAACCAAAGTCTCGTAATTTTTCCCAAGTGCCTCGACCCGCACCGTCAATTCGGTCTAGGCTTGGGCGAAGCGCGCCAGACGGGTCTGCGCAAGAGGTCCAAGCGGGTACGCCATGCCAGGTCCACGCAATTTGATCACCGATGTTCCGGGGCTGAAAGTCGGCCACGCGTGCAATCCTGAGCTCAAGTCAGGCGCAACGGTGCTGTTTCCGGACGAGCCGGCGGTGACATCCGTTGCCATCCACGGCGGCGCGCCCGGCACTCGCGAGATTGCCTTGCTGGAACCGGAGCAGACCGTCAATGCCGTCGATGCTGTCGTCCTTGCCGGCGGCTCTGCCTTCGGTCTTGACGCCGGTGCAGGTGTTCAGGGACGCCTTGCAGAGCTCGGCTATGGCTTCGCGGTAGGACCCGTGCGCGTACCCATCGTCCCGACGGCCATTTTGTTTGACCTCCTGAATGGCGGCGACAAGGGCTGGGGCTCAGCGGCACCCTACAGGGACCTTGGCCGCGCTGCACTCGACAATGCCGGACTTGATTTCGCCCTTGGCACCATCGGCGCCGGCACAGGTGCAACCACAGCCAATCTGAAGGGCGGCCTCGGGTCTGCCTCCATCGTTCTGGACAATGGCATCACGGTCGGAGCACTCGTCGCGGTCAATGCACTTGGTCGTGCAACGATTGGAGAGACAGGGCACTTCTGGGCAGCTCCCTTCGAACAGGGGCTTGAGTTCGGCGGCCTGGGACTTCCCTCTCCCCTGCCCGCAAACGCTGTCGACGTCAAAACCAAGCTCGACGGTCTCAAGGCGGGAGCCAACACCACCATTGCCGCGGTCGCAACTGATGCAGTCCTGACCAAGTCTGAAGCAAAACGCCTTGCTGTCATGGCGCATGATGGACTGGCGCGTGCACTTTGGCCTGCGCATACCCCGCTTGACGGAGACCTCGTTTTTGCCATGTCAACGGGCAGGCAACCAATGGAGCGGGCCCTGGAGGACATGGTGCAGATTGGTGCAGCAGCAGCCTCGTGTCTCGCACGCGCGATTGCCCGCGGCATCTATTACGCAGAGGCGGCTGAGGGCGACCCGGTTCCCACGTGGCGCGACACATTCGGTCGGTAAAACGGCGACAACAAGCGAATAAGGGCAGCCGAAGCTGCCCTCAAACACCGAAGTCCCTGGCTCAATTATTCCGCAGCTTCGAGATAGCCCTTCTCGCTGCCATCGTCGTCATTGCCAGAACGGCGGGTCAGCTGCTGCAGAAGCTCCGAACGTTTCTCTGCTGCCTTTGCAAGGTTGGCCTCCTTGACCGGACCAAAGCCGCGGACGAGGTCGGGAACCCTCGCCAGTTCGACCAGCAGACCGTAGCTGCCGCCGTCAATGCGCCGCAGGACTTCCTCCAGGTCCGACCGGTAGGTCTCGATGAGCTTGCGCTCGGCCTTCCGCTCGTCTGTCTGGCCGAAAGGATCGAACCATTTGCCACGAAGACTTTTCAAGCCTGCAAGCACCTTGAAGGCCGTGAAGATCCAGGGCCCAAAGGCAACTTTCTCAGGGCGGCCGGTCTTCGGATCCTTGTTGCGCGCAATCAGGGGCGGCGCGAGATGCACCTTCAGTTTCTTCGGATCGGCGAACCGCTCGAGAAGCCTGGCCTTGAACGCAGGATTGGAATAAAGCCGCGCGACTTCATATTCGTCCTTGTAGGCCATCACCTTGTAAAGCTGATGGGTGACGGTCTCGGTCAGACGTAATGTTCCCGGACCATGGGATTCATCCGCAGCTTTCACTCGCGAGACCAGGTCGCGGTAGCTCTGGGCATAGGCCGCGCTCTGATAAGCGGCGAGTTCACTACAGAAATCCTCGATCTGCGCTTCGAGCGACTTTTTCTCAGCCGCTGGCGCCTTCGGCAGATGAGAGAGAATGGCTTCAGGATCAGCTGCAAGCACGCGGCCTGCCCTGAAAGCCTGAATATTTGCGGCAGCGGCCGTGCCGTTCAGCTTGATCGCTGCCTCGATGGCCGCACCTGACACCGGCAAGGCACCGGACTGATAGGCCATGCCCACCAGCGTCATGTTCGCAAAGATCGCATCGCCCAGGAGTTTTTCGGCAATCCCTGCAGCATCCATTGCAAGATATGCCTTGGAGCCCTCTTTCAACGCGGCATCCATGCGGATCTCGTCGAAGGAAAGCGTCTGTTTCATCACGAATTCGGCTGTCGGCGCGACGCGCGTGTTGGCAAAGGTGCTCGTCGTCTCGCGACTGGCCAGCGCGAGCTGATCCGCATTGGTCGCAACGATCATGTCGCTCGCCAGCAGGACATCAAGACTTGCGGTCGGCACCTTCGGGCCTTCGATCGTCCGGTTCCCGGCGGCAAAGCGCACATGAGAGGTCACCGGACCACCCTTTTGCGCCAGACCTGTCATGTCGAGCGTCGATGCCTGATTGCCGTCAATATGCGCGGCCATGGCGAGGATCGCACTAAGCGTCGTCACGCCCATGCCACCAATGCCCGCGACGAGCATGTTGCGGGTGCGCTCGAGATCCGGAAGCTGCGGCTCGGGGATCGCCGCAACCAGCGCATCGATGTCGACCTCTGCCTTGTCTGCCTTGCGCAGGGCTGCGCCCTCGATCTCGACGAAGGATGGGCAGAACCCTTTCACGCAGGAAAAGTCCTTGTTGCAGCTCGACTGGTTGATCTGGCGCTTTTCGCCGAAGGGCGTTGCCAAGGGCTCGACGGACAAGCAGTTCGACTGGACCGAACAATCTCCGCAGCCCTCGCAGACCCGGTCGTTAATGAAGAGCCGCTTGTCCGGATCTGCCATCAGGCCGCGCTTGCGCCGCCGGCGCTTTTCGGTGGCACAGGTCTGATCGTAAACGATGACCGAGACACCCGGGAAATCCTGCAGCTCTTTCTGGACGGTCATGAGTTCGTCCCGATGGCTGATCCGCGCGCCCGACGCCATATCGCTCCACGCACCATAAAGGTCAGGCGTTTCGCTCAGGACTTCGATCCGTTCAACACCTTCCGCTTCCAGCTGCCGGGTAATTTGCGGCACGGTCAGCTGCCCATCAACGGGCTGACCACCTGTCATGGCCACCGCATCATTGAACAGGATCTTGTAGGTGATCGGGACCTTCGCAGCGACGGCCTGACGGATGGCAAGAATACCCGAATGGAAATAGGTGCCATCACCCAGGTTCGCAAAGACATGTTCGTCCTTGGAGAATGGCTTTTGTCCCACCCAGAGCACGCCCTCACCGCCCATCTGGATCTGGCCATCAGTGCTCCGTCCGGCAAGCTCGGTCATCGCGTGGCAACCGATTCCTGGCATGGAACGCGCGCCCTCGGGAACCAGGGTCGAGGTCGAATGAGGGCAACCGGAGCAGAAATAGGGAATACGGGCGGCCCGTTCTGCATGGCCCTGGGCCCACATGACCTGCTTGTTCATGCGCTCGGCAACAGCGCGCATGTCGGCGGTCACCGCTTCCTCTGGAAGCCAGCCCAGCAGTCCCTGCACGATCTCGGCAATCGAAAGCTCGAGAACATCCGAGATGAATGGAGCACCGTTCGGACGTTTCTTGCCCCAGATCTCCGGGCGGCTCGCCTCTGGAACATGGTAGAATGCTTCCTTGATCTGCGGCTCGAGAAATGCCCGCTTGTGCTCCACCACCAGCATGCGTTCCGCGCCGCGACCAAAATCAATGATTCCTTCAGGGTCCAACGGCCAGGCCATGCCGACCTTGTAGACCGCAAGTCCAAACGCCTTGGCTCGCGTCTCGTCAATCCCCAGAAGATCCAGCGCCTGCATCAGGTCTCGGTAGGCCTTGCCCGTCGCGACCAGGGCGAGCCGCACGCGCCGATCCGCGCCGAAACCGACCCGGTCGATGCCATTGGCCCGAACGTAGGCTTGCGCTGCAGGAAGGCGCAGATCGCGCAGCAGGCGTTCCGTCTCCAGCCGATTGCCAAGAAGAAGGTCTCGGTTGATGGAGAACTCCTTGCGCGGGTTTCCCATGGGCGGACGAATGAAATTGAGCCGTGCATCATCAATGCTGATCGTGGCCGATGCATCCATCGTGTCTGCAACGCAGATCAAGGCACTCCAAAGGCCGGCAAAGCGCGACATTTCGAGACCATGCAGGCCGAAGTCGAGCACATCCTGGATATCGGAAGGGTTGAGCACAGGCATTTCTGCGTGCTGGAAGAAAAACTCGCTTTGCCCCGGCAAAACGGAGGACTTGGCAAGATGATCGTCGCCAGCCAGCGCGAGGACGCCGCCATGGCGATCAGTGCCGGATGCATTGGCCTGCTTCAGCGCGTCCCCCGCCCGGTCAACACCCGGCGCCTTGCCATACCAGATGCCAAACACACCGTCGTAGTCGCTGCCCTTGCCGTGGCCCTTGAGCTTTTGCGAGCCCCAGACCGCCGTGGCCCCGAGTTCCTCATTGACGCCCGGCTGAAAGTGAATGTCGTTCGCGCTCATGAAGCGCTTCGCGCGCGTCAGTTCGGTGTCATATCCACCCAGTGGCGAGCCCCGGTACCCGGAAATGAAGCCGCCCGTTTTCAAGCCGGCTTCCCGATCAAGCCGAGCCCGGTCGAAGGCCAGACGAACCAACGCCTGAATGCCAGTCAGATAGACCTGCCCCTGTGTCGCGACATATTTGTCATCCAGCGTGACATTGGGCACATGGACATTCATTCGACGTTCCTCCTCTCCACTCAAAAACAGCGGACTACAGCGCAGCCCTTTTCCTCTCGATCAATATCATCCTTCTACGTCGCGAATTCTGTGCTATCGTCACCACTTAGAACCAAAATAACGCAGTTTTATTTCCAGTTGGACCAATGGCCGAAAAAAATCTTCTCGATCCATCCGATATTCGGGTTTTGCGCGTCCTGCAGAGGGACGCATCGCTCTCCATTGCCGAAGTCGCCAAGGAAGCGGGCATGAGCCAAACACCCTGTTGGCGTCGAATCAAGAAGCTCAAGGAACAAGGTATTATTCGCCAAATCACCGCAATAATCGACCGGGAATCGGTCGGCCTTGGCTTCGTGGCTTACTCCTTCGTAAAATTGACGGTTCCAAGCCGCGAAAACATGGAGACCTTCGACAAGCTGGTCCACCATTGGCCTGAGGTCGTCACTTGCGAGAGAATCACCGGCGCGGTCGACTATCTGATCAAGGTCGTGACCGATGACATTAAGACCTACGACAATTTCCTGCGCCTGAAACTGCTCGACAACACGCTGGTCTCGGATGTTCAGTCACGCATCGTGGTGAACACGGTCAAGGACACCGTCGCCCTTCCCCTGCGCGAGAGCTAAAGCGCGAAAGGTGCTCGACTCAAGCTCACGTCACGCCAGAAAGCGAAGCGGCGAAAGAGGCAATATGTCGAGACCTGGATCCCGCTCGGTAATCAAATCGGCAAGGAGCCGGCCGCTGAGCGGACCAAGGCCGAACCCCGAGTCGCCGTGGCCAAAATTGTACCACAGACCTGGCCGGGAGAGAGAGGCGCCGATAACCGGCAGGGAATCTGGCAGATGGGGACGGCTGCCCATCCACAGTCCTCCCGGCACCGGCTGACCAAGCGGAAAGATATCCTCTGCCCGTTTGCCGGAACGCAGAAGCTGAACAGGATTGGCCGGCGCATCGCGTTCGGCAATCTCCATGCCCGTCGTCAGACGAATGCCCTGCTCCATCGGCGTCAGGATGTAGCCGTGATCCACATCCATGACGGGACGCGAAAGCGAAGCCCCTGATCTCGGACGATAGTGCTGAAGATAGCCCCGCGTTACAGCAAGCGGAAACCGGTCACCAAGCCCGGAGGCGAGGTCTGCGGACCAGGGGCCCAGCGCAACAACAGCCTGCTTCGCCGTCAATTCCTTGCGCGGCGTTGAAATCCGCCATCCAGACCGGCGCTGTTCAAGCGCCGATGCCTCGCCACTGAAATAGAGCCCGCCTTCCTGAATGAAATAGCGCCACAAGGCCTCGACCACGCCGGACGGGTTTGTGACCGATTCGCTCTCCGGCCAGAACACTCCCAAGAGCGTATCCGCCTTCAGACCCGGCTCGACCGTATTCACATCGCCGCCAGACAGTTCACGATAATCGACCCCGAAAATGCGGGCATAATGTCTTTCTCGCTCGTCCGCGCGAAAGCTCGCTTCCGATCGATAGACCTGAAGCCAGCCGCTTTTGCGATAAAATCGTTCGCCATTGGACACTGCGGACAAGGCCCGGTGTTCTTTCACCGCCAGTGCGCGAAGCGGAGCCATGGTACGGGCGTAGCGCTGTATCCCTTGCGCGCCGCTGTGCTGCGCGAAACGCCGGAACCAAGGGATCATTCGAAAGACCGCCCCCAGATCGTAGTGAACTGCTGTCGACTGCTTGATCGCAATATCGGCCAGATCGGCGGCCCGGTTCGAAAAACGCGCGGGACAAAAGCCATTCCTTGCAATAAGGCCCGCATTGCCATGCGAAGTCTCCTCGCCCGGATGGCGTCGGTCGATCAGCGCAACCTGCAGCCCTCGCTGACGAAGATGGACAGCGGTCGAAACACCGACAATTCCGGCACCCAGAACAATGACGTCGACCTGTTGCAAATCTGCCCCTTGGAAAAGCCCCCTCTTTGCTCTTAACCTACAATGGCTTAATTCAACAATCTGATAAAGCGGTTTGGCCGCCAAATCAGACCATCCTTGCCTGCCCCGCCTTCAGGAGCACACCTGTTATGATCAGATCTGCGATGTCAGCCCTCGGCTGGATCGGTCAGCGCGGCACGCTCGCCCTGACGGCCAGCATTTTGATCGGTATGACGTTGCCGTTCCTGTCGGCCTATGCCCGGCCATTCATCACCGAGGCGGTTTTCGCCTTGCTGGTGTTGGCGTTTCTCAGGGTCGATCCAGACGCTGTCCGGCAGAGATCAAAGCGTCCGCTCATTTTCATTCTGGCCAGCTGCTGGATCATGATTGCGGTTCCCCTGTTCGCTGCCGCGGCGCTTGCATTTTTCAGCGGCGAAACACTCGATCCGCAGGTAATCCTGACGATCTTCATCGTCAGCGCAGCGCCGCCAGTCATGTCAGCGCCAGCCTTCATCTATCTCATGGGGTTGAACGGCGCCCTCAGCCTGACCGTACTGATCGCCTCCACAGTACTCACTCCCTTGACGGCTCCTTTCATGGCCGAGCTCATGATCGGGAATGCTCTAGACCTTGATAGCCTCGGCCTTGCGCTCAGCCTTGGCACCTTGCTCGGCGGCTCTCTCCTGGTGGCAACGGTCATCCGCAAGGTCGTCGGTTCAGCGCGCATCGTCGCGGGCAAATCCAATATCGATGGTTTGAATGTGCTGGTACTGCTGTTTTTTGCCGTCGCGGCCATGGATGGCGTTGCCGCGAGTTTCGCTACGCGTCCCGGCCTGACATTTGTTATCGCAGCTTTGACCTTTGTCGTCGCCTTCCTCCAGATTGGCATCGCCATGCTGGTCTTCTACAGGGTTGACAGGGCCGACGCCTTTGCCATCGCCCATTCGGCAGGAAACAGGAACATGGGCCTTATGGTTGCAGCGCTCGGCGGGTCTTTGCCGGAACTCACCTGGCTCTGGTTCGCCCTTGGACAACTGCCGATCTACATGCTCCCGATGATCTTGAAGCCTCTTGTCCGTCGACTCATCGTCAAGCCTGAGAAAAATCGGCTCGAAACCTCCTGACGTCAGCTCCGCAATAGGCTTAGATACCCTAGGGTAATTTGGCCCGAGACCGTTTGATCTGACGTCACTTCGATGGAGTTTCAGCAATGGCTTTTCTCACCCATCTTCGCAGTCTGGCCTGCCAGGCCGTCTTGCTGCTCACCGCCACGCCCTTCGCAGTTGCCGGCGACTACGCCGATGTGGAAATCCTGGGTTTTTCCGACGAAGGCTTTCGTTTTGCCTTTGAACAATATGGCGTACAGGCAGGCTCGGGCGTTCCCTATTCAGACATTTTCATCATAGACGTGCCAACCGACAGCTGGTTCAAGCCGTCGCCGTTCCGGCTCAAGGAGGAGATCGACGACGGCTTCGAGGTTCCTGACGAAAAGCTCGACGCCACCCGCGAGAAAAACCTGAGCCGCGCGGCGGAGACACTCGCCAACAGCCGCATTTCCGGCAGGGGCCGAACAGTTGGCCACAATCCGGTCACCGAGATCGGCAGCGATCCGCACCAGCTCAGCGTAAATCCACGGCTGATCGTACCGCCCGCCGACAACCCCATGCATTTCTCGCTTGAAGAATATCCTCTGCCTTCCGGCGACTGCGCGAGCTATGGTGCTGATACGAAGGGCTTCAAACTTTCCCTGAGCTTTGAGGGCACCGAGCGCACCTTGAACGAGGACATCTCCCTGCCCTCAAGCCGTGGATGCCCCCTGCGCTACCGCATCGAGCGGGCGATCACCTACTATCCTGCAGCCCGCCCGTCAGTCTTCGCTGTCCTTGTGCTCATGGAAACTCACGGCTTTGAAGGTCCAGACGGACGTTATCTCGCCATAACTGGCCAGTTTTGACCGTTAAACCGATTCAAGCGCTGCGTCAGGCTTGCTCACCTTCCCGGCCCGTGATAGCGCCCGGCAGACCACTACAACCTGGAGCCGACCATGAGCCGCGACATCCTGATTGCACCTTCGATCCTTGCCTCTGACTTCTCCAAACTTGGCCAGGAAGTAAGAGACGTGGCTGACGCTGGCGCGGACTGGATCCACCTGGATGTCATGGACGGTCACTTCGTGCCCAACATCACCTTTGGTCCGGACATCATCAAGTCTCTGCGCCCGCACAGCGACAAGATCTTCGACACCCACCTGATGATCGAGCCTTGCGATCCCTATCTGGAAGCCTTCGCCAAGGCCGGCTCCGACATCATCACTGTTCATGCAGAAGCGACAAAACACCTGGACCGCTCGCTGCAAGCCATCAGAAATCTTGGCAAGAAAGCTGGTGTCTCGCTCAATCCACACACACCGGAAAGCGTCCTGGAGTATGTGCTCGACCGGCTCGACTTGATCCTGATCATGACGGTGAACCCGGGCTTCGGCGGTCAGAAGTTCATCCATGCGATGGTCGAGAAGACACGCCGGGTCAAGGATATGATCGGAGATCGCCCGATCGATATCGAGATCGATGGTGGCGTCACCCCTGAAACCGCGCCCCTCGTCGCCGCGGCTGGCGCCAACGTGCTGGTCGCCGGTTCGGCGGTCTTCAAAGGTGGCACGATCGACAGCTACGGCGCGAACATCGCCGCGATTCGAAAGGCGGCTCAGGAAGCATAGCGCGCCTGGCGTTGCGGCGCAGCATACCATAAGCTATTGCGGATTAAGATGTTAGGCGAATGCCTCGTCGATTCATTTCGCAAGTGAGAACACATGTCCGCCAGTGCCGAACAAGATGAAAAGACAATGCGCCATTCCGTCTGGGAGGACGCTCAAGGCCTTTCCATAGGCGTCTTTGCCTGCGCTCTTGGTGTAGTATTTCTCGCCCAACTTGGATTTCTGACGGGTCAGACAGCCGGTCTTGCCTTGCTGTTGTCCTATACACTGGACATCAGCTTCGGTGTTGCCTTTTTCGCGGTGAACCTGCCGTTTTACTGGTTCGCCTACAAGCGTCTGGGCCTGGAGTTCACAATCAAGTCGGTGGTCTGCGTCACTGCACTGTCTGTCGTTGTTGAACTGATCAAGCCAGCGATTCAGTTTGACCACCTCGATCCGCTTCTCGGCGTCCTGGCTTTTGGCACCCTGGCTGGCTTTGGTATCCTGGCGATCATTCGCCATCAGGGGAGCCTTGGTGGTCTCGGCGCAGTGTCGCTGATAATTCAGGACGCAACCGGTTTCCGGGCCGGCTACGTCCAACAAATCACGGATGCGCTGATATTTGCGGCAGCGCTGTTCTTCTTCCCATGGCAGGTGGTCGCCTGGTCAGTCGCCGGTTCGATTTTCCTGAACGGCATCATCGCCTTCAATCATCGCCGAGACCGCTATATCGCAAAGTAAGCGGTCAATCAGGGCAGATAATTGAGGCTGTCGAGCACCGGATCCCCATCCCAGAACATGAATCTGGCCGTGACGCTCTTGTCATAGAACTCTTCATCGTCCGGATCCTTGTATTGGCAGGCGACCAGAAGATGGTCCGGGTTCACTTTGCCCAGGTTCTCATCATGCGCGTATTCCCAGGACAGTGGTGTGTCGCAGTGGCCAAGCCCGGCAACAGCTGCAGCGACACCTGCCGCACCTGAAGAACTGGCCAGAAAGCGCGTAAAGTCGACATCTGCAGCTTTCGCAGCTCCGCTCAAAATGAAAACAGCACTACAAATGCCGATTCCTACCCAATTCGACGTCATCTGAATCTCCAATCAAAATCGATAAAGGTTCTGTCTGCCGATCGTCGCCCCCTGCGGAAAAAGGCTTCTTCAATCATTTTGCCCTACCTCAGGAGATATGAACGCCACTCGACCAGCTCCGGACATTAGTCCCCCCTTGCCAGACAGCACAACACTGCTGGCCGGCGAAGCGAGGGGCGTAACGCGCATAAAAGCAGCGCGAGAAAAGTCTGATGGCACGTCGGCAGGGACTGTTCTCGGGTTCGCCTTCACCTGGAGTTTGATGATCACCGGACTGGCCGGGCTTCAACTCTTCCTGAAAGACCAGACGCTGAGCGGTCGTACTCTTGCCGTTGTTCTCATGTTCCTCGCCGGGAGCTTTTTGGGGGCAGTCTTTGCACGCTGTTTCGCCGGTTTCGTTGCCCGTTGGCGCACGGCACCCAGCGCGCGTTTCTCAAGCCTTTTCATTGGCCTTTCGGTTGGAACAGTCGGCTTGACGGCATTTATCCATTATCTGCACTTTTCCGCTTATTACGCGCAATGGCACGACGAATTCGGCAGCCTGCACAGGCTTGTCCAGATCATCATGACCGGAGCCAGTTCCGCTTACATCTTCACTGTTCAGGGCATGCAGCTTCTTTTGCCCTGGGGGCTTGCCTTGCTCTTCGCCGCCGCGTGGGATTATGCGCGCTCTAGTCGGGCGACTTGAGCGACCGGGAACCTTCCTCGCGTTCCAGATGGTCTTTCAATCCTGTCGGATAAAGGTCAAGCCCGGCAGCATCGAGATCTGCTAGGCTGAACCATCTCGCCGTAGCGGAGGTTTCGTCGCTTTCAAGGAATTCGAACACCACCTGATCGTAAAGCGCCTCGTCTTCAAATCTGGCCTCCGAGAGAAAAACAATTTCATGCCCGCGGTCACCGTGATGAGCATAGATATTCTCAAGGACCACAGGGGCGCCGGAAACATGGATCTCCGCGCCCAGTTCCTCCATGAACTCCCGTGACAACGCATCTTGCCACAGCTCGCCAAACTCGACACCACCGCCAAGCGGACGCACACCCTTCACCGTGCCATCGTCATTGGTGATTTCAGCCGCCAGAATCGCATCTCCACGTCGGATCAGGGCAAGCGCCTTCACCACGATTTTCTGGGCTGGTCGTCAGCTTGTCATCATGATCACCTTGGTCTGAAGAAAAGAAATGTGCAGGAAGCAGGTCGCAGAGGCAATTGCCCCTCAGCCTAGCACCGCCAGCGGGGAAAAACAGCGCCAAACGGTTCTCGCTCTGGTTCCGGAAACACATGCCCCCTCCATTGAGAACAACGCGACTTCCTGCTAGACCGCGCACAACAGCTCCCCAAAGTGAGGCCCCGCGATGATCCCGCGTTATTCCCGCCCCGATATGGTCGCCATCTGGTCGCCGGAAACCAAGTTCCGCATCTGGTACGAGATCGAGGCCCATGCCTGCGACGCCATGGCCGATCTCGGCGTCATTCCGCGCGAGAACGCCGACGCGGTCTGGAAAGCCAAGGACGTGGAATTCGACGTCGCCCGCATCGACGAAATCGAAGCCGTCACAAAGCATGACGTCATCGCCTTCCTGACCCATCTGGCCGAGCACGTCGGCAGCGACGAAGCCCGCTTTGTTCATCAGGGCATGACCTCCTCGGATGTGCTGGACACGTGTCTGAACGTTCAGCTGGTGCGTGCAGCAGACATCCTGCTGAAGGACATGGACAACCTGCTTGCCGCGTTGAAAAAGCGCGCCATGGAACACAAGAACACCGTCCGCGTTGGTCGCAGCCACGGCATCCACGCGGAGCCCACCACCATGGGCCTGACGTTCGCACGCTTCTACGCTGAAATGGATCGCAACAAGGCGCGTCTTCTTCAGGCGCGTGAAGAAATCGCAACTGGTGCAATCTCCGGCGCTGTCGGCACCTTCGCCAACATCGACCCCAGGGTCGAAGAACACGTATGCGAAAAGCTGGGTCTGCGGCCGGAACCGATCTCGACCCAGGTTATACCGCGCGATCGTCACGCCATGTTCTTTGCCGTGCTTGGTGTCATAGCATCCTCCATCGAGAATGTTGCCGTCGAGATTCGCCATATGCAGCGCACCGAAGTTCTGGAAGGCGCCGAGTTCTTCTCCATGGGCCAGAAGGGCTCTTCGGCGATGCCGCACAAGAAGAACCCGGTTCTCACGGAAAACCTGACCGGGCTTGCGCGTCTTGTTCGCATGGCGGTGGTCCCGGCCATGGAAAATGTAGCGCTCTGGCATGAACGCGACATTTCCCATTCCTCGGTCGAGCGCAGCATTGGCCCTGACGCCACTGTAACGCTGGATTTTGCGCTCAACCGCCTGACCGGCGTCATCGACAAGATGCTGATTTTCCCGGACAACATGCTGGAGAACATGAACAAGTTCCCCGGCTTGGTGATGTCGCAACGGGTCCTCCTGGCTCTGACCCAGGCCGGCGTGTCGCGTGAAGATGCCTACTCCATGGTCCAGCGCAATGCCCTGAAGGTCTGGGAAGAGCGTCTCGATTTCCAGGAGCTGCTGCTTGCCGACAAGGACGTGGTCGCAGCGCTTGGCGAAGACGCCATCAAGGAAAAATTCGACATGGGCTATCACACCAAACACGTGGACACGATCTTCAAGCGTGTCTTCGGGACAAGCTGATACCGCCACACCGTAAGCTCTCACGGCTATTCGACGCCCCGCCCCAACCTGCCACCGCGCAGTGCTTGAGGCGGGGCGTTGTCATGTCTAGGCTTGGGTCACGCATCTGACTTTCCGCAGCACCAGCGACCAGGACCCGCGCTCATGAAAATCGCCGTCGTCGCCGACATTCATGGCAACCTTCCTGCGCTTGAAGCAGTCATCGCCGATATAGCTGGGGAAAGCCCGGACATGGTCGTGAATCTGGGGGACTGCGTCTCCGGTCCGCTTTGGCCAGATGAAACCGGCCACCTGCTCATGAACGAAGCATGGATCACGGTGCGCGGCAATCATGACCGGATTGCCTTTGGTCCTCCGGTCCAGCGTGACAACAAAACCGACTATTTCACCCAGTTAGCCCTTTCTTCAGCTGTCGTCGACTGGTTGGCGGAACTGCCGTTCGCCCGCCACCTCGACGAGGAGACCTCGCTCTTCCACGCGACCCCGCACGAAGATGATCGTTATCTGACGGAAACCGTGATCGGCGAGAATGCACGGCTCTCGTCCACCACCGAAATTCTGGGGCGCCTCGCAGACGGCGCGACGTCTAAATTACTCTTGTGCGGTCACACGCACATTCAACGGCTGATCATGCTTCCGACCGGGCAGGTCATCTTCAACCCGGGCAGTGTTGGCTGCCCCGCCTACAGCGATGAAACGCCGAACCATCATGTGATGGAAGCCGGCAGTCCCCATGCCCGTTACGGCCTGTTGGAAAAGACCGGACAGCTCTGGACCTACCGGCATAAGGCCATCGACTATGACTGGGCAGCGGCCTCGAAACAGGCGCGGAACAACGGCCGGGAGGGCTGGGCGCACGCCTTGTCGACGGGCTTTTATCCCCGCTGACAATGATCCGAGATCAAGCGACGGTCAGCTCTCCGAAAACACGCCTGAGAAATCCAGGAAACAAAATCATCACTTCAGAAATATCAGGAAATATATTCGACATATTTTAGACACCAATATTTTTGAGTGTGACCTAACGTAAACGATTGATATCCGGCGAAATTTCCTCGCCGGAAATCCCATCGGTCGAGACGTATTGCAGTTAATTGATCAATGAATTCCTTTTCAACTTAGCCCAGGACAGTGCAATGTCTTTCAAGCGCGCCATATTGGCGCTTTTCACCCTAGCCGGCGTGACAATGGCGTTTAGCGCCAGTGTTTCTGCAGCTCCTGCCACCTCGTCTCTCGCCGCGACGGCGCCAGGCGTATCATCTCAATTCGAACGGGCCCTGCTGCTCGCCCAATACCGTCGCCCGCCACCGCCTCCAGGAGGTTACCGCCGTCCGCCCCCTCCAGGTTATTATCGCCCACCGCCGCCGCCCCGCTATCGCCGCCCGCCGCCACCTCCAGGATATTAACGTCCACCGGCTGTACGCGGTCTGCCCCGGGCCCATTACGATTGGTGTGTGCGCAAATATCGGTCCTATCGACCAGCCGACAACACCTTCCAGCCATACCAAGGACCTCGTCGGCCTTGCAGATCCCCCTTCTGGGGCTGATGAAAACCAGGACTTCCGACATTTGAGAGGCCAGCACCACGCTGGCCTTTTCCTTTGTATGGCAACCGGGGATGATGCAGACAGCATCGACGGACTGGCGATCGGAAGATTAAAAAATCCTGTTAAATCATTGCCTTGAGATAAGATCAGAAACACCATCGCCTCATTTCAGGCGCTGTGGATGCCTATTCCTCCCACGTTGAATCTCCCAGCGGAAACGCCTCTTCTCCGCCCGCGAGCGGCAGCGCTGAAAAGGCGGTCAGATTTGAAGAAATGAGGACGAGCATGCCCCTGAAACGAACAGCCATGGCAGCCTTGGCAGCAACAGCGATCACTTTGGCCACTGCCGCCCCCTCCTACGCCTTGCCGGTCGGCACAAGCTTGTCCAATGCGGCACAGATCACGGACGGGATGCTGCTGAAAGTTCAAAACCGCAACGGCTTTTACACCCACAACGGCAAGACCTATTACAACGGCCGGCAGGGCTACAAGGCGGCGCGCCCTGGCTACAAACAATACAATGGCTGGTGGTTTCCCTTGGCTGCCTTTGCAGCCGGCGCGACGCTCAATCAAGCCCTGACGGCGAAACCAACGCCTTCAAAAGCGCGCGCTCCGAGCCGGGCTTCGAGCCGGTTTACACCAGAGCACTACACTTGGTGTGCTCGCAAATATCGCTCCTACCGGGCAAGCGACAACACCTTCCAGCCTTACAACGGTCCACGCCGTCAGTGCGTATCGCCCTTCGCGGGTCGCTGATCGCAAGATCACAAAACATGGCAGGTTTCAGGGCAGGTTCCAAACGTCAGGCCCTGAAACCATGACGAACAGGATTTGACAAAAGGCCCAGCGCGCCCCAAGAGACGGATCAGCTCCCAACTCTCGCTCAGACCAGAAGTTCCAGCCCATGAAAATCTCCGAAGCCGATATTCTTCTCGTGCCAGGCTATGGCGACACGCCAGATGGGCACTGGATGAAGCGCTGGCAGGCCAAAATGGCCAATGCCTGGGTGGTCGAGCAGAAGAACTGGTCCAAACCCGACCGGAAGATCTGGCAGGACACCCTGCTTGCACGTCTCGAGAAAACGACGAAGCCGGTGGTCCTCGTAGGCCATTCCCTTGGCTGTACGCTTATAGCCCATTCGGTCCATGATCTGCCGAAGGATAAGGTTCGCGGAACGTTTTTGGTGGCGCCGACGGATCTGGAGCGCAAGAAGCCCAAGCCGAAGTTTGATGTAGGGGCCTTTGTCCCCTTGCCTCAGTCCCCGCTGCCTTTCCATGCCCATGTGGTTGCCAGCCGTTCGGATGAAAACTGCACCTATGAGCGCGCCGAGACCTTCGCCAAATCGTGGGGCGCAACCATTCAGGACGCCGGCGAAGCCGGCCATATCAACATGGCCAGCGGCCACGGTCCCTGGCCCGAAGGCATGATGTCCTTCGCTCATTTCATGAAGCGCCTGGGCTAACCCATTTCCGCAGCAAACAAAGAAAAAGGCCCCCGCTGTCACGGAGGCCTTTTGGAATGCGTTCAATCCGATCGACTGTGATCAGTCGTTCTGGATCTGCTCGACCGCAGTATGCATCAGCTCGTCCATGGTGCGGCGAATCTGATGGTCGGACTGTTCGACTTTCTTGGCGTCGAAATCACCGCGAATCTTGCGGAAGACGTCTTCGTCGCCCGGCTCTTCAAAATCGGAGCGAACAACTTCCTTGGCATAGCCTTCAGCGGCCTCGCCTTCCAGGCCAAGTTTTTCCGCAGCCCACAAGCCAAGAAGCTTGTTGCGTCGTGCGGTTGCCTTGAACCTTAGCTCCTCGTCATGCGCGAACTTTCCTTCAAATCCATCTTCGCGCTTGTCGAATGTGCTCATCCTGGTGTCTCCTGAACTGCGGATAGCCTCTACGTCCCGGATATAGGAACGATCTTGCCTCTTCCATATCCCCCAAGCGCCGCCAAATCAACGCGGGAAAGCCCATATGCTCCAAAAGCATGAGCATTGCCTGATTTGCCACGGTTCAGCCGATTGTACTTTTCCAGGCATTCAGGTAAGTTCCGCGCCGCTGACGCTGGGCGCAAGCTGACGATTCACTCCGAATACGGGAAGGTCTCGACGGTGCCCTGCAGAAAGCGAACGGGGGGACAAATGACCAACTGGAAGAACCCCGTTCGATGGATTTTCTCAAACATTCACGGTACGTGCCAATGAATCGCCGCCGTCGCATATATGAAGGCAAAGCCAAGATCCTCTATGAAGGCCCCGAACCTGGAACGCTGATTCAGCATTTCAAGGACGATGCTACGGCCTTCAACAACAAGAAACACGAGATTGTCGACGGCAAAGGCGTGTTGAACAACCGGATCTCCGAGTACGTCTTCAACAACCTCAACGCCATTGGCATTCCGACCCACTTCATCCGCCGCATGAATATGCGCGAGCAGCTGATCCGCGAAGTCGAGATCATTCCGCTGGAAGTGGTCGTACGCAATGTGGCCGCCGGGTCCATCGCCAAACGCCTCGGCATTGAAGAAGGCACCCAGCTGCCGCGGTCCATCATCGAGTTCTATTACAAGAACGATGAGCTGGACGATCCGATCGTGGCCGAAGAACACGTGACGGCTTTTGGCTGGGCAACGCCTCAGGAACTCGATGACATCATGGCACTGGCCATCCGCGTCAACGACTTCCTCTCTGGCTTGTTCCTCGGCGTCGGCATCCGTCTCGTCGACTTCAAGATCGAGTGCGGCCGTCTGTTTGAAGGCGACATGATGCGCATCGTGGTTGCTGACGAGATCTCCCCGGACAGCTGCCGCCTTTGGGACATCAAGACCAACGAGAAGATGGACAAGGACCGCTTCCGCCGTGAAATGGGCGGGATGCTGGAAGCCTACCAGGAAGTTGCCAAGCGCCTGGGCATTCTCAACGAGAATGACCGTCCGGCAGGCTCCGGCCCGACACTGGTTCAGTAACTCAAAAGATCCTCACCCCCGACCTGCCAAGGCCGGGGGTTTTGCTTTCAGCCCCGTTCCAATTGCCGGCAAGCTGGTGTAAGCAGCAGCCAAACAGGCTCTTTAGATCAATTTGAAACGCTGGCCTGACCGGTCGGGCGTTTCAGCGGAGAAGACAGACCATGAAGGCACGTGTCATCGTCACCTTGAAGAACGGTGTTCTCGATCCTCAGGGAAAGGCCATTGAAGGCGCGCTCGGCGGCCTCGGCTTTGGCGACATCGACTCGGTCCGCCAGGGCAAGGTCTTCGACCTGGAACTGAGCGCTACCGACAAGGCCGCCGCCGAAGCGGAAATTGCGCAGATGTGCGAAAAGCTTCTGGCAAACACGGTCATCGAGAATTACGCCATCGAAATCGACTGACGACGACCGGGCAAGGACCCCGTTGATGGATAGCGACGCGAAGAAAGCACTCCGCTTCATGGCCCTCAAGGCCGCCATATTCATCGTGTTCCCTGCCCTCGTCGCTGTCGTTACCGTCCTGGTCATGCTCTGACCGAAGCTGGAGATCACTCCATGAAAACCGCTGTTATCGTCTTTCCGGGCTCCAACCGCGACCGCGACATGTTCCACGCGCTGGAACTCATCACCGGCACGCGGCCCGCAAGTGTCTGGCACACCGAAACCGAGCTTCCAGATGCTGACCTTGTCATCGTACCCGGCGGCTTTTCATACGGCGACTATCTTCGCGCTGGTGCCATCGCGGCCCGCTCCCCGATCCTCAAGGATCTGGTGAAGAAGGCAGACTCGGGCGTCACCGTTCTGGGCGTGTGCAATGGCTTCCAGATCCTGACCGAGGCAGGTCTTCTGCCAGGTGCTCTGATGCGCAACGCGGGCCTCAACTTTGTCTGCAAGGAAGTGAAGCTCGAGACCGTCAATGACGCGACCCGTTTCTCATGCAGCTTCAAAAAGGGCCAGGTCTGGCGCTGCCCTGTTGCCCATCACGATGGCAACTATTTCGCCGACGCCGATACCCTGAAAGCGATCGAGGACAACGGTCAGGTCGTTTTCCGCTATGGCGAAGGCACCAATCCCAACGGTTCCATCAATGACATCGCAGGCGTGATGAACGCCAAGGGCAATGTTCTGGGCATGATGCCCCACCCGGAAAACCTGATCGAAGATCTCAACGGCGGAACCGAGGGACGGCTGTTGTTTGAAAGCCTGCTCGCTCAAGCTGCCTGACGACAAGCTAATTTCCCAGACATCGACCGGGAGACGCCGATGGCCGAGCTGGAATTGTCCAAGGAAGATCGTGAGCGGCTGACCCGTCTGGTTCAGGACTATGCGCGCGACGAACTCGACCAGGACATCGGCAACATGGAAGCAGGATTTCTGCTCGACCGTCTGATCGGACCTCTTGGCACGGTTTTCTACAATAAGGGCCTGCGCGACGCTGCTGCCCTCTTCGCCCGCCGGGCAGACGATATGGCCGACGAACTCTATGCCATGGAGCGCGTCGATCCGGTCAACCGGTAGACACCAGCTCGCCTTCAAGACCTAGAGGGCCTTGCGGCGCTCCAGTTTTGGCGCATGACCGTAGCGGCGCGCAAAGGCTCTGGAAAACGCCGCCGCCGAGGCAAACCCGCACATGCGCGCGACCGCCCTGACCTGAACGCCTGATTCGAGCTCTGCCCGCGCGATGTCCAGACGCCAGTTGGACATATAGGCGCCCGGTGTCATTCCAAGCACTTCCTTGAAAGTCACCGCGAATTGCGTGCGCGACATGCCTGCTTCCGCTGCCAGGCTTTCCAGGTTCCAGGCAACACCTGGACGTTCATGCATGGCCACCAGCGCGGCTGCCAACCTGGGATGAGAAAGACCGGCCAGGAGCCCGACATCGGCCGCGTCACTCTCCAGCGCATGGCGCAACAAGCGGATCACCACGACTTCGGCCAGCCGGTGGAACACGGCCTGCCCGCCACAACGGGGCTGGACCACTTCTTCGACCAATGGGGACACAACCGTCCTAAGATCAGGCGCATCAACGAGGGCCACCGAGATGCATCTCGGGAGCGCCAAAACAAGATGATGCCCCGCACCGGCAATCTCGATCTTCGCAGCAACCACCAGCGTTTCACTCTCTTCGACAGAGAAGTGATCGCAGGCCGCACAGTCGCCGGAGCCATTCGGCACAAACACAAGCCGCAACGCATCATCAGCGCCCCGAAGAACGACAAAGTTCGCGCCCCGCACTTCAGCCTCATCAGGAGCGACAAGATCTGCCTGAACCCTGAAACGCTCGATGAGAGACGACAGCCTGTCGAGGCGTCCGCCGAAGATATTGGTGGCGTGAACGTTCATAAACCGAACTCCAGATCATATATCTCGAACGAATAATTGCCCAAAGTTCTATAATCTAACCTGAGGTTTTGCAAAAGCACAAATCGAATGGAGACCTAGATGCTTATTCCAAGACAGCCTGTCCCGGGCCTTACGGCCGAGACAATTTCCCATGGCACTTTTGATTTGGCCAGCGACGGCGCCGAGTGGGGCACGCTCGTCGTGTTTTACCGCGGCCTGCATTGCCCGATCTGCGCGACCTATCTGAAGGAACTCGAGCGTCTGACACCTGAGTTCGAGAAGCGCGGCGTCAAGACTGTAGCCCTGTCCTCGGATGATGCGGACCGTGCGGCACAGATGGCGGAAAAAGTCGGTGCCGACAACCTGCGCTTTGGCCACTCCGTGCCGCTGACCGTTGCCAAGGAATGGGGTCTTTACATCTCCACAAGCCGCGGCACCACGTCCATCGGCATCGAAGAACCTGCCCTCTTCTCCGAGCCTGGCGTTTTCCTGGTTCGCTCCAATGGCGAACTCTATTTCGCATCCGTTCAGACGATGCCTTTCGTTCGTCCGCATTTCCAGGAAATGGTTGGAGCCCTCGACTTCGTGAAGGCCAACGACTACCCGGGCCGCGGCGAATACACCGGCGCCGTCTGATATTCCACGACCTGAACACTTACTCCGGCGGTCTGGCTTTCCTGCCCGCCGGAGCTTCCCGCAGATCTCGCTTTTTTGAAACGTACTGCCGGACGGGGTCTGTGGTGCTCCCATTATGGTCTAGGAAACTCTCTCCCTTGAGAGCTTAGAACGCTACTGGACGGTCACATTGACGAAGTCGCTGTAGATCTCGACAGTGATCCAGACATTGCTGTTCACGATGCGGCTGGCCGCTGACCGTTCGATGGTGCCATTGAGGATCATCTGTTCCATCCGGCCTCTGTTCTCGGCGGAGGCAAAATAGCGATCGCCATCATCTCCCGGATCACCGAGACCAAACTTGTGAAAATTGGCGCGATCCTGGCGGATGATTTGCCAGGGCTGCGTCAGGCGCACGCCCTTGGAATTGAAATGGTCCGCCGATCCCAGAAAGGCCGAATAGGCCTCCAGCAGCTGACTTTGTGCGGCTGCCTTGTCGGCAAGCAGCGTAGAAGCGACGACAAGCATAAGAGCAAAAGTCGCGGACCGGCTCCATTTGATACCCTGCATTTCCAGCCCTCCCATCAGTTGGCGCATTTCCCGCTTCGAAAGCTATGCGCAAACCGGTGACGGCTAAATGAGGAATATCACTACTGCAGACACTTCCCAAAGGCTGCGAGGAAAGCTTGAGCAGTTTATGGGGCCGGGCCGCATCAGAACCGCTTTGCGGCTATCCTAGGATGGTCGGTTGGAGGTGGTCCAGAACGGACGGCAGGCCTCGCCATTTGCCATTTCCCGGCTCATGCCGATATCGGCCAGCGCTTCATCCGAGAGCTTTGAGAGTTGCGCTCTCGAACGCCACAGATGCTGCCACAACACCAATTTGCGATAGCCATAAGCCAGGAATGCCAATCTCAGCGATCCCTTTTCGCCTCTCAGCTGAAGATCTGCGTCAACCACAGTCATATTGAACCTCTTTTAGATACAATTTCGAGTTCAAAGCACGATTGTCTTGGTTCATTCGTATGAATTGACTCATTATTCGATGCAAGATAGAAAATTGTCACCATGACAAATTGGATTCCGAACATTCCCGCCGGCAAGGGGCCGATGTATCTGCGCCTGGCAACCCAGATCGCAGAAGACATTGTCGCCGGCACGCTCCCGGCGGGCGCAAAGCTGCCCCCGCAACGGGATCTCGCCTATGATCTTGGAATTACGGTCGGCACCGTTGGCAGAGCCTATGCCTTGGTCCGGGAGAAAGGCCTGGTCAGCGGAGAAGTCGGACGCGGCACCTATGTCCTTGGGACGATTGCACCTGTCCCGGAAATCACGACAGACAACAGCAAGACCGCGTCAGGCATTCAACTGATTCCCTCTCCTGTGCTCACTGGTGATGTTGATTTCGGCAGCACCAGAACCGCGGTCCCTCATCCCGAACTCGCCCGCCTGGACAGCACATCGGCCCCGGAAATCGGACAATCCGAGATCGTCCGAAGCCTGATGCAGCAGATCACCAGCGATTCCCCCTACGAGATCGCCAGTTACACACGCATCATCCCGGACAGTTGGCGTCAGGCAGGCCAACAGTGGCTGGCGCGCGGTGACTGGGTTCCCGAAACCGCCTCCATCGTCCCGGCCTTCGGCGCTCAGGCGGCGATCATGTCAGTCATCAGCGCCACCACATCTCCTGGAGACCGGATCGTCTTCGAGGAGCTGACCTACAGCTCGATCGCGCGCGGCGCGGTGCTCATGGGCCGACAGCCAGTTGCAGTTGCCCGCGACGAGTGTGGCCCTCTGCCCGATGAACTGGCAAAAGTCTGCGCGCAGAAGCATCCGAAGGTCATCTTCATGATGCCGACCATGCACAATCCAACCCTGACGACAATGCCCGAAGATCGGCGCCGGGAGATTATCGCCGTCGCCCGCGAGCACAATCTCTGGATTATTGAGGATGAAGTCTACGGTTCCCTTCGCGACACGGAGCTCATGCCGCTCATCGCTCTCGCACCCGAGCGTACATTCCACGTCGGCTCCCTGTCCAAAACCGTCGCCGCGGGTCTGCGTGGCGGCTGGGTTTCCAGCCCCTTGTCCCACGCCCAGCGCATCGCCAACGCTCACAAGATGATGACTGGCGGCATCTCGTTTTTGCTGGCCGAGCTCTCTGCGCGGCTGGTCCTCAGCGGCGCGGCGAATGATCTGCGCCTGCGAATCCTCGCTGAAATCGATGCGCGCCACGACATCATTCTCAAGGAATTCCAGGGGCTCGACTTCATTTCAGCCAAGGATTCGCCCTTCCTTTGGCTGAAACTGCCCGAGCCATGGCTGCCCGGCACCTTCAAGGCGGCCGCGGCCGCTGCCAAGGTGCTCATTGATGATGAGGATGAGTTCAAGACAGGTCGCCCGGACAGAACCCATCACCGCGTGCGCATGGGCTTCACAAACCCGCTCACACGAGCCGAAGTTTCCGCATCCTTCGTCACCTTGAAAAACCTGCTCGATGACGGCATCGCCGCCTATGACAGCTTTGAGTGAGCGCACCTTGTAAAGAAGGCTCTAAGCAAGGCGTCGATCTCTTGCGAGATGCACCGAATGGCAATGCGGACAGATATGTCCCTTTAAACAACGACCTAGTCTTCCAAAGACAACAAACGCTCCGCTTAGTTTACAAAACAAGGCGTTGATCAGCATCAATTCAACCATAAATTTAATACTACATAAATACAATCTGAAACAGTATCATCTGTCGAAATTCAAATATTCCAATTATCGAGGATATTCTATGCAAATAAATCAAAAAATTCGCAAATTGGCAGTCGTTGGACTTTTAACGTCTCCAATATTTCTCGCTGGCGCAGCCCAAGCGTTCATTCAAGTAATCGTGCACAAAGGGTCTGCCGTCGGCTCAATTTCTGGCGGAGATGGAGGCCAAGGAATTGTAGCGACAGGCGGAGCGATCGAGTATTGCTGGTCGTTACCTGTTGAGCGATTGATGGAGACCGCCAGTCATAGTAAACAAGAAGTTATGCGGTCTCTAAGTAACACTATGATGGCGATAGGATCAGTGGCTATGACCACTTCTCAATCTATTCCACTTGACGCGGCAGCTGACTACGATGGCGATCAAATTTGTATTGGTGGAACCGGCCTTGGTACAGGCGCAAGCCGAGGTCAACTTCAGGTGCTGGGACAAAGTATCAATCTGAGCAGCGTCAACGATCCTAACTTCGCAAATCTGTCATGGCTTCCAACAGGCACCTACGGTGCACAACCAATTCCCGGACAAACCACCGGTCACGTAACGATTGTTATCGTGGATTAGTCCAACGCCTCCAGGACAAGTTTGTTCTTTCAGAACAATCCAAATTCACTTGTCCAATCTAGCAGCTCATTGGACGAATGTCGTTGTTGCGCATCGACACACACGCCCTGTGACCGATCCAGGTCGCGGGGCATTTTTCTACATGCAATTTTTCAGACCTATTTGCTCAGCCCATCCTACGATCATTTCGAGATAATTATTGCGCACGATCTTTACTTTTCTAGGCTCAACATTTCCAAGACAATCTGTTACATGCGGTCTAATTCTTCAAGGAAGCGCTAGCAACTGTCCTCTTGAGCCCAGAAACCGGACCGACATGATCCCCAACGACATCAAGATCACGCCCGACCTAATTGCCTCCCACGGCCTCAAGCCTGACGAATATGACCGGATCCTGAAGTTGATCGGCCGCGAGCCGACCTTCACCGAACTCGGCATTTTCTCGGCCATGTGGAACGAGCATTGCTCCTACAAATCCTCCAAGAAGTGGCTGAAGACCCTGCCGACCACCGGCCCACGAGTTCTTGTCGGCCCGGGCGAGAACGCCGGCGTCGTTGATATCGGCGATGGTCAGGCCGTTGTCTTCAAGATGGAAAGCCACAACCACCCGTCCTACATCGAGCCCTATCAGGGTGCAGCGACCGGCGTTGGAGGCATCCTGCGCGACGTCTTCACAATGGGCGCTCGACCTGTTGCGGCCATGAACGCCCTGCGCTTCGGCGAACCTGATCATCCGCGGACCCGGCATCTCGTCTCTGGCGTGGTTTCCGGCGTCGGCGGCTATGGCAATTCCTTCGGCGTCCCCACCGTCGGCGGCGAAGTCGAGTTCCACTCCAGTTACAACGGCAATTGCCTGGTCAACGCCTTTGCCGCCGGTCTCGCCGACAGCGACAAGATCTTCCTGGCCAAGGCTGAAGGCGTCGGCCTGCCGGTTGTCTATCTTGGCGCGAAGACCGGCCGTGACGGTGTCGGCGGCGCGACCATGGCATCGGCCGAGTTCGATGACACCATCGAGGAAAAGCGTCCCACGGTTCAGGTTGGCGATCCATTTACAGAAAAATGTCTTCTCGAAGCCTGTCTTGAACTAATGAAGACCGGGGCGGTCATCGCAATTCAGGACATGGGAGCTGCCGGCTTGACCTGTTCGGCGGTCGAGATGGGCGCGAGCGGCGACCTCGGCATCGAACTGGACCTCAACAAGGTTCCAGTGCGCGAAGAACGTATGAGCCCCTACGAGATGATGCTGTCGGAAAGCCAGGAGCGCATGCTCATGGTGCTGCGTCCAGAAAAGGAAGCAGAGGCCGAGGCCATCTTCAGGAAATGGGGTCTGGACTTCGCAATCGTCGGCGTCACCACCGACACCCTGCGCTTTGTCGTCAAACACGACGGCGAGACCGTCGCGGATTTGCCGATCAAGGAACTGGGCGACGAAGCTCCTGAATACGACCGCCCATGGGTCGAGAGCCAGAAGCAGCCATTCCTCGAAGCCGACGATGTGGCAGAGCCCGGCGACTACGCCGAAGCATTGTTGACGCTGGTTGGCAATGCAAACGGCGCGTCACGTCGCTGGGTCTATGAGCAGTATGACACTCTGATCCAGGGAAATACCGCGGCATCGCCCGGCGGCGACGCCGGTGTGATCCGCGTCGAAGGCAGCCGCAAGGGCCTGTCCTTCACCGTGGACGTCACCCCGCGCTACTGCGAAGCGGATCCCTTCGAGGGCGGCAAGCAGGCGGTTGCAGAAGTCTGGCGCAATCTGACTGCAGTTGGCTCAGAGCCCCTTGCGGCCACTGACAACCTCAACTTTGGCAATCCGGAAAAGCCTGAAATCATGGGTCAGCTGGTCGGTTGCATCAAGGGCATCGGTGAAGCCTGCCGCGAGCTTGAGTTCCCGATCGTCTCGGGCAATGTCTCCCTTTACAATGAAACCCACGGCACGGGAATCCTGCCGACACCCGCGATCGGCGGCGTCGGCTTGCTGCCCGATGTCACCGTGCGCGCCTCCGCCGCCTTCACGTCGAGCGACGAAGCCATCGTGGTCATCGGCGGCAAGGGGACCCATCTGGGCTGCTCCCAGTATCTTGCCGACATTCTCGGCCGCGAGGAAGGCGCTCCGCCTCCTGTCGATCTCGATGCTGAAAAGCGCCGCGGCAACCTTGTGCGCCAGTTCATTGGCGCGGGCCGTGTCAGCAGCGTTCATGACATTTCCGCGGGCGGCCTTGGCGTTGCCCTGGCAGAGATGGCCATGGCAAGTGGTATCGGCGCCAGCGTCAAGCTCGACGGCCCAGCCCATGCTGCGCTCTTTGGAGAAGATCAGGGACGCTACGTCATCAGCGTTGCTCCAGGCGAGCTTGACCTCATTCTGGAAGACCTCATTGATGCAGGTATCGAGGCGCACCATATCGGCCAGACCGGCGGCACGGATTTGACTGTTGAGGGTATCCTCACCATATCCGTTGCAAAGCTGACGGAAGCGCACGAGAATTGGTTCCCGAACTATATGGTCGGCGCCTGAAACAGGCGCCTGCCAGGAACGCAGTGACAAGAGGGAAGAGGACAGAACCAAGATGCCAATGGACGCCAATGAGATCGAGGCCCTGATCAAGGCAGAACTGCCAGATGCAAAGGTCGAGATCCGGGATCTGGCCGGCGACGGTGACCACTACGCCGCCAATGTCGTGTCTGAATCGTTCCGGGGCATCAGCCGGGTTCAGCAACACCAGCTTGTCTACAAGGCACTGAAGGGCAACATGGGCGGCGAATTGCACGCCCTCGCCCTCCAGACCAAGGCACCAGACTAGAGCTTTCAGGAGGCGCCAAGCTCTGGAACCTTCTCACACTCCCCATGGCCCTTTGCTGGAAGTGGATGTGCAGATCCTGCGGGCGCCCACAAGGCTCACAACGAAAACATACCGGCAGTTTGTCCCGGTGAAACACAAGGACGAAACATCATGAGCATCCAGGACTGGATCAAGAACGAAGTCGATACCAACGACGTGGTGGTCTTCATGAAGGGCACACCGAACTTCCCGCAGTGCGGCTTTTCCGGTCAGGTCGTTCAGATCCTCGACTACGTGGGCGTTCCCTACAAGGGCATCAACGTTCTGGAAGACGACGACCTGCGTCAGGGCATCAAGGACTTCGCCAGCTGGCCGACCATCCCGCAGCTCTACATCAAGGGCGAATTCGTCGGTGGCTGCGATATCATCCGCGAAATGTTCCAGAACCAGGAACTTCAGTCCGCTTTTGCCGAAAAGGGCATAGAGGTCAAGCAAAGCGCCTGATTTCGGCAGCTCGCACAAGAGATAGAAGATGGGGCGGGTCCTTGGGCTCGCCCTTTCTTGTACTTGCAATCACGCATGCCCAAGGCCGGGCTGGTCTTTTGCCAAGTATCTGGCCTGTTTCGGTGAAAAATTGAAAGTTATCCAAGCTCGCTTGCATCACCTGCGCGCCATTACTCGGCAATTTTTTTCGAATCATCTAACCTGAACACTAGGTGAATGCCGGATTCAGGGTTAGTACAGTTGCGTACCGCCATTCTCCGTCCAGACTTAACGGCCAGAAAAGGCCGGGGAATGGGAACGGGGCCATGAAAACAATCGCTGTTGCAACGCTGTGTTGCGCCTTTACCGCGTTGATCTTCAATTCCTTCGATGATCCGAAGGATGCGAAGCTCACACGGATTGATTGTGTCGAGATTGCCGTTTTCGCACCGAGCAATGGAAAAACGGCCGAAGACCTTTGCCGCAATTACGGCGGTGTCGCCGAGAAAGATGCTCAGCCCAGCGACGAGGGTCTGGTCATACTGGTACGCAACCAGCCGATGGGCGGCTTTTCAGGTCAATAGTCCGTTCGCAGATAAACTTTACACCGTGAGCTGAAAGCCGATCACTCGGCTGCAAACAGGCTCGCCGTCATGGCAAGCCCGGCGCCACAGGGCTCTTCAGCCTCGCCCTCACCTTCCTTCATCGCGTCTCCCGGCCGCAGGCCGACGAAGTCATAGAGCGAACGATCAAGCAGATGGGAAGGCCGTGTGTGCGCCAGTGCCCGCGCCATCACACCCAGGCGGCCAGGATTCGTCTTTTCCCAGCCCTGCAGCATGCGTTTGACCTCGTCCCGCTGAAGACCATCCTGGGATCCGCACAGATTGCAAGGAATGATGGGAAACTCCATTCCCGTAGCAAAGCGGGCAATGTCGCTTTCAGCCGAATAGGCAAGAGGCCTCAGCACAAGAAGATCCCCCTCGTCATTGACGAGCTTTGGCGGCATAGAGGCCAAACGCCCGCCGTGGAAGAGGTTCATGAAGAATGTCTCCAGAATATCTTCCCGGTGGTGGCCAAGGACAATCGCCTCGCAGCCCTGTTCACGCGCAACCCGATAGAGAATTCCGCGCCGCAAGCGCGAACAAAGCGAGCAATAGGTGCGGTGGGCCGGGATCTTGTCGGTAACGATCGAATAGGTGTCCTCGCGGATGATCAGATGCTCGATCTCGTTCTCTTCAAAGAACTCCGGCAGCACATGAGCCGGGAAGCCCGGCTGTGCCTGGTCCAGATTGCAGGCGATCAGGTCGACAGGCAGAAGGCCGCGCCACTTGAGTTCAACCAGAACAGCCAGAAGCGCGTAACTGTCCTTGCCGCCCGAGAGGCAGACAAGCCACTTGGGCGTCGACTTGCTGGCCATGTCAGGAACCATTGCAAAGTCATCCATCGCCTGGCGAGCCTGACGCAGCAACCGCTTGCGCAGTTTCTTGAACTCGACGCTTTTGGGCGCATTGCGCAGCAGCTTCGGAACATCTACGTCGGCTGTGGCGGCGATATCATTCATCTCGGATGCCTTGGCTTTGTGTCTTTTCAGCTTTTCCCTGACATAGCGGATCGACAGGATGAGGCCAACCGGAAACCCTGCCATCGCCCTTCCCGTCCAACAATGTGATCACCAAAAACCGTACCGCTGCAGCCTTCCAGACCCCGGTATGGAGACGTTTCTTATCGCGCACTCCACGCCACTTGGAAAAGACACGCCGTCTAAGGTCAGACCATTGCCAACGGAAAGCTTCCAAGCTACACCTATTTTGTAATGTTATTACATTACAATACTCTTAATATGCAACCCTCAGGAACTTCGATCATGCAGAACACTATCAGCAAGAGCTTCGGTGCATTCTTGCTCGGCGCCGCCGTACTTGTCTCCGCACAGGCACTGGCAAGCCAGGATACGAAGAAGGATACCGGTCACACCCACAAACACAGCCACTCCAAGTCTCACGAGCAAAACGATGTCCAAAGAGGCTATTTCAAGGATGAGCAGATCAAGCCAAGACCTCTGACGGACTGGCAGGGCGACTGGCAATCCATTTATCCCTACCTCAAGGATGGAACGCTCGATCCGGTCCTGAAGGAAAAGGCAGCGCATGGCGACAAGACCATCGATGAGTGCCGCGCTTACTATGACAGTGGCTTCAAGACCGATGTGTTCAGGATCGACATCAACAACGACGAAGTCAGCTTCCACGAAGAGGGACAGGTCCGACACGGTCGCTACGTCGCCGACGGCACCGAGACCCTGACCTACAAGAAGGGCAACCGGGGCGTTCGCTACATCTTCAAAAAGGTCAGCGGTGATGCGCAAGCTCCTGATTTCATTCAGTTCAGCGACCACAAGATCGCACCGGCGGCCTCAGGTCACTACCACCTCTACTGGGGCAGCGACCGTGCCGAACTGCTGAAGGAAGTCACCAATTGGCCGACCTACTTCCCGGCCTCATTGACCGGTCAGCAGATCCTGGAAGAGATGCTCGCGCATTAGGCGCCCTCACACGAACCCGAAGGATTGCTATCGGGTCAAAGCAGGACCGCCGCCTCTTGCCGGCGGTCCACGTCAGAATACGGATGCCAGCCCCTGGTTCCAGCCATGATCGTCTGCGGTTGATCCGCAAGATGCGGCCGGGCAATAAAAAAAGCCGCGCCAGAGGCGCGGC
>NZ_JBDWYP010000021.1:0-8579 GCF_039982295.1 Roseibium sp.
CTCGCTTTGCACACAGCCAGGCGCCTTGCGTCGACTGACGCTCACTTAAATATTTCTTCCAGATTGACCATGCAAAGGCCCGGGCTCAGCTCCGGGCTTTTGCCTTTCCGGCTCAAAGCGCCGTGAGCGGGCGTTTCGACCCTGAAAGGAGATTCCCATGGCTAACAAGATAATGACAATTGCGTTTATCCGCGGTGGTATTATTCCGGCAAGACATGCCCCAGGAGGCAAGGATAAGTCTGTGCCCCCTCACGAGCCGGTCAAGGTTCCTGAGGTCTACGGCAAGCATCTTGTGGCTGACAAATTCGCCTATGTGCCGACCAAAAAGAAGGCTGCAGCCAAGGATGCAACCTCTGGAAAGGCTGAGGTCTCAACCAAGTCAGCCAACGCTTCAGGGGCTCAGGGTGCATCGGACACCGAGAAGGGGCTCGATGCCGTGAAGTCCGCCGTTACTGAAGCGGAAGGCGCGCTTGCCAATGCTGAGACGGACGAGGCCAAGGCTGCTGCACAAACGATCCTGGACGAAGCCGTCGCTGCGCTTTCAGACGCTGAAAAGGCCTTGATTTAAGCGCTGTGCCTATCATCAACACAGCCCTCCGGTCTCGCCTGACTTCTGCAGTCGACAATGTGTTTTCTGAACGGCTCGCGGTGCGGTTCTGGAAGGATGGTAGGGAAGACCCTGACCGTCCAACCATCGAGATCCACGCGCCTTTGCGGACCCATGACGAACAGACCGGCAATCTGTCCGGAGGCAAAGGGCGGGACTGGAAGACAGACATTCGGGCGGGCGGTGCGCGGATGAAGATCGATCGGGCGGTCTATCCCGCTCTCTTGCTTCTTGGGGGGGAAGAGGTCGTTGCGCTGGACCGGGACGGCGCACCGGCCTTCGAAGTTCTCTCTGTCGATACACGATCCCACTTGAGGTTGATTGTGGAGCTTGGAGACAAATGAGCCTTTGCATGATGGCCGCCCGCTTGATGGCGGTTCGAGCGCTCCAGGGGCGCACGCTTGTCGATGAGAATGTTCTGGACAGTGAGATCGGGGCTTTAAGCCTGGACGAACGCGGGCAACTTGCGGTGTCCAAAAGCAGCCGGTTCATAGCTGTCTATACCGATGAGGCTGACGCTTCGCCCGGTCAGGACGGCAATCGCCGGTTTTTGGAAAATGGCAAGGTCGTGTTCCGGTTTGAAATAGGCATCACCAGCGCCATGGTGATTGAGGAAGATGATCCGGATCACCCTGGACGGAAAATGCAGTCTGCGGTTTCCGGGATCCCCTTCACCGACGGTTCCTCGGAAATCTATCTTGATCTTGTCGATCGTCAGGTGATGAGCGCGTTGATGGACCCAGCCAATGAAGCTGCGGACATATTCCGTGGCCTGACCGGCAGCTTGCTGAAGATAGACCGGCAGCGGGCGGCTGGGAACGATAGCCATCAACGCATTGCCGCGCGCCAGATTGCGCTCACTTTCGAGCTTTTGAGCGATCCGGCGTCCGAAGAACAAATACAGCCAAAGACGCCCTTTGGCCGGTTTTTGGCAATGCTGGAAGCTGGGTCGAGCGATGATCAGCGGCTTGCCGGACTGATCCGCGCAGAAGTTCATCCCGGCACAAACGATTGGACTTCAACTCAGGAGCGCCTCGGGCTGGCCAGGAGTGAACTTAGCGCGCTTGGCATAGGGCCGATTATCGAAGGGGCAGGCGAAATGTCCGCTGACACCTTCGCGATTGCGGTTGAGGGGCATGGCTTAGAGGTTGTCGACTGATGCACGAGATTATCGTGGGCATGAAGCTCGATTTTGAAATGCTGAAGACGTCGATGGGAAACGCGCTGCGCGTTGGACCGATCGCTGACGTCGATCCTCAAAAAGGATACCGGATCAAGTTGGCCGAAGGCGACGACGGTCCGGTCTTGTCACCTTGGTATCCGCATCCAGAATCGGGTGGGCAGACCAGGTCATGGGTTCCCCTGACCAAAGGGCAGGTGGTCGGGGTTATGCATCCCCATGGCGATCAGCGTCAGGGCGTGATGTTCCGGGCCGGGTTTTCAGGGCAGGCGCAGCCGCCAAGCCAAGATCTCGCCGCCAATATTTTGAAGGCCTTCGGCATCACGCTCACCATGAAAGACGGGAAAGTCACGCTTGAAGGCGACTTCGAGGTGAGGGGCAATGTCCGTTTGGTCGGCGATGTCGACTTTGAGGCCGGACATCTCCTGCACAACGGCACGAATGTCGGTGACACCCATGTCCATAGCGGTGTTGTCCCAGGCGCTGCCGATACCAAAGAACCGCACTAGGGAGCTTCCCATGGATAAGAAAACCTATTTGGTCGAGCCGGGCTTTGATGTTGTCAACGGTATGCCAGTCCCGCAAAATCGGCGGGTCAAGCTAACCAATGGCGAGGCCATGTTTGATCTAGGCCTTGGCCGAATTCGGCCTTTGGAGCGCAAGCGCGCGCCAAAGAACCCCGAGCCTGACGGCGAAGAGCCGGAGATTTGAGGCTTGGCCGGCATCGATCGAACCACGTTCAAGGTCATAGATAATCTGACCTCAACGCTTCAAAGCGTGGAAGTGATCCTCTCTACCCGGATTGCCTCAAGAGTCATGCGCCGTGAGTTCGGTGGAGGCACCGTGGAGCTGTTGGGCCGTGCGATCACGCCGGCGTTGCTGACAGCGTTTGTTCAGTTGGTGGGTGTGGCGATTGACTTGTGGGAGCCGCGCCTGAATGTGCGCCGCATTTCTCTCAGCGGAACAATTGATGAAGTGCGGGCCGGGAAGGCCGGTTTCGTGTTTGAGGCGGACTATCGGCCGAAGGGGCATCTCGGTGACCTGACGGTCGAGCGGGTTCTGTCGTTTTCCTACAACTTCACAACCGGCGGTGCTGCGGTTCTCTAGGAGATGTCTGTGATCGATCTCAGTCAGTTACCGAATCCGGAGGTAATCGAAACTCTGGATTACGAGACCATTGTGTCTGATCTAAAGTCGGATCTGAAGATAAGACTACAAGCACTTGATATTAATTGGGATGTTGATGGTCTAGAGACGGACCCTGCGGTGATCCTTCTGGAAACTGCGGCCTATCGCGAATTGCTGCTACGCAATCGGATCAACGTTGTTGCTCGAGACCAGATCCTTGCCTTTGCATCTGGCAATGGCCTGGATCATCTGGGCAGCTTTTATGGCTTAAGCCGGATCCAGGACGAAGACGACACCAGGTTTCAGGAGCGGATTCAGCTGGCAATTGTCGGGCGCTCCCCTGGAGGGACTGAAGACCGCTTTCGAGGCATTTGCCTTGGCGCGTCTCTAGTAGTTCGTGATGTCGCCATTTGGACAGAGGGCAGAGATCCAACGATACATGTTGGTGTGCTTTCCACTGACATTGGCGGGGCAGCGGATGCGCCTTTGCTGGCGACTGTCACTGAAGCCCTTGAGGCTTCCTCCGTGCGGTTGGTGTCCGACCATTATGAAGTGACGTCAGCGGTGCGCAGGACCGTCGACGTTACGCTTGAAATCCGGATCTCGCCAACGGCGTCATCGAGCCTGCTGGCCGAACTCGCAGGCCATATCGTTGAAGCACGGGAACAGGAAAACTTGCTCGGGCTCGACCTGACGCGCGCTTGGCTTTCGAAAACGGCCATGGTGTCGGGTGTCACCAACGTGACTGTTGTTTTTCCTGCAGCGGATGAAGTCGCCGGTTCAAATGAGGCCGTCGCGATCGGTAACGTGACAATTCTGGACGGCGGACGTGGCCGATGACCGATCAGCTTTTGCCGACCAATGCCACTTCATTGGAAACGGCGGTCGAGGCAGCATGTGATCCGACCAGCCGGGTGACGCCCGGGATTGCGGTGATCTCGGGCTGGAAGCACTCCCTCAGGCCGCCGGATCTGCTGCCGTTTCTTGTTCATGAATACGGCTTGGATATCCTGCTGCCGTACTTGGACAATCTGTCCGATATTTTGAACCAGGGCCTGCCATGGTCCCGCGCCCGGGGCACGCATGATGCGGTGGATCAGGGCCTCGCTATGGCGGGCTATTCAGGTCTCCTGGTCGATCCGCCGGCGCGGCGTCTTGCTTGGGCAGAATTCCAAATCCTTCTGGATCGTGTGCGAGATGTTGCTGCTGATCTCGATCGGATTTCTGGCCTTGTGGGTCTAAGTGTTCCAGTGCGTTCCACCTTTCGGCGCGGGGTTCACGGTTATGATTTTGCTGCGGCCGAGACTGGATACACGCGCCTTGGCGACTGCATTGTGGGTGATGATAGCGGGGTGCATCTCAAGCAAGGTGCGCTCAAATGGTCGTTTGGACGAAACTATCAGGTTGAGCACACGCTAACCGAAGCTGACTTAAGCGCACTTGGTATCTGGATACCTGACGTTGCGAGCGAGCAATGGGTGGACATGGATTTTCCATGGAGCACGGCTGACCTCAAGTGGAGCGAAGATGTTGAATTGGCGCGGCGGGTTTCCTTCGGGGCTGCGCTTGCGGAAATGACGTGCTGGCTCCGTTTTGCCGATAGCGAGGGTGCAACCATCGGCTACCGCCTCGCAGCTTGCCGGGGCGTGGCGGTTGGGCTGAATGGCTATGGATTTGGTTCTGACTTTTATACGCCCAGCCTGACCAGCCCGATTGGGGTTCATGTCTTTGCCCGAACAGGTTGGGGTGATGGTTTCGGCCAAGAGGCGTCAAGTGTCTCAGTTATTTTCGGAGCGGATGTTGCAGACCCATCGCGGCCAGGGGCGCTCTGGTTAGATCCGGCCGGCCTCTCTGGCGGCACAGAAGTCGCCAGCTATCCAATTTCAATTGTGTTCGGCGAGACAATTCGTGAGCACGTCCAGTTTCTAATGAGGTTCTAGAATGGCCTTTGAACATCTATCCGGCCTGCCTGCGATCTACGATCGGACGCCAAGCGCACCAGAGAACCGCACTGGCATGTTGTTTGCCGAAGGCCGTTTTCTTCAAGGGGCTGATCTCAATGAATTGCAGGGTTTGTTTGGGCGCAAAACAGCTGCCCTTGGCAACATGGTCGCGGCAAACGGAAACCGTATTTCGGGCGCGGAAATCACCGTTGCGCTCGACATTGATGCCGATAGTCCAGAGGTCTCTCCTACGACGGCAAGTATCATTTTGGCTGCTGGGCAGATTTATGTCGGCGGTAATGTTCTTGCCGTTGAGCCTGCTCAATTCGATCTGGTGTCGATTGCTGGCGATGTGATTGTCGGCGTGCGTAAGGTGATCGACTACATCGATTCAGATGCGGATGAGACTTTGCTTGGTCTGCACGCTGGGGCAGCTTCGGAATTGGAGCCCGGCGCGGTACGTACAGAGGAAAAACTCGCCTGGGCCATTTTGAATGATGGCGGCAGTGGTGAATTCAGCCAGGTTTACCAGGTCAGCAACGGAACCGTTGTTGATCAGACCCCGCCGCCAGCGCTTGAAGGCATCCTCGAAACGCTGTCGCTCTATGATCGCTCTCGCGGCAACTATATTGTCGCCGGAAGCCAAGTCTCAGCGCTTGGCGAGGATGGCGATGGCAACCAAGTCTATTCCATTGCAGCTGGCTCAGCCAATGTGCTCGGCTTTCGCAAAACCCGTGAAACTGCATTCACGTTCCGCCAGTCTCAGAACCCTGAACTGGAGCTTGTTTCTGCAGAAGTGCACACATATTCGAGTGATGGTGGGTCTGCTGTTGTAACGGTCACAAGGCCTCCGATTGATGCGGTTATTTCTGCTGTCGTTACAAAACGCGTCACCGAAAACGTGGTGCGTGGGTCCGTTCCCAACGGAATGGACGAACTCCAGCATGCGTCGGTCATTGCGATTGAAAGTGTTACGCAGGGTGCGACCACTTTTGATCCTGCGACCTATGAGAAGTCCGGCGACAATATTTCGTGGGCTGCCGGCGGCGCTGAGCCAGATGATGGTTCGACCTATTCGCTCACCTACACCTATTTTGCGCCGGCCGATTCCATTGCATTCGACAACAGTACAATCACGCTAACGGGCGGGGAAGACGGCGAGGCGGTCCTGGCGACATATCAGTCGCGCATTCCTCGAAAGGATATCCTGTGTCTGGACGCAAATGGTGTTCCCCAGATTGTCGAGGGGGTGTCTGCACGCAAGGGGGCGCCGCCACCACCCGAGCCTAGCGGCCACCTGAAACTGGCGGAGGTGCATCATGATTGGTTCGGTGCGCCTTCGATCGTAAACAATGGCGTTCGCGTTCTGACCTATGACTACATCAGCGACATGTTCGCCTTGTTGCTGAAGGTTGCAGATCAATCCAACAGGACCGCCTTGCAGCAATCAGTGCCCGATGCAGCCGCTGTTTCAGCTGATGGTTGGTTTACCGATAGCTTTCTTGATGACAGCTACCGCGACGATGGCGTTGCCCAAAGTGCGGCAATCATTCAAGGGACTTTGCAGTTGCCGGTTGTCCAAGTGTTTGTGGAGCAGTTCGGCGGCTTCGAAATGCTCGATTACGTCGAAGAGGTGATCATCAGCCAGCCACTGGCGACGAGTGAAATGAAGGTCAACCCTTATGCCAACTACAACCCCATGCCGGGGGATTTGAAACTCAATCCGAATGCGGACTTTTGGACTGAAACGCAGACGGCATGGACCTCGCCAATCACTCGCGAGTTTACGGCCGCGCCAGACCAGTCTCCGGAAAGCACCACGATTACGGAAGAAGTGAGCCAATCAACGCAAGAAGCAGCGTTCTTGCGGCAATTGGATGTTGATTTCGCTTTGTCCGGCTTTGGCGTGAATGAAGAGTTGGAAAGCCTGATTTTCGCAGGCAGCGACGTCACACCGGCACCAGCGCTGGTCGCAGACGCAAACGGCCAGATTTCTGGAACGATTACAATCCCGGCCGACGTGCCGACCGGTAGCCACACAGTTGATGCGCTTGGTGCTGCTGGCAGCTTCGCTCGCGCGACCTTTGTTGGCGAGGGCGAAATCACCACGGAAGTCATGCGCCGGGTGACCCTGGTCACCGTCACCGCCCCGGATCCGGTGACGATCGTGAATGTGACGAACGTGACAAATGTCACGAATGTCACCAATACGGTGGTGACACAAAACTCAAACGCAGGCGAAGGGAATGGTAGCCAGGGCAGTGGCCCAAGCAGCGATCCACTTGCCTGGACGTTTGTTCCACCACAAGACGGCTTTAACTGCGGCATCAACTTTGAAATTGCTGTTGTCGGCGAGCAATCCAATGGACTGCGGGTTCAGCTGGCCACGACCTTGAATGGTTATCCGACGAACGAAGTGCTGGCCGATTGCTACGTCTCGATGATTGGGGTGGCGCCTGGCGATACGATCCAGGCACGTTGGGATGCGCCTGTGTTCACGTCTGCGTCGCTTAAATACTGCGTCGTCATCATGACCGATGATGCAGACCATGCGATCAAGATAGCCACCTTGGGAGAGGTGGTGCCTGAGACCCAGCAACGGGTTGCGTCGCAGCCCTATACGGCTGGCGATCTGTTTTCTGGATCAAACCGGACCACTTGGGTCGCGCATCCTGATAGCGACCCCAAGATCGAAGTGGTCGCGGCCAAGTTCACGCAAACTGAAAAGTCAGTCGTGCTGTTTGAGGGCAGCGTTCAGGCAATCACGGATCTGATCGTCCGTGGCGCCGTTGAACTACAGACCACGGAGGTCGGGTTCCACTATGAACTGGAGCGGGAAGATGGTCAGCGCATTCCACTTGCGCCGGGCCAATCTCTCGAGTTCTCCGAGTATGTTTCGGAGACCATAAAACTTCATGCGATTTTGTCAGGGACGCAGTGGATGTCGCCCATGCTTTATCCGGGCACGACCCTTGTTGGTGGGCAACTGCAGGCGGTTGCGGAGTACGTCTCCAAGGTGTTCCCGATCGAAGGGGATAACTTTTTCCGGACGCTTTATGACCGGCAGCTTCCGGCCGGTGCGACTGTTTCCGTTGATGTGGATGCTGCAGACGGCAACTGGAATGCGGTTCCAGTCGTCTCCAATCGATCACTGTCCGGTGGCTGGATTGAACCCAAGCATCAACTTGATTTCGCGGCACCTAATGGCGGACGGGTGAAGCTGACGTTGACCGGTACGCCGGCCGCCCGTCCGTCCATCGCACGCTTGCGCGCTTACAGCTATTAAGAGGGAAGACCAATGGCAACGGACGCCCGCACCAGCGAGTTCAATATCGAGAAACCGCACATTGACAACACGGTGGCGGAAGATCTCGCCAGGTTGATCACGGCGCTCGACAAGATCGATGCCTATCTAAAGGCAAATGCAGATGCGATTGCTGGAAAGTCCGATGCCGGGCATATCCACGATCTTGAGGCTGTGTCAGGCTTGCCCGCCCAACTTGCCGAGATCACCGCAAGCATAAGTGAGCATAATCACGCTCTTTCCGGTCTTTCGGATGTCGATGCGGCGGGCCTGAGCGAAGGCATGGTGCTGCAGTACCTTGCCGGCAAGTTCAAAGCGGTCACGGCCAGGGCTGAGTACTTCGCAATCACAGCGATTGCGGGACTGGCGGCAAATAACGTCCAGGATGCCTTGCAGGAAATTACAGCGGCGGTCTCC
>NZ_JBDWYP010000022.1:0-9002 GCF_039982295.1 Roseibium sp.
TATACTCTGCCGGCCGCCTCATACCGGCGTGCAAGGGCTGATGCATTCGGCTTATGGAACGACTACACCAGCGAGATGAACGCCTGAAATCCGTCCAAAGTAGGGCTCCTTGCGGGCCCAACAAAACAAGTTGGCAATCCCCCATCAGGAGCTGACAATACCCGCGATTGAGCCGCTTGCAGGGCATGCAAGCCGATGGAGCGGGCGGTATCCGTTTATTTTGCGCGTTTTCGCTTCTGTCCCAGTCCCATTTTCCGCGCAAGCTCCGAGCGGGCTGCCGCATAATTCGGCGCAACCATCGGATAATCCGCATCAAGCTGCCATTTGGCCCGGTATTCGTCAGGGCTCAAATCGTAGTGCGTGCGCAGATGCCGTTTCAGCGATTTGAACTTCTTTCCGTCTTCAAGGCAGATGATATAGTCCTTCTGCACCGACTTCTTGATCGGCACGGCCGGCTGCGGCGGCTCTTCCGGAGTGGATGCGGCCGCGTCGACGCTGGAGCGCAGTGCGCTGTGAATCGTACCGATCAGGCCGGTCAGCTCTGTCGCTGCGATCGTGTTGTTGCTGACATAGGCCGATACGATATCGACGGTGAGGTGAACCAGATCGGCGGCTGTCGGATTGTCGCTCATGAAGGTTCCTGCAAGGTTGTCCGTGAGGGAAGAGGTCGGTGCCTGGAGGACATCTCCAGATGCATGACGGTTTTATTCAGATGAATAAAATAAAACTCGTCAATACTCCCGAGTTGACAGAAATTTATCAAGTCTGTTCTCCCTGTTTCTGATGTCGCGCATTGCGAAGCTGTGCAAAACGTGCCGCAACCATTCTGTATGGTCCGGACGGGTGATAAAATCACTGCAACCGGATGAAAGATGCGGCAACGCCCATGCAACTCGATCTGTTCCCGACGACCGTGCATATGCGGTGTATCGACCCGAGCCGCAACAAGTGGCGCTATTACGGCATGTCCGTTCAGCGGAACCTTTTCGGTGAGTGGGAGCTCAGCAGGGAATGGGGGAGAATTGGCCACACTAGCCGCCTGCGCCGGGACGTTTTTGCCTCCCCGGGCCGCGCCCTCGACTCCATGCGCGATCTCGTCACCCGAAAAAGCCGCCGTGGCTATGCCGCCTGATGCCTCTCATCCGCCTGACCGGACGCGGGCAAAAAAATGGCCGGCAGTGCTGACTTGCACTGCCGGCCTATGGGCAATCGACACCGCCTAGAGGGAGGAGGTCTCAACGGCGTCGATCGCAAAGACTTTCTGAAAACTGCTTTTGTGACTTCCAACAATTGCCTTCTGTTACTCTGTTTCCCGGCCAATCTCTTGCCGGTAAAAGCAATCTAGTCGGCAATCGGCCCCGACACCTGTGCCGACTGTCACAAGTCTCAAGATGCACCGGCTTTCTCCGTTTGGTCCCCAGGAGGGGTTGAAGCGTAGGTCGCGGGTGCGCCCTCTATCCGGTCAAGCGGTTTGTCGCATGCAATAGAGCTTTTCCGAAAGCCAGCACCTAAGCCCGTGAGGCGCTCTGGGCCGGGATTACCGCAGCCAGACCACCACAACAAAAATACAGAAACCTGTCGGATCTGATGTGAGCGTGCTGAATGACACTCCACGGTGAGAACGTGCAGGCTAAAGTTTTTATGTACCCTGTAGTACGCAGCTTGGATAGTCTTCATAAGGACTCATATGTTGCACATCCCTACTATGCTTACTGGTTTGGTAAGCGACCCGTCGCTCGTCGGCGGGTTTCTTTTTTCAAGAAACAGAAAAAATGATGTTGTTGCGCAAGTCCAAAACTGGCCTCAAGCTCTCCGGGCCTTTTGCGTATGGCCTCTTTAAAGTCGGCAATGTCCCCATTTGGTGACTGATCCGATTCGTGTCCTGCGGCAGGATAAACCCGTAATTCGTATGTCGCGCATGACAGGCATTCGGTGGTGGTGTCAGTTCTTGCCCCGCGGGCGCGTTTAGGGCAAGAGATTGGATCCGTTCGTCCAGAAGTTAGGTCCGCAAGTTGGCTCGCAAATCCACACTTTCTATTAGCAAGCTTGCTGAGCTCGGTGCTGAAAAGCTCGCACAGATTATACTGGCAGAGGCGGAGCGCAATGCCGGTTTCCGGCGACTGGTAAAGGCCGCGCTGGCAGGGAAGTCTGGACCCGAGGCGATCGCGAAGCTGATTGACCGACGAATTTCCGGGTTGGAGCGTGGCAAAAGCTTTATCGAATGGGACAAGGCGCGTGTTTTCCGCGACGACTTACGTAGCTTGATAGAGACAATCGGTTCTGAGCTGGGACCTGTCGCTCCCGCATTGGCTGTCGACCGTTTGTTGCGCTTTATCGCCACGCACGAACGGCTCTTCGAGCGGATAGACGATTCCTCTGGTTATGTTCAGGATGTCTATTATCAGGCGATAAAAGCGGTCGGGGTCTTGGTGCAGACGCTGTCCGGGCCCGAGGCCAACCTGTTACCGGACAGGATTATGTCATCGCTTGGCGAAAGCACACACGGATATCTCTCTGACTTGACGGTCGTTGTCGCACCGCATTTGCCGCAAGAAACGCTGAGCCAGTGGGACGGTAATCTGCAACAAGCAATCGCGGACCGGCTCGCCGAAGAGAAAAACAACAGGCCTGATAATTGGTTCGACACTATGACGTTCCAATGGGCTGGGATGCGTCAGACAATCGCCATTGCACGCGGTGATCTTGATCTGCTTGTCGCATTGGAGGAACAAAAGCCACGGCATATGCAACGTCCGCTTGGAATAGCGGCCCATCTTTTGAAGGCTGGGCACGCTAGCGATGCACTCGACTGGGTACGCAAACCGGGGCCGCGTGCCTTCGACGAAGCCTTGTCACCTAAGCGTGTTTCTTTGGAAGCGCGTATTCTTGATGCCCTCGGCGAGAAATCTGCTGCACAAGTTTTGCGCTGGCGTTGTTTCGAAGCGATTCTATCCGCCGGCATCCTGCGAGAATACCTCAAACAGTTGCCGGATTTCGAGGACATCGAAGCGGAAGAACGCGCGCATATTTTGGCGCTCGAAACAGCAAAGCCCGAGGTTGCACTGCAATTCTTTCTCGATTGGCCTCGTCTGGATCTGGCCGCAAAACTTATCGAAGCGCATCCGCACAGCTGGGATGGTGGCGATTGGCATATTCTCCCCAAAGTGGCGAAACTTCTGGAACACGATTACCCACGGGCCGCGACGATCCTCTACCGGGCGCTTCTGGACGACATTCTCGATCGCGCCCGTTCAAAGGCCTATTCGCACGGCGCGAAATACCTGGCGAAACTAACCCTCCTGGCCACAGATGCGGAGTCCCCGAAACTCCATGGGGTCGTCGATCACGCGACATACCTCTCGAGCCTAAAGAAAAACCACCCCCGCAAATCCGGGTTTTGGATGCGCGTCAAAAAAAGCGCGTGAGAATGACATTGCTATACCTAGCCCCCAATCAAATTCATTCAGATGCGCAGCGTTGATCCGCTTCAACGGAAGCCGAAAGGAGCCATAATGGTCCGAAAACACCACCTCGACCTTTTAGACCTGTCATTCGACGAACTTGACGAACTCAACTTCCCCAGAGCAGAAGAAAATGAATTCGATCGCGTCGTCGAGCGAGCAATCTCCCGACGCGGTTTTCTCGGCGGTGTGCTTGCCTTTGGTTCGGGCGCCGCCGCAATGGGTGCCGGCGTTCTGCCTCCTGTTACCGCGAACGCCCAGCCCCCCTCGCGCTTCTCCTTCACGCCGATCGCAGCTCAGACGGACGGTACCGTGCATGTGCCGCAAGGCTATGAATGGAAACTGCTCGCCCGCTGGGGCGACCCGCTCTTTTCTGGCGTCGATGACTTCGTCTCGGATATCGGCGTGACGCTCGAGGCGTCCGAAAAGGTCTTCGGCGAAAACACCGACGGCATGGAAAGTTTCTACTATAACGGTCACCAGCTTCTGGCGATCAATCATGAATACGCTAATCCGAAGGTCAACCTACCGCAGACCAGCGGTAAGACCGAAAGCGCCGAAGATGTGCAGAAACTGCAGAATATGCAGGGCGTTTCCGTGATCGAGATTACCGAGCGCAACGGGAGCTGGTCCATTGTTCTAGACAGTCCATTCAACCGCCGCATTCACCACAACACGCCGATGAAGATCACCGGCCCGGCAGCCGGCCACAACCTCCTGAAGACGGAGGCCGATCCGACAGGCACCAGCTCACTTGGCACCATGAACAATTGCGGCGCCGGCAAGACCCCGTGGGGCACCTATCTGACCTGCGAGGAGAACTTCAACACTTATTTCGGCACCACCGAAACGGCGCAGGAGCACAAGCCGATCGTGCGGCCCGAAGGCTACGACCGCTACGGCATCGCAAACGAAAGCGTCTACGGATACGAGCGGTTCGATTCCCGCTTCGACTTCTCGAAGAACCCCAATGAACCTCACCGTTTCGGCTGGGTTGTCGAGATCGACCCGACCGATCCAGACAGCACACCTGTCAAGCGCACCGCTTTGGGCCGTTTCAAGCATGAGAACGCGGAAGTGGTCCTGTCGCGGGAGGGACGGGTGGTCGTTTATATGGGAGACGACGAACGCGGCGAATACCTCTACAAATTCGTCTCGAACGGTACTTATGTGGCCGGCGGGCCGACCGAAGGGCTGCTCGACGATGGCACGCTCTATGCTGCGAAATTCGACGACGATCAGGTCGGCGAATGGCTGGCTTTGACACCTGATACCACAGGCATGCCTCTGGCCGAGTTATTAATCCATACACGCATGGGCGCATCTAAAGTGGGGGCGACCACAATGGACCGCCCAGAATGGGTGGCCACCAATCCGCATGCCATCGAAGCCTATTGTTCCCTGACGAACAACAAAAATCGGGGCGTCAAGTCCAATGCCGGCGGCGACGAAACGCCTGTCGGCGGGCCAAACCCGCGTGAGACCAACAACTACGGCCAGATCGTCCGCTGGTATCCGCACGACGATGATCACGCCTCCACGAACTTCGACTGGGATCTCTACGTGATGGCCGGCAATCCAACCGTTCACAGCAACACTTACGCCGGTTCAGAAAACATCAACAAAGGCAATCTGTTCAATTCACCCGACGGCATGGCTTTCGATACCAGCGGTATCGTCTGGATACAGACCGATGGCGAAGACAGCAATGAGGGCGACTATGTCGGCATGGGTAACAACCAGATGCTGGCCGGTGATCCGGCTACGGGGGAGATTGTCCGGTTCATGACCGGTCCGAACGGCTGCGAAGTAACCGGATTGTGCTGGTCCACGGACAACCGTACGATGTTTGTCGGCATCCAACATCCTGGCTCCAATTGGCCAGACGGCGCCCTTCTCCCGCGATCCTCTGTGATCGCGATCAAACGCAGTGATAACGGGTTGATCGGCTGACGGCACTTTGTTGCATTAATCCGTTTCAATGAAAACGTTGCACTTCGCTCATGAAGCCACCGGTTAAGATCACGCACCCTGAAAAATCAGAGAACCGAGAGCCGGATTGGCGTCTCGGTTCCGGGCAAAATGACTTCCCTCGGACGTCCGACGCTCGAGCGTATCTCATGATGCCAAAATTCTGGGTAAGGGGGCCGCTGCATGCCGCCTGATGATTTGCGCAACACGGTGCCGCTTACCAGGCTGGTAAGCATAGTGAGGATGTGCAACTTAAACGTCTTTCGACGCCTTAAGCACTACCCGGGCTGCATGCGCGGATAGGGAGATAACCATAGATTGTGCCCACTCGCTAAGGAGTATCATTCAGCACACTCGTGGCGCATTTTGGCCCCGAAAACACTCAGTATCACGCTTTGTTCTTTTCGCTGTCCGTTTCTGCACGTTCGGGCCTAACGGCCCGGGGGTCGTTTCCCCGTCTGCGTCTTGCGCCAAGTTGTCTGCCGAGAAACGTTTTGGCTTGCAAAGCGGTTACCTGGTCAGGATAGCCTTCAGGGGGCGCGATCTTGCGCCGTTCCACCAACTTGGTGATCCAGTTCATCTGGTTCCGTGTTGTCGGCTCATGTGCCCGGATCCACGCGGCAAGGACGGTCGCATCACGCGACGCCTTGTCAGGAAGCGCCACTCCGGTGCGATCTGCGATCTGCTCTGCCTGTCGCAGATCGGCCGACGCAGGAAGAGTGGCAGTATCGGAAGGTTTTTGCGGGACGGCCCCGACAGCAATTCCGCTATGACGCTCGCGGCCGCTACCGCCCGCGCCGGAAACCGATGGGCCAGACACCTGCGCAGCGTCGGGGGCCTCGGTCAAGTTCCTGTTCGCCAGTGTGATCGCATCTGTCATCAGCTGCGGACTGGCGCAAACTTGCGCAAAAAAGGTTCGAGCGCTGACCGAAGAGAAAAGAACCTCGTCGAGACGCGCTTCCATGTCCTCGCTCGAGCTGTCGTCCGCATAGCCTGGGGCGACAAGCGGGTAGTCCTCCGGCAGAGCCCCCTTTTTCCGATACTCTTCCGGCGTCAGATTGTAGGTTACCCGCAGATGACGTCTGAGGGACTTGAAGTGCTGACCGTCCTCCAAGCAGACGATGTAGTCCTGGCACACCGATTTGTCGACGTCGACAGCCGGTTCTCGGCATGCCCGGTTCAAAGACGCGCCGCTCGCCGTCCGCAGGGTCTCATGAACGGAGCCGATCAGCCCCGTCAGGTGGGTGGCGTCGACCGGGTTGTTGCTCACGTAAGCCACTACAATATCAACGGCCCGACCGACCAGGCCGCGCCCTGTCGGGGGATTTCTCATGGTGTTTCCTCCTTGCTGATACTGCTGGCAACGGGAGTTCGAACCGGCGGGAAACCAATACGAACCACTATTGCCGGTACCCCACCTAGAAAAAAACAACCGGCGCGACTGTGTCAATTGACACGGCCAACCGCCTTAAATTAATCCCGGTGCCAAACTCTCCAGGCCGATCCACGGAAAATAGGCGGCGGTTTCATTGCGCAAAAATGTCGGCAAGCCCGATCGAAAAGCCTGTAGCCACAGGCACAAACCGTGGCGAAAATTATATCAATTCATCATAAGGGTAAGCGTCCGGTTCTACCGCTCTGACGTTGCGATGGTTTGGCTGCTAGATGTCCACCATCGATAGTGGACATCTTGAGGTGAGCGATGGCGGACAAGAAAGGCCAGAAGAGGCGTGTTTGGTCAGTTGATGAGAAGCGTTCGATCTGTGCTCAGGCGCGTGTATCGGGTGTTTCGGTTGCGCATGTGGCGCGGCGGTATTCGATGAATACCAACCTGATCCACAAATGGCTGCGCGATCCGCGGCTTTCGCCGGAGGGTCCGGACATGGGACTGCCAGAGGGCGAGGAAGCGTGAGGGGTCCGCGGGAGCACAGATTTGCTCCAGCTCTTGAGCATGACGCCGGAAGGCCACCTCCAATGCGTCGGGATCGATCTGCCGCAGGATCCCACGCACCGACGTGTAGGCCGGAGCCCGCCGCAGAGCCGCCTTGGGGAAGGCGGCATTGAGCAGCGGCAATCTGGCGGCAATCAGCGCGTGAATTTGCCGATAGGAGCGTGCCCCACTCAGCATGGCGATGATCGAGAACAAAATCACGCCGACCTGGCCGTACATTTTGCCCTCAGCGCGCCGACGGTCGGGGATTGCGGCAAGGCAGGACACAAGATCGATGGCTGGGGTCATGGAGAGCAACTTTCCTGATTCGGGTTGCTCTCCATAGATTCAGAGACTTATCGCTCCGAAAAGCAAAAAATCACGACCTGTCGCAGACTGCCAAACGATTCATGTCACGAGCGTTGAACAGCCCTGGGGTGGTGGGTAATTACAAACCCAGGTCGGTTCAACGGGCGTTGTTGCATTAATCCGATTTGTGCAACAACGCGATGCGCCACGCTTTCATTAACCCAGATCGTGATATCCCCACGCCGGCGCAGGCTTTCCGTATACTCGGGCCAGTTCGCCACACGATGCTTGGACTTCGCAAACTTGTGCCGGCGGGAGGCGTGGTGTTTGAACGGCATTCACAATACTTCTGAAGGGACACAACAACGCTCAGGTAGGGCACAAATCAGATTAATGCAACAACGCGGATCAGAAGGCCCGCATAATTTTCTTACGCTTGTAGCTCGGCATTTTGTCGAGTGTCTCACGGCGCTGAAAACTGACGACGCTTCCACTTCCCATCACAGTAACCAGATTCTGTTGTAGCGCGGTCTGCATGATCATTGGCATCATTAATTCTCCTTCACGAAGAACATAGTCGAGCTGTGCCAGCTCCGGTGAAAGCTGCTGGAGGCGGAATTCAAGAACAGGAGAGTCCGGGCTGGTAAACAGGATATCGACCAGATTCAGAAGTGAAGCGCTAGGTATCTTCCGTCCATCCATAGCGATGAAAAAGTCATCCGCGCGGCCTTGTATCTCTCGCAGCTCCTGCTCCTCAGCCCCGTCCGCCCATGCGGCGAGATCGCCCTGATCATAGCGGATTAGTGGCATGACCCAGCTTCGAAAGTCAGTGGCCACCACCCGCCCGAATCCTTCCCTATCAGGATTGACGAGTTCGATACGAAGCCCATCTCGATTTACCTGGTAGTTGCCCGATCTGCTTTCGTAGGCAATCACACCCAGCTCAACTGAGGAGTATTCGTCGAGAACCGGCACGCCGAATATGCCTTCAAAGTTGTCGCGTTCCAGTCGACTGCTCTGTTCACTGTTGGTCGAGATAGCTCTGATGCCGAAACGCGACAAGTCACCAAGGCTCGTCAATTCCCATAGGTGGCTCGGCAACGCACAGAGGATTTGCGGCCGCATGGCTTCAAAGTGTCGGATCATGGCTTCAAGCGATGCGGGCTGGGCAATGGTGAACGTGCGATATCCACCGTGTTGCACAAATCATCAAGCGGCACGCAGCGGTCCCTTACCCAGAATTTTGGCATCATGAGATACGCTCGAACGTAGGACGTCCGAGGGAAGTCATCTTGTTGAGGACCGAGACGCTGATCCGGCTCTCGGTCCTC
>NZ_JBDWYP010000023.1:0-7784 GCF_039982295.1 Roseibium sp.
TGGCGTCGGTTCCGGTCGAGAATTCCGGTTCCTCCCACGCGCAGGCGCGCGGTTCCCTCCCAAATTCACGCCCTCCACCCGGTTGTCACGGCCCCGCCAGGCCGCAGGACGGGCTTTGCCCTTACCTGCTCTGCCCTTCGGAATGCATGGGCATTCCAAAGATCAGAACAGGAAGGCCCGCCCATTGGCGGAAAGGGGAGCAGACCCGGACCGCGTCACGCAAGGAGGGTCACAAATGACCGCAGAGAAGTTTGACGTTTATTCCCATGTTACGAACCAGATCATCGCGCAGATCGAGGCGGGAACGCCGCCCTGGCGCAAGCCGTGGACCGGTAGCGGTGCATCGGTCAGCTTGCCGGAACGGTTCAACGGCGAAGCCTATCGGGGCATCAACATCCTGATGCTTTGGGCCACGGCGATGGCCAAGGATTACAGCTCAGCTCGCTGGATGACGTTCAATCAGGCCAAGCAGCTTGGGGGCCACGTCCGCAAGGGCGAGAAATCCGCCACGGTCGTGAAATACGGCACCGTAGAGCGCGAAGACGAGAACGGCGAGGAACGCCAGATCCCCTATGCCAAGGCCTACCGCGTGTTCAACGCCGACCAGATCGAGGGTTTGCCCGCTGAATTCTACATCCTGCCCGATCCGCCCCGTGATCTTGGCACAGTCGCCGACCCCGCGCTGGAGGCGTTCTTTGCCGCGACCGGCGCTCAGATCGACACGACCGAGGAGCCGCGCGCTTACTACAACATCAAGACCGACCGCATCCACATGCCGCCCGCTGGCACGTTCTATCGGGCGGCTGGGTATTTTGGCACCTTGGCCCATGAGACAATTCACTGGACAGGCGCGACAAAGCGGCTGGACCGTTTGGGCCGGTTCAACGACCGCAAGGCCTATGCGTTCGAGGAGCTGGTCGCGGAGATCGGCAACTGCATGCTTTGTGCACAGATCGGGGTGGAGCCTGAATTCGACCAGAGCGCAGCCTATGTCGAAGGATGGCTGGAGGCGATGAAAGAAGACAGCCGCGCGATTTTTCGCGCCGCGTCAGAGGCGCAGAAGGCCGTGGACTATATCATGGAGCGCACCGCGCAGGCCGACCGGATGGCCGCCGAGTAACAGCCGCACCGCCGCAATGATCGAGGCCCCCGTCAGCAGGCGGGGGCCTTTCTGCGTTGTGGCGTGAACCTGGTTGAGGGCGGTTTCAGGGTGACCTGTTGGCGGGCAACCTGAAGGCCGCCCGCAGACAGGCCCGGCGCTTCGCGCGGACGGGCATGGGATGCCCGGAGGCGACGCATCTGGATATCTCAGTTGCCATATCAACAGAGGTCTGTCGCCGGGACGACGCAGGCAGATTCTACGTGCTGAATCTGGTGGATGACGGAAGACAGTCTCGATTGTTGTCGTTTGGTGCAGTATTTGCACGGCATGATAGCCAGCAAAACATATGAGAAGCTGATTCCTCGCCACGAACGCGAGGCACTGGAGCAGGCGCTTGGAATGGATTCGGGATATGTCCTGGATTTCAGCGACCGCACCTTCAATGACTTCTTTTATGAAACGATTGCTATTGACCCAGAAGACCAGTCGCAGCTCTTTAACGGTCGTGGAACGTCAAAGGCAAAGAGACTGCGTTCGTTTATTGAACGTGCCCAACCGGCGCTTGTGGCGAAGATATTGCGCGAAATGTGGGAATATCGGGAGGCAATAGGGTTTGCGCCATCTGTGCCGAACGAGGGTAAGCTGAAGGAGTCTTATTTTTCCATTGTTGCCCGTATCGAGGGGCGTGCGGACGCCATTGACACATCTGCAATCGAGACGTTCGAGCCGAATGAAACGCTGGAAGAGCTTGTTGCTTCAATACGCCGCGATCTGGACGCGAACAAGCCACAGGCAGCTCTGGACCGCCTTCACACATATTGCATGAAGCGCTTTGCGTCTCTTGTCCGCAAACATAGTGGCGGAGAGTGCGGCAAGGACGATGCGCTTCACGCACGGGTGGCTAAATACGTAAAGATTCTGCGCGAGCAGCAGAACCTGAATCCGATTTCAGAACGTATTGTGAAAAGCTCCATCAGTGTTTTTGAAGCGATGAATCCGGTCCGCAACGACCAGTCGTTCGCGCACGACAATCGCGACCTAGTGCAGATGGAAGAAGCCCGTTTCGTGTTTGATAGCGTGACCGCGTTCCTGCGCTTTTCCAAAGCTATCGACGGAAGGTTCTTCGAGGATTGACGCGGATCAGGTGCGGCGAGTCATAAGGCGGATCGCGGCTTCCTGCGGTCCCCATCGAAACGAGAACGTGTCTGACACATCAAACCAGCCGTTGCCGTCACCTGCCCCGTGATTTGCGCCCATGCACGAACACTGACAGTCATGCCCAACTGCATTGCGACAGGCCGGTGCGCACTTCTCCATTTCTCGAAATGGCTGAACGACATAGACCCGACCATAGCGATCCAACGCACCATCTACGAAGCGGTTGAGCCAGCTCAGGGGAAGTTTCCAGGATTTTTCCATATGTGCAAAGCGGATTGTTGGCCTGCGGTTGCCCGTCGCCAAGCCCGTGAGCCATTGGCGATTGTCAGCGCGATACGGCAGACGGGCCGTCAGCTTGTCGCCTTTCAGGCCAGAGCGAACGATTATTGGTATATCAGGCTGCGTCCACTGGCGGCGGATCGAGGGAGGAATGTTTGATGTGTCCAAGAGTGCGCCTTCCATAATGAATATTGGTTTGCAAACACATGGCTAACCTACGCTTTCCAGAAGCGCGATTTCGTCTTCGGTCAGGTCGAACAGATCATAGACGATGCTGTCTATCTGGGCTTCAGCCTGGGCGATTTCGGCTGTCAGGCGGGCGATTTCGGCGCGGTCGCGGTTGATCCAGTCTTCCCAGTCGGAGCGATCGGCCAGCGGGATGTCGGCCTTGAACACCTTCTTCACTTCAGCGCGGAAGGCGGCGAAGTCGGGCAGGGTCCACCATTCCTTGAGCTTGTTGGTCAGCTTAGGTTCGCGTCCAGGCGGGCAGAGGTCTGGTAGGCGGCGCGTGAGAGCGGTTTGGAGTGCTAGGCGTTTTTGGGCCGCTGTCTGGCAACTGTTGGTTAGGCCCTCAAGGTCGGTTTTCTGCTCAGCTGAGATTTTTGGTATCACGGCCTGCTCGACAAACTGAGAGTGCATTTGATGGAAACCACCACGAACAGGAACACTGTTTCCGGTGATCGTGAACCAGGCCACTTTGGAGTTCAGGAAAGCTGCGAGCCAGGCGTCGTCTGAACCGATAAAGTAGCATTTGTTGTTCGTAAAATGCCCGTCTTCCAACTGGAACTGTGGCACATTACAAAATTCAGGGTAGAGCACCTTTGCGCCCTCAAAGTAAGGCAAGTAGGCCTCCTGCGCCTGTTGGAGCTCGAACCATTCCTGCTTGGTGGCCCGCTTTTCCAGCTGATCCTTGAATGGCAGTAGCCAATCCCGAATGGCCGGATAATCGTCAATGTTGATCCGGTTTTTAGGGATGTAGATCAGCCACAGGCCGCGCGGCTCGGCACGCCAGCGTTTCAGGTCCTTGCCTTCGAGGAAGGGTTTCAGCAGATCGGCAGACTTTGGGTCCTGGGCGCAGAGACGCTCCTTGGTCGCGTTGTCGATCACAAAGGCAGCGTTCAGGCCGGTCTTGATGCCGTAGAGCGGTGATCCATAGACTTCCTTTAGGGTCTTCCTGCCCTTCTTGATCTTGTCCCGCAGAGCGCGAAGGGCGGGGTTTTCTAGCTCCCATGATCCGGCCCCCAGAGCAGTTTGCGGATACGGGCCGGCGGCAGCTTCCCAAGTGGCGAGGAAGTTATTGTCTGGCAGGGCATCTACTTTCCAGAAGCGCAGCTCATGCCCCTTGGGCGCGACCCCGCGTTTCATGGTAAGTATCGCCGGGTAGGTGGTCACGCCTTCGAAGACTTGCAGGTCGCCAAAATCGACTACGCTTTCAATGGTTGCCTCTTTCAGAAGGTATTCGCGCAGGGGCTTGCCCGAGCCGGTCTTGAAGAAGGTGTTCGAGGAAATGTAGCCCAAGCGCCCGCCTGGCTTCAGCAAGCGCAGGCCACGCTCGTAGAAATAGCAGTAGAGATCGGCCCGGTCGGACACGACCTCATAGCGCTTTTCCAGATAGGGTTTCAGCAGCTTCAGAAATTCCATCCGCACATAGGGCGGGTTGCCCAGGACCACGTCAAAGCCGCCTTCGGCAAAGACACCGGGGAAGGCGGTTTCCCAGGTGAAAGCGTGATCGAGATAGGCAAAGTTGCTGTCCTCGATCAGGCTGTCGCCGACGCGGATGCTGCCCGATAGGCTGTCCAGAACCTTGCCGCGCCGTGCGGTCTTGATCCAGAGAGACAGCTTGGTGATCTCGATACTTTCCTCGTTCACGTCCACGCCGAAGAGGTTGTCGGTCAGAATTTCGCTGTCAGGGACATAGTCGAGCAGATCGCCAAAATGTTCGGCCTTGGGCAGCAGGTCTTTGATCTTGTCGTTCACGCGGGTCAGTTCGGCCTTCATGAAGTCGAAGGCCATGATCAGGAACACACCGGAGCCACAGGCGGGATCAACAATGCGCAAGGACTTCAGGCGATCGCGATAGGCTTGCCAGGCTTCCAGCTCGGCCGACTTTTTCCGCCAGGGGATGTTTTCGTAGTCGGTGACATCCGCGCCCTTCTTGGCGTGAGCGCGTAAGGTGTCGTCAAAAATTTCCCGCAGATGTGTGCCGAGGGTTTCGGCCACGATGAAGCGCGCAATGTAATCAGGGGTATAGACCACCCCATCACGCTTGCGCCGTCCGCTTGTGCCAGTGGTTTTCTCGGGCTCTTCCTCTTCACCGCGGGCGATCGCTTGCAGGCGTTCCACGTCCGCGATGGACTGTTCGAAGATATGGCCGAGGACCGTGACCGAGACTTCGGAGGCGAAGTCATACTCGCCCAGGGTTTTGAACCCTTCACAGATGTCATCGGGGAGGTTCAGCCCGTTGATCACCGCGTCTTCGCGGAACAGGCCACCGTTGTAGCGCGGGATTTTCAGCTCGTTATTGCCCACGTCGATGGCGCGGAACAGCCCCTTGAAATTGTCCCAGACGGGGCGAGGGTTGTAAGGGTCGCGCGCGACGAAGGCGTTTTCCAGCGTGTTGTCTGGCAGCAGGCCAGTGTCTTCGGCAAAGGCGATGAACAACACCCGATCGAGGATCTTCTGCGCGAGGGCAATCGCATCGAGAGGCGCGATCGCGGCATCGGCCTTCTGGACGGCGCTCAGGAGCTTGAGGCGCAGGTCCTTGTAGTCCTGATACAGGCTGTCGGTGATGTCCTTGTCTTCGCGGCGGCTTTCTTTCAGCAGATCAGCCGTGCGGCCAGACAGCAGGTTTACCGCTGACAAGAGCAGCATGAAGCGCGCGTACTCTTCCGGGTCTGTCAGCTGGTCGAGGCGGAATTCCTCATAGGCTGAGGTGCCTTCCCCGAAGCCGTAGAAGCGCAGCTCGATCATGTTCGAGACCAGCACCCATTTCACGCCGCGCGCGTTCATGGCGTATTCCCACGCCTGTTGAACGGGGCTCTTGTTCCGGCCCGGCATGATTGCATCGAGGTCGCGGGTATCTGCGCCCTTCAGCTCGAATGGTGCCACGATGTCAGGCGTCTTGCCGCCAAAGCGGCCAAGCGCCAGATCGACGCTGCCGCGCAGAATATTTTGTTCGGTTGAGACGTTGTAATCTGCCCCGCCAGCCGGGCCGTGGTAGCCGAGAACACCTTCAACGATCTTGGAGGCGAACTGCCCATGCAGGGCGTTTTCCTTCAGGCGTTCAATCCGGCCCGAGCTGATCAACTCTGCCCAGGCTTCTAGCGCAGCCAGGTGGTCTGACGGGATCGGATCAGCTTTGATATGGCGCTTCAGGGTCTTACGGTTGAACAAATTCATGAATTAAAGGGCTTTCTTGATACTGCCCCATGGCAGCGAAACATAGAGATCGCGCATGAGAGCAAAGCGCTCTTCAAAGGGCGGAAGGTCACCAATTTCGAGGGCGAGCGTTTCCCAATCGGCCTGGGCGCGTTGCTTGATTTCCGGGTCATCCATGGACTCTGGCTTGGCCTCGATCCCACGGCTGCGGCATTTCTCGATCAATGTGGTCAAGATGGCTGTTTTGTCAGCGCCGCTGAAATCATGCTCGCCAATCAGAAATGCGATGTCGTAGACATCCTGTCGCCGGTTGCGCTTGCGTACGGGTTGCTGAAGCAACGCACGGAATTTTTCAGCGACAAGCTCATGAATGGTGAACGCACGCACCGCCACACCGGCCCCGTGCAGGTTCAGCTCCTGGAAGGCATAGACCTGATCACGGAAGCTGATCTCGACATCAAGAACCCGGCTTGCCTTGCCGTCCGCCAGCCGGGCCTCTTCACCTGTGCCACGCTTGGCAGAGCCAATGCGGACCCGGAGCGCGGGGAATTCGTGATCTTCGAAGTTCTCTGCGCGCGGCATCTTCTTCACCGATTGCACTCGACAGAGGAGATCGGGGTAGCCGAGCTTGATCGCTGTGCGAGGCAGAACCTCATTCAGTTCGGTGATGATCTTTTCCGTCAGGTCGGCGGGCTCTGCCATCGAGGTGAAATCAACATCCCCGGTGACCCGATTGCTTTTGAAAGCCAGGGCCATGACCGCCCCGCCCTTCAAAACGAGTGTCTTCGATAATGAAGGGGCTAGGCCAATTGCCCCCAAGACAATTTCCGTTACCTGGCGATCTCGATAGAGCGTTGGGTTTGCACGCGCGGTTTCGACCCATGCACGAACATCAACATCGACGATGTCGAATTTTGTATCTTGCGCGTGCGGGTCAGTGTCAGACATTTATTGAAATCATCCAGCGTTCTGAGAATTCAGGGGCGTACTCGGCGTCAGGGTCGAGTTTGCGCGATCCGCCCCGTTGAGCAAACTGCTCCCAGTTGTGCAGCGCCGGATCATCTATGTCCATGACTTCAGACAGAATATAGCCTGCGCGAACTTTTGCGATCTTACTGTCGAGGAGATCAATTGCGGCAATAATTTCGGGCACCCACTGATCCGCCTCATTTTCCCAGACATCGAGAACATGGCGCATGCCCCCACAAAGCTGTGGTTCGGCAAGCATGTCAGCAAAGGTTTGGCCAATTGAAGTGATCCGCGTTTCCTCACCACTCACGGGGGCCGGTGTCCAGGGGTGGCTTGATACATGCACCACGATCGGGCGGCGACGGATCGTATCCTTGAAGCCAGGCCTATTAAGAACGGGCGCTTCAATTTGGTCGAGATCGGGCAGGTCTACATGAAGACGTTTATCCCGGAGCGCATTCCACAGGGGTCTTTTGGGGGTTGTCAGGTGTAGCGCCTGTGGGCTGCGGTCAGTAAGCCCATAGCGCTGCATGGCAGATAGATGCGAGACGTAGGCGAAAGGATCAGCGATGCAGGCGACCTCTTCCGCCGACCCAGCTCTCGTTGATTGCGTCACACGCCACACGCCCGAGCGGAAGTCAGAGTCCATGACAAGCGCCTTCCGTGCCTCAAGGCGCCGTAGCGCATTTTTGGCGCGTGTCTGATCCCAGTCGTGCGGGAGGCGCTTCAACGGCTCGCCGTTCAGCGCCTTTTTGTGAAACAGGTGGTAGCCCAGAACGAAGAAGTCGTAGAAGGTTATGACTGGTAAGTCCTTGTCATTTATAGCTTTTTCGAGACCTTCAGTAAAATTCATCTGCCATCCTTACCCCTATGTCCTAAGGACATAGGGGTAAGGATG
>NZ_JBDWYP010000024.1:0-3931 GCF_039982295.1 Roseibium sp.
GCCGAGGTCATTCATCGACGTGGACCGTGGCGCAACTGCGAAGCCGTCGAGTTTGCCACTCTCGAATGGGTCGACTGGTTCAATCACCGGCGTCTTCTGGAGCCCATAGGAAACATCCCTCCGGCTGAAGCGGAGGAACGATACTACGCCACGCTGGAACAACCGGCCGTGGCAGCATAACTTAAGCCAAATGGTCTCCGGCAAAGCCGGCGCGGTTCACTTCTTCGCATTCCGACCTTTCTGGCATTGCCAGCCTATTTTGCAGGCAATCTCACCCTGGGTGGCCTCATGCAGCTCGCGTCGGCGTTCTCGCGGGTTACCAACACGCTGAGCTGGTTTATTTTCCGGTATAGGGACCTGGCTGAATTCGCCGCAGTCGCCGAACGACTCGACCAGCTGATCAATGCAACGACCTCGGAACATTCTTCTCCCGGTGCAGTTCAGGACATCCATTACAGCAAGAGCAACAAGGAGGGCCTATGGAGCAGGAACCTCAGCTTGACCACGCCACAAGGTCGTCGCTTGGAACCTGTCCCGGATTTCTGTCTGTCTGCTGGAGAGACTATCTGGATTAAGGGGGCTTCCGGCGTTGGCAAAAGCACGCTCCTTTCTGCCCTGTCCGGTCTCTGGACTTACGGATCAGGCGAGCTGCATGTTCCAGAGGGGCATTTCATGGCCTTGCCGCAGGTCTCACGTGTGTTTCCAGAAGGTTTGGTCCATGCCGCGACCTATCCTGAAAACCCTTCCACCATAGATCGGCAAATTGTCATCGATGCCTTTCAAAAGGTCGGTCTGACCCATCGCATTGCGGCTTTGGATCGCGATGACGAGGTCAGCACCGTCGGGCTTTCCGGAGGAGAACGGCAAAGGCTCGCGCTTATGAGAGCCTTGGTCAATCGCCCGGATATATTGGTCCTGGATGAAGCAACCAGCTCTCTTGATGCAGAAAGCGAAGCAGCCGTTTTAAAGCTTCTGCGCGAAGAGCTCCCCCGAAGCATGATCATATGCGCCGCACATCGCCCTCCTGATGCTCTTGGTAGCTTCAAGGTGCTGTCGCTGCGGGCGAGCGATGAAGAGGGCTGTCAAAAGAGATCCCAAAGCAATCGAAATGAAGATGCCAACTCATCGTTATCAGGAGCCGATGTATGAGTGAGACAACGAAACGTCATCAACTTGATGCCGATCCGGTCGAAGTTCTCTATTCCCTTCCAACGATGGATCGTCTGATGACGGCCCTTCGTGCAGATGGATTTCTGTTCGAGCGTCTGGGTCCTGTCGAGGAGATCAAGGCTGAGGAAGGCGTGCTGAGAATTGCTGGCGCCTGCCAGAACCTGGCGCTTGATACGACCAAACTTTCGCAAGTTCATTTTGACACAAGCTCGCAAATGCGCGGGAAAATCTATCCAAGGTTCGACTTTCTCGCAGCGGATGAAAGCGTTCTCTTCTCGGTGATCGGACTGGAAGGTCTGGATCCTTTCGAAAAAGCCTTATCAGGATATCAACGTATTCCTGTGGAAGCCCGGCCACGCCCAAAGCCGTCAGATGAAGAGCCTGATCTTCAAAATGACCCTGCTGGTTCGTTCTTGGAAAGTCTTGTCGATGGGCCAAAGGTAACGGTGACGGCGACTACGCCCGCCGCGACCCAAAGCTGGACCGGCAAGATCACGGAAGTGCGTCCTGCCGGTGGGTGTTTCAATCTACTCGTGAAGGACTTTCATTTGCACCTGCCTGCCGCATGTCTCGGCGGCTGGAAACAGAACGGTAAAAAGCACCAGGGCATTCTGTTGGACGGTTCGCCAAGTGCCTTGGAAATCGAGATACAACCATGACACCAGGCAAATGGATCGATCCCAGGGATGGCACTTTCCTTTCGCACGCAGAGGTGCTTGAAAAAGCGGCGGCTGCTTCTGTCGTCCTGCTTGGTGAGCAACACGATAAAGCGGCCCAGCACCGCTGGCAGCTACACGTTCTTGCCGGGCTGAAAGCCCTGCGAGAGGATCTGGTGGTCGGCTTTGAGATGTTTCCCGCCCGGCTTGATACTCAATTGTCCAAATGGGTCGCCGGCGATTATCCCAATGAAGCAGCTTTTCTGGACGCCTCGGAATGGAAAACCGTCTGGGGCTTCCCGGCGGACCTCTACCTGCCAATCTTCCGTTTTTGCCAGCAGTTTAAAGTCCCCATGTACGGTCTGAATTGCCGCCGAGCCCTGGTTACGGAAGTGGGCAAATTGGGCTGGGATGCGATTGCCTTGGAAGATCGTGACGGCGTCACCCCCGCCCTCCCGGCTACACCCGCTTATCGGCAGTATCTCTTCGACATCACCGCCGGAGGTTCGCCAAATCGAAAAGCCCAGTCGGCACAAGATCCTGTTTTTGATCGCTTCGTCAGAGCGCAACAGACCTGGGATCGTTCCTTTGCCTGCCGCATTGCTCAACTTCGCCAGGCAGGTCCGAAGCCTCCACTTGTGGCCGGGATTATCGGGCGGGGCCATTTGGAATTCGGCCACGGGACTCCTGCACAACTGCAAGACCTGAAGATCTCATCGACCGTAGTTCTTCTGCCGCATGTAGGTGATGAACCACCGGCCGAAAACTTGGCTGACGCGGTTTTTTGTATTGATGAGCGCGAAGATGCCTAGCCCTGTGTTTGTAGAAGTGATCCTCCCCCTTCTAAAATCATCACTCGTGATTATTCGGAAAATGGATAGTCAGAGACAGCTATGAAGAGGCCAGAGCCGAAAGAGATGACCTGCTTCCACTAAATTGGACCAGCTTTGTCTGGAATTTCCATCTGCAATTCCGCATTCGTGAGAGGTCGGATGTCATATTATTTTCTGATGTTTGATTTGTGCTCAGAGCAACACAAACAGTGGCAATTAAAATTCCATAATCCATATTATGCGCCTGACGCTCCCCCAATGAATTGGTCCGCCCCTATAGTTAGGCAAATGGAGGACCACAGATGGCTATCAAGCGACCGAAGCCGGAAGAGATTGTCGCGAAGTTACGGCAGGTTGAAGTGTTGATGGGGCAAGGCATGGCCCGGATTGATGCGATCAGACAGACCGGTGTGACCGAGCAAACCTATTACCGCTGGAAGATCGAAGCAGCGCAGCGCCATCGGCTCGAGCGCGCTGCTGAGCGTACGGCGGAATGGGCACAGAACAACTCAAGGAACTGAAGCGTCTAGCTGTGCGTTCTGCGGAGGTTGTTCATCCGGATTGAAAGCCTGAAGGTGTTTGCAACCAAACACTCACCGAAAGGTTTCAAGGATGAACAACCCGCACAAGAATGCCCGAACTGTTCCCCATCAACGCCTCTGGGTCGAGCGGAGATGATCCGCCGGATCGTTGAAGAAGGACGTCCGCTCAAGACGGTGGCCGCTGAGTTTGGCCTGAGCGAACGGCGAACCCGGGAATGGCTGAGGCGCTACAGGTCGCTACAGGGCGCTTGGGGCCGCGGGGCTTGAGAACAGGTCTTCCAGGCCGCGCACCGTCGCCAACAAGACCATGGCGCATCAGATCAGTGCGATCAGGCGTTTACGCCGGGACTATCTGCTGACCGGGGTGGAGATCGACGATGCCAGCCGCCTTGCCTATGTCGAGGTTTGGCCCGACGAAACCCGCCGGTCTACAACCGGCTTCCTGATCCGGGCGCTGCGCTGGTTCAAAGCGCGGGGCGTCAAGGTAGAGCGGGTGATGACCGACAATGGCTCCGGTCACATTGCCAAACTGTTCCGAAGAACGCTCAACCGCCTTGCCATCCGACACATCAGAACCCGGCCATACACACCCAAAACCAACGGCAAGGCCGAGCGCTTCATCCAGACAATGTTGCGGGAATGGGCCTACGCCATTCCCTTCAAATCGTCCCTGACACGCGAAGCCGACCTGCCAAGATGGCTTGACTGGTACAACGCTAAGCGGCCACAC
>NZ_JBDWYP010000025.1:0-40238 GCF_039982295.1 Roseibium sp.
AGGCCAAGGAAATGAAGCCGATCATTGACAAGCTGATCACGCTTGGCAAACGCGGCGACCTGCATGCACGCCGTCAGGCCATTTCGCAGATCCGCGACGTCGCGATGGTTCGCAAGCTCTTTGATGTGCTCGGTGAGCGCTACAAGGACCGTCAGGGCGGCTACAGCCGTGTCCTGAAGGCTGGTTTCCGTTATGGCGACAATGCTCCGCTCGCAGTCATCGAGCTGGTTGACCGCGACCCTTCTGCACGTGGTGCAGAAGATCGCGCGCGCAACGAAGCAGAGCAAGTTGCAGAGAACGCTGCGTAAGAAGTGCGAGTTCTCGAATTTTGAAAGGCGGGCCTCGGCCCGCCTTTTTTGTATCTCTTCTGGTTATCGGCTCATAACCTATTGGCTGCAATCCTGAATTAGACCTCGATTGCTTTGCAATTAGCCGAAAATTAACGGCCTAGGTCGATAGTCGCACTGTCATTTTTACGCAGTGTCTCGGGGAGAGAGCGTGATGGATCGGGCCACCGATATTGTCTCGAAGAGAAAAAATCGTTTTTTAAAGTTGTCTGTCGTTGTGCCTGCCCTGATGGTCGGCGTCACGTTTGCTTCGTGCGTTGCCGTTGGGATTGGAGGTTACCTCAACGCAAGGTCAGGCCTTGAAGAGGCCGCCAACGGTGAGCTTGCGATGGTCACGAAGGCGCGCCAGGCGCTCCTCGACATGCGGCTCAAGAGCCTTTCAGGTGATTTGGGAACCACTGCATCGGGGGCAGCGACTGCGTTGGCCTTTACCGACATGAACTCGTCACTTACCAATCTCGAGAATGATCGGCCCGCCCTTGAAGCCTACTTCCAGCCGGAAGATGCTGGCGCGAATGCGCGGGCAGAGTTGACCGGCAAAGACAGCAAGACGATGTATGCCTGGCGCCACACGGACGTCCACGGCAGCTTCTACTCGTCCTGGAAGAACAACGGCTACTCCGACATCTACGCGGTCAACAAGGACGGCCTTGTTATCTATAGCGTGACTAAGGCCGGCGATTTCCTTGGCTCGGCTGTTGAGGGGCCACTTGCGGACACCGGTTTGGGCGAGGTGTTTGCGAAAGCCCTTACCGCCGAGAAGGGGCAGCAGTTCCATTCGAGTTTTGAACCTTATGCTCCGGCAGGTGGTGAACCGTCCATGTTCATTGCCGAGCCCGCCTACATCACGAACTTCTCGGGCGAAGAAATCGGCGGCGTGATCATGGTTCGCATCGGTTCCAGCTATCTGGAAGGTGTTGTGAATAACCGCGAGGGCCTCGGCGAGACAGGGCAGGTCTACATCGTGGATCAAGCCGGGACCCTGCTGACCAATCAACCGCTGGCAAGCGAGCCGACGGCGACCGTAAAGTCGGTGACGTCTGATGTGATCCTGACGGCAGCGTCCGGCCAGAATGCCTCTGGTATCATCACCGGGGCCGACGGAATTGATCGTATCACGGTCGCCGCGCCAATGACTTTCGGAAGCTCCCAATGGGCGCTCGTCGCTGAGCGTGCCGTGACCGAGGCGATGGCCAGCGTCACCGAAATGCGCAACTCGATGATCCTGTCGACGCTCATCACGGTTGGCATCTCGGCGATCATTGCCTTGCTCTTCTCACGTTCCATCACGCGGCCGCTCGGTTCGCTGGCGGGAACGCTTGAGTCTATCGCAGATGGTGATGTTTCAGCCGATATCGATGCTGCCAACCGCGGCGACGAAATCGGTGACATCGGCAGGGCAGTAGTCCGGATCCGGCAGAACTCGGTCGAGGAGCAGGAACGGCGGGCGGAAGAAGACGCTCGCACGGCTCAGTCTCAGGCTGAACAGCGTCAGCAGATGCTTGGCAATCTGGCAGCTGAATTTGAGGCTTCGGTTGGCAAGGTCGTCGACCACGTTGCCCACTCGGCAGCAACTTTGCGCGATTCTGCCAACGAGATGCGGCAGATGACAGAAAGCTCGGGTGAAACGTCTCAACGGGCTGCGCAGGTTTCCACCGAGGCGATGAATGAGGTTCAGTCCATTGCGACTGCATCCGATCAGCTTTCCAGCTCGATCCAGGAGATCTCGTCGTTGATCGAACGCTCGTCTTCCGTTGCCCAGACGGCGACGGTCCGGGCAGAATCGACCAATGGAACGGTCCGCTCGCTGGCCGAGGCCGCGAACCGGATTGGTGAAGTCATCACCTTGATCAGCGACATCGCCGATCAGACCAATCTGCTGGCGCTCAATGCCACCATCGAGGCAGCGCGTGCCGGAGAAGCAGGCAAGGGCTTTGCCGTGGTCGCTTCCGAGGTCAAGGAACTGGCCTCTCAGACGGGCAAGGCTACTGGCGAGATCCAGCAGCAGGTGGATGCAATCCGCCAGGCAACCGAAGAAGCTGTCTCGGCCATCGGCGACATTCAGGATACGATCAGCGACATTACCCAGTCGGTGACCGATGCTTCTGCCGCCGTGACCGAACAGAGCTTCGCAACACGGGGCATTGCCGAGAACACGCAGCGTGCGGCGGTCGGAACCTCGAAGGTTTCCGAGGATATCTCCAACGTCAGCGAGATTTCAGAAAAGACGAGTGACGCGGCGAATGCCTTTGCGATCTCGGTGCAGGAAATGTCCGAGCAAGCGAACAGTCTCGACCAGGAAGTTCAAAGCTTCCTCAAGCAGGTCCGCACGGCCTGAACATCCAGAACTGCGCTTCAAGATGGCCGTCGGGAAACCGGCGGCCATTTTCTTTTGCCGCGACGTTCACGGGGAGTTCACAGCTCGCAGTTCGGCTTGGCATTGCCTCAGTCTGTCCCTATCTGGCATGTATCTCAGTGATCAGTCGGCCGGAATCGGTCAGGGAAGGGACGATAGAACATGATGTTCATGAAACTCAGGCGGGAATTGCGGATTGTAGCGGGGCTCTTGCTGGGCCTTCTTGCCATTGCGAATGTGGGGGGCTCAGCAAACGCACAGGACAACACCAGTGCGGGTCTACGTCTGGTTCCCGGCTCCGCGCAGGAGATGAAGCTTTCCTTTGCCCCGATCGTCAAGGACGTCGCGCCCGCCGTCGTCAATGTCTATGCCAGCCGCAAGGTGGTGCAGCAGCGACGGGTTTCGCCTTTTTTCAATGATCCCTTCTTTCGTCGCTTCTTCGGTAACCCCGACAAGGGTCTGACGCGGCCGCAGGAGCGGGTTCAATCCTCGCTTGGCTCGGGAGTGGTCATTTCGGCCGATGGCACGGTGATCACCAATCACCATGTGATCAAGGATGCGGATGAGGTGCGTGTCGCCTTGAATGATCGGCGTGAGTTCGACGCTGAAATCGTGCTGCTGGATGAGCGCACGGATCTTGCCGTTCTCAAGATCAAGGGAGAGGGGCCGTTTGATTTCGTGCCGTTTGCCGGGTCGGACAGCCTTGAAGTAGGCGACATTGTACTTGCGATCGGCAACCCCTTCGGTGTTGGTCAGACGGTCACCCAGGGGATTGTTTCGGCGCTCGCGCGGACACAGGTCGGTGTCACGGACTATCAGTTCTTCATTCAGACAGATGCGGCGATCAACCCGGGAAACTCGGGTGGCGCGCTGGTCGACATGAACGGACAGCTCGTTGGGGTCAACACGGCGATCTTTTCACGCTCAGGCGGTTCCAACGGCATCGGCTTTGCCATTCCAGCCCACATGGTGCAGTTCGTCGCCACGGCGGCGGGTGAGGGCGGCAAGGTTCAACGTCCATGGCTTGGGGCAACCGTACAGCTGGTGAACGCGGAAATTGCAGAGGCGTTGTCGCTCGATCGTCCACGTGGTGTCATTGTCACCAACATCTATCCGGATTCTCCTGCAGATGACGCAGGGTTGCGTGTGAGCGATCTGGTGATTGCGATCGACGGCAAGGAAGTGCTTGATCCTGACAGCTTTGGCTATCGCTTTGCCACAAAGCGGCTTGGCGAGCAGGCGCGCTTCACGATCTTGCGCGGTGGTGAACAGAAGCTGATCGACATCCATCTTGCGCCTGCGCCCGAGACAACACCACGCGATACCAGGGCTCTGACCGAGTATTCGCCATTCGAGGGTGCCACCGTGATGAACCTGTCGCCTGCGGTGGCTGAGGAGATCGGTGTTGAAGGCCTGCTGGAAGGTGTCGTTATTGCCGAGATTGTCCCCAACAGCCCAGCTGCGCGTGTGGGCATGAAGGTCGGTGATATCGTTCGCGCCATCAACGACGATGAAATCGTTTCTACGAGGATGCTCGAAGGGGTCACGAAAGTGCCGCCGCGTGTCTGGCGGCTGGATATCGAACGCGATGGCAAGGTTTCCCGTATCGTGTTGAGGGGCTAAGCGCCTATAAAGTTGCCATGAGTGATTTGTTCGAAGCCTCCGGGCTGGCTGCTTCGGGGCCACGCCCGCTCGCGGATCGGTTGCGTCCGGAAAGACTTGAAGATGTTGTCGGCCAGGAGCATTTGCTTGGTCCGGAGGGAACCCTTGCGCGCATGCTCAAAACGCGCACGCTGGGGTCCCTGATTTTCTGGGGACCTCCAGGTACGGGCAAAACAACAATCGCTCGGCTTCTCGCCAATGAAACAGATCTGGCCTTCGAGCAGATTTCGGCGATTTTTTCCGGTGTTGCCGATCTGAAAAAGGTTTTTGAAGCGGCGCGCGGGCGACGGATCTCGGGCAAGGCGACGCTGCTTTTCGTCGACGAGATCCATCGCTTCAACCGCGCGCAGCAGGACAGTTTTCTTCCGGTCATGGAGGATGGCACGATCACCCTTGTCGGGGCGACGACCGAAAATCCGTCCTTTGAACTCAATGCGGCCTTGTTGTCGCGCTCTCACGTCATGACGTTTCACTCGCTCCATCTTGCTGCTCTCAGTCAATTGCTTGTGCGGGCAGAAGAGGTCGAAGACAAGCCGTTGCCGCTGGACGAAGAAGCGCGTGGTGTGTTGTTGCGCATGGCCGATGGCGACGGACGCTCGGCTCTCACGCTTGCCGAGGATGTCTGGCGGGCGGCCGGAGAGGGAGAGATCTTTGATGCCGAGCGTCTTCAGGAAATCGTGCAGCGCCGCGCACCGATCTATGACAAGGGTCAGGACGGGCACTACAATCTGATTTCAGCCCTTCATAAGTCCGTCCGTGGATCAGATCCCGATGCTGCGCTCTACTGGTTCTGCCGCATGCTGGATGGCGGTGAGGATCCTCTCTATCTTGCGCGGCGGCTGATCCGGATGGCCGTGGAGGACATCGGGCTTGCCGACCCCAATGCATTGGTTCAGGCCAATGCTGCACGAGACGCCTATCAGATGCTTGGATCACCGGAGGGAGAGCTGGCTCTAGCGCAGACTGTTGTCTATCTGGCGACCGCGCCCAAGTCGAATGGGGTCTATACGGCCTACAAGGCCGCTGTGCGCAGTGCCAAGTCGAACGGCTCGCTGTTGCCGCCCAAACACATCCTCAACGCGCCCACAAAGCTGATGAAGGCGGAAGGCTATGGGGATGGCTACCAATACGATCATGACGCGCCTGATGGCTTTTCCGGGCAGGACTACTTTCCCGAGGACATGGGCCGTCAGACTTACTACGACCCGCCAGAACGTGGCTTTGAGCGCGAGTTGCGCAAGCGGCTCGAGTATTGGTCGCGGCTGCGCAAGGAGCGGGAAGGCAACTAACCCTTCGCTTGAGCCTGCCTGAATGCATCGAAACGTTAAGGCCTTGGCGCCTAGGATAGGTGGTTGCTCATGATGCACGGGAAGGGTGCTGCACCTTGAAGGAAATCGAGCTTCGGCTTGCGCTTGTTTTTTATGGCGGGGTTTCCCTGGCCATCTACATGCATGGGGTCAGCCGCGAAGTCTTGAACCTCGTGCGTGCCTCCGCGTGTCGGAGTGAGCGTATCGGGCGCAACGGCGTCAATCCCTCCAAGGACCGCGCTTCCTCTCCCGGGGAAAGAGCCTATGAGGCCTTGCTCGATCGTTTGGGGCACACAGTTGATATCCGTGTGGTCGTGGATGCAGTTGCCGGTGCCTCCGCCGGTGGGGTGAACGGCATTATGCTCGCGCGCGCTATTGCTCATGACCTGCCTTTGGACAGCCACAGGGCCTTATGGCTTGAAAACGCAGATGTCACGCGACTCGCGCGGCCTCAGGGCGGTATCCGCCGCTATCTGAAATCCAGTATCAGTCCAGTGCTGGACCGGATGGTTTCCAGGCGCCTGAAACACGACATCAAGGATCCGGAAACCCGCGACAAGCTACGCACCCTGATGCAGTCACGCTGGTTTTCGCCGCCGTTTTCAGGAGAAAGCTACAGCGGCTGGATGCTCGATGCCTGCAATCAGATGGATGAAGACTTCCGTGAGGGCGCGACCCTCATTCCAAGAGGGCAGGCACTCGATCTCTTTGTCACGCTGACGGACTACGAAGGGCAGGTGCGCCGGATACACATAGATGATCCGGCCTTTGTTGAGGAATTGGACCACCGAAGAGTTCTCAACTTCCGCGCAAAGCACCGGGTGCCGAGCCATCTGCAGAGCGAGTTTGGGCCCGACAGTGTTGCGGAACTGGTCTTTGCGGCAAGGGCAACCTCGTCTTTTCCGGGGGCATTCCCGCCAGCCACAATTGCCGAAATGGACCGGGTTCTGAAACAGCGCGGCGAGCCGTGGCCCAATCGCGATCGTTTCCTGAGCAGGTCGCTGGAACTTCACGGAGAAGGGGCAGGGAGGCGCTGTTTCGTTGATGGCAGCGTGGTCATGAACAAACCCTTCTCACCAGTGATTGACGTCATTCGCCAGCGTCCGGCTGCGCGGGAAGTGGCACGGCGCCTCGTTTATGTGGATCCGGTCCCGAATATGCGAGATGGGGATGACGCCGAGAGGCAGCCGTTGCCCGGTTTCCTGAAGGTCATCCTGGCGTCTCTTGCGCATATTCCACGTAATGAACCGATCGGCGATGATCTGAGAGACATCGAGGCGCGCAACCGGCGCGGACAATGGCTCTCGCAAACGATTGCCGCTGCGGATCCTGTGGTCGAAGCGGCTGTTCGCAAAATCCTGCCGCGACGGGGAACGTTGAAGGCGGAAGCCCTGACGCGGTATCGTGCAGCGGCCAATGAGGCAGCACATGGTCAGGCCGGCTATGCCTTCCTCAACTACGAGTCTCTCAAGCTTCATGCGGTCGGCGAGAAGATCGCCCAACTGATATCGGAGCTCGCAAAAGCGCGCGGGCGTGAAGCGCGTCCTGAGTTGCTGCTTGGCTGGATTACAGATCACCTGGGGCGGCTTGCCAAGGACTTCAGCAACGGACCGCCCAAACCCCAGGACGGTGTGGTCCAATTCCTGCGCGGGCTTGACGTGGACTACCGGATCAGGCGGCTTCGCTTTGCGATCCGGAAGCTGAACAGCCTCTATCATCGCGCTGGTGAGGGCAAGAATGCCATCAATCCTGACCATCTGGACCGGATCAAGAGCCTGCTCCATGAGCAGATTGATCATCTGGGCCGGCGCTGGGAAGTCGACTTTTTTGGTCTTCAAAGCCAGCAGACATCCGAAATCCTGGCAGAGAAACTGATCCGGCAGGCGACGGATGGAGATTGCGGCGGGTATGATGAGGTGCTGTCGGAGGCTCTTGATCAGTTCAGCGCTTTGATGGGTCTTCAGGACCTGGACAGGTTGCAGGACGAATTGTTCGCGGCCACGGCAGGAGCGCTTCTGCCTGTTGAGGTTCACCGCGAGCTTTTGGGTGCCTACGTGGGCTTTGCGTTCTATGATCTGGTGACGTTCCCGGTGCTGCAAAGCAACGACTTTTCGGAGATCAGCGAGACACTTGTCGCCCGGATCAGTCCCAAAGACACCAGTCGCCTGAATGAGGACAATTTTCAGCTCAAGGGCGTGGCGTTGAACCTGTTCGGCGCTTTTTTCAACCGCAGCTGGCGGGAGCACGATTATCTATGGGGGCGGCTCAATGCAGCGGAGCGGCTGGTGGGGATCGTCCTGTCAGCGTCCGATGGCGAACCGCTTTCGGATGCCGAACTTGCGCGCATGCACCGCGATCTCTTTCTTTCGATTCTGGAAGAAGAGGAACGTGAGCTGACAGCAGATCCGGCCTTCATCAGTGCTTTGAAGGCTAAAGTGGGCGAGTTGGCATGATGCCGGATGAAAGCCGACGGTTTTGATCCGCAGGCTGCGAGGTTGTCATGGTGCGGCCAAAATTTCGAAGCCCCCTGCGTTTCCGTGCCATTTGCGTTGGTCTTAGGAACATCATCCGTGTCCGGGCCAGGGGAGGCGTGCGGCTTTTTGACCGGCTCGGGAAAACCACGCATGCAAGCGCACAGGCTTTCCATAAAATGGAGAATGTGATTTTCTGACCCTCGTTTTCAGGTATACCCTGCAAAAGCTCGATGACGGGCGGGAACGGACTGTAGATCCATGAACTTGTTTGCCAGCTATTTCGGAACGGGCCTCGCGGGGTTCGTGGCCCTTTTCATATGTCTCTATCTCATGAGCCTGGTGCTTCTGTTTTCGACAGGCCTTGTCATGACAGAGCTGAACAAACGGCATCCGGAACGCAGGATCCAGAAACGCCAGCCGACCCATGAGGCTCTTCGGGACATCAAGTCGTCCCTGAAACAGCTTTCCATCACCAGCGCTTGCCTCAGCATTGGTCTCTTCGCCCAGATGAAGGGCTGGACCCTGTTTGCGCCGGTTGCGCTTTCCTGGTGGTCAGTGCCGCTTTTTTTCGTCATTTCGCTGATGCTTCATGACACCTGGTTCTACTGGGGTCACCGCATCCTGCACACGAAGATGTTCTACCGGTTCCACAAGCCGCATCACATGACGGTTACGCCAACGGTCTGGTCCAATGATGCGGGCTCCAGCGTCGATACGCTGTTCGCCCACACCTATTATGCGCTCGTCTTGTTCGTCGTGCCGATCCCGCCTCTGGTTTTCCTCGGGCACCGGATCTTTGATCAGGTTTCGGCGGCTATCGGACACTGTGGCTTCGAGCATTTCGCAAGTCCTACCGCACGCAAGCCCTGGCCGATGCTCTGCACGCTCTACCACGATCAGCACCACCAGTATTTCGTCTATAACTATGCCAATTACTTCTCGTTCTGGGATCGGCTCTGCGGAACCATTCATCCGACGTATGACGACAAGGTTCACGGCTTTGAAGAGGTCTACGCGTCCCAACGCACCGGCGGCCAGGCAGTGGCTGGGACATCGGACAAGGATTGAACCAGATGCAGCTGCTTCTCGAGTATCTGTTCATTTTCGCCGTGATCTATGCGGCCATGATCCTCGTCTATTTTGCCACCGGGCTGACGGTCACCTGGATCAACAACAAGCATTCTGATCGCAGGATCCAGAAGCACCGCGATGGTTCCAAGCGCATGTGGCTTGAGATCCGCGCCTCCATGCATGCCTTGGCGACCTCTTCGGTTTTGCTGTCGACCGGCTATTTTGCGCAAACTCAGGGCTGGATCCTGTTTTCGCCGCTGTCGCTTTCCTGGTGGTCGTTCCCTCTGATGTTCGCGGTCTGCTTTGTCCTGTTTGACGCCTGGTTCTATTGGGGGCACCGGATCCTGCATTTGCCGGCTTTCTACAAATGGCACGTGCCGCATCACAAATCGGTTGCACCGACGGTCTGGAGCAACGACAGCTCGACCACGATCGACACGTTGATCGAGCATGGCTTCTACCTGGTCGTCTGGTTTGTGCTTCCGGTGCCGGCGCTGTCGGTTTTTGCCCTTCGGCTTTTTGACCAGATTTCGGGCATGGTCGGGCATTCCGGGTTCGAATATTTCGCGTCGCGCTCGTCGCGTTTTCCCTCGCCCCTGATCTGTACGACCTTTCACGATCTGCATCACTCGCAGTTCCACTATAACTACGGGAACTTCTTTTCGTTTTGGGATCGCGCGATGGGAACAGTTCATCCAAAATACGATGCGCTGGTTCAGGAAATGGAAGTGACAGGTGCCGTTCCTGACACAAAGGCCGCGCGGGTCAAAAACAGCACGGCTTGACCGGCAACTGGCCGCGGATGCGGTGAATTGTGAAGCAGGCTAAAACAAGCGGGACCCGGAAGTGGGTTCGAACACAGGTTCAGACATGTTGCAGCAGTTGATTGATGTCCTTCTCGAATTCCTGCCGATCTATGCGGCGGTCTATGGCATCAACGTGTTTCTCTACTTCGCGACGGGCTGGGTGCTGGTGCAGATTCAGAACCGGCATCCTGAGCGCCGCATTCAGGCCAACCGTCGCGGCGAGAAGCGCATGTGGAAAGAAATCCGCCAAAGCGTATACTCGCTGACGGTGACCGCGGGCTGTCTTGCTGGCGGTATCTTCCTGTCGCTGAAGGGCTGGACGCTCGTCTCGCCGCTGCCGCTGACCTGGTGGTCCGCGATCCTGATGTTCGTGGTTTCGGTCATTGCCTATGATACCTGGTTCTACTGGGCTCACCGGCTCATGCACACGAAGCTGCTCTACCGTTTTCACGCAGAGCATCATCGCTCGGTCGCGCCGACCGTCTGGAGCACATACTCCGACGACCTTGTCGATGCATTCGTCATGCAGAGCTACTACCTGTTCGCCATGGTCATTCTGCCGATCCCGGTGTTGGTGCTGATCGCACATCGACTGTGGGATCATTTCAACGGCACCATTGGTCATTCCGGGTTCGAGTTCTATGCCTCGCCCTTGTCGCGGATGCCGTCGCCCATGGTTTGCGTAACTTTCCATGACCAGCACCATTCCCGCTTCCGCTACAACTATGCCAATTTCTTTTCGTTCTGGGATCGCGTCTGTGGCACCATCGATCCGAAATACGATAGCCAGGTCAAAGTCTTTGAGGATATGGGGCAGGAAGGCGAGAAGCCGGCGGCTGCCGAATAGGGTGACGTCTGCTAGAGCCGAAAACCACGTGCAACGACTGGAGGCTGGAGCGATAGCATGACCCATTTCATTCTGGTCGCTATCGGTGGTGGTCTTGGGGCGGGGCTGCGTCACCTTGTTGGACTGTGGACGCTGCGGGCCTTTGGCAGCGGGTTTCCCTATGGGACGTTGACGGTCAATGTGGTCGGATCGCTGGTCATGGGGCTCTTCATCGGATGGCTGGTGCGTCATGAGGCGACCGGGCTGCAAAGTGTTCGCTACTTTGTTGCGACCGGCGTCCTGGGTGGCTTCACAACCTTTTCGGCATTTTCCCTGGATGTTGCTGTCATGTGGGAGCGTGGAGATACAACATCTGCGCTGGTTTATGTTGCCCTGTCGGTGACCATCTCGCTTGCCGCGGTTTTCACGGGTCTTTATCTGATGCGTCAACTGGGCTCTTGAGCCCCGGGGCAGGGGTCAGAAAGGGACAGGGGGTTTCAAAATCCCGCATTTGCGCCTATACGCGGGGCAAGTGATTGTCGGCGCTGGGCCGACCTTGAGAAAGACGCGGGCGGCAAGCACGCGCAAAGAGATCCGAATGTCCGCTATCGAACAGAAACAAGTGACCGCCGATGAGGCGGGCATGCGCCTCGACCGCTGGTTCAAGGTCCACTATCCCGGACTGGGGTTTGGACGGCTGCAGAAGCTTCTGCGCACCGGCCAGGTGCGTCTCGACGGCAAGCGCGCGGAGAGCTCCACTCGCATCGCCAAGGGGCAGACGGTCCGCATCCCGCCGCTGGGGGTTGAGCTTCCGGCCGATGACAAGAAAAACGCCCGGCCGAAATCGACCAAGCTGATCGAAGATGACCGCAAGGCCATCGAGGATATGATGCTGTTCGAGGACAGCCATGTGATGGTTTTGAACAAGCCCGCCGGGCTTGCGGTGCAGGGCGGTTCCGGTCTGAAGCGCCATCTGGATGGCATGCTGGAGGCATTCGCTGACAAGAAGGGTGACAAGCCTCGGCTTGTGCACCGGCTGGACCGTGAAACCTCTGGCATCATCCTGGTCGCCAAGACCCGCAAGGCGGCGCAGGAATTGACCAAGGCATTTCGCCATCGCAACACGCAAAAGGTCTATTGGGCGATGCTGGCAGGCGTTCCCAAACCCAAGCAGGGCAGGATTTCGACATTCCTGGCGCGTGACGAGGAAGAAGAGCGGATGCAGGTCGTCCGCCAGGGGAAGGATGACGCCCAGCATGCGGTGTCGCTCTACTCGGTCTTTGAGCAATCCGCGCAAAAACTGTCATGGGTGACCATGAAACCGATCACGGGGCGGACGCATCAGCTGCGTGCTCATGCAGCCCACATCGGAAATCCGATCATCGGTGATGACAAGTATTTCAACATCGAGAATTGGGAATTGCCGGGAGGCATTCAGAACCGGCTGCATCTGCTGGCGCGCCGGATCCGGATCCCGCATCCGTCCGGTCACGGTGTGATCGATGTGTCTGCGCCGCTGCCGCCGCATATGCAGCAGACGTGGAATCTTCTCGGCTTCGACGCGACCGAATACGATCCGGACGTGGATGATCCAAACGAGGAAGAGCTCAACAAGAAGCGCTGAAACACGATTCTTGTGAATGGCTTGCGCTGTTTTTTTGAGGTTTTGAGTCATGCGCCCTTAAGGCGCTGAGGATGTAGAAAGAGCAGGCAGCGGCCTGCTCTTTTTGATTTTGAAGGTGCGTTGTGCCTTGTCAGGCGAAATCGTCGGACTGAATGCGGCCAATGCCTGCTTTTTTCATGTCCGCCCATGCTGCTGCGACTGACCCGTTCAGGTCGATGCCGCGGCTGGCGTCCTCAATGACGGAGACGTTGAATTCGGAGATCGTCGCGTCGATCGCCGACCAGGCAACACAGAAGTCGGTTGCCAGGCCGCAGACGTAGACGTCAGAAATTCCGCGTTCTTTCAGGTAGCCTGTCAGGCCCGTCATGGTTTTCTTGTCGGCTTCGCGGAATGCGGAATAGCTGTCGACGGCGCTGTTCCAGCCCTTGCGGATGATCAGCTGTGCATGAGGAATGTCCAGCCCTGGCGCAAGTTCAGCGTCTTGCGTGCCCTGAATGCAATGATCTGGCCACAGAACCTGCGTGCCGTAGTCCATTTCGACCGTTTCGAACGGGGCCTTGCCGTCATGGCTTGACGCAAAGGATGAGTGACCTGCCGGGTGCCAGTCCTGCGTCATCACGACGTTTTGGAACTTCTTGCTGAGCTCATTGATCACGGGGACCACCTGGTCACCATCCTTGACCGGCAAAGTTCCCGTCGGCAGGAAGCAGTTTTGAACATCAATGACGAGCAGAACCGAATTCTTGCCTGGCTTGATTGAACCGGCGGCCAGTGCATTCGAAAGAGGGGTCACGGATGCAACGGCAGCGGCGCTGCCCAATGTCTTGAGAAGGGATCGGCGGGATAGGGTCAATGGTAGCTCCTCACTGGCTTTCCGTTTGTATGCTAACGAAAAATCTAGAAGCTGATCATAAAGCAGGCAAGCGCTTTTATTAGGCGGTTTGTGGCCAATCCCTATGCAAGGGTTGAACGGCTCCGGAGTTGCATCCTGTCATTCGAAAAGCGCGATCAGACCGATCGCTGCAGCGAGGAAAATCAGCCCCCCGGCAGCAAGTTTCCACGCGTCGGATCGTTTCTTGAGACCTGGCCATCCCAGTGGCTTGATCACCTGGATCACCGCGAGGATGGTAAGAAAGACCATGAGGATTTTGGTCACAGGTTCTCCGCGGGCTCTGGTTCAGGACAATGGCTTCCTGCATAGAACGGTGGAGCCGGGAAGTCGAGCGGGTAGGGCAGGCCGTACAGTTCGCGGGGACGGCTCTTGACCGGTTGGCAAAAACCCGCCACATGCGGGTCTCAAGAAACAGGGACTTTGGATCGCGCATGTATCTGGTCATTTTTGACTGCGACGGCACGCTGATAGACAGTCAGGACACAATTTTTCACGGGCTTTCCGTTGGCTATGAGGCGGTCGGACTGCCGATGCCGGATCGACGAACGGCGCTCTCCATCGTCGGGCTGTCGCTGGAGACTGCTTTCTTGCAGCTTGTGGGTGCCGAAAATACCCATCTTGTGCCCGAGATGGCGACTGCCTATCGCAATTCGAAAATCTCCCGTCGCAAGTTGGGGCTTGATCTCGATCCTCTCTACCCCGGAACGCGCGAGGTGCTCGACCGGCTGGGGGCACGCGACGACGTTCTTCTTGGAGTTGCGACCGGTAAAGCGCGGCGCGGCGTGGATCACATGGTCGACGTGCATGACCTCGACGGACGCTTCGTGACGGTACAGACCGCTGACACATCACCATCCAAGCCTCATCCGGACATGGTTCTTCGAGCGATGTCGGAGACCGGCGCTGACCCGCTGCGCACGGCAATGATCGGCGATACCAGTTTCGACATGGAGATGGCGCGTGCAGCAGGCGCCCATGCGGTTGGCGTGACCTGGGGTTATCACGACCGCGACAGGCTGGCGGCTGGTGGCGCCCATGTGACTATCGACCATTTCAACGAACTTTATGATGCGCTGGATGCGCGTCTTGCTTTTGACAGGGAACCTGCGTGATGCGTGATTATCTTGAGACGCTGGAAGAAGATGCTGCAAAGGATCCCGAGCAACGCGCGCGTGAACTCTCCAAGCGTGAACTGCCCAAACGCTTCTACAAGGAAGCGACCCACGCACCGATTGAGGGTGGATTTGCCATTCATCTCGACGGTCGACCGGTCAAGACACCCGGCAAGGCGACGCTCACACTGCCGGGTGAAACACTCGCCAAGGCCGTTGCAGCTGAATGGGACGCCCAGGAAAAGGTCATCAACCCGGGCGCCATGCCGCTGACACGGATTGCAAACTCCGCGCAGGACGCCGTGTCCGTGCGCTTTGCGGAGGTGGCCGATGAGATTACCCGTTTCTGCGGCACCGATGCGCTGTGTTACCGGGCCAATGATCCCGAAATCCTGGTCGAACAGCAGACCAGGCTCTGGGATCCGGTTCTGGGCTGGGCGGAAAGCCTGCTTGGTGGACGCTTCGTGCTGGTCGCAGGACTGATCCATCAGGAGCAGCCGGAGGCTCTGCTCGCAGCTTACCGGGCCAGGCTGGAAGGCTGGACGCCTATGCGTCTGGCTGCGCTCCACACGGCGACCTCGCTCTCCGGATCTGCGGTTCTCGCGCTGGCGTTGGCCGAGGGGCACCTGTCTGCTGACGATGCCTGGACGGCGGCTCATGTCGAAGAGGACTTCAACATTGAACGCTGGGGCGAAGATGCCCAGGCCACGCAGATCCGAGCCTACAAGCGGACCGAGTTTGAAGCCGCTGCGCTGATCCTGGAGAACTGAGCTTGTCGGTCTGTCCGGCCTGGCATCAGCCCAGATAGAACGCAGTTGCCATCAGGAAGAAGACGAGAACGCCGAGGACATCGTTTGACGATGTGATGAAGACGCCGGTCGCCATGGCCGGATCGATGCCGAGCTTGTCGAGCACGATCGGTATGGTCGCGCCGACCATGGCCGCAATTGTCGTGACGCACAGGAGCGACAGGGAGGTTGCCAGCGCGAGGTGGGCCGGGTCGGCAATCGGAATGATCAGTGAGGCCAGCATGGTCAAGCCGGCGAGAATGCAGCCGGCCACCGCGCCATTGAAGAGGGCTGCGAGAAATTCCTTGAACAGCCGGTAGCCGATTTCACCGGACCATAGGGTGCCTGTGGCAAGGCCTTGAACGGCCACAGCAGATGCCTGAAGTCCGGCATTTCCGGCCATTGACATGGTGACCGGAATGAATGCGGCCAAAATCGCCGCCTTGGCAAGTTGATCCTCGAAAGATCCGACCACCGACGCCGCGATGCTCGCGCCGATCAGGCCGGCAAGCAACCAGGGCAGGCGGCCTCGAACGATCCGCAGGACGGTGTCGTCGGCTTTGGCTTCAGAGGAAACGCCGCTCATCAGAAGCATGTCTTCCGTGGCCTCTTCGGAGGCAATGCGCGTCAGCTGTTTGGGTGTGACGCGGCCAATCAAATGGCCGTCTCCGTCGATCACGGGAACGGTGCGCATGTCCCTCTTGCGCGCGAGCCGCAGCACCTCTTCCTGATCGGTATCTGCTGAAACGGCGATGAAATCCCTGTTCATGATGTCGCCGAGCGTCGTGCCTTGGCGTGCAAGCAACAGTTTGCCCAATTCGACTGTGCCAACGAGCCGGCTGCTTTCATCCAGGACATAGACGGTGAAAACCTTGCGGATCCGGTCGGCATCTGCGCGGATCTGGCTGACCGCCTCATCGATGGTCAAGGTCGCGGGCAGGGCGACGAACTTGCGCGCCATGATGCGCCCGGCGCTGTCGTCTGCATAGGACCGACGCGAAGCAATGTCCTCGACGTCGGGAAGTCGCTGGGCAAGCGCTTCAGCCATGTCGTCGGGAAAGTCGTTGAGCATCTCCGTGGCATCTTCGGGATCGAGGCCGGCGAGAATGTCTCGGAACTGCTCAAGGGTGGATTCTTCCATCAGGACGGTGCGAAATTCGGGCCGGAGCTCGGCGATGACCTTGATGGAGGGGTTGGCAGGCAACCACTGGAAGAGCTTGCGAGCTTGTTTGAGCCGCAGACGTACCAGCATCTGCATGACGTCGACCGGGTCCCAGCGCTTCAACAGATCGACGAGCGGTCCGCGTTCGCCAGAACGGATCATCTGGCGCACGAGCCGCAGGGTCTCATCGTTGACGTCAAGAGGTTCGCTGGCTGGCTCCCGGTGCCAGGTCAGGTGTTCTGCCTCGTCGATGCTGTTCGCACTCATTCACTGCAACTCCTAAATCCCAAGTGCTTTTACGGCAAAGGGATGACGAACAGCTAACAGCCGGAACAGGCTGAAAAATCCCGGAAATTGGAGGCGTGCCTCAGACGTCCAACTCTTCCATGTCGGCAAAGGCGTCGCGCAGTGCGTCGGACCAACCCAGAGACAGCTTCTGGAAATACGGATTGTCCTTCTCGATCCGAAGCTGACGATCGGCCGAAAAACTGTCCTTGTTGTAAAGTAGGAGGTCGATCGGCATGCCCACGGAAAGGTTTGACCGCAGGGTGCTGTCGAAGGACAGGAGAACCAACTTCGCGGCTTCGCCCAGGCGCATGTCAGAGCGGGTGACGCGGTCGAGTATGGGCTTGCCGTATTTGTGCTCACCGATCTGCAGAAAGGGGGTGTCCTCGCAGACCTCGATGAAGTTACCCGCTGAATAGATCTGAAACAGCCGTGGTTCCTCGCCCTTTATCTGTCCGCCCAGAATAAAGGTGACCTGGAAGTTTTCCGCGTTCGAGCCGAGGCTTTCACCGTCGATGGCACGGACTTCGCGAATGGCGCTGCCGATCAGGCGGGCTGCCTGGAACATGGTCTCCACGGTCATCAGGGTTGGACGGCCTTCGCCTGCCGACTGAATATGCTCGCTCAGCAGGGAGATGACTGCCTGGGTTACGGCCAGATTGCCTGCAGACAGCAATGTGAAAACGCGATCTCCCTCTTTCTCCCAGACGTGGAGCTTCTTGAAGGTGGAGATATTGTCCAAGCCTGCATTGGTTCTGGTGTCAGCCGCAAAGACCAGTCCGCGGTCAAGCTTCAATGCAACGCAATAAGTCATTTCGTTTCGTGTCCCGGGTCAGGCGCATTCGTTTGGCGGGGCCAATTTCAAACACCTATATCAGACTTGTTTATCAGTATCAGGCGCGAGACATGGGATCGTGCGTGTGAATTGCAAGATCTTATTGCTGCTGCTGAAGCGCCGCCTGTGCGACCTCGACTTCAACATCCATGTTTTCATCGTTGCCACCAAAACGGATGCCTCTTATGGGGGCAGCGGAACGTGAGTCCAGTCCCTTGGCCAAGCGTATGTAGTGATCGGTTGGGCAGATACCGTTGGATATGTCGAAAGCCAGCCAACCCAGACCATCGATGCAAACCTCCGCCCAGGCATGATGCGCCTCGGATTCCATTTCATCTTCCAGAAGCAGATAGCCCGATACATAGCGTGCGGCAACGCCGATGGAGCGGGCAGCCGAAATGAAGATATGGGCGTGGTCCTGGCAGACACCTTCGCCAGCTGCCAGTGCAGAGACCGCCGTTGCGTGGGTCTCCGTCACGCCGGTTTGATAGGCGACCTTGTCGCGCACGGCGTGCATCAGATCATGAAATCCTGCGATCTTGTCGTCCTTGTCGGCGACAGCGCCCAAACGCCGAATGGCCTGATTGGCCTGAGTGACGGGCGTGAAGCGCGTGTAGATTCTGCTTGGGGCTTCGTTGCGCTCCGTGCCAACCACTCCCGACTTGTCCTCCGTCTCGATGGTCCCGGTTGCCGTGATTGTCACGCCTTCGGTGACCTCTTGGGATGAGACCATATGCACGATGTTGCCGAAGGCGTCGGTGTAGTTGGTGGCGCGTGACATCCCCGGGGCGTCAATGGCCCAGTCGATCACGCGCTGGCTGCTACAATCAGGCGGTGTTAGCCGCAGTTGTTGCATGGCATTGGCCACGGGCGTGTCATATTGGTAGCTGGTCTTGTGTCGAACGGTCAGTCGCATTGGTGCACCGGGCGTGTCTGAGGATCAGGCAAAATTATAGTCCAGCGAGAGTTGATGCGCGAAAGCGTTGTTCTTGCGGATGAAATCGAGCAAGAAGTCATGAAGTCCGCTTTGATAGATGTCGCGCATCTCCTCCTCATGAAGCTCTTTCGACAGGGCTGCCGCCATATCGATGCTGGGCTTCCGTTCAACGTAGAACTGCTGGAGGTCTTCAGCGGTGTCATTGATCCAGTCGTAACAATGGGCCAGAGAACGCGGCATTTCTTTTCTCAAAATGAGGAATTCCGCGATGTTGAAGGCCTTCAACTTGGCCTCCGGATAGGCAAACCGATAGCTTCGCAGGCCGGAGAGCGTGCGCAGGATACCGGTCCACTGGCTGCGCTCCATGGAGCCGTCACCAATGACGTCATTGTCCGGCAGAAGAACCCAGTACTGAGCGTTGAGCACCCGTGCCGTGTTGTCCGCACGCTCGACGAAATTGCCAAGCTGGCTGAAGTAATAGCCGTCATCGCGCAGCATGGTGTTCAAAAGGGCGCCCCTGAAGAGATGGGAGCGCTGGCTAATCCAGGCCAGAAAATCAGGCAGCCGGTCCTGTGTGATCGACAGCGGATTGACGTCCGCAAACTCGATCCAGGTGGTGTTCAGGGCTTCCCAAAGCTCGCTGGTGATGCCGGTGCGGACGGCGCGGGCATTGTTGCGGGCGGTCTCGAGGCAGACGCGTACACTTGAGGGATTGTCCTTGTCGAAGATCATGTAGTTGATCACGCCGCGCGCAGTGATCTCGCCCACTTTTTCGGTGTAGGCATAGTCGACGCCGGCAGTTGCCAGCGCAAAGCGCCATTCATCGCGCTCGCTTTGACCCGAGTTCGGCACCATGGCCGACCGGTACGCGACTTCCAAAAGCCTGGCCGTATTCTGAGCTCGCTCTTGATAGCGGGACATCCAGAATAGGGAGGAGGCGGTTCTTCCAAGCATGGCTTAGTCCTCCAGTACCCAGGTGTCTTTGGTGCCGCCGCCCTGGCTTGAATTGACCACGAGTGATCCCTTCTTCAGAGCGACACGTGTCAAGCCGCCAGGAGTGATGCGAACCTGGTCGCCAATCAGCACAAAGGGGCGCAAGTCGACGTGCCGGGGAGCGACGCCAGAGGCGACATGGGTCGGGCAGGCGGAAAGCGCAAGCGTTGGCTGGGCAATGTAGTTCGTCGGGTTTGCCATGAGAACCTTTCGGAAATCGGCGATCTGGCGTTTGGAAGCCGTCGGACCGATCAACATGCCGTAGCCGCCAGAGCCATGGACCTCCTTGACGACGATGTCCTCGAGATTGTCGAGCACATAGGCCAGGTCGTCTTCCTGGGAGCAGTTCCATGTTGGTACGTTGTTCAGAATCGGCTTTTGTCCGGTGTAGAATTCGATGATGTCAGGCACATAGGCATAGATCGCCTTGTCGTCGGCAATCCCGGTTCCCGGGGCGTTGCAGATGGTAACGTTTCCTGCGCGATAGGCATCGAACAAGCCCGGCACACCCAGCATCGACCCGGCGTTGAACGTCAGCGGATCCAGGAAGGCGTCATCAATCCTGCGGTAGATTACATCGACCTGCTTGGGGTCGCGGGTCGTGCGCATGAAGACCTTGCCTTCATCGACGAAGAGATCGGGGCCTTCGACCAGCTCGATGCCCATGGAATCGGCCAGAAAGGCGTGTTCGAAATAGGCGGAATTGTAGATCCCGGGTGTCAGAAGAACCACGGTCTGGTCAGACTTGGCCTGGTTCGGGCTCACGCTTTCAAGGGTCTGACGAAGCAACTCGGGATATCGGTCCACCGGGGCGACGCGATGGCTCTGAAACAGCTCCGGAAACAGATGCATCATCGTCTCACGGTTCTCCATCATGTAGGAGACACCTGACGGGGTGCGTGTGTTGTCTTCCAGAACGTAGAATTCGTTCTCAGAGACGCGGACAAGGTCCGTGCCGATGATATGGGCGTAGACCTTGCGGGCAGGATCGTGGCCGACCATTTCGGGCAAGAAAGCCTCATTCTGCAAGATGAGGTCAGCGGGAATGCGGCCTGCGCGTATGATTTCCTGGCGGTGGTAGATGTCATGAAGGAAGGCATTGAGCGCGCGCACACGCTGATCTATGCCGGCAGACAGACGCCGCCATTCGCCGGGGGAGATGACCCGGGGGATCGGATCGAAGGGGATCAGGCGCTCTGTTGCTTCCTCAGCGCCATAGACGGCAAAGGTGATTCCAAGCCGTCGGAAAATGGTTTCCGCCTCTCGGCTTTTGCGCTTCAGGAAGTTGGGTGGCTTGTCTTCGAGCCACTGAGCGAGCTTTGCGTAGGAGGAGCGCGGGTTCCCGGCGTCATCCAGCATTTCATTGAAAAAAGACCGCTCTTCTGTCATTGCCTCCCCATTCATCGTTGCTGCCTTGTTGTGCAAGCTTTGCAAATTTCGACAGGGGCTCCAAGCGTAATATGAAGGCGTGATTGCCCAGTCTTTATGCAACCTGCCGCAAGGTTTTCCTGACTCTCCGCAATTTCGCCGAGGTTTTGGGCGTCTTCGCCCTTGTGCTGACTTTGCCTGCCCGATCCTGCATGCTACCAAGCCTTCGATTAAAAGCGTTTCGGAGAAAGCCATGAAGGAAATCCTTGCCGAACTGGAAAGCCGTCGCGAAACGGCCCGCCTTGGTGGTGGCGAACGGCGGATCGAGGCCCAGCACAAGAAGGGCAAACTGACGGCCCGAGAGCGCATTGAACTGCTGCTGGACGAAGGGTCCTTCGAAGAGTTCGACATGTTCAAGCAGCATCGCTGCACTGATTTCGGCATGGATGAACAGCACATCCCAGGCGATGGCGTGGTGACCGGCTGGGGCACGGTCAACGGCCGGACGGTCTATGTCTTCTCCAAGGATTTCACGGTTTTCGGCGGTTCCCTCTCGGAAACCCATGCCCAGAAAATCATCAAGGTCCAGGACATGGCCTTGCAGAACCGTGCTCCGATCATCGGCCTTTTCGATGCCGGTGGTGCGCGCATCCAGGAAGGTGTGGCGGCGCTGGGCGGCTACGGCGAGGTTTTCCAGCGCAACGTGCTGGCGTCAGGTGTCATCCCGCAGATTTCCCTGATCATGGGACCGTGCGCGGGCGGTGACGTTTACTCCCCGGCCATGACCGACTTCATCTTCATGGTGCGCGATACATCCTACATGTTCGTCACCGGGCCGGATGTGGTGAAGACGGTCACCAATGAGACGGTTACGGCCGAAGAACTTGGTGGTGCATCTGTCCATACAACCAAATCCTCGATTGCCGACGGGGCGTTCGACAATGACGTCGAAGCGCTTCAGGAAATGCGTCGGCTGATCGACTACCTTCCAGCCAACAACACGGCCGAACTTCCTGAAATCGGCTCTCACGACGATCCGAATAGGATCGACGAGAGCCTCGATACGTTGATCCCGGAAAACCCGAACAAGCCCTACGACATGAAGGAGTTGATTCTCAAAACGGTCGACGAGGGCGACTTCTTCGAGATCCAGGGCTCCTTCGCGGGCAACATCATCACCGGCCTAGGCAGGATGGAAGGGCGAACCGTTGGTATCGTTGCAAACCAGCCGATGGTTCTCGCCGGGGTTCTGGACAGCGACGCCAGCCGCAAGGCAGCCCGGTTCGTGCGTTTCTGTGACTGTTTCAACATTCCGGTCGTGACCTTTGTCGACGTTCCAGGCTTCCTTCCAGGGACAGCACAGGAGTATGGCGGGTTGATCAAGCATGGCGCGAAGCTGCTGTTCGCCTACGCGGAGGCAACGGTGCCGAAGATCACGGTGATCACGCGCAAGGCCTATGGCGGTGCCTACGACGTGATGAGCTCGAAGCATATTCGCGGCGACATCAACTACGCCTGGCCGACGGCCGAAATCGCCGTGATGGGCGCCAAGGGCGCGGTCGAGATCCTCTATCGCTCGGAGCTTGGCGACAAGAACAAGATCGCACAACGCACCAAGGATTACGAAGACCGGTTTGCCAACCCCTTCGTGGCCGCAGAGCGTGGCTATATCGATGAGGTGATCATGCCGCATTCGACCCGTCGCCGGGTGTCTCGTGCGCTCGCGCTATTGCGATCCAAGGCGCAGCAGCTGCCTTGGAAGAAGCACGACAATATTCCGCTGTAACGCACGCGTTCAGCCCTTAAATCTCAGAAACGGCCCCAATTCGGGGCCGTTTTTACGTCCAGCTGGTGTTTGCTACCACCGTCTGAAGCCTCTGCGCTCGAACAAGGGCTCGCGGCATTCATAGGCCACCGGGCACTTCGGATTGTCACGCGTCGGGCCGAACTGGGTGAAGAGCTGTTCGCCGGGATCGCAGTAGCTGTAGTTCGATACGAAGAGGGAGTAGGTGTGCGTTCCGGTGGTGAAGACCACGCTGCCATTTCGTTTCACCATGGCTTGCGCCTGGCCGCAGGTCATCTTGCGCAGGTCCGGACGAGCCTCTGCAGCAGTCCCGATAATGAGTAGTGTTGCCATTGACAGGGCGGCAACGCCAGCACCTTGCACGGATCTCTTGCTCTTGAGCATTTCAACTTCCCCCCTTCAGCCAGCCTCACAGTGAGTTAAAGAGGCCAATGCGGCAGTATCTGGGCAAGACCTGCAAGGTCTGCCGAGGGTTATCCTGGCACGGGCCGGTCACGGGTGATTTCAACGCTGACCTTGCCGGTGGCAATGGGAAGAGGTGCGCCGGGCTTGTGAATGCGGACGCGGGTCTTTTCGATCCGTGGATCTGCCTGGAAGAGCGCCTCTGACACCGCCGCGGCCAATCTCTCGATCAGCTTGAAGCGGGTTTGCGTGACGGCGTTTTCGACTGCCCTGGTCAACGAACCATAACAAACGGTCTGCTCATACTCGTCGCTCTCGCAAGCCTTGCTCAGGTCGAGCCAGCAGGTGAGGTCGACGTGGAAACGTTGGCCGAGCTGGGCCTCTTCGTCATAAACGCCATGATAGGCGAAGAACGAGAGATCTTCGAGGTGTATGGCATCCATGGAACTTGCATCCTTCTGGAGCACCCGTGCGGGAGGTGCGGGATCGAGAGCCGGTTTAGTGGCTCGCGATCCCAAAATCCAGAGGCAGTTTTCGCAGGTTCAGAGACGTCCGCGGTGCAGGCGCCTATTTGTAGAAGTCGGCCGGGCAGACGCTGCTGGACAGGGTCTCGCGTGCGCCCTTGAGAGAGAATGCTGCGTAGCGCTCGTCATCGAATTTGACGGCCAGAGAGACGCCGCTTCGCAACTTGTTCCACAACACGGTGTAGCCGTCGGCGCAGGCTGCGCAATTTGTCTGCACGTACCCCTTCGCGTCGGTGTCCATCTTGAGCATGCTTCGGTCGATGACGACGCGAATCTGCTTGCGTGCCGGAGCATTCTTGCCGTCGATATCAATGTCGACCACCGTTCCGGAAACACTGCGCGACCGGTTGCACCAGATTGTAAAGCGTGCGCCGTCGGGTGTTTCAGTCCAGTATTTCTCAAAACCCTGTACCTTGTCGGTCTTCCAGTTTCCTGATTGTGCTGCAAGAGCAGGGCCTGCATGGAAGGCCAATGGCAATAGAAAAAGTAGTGTCTTTTTAAACATCGGAATAACCCCCAATTCCCGATCAGTAAAAAGACACAAAACTGTTAAAAATGACTATACTTTGATTGAGGCTACCAGGGTCGCCTCGCGATGTGTTTTGACCGTTTTGGAAGCAAAGCTTTTTCGCGATGGGGGCGACGGTCAGATTGCACTTTTGGCCAGTCATCCTTTGGACATATTGCGCCGCGCTATCGGTACGCCTAAAACATGGCCACGAAAAATAATCTGGGCGGAGCGCGCATGTTCTCGAAGATACTGATTGCCAACCGGGGCGAGATTGCTTGCCGTGTCATCAAGACCGCAAGGCGCATGGGCATCAAGACCGTTGCCGTCTACTCGGATGCGGATCGGGACGCTGTTCATGTCGAGATGGCGGACGAAGCGGTCCATATCGGCCCGGCCGCTGCGGCCGAATCCTACCTGATTCCGGAAAAGATCATTGCCGCCTGTAAACAGACCGGCGCCGAAGCGGTTCATCCTGGCTATGGATTTTTGTCCGAGCGGGCCAGCTTTCCCGAAATGCTCGCGAAGGAAGGAATCGTCTTCATCGGTCCGAACAAGCGCGCCATCGAGGCGATGGGCGACAAGATCGAATCCAAGAAATTCGCCAATGATGCCAATGTGAGCACGGTTCCCGGATATCTGGGCGAAATTCATTCCGCTGAGCAGGCCGTCGAGATTGCCGAAGACATCGGTTTTCCGGTGATGATCAAGGCGTCCGCCGGTGGTGGTGGCAAGGGCATGCGAATTGCCTGGAATGCCGATGAGGTCAATGACGGCTATGTCCGCTCGAAGTCGGAGGCGGCCTCGTCATTCGGTGATGATCGCGTCTTCATCGAGAAGTTCATTGAAAACCCGCGCCATATTGAAATCCAGGTGCTGGGCGACAAGCACGGCAACGCCATTTATCTGGGTGAGCGGGAATGTTCGATCCAGCGCCGGAACCAAAAGGTCATTGAGGAAGCGCCGTCGCCGCTTCTGGATGAAGAGACCCGCCGGAAAATGGGCGAGCAGGCCGTCGCCCTCGCGAAGGCTGTCGACTACGACAGTGCCGGTACGGTCGAGTTCGTCGCCGGTCAGGACAAAAGCTTCTTCTTCCTGGAAATGAACACCCGCCTGCAGGTGGAACATCCGGTCACCGAACTGATCACGGGTGTCGATCTTGTCGAGCAGATGATCCGTGTTGCCGCTGGTGAGAAACTGGCGCTCAAGCAAGATGACGTCAAGCTGAACGGCTGGTCCGTCGAAAGCCGCATCTACGCTGAGGATCCTTACCGCAACTTCCTGCCGTCGATTGGCCGCCTCGTGCGCTATACGCCGCCGGAAGAGGGCATCGAAGATGGTGTGACGGTCCGCAACGACACAGGTGTTGTCGAAGGATCGGAGATCTCCATGTTCTACGATCCGATGATCGCCAAGCTGATCACCCATGCCCCGACGCGGTCGGAAGCGATCGTGGCCATGAGCGATGCGCTTGATGCGTTCTATGTCGACGGGATCCAGCACAATGTGCCGTTCTTGACCGCCCTGATGAACCATCCCCGTTGGCGCTCGGGCGAACTCTCTACAAGCTTTATTGCCGACGAATACCCAGAGGGCTTCGAACCTGCGCAACCGAATGCGGCTGCGCTGGAGCTCTTGAGCGCTGTTGCCTTGTCCATGGGCGCGCTTGGCCGGGAGCGGCTTGATCATTTGCCTGATCGTCTGCGGCCACATTCAGGCGAGATCCGGGAAGATTGGGTGATCAAGCTGGACAAGACCTATATGCCGGTGCGTCTGGCTGCAGGTTATCCGGGAAGTCCGGTCGAGATTGATGTGGCTGTCGGCGAGGGGCCGGTCGTTACGGTGCTGTCTGACTGGGCACCCGGGGGCAATTTGTGGGAAGGGTCCATTGGTGGACGCAAGGTGACCGTTCAGGTCCGTCCGGTACTCGGCGGCTATCGTCTCGACTGGCAAGGCTATTCGGTCATTGCCAAGGTCATGACGCCCAGAGTTGCAGAGCTTGATGGATTGATGCCGGAGAAGCTTCCGCCGGACACGTCCAAGATGTTGCTGTGCCCGATGCCTGGCCTGGTGGTTTCGATTGCGGTCGAGGAAGGCCAGGAGATCAAGGCTGGCGAACAGTTGGCGGTTGTCGAGGCGATGAAAATGGAGAATGTTCTCAGGGCCGAGCGCGACTGCACGGTGACCGCGATCAAGGCTGTAGCTGGTGACAGCCTGGCTGTTGATGCGGTGATCATGGAATTCTCCTGACGCCGAAAGGCCTGCATGACCTATAAAACCGTTCTCTTTGACCTCGACGGGACCCTGACGGACCCGTTCGAGGGCATCACGCGTTGTATCCAGTATGCGCTTGAACGCATGGAAGCCGAGGTTCCGGCACAGGATGATCTTCGCTGGTGCATCGGCCCGCCCCTTTGGGACAGCTTTTCGGTTCTTCTCGACACAGATGACCGCGCCATTCAGGACGAGGCCGTCGCCTTTTACCGCGAGCGCTTCACAGCGACGGGGCTCTATGAGAACACCTTGATCGAGGGGATTGACGGGCTGGTGTCTGATCTTGTCGCTGATGGCCGCAAGCTCTTTGTCGCCACCTCCAAGCCGCACGCCTATGCCGGCAAGATCGTCGAGCATTTCGGCCTCATGCCGTATTTCGGCAAGGTCTATGGTTCCGAGCTGGACGGCACACGGTCAGCCAAGGCCGAGTTGATCGCGCATATCCTCAATGAAGAAGGCCTGTCGGCGTCCGAGTGCGCCATGATCGGCGACCGCAAACACGATCTGATCGGCGCTATTGCCAACAAGGTCGACGGCTTCGGGGTCATGTGGGGCTATGGCAGCCGCGACGAGCTTGAAGGCGAGGGGCCTGTGGCTGTTGTCGACACACCTGTTGCGCTTGGAACGGAGCTCGGCCTTCGTTCGGCTTGAGCCTGTTTCTTCAGCTTGCACCTTGGCGCATCTGTCGCTAAATCTGATTTCAGTGAGAGTGAAATGTTCTCGGGGCGGGGTGCGATTCCTCACCGGCGGTATCAGGGAAACCTGGAGCCCGCGAGCGCCTTGGATAGATGTTCAAGGGTCAGCAGATTCGGTGAGATGCCGAGGCCGACGGTCATAGTCCGGATGAAAGAGAACGCACGGTGTGCGACCTGTTTTGGACAGGGCGCCTCCGTTCGTCTGCCCTGTGCCATTTGCCAGCCGAGGTTGACGACATGACGAGACTGAACGGACTGAGAATGCCTTTGATAGCCGCCGGGTTGATGGTGGCAGCCGGGGCGTCCTTTGCGGCAGTCAATGTGGCGATCCAGACCGCGACGATGAAACTGGGCATGCCGTCTTCTTCGGTGGTGTTCTGGCAGTATGCCGCCGCGCTGGCCTGTGCGCTGCCCTGGCTTGTCCGGCGCGGGCTGTCGGGCCTCGCGACCAGGCAGCCGGGCCTGCATCTGCTTCGGGTGGTTCTTGCGGTTGCCGGTGTTCAGCTGTGGGGCGCAGGTCTCGCGTCCGTTCCGATCTGGCAGGCCATCGCGCTGGTTATGACATCCCCCTTTTTCGTCGTCATTGGGGCCTGGCTCCTGTTGGGAGAGAGGATCGGTTTCGCGCGCTGGGCGGCGACTTTGCTTGGCTTTGCAGGTGCCATGATCATCCTCGAGCCCTGGTCCGACCGGTTTCAGCTGGCGGCGCTTCTGCCGCTGGCGGCAGCGGCCTTCTGGGCGGGAGCGTCTCTCCTGACCAAGAAGCTGACCGCATTTGAGCCTGCGGATACGGTGACCATCTATCTGCTCTTGCTGCTGACGCCGGTCAATTTCGGCCTCGCCCTGGCCGAGGGGTTTGTCATGCCGCAGGGGATCGGCATCCTTGCGATCGCGGCGGCGGGCGTTTTGACGGTGACGGCGAACTATTGTCTGACGCTGGCCTATTCACGGTCAGATGCTGCCTTCATTCAGCCATTTGATCATCTGAAACTGCCGCTCAATGTCTTTTTCGGCTGGCTGGCATTTCAATATGCGCCCAGCGGCCCCTTCTGGCTCGGAGCCCTGACGATCGTGGGTGCATCGCTCTACGTCATGCACGATGAAAAAAGCCGGGCTTCGGAGCGGCAAACCGCCACTGAGGAGGCGCGCGCGTGAGCGAGTCCGACTTCGTTTCCTACTATGTGACCGTCAAAGGCCGCGTGCAGGGTGTGGGCTACCGTGCATGGTGTGCGGCAGAGGCTGAAAACCGGGGCTTGAGCGGCTGGATTCGCAACCGGCGCGATGGTTTTGTCGAGGCGATCTATCACGGGCGCGCCGACCGGGTGAAAGAGATGGTTGCCTTGTCCGAGGAGGGGCCTGAGCTCGCCCGGATCGACAAGATTCTGGCGCACCCGTGCGACCCGCCCGATGTGGCCGGTTTCGTAACGCGCCCGACCTACTGAACGCTGCCTGCCGAATTGTCAGACTGTCGGGCCGAAGATCTTTTCGAATTCTGTGCGCAGGACGATATCGTTCTCCGGCATGCTGACCGGAATGCCCAGGTCGACCAGACTGGTGACGCCATGCTCCTGCACGCCGCAGGGCACGATGCCGGAGAAATGCTCCAGATCCGGTTCGACGTTGAAGCTGATGCCGTGGAAGGTCACCCATTTGCGCAGGCGAATGCCGATGGCGGCGATCTTGTCCTCAACGGTCGCGCCGCGCTCGGGACGACGGACCCAGACGCCAACCCGGTCCTCCCGGCGCTCGCCGCGGATGTGATAATGCCACAGGGAGCTGATAACCCAGGCTTCGAGTGCGGCAACGAAAGCCCGCACATCCTGGCGCCGGCGCTTGAGATCCAGCATGACATAGGCGACCCGTTGGCCGGGACCGTGATAGGTGTGCTGCCCGCCGCGCCCGGTCTGATAGACGGGAAAGCGGTTCGGCGCGATCAGGTCGGCGTCATCAGCGCTTGTGCCAGCTGTGTATAAAGGAGGGTGCTCCAGCAGCCAGACGCGCTCATTTGCCTCGCCGGAAGCGATTCGCGCGACGTGGGTTTCCATCTCCACCATCGCGGTCTCATAGTCCACAAGGGCGTCTGAGACGACCCATTCTACCGGAGGGGCGTCCAAAAGGGGTCGGAAATCGGCGCTGAGAGTGTCTCTTTGTGGAGCAGGCATTGGCTTGAGGCTTTTGCTGATTTTTTCGAACGGGAAGGCATGTTAAGCATGAACGCATGCGGTGCCATGAGCACTTCACACATATAGGCGGAACCTTCCGATGGCCACCTTCGATGAAATCAATGTCGATATTTCCGTTGTCCTGGGCGCATCCGAGATGCCGGTGCACCAGCTTTTGCGCATGGGCCGTGGCGCGGTGATCGACCTGGACGTCAATGAAGACGACGATGTGGAGATCTACGCCAACAGCACGTTGGTCGCGCGCGGGCAGGTGGTCCTTTTGGGCGAAAGGATCGGGATCTCGGTCACGGAAGTGCTTCTGAGAGGCCCGGAAATCCGAGCCCCGCGTCTGGATGGACCACTTTAGGTCATTCTTAGCCGGCCCGGAAAATTCATGCCGGGATCTTTTTCCACGAGCTTGTGAAATAAACTGAAAAGCGCCCTTGCACAGCAGAATCCCTTTTGCTACATGGGGCTCCTCGCTGCCGAGAGGTGGTGGGTACTACCAGAGAATGCGGTCGTGGCGGAATTGGTAGACGCGCAGCGTTGAGGTCGCTGTGGGCTAACCCCCGTGGAAGTTCGAGTCTTCTCGACCGCACCATCAATCACCCTACCAAGTGATTGAAAATAAAAGCGTCCTTCGGGGCGCTTTTTTTGTATCTGCTCTCTTTTCCCAATTTTCGCCTCGTATAGGGCGTATGGATGATGCTGATCGTTTGTTGATCTGCCTTGTCCGTTGGAGCGGTTTGCCGTGCCTTTGAGGGATCTTGCCATGTTCGACTGTCTGAGGACCTCAGCCCTGTCTCTCGTGCTTGGTCTCGCCTTTTGCCTGTTGGTAGCGTTGCCAAACGCTGCGGCTGAGACAAGGGGACTGACGCCCGCGCTGGTGGAGGCGATGAAGGTTCCGCAGCAGAATTTGGGCAGCCTTTCCTGCCGGAGGCTCTGGTATCTTGAGCACAAGGTTCTGGCGGCGGGGCGGATCTGTCCGAGCACGGACCGGGCGCGCCGGGCCTTTGGAAAGGCGCTGCCCTGTATCTCCGATGAGGAGCGTATTCTGCCGGAACGGGCCGGGGACTATCTGGCCGAGGTCCGCCGTGCGCAGCGTGCGAAGTCCTGCCCGCCTGATTGACGCCGGCGTGCCCTGCCAGCGGCGAGGCCGTTCTGCTCGCAAGGCCGTCAAGATTGTGGACGGCACATCAGATCCTTGTGGCAAATGATATCGCGCAGCGTTACTTCTGAGGGCAGGGCCATTGCGCCCTCTTTGTGTGAGTTTCATCCGCGAAATCGCGGAGAAAGAGGGGCTTCATGGCGAATATCGACCTGCAGGACGATCTGACCGCAGATGCCCCCGTCCTTTCCGTTCGCGACGAAGAGGGCCACCTCAATCACGCCTTTATCCAGGCGGTTGAGGCGACGATCGAGGGCGAGGACGCGCTCGGGCTTCTGAAGCTCGCAGGCAAGCTCCATGAGGCCGACACGGGTGATCTGATCGAGAGCCTCGGGGAAGCGGATCGCGCCCGGTTCGTGCGTCTGCTGGGCGATGACTTCGACTACACCGCCCTGACCGAAACCGATGAGGCGGTTCGCCTCAAGCTGCTGGAAACGCTGCCGAACGAGGATATCGCGGAAGGCCTCGGAGATCTCGATTCCGATGATGCCGTCTACATCCTTGAGGACATGGACGCGGAGGATCAGGCAGAGATCCTTGGCGAACTGCCCTATGCAGACCGAGCGCAGCTTCAAAGGGCTCTGGATTATCCCGAATCCAGTGCCGGCCGGCGCATGCAGACGGAATTCATCGCGGTCGCACCGTTCTGGACTGTCGGGCAAACGATCGACTACATGCGCGAAGCGCGCGATCTGCCGGACAGTTTTTACGAAATCTACGTTGTCGACCCGACCTTCCGGCTTCTGGGGGCGGTCGCACTGGACAAGGTCCTGCGCACCACCCGGGGCGAGAAGGTCACCTCGATCATGACGGAGACCCGTCATGCGGTGCTGGCAACCGAGGATCAGGAAGAGGTTGCCCGCCGGTTCGAGCGCTACAACCTCGTCTCCTCGGCGGTTGTCGATGAAAATGAGCGACTTGTCGGGATCCTGACCGTCGATGACATCGTCGATGTCATCCAGGAAGAAGCAGAAGAAGATCTGCGCGCGCTTGCCGGGGTGGGTGATGAAGAGATTTCCGACAGTGTCCTGACAATTGCGCGCTCGCGGCTGACGTGGCTGGTTGTCAATCTCGGCACTGCGGTTCTGGCCTCTATCATCATCGCCTTGTTCGAAGATACCATCGAGGCAATGGTGGCGCTGGCCGTGCTGATGCCCATCGTGGCCTCCATGGGCGGAAACGCCGGCACGCAGACGATGACTGTTGCCGTACGCGGTATCGCGACCCAGGAGTTGGGTGCGCGCAACATGTTACGCGTCCTGCGCCGCGAAGTTCTCGTGGGCTTCCTCAATGGCCTGGCGTTGGCGATCCTGATCGGCCTGACTGCCTGGGCGTGGTTTCAAAGCCCTGGCCTTGGTGTCGTGATCGCCGGTTCGATCATCATCAACATGTTGTTCGCGGGCCTGTCAGGCCTGCTCATTCCGATCGCTCTCGACAAGGTCAATGTTGATCCGGCGATTGCCTCAAGTGTCTTTGTCACCACTGTCACCGATGTTGTCGGCTTCTTTGCCTTCCTGGGGATTGCTGCCCTCTGGTTCGGCCTGCCGTTTTAAAGGCACCTGAACCAGAGGGTGGCCTTTGGCTATTCTGCTTCGGCGGCTCTCAGTAGATTGTCGCGCAGGAGCATGATCTTGCCCTGCAGATCGATGACCTCTTCCACCGACATGCCGGTGGCGGCGAGAATGCAGGCTGTGAGGTTGCCTGTCTTTTTCTTCAGGGCGCGGCCTTTGCGGGTCAGGGCGATGCGCACCTGGCGCTCGTCTTTCTTGTCGCGCGTGCGGGTCAGCAGGTCCATCGCCTCCAGCCGCTTCAGCAGCGGCGTCATCGTGTTGGATTCCAGCTGCAGCCTGTCGCCCAGCGCGCCGACAAGGATCTTGTCCTTTTGCCAAAGCACCACCATGGCGAGATACTGCGGGTAGGTGAGGCCAAGCTCCTGAAGATGGGGCTTGTAGACCCGCGTCATGGCGTGATTGGCGGAATAAAGCGAAAAGCACAGAAATTGCTCGAGGAGGAGGTCAGCAGGTTCCGGGATCTCTACTTCCTCGTTGGTGTCTGCGCGCGTTTGGGCCGCTGCGGCGTCTTCTTTTGCGGCGCCGGTGTCCTTCGGTTGGTCTTTTGGAACGGCCGCGCCCTCTGGCGCGTTGGTCTCGACCGGTTTGTCTTCGGTCTTCTTCTTGGCCTTCTTGGGTTCGGGCACAGGGTCCAGGTCAAACGGAAACATCGTTTGTGTCATGGCAGTCTTGCTTTCACTTACGCAACTCAACAAGCCGCGGAAGATAATTCGTGCGCGATCTTATCGCAAGATGTTGAAATTAAATCGCGCGCGATATATATAATCAAATATTAGATCGTACGCGATTTAATATGGAAAATTCACTGCTGTTGCGGACAGATCACGTAGCGTCCCGCCGACCAGACGAAGGAAAATGAAGATGGGTGTTCAAGTCGCTTACACAACAAAAGCCAAGGCAACCGGTGGCCGTGACGGTGTCGCGGAAACCCTCGACGGCTCGCTGAAGCTGAAACTCGCCACGCCGAAGGAACTTGGCGGCGCAGGCGGTGAGGGCAACAACCCGGAGCAGCTGTTCGCTGCGGGCTATGCTGCCTGTTTCATTGGTGCGTTGAAATTTGTCGCAGCCCAGGAACAGAAGACCATTCCGGCGGAGACGAGCATCACGTCTGAAGTTGGCATCGGTCCGCGTTCCGAAGGCGGGTTTGGCCTGGAGGTCGCGCTTGAGGTGTCTATCCCGGGCCTGGAGGCTCATGAAGCCGAAGCTCTTGTTGCCAAGGCCCACGAGGTCTGCCCCTATTCCAATGCCACACGCAACAACATCGACGTGAAGCTCTCGGTCGCCTGATCTGGGTCTTTACAGCTCTCGCGGCGGCTTCATCCGCCGTGGGAGTTTTCGGCTGAACAAACCGGTGGTGGGATCCGTGAAGAACCTGTTTGTGCTCGAGCTTGAATATGCGGTTGGGCTTGATGAAGTTGACGCCCAGCTTTCGGCGCATCGCGTGTTCCTGGAGCAGAACTACGAGCGCGGTGTGTTCCTTGCGTCCGGACCCAAGCTTCCGCGCACCGGTGGTGTCATTCTCGCCAAGGCGTCCAGCAGGGAGCAGATAGAGGCGATTGTCAGAGACGATCCGTTTCAAAAGAACGGACTTGCAGTCTATCGCATTACAGAGTTCGAGCCACGGATGTCAGCACCGTAACTTGAGCTACACTAAAAGGGACGCCAGAAAGTCCTCGGGGATTTGCGTCGGTCCGGTCGGCCAGCTAGATTTTGGGCCGCCACTTTACGGATCAATGATTTGCGATGACAGCTCCCCCACTTGACGGCATTTTGGAAACGGCGGTCTATGTCGATGACATGGATGCTGCGCATGAGTTCTATGAAGGCGTTCTGGGCCTGACGCGCATGGTCGCGGGCGACCGGCTTTTTGCCTATGACGTTGGTCCGGCGCAGACGCTCCTTGTTTTTTATCGCGGGCATACCGGCGAAGATGTGGCAACGCCCGGTGGCGTTGTTCCCGGTCACGACAGCGTCGGCCATTCCCACTTTGCCTTTCGGGTCGATGCCGGCAAGCTTCAGGCTTGGCGCGATCATTTTGCGCAGTGTGATGTCGGCATCATCAGCGAGGTCGTGTGGCCGGCTGGTGGCACAAGCCTCTATTTCAACGATCCGGACGGCAACGTTCTGGAATTGGCCTCGGCACCGCTCTGGCCGAACTTCACCTAAAAGCAACAGCTTTGTGGTAAGCCTCGGGCGTTCTTGCCTCTGGAGGTTGTTTTTGATGTTTGGCTGTTTCACCCGGTCTCGTCGCCGCTTTCCTGTTTTTCGTTCAGATTTCCGCCGTTTATCAAGAAGGATTGGACTGGCCTGTGCCCTGGTTCTGGCCGGCCCTGCTGTGACTGCGCGAGCCGAAGAACCCACGCTTTCACCAGCGCAAACGGTCTCCGTTCCGGTTGATGACGCGCAGATCGAGGCCGCGCTGGAGAAGCTGGATGCGCTGACACAAGACGCTCTTGAGCGGTCCGGGGTGCCGGGTCTTGCAGTGGCTGTTGTCTGGAAGGGCAAGACCGTCTTCGCGCAAGGTTATGGCGTGCGCGCTGTGGGTGACCCAGCGCCGGTCGATGCAGAGACCGTGTTCCAGATTGCGTCCCTTTCAAAATCGCTGGCCGCAACTGTCGTGGCCGGCAAGGTCGGTGAGGGTGTCGTCCGCTGGGACGATCCGGTGGTCGACCATCTGCCCGGGTTCCGGCTTCAGAACGAGGCCGTCTCCGAAATGCTCACCCTTGGGGATCTCTTTGCGCATCGGTCCGGCCTGCCTGATCATGCGGGAGACGATCTGGAGGATATTGGCTTTGACCGCGCACAGGTCCTGGAGCGTCTGCGCTTGCTGCCGCTCGGCCCCTTCCGCGACAGCTACGCCTATACGAATTTCGGTCTGACGGCGGCGGCTGAGGCTGTTGCCAGGGCGTCCAGATCCGACTGGGCGTCGCTTTCGGCTGACGTCCTTTACCGGCCTCTCGGGATGAGCCGCACCAGCTCCCGGTTTTCGGACTACATCGACCGGGATAATCGTGCCTTCCCGCATGTGCGCGACAACGGCAGCTTCGAGAGCCTGTTTCAACGACAGCCGGATGCGCAGGCGCCTGCGGGAGGGGTGAGTTCCAGCGTCAATGACATGGCGAAGTGGATGGCGCTTGTTCTGGGAGAGGGAGCTTTTGAGGGCAAGCAGCTGATCGACGGCGATGCGCTCTTTCACGCGACGACTGCGCAAGTGATTTCTTCGCCGCAACATGCCCTGGATGCCCGGCCGGGGTTCTATGGCTTCGGTTTCAATGCCGGCGTTGAGCCGACGGGACGTGTCACCCTCAGTCATTCGGGGGCCTTTGCGTTGGGTGCCGCGACCGCCTTTCTGATGGTGCCATCTCTCGATCTGGGCATCGTCGTTCTGACGAATGCAGAGCCTTTCGGTGTTCCTGAGGGTCTCGCAAGGTCCTTTTTCGATGTGGTTGAATATGGTGCGCCGACGCGGGACTGGCTTGCGGGCTACGGGCAGCTGATGGCGCCCCTGATGGCACCAGTCGGCACCATGGCCGGCAAGCCTGCGCCACTCGATCCGAAAGCCGCCGGACCACTGGTGGACTATGCCGGTTCTTATGAAAATGCCTATTTCGGTCCGACAGAGATTACGTCGGGCGAGGATGGGCTGGTTCTGGAAATTGGTCCCAGGGGGCAGACATTCGAACTGACGCATTGGGACGGTGATACCTTTGTCTTCGAGCCGCGCCTTGAGAATGCGCCGGCGGGCAGCCGTTCGCTGGTCCGTTTCGAGCGCGACAAGGCAGGGAATGCAACGGCGGTCTGGATCGAGTTTTTCGACGAAAACGGATTTGGTTCCTTCAAACGGCAGTAGCAGCTGCTTCCGGGCCGAAGGCACCTAGCCGGGCCGGTGCCAAAGAGTGTATGCCGTTTGCAGGTGTGATTTTTGCGCCGGTTTGATTGGTCGCAAGAGGCTGGGGTCGAATGCGTTTTTTGCAGGGATTGCTGAAGGTCCTTTTCTATGTGGCCATCGGCGCGGTGTTGTCGATTGTGGGGGCGGCTGTCTTCTTCATGACATGGGAACCGGACAGGGAGCTCTACCCGGTAAGGGGCATTGATGTGTCCCGTCATCAGGGCGCGATTGACTGGCATCAGGTCGCGGCAGACGATGTTGCTTTCGCCTACATGAAGGCGAGCGAAGGCGGCGACTTCAAGGACAAGGCATTTTCTGCCAACTGGAAGAACGCAGGCGACGCCGGTCTTGTCCGCGGGGCCTACCACTTCTTTTCCCTGTGCAAGTCAGGTGCTGAGCAGGCGGCTAACTTCCTTCAGGAGTTGCCGGTTCAGGATGCCATGTTGCCGCCGGTGATCGACATCGAGTTTGAAGGCAATTGCGCACGACGTCCAACGCGGGACGAGCTGCTGCGTGAAGTCTCCGACTTTGTCACGCAGGTAGAGCAGGCAAGCGGCCGGGAGGTCATGCTCTATGCGCCTGAAGATGTGTATTTTGCCTATCTGACCGGGCAGGGCCTTAGCCGTCCTCTTTGGGCGAGGTCGATCTGGCGCTCTCCGGGCTATGCCAACGAATGGGCGATGTGGCAGTATCATCAGCGCGGCGATATCGCCGGGATCGAGGGTGAGGTGGATCTGAACGTTCTCGCTAGCGGATTGACGCTCGATTCACTGGTTCGTTGATTTTTTCAAATCTATGAATTTTATAATAAAATACGCCTCTGTTGACTTTAAGGTCAAAAAACGGAAAGGTCGGTTCTCCACGGAGGATCCATGCAGCGGCTCTACACCATCACGCAATTGACCCAGGAGTTCGCGATCACCACGCGAACGCTTCGCTTTTATGAAGCGCAAGGGCTTTTGTCTCCTCAGCGCCGGGGCCGTCAGCGGCTTTATACGCCCGCGGACCGCACGAGGCTCAAGCTGATCCTGCGCGGCAAGCGGCTTGGCTTTTCCCTGGCTGAAATCAGCGAGATCATCGAGATGTACGGCAAGGCGCCTGGCGAACCGGGTCAGTTGCGTTTGCTGATGCAGAAAATCTCCGATCGCCGAGCCGAGCTTCTGGAAAAGCGGCGGGACCTCGAACATGCCCTCAACGATCTTGATGAGGTCGAAGCCGGGTGTCGGCTGCGCATGAAGGAGCTCGGACTTGAGTTCGAGGACATTGCCGCTGCAGGGGACACTTTAGAGGAAACGGTCTGATGCTGCTGGAGCCTCGGGATCCGAACTGGGAACAACGCGCACGGCAGAGTTTCGCCAGGCAGCCCTTCATGGCGCATCTTGGGGCAAGTCTGACCCATCTTGCGCCCGGTGCTGTCGATATCGAACTTCCGCGCAGGCCTGAACTCACCCAGCAACATGGGTTTTTTCATGCCGGGCCCACGTCTTCTGTTGCCGATTCTGCCGCCGGCTACGCAGCGCTGACGCTGTTCCCGGCAGGAACCGGAATCCTGACGACCGAGTTCAAGGTCAATCTTCTCAATCCGGCGAAGGCATCTCGGATCGTGGCAAGGGGGCGGGTCATCAAGCCTGGCCGGACGCTGACCGTTTGCCGTGCCGATGTCTTTGGTCTGGACGACGATGATCAATCTCATATCTCCACCGGACTCTTCACCCTGATGTGCCTTGAAGGCATGGAGGACTGACTCAATGAGCGACGCAACGATCCGGCCTTTGTCAGCATCCGACAGGGCCGAATGGGGCCGTCTCTGGCAAGATTACCTGACCTTCTACAAGCAGGACCTGGCTCCCGAGGTGACCGACGGCCTGTTCGAGAGGCTTCTGGGCGAGGGCGGACATTTCGGTCTTGTCGCCGAGCTTGACGGCAGGCTTGTGGGCCTTGTGCACTCCCTGCCGCACGCAAGCACCTGGTCGCTCGAGCCCACTTGCTATCTGGAAGACCTCTTTGTCGATGAGACCCTGCGCGGCGGCGGTGTCGGGCGCAAGTTGATCGAGGCTGTCTCCGCAGAGGCGGAACGGCTCGGTTGCTACAAGATCTATTGGCATACGGAAGAAGGAAACGCCCGGGCGCGCCGGCTTTACGACCGGATCGGGACCTTGAGCGATTTCGTCAAATACGACCGGCCATAGGCCGCTCAACAGCAAACAGATTGTCTCTGGGAGGAGATACACCATGATCCGCAACGACTTTCCGTCCTTCAATTTCAACCTGGGCGAAACGGCTGACATGCTGCGCGACAGCGTGCGCGCGTTTTCGCAGGACCGGATTGCGCCGCTGGCAGAGAAGATCGATCGGGAGGACTGGTTCCCGCGTGAACTCTGGCCTGAAATGGGCGAGATGGGTCTGCACGGCATCACCGTGGAAGAGGAGTGGGGCGGCTCGGGTCTCGGCTATCTGGAGCATTGCATCGCCATGGAAGAGGTCAGCAGGGCCTCTGCTTCCATTGGCCTGAGTTATGGCGCGCATTCCAACCTTTGCGTCAATCAGCTGCGCCGTTGGGGCACCGATGACCAGAAGACGCGCTATCTGTCCAAACTGATTTCCGGCGAACATGTGGGCGCGCTGGCCATGTCGGAGCCGGGCGCCGGGTCTGACGTGGTTTCCATGAAGCTTCGGGCCGAAAAAAAGGGCGACAAGTACATTCTCAACGGCACCAAGATGTGGATCACCAATGGTCCTTGCGCCGACACGCTGATCATCTATGCCAAGACCGATCCGGAGGCAGGCGCCAAGGGCATGACCGCGTTCCTGGTCGAGAAGGATTTTCCGGGTTTTTCCGTTGCGCAAAAGCTCGACAAACTCGGCATGCGCGGGTCTGAAACTGGCGAATTGGTGTTCCAGAACTGCGAAGTACCGGAAGAAAACGTGCTCGCCGAAGTCGGCAAGGGCGTCAATGTCCTTATGTCGGGTCTCGACTATGAACGAGCCGTCCTGTCGGCAGGCGCGGTTGGCATCATGCAGGCGGCGATGGATGTTGTGATCCCCTACATCCACGAGCGTGAGCAGTTCGGTCAGCCCATCGGCACCTTCCAGCTGGTGCAGGGCAAGGTCGCGGACATGTATGTCGCCATGAATGCCACCAAGTCCTACGTTTATGCGGTGGCGCAGGCCTGTGATCGGGGCGAGACCACCCGTGAAGATGCCGCCGGAGCGATCCTTTATGCGGCGGAGAACGCCACCAAGCTTGCCCTCGATGCAATCCAGCTTCTGGGTGGCAACGGCTACATCAATGACTATCCGACCGGCCGCTTGTTGCGCGATGCCAAGCTATATGAAATCGGCGCGGGGACCTCGGAAATTCGCCGCATGCTGATTGGCCGGGAGCTGTTCAACAAGACCAGATAGGGACGGGAGCTTCCGGCCGGGTTGGTCGCGAGAATGACCTGTGCGGTCCTGTCAAAAATGCTATGGTATTCCTATTCCCTCAACCTTAAGGCACGCCCCGATCAGGGGCAGCGGCCGCGCAAGGATCAACAGGAACCTGGATGGACCTGACGCTTTTTCTCGCCTTTCTGGCGGCAACACTTGTGATCATTGCAACGCCGGGGCCAGCTGTGGCTCTGGCGTCAAGTCTTGCCGTGCGGCATGGACCCAAAGCGGCAATGGCGAGTGTTGCCGGCGACGCGCTTGGCTCGGTCGTGCATATCGTTGTTGCCGTTCTCAGCCTGTCGGCTCTGCTGAGCGTCGCAAGTCAGATCCTGCCCGCACTGCAGATCGTCGGCGGGCTGTATATTCTGTATCTCGCCTATGCGGCCTTCACGGCAAAACCCCATGCGCCTGAGGACAATGCCGTTCACCGGGGATATCGTTCGGCCTTTATCAGTGGCTTCTTCTCCTGCGTGAGCAACCCGAAGGCCATCGTCTTTTTTGCGGCGCTTTTCCCGAGCTTCATTTCTCCAGAACACGATGTTCTTTGGCAGTCCTTCATCTATGGATTGATCTTTGTCGTCCTGGATGGTGCATCTATCATGGGCTATGCGATGCTTGCGCTCGCCGCACTCCGGTCACCGCTTGGCAGCCGCATCAATGTGGACAAATTGAGCGGTGCCGGCCTGTTCGGGATTGGTGTGTTTCTGATTTTCAAGGGCTATCGGGACCTGCGGGCCGTGTAGGGTTTGCCGCACTCAGCCGTTCGGCCAACGCCAATCCCGCCGCAGGATGTCTCCCCGGCGTTTTGGCTGTTCTGATCTCCCGTTCAACGGGATGGCAGGCGCTCCGGACTTGCCGGGAGCGGTTGGGAAAGTGGGATGTGCAAGGCCGTCACGCCTGCCCAAGCTTCGTGTCCCAAGTGACTGAACGTGCGCCTTTCTCTTTTCTGCGCGCCGGAAGTAGAGCGTCC
>NZ_JBDWYP010000026.1:0-12881 GCF_039982295.1 Roseibium sp.
GGCAGGCGCAGCCCTGATCGGGCATGCTGCTGCCGGGTGATATCGGTCCACATGTGCAACTCCGTCTTTCTTCGCAAAATCGACAGAACCACAAGTAACTGATATCACTCAAATTATTTATCGGTCAGGCTCTTAGACCGAAGGTGATGCGCGATGTGTTCTGTGTCATCAGGAGTTGAGCTCCGATGCGGCAAGCCGTCTGCGTAGATTTGAAAGCTTCGTTCAAGATCGTACGCAGCAGGAAGAAACAGCAGCCCACACTGCACTTACTAATTTTAGAAAAGAGCTGATTGGTAAGGCTCTGTTGTCCTCAGTCCTGCTAAAAGAATGCTCGTTTCTTGCCGATGAACTCGGCAATGCGGATCTGGCGGTCGCAGTACGGGCATTTGCGCTCAAGGCGCAATGGCGGCTACGCGGTATGCTGCGTTCTAATGCTGATGTGAATGTCGATGTACCGCTGCTAAAAGGCATTGGTTTGGACGATGTCATCATCTCAATTCAATCCCGGATCACAGCTCTCCTGGCCGAAGAGGATAGTGATGAGCGCAAAGCGCTACGTACGGAACTAGAAGAGCTGAAAGACAGGCAATGGCTTGCGGGGATCAAAGCTGATGTGATCGCTGAAATCGGACGTTTGAAGGCCATCGCAAAACTACAATCTGCCCTCAAAGACACCAAGCCAAACAATATTACTGCGAAAAATACCAGCCTTTCGGAGGCCTTGATCACGGATCGCTTGCGGGCGCGATTTGCCAAGGAAATTGATCACCTGAATCTGGCCGGTCTGGCCATTGAATTAACGCAAGCAGGTTCAAAGCACGGCGTTTCGCGGTTCAAGATCAGCTTGATTCAAAGCTCCTCGCGTAACGCAGGCGATGTATTGAGTGAAGGGGAATATCGCTGCGTTGCGTTGGCGGGCTTCATGGCCGAGCTTGCCACCAATAACAGCCATTCCGGTATTATTTTCGATGATCCGGTCTCGTCACTCGATCACTTGCACCGTGAAGCCATAGCAAAACGGCTCGCGGAAGAGGGGCGCAATCGTCAGGTGATCGTGTTCACGCACGACCTTCCATTCTTGTTTCTTCTTCGCAATGCCTGCGCTCAGGTCGATGATCCGGCTCAAAAGACGGAAGTCGCGCTGCGCCATATCCAAAAACGGCAGAAAACGCCGGGTCACTGTCGAAACGAGCCGCCGGAAAAAGCTCAGGATGCTGCCTCGCGGCTAAAAACAATTCGCGCACACCTTGGCAATACGCGTATCCAACATGAACAAGACCCCGATGGAACAACTTGGCTTATCACGGCCCGCGGTCTGATTGACAGCCTTCGTCAAGCTTGGGAAACAGCGGTGGAAGATGCTGTTTCTCCTGTATTACGCACCTTCTCCAGCAAGGTCGATACAAAGGGATTTGCGAAACTTTCTGCTATCAAACAAGAAGATGCCGACACAATGAGAAAGCACTACGGGCAGTGCTCGGAAATGCTTCATAAAACGTCTGATGCAATGAACCCTGTTGCTCCAACTCCTGACGACATTACCTCGGAAATAGAAGCGTTGGAAAAATGGTTAGCTGCAGTCACAGAGCGACAGCGAAAAATAAAATAGCGATAGTCTGCTTCTGGATGTTCGTGGGGAGCCTCATTAAGGTTTAGCCAGCGGGGTCCCCACTGAAGAGGAGGGGATCGGGTCAGGCTATTGCAGTGTGAAAGCTCAGTTTATCATCTTCCCTATTTACTCAGTAGTGTTGAGCTTTTTGTGAAATTGTCAAACTTGAATTTGGTTTGAAAATGCTGTAATATACTCAGTATGGCTGAGCATAATTCTTCATTGCTAAACCGACTTGAAAAGGATCTGCCTGAAGGGTTGGTCGTTGATGCCGCTTGGCTGGAAGAACGCGGCATAGCCAGCAATCTGCGCGCCTACTACGTCAAAAGTGGATGGCTGGAGCAACCCGTTCGCAGCGTCTACAGGCGACCACGCGGTAGTCTAAGCTGGCAACAAGTCGTTATATCGCTCCAAACTTTGCTACTAAGAACGCCGCTTATCGTAGGCGGACGAACAGCGCTGGAACTAAAGGGATTTGCTCACTACCTCTCGCACGAGACCAAGACTGTTCATCTCTACGGACCGAAGAAGCCACCCGCCTGGCTGAAAAAGCTGAACCTCCCCCAGCGCTTCGTCTATCACAACAGCGCAACGCTATTCCGGAACGATCCCATCACATTCGGGCTAAGCAGTCTTGCTTGGAACATATCCGATGGAAGCGGACGCGATCTGAGCCGCTTTCAGGGCGGCAGTTTGTCAACGATCACATGGGGACAATGGGATTGGCCGCTGACGCTCTCACAGCCAGAGCGCGCTTATCTCGAAATGCTCGATGAATTGCCAAAGCATGAGAGTTTTCATCAGGCCGATATGATCATGCAAAGCGCGGCAAATTTCAGTCCGAGACGGCTGCAAAAACTGCTCGTCGATTGCGACAGCGTGAAAGTGAAGCGCCTGTTCTTTTTCTTTGCCGATCGCCATCGTCATGCGTGGCTCAAGCGCCTGGACAAGGAGGCAATCGATCTTGGGAAGGGCAAACGCATGCTTGTTCCGGGCGGAAAGCTTGATCCGGTCTATTTGATAACAGTGCCGGAGGACCTCAATGCCGTTTCGTGATCAATACCAAGGCCAGGTTCGACTCCTCATGCGGCTTCTGCCAATCGTGGCACGCGAGAATTGCTTTGCGCTCAAAGGCGGCACAGCCATCAATCTCTTCGTTCGGAACCTGCCGCGTCTTTCGGTGGATATAGACCTCATGTATCTGCCAATGCATGACAGGCCAAAGGCCCTCGCTGAGATTGGCGCAGCCATGAAACGGATCAAAGCGGCGGCGTTAGAGGAATTGCCCGGCGCACGGATTACAGAGAATGTCAGCGAGGGAACAATTCTGCGCCTTCTGATCATTGCAGATGGAACGCAAGTGAAAATTGAAGTCTCGCCCGTGCTGCGCGGCGTCGTCCATGAGCCGTCCACCATTCCGGTGACTGAAGCAGTGGAAGATTCCTTCGGTTACGCAGAAACAAGCGTTGTATCTTTTGCAGACCTCTACGCGGGCAAGCTGGTTGCAGCATTGGATCGTCAGCATCCGCGCGATCTCTTCGACGTTCGAGACCTGCTTGCCAATGAGGGGCTGACCGACGAGTTACGCGAGGCTTTTGTCGTCTATCTGCTGAGCCACAACCGACCCATGGGCGAGGTGCTTTCCGGTCGCGTTAAAGACCTGGCCAACGAATATCGCAATGGCTTCGAAGGAATGACGGAAGAGGATGTGGCAATCGAAGAGCTGATCGAAACCCAAAATGAAATGATTCGGAAGTTGATCGGTGATATGCCGGATCGCCACCGCGAATTCTTAATCAGTTTTGAGCGCGGCGAGCCAAATTGGGAGCTATTGAAGATCCCACACGTTGCTGATCTTCCAGCAGTGCGTTGGCGGCAGCGCAATCTCGATAAGCTGAGCCCGGAGCAACGTTCCGCATTGGTTGACCTGCTGGTAGCCTCACTCCAAGGTCGTACACACACAAATCCGTAAGAGCTTGAGCGTAAATTGGCCGGCAGTGCATTCAATTATTTTGCAATAAATACAGTCTTCTAATCTCAAGATTTGAGAAATTTTGGCTGCTTTAATGGCCGGTTCTGTTTGGCCGTCCAGGCGGGCTGTCGTGAACCGAGTCTGTCGTCTCGGCCAGTTGGCTTCCATCCCTGACGCATGAGTATTGAGCTGCGTAGCAGCGCTTTCCTGTTTGTCGGGGAAGCCAAGAGGCTTTGCCTCTTTCTCCCCGCAAGGAAAATAGACACTGACCGTGGCTCACTGCGTTGCGCCCGCACCACACAGCATCGATTTTCCTTGTCCCCTCCCATCTCCATCCTCGACCGGAAGCAGGGTTGCATGAACAACCCACTTTCTATTTGGAGGATTTATCAATGACTTATCTCTTTGCTCAGCCTTACGACATATCGGCGCAAGGCTTCTATTTTTCTAACTTTGAAGACTATCAAACCAAGGCGGCCAGCGCCGTTAACAGCTACGGGCAGCGCGTCGAAGAATTCGAGATTCAGTTCATCGATGGCGAAGACATCGATTGCGAACTCGCCAAGGCCTACGGGATCAATCAGGCCAATCTGAAAAGCTATTTCAGCGCCGTTGATGAACTGGATGACGACGAAAAGAAAACGGTGATTTTGGCCGTGGGTGAATGCGGCTACGACATCGAGCGTGTCTTAGGGCATTTGGACGGCGTGGATCTGGACATCTACTATGTGTCCAGCATGCGTGAGCTGGCCGAGCAGTTTGTCGAAGAAGGCCTGTTCGGTGAAATCCCCGAACGCCTGCAATACTATCTCGATTATGACGCCATCGCCCATGACCTGTCTGTTGATTACGCCGAGACCGTCATCGCTGGTGAAACCCTCATCTATCGCTGCGCGTAAGGGGAGGGGATCATGACACAGGCCGAAATCTTGGAAATAGAATTGGAGTGTGGCGGATATTGCGCAGGACATCCTTGGTATTATCTGCTTGGCGGTAAGCGACCCACCTTGAAGCAAATCTCGGCCTATGCGCAGCGTTTTGAGCGGCGCGGCTACAGGGCAGAAGAAATCGATGCCGCACATAGACTGCCCGAGCCAAAACGCACGCAAGTTCTATCAAAGATCCGCGCTGAAATCATTGAGGGGCTGCGCAAGGACATCAGCGGTTACCGCAGGGCGGTAAGGAATCTATCTGCCTACAGAAAAGCCAATCAACCCGAAGACTGTCCAAAAATCTGCGATGATGTACATGTCGCTATGAGCCTGAAGTTCTCCCATCTGCTGAATGACTTCATCCATCTGCAAAAGCTGGATTCTATGCCATCGCAGCTCGATCTGTTTTGATTGGTTTGAAGGGCAAGTCTCTTGCCCTTCTGCCCCATGGCTAATGTGGGGGTGCAAGGGAAAGCGAATGAGCGCAAGGGGATGGTGCGGGCGCAAGGCTGCGCCTGAGCCTCGGTTCCCCTTGTCCCGCGCGGGGGGCGAAGCCCCTATAATTTTTGAGCCGATTTTGTCCGTTTGTTCGGCCAAAATCGGCTAACGCCTTCCTGTGCAAGTCGCCTTTTACACGAAGTTCTAGTATAGCCATGCGCCACTAGGGGGTGAAGCAACGGGGGCTCGTTTGAACTATCCGCTCATCGGCGTAATAAGCGTTTTTACATTCGTCCTATTGGCCACAGCCAACGCGATGATCGTCCCCCTCGACCCGTCCGCTATATGCGAGACGAAAATGTGCATCGTCGTGCGCACCTTCAGCGAATACCAAACCCTGACAGGTGCGGGGCTTGCAATTTTTGCAGCCTATATTGCCGCCCGCCCCGCATGGCTGCAGCTTCAAAAAATGAGACTGCAACAAGACATCTCAGCACGCTCAGCCATTGTTGAACGGCTCAAAGTGATGGAAAAGAACGGGCGGGAGATGGAAAAGGAAATCGCCCCGCTCATGCAGGAAATTTGGCGAAATCTCTACGATGATTTCGAAGAACCTGAATACGATCCGGCATCCGTTAACGTGCATTGGGCACATGACAAATCGCTTCAATGCAGCTCGATTGCCACGAAGCTTGAAAATCAGCAAAGCCGAATGCGTGACACGCACAAGATCGATGAGGCGCGTCAAAAAGTGATCGACGCAACGCACGCTCTGGGAAATTGCTTTAGCAATATCAGCGCCTACGCAAGCAATGCTGGCGATCCTGAAATGACGCAGGAGATTGAAGACAAGCTCCAGCACCTCGAAGTCATAGGCCGCGAAGAGCTTCCCGACAAAGCAAATGCCTTGGACAACGCCTATAAACAAGCTCAGAGCGTCATAGAATCTGAAACCAGCGCTATTCGCCGGCGACTTCGCCAGATTGACGATGCCATTCTGGAAGAGCCCAAATAAGGGTTCGTATTTGGGCTCACCCGTCCCCGCTAAAGCGCAGGAGACGGGATCTGGCTGCGCCACCCCAACTCGGCCTCGATTGCGACCAGCGTCGCGCGAATTGCAGCTAAATCCGCAGGATCGATCCCAGGACAGGTCAGGGCGCGGAAAAGCAGTTTTTGCAATCCATAAAGCGCCTGATCGCTCAGCCTTCTAAGTTCATCTCGTCCTATCCATCCATTCATTTGAGCCTCCGTTTCACATCTGACCCAGACCATCCGGGTCGTCTCGCTGATCGGAGATGCATGCAGCTGTTCGGCGATAACACCCATCAGGGGCGCAACATCAAAAGTGGAGCAGGAAGGCCTAAGCCATCCTTGTCATCAAGCAGGGCAGACCATGCCAGAACCGGAGAGAAGCCATAGACCCGCGTGATCGCGGGGACAGCAGAAACGGTGCGTTGAAATTTGGATAGGCGTTGGTGAAACGCATTCGAAGCGCCAGTGATCCGCCGTTGGATCGGCAAGGCATGTCTTTAACGCTATTCGTCCTGACCGAACGTGGGCTGCCGTCAAGTGCCTGCCCGCGCCAGTTCGCTATCGCTCACCCGTGTTGGACATGACCGCAATCCCAAAACGCACCGGACTTTCTGGCCTGGCACGTCATCGACAAAGGCGAAAAGTTGTTCTGGAACAAGGTCGGCACGGCCTGGAAACACAAGGACAACAAGGGCTTTTCGATCCAGCTCGAAGTCGTTCCCATCAATTGGCGCATCGTCATGCGCAGACCGATGGACGATCCGCACAACTAAGACCGGATCAGGAGCGCCAAACGGCGCTCCGCTCCCGTCAATCCTCTATTTCTTCCAGCGGGCAGATATCAGGCCAGCTCACGTAAGAGCCGAATTCCAGCGTACGCAAAAAAACGCTTACTGATCGCCGCGTTCACAAGTTCCTCATATTCGCAGAACAGTCGAACCAGCGAATAGAATTGATAACTCCGCAGATCGCCCGCCCGCCTATAGTCCTGCGCGATATCCTGAGCCAAATACAGGCCGAGTGTGCCTGCGGCAGCAGTATTCCCGCTTAGCCGTACAAGCCGGGCGTTGATTGCCGCCAGATCCATCAAGAGTTCGGCCTCTTCCCTGATATCCGCTGTCAAAAAGCGATAGCGCTCTTCCTCATCCATGCCTGTCTCCTGCCATGTGTTTTGTTGCCCAAACACATGGCAAGGGCGCCGAGTAGGCGCTTGCCCTGCCGTGGGACGTGTCAGGATGAATTCAGGAAAATAAGGTGCAAATCACAGTAAAGTTAAGTTATTAAAAGTAAAATTTTGATAATTAAAGTATATTATTGTTTATTTAAGAAATATTTGAGACAATTCTATGGTACTGCGTGATTTTTCATTATTTTATGGGGTTTGGTATGAGATTACTTGCTTTTTTTATCATGTTTGGATTCGCTGCATTCATTTCTTCGCAGCAAGCCTTTGCTGATTGTGTGAATCCGGCAGGGGAAGAAAGCAAAATCATCTACAATTCCGATCACAAAGTCATGCAATATTGTAACGGCACAAATTGGATCGGTATGGCGGGCGGTTCTTCTTCCATCATGGAGGGCGATACCATGGCCGAAAGCATCCCTGATGCTCTTAAATGTAGAGTGAATGCTGACGGGAGAGATTGGTTTTATTTTATAGTTGCCGATCATAGAAGCGCTTTCGCTGCTGATAACGATATTTTTTACCGTTTAATAGAAAGGCCAACTGGGACTGCTGATTTATTCATCATTATAGACGGAGACACTAATACAGTAAAACAAGATTCTACGGGAACATCCTGTAGTGGCAAAACCATTTCCCAGCTCTACGATGATGGGCAAGCGTTCAACTTCGTTGGTGGTGGCGTTGTTGGTGGTGCTGGTGGAGCGGATACGCTGGCGGGGCTGAGTTGTACGGACGGGCAGATGGTTGTCTATGATAATGCAAGCTCGGCTTGGGTTTGTGTGGATGTGAGCGCATCCGGCGCGGCGGATAATCTCGGTGACCACACCGCAACGCAGGATTTAGACCTTGCCACCAATGAAATCCTGAACGTGTCGGGCATTGAGGTTTCACCCGTCACAGGGGCAGAAAAACCGAACAATTTCGAAAACCCCAGCCTCTGGACACAAGCAGGCTCCGATATCTATGTCACTGGCGGCAATGTCGGGATCGGGACGACGACGCCGTCCGCAACACTTGATGTGAACGGTGAGTTCAGGTCCGCCGTCGGTAATAGCGCGGCTCTTCTTACTAATAGTGCCAATGAGAGCACTCTTTGGCTCCAAGACAACAGCAGCAACAAATATTGGCAGTATAAGCACGATATCGCGAATGGTAATCACTTGAATGTAATGTACTATGACGGTTCGGCTTGGAGTGCACCCCTGACTGTGTTGCCCAGTGGCAATGTCGGGATCGGGGGGACTGCCAGTCCGTCGTACAAGCTACACGTAATTGGCCAAGTCGCAGGCAATGCGGCCTACGTCAACACCTCCGATGCGCGGTTGAAGAAGGATGTTGCGGATATTTCTTATGGGCTTTCCGATGTGATGAAATTACGCCCTGTCACCTTCTATTGGAAGGAACAGGATGAGGATTGGCAGAAAGGCCGCAAGGTCGGGTTGATTGCCCAAGAAGTCGAGAAAATCGCGCCGGAAGTGGTGTCCACCGCTGATGACGAAATGAAGACCAAGAGCATTGCCTATGGCGACCTCGTTCCACTCCTGATCAAATCCGTGCAGGAGCAACAAGCGATGATCGAGAAGCTTGAAGCGGCCAATGACAATCTGCGGGAAGAAGTGGACGCTTTAAAACACGCCGTCGCTCAATAATTCAATTCTGCAATTCCAGCCTTTCAAACGCGCGGTTGAGTGTCATGGTGGACACGCCGAAGCGTTCTGCCGTTTGTTTTCGAGTGCATCCCCGTTGGTGAATTGATGCATGCGCATAGGCCACTTGCTGCGGGTTGAGGCTGAAAGGGCGACCAATATGCTTCCCGCGTTTTCTGGCGGCTTCCATCCCTGCAATCGTATTTTCGATGATGATGTCCCGCTGGAATTCGGCGAAGGCGGAGAACATGTGAAAAATGAACTTCCCGCCCGGTGTCGTCGTGTTGATCGCTTCTGCAATGGAACAGAAGTGGATTCCGCCTTCCCGAAAACGCACCAGCAAGTCCGAGAGGTGAAGCACGGAGCGCCCGAGGCGATCCAGCTTTAATACCACCACGGAATCACCGGCCTTTAATTCCTTCAACATGCCGTCCAGGCCGGGGCGGCTGGACTTCGCCCCCGACACACCATGATCGGTGAAAATCAGGTCGCATTTGACCGCCTTGAGCGCGTCCATCTGCATCCTAAGCTTTTGATCAAACGTGGAAACACGGGCGTAGCCGATCTTGCGACCAGTGCATTCAATTCTTGGCCAAATATCACTCATAACGGCCTCCCGACATGGACAAAAGGGAACCCTTTTGTGAGGTTGGCGGGAACGCCCGAATTCGGCAGTCGGGGAAATTCAGAAACGCGGAAATGCGTTCTTTCTTGCTGTAATTTTTCCATATTTCTTATCCATTATAGTAATAACAAAAACCTTCCCTTATGTTTGCTTTAAATCGTTTGTTTGCTGCAAGCTTTATCGCAATATATATTATATTTTGCATACATGGATATGCAGAAGAGCGCTTTACCTCAAAAGAATTTTTAGAATGGGAAGAAGTTAGCCGTAGATCGTATATCCAAACGTCTATGATGATGGCGAATATGATTGCCAACGAGAACGATCACAAACAGTCTACTTGTATAAGTGATTGGTATGCTGAAGATCGTCGAGGACGAGAACAGTATATCTACGATGTAATGGGAAAGGCGCTTGAGTACCATCCAATGGGTGTCATTGTTGCTGTACTCGAAAAGAAATGCGGTCCATTCAAATATCGCTGAATTTACGAGCCGAATTCGAACTTTGTAGCGACCAGTGGCTGATCTGGGGTTGCCTGGATAGAAGCAGATGGCGCTTCGTGACGAGATTCAATGGTGTGGACCTCGTCGTTCATGCTTATGACGTTTTCGACAATATCGTCCTGCTCTTCACGAAGCGATTGAACTTCGCCTTTTGTCGCCGGATCGTCTTGGTCCTCAAGAGCTTCCAGAATTTCGCCCAAGCGCAAGCCGTGTTGCTGGCTTTCGCTCTCAAGCTCTCCTAGCCTTGCTCGATCCGCTGTCAGTGACAGATAAGTCTCCAGTGGCGGTCGGCCATTCCAATCAAACCCTTCGACTATGGCCTGATCGACCAGCTCACCGTCAGTCGTATAGACCTCGCCATCCTCGTTCATGAAAGCCTTGCGGCCATCGGGCAGAGTTACGGCCTGATCGAGTGTTTCTTCGATCTTGTTGTCCAGCTTTGCCATGACCCGATCAATGCGATCCTGCAAGTCCGTGACCTTGACTTGCGCAGCGCGGTTTTCATCCAGTGCAGCTTTGTGGATGCGAGCATACTCAGGATCGTTGAGAAGCAGGATATCAAGCGCGGATAGCTTGGCGGTTGAGCCCTTCTTGCCGGAGTTGGCGCTTTGGTTGTTCTCGAAGGCTTCAGGACTCAAGAACCGCTGCATGCGCCCCGTCACGTTCCCGAGGCGCTCGTTATTAAGATCCTCCAGATCCTGCTGCAATGCGCGTTCTTTCTGCACTTTGACAATTTCATTAAACTCATCTGTATGGGTTGGTGACAATGCAAATACCTTATAAAAATCAATTCTCTATTTATGTATACATTGTACCATGTTGGGGGTCTGAATTGCAAAGTTTGCAGATGCTTTAGGGCATGGCTATAGCTCCGGTTCAAGATCGTCATTGTCACGATACAAACCGCGCCTGCGCCTTGTTTCTTTTGGTTCCTGTTCAACCTTTGAATTGAATTCCTTTTCCAGATTTTGGCAAAGTTCTGCCTTGCGCTCCATTTGTGAGGCGATTTCGCGGTGAAGTTCGGCACGTTCTATTTGTTGCTGTTGTTTCAGACGTTGCCGAGTTTTCTGGAGCGATGAACGTTCTTCCAGGTGTTTGACAATCTGGTGCTCTTTTTCCGCCTGATCGCGTTTGAGAGCTTCCCATGCCTGATATTCATTTTGACGCCGGATATTGGCGTACTTACCCGTCAGGCGGCTCCATACACCGCCAAGACCGCTTGGGAGGCGTTCGGATCGCGCTTTTGTTTCCTTATCCCATCGTGCTTGATGGTGCCGCTTTAAAACACTCCGTTCCTGTCGCTGGCGCTGTTTGATCTGATCCAATTTCTGATCGAGCGGTTCTTTTTGGCGGGCATGTTTCGCATCCAGGTCGTCGGACAGCTTTTGCAGCTTCTCCGACCAACGTGCATTCATCAATGCCTTGGTCTGATCAACGCTTGGCAAGTCCTTCGGAGCGCCGAGCTTGCCGTTCAGGTCTTTAGTCTTGATGCCGGTGGCGCGGGAGAGGGAATAAACCTCCCCCCTGACATCGACGGCCACGAAGCCGCGGCGATCACCACGAGCGAGATAATAGCCGTAGCTTTCGAGTGCGCCTTTGAAGGCTTCCTTGGAATCCGAACCCTGCCAGCAATCGCGCAGGACCGCTTTGATGATGCGTGGGTCTTGTTTCGTGCGCTGGGCTTGTTGCCATTCGCTCAAATCGAAGGAAAGAGGGTTCTTGGCTGATCGGTCGAGAATGCCGTGAGGGACATCCCATTCGTGTTCAAGAAATAGGTCGCGTGACAAATCCATTAGCCGATTTTTGAAATACGGCATCGGCACAGCCCTCATTTCCTCACTGTCGATGCGGCTCCAAACAACATGGCAGTGACGGCGGTCTTCTTTCTCATGAAAAACCACGGCTCTGGGGCAATTTTCCAATCCGAGCCCGGTTTCGATCCGGTCAACAGCCTCTTCAAAGGTCTCTATGGATACAGTCTCGTGAGTAGGTGGGTTTACGCTTAGGGAGAACAGGTGCTTCGTGCACCGTGTTCCTTTCGCAAGACATTCAGCTTCAATCAGTGCATTGGTTAGATCTTCGCTGGCAAAGCCGCGAACCTCGTGAACCTCAGCATGTTCGTTGTCGGTACCAATGAGTAAATGGGTAGCTAATTCGCGTGCGCTTCCTCTGACGGAGCCCTTCAGGATCATTCGGCACCTCCGGGCTCCGTTCCAAGTGCTCGAAGCAGTTCGATACGGATTTCTTCGATTGCTACGCAAGCCTCGATGATTGATTGCTCAGTGTCCGGTGTGACAGGTAATGATCCTGTGTTTACCGCCCTGGCAAGCTGGTTCACATTGCTGGAAAGCCGGGATTGGCCGAGCGCACCCAGAACGCGCCCGAGGGCAACGTGATCTTTGACGGGGTGCTTTCCGCGAGTTTTGCGCGGCGTTGTGTCCTTGCCAAAGACCTGTTTGCGGATATATGCGCCGAGCGGCATTCCGGCAGCTTGCTTTTCGAGTTTTGCCCTCTCTTCAAAAGTTAGGCGAAGTGAGAACGGAACGTTTATCAGTGTTTTAGCCATAGTGAGCCCTTTCCGGCTCCCGTATGGCGGCGAAAACAACTCTCCTAACAAAATCAACATGCTAGGAGGCGTTACGCCATGCCGAGAGATTGGTTGCGAGTACAAGCAGGACATGTTCTGCAGGACGTAGGTCTTGGTAGTTGCGCACTCCCGCAACCAATAAAAAAACCCGGCCTCGTGCCGGGTTTTTTATTTGGCAACCGACATAACTGAAAACACCCACCGACACGTCAAGATAGAACGGCGCAGAAGCGCAAAAAAACAAATCCTGCCCCCCAAAAACAACCGCAAAACAACTCAAGCAGAAAGCCGGGAGCTGCCTAAGCGTCGCGTTCGGAAGGCAGTGGGATATTAAAACCGAAACGAGAA
>NZ_JBDWYP010000027.1:0-13944 GCF_039982295.1 Roseibium sp.
AGGGTCGTCACGATCTGCTCGTGATTGATCAGCGAAGCTGCCATGTTTGCGAACATAGCCTTGCGGTGGCTAGAGGTCCGGTTGAGCTTGCGGCCGGAATTACCGTGGCGCATGGCCCTCTCCTTCTAAAGACAGACAAATGGGCTTGAAACCCAAGGTCCGGTTGAGTGTGAAGGGACGCGGACGTCCCTTAATACTGGTGGTCTTCGTAGCGCTTCGCGAGATCTTCGATGTTCTCAGGCGGCCAGTTGGCGACCTCCATACCGAGGTGCAGACCCATCTGGGCGAGAACTTCCTTGATTTCGTTCAGCGACTTGCGGCCGAAGTTCGGCGTGCGCAGCATTTCCGCTTCGGTCTTCTGAATGAGATCGCCAATATACACGATATTGTCGTTCTTCAGGCAGTTGGCAGAGCGGACGGACAGTTCCAGTTCGTCGACCTTCTTGAGAAGCGCCGGGTTGAACGCGAGTTCCGGGACAGTGTCCTCGGCGACTTCACGCTGCGGCTCTTCGAAGTTGACGAAGATGGAAAGCTGATCCTGAAGGATGCGCGCAGCGAATGCGACTGCGTCATCCGGCTTAACCGAACCGTCGGTCTCAACGGTCAGGGTAAGTTTGTCATAGTCAAGAACCTGGCCTTCACGGGTGTTTTCCACCTTGTAGGACACTTTCTTGACCGGAGAGTACAGGCTGTCGACCGGGATCAGGCCGATCGGCGCATCTTCCGGACGGTTACGGTCGGAGGACACGTAGCCCTTGCCGGTGTTGACGGTGAACTCCATGCGGATTTCAGCGCCTTCATCCAGCGTACACAGCACAAGCTCCGGGTTCAGAACTTCGACATCGCCAACGGTCTGGATGTCGCCAGCAGTCACCGCACCAGGTCCCTGCTTGCGCACAACCATGCGCTTGGGTCCTTCGCCATCCATGCGGATCGCGATTTCCTTGATGTTCAGAACGATGTCGGTGACATCTTCACGAACACCGGGAATGGACGAGAACTCGTGCAGCACGCCGTCGATCTGAACGGCAGTCACTGCAGAGCCCTGCAGCGATGACAGGAGAATACGACGAAGCGCATTTCCGAGCGTCAGACCATAACCACGCTCAAGCGGCTCCGCGACTACAGTCGCGACGAAGCGCGGGTCTTCGCCCTGCTTGACTTCGAGCTTGGTCGGCTTGATCAGTTCTTGCCAGTTTTTTTGAATGGTCACGTTTTTGCCCCTTCGGCTATCCCGCCCGGGCCCTCGCAGGGCCGCAAGCTATTCTTTGCCATTGGAGAAACAGATACCTAAGACGGAAAGCCTTAGACGCGGCGACGCTTGCGCGGACGGCAGCCGTTGTGCGGAATCGGCGTCACGTCGCGGATCGACGTGATGAGGAAACCGGCAGCCTGAAGCGCACGAAGAGCGGACTCACGTCCAGAACCTGGACCACGCACTTCAACTTCAAGGGTACGCATGCCGTGTTCGGATGCCTTCTTGGCTGCATCTTCAGCTGCAACCTGAGCCGCATACGGCGTAGACTTACGAGATCCCTTGAAGCCGAGAGCACCAGCGGACGACCATGAAATGGTGTTGCCCTGTGCATCGGTAATGGTGATCATCGTGTTGTTGAACGTGGAGTTCACATGAGCGACGCCAGAAGAAATGTTCTTGCGCTCGCGGCGACGCACGCGCGTCGTTTCCTTAGCCATTCTTTTTCCTTACTTTGATCTCAACACTGCCGTAAGACCGGCAGCTCCACCGCCAATCGGCTGGATTACTTCTTCTTACCAGCGATGGCTTTCGCAGGACCCTTACGGGTACGTGCGTTGGTATGTGTGCGCTGACCGCGAACCGGGAGACCACGACGGTGACGCAGGCCACGGTAGCAACCAAGGTCCATGAGACGCTTGATGTTCATTGCAGTGTCGCGGCGCAGGTCGCCTTCAACGAGGTAATCGGCGTCGATGGTCTCGCGAATGGCAAGGACTTCAGCGTCGGAAAGTTCATTGACGCGGCGTTCCGGCGCAATGTTGACCTTCTCGACGATCTCCTGCGCGAACTTCGCGCCAATGCCGTGAATATACTGAAGCGCGATAACAACGCGCTTGTTCGTTGGGATGTTAACGCCAGCAATACGTGCCACGTTGTTCTCCATGTCATGCGGCCGTTTCGACCGCGTTGCTTATTATTCCCTGCGTCCGGTGGAGCCCGGCCCCTGCAAGGCACTAAATGCACTTGGTTCAGCAAGCACAGATCGTGCCGACCCCGTGTATCACGGAATCGGCACGAAACTTGTCAGCTAGAGCGCGTCCTTAACGACTCTAAACCTTTTCGTCAAGCTTTGAGAGAACACTCTCGATGTCCCGTGACACGTCATCAATGGACTGCATGCCATCAACCACGGTCAGAAGACCCGCTTTTTCGTAGTAAGGGATCACAACAGCGGTATCGCGGTTGTATGCTTCAAGGCGGTCCTTGAAGACCTCCGGATCATCATCCTTGCGGACCGGCTCGCCTTTTTCCTTGGCTTCCGCCGCGCGATTGATGATGCGATTAACCAGCTTGGACTGATCGACACGCAGTTCAATCACGGCATCCAGGTCAAGCTTGTTTTCCGAGAGCATCTGCGCAAGGGAATCAGCTTGGGCAATCGTGCGTGGGAAGCCGTCGAGAATGAAACCATTCTTGGCATCCGGCTCGGCAATCCGGTCGCGAATGATGCCCACAACAATGTCGTCAGAGACGAGACCACCGGCGTCCATGACAGCTTTCGCCTGCAAACCAACCGGGCTCTGCGCCGCGACAGCCGCACGAAGCATATCACCGGTAGACAGCTGCGGGATGTTATAATCGGCAACAAGCCGTCCCGCCTGTGTCCCCTTCCCCGCTCCTGGCGGTCCGACCAAAATCAGTCTCATCTACGTTTCCCCCTGAGCTTTGCTTTTTTCACCAGGCCCTCATACTGGTGAGCGAGCAGATGGCCCTGGATTTGGGAAACCGTATCCATGGTCACGCTGACTACGATCAACAGCGAAGTTCCACCGAAATAGAACGGAACGCCCGTCGCCGAAATAAGAAATTCGGGTAATAGACAGACAAGGGTGATGTAGATCGCACCAACGACCGTGATGCGCGTCAGGACGTAGTCGATGTACTGAGCCGTGCGTTCACCCGGACGAATGCCCGGAATAAAGCCGCCGTGCTTCTTCAGATTATCCGCTGTGTCGGTCGGATTGAAAACAATCGCCGTGTAGAAGAAACAGAAGAAAATGATCATCGTGGCATAGAACAGCATGTAAAGCGGCTGTCCATGGCCAAGCAGAGCGGTGATCGTTGTGACCCACTCGCTCGTGTTGCCCGAGGAAAATCCTGCGATCGTGGCCGGCACCAGAAGAAGAGACGACGCAAAGATCGGAGGAATCACACCAGCTGTGTTCAGCTTGAGAGGCAAGAACGAGGTGTTGCCCTCGAACATGCGATTTCCCATCTGACGCTTCGGATACTGAATCAGCAAGCGGCGCTGAGCACGCTCCATGAAGACGATCACGCCAATCACGACAACAGCAAGGATGATCACCATGAGGATGATCCAGGTAGCCAAAGCGCCCTGACGTCCGAGCTCAAGCGTCGAGACCACCGCAGTCGGCAGGCCTGCAACGATGCCGGCGAAGATGATCAGCGAGATGCCGTTACCAATACCGCGAGATGTGATCTGCTCACCAAGCCACATCAGGAACATGGTGCCGCCGACCAGCGTCAAAACGGTGGACGCACGGAAAAACCAGCCCGGATCAGTGACGACGTTGGTCGCGCCTTCAAGGCCGACAGCAATGCCGTATGCCTGGAATGCAGCCAGAACCACCGTGCCATAGCGCGTGTACTGGTTGATGACCTTACGGCCCTGCTCGCCTTCCTTCTTCATCTGCTCAAGCGTCGGAACGACTGTCGTCATGAGCTGCATGATGATGGAGGCGGAGATGTAAGGCATGATGCCAAGGGCAAAAATAGCCATACGCTCGACAGCGCCACCGGCGAACATGTTGAACATGCCGATGATGCCGGATTGCGCCTGGTTAAATGCCTGCGCAAACGCATCCGGGTTGATCCCCGGAAGCGGGATATAAGTGCCGAGCCGATAAACCAAAAGCGCTCCCAGCGTGAACCAGATGCGCTTTTTGAGCTCGTCAGCCTTGGCGAAAGCCGAGAAATTTAAATTTGACGCAAGTTGTTCGGCGGCCGATGCCATGCCCTACTCCGGTCAGTTAGTACCGACAAATGGGAAAAGCCCAGGCTGTTAAGCCTGAGCTCCCAGAACGACGACCTTGCCGCCAGCTTTGGAAACCGCTTCAACGGCAGCCTTGGAGGCGCCAGCAATTTCGAAAGTGACTGCTGTCTTCAATTCACCGTCGCTGAGCAAGCGAACGCCATCCTTGACGCGCTTGACGATACCAGCAGCCTTCAGCGTTTCGACCGTGACGGCCGCTTTCGCATCGAGCTTGCCTGCATCCAGAGCTTCCTGAACACGGCCGAGGGAGACTACATTGTACTCCTTGGCGAAAATGTTCGTGAAACCACGCTTCGGCAGACGACGGTGAAGCGGCATCTGACCGCCTTCAAAGCCCTTGATCGCGACGCCTGAACGGGATTTCTGCCCCTTCACACCGCGGCCACCGGTCTTGCCCTTGCCAGAACCGATACCGCGTCCGACGCGGTGGCGGCTCTGAACGGAACCGGGATTGTCCCTGAGTTCGTTGAGCTTCATGTCTTTATCTCCTGACCCCGATTAAGCGTCTTCGACGACGCGTACGAGATGCTGGACCTTGTTGATCATGCCGCGCACTTCAGGAGTGTCCTTCAGTGTGGAACGGCGGTGCATCTTGTTCAGACCCAGACCGACGAGCGTTGCGCGCTGATCCTGAGGACGGCGCAGCGGGCTGCCAATCTGTTCGACCGTAACGGTCTTGTCGGTGTTCGCCATGGAACTAACCCTTATTCAACTGGGAGCCGGAGCCGCCGAGATCAAGCCTCGGCGGCAGCCGGAGCCGCATCTTCGTTATCACGACGGCGCGACTGCAGCACCGAGACCTTGAGGCCGCGGCGTGCCGCGACCGAACGCGGGCTGTCTTCCTTGGTCAGTGCGTTAAAGGTCGCACGAACCATGTTGTAAGGGTTCGAAGAGCCAAGTGACTTGGCAACAACGTCCTGAACACCAAGGGTTTCGAACACTGCACGCATCGGACCACCAGCAATGATACCTGTACCAGCCGGAGCTGCACGCAGGATCACTTTACCGGCACCGTGACGGCCTTCCACATCGTGGTGGAGCGTCCGGCCTTCACGCAGAGGCACACGGATCATCGTGCGCTTTGCAGCCTCGGTTGCCTTACGGATGGCCTCTGGCACTTCACGTGCCTTACCGTGGCCAAAGCCGACGCGGCCCTTCTGATCACCAACCACGACAAGCGCGGCGAAGCCGAAACGACGGCCACCCTTGACCACCTTTGCGACGCGGTTGATGTGTACGAGCTTGTCGACGAATTCGCTGTCTCGCTCGTCGCGATCGCGATTATCCTGTCTCGCCATTTTATACGTCTTCCGTTCTTAAGAGCGCCAACGGGCGCTGGTCAGAATTCAAGTCCACCTTCGCGGGCCGCATCAGCAAGCGCTTTGACGCGCCCATGGTACTGATACCCGCCTCGGTCGAACACGACCTGCTTGACGCCAGCGGCAATCGCACGCTCGGCGACAAGCTTGCCGACCGCAGCAGCTGCTGCAGTGTCGGCGCCCGTCTTGAGGGAGCCCTTCAGATCGGATTCGATCGTCGAGGCGGAAACAATGGTGTTCCCTTTCCCGTCGTCGATGATCTGGGCGTAGATCTGCTTCGACGAGCGGAAGATAGAAAGGCGCGGACGTCCGTTCGCCACCTTCTTGAGTGAACGGCGCACGCGATCGCGGCGGCGTTCGAAAGCAATTTTGCTATTCGCCATGATCCAGGTCCGTTACTTCTTCTTGCCTTCTTTGCGGACGATAAACTCGTCTGCATAACGAACACCCTTGCCCTTGTAAGGCTCAGGTGGGCGGAATTCGCGGATTTCAGCCGCTACCTGACCGACAGTCTGCTTGTCGATACCGGAGATGAGGATCTCCGTAGGTTTTGGGCACTTGATCTCGATTCCTTCCGGAACCGAATAGATAACGTCGTGCGAGAAACCCAGCGCCAGCTGAAGATTCTTGCCCTGAACCTGGGCACGATAACCAACACCGGTGATGTCGAGCTTCTTTTCGAAGCCGTTGCTCACACCAGTAATGATATTCTGCACCATCGTCCGGCTCATGCCCCACATGGAGCGAGCCGTCTTGGAGGTGCCGCGCGGATCAACCTTGATACCGCCGTCCGTCATCTCGGCCAGAACGTAGTCATTGAGCACGAAGGAGAGTTCACCCTTCGGGCCCTTGACCGCAACCGTCTGACCGTTGATCGTTGCCGTTACCCCGCTTGGCACGGGGACTGGCTTTTTGCCAATACGAGACATCTGACCAACCTTGTCGTTGTTTTAAAGATGAGACTGAAACCGCGTCAGAAGACGCGGCACAGGACCTCACCGCCTACGTTTTCATCACGCGCCTGATGATCGCTCATGACGCCACGCGGAGTCGAAATAATCGACACGCCCAGGCCATTGGACACATGCGGGATGTTTTTAACCGACGAGTAAACCCGACGGCCCGGTTTTGACACCCGTTCGATGGTCCGGATAACCGGTTCGCCATCGAAGTACTTCAGTTCAATTTCGAGTTCCGAACGACCGGTCTCGAATTCAACCGTGGTGTAGCCACGGATGTACCCTTCCTTGGCGAGCACATCAAGTACATGTGCGCGCAATTTGGAATTTGGTGAACTGACTTTGCTCTTGCGACGCATCTGCGCATTGCGGATACGTGTGAGCAAATCCCCCAACGGATCAGAAATTGCCATGGGAGTTTCTCCTTACCAGCTCGACTTGACCAGGCCTGGGATCTTACCCAGTGAGCCCAGTTCACGAAGCGCAATACGGGACATCTTGAGCTTGCGGTAGTATGCACGCGGACGGCCGGTCACTTCGCAGCGGTTGCGAACGCGGTTCGGCGCGGAGTTCCGCGGCAATTTTGCAAGCTTCAAGCGTGCGTTGAACTGCTCTTCCGGAGACAGGCTACTATCTTTCGCCATCGCCTTGAGGGCAGCGCGCTTCTCAGCGTACTTTTCGACAAGCTTCTCGCGACGCTTGTTCTTCTCGACTGCGCTTTTCTTCGCCATCGTCGTTCCTCGTTCCTTTCCCGTATCTCAGCTTATTTGCTGAACGGGAAGTTGAACGCGCGCAGCAGTTCACGCGCTTCGTCATCGTTCTGAGCAGTGGTGCAGACGATCACGTCCATACCCCAGATCTGGTCGACCTTGTCGTATTCGATTTCCGGGAACACGATGTGCTCCTTGATGCCCATGGCGTAGTTGCCACGACCGTCAAAGGACTTCGGGTTCAGACCACGGAAGTCACGAACGCGCGGCAGCGCGATGGTGATCAGGCGATCCAGGAATTCGAACATCTGCTGGCGACGAAGTGTAACCTTGGTCCCCAACGGCATCTCTTCGCGAACCTTGAAGGTCGCGATGGACTTCTTGGCCTTGGTGATGACCGGCTTCTGGCCGGCGATCAGTGCAAGGTCTTCAGCGGCGATGCGCGCCTTCTTGGAGTCGGCAACCGCTTCGCCGACGCCGATGTTCAGGACAACTTTGTCGAGACCAGGAACCTGCATAGGGTTCTTGTACTCGAACTTTTCCTGAAGCTGCTTGCGCACAACATCTTCGTAATGCGTCTTAAGACGCGGGATGTAATTGGTCTCAGCCATCGATCAGGTCTCCAGAACGCTTGGCCACACGGACCTTGGTACCGTCTTCCTGCACCTTGAAACCCACGCGCGTCGCCTTGCCGTCCTTGGGATCGGCTACAGCGATGTTAGAAAGGTGGATCGGAGCTTCCTTAGCAACGATACCAGCTTCCTGGGTCTGGGTTTGCTTCTGGTGGCGGCGAACGACGTTCACACCACGGACAAGCGCCTTGTTGTCAGACGGCAGGACCTGCAGAACTTCACCGGACTTGCCCTTGTCACGACCGGTGAGAACGACAACGGTGTCGCCTTTTTTAATTTTCGCAGCCATCAGAGCACCTCCGGCGCGAGCGAGATAATTTTCATGTGGTTCTTTGCACGGAGCTCGCGCGGTACCGGACCAAAGATACGGGTACCGACAGGCTCCTTGTTGTTGTTGATCAGAACCGCCGCATTGCGGTCGAACCGGATCACGCTGCCGTCGGCACGTCGAATATCCTTCGCCGTACGCACAACGACCGCCTTCATCACGTCGCCCTTTTTGACGCGACCCCGCGGAATAGCTTCCTTCACGGATACGACAATGATGTCGCCCACAGAAGCGTATTTGCGCTTGGAGCCGCCGAGCACTTTGATGCACATGACACGACGAGCGCCGGAATTATCCGCCACGTCGAGGTTTGTTTGCATCTGAATCATGACTGGCTGCCTTATTCTCTGTCTGGCGCACCTGCCAAGGGCGCCTGATGCTCAACATGGAGCGTGGTCAGACGACCACGGTCCAGCGTTTGTTCTTCGAAACCGGCGAGCACTCTTCGATCTGAACAGAATCGCCGACTTGATATTTGTTTGCTTCATCATGCGCGCGGTATTTTTTGGACCGGCGCACGGTCTTCTTCAGCAGCGGGTGAGTGAAGCGACGCTCCACCTTAACCGTCACCGTCTTGTCATTTGCGTTGCTGACAACGGTGCCCTGCAAAATGCGCTTCGGCATAGGTGTCTCCTTAAGCGCTTGCCGACACGCGCTTTTCGCGCATGATCGTCTGAATGCGAGCAACGTCGCGGCGAATTTGCCGTACGCGCCCAGTGTTTTCTAGCTGACCGGTAGCCTTCTGAAAGCGCAGGTTGAACTGCTCTTTCTTGAGGGCTTCGAGCTCCGTGCGGAGCTCGTCGAGGGTCTTTGCTCTTACGTCAGTCGCCTTCATGGCTTCTTACTCCTCGACTGCCTATTCGCCAATTCGCTGAATGAAGCGGCACTTGATAGGCAGTTTGGCGGCCGCCAGACGCATTGCTTCACGCGCAACGTCTTCTGGAACACCATCGATTTCGAACATGATCCGGCCAGGCTTGACGCGGCAAGCCCAGTAATCCGGAGAACCCTTACCCTTACCCATGCGGACTTCAGCCGGCTTGGAAGAGACCGGGAGGTCCGGGAAGATGCGGATCCATACACGACCAGCACGCTTCATGTGGCGGGTCATGGCACGACGGGCAGCTTCGATCTGACGAGCGGTGACCCGCTCAGGCTCAACAGCCTTCAGACCGTAGGCGCCGAAGTTGAGGTCAGTACCTCCCTTCGACAGACCGTGAATGCGGCCCTTGTGCTGCTTGCGGAACTTAGTTCGCTTCGGTTGCAGCATCGTTTTCTCTCGTCCTTCGTGTTACGCGAGCAGCAGGCAGCCGGTTAGGCTGCGCGCTCACGGCCCCGACCCCGGCGTTCGCCGCGATCACCCTGGTTGCTGTCAGAGCCGGACGTCGCACGGCGCTCGGACGCCATGGGGTCATGCTCGAGGATTTCACCCTTGAAGATCCAGACCTTCACGCCGCAAACACCGTAAGCGGTATGAGCGGAAGCAACACCGTAATCGATGTCGGCACGCAGGGTGTGTAGCGGCACGCGACCTTCGCGGTACCATTCGATACGTGCGATTTCAGCACCACCGAGACGGCCACCACAGTTGATCCGGATGCCCTGTGCGCCAAGACGCATCGCCGACTGAACGGCACGCTTCATGGCACGACGGAAGGCAACACGACGTTCCAGCTGCTGAGCGATCGAAGCGGCAACAAGTGTCGCATCGAGTTCAGGCTTACGAACTTCAACGATGTTGATGTGAACTTCCGAGTTCGTGATCTCGTTGATCTTCTTGCGAAGACGCTCGATGTCCGCACCCTTCTTGCCGATAACCACGCCCGGACGACCCGAGTGGATGGTAACACGGCACTTCTTGTGCGGGCGTTCAATCACAACCTTGGAAACAGCAGCCTGCTTCAGTTCCTTGAGCAGGAATTCGCGGATGCGGAAATCTTCATGAAGAAGATCGCCGTATTCACCCTTGTTGGCGAACCAACGCGAATCCCAGGTGCGGTTGATCCCGAGGCGCATGCCGATCGGGTTTACTTTGTGACCCATCAGGCAGTCTCCTCTTTTTCACGCACAACGATGGTCAGGTTCGAGAAAGGCTTCTCGATCCGGCCAACGCGACCACGTGCACGAGCCTGGAAACGCTTGATGACAAAAGCCTTGCCAACATGTGCCTCGGCAACCACCAGGTTGTCGATATCCAGGTCGTGGTTGTTTTCCGCGTTTGCAATCGCGGACATCAAGGTTTTCTTGACGTCTTGAGCGATACGCTTGCGGGAGAATGTCAGGTCTGCAATTGCAGAACCGACCTTCTTGCCGCGGATAGCAGCCGCAACGAGATTCAGCTTGCGCGGAGAAACGCGCAGCATGCGGGTCATTGCCCGGGCCTCGTTGTCAGCGAGCGTCCGCTCACGCTTCGGCTTGCCCATCGTTACTTCCTCTTCGCCTTCTTGTCGGCGCCATGTCCGTAGTAGGTCCGGCTCGGTGAAAACTCACCGAACTTGTGACCAATCATCTCTTCAGACACCGACACCGGGACATGCTTCTGCCCGTTGTAGACGCCGAAGGTAAGACCAACGAACTGCGGCAGGATCGTCGAGCGGCGGCTCCAGGTCTTGATGACCTCGTTGCGGCCAGATTCACGAACCTTGTCAGCCTTCTTCAGCAGATACCCGTCGACAAACGGACCTTTCCAGATCGAACGTGCCACGATCCTTGTCCTTTACTTCTTGCGCGCGTGGCGGCTGCGGACGATATACTTATCAGTCTGCTTGTTGCTCCGCGTGCGCTTGCCTTTGGTCGGCTTGCCCCAAGGGGTAACCGGATGACGACCACCGGACGTCCGGCCTTCACCACCGCCGTGCGGGTGGTCAACCGGGTTCATCGCGACGCCGCGTGTATGCGGGGTACGGCCAAGCCAGCGAGAGCGGCCTGCCTTGCCCAGATTGATGTTGCCGTGGTCCGGATTGGATACGGCACCAATGGACGCCATGCAGGTGCCCAGAACGCGGCGCTGTTCACCGGACATCAGACGCAGGGTCGTGTAACCCTGGTCGCGGCCGACAACCTGAACGAAGGCACCGGCGGAACGTGCGACCTGCGCACCCTTGCCCGGCTTCAATTCAATGTTGTGAACAATCGTGCCGACCGGAATCGAAGCCAGCGGCATTGCGTTACCCGGCTTCACATCGACAGACTGACCGGCGATGACCGTGCCACCAACTGCCAGACGCTGTGGCGCCAGAATGTAGCTCAGCTCACCATCTTCGTAACGGATCAGTGCGATGAATGCGGTCCGGTTCGGATCGTATTCGAGGCGCTCTACCGTTGCCGGGATGTCGAACTTGCGACGCTTGAAGTCAACAAGACGGTAGGACCGCTTGTGACCGCCACCGCGGTTCGGAGCCGTAAGGCGACCGGTGTTGTTACGACCGCCGCTCTTGGAGAGGCCTTCCGTCAGGGTCTTGACCGGCTTGCCCTTGTGCAGATCGGAACGATCTACCTGGACCAGCTGGCGTCGACCGGGCGACGTAGGGTTGAATGTCTTAAGTGCCATTTACCTGTCCCCGCCCCTTAGAGCCCGGTGGTCACGTCAATCGCGTGACCTTCCTCGAGCGTGATGACGGCCTTCTTGAAGTCGGACTGGCGACCGATGCGACCCTTGAACCGCTTGACCTTGCCCTTGCGGACCAGTGTGTTCACGGCACTGACCTTGACGCCGAACAGCGCTTCGATCGCAGCCTTGATTTCCGGCTTGGTTGCGTCATTGGCGACCTTGAAAACAACCTTGTTTTCTTCGGAAGCCATGGTCGCCTTCTCGGTGATTACCGGGCCGACGATCTTGTCGTAGTGAGGAAGATTGCTCATTTGAAGCGCTCCTCAAGTGCAGACACCGCAGACTTCGTCAACACAAGCGTGTTGGCGCGCATGATGTCGTAGACATTGATACCCTGGACCGGCAGCACATCCACATGCGGAATGTTGCGGGCAGCCAGAGAGAAGTTCATGTCCAGTTCGGCACCGTCAATCACCAGAGCGCTCTTGAGACCCAGCTTTTCAAACTGTGCCTTGAGTGCCTTGGTCTTGGCTTCGGCAGCCTTCGCATCTTCAACGATGACGATGCTGTCAGCCTTGGCCTTGGCGGAAAGAACATGCTTGAGACCGAGGACACGGACCTTTTTCGGCAGCTCGTGAGCATGGTCGCGAACGACCGGCCCAAAAGCCTTACCACCACCGCGGAACTGCGGAGCCTTGCGGTTGCCGTGACGTGCGCCGCCGGAACCCTTCTGGCGAACGAATTTCTTCGTCGTACCGGAAACTTCCGAACGCTGCAGCGTCTTGTGCGTGCCGGCCTGGCGCTTGGCAAGCTGCCAACGCACCACGCGGTGGATCAGATCGGTGCGGGGCTCGAGACCGAAGATCTCGTCACTCACCGTGATCGAACCGGCCGCCCCACCTTCGAGGGTCTTGACCTGAAGTTCCATCACTCGCTCTCCTTCCCGGCGGCAGCGGCTGCTTCAGGAGCACGAAATGCACCTGGAACCGGAACACCTTCCGGCAGCGCCTTCTTGATCGAGTCGCGGACCTGGATCCAACCGCCCTTGGCGCCTGGTACAGAACCCTCGACCATGATCAGGCCGCGTTCAACATCGGTACGCACAACCTTCAGGTTCTGCGTGGTCACGCGGACATCGCCCATGTGACCGGCCATTTTCTTGCCTTTGAACACCCGGCCCGGATCCTGACACTGACCCGTGGAACCATGTGAGCGATGCGAGATCGAGTTACCGTGCGAAGCGCGACCACCACCGAAGTTGTGACGCTTCATCGCACCGGCAAAACCCTTACCGATCGAATTGCCGGTAACGTCGACAAACTGACCTTCGACGTAGTGGTCAGCGGTGATTTCCGCGCCAACGTCGATCAGGTTGTCAGACGAAACCCGGAACTCGGCCAGGGTACGCTTCGGCTCCACCTTGGCAACCGCGAAATGTCCGCGAAGTGCCTTAACGGTGTTCTTTACTTTTGCCAGACCGGCGCCGACCTGCAGCGCGGTATAGCCATTCTTTTCTTCAGTACGGTGGGCAACCACCTGGCAATTTTCCAGCCGCAAAACCGTGACCGGAACATGCTCGCCCGCATCGTTATAGATACGAGTCATGCCCACTTTCTGAGCGATCACACCAGAACGCATAGACGTGTCCCCTTCGATCCGCCTCAGAGCTTGATCTCGACGTCGACACCAGCGGCAAGGTCGAGCTTCATAAGAGCGTCAACCGTCTGGGGCGTCGGATCAACGATGTCGAGCAAACGCTTGTGCGTGCGCATCTCGAACTGATCGCGGCTTTTCTTATCGATGTGCGGGCCGCGAAGTACCGTGTACTTCTCGATCCGCGTCGGCAGCGGTACGGGTCCCCGTACCTGTGCACCGGTCCGCTTGGCCGTGTTCACGATTTCCTTTGTGGAAGCATCGAGAATACGGTGGTCAAATGCCTTAAGGCGGATCCGGATATTCTGACCGTTCATTTCAGAGTTCCCGTTGAGACAGGCGGGCCTGCCAGTTTTAGTTAAACAGCAGGCCCTGCCGTCAATTACTCGACGATTGAGGCTACGACGCCGGCGCCGACGGTACGACCGCCTTCGCGGATAGCGAAGCGCAGGCCTTCTTCCATGGCGATCGGCACGATCAGCTCAACAACAACAGACACGTTGTCGCCTGGCATAACCATTT
>NZ_JBDWYP010000028.1:0-16870 GCF_039982295.1 Roseibium sp.
ATACTCAACGTGAGCCGTCGAGATGGTGATGCCGCGTGCACGCTCTTCAGGTGCACCATCAATCTCGTCATAGGCCTTTGCTTCAGCGCCGCCAGCTTCAGCCAGCGTCATCGTGATTGCAGCCGTAAGCGTCGTCTTGCCGTGGTCAACGTGGCCAATCGTGCCAATGTTGACGTGAGGCTTGTTACGCTCAAATTTTTCCTTCGCCATCGGATTACTCCGCTTTCTCTAATTTCTTAACTGAGGTGAGGTCAGGCGTACTTCGCCTGAACCTCTTCGGCGACTGCCTGAGGCACCTGCTCGTAGTGATCGAAGACCATCGAGTACTGGGCACGTCCCTGGGACATGGACCGCAGGTTGTTCACGTAGCCAAACATGTTGGCGAGCGGAACCATTGCGGTGATGACCGTGACAATCCCGCGATTTTCGGTGCCAGCAATCTGGCCACGACGGGAGTTCAGGTCACCAATAACGTCACCCATGTAGTCTTCAGGAGTAACAACCTCGACCTTCATGACCGGCTCAAGGAGCTTCGGACCTGCCTTCTGCACACCTTCACGGAAGCCGGCACGACCGGCGATCTCGAAGGCGAGAACAGAGGAGTCAACGTCATGGTAGGCACCATCGGTAAGCGTTACCTTGACATCGAGCATCGGGAAGCCGGCCAGCGGACCAGACGACATGACGCTTTCGATACCCTTGGTAACACCCGGGATGTATTCCTTGGGAATGTTGCCACCAACGACCTTGCTCTCGAAGACATAGCCTTCGTTCGGCTCGGACGGCTCCAGGGTGAACTTGATGCGAGCGAACTGACCCGAACCACCGGACTGCTTCTTGTGGGTATAGTCCACATCAGCTGCCTTGGTGATTGTTTCACGGTAAGCCACCTGCGGCGCACCGATGTTCGCTTCCACCTTGAATTCACGCTTCATGCGATCGACGAGAATGTCGAGGTGCAGTTCGCCCATGCCGGCGATAATGGTCTGACCGGATTCTTCGTCCGACTTGACGCGGAATGAAGGATCTTCGGCTGCCAGCTTGTTCAGCGCGACACCCATCTTTTCCTGGTCAGCCTTGGTCTTCGGCTCGATAGCGATCTCGATGACCGGCTCAGGGAACTCCATGCGCTCCAGGATCACGGGCTTCAGCGGGTCACACAGGGTGTCGCCGGTTGTGGTGTCCTTGAGACCTGCGATCGCAACGATGTCGCCAGCATAGGCAACGTCGATGTCTTCACGGGAGTTCGAGTGCATCTGCATCATACGGCCGACGCGCTCTTTCTTGTCCTTAACCGTGTTGGTCAGGGTCGAACCCTTGGTCAACACACCGGAATAGATCCGGCAGAAAGTCAGGGAGCCAACGAACGGATCGTTCGCGATCTTGAACGCAAGCAGGCTGAGCGGCTCATTGTCGTCAGACTTACGCTCGGCTTCGCCTTCGGTCTTCGGATCGATGCCCTTAATGGCAGGAACCTCGACCGGGCTCGGCAGGTAGTCTACAACAGCGTCGAGAAGAGGCTGAACGCCCTTGTTCTTGAACGCAGAACCGCAGAAAACCGGAACGAAGTTGCCAGCAATGGTACCCTTGCGGATCAGCTCCTTGAGCTTCTCGTTGGTCGGCTCTTCGCCTTCCAGGTAGGCTTCCATGGCTTCTTCGTCGATCTCGACAGCTGTCTCGATCATGGCATCGCGTGCAGCCTGTGCGCGCTCTTTCTGATCGTCCGGGATTTCAACTTCATCCCAAGCAGCACCGAGGTTTTCAGCCTGCCAGATGAGAGCCTTCATCTTCAGAAGATCGATAACGCCAGCGAATTCGTTCTCTGCACCAACGTTCAGCTGCATAACCAGCGCGTTGGCACCAAGACGGGTCTTGATCATCTCGCAGCAGCGATCGAAATCGGCGCCGAGCTTGTCCATCTTGTTGACGAAGATCATCCGCGGGACGTTGTACTTGTCGGCCTGACGCCAAACAGTCTCGGTCTGCGGCTCAACACCGGCGTTGGCATCGAGAAGTGCAACAGCACCATCAAGAACACGCAGCGAGCGCTCGACTTCAATGGTGAAGTCAACGTGGCCCGGGGTGTCGATGATGTTCAGGCGCTTATCGTTCCAGAATGCAGTCGTAGCAGCGGAGGTAATGGTGATACCACGCTCCTGCTCCTGCTCCATCCAGTCCATGGTGGCTGCACCATCATGAACTTCACCGATCTTGTGGCTCTTGCCGGTGTAGTAGAGGATCCGCTCAGTTGTGGTCGTCTTGCCAGCATCGATGTGAGCCATGATGCCGAAGTTACGGTAGTCCTCGATTTTATGCGTGCGCGACATAGCGTCAGCCCTTCCGAGTCCAGATTACCAGCGGTAGTGCGAGAAGGCGCGGTTGGCATCAGCCATCCGGTGCGTATCTTCGCGCTTCTTAACAGCGGTGCCACGGTTGTTTGCCGCATCGAGCATTTCACCGGAAAGACGATCGACCATGGTGGTCTCGTTCCGGTTGCGCGCCGCAGAAATCAGCCAGCGGATTGCGAGTGCCTGACGACGCTCCGAGCGAACCTCGACCGGAACCTGGTAGGTCGCACCACCAACACGGCGGGAGCGCACTTCTACCTGAGGCATCACGTTTTCAAGAGCCGCATGGAACACTTCAATCGGGTTCTCGCGGGTCTTGTTTTCGATGATGTCGAATGCGCCATAAACGATACGTTCGGCGGTCGACTTCTTGCCGTCGTACATGATCGAGTTCATGAACTTGGTGACGACAATATCCCCGAACTTAGGATCCGGGTTGATTTCGCGTTTCTCTGCGCGGTGACGACGGGACATGTAATGTACCTCTTACTTCGGCCGCTTGGCGCCGTATTTGGACCGGCGCTGCTTACGATCCTTGACGCCCTGGGTATCGAGCACACCACGGATAATGTGGTAGCGCACACCCGGCAAATCCTTCACGCGGCCGCCGCGGATCATGACAACCGAGTGTTCCTGAAGGTTGTGGCCTTCACCCGGAATGTAACCGATGACTTCGAAGCCGTTGGTCAGGCGGATTTTGGCCACCTTACGCAGAGCCGAGTTCGGCTTCTTCGGCGTCGTCGTGTAAACGCGGGTGCAAACACCACGCTTTTGCGGGCAGGCCTCCATGGCCGGCACCTTGTTCCGCTTTGGCGGATCTTTCCGCGGCTTGCGGATCAGCTGGTTGATGGTCGGCATTCTGTGCCCTTTACCTCGTCCATCCAAAAATTCTTATGCATACCCTGATAACCACCGAGACTGCACATGCAGAATCGCGCTGCCGATCCAGCCAAGGATCAGTCAGCGCTGCGGAAACCAGAGGACCACGAGTTACCTCACGGTCATGCAATCGACGCGTATTCGCCTATATGAACCCGGCAGCGTTTAAGGTCTTTAGGTCCAGCACTTGGCGCGCTTGAACTCAGGAGAACTTACCGCCTGCCTTCGGGATGGGCGGAAACTACTCAGACGCACCCTTTGCGTCAAGTGCTTTGTTGGAAAATTCCGAGAATGTGCCGATTCACGCCTTTTCCCGGTTTTTGGCCATTTAGCCACCCGTCCAAGAGCAACATTACATGCATATAAGGATTGCTTACGAAAGAATATTTCATTCACCGATCTCAGACCCCGAAGACGAAATGAATCCTTCGTTAACTTGCTGATTCATTACCGCACAAACGGACGATGGAATCGTTAGACCGGATTCGCATAGCCGCCATGCACTCATTCCGCGAAAGTGATCACTGCTGCATTTTGCGTCACCGGCCGAAAGTAGGTACCGGGTTCATTCAGGCGCCTGCATCTCCGGTTCGACAGAAAGAAGGGAGGCCTGTCGGACTGGCCTCCCCTGGTTTGATCGCGTGAGACGATCCAACGCCTCTGATGAGCGACGCCAGCATGGTGATCGCAACATAGACAAATCTCAGCAGAGGCTCAGCCCAAGACCATCTAAGGGGCGACTTCGCATATCTGGCGGGCATCTCAAGCACACCCTCGAAAGTCGCGCCCTTGCTGAGGACGTCTGCATCAGGCCAATCAGTTGTCGAACTTTACAATCACGACATTGCCTGCCAGGGCATCGTGATAGGCGCCCTCATAGACAGGCTCATCCGGTTCACCGTCCATGACACCGATCTGATCCAGCTCTGCTTCGACATACCCCTGCCCTGACAATGCTTCGAGCGTCTTGCGCACAGCATCGTCATCATCGGCGGCGCGCAGCATCGCGTGGATGGTGATCGCGTTGTCCTCGGTACCTTCCTCAGTATCCCACACGCGGCCAATCACGATGTAGACAGTCGGGTCCAGAACGTCTTCCTGGTCATTCATTCCGAAACTCCTTCGGGTTTGGCTTTACCTAAAAGAAAGGCCGCCCGGAGGCGGCCTTTCAAGGTTTCACACATCGCAGGGCTTATTCTGCTGCACCGCTCAGGTCTTCCAGCAGGCCTTCGGCTGCGCTTTCGGAAGACTGCTGACGCTGCGCGTCCTGAATAAGGTCGTCGCGATGGCTCGCAATCTGGCGAATGCGCTTCATCACCCCACCGGTACCGGCAGGGATCAGGCGGCCCACGATAACGTTCTCCTTGAGGCCGACCAGCGGATCGACCTTGCCGGTGACCGCTGCATCGGTGAGGACGCGCGTGGTTTCCTGGAACGAAGCTGCCGAGAAGAACGAACGCGTCTGCAGGGAAGCTTTGGTGATACCCAGAAGAACCGGGTTGCCCTTGGCTGGCTGCTTGGCTTCGTTGATCGCCTTTTCGTTGGCTTCCTCGAAATCGATCCGGTCGATCTGCTCGCCCGGGAAGAATTCGGTGTCGCCGCTTTCGGTGATCTCGATCTTCTGCAGCATCTGGCGAACAATCACCTCGATGTGCTTATCGTTGATGGTCACGCCCTGCAGACGATAGACTTCCTGGATCTCGTTGACGAGATAGGCCGCAAGTGCCTCCACGCCCTTGACCGCCAGGATGTCATGCGGTGCCGGATTACCGTCGAGTACATACTCACCCTTTTCAATGGCATCGCCTTCCTGAAGATGGAAGTGCTTGCCCTTCGGGATGAGGTATTCGACGGGCTCTAGCGCCTCGTCAGCCGGATCAATGATGATGCGGCGCTTGTTCTTGTAGTCGCGGCCGAAGCGGATCGTACCAGTGACTTCCGCGATGATCGCATGGTCTTTGGGACGGCGAGCTTCGAACAGTTCCGCAACGCGCGGCAGACCACCGGTGATGTCTTTGGTTTTGGCGCTTTCAAGCGGCAAACGTGCCAGAACATCACCAGCCTTCACGACAGCACCCGGCTGGACCGATAGGATCGAGTCGACAGAAAGCAACAGACGGGCATCGCTGCCACGTGTTGTCTTGGCGACTTCACCCTTGTCGTTCTTGACCACGATCGCAGGCTTGAGATCCTGGCTACGCTGGCTCGAACGCCAGTCCGTGACGACACGCTTTGTGATACCGGTCGCCTCATCGGCGGTTTCCTGCACGGATGCACCGTCGACCAGATCTTCAAAGTCCACGACACCATCAACATCCGACAGCATCGGACGGGTGTAGGGATCCCACTCCGCAATCCGCTGACCGCGCTTGACGCTGTCGCCCTCGTCCACATGCAGCTTGGAGCCGTAGGTGACGCGGTGAACAGCACGCTCGTTGCCGTCGCTGTCAGTGACAACGATGGACATGTTGCGGACCATGGCGATGAGGTTGCCCTCAGTGTCACGGGCCACAGCGCGGTTGCGCATGGAGATCGTGCCATCGACGTTGGATTCGATGAACGATGAATCCACGACCTGGGCGGTACCACCAATGTGGAAGGTACGCATGGTCAGCTGGGTACCAGGTTCACCGATCGACTGTGCAGCGATAACGCCCACAGCTTCACCCATGTTCACCGGAGTACCGCGTGCAAGGTCACGACCGTAACAGGTCGCACAAACACCGGTTTCGGTCTCACAGGTCAGAACCGAACGGATCTTGATCTGCTGAACCTTGGCCGCCTCGATTGCATCAACGTCCTTCTCGTCGATCAACCGGCCTTTCGGAACGAGAATTTCGCCCGTCTGGTGGTTGTAGACGTCTTCAGCCGTTGTCCGGCCCAGGACGCGCATGCCGAGGGTCGCGATGACGTTACCGGCGTCGACGATCGGAGCAACTGTGATACCGCGCTCGGAACCACAGTCCTGCTCGATGATGATCGAGTCCTGTGCAACATCAACGAGACGACGGGTCAGGTAACCCGAGTTCGCTGTCTTCAGAGCCGTATCGGCCAGACCCTTACGGGCACCGTGCGTGGAGTTGAAGTACTCCAGAACCGAAAGGCCTTCCTTGAAGTTCGAGATGATCGGGTTTTCGATGATCTCGCCCGACGGCTTGGCCATCAGACCGCGCATACCGGCCAGCTGCTTCATCTGCTGGGGCGAGCCACGGGCACCGGAGTGAGACATCATATAAACCGAGTTCATCGGCTTTTGACGCCCGCTCTCCTCGTCGACCTGAACCGCCTTAATGCGGGCCATCATCTCGTCGGCGACCTTGTCTGTGCACTTGGCCCAGGCATCAACGACCTTGTTGTACTTCTCACCCTGGGTGATCAGACCGTCGTTGTACTGCTGCTCGTACTCGGTTGCGAGAGCGGATGTCTCGGCCACGAGGTTCTGCTTGGTGTCCGGGATGACCATGTCGTCCATGCCGAAGGAGATACCGGCACGACAAGCGTTGGAGAAACCAAGCTGCATGATGCGGTCACAGAAGATAACCGTCTCTTTCTGACCACAGGCACGGTAGACCGTGTCGATCATCTTGGAGACGTCCTTCTTCGTCATCAGCTTGTTACAAGCGTCAAACGGGACTTCAGGATGCTTCGGCAGCAGCTCGGAGATGAGCATGCGGCCAGGTGTGGTTTCGTAGATTTCGCTGGTCTCATTGCCATCGGCATCAACGTTCCGATAGCGTCCACGGATCTTCGTGTGCAGCGTGATGACCTTGTTCGCGATCGCATGATGGATCTCGCCAATGTCACTGAACACCATGCCCTCGCCCGGCTCCTTCTCTGCCATGATCGACAGATAATAGAGACCCAGAACAATATCCTGCGAAGGAACGATGATCGGGCCACCGTTCGCCGGATGCAGAATGTTGTTCGTGGACATCATCAGCGTACGTGCTTCGAGCTGCGCTTCCAGCGAGAGCGGTACGTGGACCGCCATCTGGTCACCGTCAAAGTCAGCGTTGAACGCTGTACAAACGAGCGGGTGCAGCTGAATGGCCTTGCCTTCGATCAGGGTCGGTTCGAACGCCTGAATGCCAAGACGGTGAAGCGTCGGCGCGCGGTTCAGGAGAACCGGATGCTCACGGATCACTTCGTCGAGGATATCCCAGACTTCCGGCCGCTCTTTTTCCACCAGCTTCTTTGCCTGCTTCACCGTTGAGGAGAAGCCCTTGGCATCGAGGCGGGAATAGATGAACGGCTTGAAGAGCTCGAGCGCCATCTTCTTCGGCAGGCCACACTGGTGCAGCTTGAGTTCCGGACCAACGGTAATGACCGAACGGCCGGAGTAGTCAACGCGCTTACCCAGAAGGTTCTGACGGAAGCGGCCCTGCTTGCCCTTGAGCATGTCGGACAGCGACTTCAGCGGCCGCTTGTTGGCGCCAGTGATGACACGGCCGCGGCGGCCGTTGTCGAACAACGCGTCAACGGACTCCTGAAGCATGCGCTTTTCGTTCCGGATGATGATGTCCGGAGCACGCAGCTCGATCAGGCGCTTAAGACGGTTGTTCCGGTTGATAACCCGGCGATACAAATCGTTCAGATCCGAAGTCGCGAACCGGCCACCATCAAGCGGTACCAGCGGGCGCAGATCTGGCGGGATCACCGGAACGACGGTCATGATCATCCACTCGGGCTTGTTGCCCGATTCCATGAAGGCTTCAATGACCTTGAGACGCTTTGCCAGCTTCTTCGGCTTCAGCTCGGTCGTTGCTTCCGCGATCTCGACGCGCAGCTGTTCGCTGATGCGCTCCAGATCGAGGCTCATCAGGATTTCGCGGATTGCTTCTGCACCGATCATCGCGGTGAAAGCGTCTTCGCCGTATTCATCCTGTGCTGCAACATAGTCTTCTTCGGAAAGAAGCTGATGCAGCTTGAGCGGCGTGAGACCCGGCTCGAGAACAACGTAGTTCTCAAAGTAGAGAACCCGCTCGAGATCCTTCAGCGTCATGTCGAGCAGAAGGCCGATGCGGCTCGGCAGAGACTTAAGGAACCAGATGTGAGCAACTGGCGCAGCCAGTTCAATGTGGCCCATGCGTTCACGGCGAACGCGTGACAGAGTGACTTCCACACCGCACTTTTCGCAGATAACGCCTTTGTACTTCATGCGCTTGTACTTGCCGCAAAGACATTCATAGTCCTTGATCGGGCCAAAGATACGCGCACAGAACAGACCGTCCCGTTCAGGCTTGAACGTACGGTAATTGATCGTTTCCGGCTTTTTGATTTCGCCGAAAGACCAGGACATGATCTTCTCCGGGCTCGCAAGCGAGATCCGGATATTGTCGAAGGTCTGTGTCGGAGCCTGTTGATTGAACAGGTTCATGACCTCATGATTCATGGTCTATCTCCTTCAATGCGCGGAGGGGGAGCGAGCCCGCTGGCTCCCTCCCCGTTTCCGGCATTCCAAGTCCTAATTCGGTCTTTTTCATGCCCTTGAGGTTATTCGGCTGCATCAGCAACCGGTTCTGCCTCAATTTGGGCCTGGTCGGTACGCTGAAGTTCAACGTTCAGACCGAGGGACCGCATTTCCTTCACAAGCACGTTGAAGCTTTCCGGAATACCCGCCTCGAAGGTGTCGTCACCGCGAACGATGGCCTCATAGACCTTCGTACGTCCAGCAACGTCATCCGACTTGACCGTCAGCATTTCCTGCAGCGTGTAAGCTGCGCCGTAGGCTTCAAGCGCCCAGACCTCCATCTCACCGAAGCGCTGGCCACCGAACTGCGCCTTACCACCCAGCGGCTGCTGGGTAACGAGCGAGTACGGGCCGATCGAACGCGCGTGGATCTTGTCATCCACGAGGTGGTGAAGCTTGAGCATGTAGATGTAGCCCACAGTCACCTGTCGATCGAATTCTTCACCAGTACGACCGTCAAAGAGGGTCGACTGACCGCTCGGCTTCAGGTCACCAATGTTGAGCGCTTCAACGACATCGGGCTCGCGTGCACCATCGAAGACGGGTGTCGCAATGGACACGCCCTTCTTGAGCTGTTCGGCAAGGCGGACGACACCTTCGTCGTCATAGTCCTTGACGTTGTCACCCTTGAGGTTGTCGCCATAGATCTCGACCACCTTGCCGCGAAGCTGATCGATTTCACCCGACTTGCGATACTGGTCGTAGAGTTCTCCGATCCGCTTGCCCATGCCGGCACAAGCCCAGCCAAGGTGCGTTTCGAGAATCTGACCAACGTTCATGCGCGATGGCACACCAAGCGGGTTCAGCACGATGTCGACGTGCGTACCGTCTTCCAGGAACGGCATGTCTTCGCAAGGATTGATCTTGGAGACCACGCCCTTGTTACCATGACGGCCGGCCATCTTGTCGCCCGGCTGAAGCTTGCGCTTCACGGCAACAAAGACCTTGACCATCTTCATGACGCCTGGCGGAAGCTCATCACCGCGCTGCAGCTTCTCGACCTTGTCGATAAACCGCTGCTCGAGACGCTTGCGGCTGTCATCATACTGACCGCGCAGAGCCTCGATTTCGCTCATGAACTTTTCGTCGTCGACAGCGAACTGCCACCACTGCGAACGCGGGTATTCGTTCAGGAGGTCGCCGTCGAGGGCGGTGTCCTTCTTGAACCCCTTCGGACCACCGATAGCGGTCTTGCCGAGAAGCATTTCAGCGAGACGCCCATAGACGTTGCGGTCCAGGATCGCCTGCTCATCGTCACGGTCCTTCGCGAGGCGCTCGATTTCCTCACGCTCGATCGCCATTGCGCGTTCATCTTTTTCCACGCCGTGGCGGTTAAAGACACGCACCTCAACGACCGTACCGGAAACACCCGGAGGTAGACGCAAGGAAGTATCGCGTACGTCAGAGGCCTTTTCACCGAAGATGGCACGCAGAAGCTTTTCTTCCGGCGTCATCGGGCTTTCGCCCTTCGGAGTGATCTTGCCGACAAGGATATCGCCCGGATGCAATTCTGCACCGATGTAGACGATACCCGCTTCGTCGAGATTCTTCAGAGCCTCTTCGGAAACGTTCGGAATATCACGGGTGATCTCCTCCGGGCCAAGCTTCGTGTCGCGTGCCATCACCTCGAACTCTTCAAGGTGGATGGACGTGAAGACATCGTCAGAAACGATGCGCTCGGACAGAAGGATGGAATCCTCGAAGTTGTAGCCGTTCCAGGGCATGAACGCGACGAGCACGTTCTTGCCGAGCGCCAGATCGCCAAGGTCCGTGGACGGACCATCAGCTATGATGTCGCCCTTGGTGATGACATCGCCAACCCGAACCAGCGGACGCTGGTTGATACAGGTGTTCTGGTTGGAACGCTGGAACTTCATCAGACGGTAGATGTCGACGCCGGATTTGCCCGGATCAAGATCTTCCGTTGCACGGATCACGATACGGGTTGCATCAACCTGATCGACGATACCTGTCCGGCGCGCACCGATGGCTGCACCGGAATCGCGAGCCACGACAGCTTCCATGCCGGTACCAACATAAGGCGCTTCGGCGCGTACCAGCGGCACGGCCTGACGCATCATGTTCGAGCCCATCAGAGCGCGGTTCGCATCATCGTTCTCAAGGAACGGGATCAGCGAGGCAGCGACCGAAACAAGCTGCTTCGGCGAAACGTCCATGAGGTCAACGCGCTCGGAAGGCACCATGGTGTTCTCACCAGCGTGACGACAGGTGATCAGCTCCGTGGTGAACTTGCCGTCTGCATCATATTCGGCATTGGACTGGGCAACGTAGTGCTTTGCCTCTTCCATCGCGGACAGATAGACGACCTCATCAGTCACCGTGCCGTCTTTCACCTTGCGGTACGGACTTTCAATGAAGCCGTACTTGTTGACGCGGGCGAAGGTGGCAAGAGAGTTGATCAGACCGATGTTCGGGCCTTCCGGCGTTTCAATCGGGCAGATACGACCGTAGTGCGTCGGATGAACGTCGCGGACCTCGAAGCCTGCGCGCTCGCGTGTCAGACCACCTGGGCCGAGAGCCGAAAGACGACGCTTGTGAGTGACTTCCGAAAGCGGGTTCGTCTGATCCATGAACTGCGAAAGCTGCGAAGAACCGAAGAACTCGCGAACAGCGGCAGCAGCCGGCTTCGCGTTGATCAGATCCTGCGGCATCACCGTGTCGATCTCGACAGAGCTCATACGCTCCTTGATCGCACGTTCCATGCGCAGCAGGCCAACGCGGTACTGGTTTTCCATCAGCTCGCCGACAGAACGAACGCGGCGGTTGCCGAGGTTGTCGATGTCGTCGATCTCGCCCTTGCCGTCACGCAGTTCAAGCAGAACACGGATGACTTCGAGGATGTCTTCCTTGCGAAGGACACGAACCGTGTCTTCACACTCGACATCGAGACGCATATTCATCTTGACGCGGCCAACCGCGGACAGATCGTAGCGCTCATCATCGAAGAACAGCGACGTGAACATCGCCTCTGCAGTGTCGATCGTGGGCGGCTCACCCGGACGCATGACCCGGTAGATATCGAAGAGTGCATCCTCACGGGATTCATTCTTGTCGGCAGCCAACGCGTTGCGGATATAAGGGCCGGTGTTGACATGATCGATATCGAGGATCGGCAGGTCATGATACCCGCGCTCGATCAGCTCCTCGAGAATCTTGCCTGTGATTTCCGCACCGGCTTCCGCGTAAATCTCACCTGTGCTTGGATCGACGATATCTTCTGCAATGTACTGGCCATGCAGGTCTTCGTCAGTGATCTTGAGAGCTTCAACGCCCTTTTCAGCCAGCTGCTTGATCGTACGCGCAGTGATCTTGCGACCGCTTTCGATCACGACTTCACCGCTGTCGGCGTCAACAAGGTCGAAAGACGCCTTGGTGCCTTTCAGACGGGTGCCGTCAAACGGCATACGCCAGGAACCGTCCTTCGAACGCTTGTATTCAATGCGCTTGTAGAAGGTGTTCAGGATCTCTTCGCCATCAAGGCCAAGGGCCATCAGCAGCGACGTAACCGGGATCTTGCGGCGACGGTCGATACGCGCATGGACAATGTCCTTGGCGTCAAACTCGATATCGAGCCAGGACCCACGGTAAGGAATGACGCGCGCTGCAAACAGGAGCTTGCCGGACGAATGTGTCTTGCCCTTGTCGTGGTCGAAGAACACGCCAGGGGAGCGGTGCATCTGGGAAACGATCACGCGCTCGGTGCCGTTGACGACAAAGGTGCCGTTCGACGTCATGAACGGCATGTCGCCCATGTAGACGTCCTGCTCCTTGATGTCCTTGACGGACTTCGCACCGGTGTCTTCATCAACATCGAAAACGATCAGACGAAGCGTCACCTTGAGCGGCGCGGAGAAGGTCATGCCACGCTGGCGGCATTCATCTACATCGTATTTGGGCTGCTCGAACTCGTAAGATACGAATTCCAGAAGGGACGTTCCTGCAAAATCGGAAATCGGAAACACGGACTGGAAGACGGCTTCAAGGCCTTCAACCTTGCGGCCACCGCCCGGCATCTCGTCAACCTGCAGAAACTGGTCGTAAGACGCTTTCTGCACTTCGATGAGATTGGGCATCGCCGCGACGTCGCGGATAGATCCGTAGTATTTCCGGACTTTTTTGCGACCGTTGAACGTTTGGGTCATTGTCGCTCCTCGTATCGGCCGGGTAACGGCTGGCCGAAACGCCCCTTATCCAATCGGGCCATGGCCCAGGCGCTTCGGAAAACCGTCCCCCTATTGGGACAGTCGCCCCGGAAACGGGAAAACCCGCCGGGGCAAGAACGCGGCCCCGGAAACCCGGGACCGCTAGGGTTTTAAAACCCGATTACTTCAGCTCGACGGAAGCGCCAGCTTCTTCAAGCTTCTTCTTCAGTTCTTCAGCTTCGTCCTTGGGTGCGCCTTCCTTGACCGGCTTAGGAGCGCTTTCTACGAGCTCCTTAGCTTCTTTCAGGCCAAGACCGGTGATTGCGCGGACTTCCTTGATCACGTTGATTTTCTTGTCGCCAGCGGCGGTCAGAACAACGTCAAACTCGGTCTTTTCTTCAGCAGCAGCTTCGCCACCAGCAGCACCACCGGCAGCTGCAACAGCAACCGGAGCAGCGGCGGAAACGCCCCACTTTTCTTCAAGCAGCTTGGACAGTTCAGCAGCTTCCATAACTGTCAGTGCAGACAGGTCTTCTACGAGCTTATCGAGATCAGCCATTTTCTTAGTACCTTAAAATTCGAACCAGTAATTGGTTACAGACAGTGTGTTTAGGCGCCTTATGCGGCCTCGTCCTTCTTGGCGTACGCGCCGAAGACGCGGGCAAGCTGCCCGGCCGGTGCGTTGACAACCTGAGCGATCCTGGATGCTGGTGTCTGAATCATGCCAACCAGCTTTGCACGCAGCTCATCGAGCGACGGCATGGTTGCCAGAGATTTGACCCCATCCGGGTTCAGGTTGGTGGAGCCAAGAGCACCACCAAGGATAACGAGCTTGTCGTTTGCCTTGGCGAAGTCAGCGACTGCTTTCGGGGCTGCGACCGGATCTTCCGAATAGGCGATCAGAGTCGGGCCCTGAAACAGGTCACTGATGTGCTCAAGTTCCGTGCCTTGAAGGGCAAGTTTCACAAGGCGGTTCTTTGCCACTTTGACAGAGCCACCAGCATCACGGACAGACGACCGGAGGGCCGTCATCTGTGCAACTGAAAGACCTGCATAGTGCGCGACAACTACGACGCCGGTATCACCCAGCTCGCTGTTGAGAGCTGTCACGAACTCGTGCTTTTCCGCTCTTTCCACTTGCCTTCTCCATTTGGTGGCGTTGCCGCCACCGGTTTGCCTTTGCCGCTCGCTATCGGTTCCCGAACCCGGGAACGTCCACAAACGGCGCTCAGGGGTCCTGTCCCCTCGCACACGCGGAGCGCGCGGCAAGGCTTGGTTCGAACCAACTCCTCCCCTCACGGGGACAATCCGGTTCTCACCCATCTATGCAGGCCCGTAGGGCTTAAACCGGTTTCCCGGCACCTGCAGTCTGAGACAGGGTGGCTCGGCGGCTTCCCGCCGAACCAATCCAACCAGTTGCCCGGTTGGAAACTTTTGCGAGACGGCGCCAATGTCAAGCGACCGCCTCAATCAATCCGCGGGGCGGATTATTCCGGAGCGATCGATCCCAGATCGACCTTGATGCCTGGGCCCATGGTCGAAGACACGGCAATGCGCTTCAGGTAAGAACCCTTTGCACCGGTCGGCTTCGCCTTCTGGATCGCATCGACGAGCGCCTTGACGTTCTCGCTCAAAGCTTCCTTGGTGAAGGAAACCTTGCCAACGCCGGCGTGAACGATACCGGCCTTTTCGACGCGGAACTGAACAGCACCACCCTTGGCGTCGTTGACAGCGGCAGTAACGTCAGGCGTCACTGTACCGATCTTCGGGTTTGGCATCAGGCCGCGCGGGCCGAGAACCTTACCGAGACGACCAACGAGCGGCATCATGTCAGGCGTCGCGATGCAGCGATCAAAGTCGATCTTGCCGGACTGAACTTCAGCAACCAGCTCTTCAGCACCAACGATATCTGCGCCAGCTGCCTTGGCTTCATCAGCCTTGTCGCCACGCGCAAAGACAGCAACCTTGACGGTTTTGCCCGTTCCGTTCGGCAAAATGCACACGCCGCGGACCATCTGGTCTGCGTGACGCGGATCGACACCGAGATTGATTGCCAGCTCGACAGTTTCGTCGAATTTCGCGGTACCGCGTTCCTTGACCAGGCCAAGCGCCTCATCAAGAGCGTAAGTTGCGTCGCGATCAAGGCCCTCACGGGCTGCACGAATGCGTTTTCCTACCTTCGCCATGACCTTACTCCGTTACCTCGAGGCCCATGGAACGGGCGGAGCCTTCAACCATCAGCATTGCTGCATCGATGTCGTTGGCGTTCAGATCCTTCATCTTGGCTTCAGCGATCTCGCGAACCTGAGCCTTGTTGACGGAACCGACAGTGCCGCGACCAGGGGTGGAAGCCCCCTTCTGCAACTTTGCAGCTTTCTTCAGGAAGAAGCTGACCGGAGCCGTCTTCACTTCGAACGTGAAGGACTTGTCAGAGAAGTAGGTGATGACGGTCGGGCACGGAGCACCCTTTTCAACATCCTGGGTCTGCGCGTTGAACGCCTTACAGAATTCCATGATGTTCAGACCGCGCTGACCAAGAGCCGGACCAATGGGGGGCGACGGTGTCGCAGACCCGGCCGGCACCTGCAGCTTCAGGTAACCTTCAATTTTCTTCGCCATTTTTATCTCCAATAGCGTCTGTTCCGACATTCCCGGAACATCAAAGGAGTTGGTGGTCTGGCCATTCTGGCATCCGGCGAAGAATGCCGTGACCTACCACCCACTAAACGCCCGCACCGAATACACGGCACGAACACACGAAGGCACCGCCAGATGGCGATGCCAGTACAGTCAGATCAAAGCTTGTCGACCTGACCGAATTCTAGTTCGACCGGCGTTGCACGGCCAAAGATCGAAACGGCGACCTTGAGGCGCGCCCTTTCGTCGTCGACTTCCTCGACAAGACCCGAGAAAGACGCAAAAGGACCATCGGACACACGCACCTGCTCACCAACCTCGAAGGTCACAGACGGCTTCGGACGATCGACACCTTCCTGCACCTGATGAATGATCCGCATGGCTTCCTTTTCAGGAATCGGCATCGGCTTCTGATCAGATCCCAGGAAACCGGTTACCTTCGGCGTGTCCTTGATCAGGTGAAACGCCTCGTTGGTCATGTCCATCTTCACCAGCACATAGCCGGGAAAGAACTTGCGCTCGGTATCGACCTTGCGACCGCGACGCACTTCGACGACCTTTTCCATAGGAACGAGAATTTCCTCGAACAGATCGGAAAGACCCTGCTGTTCGGCCTTCTCGCGAATGGAATCGGCGACCTTCTTCTCGAAATTCGAATAGGCGTGCACAATGTACCAGCGCTTGGCCATAACCCTCAGATCCGTTTCTTTTTCTTTGAACTCTCGCAGACGTCGTACAGCTGTTAGCCGTTAACGCCGAGCAGCAACCCGATCCCCCAGCCCATCAACTGATCGGCAGCAAGGAAGAAGATCGACGCAACCAGCACCATGACAAACACCATGACGGTCGTGATTGCGGTTTCGCGGCGGGTCGGCCAGGTGACTTTCGACACCTCGGAGCGAACCTGCTGCGTGAATGTAAAGGGGTTGGTCTTGGCCATTCCGATTCCGGTCTGTTAAATACAAGTGGGCGCGCAGAAAACTCCGCGCGCCTCACCCGAGACATCTATCTAAGCTCTCGGGAGCCAATGATCAAGAGCAAAATTTGGCAGGGGCAGCAGGGTTCGAACCCGCGACCTACGGTTTTGGAGACCGTCGCTCTACCAGCTGAGCTATACCCCTTCAGGAAGGACGTTTACACGACCCTTGCTCCTGATAGTCCCTCTCCCCGCAATGCGCAAGTTTCAGGACAAGATGAATGCCGGGCGAGCAAGCCGCCCGGCATTCGAATTCATTACTCGACGATTGAGGCTACGACGCCGGCGCCGACGGTACGACCGCCTTCGCGGATAGCGAAGCGCAGGCCTTCTTCCATGGCGATCGGCACGATCAGCTCAACAACAACAGACACGTTGTCGCCTGGCATAACCATTT
>NZ_JBDWYP010000029.1:0-85986 GCF_039982295.1 Roseibium sp.
TGAGGATCTGCCGCCGGACGTCTCGACAGGTTCAGGCGGGAATGGGGCATCAAGCCTGGACTTGCCGAAGGAGCTCTGGCACCGGCAGGGGCACGCCGGTTCCAGAGTTTCAGGGTCAGCCGATGTTCATCGGCAGGGCCACGAACCGGGTGGCGTCGTTGTTTTCGATCCGGAAGAGCACTGCCTTGCGGCCATTTTCTTCCGCATCGGCGACAGCCTTGACCACATCGGACGGCGTCTTGACGGCAGTACCTGCCACTTCGACGATGCGGTCACCGCGGCGAAGGCCTTTTTCGGCGGCCGCGCCACTCGGATCGACTTCTGCAATCACCACACCTTCGCCATCGACGCCGGCTTCATCGGCCGTGACGAGTTCGAGACCCATGTCATCCAGGCTGGTCCGCTCAGGGGCGACGGTCTCCGCAGAAGCAACCTTTTCAGCTTCCGGCAGCTTTCCAAGGGTAACCTCAATGGTCTTTTCCTTGCCATTGCGCCAGACGGTGATGTCGACATCCGTGTCTGGCTCATAAGCCGCGATGATCTTGGACAGCTCACGCGGCCCTTCAACCTTGGCACCCTCGACGGACAAGATGGTATCGCCTGACTTCAGGCCTGCCTTTTCGGCCGGACCGCCGTCCTGGGCATCGGCCACAATTGCACCGCTCGCTTCGTCGAGCCCAAGGCTTTCCGCAATGTCATCGCTGACGCCCTGGATGTGAACTCCAAGCCAGCCACGAACGACAGAGCCGTCGTCCCTCAGGTCCATGATCACATCCGTCGCAGTCGACGCCGGAATGGCAAAGGCAATGCCGACATTGCCGCCGGAAGGCGAGAAGATCGCAGCGTTCACGCCAATGACCTCACCCTTCATGTTGAAGGCAGGGCCGCCCGAGTTGCCGCGATTGACCGGCGCATCGATCTGGATGAAATCATCGTAAGGTCCGGCACCAATATCGCGGCCACGAGCCGAAACAATACCTGCTGTGACGGAACCGCCGAGGCCAAAGGGATTGCCGATGGCAACGACCCACTCACCCACATGCGGGGCGTCATCTGCGAACTTCACATAGGTGAACTCACGGTCGGCATCGACTTTCAGAAGCGCAAGATCCGTACGCTTGTCCGCGCCGATCAGCTTGGCGTCGAATTCCTTGCCATCGTCCGTGACAATGGTGAACTCGGTGCCTTTGTCGATGACGTGATGATTGGTGACCAGATAGCCGTCTTCACTGATGAAAAACCCGGAGCCCTGGGACATGCCATACTGACGGGGCTGCTGCCGTTCGCCGCCGCGGTTCTGGGACTGGCCCTGCTCGCCGAACTGACGGAAGAAGCGTTGCAGCGGATGGTCCTTGGGCAGATCTTCAAAGAAGCTGCCGCCACGCCCACCGCCGAAGTTCATCATGCGCGGTTCGACTTCCTGCTTGACGCGAACACTCACCACAGCCGGCTGAACAGCCGTTACCACGGGAGAGAAATCGGTCGGCCCGGCCACGTCGACCTTGACGGCGTCCGCGAGGGCAAACTGGTTCGGAATGACAGTTTGGGCAGACAGAACGCCTGCAACGCCGAGCGCCATTGCGCCGGCCAACAGGCGGGTCCGGCGAGAGCGCAAGCCGCGGGAGGTTTCTGTGGTCTGGCTGTTTTGCATCATTAAAGTCCTTTGGTGACGAAGGGTCAGAATTCACGGATGGACGCTTCGCGGGGATGAAGCATTCCGTCCTGTCACCACGGACTATGTTTGATGTCGCCTTACAGCCGCCTGTCAGGCGGATTAAGCTTTTGTAATCTTGGCAAGAGCGCTGTTCGAGAAGATCAGAGCTGGATCACCGGCCTTCCAGGTCTGATACTTCGGCATGATCGCAGCAAAGCGCTCGCTGTCTTCGAAAGCCCGCAACCAGGCCTTCAGTCGCGGCCAGTCCGCCGCCTCAAACCAGTCCCGGTCCACGTTCGCAAACTGGCGCAGAAACGGGAGAAAAGCATAATCCGCTAGGCTGGCCGAGCGCCCGAACAGCCAGGGCGTGTTGCCCAGACGCTTTTCCAGATCGCTCAAAATGGCGGCGGCCGCAGCTCTCTCCCCCTCCGAAGACGCGTCGGGATACCGGGTGTCATACTTGTATCGGTCGAGATGCCTCTTGAAGTCACCGTCGAGCGTTTCGATCAACGACAGCATCTCGTCCAGCGTGCCTTCATCGGGTGCCAGCCAACCTTCGGGATCGGACTGCCGAAGTGCCCAGAGCATGATGTCCAGGCTCTCGTCGATGACATTGGCGTTGAGCAGATCAAGGCAGGGCACGGTTCCGCTCGGCGAAGCAGCCAGAAACTCAGGCGCCTTGTCGCGCAGCAAGACCTCGCGCAGTTCCACCTCCAGACCCGCCGACTGGAGTGCGAGGCGCGCGCGCATGGCATAGGGACACCGACGAAAAGAATAGAGGATCGGAAGTGTTGTCATCCTGCATTCTGTTGAAGAATTTGGCCGGTTCGTCAAGGCCAGCGCCTTTCCCTACGCCATTTCCCATGAACGTCACCCAGATCCACGCAGACTGGCCCCGATGAGACAAAGCCATTCCTGAAAGAGACAGAAACCTTCCGGCGACGTCACTGTAAAGACTGACAATAAAACGCCTGCCCCTACGTATTCACACCCATGAAAAAATGGAATTCCATCGAATTTCACACCTACTTTCTTACAGTTATTTAAGTTCCCTGGGGCATGTTGCCTCGACACGTTCAACACTCGGTTTTTTCATGCTCAACTCATTGGTCGACCTTGCCAAGGAAAGCAGCAGCGACAAACGTCGCGAGCTCATGGGTCAGGTCTCGGCACTCTTCATTGCGGACGCAGATCGCTACACCAGCGAAGAGATGACGCTCTTCACCGGCGTTCTGAAAAAGCTCCTTCGTGAAGCGGAAACCCAGGAAAAGGCGAAACTCTCGGCCCGGCTTGCCCACGTCGATGAAACGCCGAATGAGTTGGCGCTCGAACTGGCGAATGATGATGCAGCCATCGCGAAATACATGCTGCAGTATTCCAATTCGCTCACACGCGACGACCTGATCCTGCTGGCCCGCAGCAAGGGACAGGATCACCTGCTTGCCATTTCAAAACGCGATCATCTCGAGAGCAGGCTCACGGACATCCTCCTGGAGCGCGGCGAACAGCCAGTACGCCGATCCATTGCTGACAACCCGGGCGCCGAACTTTCGGAATGGGGCATGCGCCTGCTCATGAAGTTGGCCGGAAGCGACGCACCGCTGCGCGAGAGCATGACCCATCGCGCAGATCTTTCAGCCGAGCATTTCGAAAAACTGATCAGCCTGCTTCCGGAGGATCAAGGGACCCGCGTCCGCAACCTGCATGCGCAGAACGGCAAGCTCGTCGAGAAGATCTTTCACGATGCCGGAAAGGCCGTGGCGGGCGGCTCGCTCGAGCGCAAACGCTCACGGCTGGATGCCAAAGTGGCGCTCAAGGATATTCGAAGCGGCAAGACCAGTTTGAATGAGGTCTTTCTCGCCTACTCGCTGTCCCGGAACCTGTATGATCTTGCCTTCATTCTTGCCCAGATGTCCGGCCTGGATCAGAAGTATGTCACCAACGTGATGATCAGATACGAGATCGACGGTGTCGCGGTGCTTTGCCGTGCGCTATCTATCGGCACCAGCGAGTTCAATATGTTCTGCAAGGCACGTGGGGCACACCTGAAGCTGTCCAAAAACGCGATCGAGAACTGGATGCGTGACTATCAGCTGTTGTCGGAAGACGACGCCCAGCGTGTCCTGCGCTTCATCAAGGTTCGCCTGAAGATGGCTGAAACCGCCTGACTTGAGTCAGGCCGATCTCCTAGGGATCGACCGCCTTGGTCACAATCGCCGCGCCGGTCTCAAGGGTTTTGTGCACGGGGCATTTGTCGGCGATTTCCAGCAATCTTTCCCGGACTTCGGGAGCGAGGTCGCCCTCGACGGAGATCCTGCGTTCAAACCGGTCGACACGGCCGGACTGACCACGATGCGCCTCGCTGCAATCCTCGCAATCAGCCGCATGCACCTTGCCATGGACAACGGTCGTCGAAATGCGCTCGACCGGCAGGCCCTTCCTGTCGGCATACATGCGCAGGGTCATGACCGTGCAGGCTCCCAGGGCGCTGGACAGCAAATCGTAGGGCGAAGGTCCGCTGTCGAGACCGCCGACACCTGTCGGCTCATCCGCAATCAACCTGTGCGCCCCACTGGTGACAGCCACCTGAAACTTGCCAAGGCCCGTCTCGGCCACTTCGACACCCTCGCCAGTCCTGCCGACAGCGGCCTGCGGCGACGCATCCAGATACCGGTTTGCCCAGGCCGAGATGACACGGGCCGCATAGGCCGCATCCGCTCCATCGCTCAGCAAATGATCTGCCGTGTCCAACGACACGAAGCTCTTGGGGTGCTTGGCCGCGACGAAGATCTCGGTGGCATTTTCTATACCAACCGTTTCGTCTCCAGGTGCATGCATAACCAGGAGCGCCTTGCCGAGGCTTTCGATCTTCCGGGACAGGACCTGGCCGGTGGCATCCTCGACAAATTCCCTGCGAATTGTGAACTCTCGGCCGGCGAGCATGACCTTCCCCTCGCCCTGCTCGCGAATGGCATCAAGCGATCCTTCGAAATTCTTCAGGACATGACCGACATCAGAGGGCGCCCCGATCGTCGCCACGGCACGGACTTCGGGCAAGTCGCCCGCAGCCGCCAGAACAGCGGCGCCACCAAGGGAGTGCCCGATCAGCAATTGCGGCGCCTGATAGTGCTCGGTCAGAAAAGCAGCTGCATGTTTCAGATCCTCGACATTGGAGGAAAAGTCGGTTGAGGCAAAATCCCCGCCACTTCCTCCCAGACCTGTAAAATCAAACCGCAGAACGCCAATGCCTTCGGCAATCAAGGCTTCGGCAATATGACGCGCGGCAGCGATATCCTTGGAACAGGTGAAACAATGCGCAAAGAGTGCGAAGGCACGCACATCTCCGGTCGGCCTATCAAGGCGCGCCGCCAGCTTTACGCCGTGTGCCCCTTCAAACTCCAGCTTCCGTGCCCTGTTTGCCATGTTCCCTCGCAATTTTGACATGCGGAACATCCAGCCCGCTGCAAATCTGGCCTTGAAATAAGTCGCGATCTCGAGGTCGCAAGTCAATTGCACATAACGAAAATGTGCCCCCTGGTCAGTCGTGCGACTGTCTCCGACGGGCCACACGATGATTGCAAAAATTACCAATCTTTGAACGCTATTTTATCCAATTGTGAAGATTTTCGAATCTACACTCAAGACTAGATTGGAACTGGTCGGATCATGCTCGATTCTCTTATAGAACAGGCAAAGGACATCTCTAGCGACAAGCAAAAGAAGCTTGTCGAACACGTGACAACGCAGTTTGTCGAGAGAGCACGCCTTCAAAGACGCGAAGAAATCGGGACCTACAACGGGATTCTGGAAGGTGTCTACGACAAGCTTCCGGCCGAAGAACGCCAAAAGATCTCCGACCGCCTGACTGATGTCGATGCGACCTCGTCAGTGTTGGCGGCCAAGGTCGCCCGGGACGATCTGCCCATTGCCCGCAGGATGATCGCCGAATCCAAATCCCTGAAAGAGAGTGACCTTCTCACACTTGCTTCGGAAACCAGTCAGGAACACATGCTGGAGATCGCCAAGCGTGATCATCTCAGCAGTCGGCTGACCAAGAAACTTATCGACCGCGGCGGCAAGGCCGTTCACAAGTCCCTGGCGCTCAATCTCGGCGCCGAAATGACGCCAGAAGACTTCGAGATAGTCGTCAAGGAATTGCCGAAACAGATGGGCGAAAAGGTACGCCATCTGCGCAAGTCCAACGAGCAGCTGCTTGAGGATCTGTTCAAGGACGAAAGCGAGGCCATGACGGGCCCGCCGATTGAAAAGAAAGAGGTCCGCATTGCTGTCCGACAGTGGATGATGGGCATCAAGTCAGGCCAGGTAACCCTGACCAAGGCCATCTCGCAGATGGCGATGGAAAAGAACCTCTACGACATCACCCTGATGCTCTCGGTGGTCTCGGGCCTGGAACACAAGCATGTTCTGAGCCTGATGAACCGCTTCGATTCGTCCGGCATCGCAACACTCTGCCGGGCGTCAAACATTGACGACACCTCCTACTCGGGCATTTGCACATGTCGGTGTCATCATCTGAAGTTCCCACCATCGACCGGGAACAAATGGCTGACCAATTACCACGTTCTTGATCCGACCGATGCCAAGCGGCTGCTTGAACTGATGAAGTACAAGTTGACTTCCGTAAACGGCGAAGCGGCCTAGGGCTCTTGTGAAGCGTCAATCCTGCTAACTTTTAGGTTCTTGCAGAAGCCTGTCGAGACGGGCCTGCTCCTCGTCGCTCAAGGGCTTCGGCACGGTCTCCGACACCCCACTCTTTCGGCGGCGGATTGCGAGAAAGAGACCCACAAGGCCAGCCAGAAGGGCGACAGGACCCGCTGCCCAAAGCACCAGATTGTGCCAGGCAAACCTCGGCTTCAGCAGGACAAATTCGCCATAGCGTGACACCAGATAATCCATGACCTGGGCATCGCTGTCGCCGGCGACAAGGCGCTCGCGCACCAGAACCCGCAAATCCTTGGCCAGAGGCGCATCGCTGTCGTCGATCGATTGGTTCTGACACACCATACAGCGCAGATTGGCCGACAGTGCGCGGGCACGCGCCTCCAAGACGGGATCGTCCAGCACCTCGTCAGGTGCAACCGCCAAGGCCGAACCGAGCCAGATGAACGCCAGGGCGAAGACCACAAAGAAGGACTTGAGCTTCATCTGGTCTACTCCGCAGCCTGAGGGGACGGCGCGGCACGCCGCGCCGGTTTGGGTGCCCCGACGCGAAGGCGGCGGTCGGCAATGGAGACCAGCCCGCCGAAGGCCATGATCATGCAGCCAATCCAGATTAACGTCACAAGCGGCTTGAAGTAGACACGCACGTCCACCGCACCGTCGTCACGTCCCTCGCCAAGGGAAAGATAGAGCTGCGAGAACCATGAGGTCATGATCGCAGCTTCCGTGGTCGGCATCTGGCGCGCTGTATAAAGCCGCTTGGACGGCTCCATCTTCTCAACGATGGTGCCGCCGGTCCGCACGGTGAAATGCCCGACGTCCTCGCGGTAGTTCGGTCCCTTGCGTGGCACCACGCCATCAAAGGTCAGCTCATAGCCGGAGAGTTCGACATTTTCGCCCGGCTTCATTGTCAGGATCCGCTCTTCCTGGAATGCGGATGCGGTGACAATGCCCAGAACCGTCACGCCGACGCCGAAGTGAGCGATGGACGTGCCCCAGGCAGAGCCCGGCAAGCCCTTCAGCCGCGAGAACCCTCGAGACAGTCCAACTTCGAAGAGTTTCACTCGCGTCAGGATCTCGACGATGGCACCGGTCATGACCCAGACAGCGAGGCCGACGCCAAGAGGCGCCAAGACACGCTCCAGGCCCCAAAGCCAAAGCGTGAAGAGACAGGCTAGGATGGCAATGCCAAAGGCCGCATAAAGCCTCTGGCTGGCTGCAAGCAGATCACCGCGTTTCCAAGCCAGAACCGGCCCAAACGGCACTGCAATCAGCAGCGGGATCATCAAAGGCCCGAAGGTGAGGTTGAAGAATGGCGCGCCAACGGAAATCTTCTCACCGGTGATGACATCCAGAGCAAGCGGATAGAGCGTCCCGACGAAAACGGCGACGGTCGCGGCCGTGAGGAAGAGGTTGTTCAAGACCAGCGCGCCCTCACGGCTGATCGGCGCGAACAGACCGCCCTGCTTGAGCATTGGCGCTCGCCAGGCATAAAGCGTCAACGAGCCTCCGATGAAGAGACACAGAAGCACGAGGATAAAGACGCCGCGCTCCGGATCCGTCGCGAAGGCATGGACACTGGTCAACACGCCCGATCGCACGAGAAAGGTGCCCAGCAACGAAAGCGAGAAGGTGAAAATTGCGAGGAGGACGGTCCAGACCTTCAACGCATCACGCTTTTCCATGACGATGGCAGAATGCAAGAGAGCGGTGCCTGCGAGCCATGGCATGAAGGAGGCGTTCTCGACCGGATCCCAGAACCACCAGCCACCCCAGCCGAGCTCATAGTAGGCCCAGTAGGATCCCATCGCGATGCCGGCGGTGAGGAACACCCACGCCAGAAGGGTCCAGGGCCGCACCCACCGCGCCCAGGCTGCATCAAGCCGCCCCAGAATCAGGGCAGCAACGGCGAAGGAGAAGGTGATCGAGAAGCCGACGTAACCGATGTAGAGCAGCGGCGGATGGATTGCGAGGCCGATATCCTGAAGGATCGGATTGAGGCCATTGCCCTCAAGCGGCGCTTGGACAATCCGGTTGAAGGGATTGGAGGTGGCCAGAATGAACAGGATAAAGCCTGCGGTGACCCAGCTTTGCACAGCCAGGGTCGCAGCACGAAGCGACGCTGGAATGTTGGTGCCGAAGAACCCGACAAGCGCACCGAAGAACACCAGGATCAGGACCCAGAGCAGGACAGAGCCCTCGTGATTGCCCCAGACACCGGAGATCTTGTAAATCAGCGGCTTGGCAGAGTGAGAGTTTTCCCAAACGTTTACGACAGAAAAATCCGAAGACAGGTAGGCAACCGTCAGCGCGGCAAAAGACACCGCGACCAGCATAAAGAGAGCGACCGATACAGGCGGAGCGATCGCCATAAGCCGGCTGTCCTCGCGCACAGCACCAACCATTGGCAGCACCGACTGGATGAGCGACAGCGCAAAAGCCAATACGAGAGCATAATGTCCAAGTTCAACGATCATGGCGTGTTCTCACGTTCCCGTTTCTAGCTTGCCGACAACAGGTTCAGCATGGGCGGAAAGGGTCATTCTCCCTGCCAGACGCCCTGTTCCTTGAGCGCCTCCGCGACTTCCTTGGGCACATAATTTTCGTCATGCTTGGCCAGCACGTTATCGGCAACGAAGACGCCTCGCGCATCGATCACACCTTCTGTCACGACGCCCTGCCCCTCACGAAACAGATCGGGAAGAATGCCCTTGTAGGTGACGGCGACGGAATTGACCGTGTCGGTTACCTTGAAAGACACATTGGCATCATCGGAACGCACAACCGTACCTTCCTCGACCAGGCCGCCAAGACGGATGCGCTGGCCAGGCGGGATCGCCTTTTCGGCAATGTCTGTCGGGCTCTGGAAGAAGACGATCTGATCGTTCAGCGCGAACAGAATAAGACCGACCGCAACCGCCAAAACGGCTCCGGCGACCCCGATCATGGTCAGGCGCCTTTGTTTTCTTGTCATATGTTTGCGTCCGTTTCCTCGTAGTCGAAAGCTCTGCCCCTCAGGAGCCTTCTATACCTGCCTTTTCGGCCATTTCATTGATCCGTCCCAAGGACGAAGTATCTTCTGCAAACACTTTTCGGGCTTTTGTCAGCACCGCCGCCGCCTTATCACCTTCGTCCAGAACGGTATAAGCCCGGATCAGCCGAAGCCATTCGTCAACAGTCCCCCCGGTATCATCGAGCCGCTCAGCCAGTCCCTCGACCATCCCGGAGATCATGGCTGTGCGGTCCTGCTCCGTCATGTCGCTTGCAGCTGCAACGTCTTCAGAACTTGGCCCGGGAAGAACCTCCCCTGACCCAAGCCGGCCTGCCATCTGCGTTCCGCCAAGCTTGGCAAGTTCCGCCTGAGCGACAGGAACCCAGGCTTCACCGGGGTCAGCGCCCTCAAGAAGGGATGACCAGGAGGCAATTGCCTCTTCTGACTTGCCTTCCTGACCAAGGGCAAGCGCAAGAAAGAAACGGGGTTTGACGGCGTCCGGCTCAAGCGCAACGGCGCGCTCGAAAGCAGCGCGGGCATCGACACTAACGATGCCGTCATTGGCAACGGTCAGAGCTTCGCCGAAGTCCGTTTCCCGTTGGGCTGTCGCGCCCAAAAGACGGATTGCGTTGGCGTACGCGTTGGCCGCCGCCTTCGGATTGCCCATGCGCATATAGACGGGCGCCACAACACTCCAGCCCTGGCCGTCCTGCGGATTTTCTGACAAGTGCCGTTCGACGCGGGCGACAAGTACGTCGACCGACTGGTTTTCCGCCGGTTCCGACAGGCGCGCGAAAAGCGGCTGATCGGGCAGATCAGGCGACCCGAGATACAGATAGAGCCCGAAGGAACCAAGCGGCAGGACGACGAGCGCGGTGACCATGGCAACGCGCAGCAATGCACCACTCTTGCTTCCGGTCTCACTGCCATGCCGGCGTTCATCGGCGGCCAACAGGCGACGGGAGATTTCAGTTCGCGCGGCAACGGCGGCTTCGGCTTCGATCAATCCGCGCTCGAGATCCCGGTCAACTTCTGCAAGTTGCTGGCGATAAACTGCCGTGTCGGCGGTTTGCTCGGCCTCCACGGCTTCTTCCGCGCGCGCACTGCGGGCCAGTGGCACAAGGATCGACAGGGCGGCAGCAGCCGTCATGACGGCAATCAGGATCCAGAACATCATGGAGCACTATAGAGCGCGACCGCGTCAGGAAGGCAAGCGCAAGACTATGTGACCAGCCGTCGCGGAAAGACTGGCGCAGAAGGTAGGCCGAGGCAGAAATCTACTGCCGGCGCATCTGCCCGACGGCGGCCTTTTTGGCAGGGCCAGGCGCAAGGGTTTCAGCCTTTGCTATGATCTTGGTGCTCAAGGCTGTCTGTCGGCTTCGACGAAGTTGCTGTGCATACTCGCCGCCAAAGTAAATCTCCGACAGCATAATGGCCACATCGACCGCAGCAAGATGAGCTTCCCTCGCCTTGCCATCCGTCTTGTGAAGCTCGCTGATCAGCGACCTTGTCAGGATTTCTAGGGTTTGCTCGACCGCCTGCCGCGTCCGCTTGCCGATGTCGTTGACTGCAAAGGTCTGCGAGGCATTACGGACCATGACAACCACCCGAAGCGCCCGAACAGCATCGTCGATAACAGTCTGGTCCTGATCAAGTTCTCCGGCTTCATCAAAGCCGGGGATCATCAGTGAGCGCCGGACCGCACCATGCGCATTTTGCAATTCGCTCGTGACAATCTCCGAAATGTCCTTCTTGGTCGCCGACAGACGTTTTTGCCACTTCCCGGCGTGGGACAGGTCCATGTCGAGTTCAACGCCCCGCACCAGGCTGTGGTACTCTGACAAGGCCTGGGAGAACGCGACAGGATCCGGATTATTGTTGCGGTGCTCGTGAGCAAGGATGTTCAACCGTTCGGCTTCGCTCAGCACCACATCGACGAAGGGAGAAAACTTTGAGTTGCCAATGGCCTTGGCATCGTCAGTTCGCGCCAGACGTCCGGCAAGAGAGCATAGGGCAGAAGGTGTGTCCGCACGTTCCAAAAGAGCCGCAGCAACGACCGGGATATGATCAGGAAAACGGGTCGACGCCTTTTCAACCAGTTTTAGAACGCCCTTTCCGGTCTTGAGACCGGCCTCGTCAAGGCTTTCAGGCACTGCGTTCAGGAATGGCATCAACCAGCCTTCGGCAGCAAAAATCTTGTTGATGTCCTTGAGTTCATCGATACCGCGTTCTCCGCCCACTTCCATGCCGAGACGGCGGCGGTCCTTGTCGGAAATCTCGATCTTGTGAAGGACATCGCCGACGGCCTCGACAGAGCTCTTGCGCAGGCTTTTGACCAACGTTTCCATCCGCTCTTCGCTGATGGTGTCCTGTTCGGCCTGGTCCAGCACGCGTTTGACGTCACCTGGCAGGACATCGCGGCCGATCCACTGCCAGACACGGTTGAGAACCGCGCGATTGACACGGCCCTCCTGTTTGGTCGGCAGGTGTTCGTTGATCAGGAACTCGTCAAGCGGTGTGAAGAAAAGACGCTGAACCTGATTGCGGCGCAGGACACCGCGCGGCAAATCGTCAAGTTGTGGATCAGGTTTTCGAAGAAGATCTAGCGACGCCGCGAGTATCAATTCAATATGAGCGTCGGCAGAACCGGATTTCTTTGCACGCTCCAGATTCCGCACAAGTGTTTCCACAGCCCGCGGAGAGAGCTCTTGCAAATACCTTCGTATCTTGTTGGTAACAATCTCGGTTTCTGACATCTTCCGCTGACATAAACGTGCGCCGCCCAGACCGGACGATATCTGCAGACCTTTAAACAAAGGTTGAGAAACCGCGACCGCGTTGCAACCGGGCAGCGGGAAATGTATTCGGTGACAGTAACTTAGGGAGAGGCTCTCAAGGAGCCTACAGCGCAGGCTTTAGCGTCGTGTCACTCGCGTAGCATTCCCTTGGGCGCAGGGGAAACTCGCACTATCGCTCGAATAACGTTTGGTAAATCATGAAAGCGCGGCCAGCAGGCAATTTCCCCGGCGTTTGTGCAGCAGTCAGGTGAGCGTTTTCCAGGACCCGTCTTCCTGACGACACGCCGTACCGCGCGAGGTCAGAGCCGCGCCATTCAGGATCATCTCGTGGGTAAATTCCCGGCAGGATGTGTCGTTGACCTGATAAACCGGCCCGGGACGAACCTGGCCGCTGCGACCGGTTTCCTCATTTTGCCAGGAGACGGCAACGCCGTTGGCACGTGCGCGCAGCGCCCGTTTCTGGGCCTCCGCAACGGCCTTATAATCAGAGCTTTCGAGGGATTGGCCGAATTCGTTGTTCACAAGAACAGCGATTGCCGTGCTGGCTTCGTCTTCTGCCACACCGGAGGTGCTGGCACCGAACTGGCTTCCCCATGTCCCCTGACTGCCACCGGGGGCGGAACTGCAGGCAGCAAGACCGACCGCCAGCAGAATGAGGCATGAAAGAGTACGAACCCGCATTTATCGCTCCGTCGTCATGACGCCTTGGACCCTCGAGACGATGGCCCTGGAAATGAATCAAGTCTGATCTTTACACTTATAGGCATTTTTTATGGCGGAACTACGCCTACGACAGGGCAAAGACCGTGACAGAGGTCACAATTGCGTAACGGAATGTTACACTGAGGGCAGGATCAGCCGCGCCCGCAAGCCGCCGATCTCGGCGCGGTCCAGCTCCAGACGTCCGCCGTAAAGCCCTGCAAGATCAGCAACAATGGAGAGACCAAGCCCAGTTCCAGGCACCGTCTCGTCCAGCCGTCGGCCACGCTTCACAGCCTCACGGCGCTCTTCCTGCGACAAGCCCGGGCCGTCGTCTTCCACGGCCAGTTCGAACAACTCGCGCGTCGCCTCGCCGTGCTGCAACTGACGAACATGGACGACCACCCGGGAATTTGCCCACTTGCAGGCGTTGTCGAGCAGGTTTCCCGCCAGCTCTTCCAGATCCTGCTGTTCCCCCCGAAATCTCAGGCCGTCAGGCATGGCGCCTTCAAGCTCGACATCCCGCTCCCGGTAGATCTTGGACATGGCCCGCGTCAGGCGAGACAAGATCGGCTCGACCTCGCAGGAGACGCCGATGACGCGTCGTTGAGCCGCCATGCGGGCGCGCTCCAGATGATGCTGGATCTGGGTCGACATGATTTCCGCCTGTTCGCCGACCTTGTCAGCAAATGGCCCGGCTGCTGTCCGCGCCTCATTTGAAATCACGCTCAAGGGTGTTTTCAGGCCATGGGCCAAATTGCCCACATGGGTTCGCGAACGTTCGACGATTTCGCGATTGGAATGGATCAGGGCGTTGAGTTCCACCGCCAGTGGCGCGAGCTCGACCGGCAGGTTCTCGTCAATCTCATCGGCTTCACCGCGCCGCACCTCGCCAAGAGAGGTCCTCAGACGCACGAGCGGCCTGAGACCAACGCGCACCTGAAGGAACACCGCACCGACAAGACCGGCGCCAATGACCACGAGCGTCAGAACCACCTGATTTGCAAAGTCACGCACATCGGCACGGAAACCCGCGGTCTCGGCAGCAACTGTTATGATGAACTCCGCACTGCCAAGCCCGATACGTTGCTGGCGCACCCGGACCTCCTCGTTGCCCGGCCCCGTACCGAAGGAACTGCGATTTTCCGCGGAACCAAGCGGCTCGACATCAAGCGGGTCGCCGACCAGCGAAAGAGAAGCGAAGCGAATCTTTTCGCCATTTGCAGCCTCGGCAACCGTCCAGTACCAGCCCGACAAGGGCAGCGAGAACCTGGGCTCTCCGACGCCCTTGGGCTCACGGACAGGCGCACTTTCGCCCGCAGCCGGATCGGGGACCATCTCGGCCAGAATGGACTTCACATAGACATCAAGCTGGGCATCGAACGCCCGTTCGCTGGCAGCCTGATAAAGTCCGACCAGAATGAAACCCGCGACTGCCAGCGCAAGAACGGACCAGACGGCCGCGACGACAACAAGGCGCCCGGAAAGGGAACGTGGCTTGCGTCCTGCTCCGGCGGGTTTTCCGCCCTGTACAGGCTCACTCGTCAACGGGTGCGCCCAAGCGGTAACCAAGCCCGCGAATCGTCTCGATCATGTCCGCGCCGATCTTCTTGCGCAAACGACCGACAAACACTTCCACCGTGTTGGAATCTCGATCGAAATCCTGCTCGTACAGATGCTCGGTCAGTTCCGTGCGCGAGATGACCTTGCCCTGGTGATGCAGGAGATAGGACAGCAGGCGATACTCGTGAGAGGTCAACTTGACGGGGTTGCCATCATGCGTGACGCGCCCTGCTCTCAGGTCAAGACGAACAAGGCCACATGTGATTTCATTGGATGCATGACCGGCGGCCCGGCGCACCAAAGCGCGTACGCGGGCCAGAACCTCTTCCATGTGGAAGGGCTTGGCGACATAGTCGTCGGCACCAGCATCTATTCCGGCCACCTTGTCCGACCAGCGATCGCGGGCGGTCAGGATGAGAACCGGCATGGCCCTGCCATCTCGGCGCCAGGTCTCCAGGACGGACAGACCGTCGAGCTTCGGCAGGCCGAGATCGAGCACAACCGCATCATAGGGCTCCGTGTCGCCGAGAAAGTGCCCCTCCTCGCCGTCAAACGCCGTGTCGACCGCATAGCCCGCCTCGCCCAGCGCCGTTACCAGCTGACGATTGAGGTCGGCATCATCTTCCACCACGAGCAAGCGCATCTGAAATCCTGTCGTTCCAAAATCAATAAAGTCAGCGGCTGGCGTTCAGCACCTTGGTCTGCACCTTGCCGCCGACCAGAACCGACAACCGATAGACATAGCGGCCACCTTCAATACACAGCTGCGCCTTGACGATTTCCCCGCCCGCAGCCGATTTCATCGAGCCGAGCGACGCAGCCTTGCCGCTCGCAACCGCCTGACGCGCCTCGCCCTGGGACAGGCACTGCGCGCTGGCAGGCGCCGCCGTCAGCAGGGTCAGGACAAGAAGGGCAAAAACACGTTTCAAAAGTACCACCTTCGGGCTTCCAGGGTCGGGCGCTGTGGAGAGGCATACCGTCCGCCTCACTCGCCGCACAACCGACGTCTATCACGTCTTATCTGATCGTTTTCTAGCAAGAGCCAGCTGAACACGACATGAATGACGGAACAAGCCTTTCGGCACGACGATTTTTTCGGCAACATGTTGAAAATCGTCAAGAACGCTGAACAGAAAGGCCAGGTGATGCTGGGGAAAACAAAAAGACGCGGCGCTTGTACGTTTTTGACCGCGACCCTTCTGGCCTTACCTGCCCCAGCGTCGGCCTGCGCTCTGGCCCTTGTCGTTGCGATGGACGGATCATCAAGTGTCAGTCCGCAAGAGCACACATTCCAGCTTGAAGGCCTCTCCGGCGCACTCAAAGATGAAGATGTACGCCGGGCCATCCAGAGCCTGGGCGGTATCTGGTTCTCCAGCTTCGAATGGAGCGGGCGCTATCAGCAGCATGTTCAGATCGACTGGCGATTCCTAGAGAGCGATGACAGCATTTCAGCTGCGGCGGCAGACCTTGCGGCCTCCGACAGAGGCTACACCGAGTTTCCGACAGCCCTTGGATACGCCCTGGGCTTTGCCGCGGTTCATCTGGCAAAAGTGCCGGAGCCCTGCGCGCGCAAGGTTGTGGACGTGGCCGGTGACGGCATCAACAACGAGGGGTTCAGCGCCGACAAGGCTTACGGGGCATTTCCCTTTGACGGCATCACGGTGAATGGTCTGGCGATCGCCGGAGCCGATCCCGATCCGGTCGCCTACTATCGGGATAAGGTCATCCGGGGCCCGGGCGCCTTTGTCGAAGTGGCCAAAGGCTTCGCCAATTATCGTGCGGCCATGAAACGCAAACTCCTGCGGGAGATCCGGGGCATGAACTTCGCGTCGGCCGAACCGGCATCCAGCATGGACCCCTAACATCACCTCCGGTGATGTCCTTGCTCTTCCATGCCGCGATAGAAGTCCTTGAGCGTCTTGCCCGGTTCGTGGCGGAAGCTGCTCTGCAGGTCGGTAATCGTATCGATCCGATCAAGGCGAAACATGCGGAAGTCGCTGCGCAATTCGCACCAGGCGACCAACGTCCAGACCTTACCCCAAAACCACAAGCCCAGCGGGCGCACCGTGCGCTCTGACGATTGGTTCTCTCCGTCACGATAAGCAAGAATCAACCGTTTGCGGCCATCGCTTGCAGCCTCCAGAACATCAATCCGCTCGCGAACCTCTGGTGTCATTTCCGGCGCAATGGCATGAACTTCAACGGAGCTTGTACGCTCGCGCATCGGGTCAGGTAGAACCGCGTCGATCTTGATCAGGGCCTCTTCGGCCGCTCGCGCCATTTCGGCGCCGCCCCATGCACGGATAAGACGGGCTCCGGCAATCAGTGCCACGATCTCGTCCCGGGAAAACATCAGTGGCGGAAGATCAAAGCCCGAGCGCAGGATGTACCCAACGCCGGCGGCGCCATCGACCGGCACGCCCGAAGCCTGCAGGTCCGCAATATCTCGGTAAATCGTGCGCTCGGACACTTCCAGCCATTCGGCCAGCTGCCGTGCGCGGACAAGCCGACCGCCGCGCAGATATTGCACGATTTGGAAAAGGCGGTCGGCTCGTCTCATCATAGGGCTCCTCAGCGGCTGAAAAGTCCGATGGAATTGCCATCAAGGTCAAGGCAGTAGGTGAAACGGCCATCCGGAATGGTAATCGGGTCCGAAACCACTTCACCGCCGGCCTTCGCCAGCCGTTCCATGGTTGCCTCAAGTGTGTCCGGGCACATCAGATGGATGGTCGGGCCGGTTCCTTTTGCAGGCGGCGTGCCTGGATAAAGATGCCCAGCCACGCCATCCTTCTTGGCAGGGAACATCGCCACTGGATTAGGTCCCATGTCGACGATCTTGTTCAGTTCGGTCTGAAAGACCTCATTATAAAAAGCGATGGACCTGTCGAGGTCGGTGACCGGCAATTCCATCCAGACCGTGAAGTCATCAGGTTGAAAGCTCATTTTCGTCTCTCCTGTCAAAAACAACAGGCGGACAGTCGCACAGGCCTCCTGACAGCCTTCTGTCAGGAGCGTGTCAGGCACGCGCAATTATTTTGCCCGGACCGACCGGCTGATGCTCTTGACGCCATCGACCAGAAACAAGCTGGTGATGATTGCGCCGCCCCAATCGCGCAGAACCGGAACCTCGGCGATTTTCCAACCAAAATGAAAGACACTGTCGAGGCAAACTGCGGCCCACCAGAGCCCGAGCGGCAGAACAAAGGCCAGTCTTCCAAGCCGTCCCGCCGAGAAAAACTGGCCGTTTTCCGCCAACAAAATCTTACGGGCTTCGCTGCGAGCTGCAATTTCCGCCCGGATTTCTTCAGCCGCCAACTCCGCGGCGATCCGGTCCTGCCCGGTTCTGCTGTCGAGACGTTGTCTGGCGTAGGCCAGCAAGCTTTCCAGCACGGACCCGGACAACCAGGTCAGAAACGCCGCAATCATGCCTTATCCCTTTTCACCTTCCAGCCGGCAGCCCCCCTGGTGACATGACGCAGCAGAATGTTGATGATCCCGATCGCAATGATGACCCAGGGTGTCATGTCCGCCGGCAGGATCTCACTCCATTCGACAACACTCACGTGTTCAACCAATTGCGCGATGGCGACCAGAATGCCAACGCCGCCATTGAACAGAAGGGTTTTCCAGCCAGACATTTCTCGCTCCTTTTCCAGGTCGGAATTTCCGTGTCGTTGCAAGGGGAAATTGACGTTAGTGGCTCTGAGCGGGCACCAGATGAACCATCACCGCCTTCCGACGCATCCAGGACAACAGCCTCCCCCGGTAGCGCCAGGCCAGTCCGGCGAGCAAGCTCAGCGCCAGAACCACCCCGGCGACAATGAGCACCCGTTCCCAATCGAAACCGCTTGTACGCAGCGCCGCGGCAGTTCCAGCGCAGGTGAGTCCCGAGGCCCGGTGGCTCGTTCCCTGTTCGATCTTGCGCTGCAAAGCCGCCCGCGTGGCCGCCCCCACGCGTCCGTCGATGGTGAGAGGGGGATGATCGCGCTGAAAGGCGAGAACGGCACGGCGCGTCCTTGGTCCATCCAGACCATCTGCAGAACCGGGCCGATAGCCCAAGTGCGCCAGGTGCTTCTGCGCCAGCTTCAGAGCCTGGTCGATATCAGCGGACAGTGACCCGGTCGCCTGAGGGCCAATCGCAAAGGAGCCATAGCTGCCATCCAGCAACAGATCAGCCTCGTCCTTTCGGCGGCGGACGAGACCTGGCAGACGCCGTCCACCTGCGGTCGTCCCCGTCCTGGCAAGAAGCTGTGCTGCCAGGGCGTCCTTTCCAGCTTTCAGGGCTTTGGCCCATTTCCAGGTCAAGGCCCGTGGCCCCAGATTGTAGACAACCGACACACAGGCATCGAATTGGGTCTGATCCAGGTGAGGCAACGCCCGTTCGACTGGCGGAGCGTATTCTTCGTCGAGCAGGGTCAGCAGCAGACGATTGGCCTCTTCGCGGCTCAGACTGTCTCCCACTTTCAGTGGACTGCCGTGCTGCTTCAGCCACCAGGAGGCAAAAACCGTTGAGCGCATTGTGAACCCGTAGCCGATTGTCACGACGCCCGCCGGATCCAGATATCCGCGCGAAACGAAGCCCTCGTGCGCGGCGATGAAAGCGACACCTTTCTCACTGACCCGCATGGCAAATCTCCCTTCCGTCATTTCGTAAGGTGCAGCCCGTCAGGACTGCGGCACCACCGGCAAAAGGCAGTGCACCGCCACGCGCACAGTGCCGCCGGTGAAGCTGCCGCCATTGGCGGTTAAACGGACCTGGGTTGGGGCGTAAAAGGCACTCGGACCAATGACACCGGCATTGGTGGCGCCGGCAGAAATGCCCAATGATCCGCCGAATTTCGAAGTCTCTCCCGCCAAGCCGCAGTCGTAGGACGCAGCACCGCTGATGGTCGTGACGGTCCGGCAGGAGACACCGAACACAATGGCCCGGTCCGGAATGAGTGCGCTGGTTTCGGCGTAGGCACCGGAAAGGTTGGAAAGCTCTTCTTCCAGCACCGCCAGCCGGGTTTCTGCTCTATTTTCGGAGCGCGCGACCAGACGATCGGGACCAAGCAGAGGACCAACGTCCCTCCAGCCACCACCGGTCAGAACAATCAGGACTTCTTCGTCGGCCACGAAGGCCACCAATCCTTCGAAAGCCGAATGGAACTGCCAGACACCATCGCGCCAGAGCGCAATCTCTCCCTCCCGGCCCAGCCAGTCTCCCATGGCGCCTGACGCGACAAGATACGCTGCACCGTCCTCGGCGGCGGGCGGCACCGCGATGCTTCGGGAGGAGAGGAGCAAATGGGCCAGCGCATCAAGGGTCAGCAGCGCTTCGTTGTGGGTGACATGCTTTTGCGCCTGCGCGGCCGCCAGAAGCGGCAGGGCAAAACGAAGGGTCTCAGACATGACTTGTTGCCTTTCTTTGGACGCCACGCCCGGCCGTGGCAGACAGCTGGCAGACGGCAAAACTCAGCTCGGCCACCTGAGCGCCAAAGTCCGAGATTTCGTCTGTGAGCGGATAGAAAACAGAAGTGACCGATGTGACGAGAGTTCTGAGAACCCCGCCGTCCACTCCAAGAATGTCGACCTCATAGGCCTCATTTTCTTCACCCAGAGGCACTTCCACCTGAGCCCAGCTGTCTCCACCACGCCTGGTCTGGCGGATGAAGCTGATCTCGATGTCGTCGCCCTGCCGCCGTGCCTTGAGATGGACCGGGGCGAGCGGCAAGGCGCCACGACCCGAAGCCGCGTGGACAAACGCCAGAGCAGACGGATCATCGACGGCAAGTCCGGCGGGCACCAACCTGTAGTGCTGCTCGAGACCAAGCTGGTCAGAGGAAAGTGGAACAACCGGAACGGTAGCTGCGTCGAGAAGGACGACCTCAGCTCCCGCCAGCGCCCCTTCCCGCATCTCCGGCTCGCTTCCCGACTGGCCACGCAGCAGGGTCGTCAGCCGATAAGTCCGGACACCGGTCAAATCAGCATCGACAAACTGCAGGACTTCAAAGCCACCGCCTGTTGTCCGCACAGCCAGGGCATTCGCGCCCGCCAGAACCGCGTCCTGAGAACGCGCCTGCAAAAGCCCCCCGTAGATCTCGACGTCGATGTGATTTGCATGGTCCCACTGGCCAAGCGGCCCTGGTGCAAGGTCCGAGACCAGGTGACCAAGCGTTGCAGGACGATCAAGGGTCAACACGGGCTGGAAGCCACTGCCGGTCGCAGACCGCATGAGCATTAGAGCTCCGGGCCAGGGGCTTGCAAAGGCAGCCAATCGCACCGGAGCGTCAGAATCCTCTTCAAAAAGAACCGGCAAGTCCATCAGGAAGCCATGCGGCACTCCCGGCACAACGTCCTTGAATGGCTTGACGACCGGATCCGGTGCAGCGGTGACAGGCGCCAATGCGCTGCTGACACGCACCGCCTCGATGCGGCGAACATCCGTGTCCTCAATAGCTTCAACGCGGAACTTGAGCGGCGGCGAGAAACTTTTGCCCGGCACGTTTGCGATCTCAAGGACATCGCCTGGGTCGACATCAAGGCGGGCCGGCGACAAGGCAAACTCTGCGCGTTCACGTTCTCCCCAGATCCGGGCAAGACGAAGGTCGGCAGCCTGCTGAAGCGCTTCAGGGGCACTGACCGCTGCCAGATCCAGCGTCTCGATTTGGCGCGATCCGACTTCGAGCCTGCGCGATGTCACCATCCGGCGCTGATAGTCCGCCGTCACATCTTCAGCACCAATGCGCACTTCGGACGGCAGTTCGCTTTCCTGCGCCCGGGTCCGCGACAGAACCGGCTTGTCCGCGTCCGGGTCCACCAGGTCATCGGCAGCAAGGGTCAAATCAACGTCGGTCCGGGCCGCCTCCAGGCGAATGTCTGTGCCACGATCGGAGGCCGTCGCGCCAAACGCCGTCAGAAGCGGTTCGATGACCTGCCGACTGGACACCGGCCCTGTCACAGCAATCCCTTCCAGGATTCCCGGTACATTGCCGACCGACACGTCTTGCGCGGCGATGCCCTCGTCTTCCAGATAGTGCTCCAGAAAGCCCTTCAGCGTCAGGCTGCCGAGCCGCCCGGAAAGCCAGTGCCCGACCTGCCAGTTAGCGCCATCAGACCAGACATCCAGATAGGACGGGAAGGCCGGATAGGGCCGGGCATCCCAGGTCCACAGGTGGATATTGGCGCTGTCGATCATGTGCCCGCCATAGAGCGGAGACACCGGGTTCTGCTCGGCCTCGAAATCCGGGTCTGCAGGATCGTAAAAGCTGAGCGCAGCCTCCAGCGCACGCCGCTGGATCAGGTCGTCGCGCGTCCCGTCTGAAAAATGCGGCAGCGCGCTTTCGGACGACTTCGGATCGACGAACACATTGGGCTGATTTGCGCCCTTGTCGATGGCCGGAACGCCGAGTTCGGTGAAGCGGATCGGTTTGGAGGCTGGAACCCAATCGGTTGGCAGGCTTGCTTCAACACCGCCAAAACGCTCCACATGAGGATTTTCCCACCAACCTCTCAGATCCTTGGCACGGTAAACCCATGGCTTGTTGTAGGTTCCATCTGAAATCGGCGTTCGTGTGCCCGCTCGGCGGTCAGCCTCCGAGGCGTAGTACCAGTCGAAATATTCACCGCCGGCGATGCCCGCCTTGAGCATCTCGATCTCGTGCGGGTCTGTGTTGCCATATGGATCTCCGCCCCTGCGCATGTCGGCCATGGGCAGGTAGTTGTCGATGCCGACAAAATCGATGTTCGAAGAAGCCCAGAGCGGATCGAGCGGAAACCTCAGCTCACCAGAGCTCACCTGATGCGCCCCATATTCGGACCAGTCGGCCGCGTAGGAAAGATCAGTGCCAGCAGTCAAAACCGACCGGACCTCGGCGGCAAGATCGATCAGGCCGCTGACAAACGGATAGGTCCCCGAGGTTGTCTGCGCCCTTGTCAGGCCGCGCAGTTCCGAGCCGATCAAAAAGGCATCGACGCCCCCGGCAGCTTTCGCCAAATGCGCCATGTGCAGAACATGACGGCGATAAGACCATTCGGCCGGGCCGCCGTAGGCTATTGCTTCGCCGGAGACCGAGAAATCGCTTGCACTCGCCGCGCCGAAAAAGGCTGTAGCGTCCTGATCCGTGTCCCCGACCGGAACGATCCTGCCGCGCCAGGGATAGGCCGCCTGCTCCGACCCGCCGTATGGATCCGGCAAGCCGTTACCTTCAGGGATGTCCATCAGGATGAAGGGATAAAGCATGACCCGAAGACCCCTGTCCTTCAGGTCCTTGATCGCGGCAATCACGCTTGCGTCCGATGGTGTTCCACCAAATGCGGGTTTGCCATCAATTCTGGAGACGTCCTCCGCCTCCTCTCGACCCAGCCCCGCGACCGACCAGGTGCCGCCGGTCGTGGATTTGACGCTTTCCTCGACTTTCGGGCGAATGCTGCAGTGGGCAGCCCTCAGATCATCGCCAAACCAGGCGACCACCAATGCGATGCTTTCAAGATTCGGGCACAGTGCCTGCAGCTCGTCCAGGGAAGCGACCCAGTCGCTTGGCGCCTGTGTGACATGTTGATTGAGGCTTTCGGTGACGCCAGGTCTCGGCGTCGAAGTGACGGCGGTCGGCTGGTAGACGAATTCGCCAGCGCCGGGGATCAAGGTGATCGCCCGGATATCCGTTTCAAGACGTTCAACGGACCGGATCACCTCAAAGGTCAATTGCGGCAGACGGTTTCCGAACGTCTCCAGAGCAAGACGCTCGAAGACCACATAGGCTGTTCCGCGATAAGCAGGGGTGTCGCCCTGAAGTCCCGATATCAGCGGATCGGGAGCCTGATCCGAAGCACCCGAATAGACCCGCATGGTTATGCCCGATGTGTCCAGCAGCTTGCCATCAGCCCAGATCCGGGCGATCCGGCTGATAGGTCCTTCACTCAATGCGACGGCGAAGTTGGCGTAGTAGGCATAGGACCGCACTGTCGTAGACGAACCGCCGCCCTTGGCACCCTGACTTTCTTCCGAAACCTCTTCCTCAAACTGCGTCGCCCAGATGACCTGACCGGCCAGCCGCACGCGGCCATAGACCCGCGGCAGGGAGGCGCCCTCGTTGGACGCCTGGACGGAGAGATCCGACAGACGGCCCGTCTCCACGGTGGCTGAGGAGCCAAACAAGCCCTGATCCACGACAGACCCTGCGACGGCGCCTGCAGCCTTGCCCAGAATGCCGCCAAGACTACCGAGGCCGAAAAGGCCTCCGGCTGTGCCACCCAGTGCCTGTCCGGCTGCTGTCAGGATCAGGGTTGCCATGGGGCTTGCTCCGGAAATGAAAACACATGGGCAATGCGCCGGCGCCAGGCCGGCACGAGAGGACTTTCAACAACGCCAACGCGCTCATAGGCGTGGATCACCAGGCCGGGCGCGCTCAAGATCGCCACGTGCCGGGCAGGCAGATGGTCCCTCCAGCGAAACAGGAGAACGTCTCCAGGCACAGCGACGTCCGGCGCTTGTTCGACCAGCCAACGCCTTGCCGCCTCGACAAGGCTCTCGCCCCTTCCAGAGGCTGTCCAGTCAGGCTGATAGGCGGGCACGGGTTCGGGCTCCGCGCCATAGAGCTCCCGCCAGACGCCGCGCAGCAGACCCAGGCAATCACACCCTGCGCCCTTGCAGCTGGCCTGATGCCGATAAGGCGTTCCAAGCCAGGACGCAGCCTCGCTCAGGGCTGCGGCACGCACTCTGGCGATGTCAGGAGACAAGGACGCCACCGTCGTTCTCGCCCGTGTTACGGGTCGGATAGGAGAGAACGAAATCTGTGCCGGGCATATGCGGGAAGCCTTGAAAGTTCAGCTCGTTGGCGAATTTTGCGCGGCAAGTCGAGACCTGTTTGTCGCATCCGGCGGAAACGCGTATCTGCGTTCCCGTCTCAAGGCTTGACGGTGGCGCTTGCCACAAGCCGATCCGCGCGACGCCTTCCTCCACCCGATGCGCGGCAACCTCGGACCGAAAGCCCGCGTGTTCGCCTGTCAGAACCTCCAGCCGCCCGCCGTTGAACCAGCCTGACGAAAAGGCAGACAGGCCGGCGATCTCAAGTTCGCCCAGATCGCCGGTAAGTGTGACCGTTCCCTTGGCCTGATATGCCGGGTCTGCCAGATCAACGCCGCAGCGGCCATCGCCGAGATCCGCATCGCAGGTCCTGGCGAAGACCCGGCCACGCTTGACCTCGAGCAAATGGGACAACCCGCGCAGTTCCGCCTGAAATGCATCGCCGTTTCGGCTGACTTCGCCGACGCGGGCTCTGCGCAGAAGCTGCGTCTGGGACGGGTCCGCCCAATTGACCAGATGGACCTCAACGCTTGCGCCATCCCAAAGTCCCGCCTCAAGATCATCATCGGACAGACCGGACAAGGAGAGCGCACCGCTGACCTCACCGCCGCCAGTTGCAAGCCCTGGACCGGCAGCCAGGCTGCTGGTTTCGAGACCGTTTTGTGACTGGCAGGACAGGCCATCGACGGTCAGAGATCGATCATGGTCGGTGAAACCGATGCGTTGACCGTCCTTGCGCGCGACCACCCAGCAATGGGCAAACGTCGTCGCCCCGCCGGCCAAATGGCCAGCAAGTTCGGATGAAATATCTTTCATGAGAGCGCCCTATTTCGCGGAAGTCAGATCCGAATCTCGATCAGGGGGATCGAGGGAATGTCGCCCGCTTCGAAATGGGTCAGGCTCACCTCGAGCCGATCCGTGTCGAAGCGCACGGGAACGTCGAAAAAAAAGCCCGCGCAGATCTGGACCCCGTCGGCAGGTGGAGAGGCGAAGACAAGCTCTCCGGCCTCGGCGCCCAGCCAGGCATCGACCCCGACCGTCACCTCGACGCCGTCGACCGCGACCTTCAGACTTGCAGGGTCAGCGAGGCGGATTTCACGCGCATAGGCCGCCTCGCCGTTGCCGTAGGTCTTGATCAAGGCAAAGGTGTCAGTGACGCCATCACCCTGAGCGATCACCTGATCAAAGGCCGTCGGCATACCGGCGCCGTCGCGGGTCGAATGATCGAAGGGATCGCGAAACCTGAAACCGAAAAGTCGCCCGCGCGCTCTTTCAAACAGCGACAGGACAGCTCTGAGGTCGGTAAGAGACCGGATCCCGGTGGAGGCGTCATAGCGCCGCCGACTATCGGCCCAGCGCGCGTTGCGAGCCTCAAGGCCAGAGGCCAGAAGCACCACTTCAGTGCGCCGCTCCGGGCCCCCCAGCGCACCAAAAGCCACCCCTGAGGGGAAATACTCATCCAAGAAAGAAACCATCAAATTCTCCCTGCGAAGGGGCCGTAATTGATCTGCCTCAAGGTGGCTTGCAGGCACCCTCTTCATGTTGGTCGTCATTCAAGGAGGACCAAATGAGTCACGTACCGCACGAACTGCACGAAGAATTCCCCGACGCCGGCGAAGCCTTGCATGCGCTCAAGGAAAATGACGCCCATTTCGTCAAGCTTTCAGACGAATACCACGCCATCAACCGCGAAATTCACCGCATCGAGACCGATGTCGAACCTGCCTCGGACGAGACGTTGGAAGACCTCAAGAAGAAGCGTTTGTCACTCAAGGACCAGATCGCTGCCATGTTGGCGGTGAGCGAGAACACCGGCTCCTGAGCCCCTCCTTTTCAGGCCGGTGTTAGAGCCCGCGCCGTCCCCGTCCGACGGCGCGGGCCACCATTGCGGAAACCTGCGTTTCGGATCGGCGAAAGCTTTCCGCATCCCGGGTGGCAACATTGATCTGGACCCGCGGCTGCGCGGCTCCAGTGCCGTTCTTGACGCCAAGCCTGCCATCGTTGCCACGCACAAGCGGCAAGATCGCTTCGGCGCCCGCCTCGCCGGCCAATCCCAACCCACCAGATGCACCGCCGCCGCCAAGACCGAAGTAGGTCGGCGACGCGACGATGCCCCCTTTGGCAAATGGGGTGACGGCACCCAACGCACCTGCCACAGAGCCGGTGATCCCATTCGTCAGTCCGCCGAAAGCACTGGAGAACGCCGTTTCAGCCAATCCTTCCAAGGGCTTCAGCGCGGACCCGAGCAAACGGGATGACGTGGTCAGAGCGATTTGTCGAAAGACGGCTTCAAGCGACTTTCCATCGATGAGCGCCGCCTTGAGACCACCGGTGAGCGCGGTTGAAAAGCTGTCCGCCGAGCGCGTGATTTCCTGCATTTTCCGAGAAAATGCAGAAAGGTCTTCCAGCGGAACATCAAGTTGAACATCTGTCATCTCAGGTGCCTTTGTTGCCTACCGGTCGGGATGGCGTTTCATCATGCGTTCAAGGGCGCTTCGCTCGAGCCCAGCTGCAGCTTTCGACCAGCCCAGCGCTGCGGCCAGTTCGCGCGGGGTCGAGCACCAAAAGACAGTTGGTGACCAGCCTAGGCTTGCAAAAGCGACGTGCATCAGCCCGCGCCAGGGAAAGGGGCGGTCTGGTTCTGGCCTGCCTCCCCCTTAGAGGAAGACATACTGAGCTCTTCCTCTTGCGCATCACCGAAAGTCACCCGCAAGAGGTCTGCGGCGATCGCGGCGTACCCGGACACGCCACCGGCAGATGTCATCAAGGCCAGTTGATCATCGGAAACATCGTTGCCTGCGCCTCGCAATCCGGCCCCAAGAATCCTGATCAGATCCCGCGCGGAAAAGCGCCCAGTTGAAAATCGCTCAACCAGAGCCTGAAGATCGTCGCATGAGAAGGCATTTTCCAGCTCTGCCAGTGCCCCTAGGGTCAAGACCAGGGTCCATTTGCGGCCGTCGAGACAGGCGCTGATTTCGCCGCGAAGATGATTTGCCATGCTGTCCTCCTAAAGGGCTGTAAATGTGATGGGCCCCGCCGATTCCAGTGCGATCTCATAGGTCACTTCGCCATCGTGACGACCGGCATATTCCAGCGCGGTGACCTGGAACGCGCCTTCCAGCGTGCCGAAATCGGGGATGATGACCTGCCAGGGGCAGATGGTCCCGTCGAAGAAGATCTGACGCACAGCCGCGTCGCTTGCCTGGTCGCGAAACAGACCGGAGCCGGCAAGGCTCGCGCTTCGTGTGCCTGCCTGCGCCAGCAACTCACGCCAGCGCCCGGCGCTGTCTGCATTGGTGATGTCCACGGTGGCCGCATTCAGCGCCATTCTGCGGGTGCGAAGCCCGGCAACAGTTTCAAAGCTTCCGCTGGAGGTCTGGTCCAGCTTGAGCAGCAGATCTCGTCCTGACTGTGCGGTCATGGCAAATGTCCTTGTTGCAAGATTGAAAGCTGCGTCAGGCGTCAGGCTCGGTGACAGCACGCAGCGACAATTCGGCCCGGAATGTGCGGCCATCACGCAAGAGCCGCGACGACATCTCGGACACCTGAAGTCCGACAAGCCGGTGCCCCGAAAGGAGCAGTTCCGGTTCCATCACGAGCACAGAAGCCCTCTCGATAATCGCGAGCGCTTCATCGCGGCTTGCCTTGCGCGACAGGGCGGCAAGCCGGAGGTCATGAACAAGACCTTCTTCGGGCAGGTTCAGCAAGGGACGCGCGCCAAGTGTTTCCAACACCAGAAACGGAAAGGCCTGTCCCCTTGGGGGGGCATCGAATATGCGCCCAGCGCCGATAAGGTCGGTCAACGCCACATCGACGGCAAGTCGACTGAACAGAGCGCCGCGCAGGGCCAGTTGCGGATGGTTGCTCATGTCCCCTCCTCCTCTGCCAGACAGGTGATTTCCCTGGAACGGTCATCGGCCACGGTGGTCGACAGAATTCGAAAGGCACGCGGACCGCTCAAGATCCGCCAGCCACCGGCGACGTCGTCCCGGTAGCGCAGGCGCAGCTGATGGGTCGCGATGCCTTCGAGGCGACCACCGCGAAGCGCTTCGCTGTGGCGAAGCGGCTTGATCTGGGCGAAATCGTCGCCCGCAAAAAGATAGACGAGGCTCGCCGACCCATCGGCAGCCGATGTGTGCACGGGTTGCTCAAGCGCCACGGGCGTGCGGTAGACACCCGCCCTCACAGTTGCAGCACCCGGTTCACCGACATCAGCCGGTCGAGCCCATGGGGCAGGCTCGTCATGGCAAGGTCCGTCCCTGCCTCCCGATTTTCAAACCAGTGCGCCGCCAGCAGTCGAATTGCCTGGCGCAGTGGCGCGGGAACATCCTGAGCGGTATCGCCATAGCCAGCGGAAAAATCGATCTCGACCCCAAGCAGGCTCGCGGAGGGCACGCCAGCCCCAAGGCCGATGCGAATGCGTGCCGGGTTCGAGGATCGGTCCAGCGTGTACTCGGACGGGTCAAGCACATGACCATCGCCGTCCAGATCATAGACCGTGACCTCGTCGACAGAGAGCACAGGCGCAATCGGCAATGACACGATCCGGCCCATCGGCCAGGCCTCCAGATAGAGCCGCCAGCTTTGGCGGATCAAGGCACGCCGGGTTTCCCGTTCGATCTGCTGACGGGCGGCCTGAATGAAGCCGGACAGGAGGTCTTCTTCCTGGGCACCGGCAAGCCGCAGCTGATTGTGCATCTCGGCCACCGTCACCGGCTCAAGGGCCGGCGGCGTCACAACGACGGACGTCATCGCGTTATCCTTTGCCTGAAACAAAAAAAACGCCGGATCCGTCAACGGGACCCGGCGAAGTGGGGAGGGTTACAAAAAAGCACTCACTGCGTGCATGCACAGGTATTGCAGCCCAGCCTTTTGCCAAGCTTGCCGCAGCGCACAAAATATCACCCAAAAGACGACTGCTATTTTTACGAAGAGAAAGTCAGGAGCTTGATGGCATCAAAATCCTGGACGCCGCCGCCCACGCGCTTGGTGGTGTAGAACAGCACATAGGGCTTGGCGGAATAGGGATCACGCAGGATCCGCACGCCCATCCGGTCGACGATCAGATAGCCGCGACGGAAGTCGCCGAAAGCGATCGCCGGGGCATCAATGGCAATGTCCGGCATGTCTTCGGCTTCGGTGACAGGGAAGTTCAGCAAGGTGGCGGCAGCGCCTGCGCTGGCCGGTGGTTGCCAAAGGTAGTTGCCATCGCCGTCCTTGAGCTTGCGCAAGGCCCCTTGTGTCCGCCGGTTCATGACAAAACGGGCGTTCTGGCGATAGCCGCTCTTGAGCGAATAGATCAGGTCCAGGAGCTTGTCACCCGGAGCGAGCGTTGCAAAGCCGCCCGCCTCTCCGGTCGAGATGGTTCCCAATGAGCCCCAGGCCCAGGCGGTTTCCGCAACGCGGGGAACCGACAGGAAGCCGGTTGGCTTGTTCACGCCGTCGCCATTGACGAAAGCAGCGCCCTCCTGTTCGGCGAAGGCGGTCTCTACCTCTTCGGCGATCCAGGCATCCATGTCGATGGCCGCATCGTCGAGCAGGCTCGCTGTTGCCGCCGGCATGGCGTAAAGTTCCATCGCGGGGAAGCTCAGTTCGGCGAGGGTCGGCGTCGAGGTTTCAGGACGGGCGGCCGTTTCGCCGACCCAGCCGGTCTGCGGTCCAGAGATCGAAAACGGCTTCTTGTAGGTCGCTGCCGAGACCTGACGCACGCCAGCGATGGCGCGGATCGGCGAGACCTCGGACAAACGGCGCAGAATGCCTGTTTCGGTTTCTTCGGGCACCAGGTAGCCGCCATCGGGATCGGACGAGGCGCTCAGGGCCTTGACCTCAAGCGGACGCAAGGCCTGCTCCCGGCCGGTGCGGACATAGCTTTCAAAGGCGGCCTTGTGCTCAATCGCCTGACTTGTCTGCCCACGCTCGATCTGCCCTCCGAGTTCCGGACGGCGGCTCTTCAGGGTCAGATCGTCCAGTCGCCTCTGAGTGACGTCCAGAGCTTCGTCCAGACGATCCAGCTTCTCCAAGGTCAGAACATCAGCACTGCCGCGTTCTTCCATCTCCGCAAGCCGGGCGTCATTGACCTGCCGGTAGCTCTCGAAGCTGCGGAAGAACTCGTCGAAGGTGCGTGCGACGTCCTCTCCGCCTGCAGAAACGACTGGCGGGATGATACCGGCCTTGGTTTCCAGAGATGGGGTGTGGGGATCATGAGTGTTCATTGCGGTCTCCTTGACGGCATCGGATGAGAGCTGCTTGGCAAAAGGCGCAAGCGCGCGCCTTCCACCTGCGGAAAGGTGACGAGCGACACCTCCCAGAGATCGATTTCGACCAGAGTACGTGTGGGCTGTCCGGCGTGACGTCTACCGCCACCGGCTGTCTTCAGCGCCCTGAAGCCGATGGACAGCCCACTCAAGGCGCCTGCTGCTACAAGAGCTGCGGCCTCCCGGGACAGGGCAACGTCAGGCAAGAGGTTTCCGGTGACGCGCAGGCCTCTTGCGTCTTCAGCCAGATGGGTCCACACGCCGATGGGCTTTGCCGGATCGTGCTGCCACAACATGGCGACGCCGGACGCCCGTCTGCGGGCCAGGCTGCGCGCGAAAGCTCCGCGCCTGACGAGGTCGCCAGCTCCATCGCGTTGGCCGAACAGGCTGGCGTAGCCGGTGACGACCAGTTGATCCGGCGCCCGCCTCACCGGCGCGGCTCCGGTCCCGCATCGGCGGCGGCGAGCACATGCAAGGTCTCGGCAAAGCCGTGAAAAGTGTCCCGGTGGCTGACACGAGCGCCACCGGCGCCGATAAAACGCGCGAAACTTCTGCGCAGGCGCCCGGGCGAATGACCCGCAAAACTTCGGGCCAAAAAGCCCACCGATGGCCCTGAAGGTTCGGACATGATCGCAACTCCCTGTTTTGCTCAGTCGGTTTTTTCACCAGCGTCATGAGTCGCTTGCAGCGAATTCCTGGAACGACGATCCAAGGACTTCCCATTTCGCCTTGCGAGATTCACAAATTGATTCAAGTTCCGGTTCAGACGAGCGATTTCGTCGACGAAATGCGTGAAGCGACGGTTCGAAAACGTCAGTTCCCGGATCAGCAATGCAGCCAAGGTCGTCGCCGCCACAGCCCAGAGGAACAGCGCGAGATGAGCCAGGTCGCCGCGCTCGATCACCGAACGGGTGATTTCCTCACTCACCTTTCGTCCCCTGCGGCCCGCTCTTTTGCCTTTCGGCCATAGCCAACCGCCAGACGCTTCTCATCGTCGTCCAGAAAGTCGGCTGCACCGACGCGGCGCCAAAGGGCTTCGCGCTCTGACGACAGCGCCTCGACCGCATCCGCATCGGGCTTGAGCAGAAGGTCTTCGCCATAAGCGGGGCTGAGCCAGGCGGAGAGTGCGGATGCCGTACGAGAGACCAGAGGCAGAACCGCCGACCGCCAGAAGGCACGGCTCGCCTCCTGATAATTGGCGTAGGTGTTGTCGCCGGGAATGCCGAGCAACATGGGCGGCACCCCGAATGCGAGCGCGATCTCCCGTGCGGCCTGGTTCTTCGCCTCGATGAAGTCCATGTCTTTCGGCGTCAGCCCCATGGGCTTCCAGTCGAGACCGCCTTCGAGCAACAACGGCCGGCCGGCATTGCGCGCGCCCTGATAGCCGCTTTCCAGCTCTGTCTTCAGGCGTTCGAACTGATCCGCCGACAGGTTCACCGCATCCCCCGCTCCATAGACCAGTGCGCCGGAGGGCCGAGCCGCGTTGTCGAGCAGGGCCTTGTTCCAGCTGGCCGCCGCATTGTGAATGTCGAGGCTCATCTGAGCCGCTTCCACAGGGGCAAAACCATAATGATCGTTGAGCGGATGGAAGAGCTTCAGGTGCCGCACCGGTGCTACGCCACCCTCGCCCGGTGCGGCCTCCGCTGCCAGGCGCGCCGTCCGTCCTGCGACCGTATAGTCAAACGCCTCCGGCCAGCCGCCTGGGCCGGGCACCACCTTGACCCGGTCGGGTCTGAGCGCGTGGAGTTCGCGAGGCTCGCCGGCGACAGCCACCTGCTCCAGATAGGCGTTGCCGGCGACCAGCAGATAGCCGTAGAGGCTTTCGAGAAAGTCGCCGCCAGCTTCCAGCCGGTTGGGCCGGGAAAGCAATGCCAAAAGGGGATGGGTGTCCAACTCGTGCTCGCCGTCAAACAGGGTCAGCGGCACAGAGCTTGCGGCTTCGGCCACCATGCGCACCGCACGGTAGACGATCGGATTCTTCGCATAGCCTTCACGGGCCAGCGCTGCATAGTCGCGCGGGCTCCAGACCGGCTGGGCCTGGCCCTGAATTGCCAGCAAAGGACCGGTGCGCGATGCCTTGGTCTCTGCTGGAGCTTGCTGCGGCCGGTCAGCCGACATCGCTTCGGAACGTGCCCAAAGTGATTCAAGTGCTGTCTTCAAGTTCATGACTTAAAATGCCTTTTCGGCGCAGTTGAGAAAGTGATTCAAACGTCGAGCCACAAATGCACTGCCTTACAATCGCCGAACGCGAGGTTCTGATCTTGGACCCAAAAGCAGTTCAGAGATCGCCCAGACCAAGGCATCCAGCCGATCGGGTGAGCGACCGGTCGACAGGCCCGATGGTCCGAAGTCGACCATCTCGTCTTCAAGTTCCGGCAGGGCGCCAACATGTCGGATGCGGTCCTGGTCGTAGAGCATGGCGACCGGCTCGGCCCGCGAGAACTTGCCCCGTGTCGCCCGTACCTGTTTGACAGGAACTGAAGGATCGGCTCCCGCTATTACCTCGGCCACCATCTCCCCGCCCTGGTTAACTTCGGCGACCAGACAATCGGCACTCAGACCGTGCCAGAGACCGGTGGCAGCAGAAGCCCAGTCTGCGGGTTTGGCGCGGGCCATGGAGCGATCGGCCAGAACATAGGCTGTGCCGTCCTCGGCAAGGCCCGCGGCCACCAGACCGCAGGCGTCGGATTTTCGTCCCGAGGACGCCGGCGGATCGATGGCAATCACGATGCGCTGGAGATCTTCAGGCGCCCTGTCGACCCGGACCTGCTCCAGCCTATCCCGCGACCAGAGCGCGTCGGGCCGGTCCTCGATCATCTCGCCGTCCAGCTCCTGCCGACCGAGCCTTGTGCCGGCATAACGAGAGACCACAGTCTCCAGAAAACCGGGCGCCAGAAACGGTGCATTGGCCTGTGTCGGCGCATGGCTGACGGCTGTTGTCGGCAGCCCGAGCAGGCGCTTTAACAACGGCACGGGCTGGGGTGTTGTCGTCACCAGTTGCCGGGGCTCCTGGCCCAGGCGCAAACCGAATTGCAGCATGTCGAAAGTCTCCTCGGCGTGGCGCCATTTGGCGAGTTCATCGCACCAGGCAATGTCGAATTGGGGGCCGCGAAGGGCCTCCGGGTCCTCGGATGAAAAAGCCTGGGCCACGGCTCCGTTGGGCCATTCCAGACGGCGCCGTGTCGGCGTCCAGTTCGGCCGGTCACGCTTGCCGTGCACCGACAAGAGCCCCGACACGCCTTCCACCATGACCTCGCGCACATCGGCGAAAGTCTCGCCGACCAGCGCGATGCGTCCTGATGCGCGGCCGTCGGTTCGACTTCCGGCTCTTGGCCAGCCAGCGCCCAGCGCCATGGCCTTGACCCATTCGGCCCCGGCGCGGGTCTTGCCGGCGCCCCGCCCGCCCATCAGCAGCCAGACCCGCCAGTCGCCCGGAGGTGGCATTTGATGGTCATGGGCGAAGGTCGGCCAGTCGGTCAGGACAAAACGCATTTCCTCAAGGGACAGCTGCTCCAGCGCCTGTTCCAGCCTCTGCGCCCGGGCACAGGCGGCCAATGCGTTGCGCAAGCTGCGCACGGAGCTCGTCGGCGTCCTCAAGGTCGTCATTGCCTGTTTCCCCCGGCTTGTCCTCAGCTGCGCTCTCCGGCCCCACCGTCTTTTTCAGATCGAGCAGCAGGCTCAGGGTGCGGGCAAGGCTCGCCAGGGTCTTCACCGTCCGGTCAATCTCGACGATGCTCGCACCCTCACCGCCCTCGGCCGCCTCTGCCAGCAGCGCGTTAAGCCGAGCTTCGACGCCGTCCACCTGGGCTTCGAAGGCCCTGTAGAGCCGGACGATCATGTCGGACCGCTCGCCGGGATCCGCGTCCTTGACCAGGCGCGCCACCTCCTCCGGCAACTCATCTGGAGGCGGCGGATCTTCTGAAGGATCCGGTTCAGCCGGTTGGGGGACACGCAGCGGCAAGCCGCGCTTGATCCGCTCCCGCGCTTCCCGCTCTGCCAGAAGGATCTCCTTTCGGTCCCGGTTTTTGATCGCCTTCGCCACGTTGCCCCTCCTCACACCGGCCACCGTACGCGGCCAGCAAAAAGGCGCGTCCGCCGAAGCGCCGCGCCTGTTGTCCCTCAGATGGTGACCCGCGCTCCGGTCGTTCCGTCAGCGCGGGATTTCAAAAACGTCGATCATTCAAGGGTTTGGAAATCGTCTCGACGGCCCATGAAAAAAGGGCAGGAAACTTATCCCCGCCCCTTACTGCCATGCGATGATCGCCATCGGTCCCGCCACCGCGCCTCAGCCCTCAAGGCCCAAACGCACTTCTTCGACCATGACAAAACCCTAGCAGATCACCGTCACGCTGTCAAGAATAAATTCCTATTATTTTCTAAGAATTGTTATAAGGAAAAATGCTGCAACTAGAATGAATCTGAGTTACCGCTAAGTTCGCTAGTGAAATTCACTACAGCGCCTGTATGCTAGATAAATGTCCGAATTCAAGTTGAAATGCCTCGAGGATTGATTTGTGCTATAATACGCTTAAATCTAAGTATCCCCGATATCAAAGGATTGGCACAGGAGGTTGTAGTGGCAATTAATGTCCTTTCAGCCGCAAAGCGGCTTTCACAACGTTCTGGATGGACACTTTCCAACCTAGAGCTACAGAAAATTCTATACTTAGCTCACATGTTTTACCTTGGTCGAACAGGTGGAGAGTCACTTATTAACGGGCACTTCGAGGCTTGGGACTACGGCCCCGTGCATCCGGATTTGTATCATAAGGTAAAGATTTTCGGTTCTGATCCGGTAGAGAATGTCTTCCACTCAGTTCCAGACATGCAGAGCGGTGCGGAACGCGACATTATTGACGAGGCATATAGCAAGCTAGGCCATCTAAGCGCGGGTCGTCTAGTAAGTGCAACGCATCATCAAGGGGGCGCGTGGGACTTGAACTACCAGCCTGGTGTCCGTCATTGCATCATACCCAACGAAGATATTCTCAATGAATATCGAGGAACTCGATAATGGATGGAGATAGCGATTCTCCACGGAGTTTCGATTCTCTAATCTCTCGCGAAGCATCAAAGAAAGATAAGCAAATTGACGAGCTGCAAAGCCAGCTTGCTTATGAGAAGGATGCTCGCCAAGAGGATCGATTTGTAGGCATTGTTTGTCTGGTTCTCTTACTTGACGTAGTGTTTTTCTCTGTAATGCCAACGTTCGGTGGCCCACTTGCATTATTAGTCTTGGAGCTCTTGGTCTTGATTCCTCTAGCTAAAAGGATGGGAATGCAGGAGATCGCTCAAATATTAAGTCGAGTGCTTCATCGAATGGCAGGTAAGACGAGCGACGGCTCAGATTAAAAATATGCCCTCCAAGATACGCCGCTGGGTTTGACGTAGAACGTTCCACCCAGACTTCCCTGCGCAGGCAGGGATCCAGTAGACGCAGAGGCTTCGATTAGAGCCTTAAGATCCCGGCATACTGGATCCCGGATCTTCGCTGCGCTGCGTCCGGGAATGCATTGGGGGAGAGGCTTGTCCCTCAAGCATTGCCGCAAGGCCGGTTTGCATCCCTTCGGCCCTCATCCCCGCCTTGTGCGGGGATCCATCCCTCTTCATCGGCAATGCGGATGAGAATGTTGACGGTTCGGAGCTTTCAGACCTGCCGTCGTCCATTCCAAATCCCCTGCTTGCCGAACCGTTGATTGGATCCCCGCACAAGGCGGGGATGACCGCTGAAGGTGTGGCAGGCTCCAGCTTCCTCGTCGTCATCCTCGGGCTTGTCCCGAGGATCCACGCGCCAGACGAGAGCTCCCATGGATTGCCGGGACAAGCCCGACAATGACGCAGGAAAGGTCTGTTCTGAGGCAGATTTCAGACCTGTGCCCTTTCCTCCCCTCGGCCGTCATTGCAGGACTTGATCCTGCAATCCATGCCGTTTCAACTCTCCAGATCGAAGTGGTCCTCTTGGGCAAGGTCACGGCATGGATGCCATGGTCGAGCCATGGCACGACGGAATGTGGAGCGAGGATCTGAGGTAATCGATCCAAGCCTTATTCCGCAGCAAATCCCCTGCCTGCTGCGCTGTGGACCAGATCCCCGCACAAGGCGGGGATGACCGCTGAGGGTGTGGCGGACGCGAGCCTCTTCAAGCGGACCGATTTCATCAATGACAAAGTGGCTTTATCAAGGGGACACAGGGGCATAACACCTGCGTCATCCCCTTCCCTAACGCCGCAACACCTGCCATGACTGACATGATTGACCAGGAACGACTGTCCTTCTGATTGCCAGCCAGCTGGAGACTATCTTCGTGATCCCCGCCCGCTATTCCATTTTTTGCCTGTGCCTCGTGCTCACCGTCATTGCCTTCATTCTCATGCTGGCGGTGAACTGGCATTTCCTCTGGCCGCTGCTCGTGTTTGCAGGCCTCTCTGCCATTGGCATCCGCGACCTGATCCAGGGCCATCATTCGATCCTGCGCAACTATCCGGTGATCGGACATTTCCGCTTCATGTTCGAGTCGATCCGACCGGAAATGCGGCAATATTTCTTCGAGAGCAATCTGGATGGCGCGCCGTTCTCGCGCGAGAAGCGCTCGCTGGTCTATGACCGGGCCAAGAACATCGAGGGCAACAAGCCCTTTGGCACGGAATACAACGTCTATGCGCAGGACTACGCCTGGATGAACCATTCCATGGCCCCGAAAGAGGCGGCGCACAATAGCGAAACCTCCGACAGCGGTCCGCATCTGTCCAAGGCCGATCCCGGTCAGGACGAACGGCTGCGCGTCACCATCGGCGGGCCTGCCTGCAGCCAGCCCTATTCGGCCTCGATCTTCAGCATTTCAGCCATGAGCTTCGGCTCGCTCTCCGCCAATGCCATCCTGGCCCTGAACAAGGGTGCGAAGGCCGGCGGCTTTGCCCATGACACCGGAGAAGGAAGCGTGTCGCGCTATCACCGCGAGGGCGGCGGCGACCTGATCTGGGAGATCGGGTCGGGCTATTTCGGTTGCCGCAGCGAGACCGGCGGCTTTGACACGGAAAAATTTGCGGCGCAAGCCACCAATCCGCAGATCAAGATGATTGAAATCAAGCTCAGCCAGGGCGCCAAGCCGGGACATGGCGGCGTTCTGCCCGGCGCGAAGGTGACCGAGGAGATCGCCGAAGCACGCGGCATTCCCGTCGGCGTGGAGTGTATTTCGCCAGCAGGACATTCGGCCTTTTCAACGCCCATGGAGCTGATGGATTTCATCGGCGCGCTCAGGGAGCTTTCAGGCGGCAAGCCGGTCGGTTTCAAGCTCTGCGTCGGGCACAAGTGGGAATTCATGGCCGTGGTCAAGGCGATGCTGGAAAGCGGCATCCGTCCGGATTTCATCGTTGTGGACGGCACAGAGGGCGGCACGGGCGCCGCACCGCTGGAGTTCACCAACCGGCTCGGCACCCCCCTGCGCCAGGGCCTTGCCTTTGTGCACAACACGCTGGTGGGCGCTGGCCTTCGCGACGAGATCAAGCTGGGTGCCAGCGGCAAGCTGATCAGCGCCTTCGACATCGCCAGTGCACTGTGTCTGGGCGCGGACTGGGTCAATTCGGCCCGCGGCTTCATGCTCGCGCTCGGTTGCATCCAGTCCCAGAGCTGCCACACCAATCGCTGCCCGGTCGGCGTTGCGACCCAGGACGCAAAACGACAAAAAGCGCTTGTCGTGCCGGACAAGGCCACACGAGTTGCGAATTTTCACCGCAACACGGTCAAGGCGCTGATGGATTTCGCCCATGCCGCCGGGCTGGAAACGCCCAAGGGCTTCAAGCCAGAGCATGTCTATGTGCGTGAGGGAAACCGGGACGTCATGCCTGCCAGCGCAGCGCTGGACTGGTTGAAACCGGACGATCTCCTGACCAAGGACGACATTCCCGGCTTTACCACCTATTGGGCCATGGCCGACGCCAGGACCTTCGAGCCGGTCAAAAGCCTGGCTGCAGCACGCGAAGAACGGCACGGCTAGGCCGTACCGCTTCGTTTTCCGGCTCGCACTGTCAGGTTCAGGCGGCCCGTCGACCAAGATCTTCCACCTTGTCCAGCCAGTCCTTGCGCTGGTCGGGGGTGGACTTGATCATGGAAGCGAACTGGCTGAAACGGTTGGGCGCAAAGCCGACGAACTTCAGGATCTGCCGCTGGGTCTGCTTTTTCACCGATGAATCGTAGATCCACTTGAAAAAGACCGGCGGCGTGTCTGATGTCATCAGGATCCGGGAGCTGCGCCCCTTCAAGAGCGGGTCGGGCATGTCCTTGCCCGGATTGTATTTGAACGCCTTGCCCGGCAACAAGGCCCTGTCGAAAAGGCCCTTGAGCCGCGCCGGCAGGCCGCCCCACCACAGGGGATGGGCGAGCACCAAATGGTCGCACCAGACCAGATCGTCCCAAAACGTCTGAAGATCCGGCTCCAGCGGCGGCGCCTTCTTGAAATCCGAAGTGCCGAAATCGGCGTCGAACGTCATTTCCGCCAGCCGGTGCACACGCACCTCATGGCCGGCGCGCGCGGCGCCTCTGGCGTAGCTTTTGGTCAGCGCCTCGCAGTAGCTGCCTTGTTCGGGATGCCCATCCAGGATCAGAATTTTCCGGGTCATCATGCCTCTCCTTTGCCTTCGCTCTAAATATTGACCTTGGTCATTTAGTTATGCATCAGCGCAGCGAGTGCAAGTTATTTTGACCCTGGTCATTTTAGTTGAGCCGCATTCCGGGCCATGAAATTGGGGCGCGTCCGATGGGCACAGATCTCGATATATTTCCTAAAATTTCCGCCCAAGCATCTGATTTCGTGCGACCTTCTCCATTTTGGTTCCAGGCAGCGCTCTCACCCCTGCAATCCTGCTCTGTGCGCAATCGACAAACTATTGACCTTGGTCAAATTAATGTGATTGACTTAATCACGCTGGCGATTCGATTCTGAAGCCCGCGAGAAACAAGACGGAGAACCGCCCCGGATGACGCGCAAACCGCAAAAAAGGACCCTGGTGACGCGCAGCAAGATCCTGGCGTCCGCAGCCAGCCTTGCCGACGAACATGAGCGGGGGCTGGAGGGTTTGACGGCCGAAGCGATCTCCGAACATGCCGGCGTGGCCAAGGGCACGATCTTCGCCCATTTCGGCGATATGGACGGCTTGCTCTCCTACCTGTTGCTCGGCCGGCTGCAGGAGCTGCGCGCCCGGGCCGATGCAGACGACACGCCCTTGGAAGCGCTATCAGCAGACCCGGTCGCGACTTTGCTCGACAGGATGATGGCCCTGATCGAGGTGATCACCGAAAGCCAGACCATGCTGCGCGTGTTCATGGACAACATCGGCGTGACCAAGGGCCATTGCGCTCCGGAGTTCGTCGAAAACCTGGATGCGCTCGATGGCAAGCTGCAAGCTTTTCTCGCCTATTGGCAGACAGCTGCGGAGATTACCCCAGTCCTGCGCAAGGACCGTGATCCTGCGGAGATGGTCGATGGCCTGATCGCCTTCATGATCCACGGAGCGATCCTCTATCGGTCTCACCAGATCGATGACCTCTCCGAGATCCGCAAACGCCTGACCCGGCATGTGGAAGCCTTCCTGCTGACGCCTGCGCCGTAGCCGGACTGGAACACCCTTCGTGGCCCCAAACAAGAAAACCCGCCACCGGAAGCTGGCAGCGGGTTTTCATGATCTATCGGGGCGTCGTTGTCAGCTCAAGGACTGGGACGCCTCGCGCACCCGAACCATCACCGCTTCGACCTCATTGGTCGCACCGGAAATGTCAGCCAGATTGCCAGAGATCGATTGAACTCCCTGGGCGGCCATCTGCATGTTGCCGGAGATTTCCTGGGTGACCGAAGACTGTTCTTCGACCGCAGTCGCGATGCTGGAGGAGATCTCTGACAGTTCCTGGATAATCCCGAGGATCGATCCGATGGCCTCTTCCGACTGGGACGTCGAATTCTGCACGGATTCGATCTGGCCGCGAATGTCTTCCGTCGCCTTGCTTGTCTGGGACGCCAGGCTTTTCACCTCGGAAGCAACAACTGCAAAGCCTTTGCCCGCTTCGCCCGCACGTGCCGCCTCGATGGTTGCGTTGAGGGCCAGCAGATTGGTCTGGTTGGCAATGCTCTCGATCAGTTCGATGACCTCGCCGATCTTCTGGGAATCTGTTGCCAGCTGAGACATGATCCTGGACGAACCGTCCGCCTTTTCGACCGCGCTGTCAGAAATCGACATGGCCTGGGCGACCTGGCGACTGATTTCGCCGATCGAAGCGACAAGCTCCTCGGAGGCGGCCGCAACGGTCTGAACGCCGGATGACGCCTGGGAAGATGCACTGGACGCCGAAGCAGCCTGTCCGTTGGCCTTCGTGATGGCATCTGCCATCCCGTTGAGATCGGCATCGATTTCCGACTGAATTGCCTGGCGGCGCAGCCGGTCTTCCATCTGTGCGGTGATGTCGGTGGCGAATTTCACCACCATGCGCGGATTGCCCTTGGCATCGAAAATCGGATTATAGGTCGCCTGGATCCAGATCTCCCTGCCGCCCTTTGCGATCCGCTTGTATTCGTTCGCCTGGAATTCACCCCGACGCAAAGCATCCCAGAAGGCCGTGTACTCTGAAGATGCAGCCTCCGCCGGGTCCATGAAGATGCGGTGATGCTGCCCTCGGATCTCATCCATGGAGTAACCGACAGCCCCGAGAAAATTGTCATTGGCTTCAATGATCGTGCCGTCCAGCTCGAACTTGATCACGGCCTGAGCGCGGTTAATCGCCTCGATCTGGCCGTTGGTTTCGGCCTCTTGCTGCTTTCGCTCTGTGATGTCGACCGCAAGCTTCACCACCTTGACGACCTTGCCGCCGGAATCGACGACCGGATTGTAGGAGGCCTGAATCCAGACTTCATGACCTTCGCGGGTGTAGCGCGGGAACTCCGCTGATTGATATTTGCCGCCACGAAGCTCATTCCAGAACTGCTCGTACTCGGCACTTTGTCCATAGTCGCGATCTACGAAAATGCTGTGTTTCTTGCCCTTGATATCCGCAAGACCATAGCCCATCGTGCTGAGAAAATTCTCATTCGCGTCAACAATCGTGCCGTCGGGCTTGAACTCGATTATCGCATGTGACTTTCCGACAGCCTGCCAAATACTATTGATATCTCCATGAAAAATAGAATCGAGCATTATTAGTCTCCAGGGAAAACGAGCCGTTTCTTTTCTTCAGCGCGTTGATTCAAGTTACCCTGAGTTAGAATAATAATTATTTCAGATACATTAATTGAAAAGCACTCGAAAACTGACAAAAACGCCAATGAATGATAAAATACTGTTATTTCTCCCCATGGATAAATATAAATACAGTCAACTATAGTTAGTATTATTCACCCTTCGCGCGAAATTTCCCAGATATACACCAAATCCAATTCCAGAAATTTATGTGAAGAGCCCATTAACTGGCATCCGGAAAAATTACTACATAGGCATTAACCCTGATTCGGACAGGGCCCGAAGACGTCGGGAAATCGCCGCAAATGCGGCCCTGTTAACGGGCGGACGCGGGCACCTCGTTCGGCCAGGCCACCATGTGGGTCTCGAATTCCTCCACCGGAACACTGGCTTCCGTCACGGTTCGACCGCGGACCGAAACCCCGGCCTGGTGAACGGTGTCCGCATCGCCAGAGACCAGGGGATGCCACCAGTAGAGGTCCTGCCCGTCGCGGATCAGGCGATAGCCGCAGGTTGGAGGAAGCCAGGTCAGCTCCTGCACTTCCTGCACAGTCAGCTGGATGCAGTCGGGAACTGTGTCCGCCCGGTTCTCGTAGTCCCTGCAGCGACAGCTCGTTCCATCCAGAAGTTCACAGGCAACGTCCGTCCAGACAATTGCACCCGAATCCCAATCCTCGAGCTTGTTCAGGCAGCACCGCCCACAGCCATCGCAAAGCGATTCCCATTCCCCTTGCGTCATTTCGGCCAGGGTTTTGACCTTCCAGAACGGCGGGCTTTCAGGATTTTGAGGCGTGGTGATTGATTTCATCTGCGGTTTCGAGTTCCTTTGGGACAAGATGATCGGCGCGGCCTATCATGGTTGAACGCCCGCCAGCAAGCAGGACCTGGTCCGTTGAGCGAAGACGACAGCAGACAGAGCCCCTCGGAACCGACGCCTCCTCCCGCGCCCGAGCCAGTTTCCGTGCCTCGGCAACGGCGCAGTTTCGGCCAATTCCTGCTGGCGATCGATGCCTTTGTCGACACTGTTCTCTGGAGCATCGGCAGCGCCCTGCGCCGAGCCTTCGAATCCTATGATGCTTTCCTGCGGAGCTTTCGCGCAAGAGGCATCTGGCGCGCCCTTGCGGAGCTGGGGTCTGATGCCTGCACTTATGGCGCGATTGGGCTTGTCATCGTGCTCGCCTTCGCCCAGCCTGCGTTTGAAGCGACCCGGTATGCCGACTGGCGCACGACGGACGACTTCGCGGTCACCTTCCTTGATCGCTTCGGCAAGGAAATCGGCAAACGCGGGATCGTCCTCAACGACACGGTGCCGCTTGAAGAGATTCCCGACGTTCTGATCAAGGCCACGCTTGCGACCGAGGACCGGCGGTTTTTCTCTCACTTCGGCATCGACGTTATCGGCACATTTCGCGCGATGGTCGAAAACGCGCGCGCGGGAGGTGTTGTTCAGGGCGGCTCATCCCTGACCCAGCAGCTGGCGAAGAACCTGTTCCTCAGCAACGAGCGGACCCTGGGCCGCAAGATCAAGGAAGCCTATCTGGCCCTATGGCTGGAGGCCAATCTGACCAAGCAGGAAATCCTGAAGCTCTATCTGGACCGCGCCTATATGGGCGGCGGGGTGTTCGGCGTGACGGCGGCTGCGGAATTCTATTTCAACAAGAATGTCCGCGAGCTGACACTGGCCGAAAGCGCCATGCTGGCCGGTCTTTACAAGGCGCCGACGAAATACGCGCCCCACGTCAATCTGCCTGCAGCCCGTGCAAGAGCCAATGAAGTGCTGACCAACATGGTTCAGGCCGGGCTCCTGACCGAAGGACAGGTGATTGGCGCAAGGAGAAACCCGGCCATTGCGGTTGACCGGTCTCAGGACCAACTGCCTGAATACTTCCTGGACTGGGCGCTGGACGAAGTGAAAAAGCTGGCGCGCCGAAATCCGGCCCTTGCGCGCGACCGCATCGTCACAGTCCGCACCACCCTCGACCCCGCCTTGCAGCGGCAGGCGGATCTGGCGGTGGAAGCCACCTTGAGGGACAACGCCAAGGCCAGGGACGTGGGCTCGGCGGCCCTTGCGGCGATGGTTCCGGACGGTGCCGTGGTCGCCATGGTGGGCGGCCGGTCCTATGGCGACAGCCAGTTCAACCGTGCCGTCAATGCGCTGCGTCAGCCCGGTTCGTCTTTCAAACCCTTCGTCTATATGGCCGCATTCATGAACGGTTATTCCAAGGACAGCATTGTTCCCGACAGGCCGATCACCATTGGTGGATGGAGCCCGCGTAATTACGGGCGCAGCTACCGCGGGCCGGTGAGCCTCAAGGTGGCCCTGACCAAGTCGATCAACACGGTGCCGGTCCGCCTTGCCCAGGCGATTGGCCGCGACAAGATCGTGGAGACCGCCTATGCCATGGGCATCACCAACGAGCTCAAGATCTCCAAGTCCCTCCCCCTTGGCGCCTCGGATGTGTCGGTTCTCGACATGGCCGCGTCCTATTCCACGTTTGCCAACGGCGGACTGAGGGCAACGCCCTATGCGATCGTGGAAGTCAAGAACAGCGACGGAACTGTTCTTTACAATCGGGATCGGGACGAGGTGGAAGCCCCTCGGGTCCTGCCGGCCGACAAGGTGGAGGAAATGAACGAGATCCTCGTCAATGTGGTCGAGGCAGGCACGGGCCGCAGAGCTCGCATCGACGGTGTCGTTGCAGCTGGCAAAACCGGCACCACCTCTGCCTACCGGGATGCATGGTTCGTTGGATATACCGGCAACTTCACCGCAGCTGTCTGGTTTGGTAATGACGACTTCACATCGACCCGCCGGGTCACGGGCGGTAGTCTTCCCGCCATGACTTGGCAGACCTTCATGGACTATGCGCATCAGGACATCGACCTGGTGCCCATGCCCGGTGTCGATGCAGCTGACCTTGCCCGCTTCCCCAAAGCACTGGTGAAAGACGAGAGCGAGAACAGGCCTCAGCCGCGCGTGCTCAATCGGCAGACACAGGGTGTTCTGAAAGACATCGGAAAGGCACTGAATGCGATTTCTCCGCTCGCCTCAGCCGCACCGGCTGAGGGCTCACCAACAACAGACGTGGCTGCCCGGCAATGAATGTCGCTTCAAAGACACCAACAGCCCAGGTGCCGGTTCATAGCGAGGCCGCATGGTATGAGCCAGACATGCCGGCGATCATCGCCCCGCGCCGGCCCACACCGATCCGCTCTCTCTTTGCTGTCCTTCTGATCCTGTTTGTCGGCTCTCTTCTGGGGATCGCGTCGGCCTATCTGATGATCGAAAGGGATCGACCCTTCCTGTCCGTGACCATCGGTCCCTGGTCGGCCTATCCGGAAGCGGGAACGTCGGAAGCAGACCCTTATTCCGTCGCGATCTACACACGCAGTGCCCGCATTCCACTGGCATCGGGGGAAGGTCTCGCGATCAGCGCACGAACCGACAGCTCGGGCACCACGCTCGACCCCGCATGTGACTACCGGATTTCCGGTCAGACGCCGACGGCGCGCCTATGGACCCTGACTGCCGCAGGAGACCATGGCCGACTGCTGCCGACGCTTGCCGGGAGAACATTCCTCACAAGCCGTCAGATCCTGCGCAAGGAGGACGGCAGCTTCGAGATCACCGCTTCGCGCGCACCACGGTCCGGCAACTGGCTCCCCATCGGGCTGCCACTGACTGGCGAGACAGGCGCTGGTGACATCACCGCTCCCGGCGGCATCGGGTCCGGACTGATGTTCACATTCAGGCTCTACGACGCCCCGATAACGACAGGATCCGCCCTGGATGGTGCGGTCATGCCGGTCATCGAAAGGCTGTCCTGCTTATGAGCCTGTCTCCACGTCTTGCCTGGCTCACCGGACTGGTCGCAACACTCAGCCTTGCAGCCGTGGTGCATATCCTCGTTGTGCTGACGATCCCGCAAAACACGAGCCACAGCGCCTATGCCGACGTCGCCAACTTCGGCCCGGATCGCCAATTCAACCTGTTACCGGACGTAAAACCGGGCGCAGAGCCCCTGCCGGCGCTGGACCCGGCGATGAAACATGCAGCCTGTCGCTTCACCCTGGACGACGGGCCGGTTCTGTTCACCGCGTCGATTCCCGTGCCTTTCTGGTCGATAGGCCTCTTCAACGAGGCAGGGGAAGCGGTCTACAGCCTCAACAACCGGACATCAGGCTCGGATATTCTCTCAATGCTCCTGCTGACGCCGGAACAGCTGTCGATCATTCGGGAGAACCCGCCTGAGGACCTCGATGAGCTGATCGTTCTGGAGATCCCGGCCACCAACGGCTTTGCGCTCTTGAGGGCCTTCGTGCCCCACTCCCATCAAAGCAAGGAAGTGGATACAGCGCTGAGCACCGCCTACTGCGGATCTTTGAGCTGACGTCAGATCATCTGTAAGATCTCAAACCGACTGTTCCCAAGGCTCAGAGGTTGGCGTTGCCATCAAAGTTCTCAAACCCGCCAGTCGTTTCGGCCACTTCCGCCTCGTAGTGTGCGATCATAGGCATGACCTGATGCTCGATGCGCTCATTCCAGACAGGGCCATTGTAAAAACCTTCCTTGAGGGTCTCGCGCGCTTCAAGCGTTGGAAAGGCCCGCATCCAATGCACCTTGTCAGGATGTTCAAGATCCCTCAGGGGACCAAAGACCAGCATTCCAGCATCGCGAAGTGCGGCCCGATTTTCCCGTTCGAAGAAGTCGATGAACTCTTCCCGGCGGCCCGGCTTCAAGGTGTAGTGGCGTATCTCGATGATCATGTTCGAAGCCGATCCTTATTCATTGCCTTTACCCCGAAACGACCCGGGTTTCCGGCATCGTTTCTGGCAGGGTTTCTAGGTGCCGCAGCCTTCACTCGGCCAGAAGAAGCCAGAACGCCAGAAGCGGTTCTGCCCCCGAGCGCATGGCGTGCATGATCCCCGGTGAATTGTAGAAGGAGCCGCCAGGTCCTGGCTCGAACCAGTCACTGCCGCCGTGGGTGAACTCACCGCGTGACATGCACAGGTAGGTTTCTTCCGGTGGGTGGGTGTGATCCGGGTAGCGGACATCCGGCGCAAGCAGGGAGACGCCGAGCCAGACATCCGTCCGCCGCTCCAGCCCGCCTGGCCCGATAATCAGCGTATTTGCATGACCCTGGTCAAATGTGTCGCTTGCCGCGGGTGTCGTGCCCTTGCGTTTGCTCCAGGAAAGGGCAGGCTCCAGCGCCCGGAATGTCTCCGCGAGTGCAGCGAGATCTCCATCGGGAAAATGTGCCGGATCGATCACCTGATCGAGATGCTCGTCGCAGACAGGCAAACGGCAGCCTTCACTGGCTGGGACTGAGGTCGGTTTGTCCGTCGGTTCACGCAGAGCTGAAAAGCCGCACCTCACAGAGCGCTGAGACTCGTCTCCCCGGGCACGCTCTCTGAATGCGGTTTCAGCCGCATCAACAAAGGCTTGTAGCGCGGCAGAGCGGTTTTGCATGAAATCTTCCTGAAGCAGGCACGAGGTCAGCTGCCAACGCTAGGGTGTCCTGCCGCCGCCGTCAAACACGTCGCGGCACCATCGAACTGTCGAGGATCGGCAGCTAAGACATCTCACAGAAAACCACCCCGCCGCAGGATCAAAATCGCTGATCAGCTCCCGACAGCCTAGATCTCGCCCTTGATGATCTGGTCGTAAATAACCGGATCGGTGACGCCTTCGGAACCAATCAACACCGCGCGAGAGCTTTCATTCAGCCCTAGCGCCGCGCGCAGGGATGGCTGTGTTGCCGCGCAGATCAGACCGCAAAGCCCGGCGACTCCGCTTTCTCCCGCCTGGACGCGCGCACTTTCAGGCTCGAAAGACGCAAGCATGCGCACGGTCGGGGCGACCACCTCTTCCGGTATGGTCAGGAAACCACTCGTCTGTGAAGCCAGCACAGACCAGGCGACCTCGGACGGCTCACCGCAGGAGAGCCCGGCCATGATGGTCTCTTCGGCGATCTGAACAGCGGTAGAGCGGCCTGCCTTGGCACTTTCAAAGAGGCAAGGCGCGAGCTCCGGTTCCACCACGTAGACCTTGGGCGCGTCAGTCCCCCAATCCTGCCTGAAGACTGCTGCCACCGCAGCGGCCAATCCGCCCACGCCGCCCTGCAGGAAGACGTGGGTGGGTGGTGTTGCCAGATCTCGTGTGATTTCGCGCGCCATCACGCCGTATCCGGCCATGACCTCGATCGGCGTCTTCGTATAGCCGGTCCATGAGGTGTCGGAGACGATCAGCCATCCGTTCTGTTCAGCATCGAGGCGGGTCTGCTCCACCGTTGCATCATAGTCGCCATCGATGCGGATGACGTCTGCGCCCAGCGCTCGCATGGCATCGACGCGGTGCTCGCTGACCTCGGCATGAACATAGATCCGGCAGGTGACGCCACAACGGGCCGCACCCCACGCGACCGAACGGCCATGATTGCCATCCGTCGCTGAAATCACGGTCATGCCCTTTGCCTCGGACGGAAACGCACGGTCTCGGATCTCTGCCAGGGATACGTCCTTGCCGATACGCTTCGATATCTCCCGCTGCAGGACACACATCACCGCATAGGCGCCGCCGAGAGCCTTAAAGCTGCCCAAGCCAAAGCGATCGCCCTCGTGCTTGTAGAGGATCTCGCCCAATCCCAGATCTGCCGCCAATGGGGCGAAGCTGAGCAAAGGCGTCTTTTCATAGCCTTCCCAACTGCTGACTTCGCTTTCCGCGCGATCGAACTGCTCCGGCGTCAGCAAGTCAGGCAGCAGGCGTTGGTCCGTCAGTTCGGCAGCAAAATAGCCCGTGTTTGAATTTGCGAACAGGTCCAGCATCAATCGCTCCTTTTCATCCGTGACGAGAATTTAGTTCATTGGCTGTAAGAGTTGTGCTCTATTTTCAGTCATCAAATGAACAATTCTTGCATGTGAACGCTTTGAAGAAAGAAACCCACTCCTCTGATCTGGACACGTTTGATCTCGCGATCCTGCGCCTCATCCAGGAGGACAACACCATCCCTCACCGCGTTATCGGCGAGAAGGTCAATCTGTCTGCGCCGAGCGTTCAAAGACGTATCAAGCGGATGCAGAAATCCGGTGTGATCGCTGCACAAACAGCGGTTCTGGAACCGTCAAAAGTCGGCTTGCCCCTGACGATCCTGGTGGAAGTCGAGCTCAAGGCAGAAACAGGCGGGCAGATCGACGCCATCAAGGCCGAGTTCCTGGCCGCTCAAGAGATCCAGCAATGCTACTATGTCACCGGTGAAGCGGACTTCGTGCTTGTCATTTTGGTCGGCGATATGGCGGAATATGAGGCCCTCACACAACACCTCTTTTTCGGCAACGCCAACATCCGCAAGTTCAAGACCTTCGTCGTCATGGACCGGACCAAAGCCTCCGGAAGCCTGAACATCTGATCAGGCCACTCCCCAGCCAGGATCGTCGACCCTTCTTGGAGCCGCGTCATGGCTCATTTACATCCGACCTTGCCCTGCTGCCTGATCTACGTCTAAAACCACGCTGCTATCGGGTTAGCCTCCAGGTCCGCGGAAAGCCGTCATCGGCACCCCATCGAATATTTGGCTACCAGACTTCGGTATGTCTCATGCTCGACCTCAGCGGACCAGCGAGCCAAAGTGAGGACACCGATGACAAAGTCTCTGGACCAACTCCGCCGTGACGCCAAAACCCTGCGCAAGGCACATCAGTTAAACGACGAGCAGGCGCTGCAGCGCCTAAAAAGCCACGCACCTCGAACAGACACGGCGGCGCTGAAACATGCCGACTATCTGCATGTGATTGCGCGCGAGGCAGGTTTTCCGTCCTGGCCAGCTCTTAAACTCGCAGCAGACCTGCTCGGCATGGATCTCGCGACCAAACGTCAGCGACTGAAGCTTGCGCTGTCTGCGGGCCACTTCAGTGCGGTGGAGCAATTTCTTGCAGACACACCAAAGATCGCTGACGGTGATTTCGGGCTGTGTCTTGGCCTTTATCGCAAGTCGGACGTTCTTGCCGCTCTCGACAAGTCACCTCAACTCGCGACCGACCTGATTGCCAATCAGGCGCCTCCCCTGACCGTCCTTGCCCGTTCAAAGTGGGTTCATCACAAACCGAACCTGTCAGAGGACATGCTGGAGATCGCACGAGCCCTCCACGCAAACGGCGCCGATCTCAATCAGGGAGCCGTACTTTCGGCCGAAACCGACCACACGCTTTCACCGCTTTATTTTGCAATCGGCCACGCCAACAACATGGCACTTGGTCAATGGCTGCTCGACAACGGCGCAGACCCCAACGATGGAGAAAGCCTCTATCATTCCACCGAGCTTGGTCATCATGATGGTCTACGCATGCTCCTGGCCCATGGCGCTGATCCCAAAGGCACAAACGCCCTGCTGCGTGCGATGGACTTTCATGACACGGAAGCCATTCAGCTGCTGCTGGATCACGGCGCTCAGGTAGACGAGCTTGACGCCACTCCGGTCGGAGGCGAGGTGCCATGGGTCATCCCGGCGCTCCATCAAGCGGCGCGTCGCATGGTACCGGCAGACCTGGCAACGCTTTTACTGAACAATGGGGCCAATCCAAACCGCCAGTTTGAAGGCACGACACCATATGCCTATGCTCGCGTTTTCGGGCACGCGGATCTGGCCGATCAACTTGCGGCGCGGGGCGCTGATCAAACGATGAGCCCCATGGAAACCGCCCTTACCGGTGCAGCTGATGGTTCCCCGGCGGCGGGTCCAGTTGAGCCGGAGGAGATCCCGGACGCCTACCGCGATATCATTCGGATGCTCACGGCCTACACGGCGAAACTCGATCACATCAAACGGCTTGTCGCCATGGGTGTTGAGCATGACCGCCCGGACTCGGAAGGCTTGACGCCCGTGCAGATCGCTGGCTGGGAAGGACAGTCGGAGGTCATGGAATACCTGCTGACCCTGAAGCCTGACCTCGCCCATATAAACGGCTATGGCGGAACTCTGCTCTCCACCATTCTACACGGGTCTGAGAATTGCCCGGGACGAGAAAACCGGGACCACATCGGTTGCCTGCGTTTGGCATTGGCGCATGGCGTTGGTCTGCCACGCCGCGCCCTCGACCATGTGGCTTCCGACGAGATTTCGGAATTCTTGCGAGATTGGGCCAGCGACCATCCCGATCAGCTCGTGGAACACGGCGCTTTCTAGGGTCTAGACGTTCCAGAGGACACTGTGATCTGGGCCGTTCGATCCGATCGGCCCATACATCTCCCCCCTGAGTTGTCAGCCCTACTTCTTGGGCGCCGGGCGTTCTGTACCCCAGCCGGTGTAGATCCGTGAGCGTTTGATCTTGCCCTCAACGGTGAAACGGTCCTTCTTGACGCAACCGTTTTCCGCTAGACGCACTTCTGCTTCGAGAGTGCGGATGGCGTTGTTGGCCTTCCACAAGCGATCGGCAGATGGCGTTTCGATCTCCAGACTGTCGAGGGCCTTCTGATAGGCGGTGATGCGGTAGCGCAGGGCCTGTCCTACCCATGAGACCATCATGCGGTTTTCCCAAACGCGGGCCTTGGCACCCTCATATGTCTCTTCGGTGGTGACCGGCTTGTTGGCCAGAACCCGCAGGCGCTCCGTGTCGGCGGCCTGAACGCGCATCGCGACCTCGCAGAAGGGCCAGACCAGCTTGGCATCGCCTTCCGCATCAGCGGCCACGCGGTCGTATCGGGCATCGCTGGAGCGGAATTTGTCCGAGCGCAGGAAGATGTAATAGAGATCGACAGGGACCCTGCCTTCAACCTCTGGCAAAACGCGGGTGCGCGAAAGCTCGACGACAGTTCCGCCGATCCAGTCTTTTGTCCAGGGCGGCCGGATCAGACCCCAGCCGCGTTCGCGCAGGAGTTCCTCATCGTTCGTCATATTGAACTTGGAAACGGGATCACCGCGATAGCGCGCTGCGGCCTCGCCGGCAGCAGGCATGACTTTGTCATGGAAAATATTGGGGCGGGCGCGATCAAAGTCGCCTGTCGGTCGACTGCAGGCGGCCAGCACCACGCAAAGCATGGCGGCAACGCAAACAGATCGTCCAGTCATCGCCAACGGCGGGCGAGACCTTCCTTCTTTCGACAGTGGCTCAGGCGTAGATGTCACGCCCATAGGGCTTCCCCGTAGCTTGGCACCGGGCGAGAATCAGCCCTTGCGCTATCAACCTACCGGAAAAGCAGCGTTCACTCGAACTCAGTCGAGGTCGGAAGCGGTTGTTCCGGCAGTTGTTCCGGCAGTTCTTCCGATGGTCCCGATTCGCGCGGCCAGATCAAGAGCCTCGCGCTCGTAACGAACACCTGGGAAGAGGACAACCTCTCCAGAAGGTGCGGAATTGGCCGTCGGACGGTCGTTTCGCTTGGTGGTCAGTCGTGAAAGGGGCCGTTGCGCGGATGCAAAGTCCAAAAGGGTGCCCATCTCGTCTCCTCCTTCGGTTCGTCTCTCCTGCATACGCAGCGACGGTCAAATGGGTGACGCAATACTCTTTCTAAAAATTGATTAGGCGCCTTCAGGGTTAACAGTGTGCTAACGCTTTTCGTTTTATTTTAGTCAACGAACAGCAACCGTTCGCTCTGCTGTTGGTATTGCGTAGACGAGAGCCATGAACCGTTTGTCCGTCCCCTCGCCGGAGGTTTCTTCCGGCCACGAGACTGCTCCTCGGCAGTCCAGTCCCTCACATTTTGAAGGCGTGCTTCTGGCCGCCTCAGAACTGTTTGCTGGCCGCGAGGCACACGACAGCCGGGACAAGACCCTTTTCCGGGAACTTGCACTCAACCTTCTGCCGCAGACGGACGAAAGTGACCGACGCCGCATCGCCTGCCACCTGGTGCGCCATCCAGCCACGCCCCCGGAGGTTTTGGCGGCGCTGGCAGCCGACGAGGACGCCCTCACCGCCTATCCCGTCCTGCGCAACGCTGCGAGCCTTGATGAAGAGATTCTCGTGGCTCAGGCGGAACGCGGTCCAGACAGCCTGCGCAAGGCCATCGCCGAACGCCCGGATGCTGGTCCGAAGGTTCTGGCGATCATTGCGCAACTCGGTGGTCCGGATGTCGTCGCACTGCTTCTGGATCGCACTGACGTCGACCTGGACGAAGAAATGGTCTCGCGGCTTTGCAAAAGGCCCGAGATCCTGAAGCGTTTTGGCAAGGACCTGGTTGACCGCAAGGTCTTGAACTCCAGCCAGATGCTGACGCATTTCTCACGCTTGGACGCTCCCTTGCGCCAGGAGGCCATCGCCTCGGCCGAACTCGCAAGCCTGATCAACCTGGCCCGCAGCGGCTCCCACAAACCCGCACGTCCGGTCTTCAAGCAAAGCCTTCTGGAGCAATTGCACCAGAGCGCGCTGACCGGTGGTGCAGAGCAATTTGCCCATGAACTCTCCTACGCTCTTGGCCTGCCGGAGACATTCACAGGTGACATTGTCACCACCGACAGCGGTGAAACGCTTTCGATCTGCCTGAAGGCGTTGGGTTTCACGGAGGCGCAGGCCGCACAGATCCTTGTCCGCGTCCTGGGGGATCGTCTTCCACTGGAGGGTCTGCGTGGTCTGGTCGAGGTGTTCAGCAACATCAGCCACGGCGCTGCCATGCTGTTGGTCAACCGCTGGATCGGCGAAGAAACGCCGCACGAACAGCGGACTTCCCTGTCTGAACCACAGCATATCGTCCAAAGTCAGGAAACGACCCGCCCTGCACGCTCGGGCAACGCCACATGGCAGGAACTGGATGACATCGAAAAGCTTCTCCGGTTCGGCTGAACAGGCCGCGCAATTTTCGAAGCGTTGCTTACTTAGGATTTGAAGAAGGGATCGGGACCATTTTCCGCTTCCTCTTCGGCGAGGGGCAAGTCAATCTTTCCCGCCTCTGAATCGACTTCGACCAACCAGTAGTCCGGATCCATCCGGGCTTCGCGATCAAGGCGGTCGGTGATGTCAGAACGAGGCACCTTTTCCAAAATCTGCTCGAACAGACGTCCCTGAGGCTGCTCCATGAACATGGCCTGCGGCGCGGGGCCATAAAAATCATAGGTTCCGTCTAGCCGGTCAACGGCAATAAAAATGGCGCCTGCTTCTGGCGCGCCCTTTTTCTGAATAGCCGCAAAGCCGTTTTCGGCAAAGATCCGCCGGACCAGGGCTGTCACGAAGAAATCGGAAGTCACGCGCATGAGGCTAGCTCTTCAGGTCGCATAGGGCGGGCAAGGTTGCCCAAAATTCGGCAGGCAGGTGATCAGTCGACCCGCTTGCCGCTGACCATTTCCAGCCGTTCGACCACTGCGGGCGTCAACTCGCCTGTGATCGGCAGTCCCCGATCCAGCTCGAACCTCTGAATTGCCGAGGACGTATTGTCGCCCATCACCCCATCTGTGCTCAAGGGGCCATAGCCGAGATCCGACAGAAGCTGCTGAATGCGAGCCAGACGCGGATTTTCAGGTTCCAGTGGCGGAGCAGAAACAGTCTTGGCAGCCAAGGCTGAGGCGCCGATTGGCTTCGGTCGCGGGACAGGCGGACCAGACGCGGCAACGACCGCGCCCTGAAGCGTGATCAGCGCGAGAAGTTCGTCGGTTGCCTCACCCGTTTCCAGGCGGCCATGCAGTCTTTCATAGTGACGGATCGAACGCTCGGTCGCAGGGCCCATCAGACCATCAAGCGGCCCCTCATAGATCCCGATACGGCGCAGGCTCGTCTGCAGGTCAAGAACAAGGGCCGACACTTCCTGAACCACGATGCCCCGCCGGTCATCCGGCTCAATCGCCTGCGGACGGTCACGGGTCGCGAAGAAAGGAGCTGGATGACGGCCGGGCTGGAGGCTGACCGCATTTGCGACAATCAGACACCCTGTAAGGGCCATGACCACCGCGCCGCCAGCCGCGACGGGATTGTCGCGCGCGATGCCGCCCGCACGGGCCATCATGCCGTCGGTTTCTTCTTCGAAATCTGCCTTCTTGCCGCGCGCCATCTGTTTTCTTCCGCTCATGCGCTTTGGGCGAGGACGACCGGATCAACGGACGAAACCCGGTCGCTCACGGTCATGTTCGTTTCTGTCTGACGGTTGCTGCCAGCGCCTTGTGGCTCGGCACGCCCCGCCCTCATGGCCCCAGCAGGGAGCTTTACAGAAACTGTCGTCCCTTTACCGTTCCGACTTTCGACCTGCAATGCGCCGCCATGAAGCTCGGCCAGTCCCTTGACGATGGACAGTCCCAAGCCACTGCCGCTGTTTCGCGGACCGTCTTCAGCTTCGATACGCACAAACGGCTGGCCGAGACGATCAATCATCGCGGCCGGGATGCCGATACCCTGATCTCGCACTTCAAGTATCTGGAACGGGCCTTCCGAGCGAACGGAGACCGAGACCTTGCTGCCCTTGCCGCTGAACTTGATTGCATTGGTCACAAGGTTGATGACGATCTGCTTCAGCGCACGACGATCTGCGGGAAGAACCGGAAGACTGTCCAGATCGGCAAAGACAAGCTCCACGCCTGCACGCTCTGCGATCGGCGCCATCATCGCGCGGCAGCTCTCCAGGCATGTGCCCAGATCAACCGGCTCAATCGTCAGGTCCATATGACCGGTTTCAATGCGTGACGTATCCAGAATGTCGTCAACGACCTGCAGCAAATGCATACCCGACTGATGGATCAGCTCGGCATATTCCCGGTTTTGCACGCTCGACACCTGTTCGGCGGGCATGGCACGCAACATGTCGGAAAAACCGATGATCGCATTCAACGGTGTGCGCAATTCATGACTTGCGCTCGCAATAAACCGCGTCTTGGCGATAGAGGTTTCCTCTGCCATCTCTTTGGCCTGACGCAATTCCTGATCCTGGGCCTTGCGTGCGGAGATGTCCTGAAGTGCCAGCCGAAGGCTCACATCGCCTTCGCGTGAAGTCATTTCGCGGAATCTCAGGCAGACCCAGATGTACTCGGCAGCGCCATCTTCACCCGGGGCATTCGCCCCCTTGCGCAGCCGCAGCTCGATGTCGGAGACGTCCTTGCCGCAACGCGCTTCATCAAGCCGTGTAAGATAGTAAGGCCGGTCGGAAACATGGACCCGCTGGAACAGCCAATCGCCCTGCGCCTGACGGCAGGAAAGCCCGAGCACCGCTTCAAGAGGACCACCGAGCACCTTCGCGGTGCCGTCCGGTTCCACCGAACAGACAATATCGGTAGCCGTGTCGTTGAGAAGCTTCAGGCGTTCTTCACCCTGCCTCAGGGCCCTGCGCACGCGCATATGATCCAATGCAAGCCTCAGGGCAAGGACGGACATATAGGCACAGGCAGCCAGGGCAGAAATCAGGGTCGCATGCGGCGTGGTGAGTGCGAATGACGCCTGAGCCTGCGGCACCACCGCCAGAAGAACAACAAGGCCGGCGCAAAAAGCTGCCGACGCCGCGATGATACGGCGCGAGCCCGAAAGTGCCGCTTCCATCGGCACAGCAGCCAGCCAGACAAGGGCGAAAGACGACAGACCGCCGGTGAACAGGCAAAGTCCGGATAGAAAAGTTCCGAAAAGAGCGGCGGAAAAGGCGTGCGCGCGCTCAAGGTTGCCGGTCTGGGACAAATACATTGCGAGCGGCCACTGGCCGAGCATCCAGGCAAGGACCAGAGCAACAGGAAGGCTCGTCGGACCGATCAGCGCCAAATGCAGAGGGAGAATCAAAAGCGCGATTGCGCCGCCCCCCAGACAACCGGCCAGAAAGCTGCGATGACGCGGCTCCTGCAAGGGATCGCCCAGCACGGCTGGATAGACCAGTCCTGACAGCTGAGATTGAATGTTTTCCGTCAATCCGGAGAATTTCGACAGGTGGTTACGCACGATACACTACCAAGCCCAATACGCAGGCGAAGGGATCCAACTGATTTCGCTTTATTTTGCCGCCGACCACTTAAGGAACGATAAAGGATAAAGCCCAATCGGGCCTGTCGAGACAAAAAAAGCAATCAGATCCGGGGCTTGGTCCGGAATAGATAAAATTTGATCCAAATTTTCTGAAAACTTGCCTCAAATACCTGTTTCATTTGATGAAAAACACGCTTCTGGGTTCAACGCGGCCTTCGGATGTGGCTGCTAACTTGAAACAATAAGAAAAGCACTGCCGTCTGGCGCGACGAGCATTGCAAGACGAATTGAACTGAAGGGTAGCAACATGTTCTTTCTGCTAAGGACAGCATTCTGGCTGACGTTGGTTTTGGTCCTGATCCCGCTTGGATCAGACACAGAATCAGATGCAACGGAAAATATCGATCCGATCGCCGCCTATTTTGCAGCGCAGGCGACCGTGGCCGACCTCGGCGGCTTCTGCGAACGTAATCCCGGCGCTTGCGAGACGGGGGGCAACGCCTTGTCCGCCATCGGAGCGCGGGCCCGTGACGGCGCGCGGATCGTTTATGAGTTTCTCGACACCCAGGTCGCGGACACCGACGTTGCAGAGACAAAGACCGGCCTTGCGCCCGTCGAACAAGATCATTCGGACCTGATCACCGGCTCGACTTCCTCCGGCACCTTGACCTCACAGGATATGGTCACGCCGTGGCAGGGAAACGAGACTTCGGCATTCAGTCCGACTTTCGAGATTGGGCCCGTACCGCGGCCCAACCCTCGCGCGGGATAGTTCCGTACGAGGGGCCGTTTTTCGGGAAAATGACCTCTTTTCCGAAGACCGGCTGTTTGCGCCCCGCTTGACCGGGACCGGTGGCAACACTCTGTCGCCTCCGTTTCCGGAATTGACGGCAACACTGAAGCGGATATTCCGCTGCGCCGCAAATGGATAGCTGCCCATTCCATTTGCGGCGTTTCTTTCTTTTCGTACAGAAAAAGACGCCCTGCCCCAAAAGGCCATTTCACGGCCAGCTGTCGATTTTTCCAGCACTCACGGTCCGCGTCGATTTGCAACTCGCGCGCCGGGAGTTATATCAAGCGACAGATCATCCCTGATTTGACCGGCGGGCCAGAAGAGCAACATGACCAGCACACTTGATGACATTGTCGAAAGCTTCGAGTTCCTCGATGACTGGGAAGATCGCTACAAATATGTGATCGACCTTGGCCGGGAACTGCCTGAGCTGCCCGAGTCAGAGAAGAATGAGGCCAACAAGGTGCGCGGCTGCGTGTCGCAAGTCTGGTTGGTGACGGAGATTTCCCACCGTGAAGATGGCCAGCCGGTGATTGCCTATCGCGGCGACAGCGATGCGCTGATCGTGCAAGGGCTTGTGGCAATCGTGCTGGCGCTTTTCTCTGGAAAGAGCGCCCGGGATATCCTCGACACGGACGTCGACGGTCTGTTCGCGAAGCTCGGTCTCCAGGAGCACCTGACGCCTCAGCGGTCCAATGGCTTGAAATCGATGGTCGCGCGCATTCGCGCCGACGCCGAAGCAGCGCTCGCAGCAGCGGCATAAGGATCAGGACAGTTCATTCCGCTTGGCCCGGTCTGTGCGGATCCGACCATCGCCATTTCCTGCGGTGGTCACATAGCCGTAGCGGCTGGCAAGACCTGTGAGCGCGATCTGAAGCACGACCTTGCCAGACCGCGCTGGCCACCCCCGCTCCACCTCGACTGCCGTCAAGCCTTTGAGATGACAGCAAACGTCCACGAGCAGGCCTGCGAGCGCCGGTTCCAGCCCCTTCAATACTCTCTCGACGCGTTGCCGGGCGGCGATGACATCATCCGACAGGTCAGCTGCCTTGCCCCGATTGCCCCGCGTTCCGCCGCCTCCCCCTGTGCGCCAGCCGCCGGACATTGTCGGCATGAGCCGCGCGAAACCATAGTCTGCGCGCAACCGTTCGCCAGCCTCGACCTGGGCCCGGTCCAGAAGCGCCCGGCCGTTGCGATCCTTGCGACTCGCCAGCCAGGCAAGCGGGCTTTCGCAAAGGTTTACCGGCACCGTGGTTCGTCCGGCTCCTTGCGGATCCGAGATGGTCACAAAACCAACTTCGCGGTGCTGCTCCAAAAAGCCATCCCCCGCGCTGAGCCAGCGTTTGAGAGCCAAGCGCCCTGCCGAAGACAAGGCAAGCGTTTGGTCGGCACCCCGCACCACGTGTCCCTGACGTTCGAGAACCGCGACCATTTCCGGAGTGTCCAGGGGCCGGTCGGACCTGTCTGGCCTGACCAGTGTCCACCGCAGTGCTTCCCCCTTGCCGCCTTCGCGTTTGAGATGCGCTCCCGTTTGAGCCAGGGATTTGAGCAAGGAAAGCAGACGCTTGCGATCGCATGGGTCCGCCGGATCTGAAACACCGTTCATTGTATGCCCCCCAGCGCCAGACCTGCCGCCATTTCCTGCCGCATGCTGATCAGACGCTCGATCTGACCAACCAGTTCGTCAAAAACCGGGTCCTCCCGTCGCTCCTCGATGCCGCGACAGGCATGAGCCACTGTCGAACGGTCACGCTGGTAATGGCGGGCGACATTGATCAAGGGCATGCCTATCTCGACGTGAGCCAGATACATCACCAGCTGGCGTGCTTCAGCCATATGCGCCTTGCCACGTGTCGTGCGGTAGAGATCGGTTGGCTGGATGCAGTAGGCCCTGGCGACATATCCCTCTGCAAGATGCAGATGCGCGGCGGTACGATTTCGGGCCAGCAAACTCGTCAGGCCTCCAGGTCCGTAGATCGGGCGCTGAGGGATAGACCCCTCCCGGCAATCGCTCATTGCAGTCCTCCAATGCTATCGAAAACAAAGGCCTCACCTGAACTAGGCTTATTTTCCTACATTGTAGTCGTGCAATTTATGGTTAGGGATAAGTTTTCAAACAACCTTAAGATCACACCGTTTCAAACTGCGTCTGGAGCGTGAGCGAACCCCACAAAGTACTGACTTTACTGATGTTTTCTTATTGATATCAAAGTCGTCGCAGTTTCGTCGGATTTTGTGCCTTGAGGGAAAACAAAAAAAGCCGCCCGGAAACCCGAACGGCTTTTTTTCAGTTTTCCCGGATCTGCGCCTTCGTGAAAGACGCGAAATCCCGACTTACTTGGAGCGCTTGCGCTGCTGGCCAAGGCCCATCTTCTTGGCGAGCTCGGAGCGAGCCGCTGCATAATTGGGAGCAACCATCGGATAGTCAGCCGGCAGGTCCCACTTTTCGCGGTACTCTTCCGGGGTCATATCGTAGTGCGTGCGGAGGTGACGCTTGAGCGACTTGAACTTCTTGCCGTCTTCCAGGCAGATGATGTAGTCGGCCATGACCGACTTCTTCACCGGAACAGCCGGCTTGAGCGGCTCGGGCTCAGGCTCGTGAGAGGCTGTGGATGTGCGCTGAAGGGCACCATAAACCTCATTGATCAGATTCGGCAGGTCCGTAGAAGCTACGGTATTGTTGCTGACATATGCAGAAACAATATCAGCGGTCAGGTCAATAAGATTGGTATCCACCGGACTATCAGTCATTTTCCACCTGTTCTTTAGGTCAAATCAGAAAATTTTCTGTCTGGCCTCGCAAGCATCTTGACGCGCCATACACCGCAAATAACGGTTACTTGCAATTGGCACTAATCAGAAATCAATCTACTTGGGAGGCAACGATTGAGCCCTTATATCCCCCTGCCATGAGGCGGACAACCCCTCATTCTTAATAATTACAGTAATTTTCCTAGAAAAATTCTACGCAGATAAATATTTCATATGCCGCTAAGCTGAGACACTTTGAAATCTACTCGGAATTTAGCCATATTTCATGCAAAAATATGTTAAATATCGTTTTTGTTACACGCAGCTACATAATACCAGATACGTAGTATCACTTATCCGGACCGAGTACACCCTTGAGTGCATCAATTTTGGTATCAGCGCAAGGCCGATATCCGACGGCGTAGGCAGCTTTCGCCAGCAAATGCGCCGAAACCGGGGCAGTCAGCAGAAAGAACACAACACCGGCAACAGCGCGCGTGACCACACCGAGGTCACCGGCATAGACAGCCAACGCCAGCAACATGACGCCAGAGCCGAGCGTTCCGGCCTTGGAGGCGGCATGCATACGCATGTACAAGTCATTCAGGCGCAGAAGGCCCACCGAGGCAACAAGCGCAAACAGCGCGCCGGCCACCAACATCACGCCAACAATAATATCGATCGCAGCTGTCATTGGCCGGCCTTCCTGCGCTGAACGCTTTCCTCAACTTCCTGCATGATGGTCTCATCTCCGGCGCTGCCCCTGTTCAGGACGAAGCGGGCGAAGGCAACGGTGGCAAGGAAGCCAACAAGGCCAAGGGTGATGGCAATGTCGATATAGAGATAATAGTCGGTAAGCACGCCGATTGCCGCGATAAAGCCGATGCCGACGGCGACCAGCATGTCGAGGGCAATGACCCTGTCAGGCAGGGTTGGACCACGCACCGTCCGGTAGACGATCAGCAGGAACGATATGGTGAGAACCGCCAGCGAAATGTGCACGCAGACGTCCAGAAAGCTTTCGGCAAAGGCTGCAATGGGTGTCATCGGAACACCTCCAGGATCTTGCGTTCAAACCCGTTCTTGATGTCGTCAATCGTCGCCTGCGGGTCTGGCACATCGATACAATGAACATAAAGCGTCTTGCGATCTTCCGAAACGTCCACGGACAGGGTTCCCGGTGTCAACGTGATCAGGTTGGCCAGCATCGTGATTTCGAAATCCTGGTCGACCGTGAGCGGATAGGCGATGATTCCCGGCTGCAGGTTCATGTTGGGCCGCATGACAATGGTTGCAACGCGCCAGGCGGACAGAACCAGCTCATAGATGAAGAGCAGCGCCAGGCTGATCGCCTTGCCTGCCCGGTTGAAATAGCTACCCGTTCCCACCTGCTCGCGGATCAGGTAGAGGGCGCCCGTCGACAGGACGAAACCGAACATCAGATTGACGGCGGTGAAGCTTCCCGTGACCGCGCCCCAAGCAAGCGCCATCAGGATGTTGATGAGGAACAAGCCGGTCATCTAGAGACCTCCGAAGACTGAGCGCACATAGCCAAGGGGCTCGACAACACCGCTTGCTCCGCGCGTGACAACCTGCATCATCCCTTCCGGCTGCAGGCCGAAGTAGACCACAAAGGCCGTCAGGATGCCGAGCGGGAGCCAGAGTCCCGCAGAACCAAGTTGGCCGATCGGGCTGATCCGAACCGTCGAGGTTCCGTCTGCCGTTCCTTCCGGTCCACCGCGCCAGAACGCGAAGATCCACACCCTGCCGATGGCAAGTGTCGTCAGGAAACCGGATAGCAGGATGACACCGGCGAGCCAGTTCCGGCCATCACCGATAGCTGCGTCGACGAGCATGACCTTGGGCCAGAAACCGGAGAACGGCGGCAGGCCGGAAACAGTAAATCCGAGCACGAGGAAGACAGCAGCGAAAGCGGGGCTCGCCTGATAGAGGCCGCCTAGCTCCCGGAGACGGTAGGATCCGCCCATAAGCATCATCACACCTGCAGCCATGTAGAGTGCGGTCATCACGATGATGGAATGCACGGCGTAGAAAATCGCACCGGAGATGGCGAGGGTCGAGCCGACCGCGACGCCCGCGAGCATCGAGCCGATGCCGGCGATCACGAGGTAGCCAAGGATCCGGCGAACTTCGCCTTGCGCCAGGGCGCCCATGGCACCGGACAGCATCGTGCCCATGGCGACCAGCGCAATCAGGTCAGCCATATAGGCTCTGGACCCAGGCAAGATCAGAACGAAGACGCGGATCAGCGCATAGACGCCCACCTTGGTCAAAAGACCGGCGAAGACTGCAGACACGACAATGTTCGGCGTATGATACGAGGCCGGTAGCCAGAAATTCACCGGGAACGCCGCTGCCTTCATGGCAAAGGCAAGCAGATACAGAGCCGCAATCGTTGCAAGCGTTCCCGACGCACCATTTTCAAGAGCAGCAACCTTGGTCGCCAGGTCGGCCATGTTGAGGGTGCCGAACATGCCATAGAGCAGGCCGGTAGCGATCAGGAACAGGTTTGTGCCGATCAGGTTGAGGATGCCGTATTTGACCGATCCATCCAGCTGTGGCCGGTCGTTGCCAAGGACCAGAAGTCCATACGAGGAAATCAGGAGGACTTCGAACCAGACGTAGAGATTGAAGACGTCGCCTGTCAGAAAGGCGCCAGAGACGCCCGTCATCAAAAGCAGCAGGAACGGATAGAAACCGTAGCGCCGCCCAGTGTTGTCGATGGTCACGCTGCCGTAGAGCGCAGCGCAAAGAGCAACAATCGAAGCGATGGTCGAGAGCGTGACGCCCAGCGCATCGGCGGTAAAGGCAATACCGAACGGCGGCAGCCAGTTGCCCATGACCATGGTAATCACGCCCTTGTCCAGGACGCGCGCAAGAAGGCCAATGTTGGCGGCCACAAGCAGAACCAGAAAGATCAGACCGATCTTGGGCTGCGCCTGCGTGTTCTTGCGGGTCATCAGGCACAGCGAGCCACCAAGCAGCGTCAGGATAGACGGCGCGACAATCAGCCAGTCGCCGGCGGAGACCGGAGCGACGGCCATGGCCTGTGAGATATCTACGGAAACGGAGGAACCGGCCATGGAGATCAGTATCCTTGCGGGGGAGCTTGTTCGTCGGCGGGCTCTGCGACGCGCATTTCGTTGGCGTCATCTGTGCCCAGCTCCTGGTAGGCCCGGAAAGCCAGAACCAGGAGGAACGCGAGGAAGGAAAAGGAAATCACGATCGCTGTCAGCACGAGCGCCTGCGGCAATGGGTTCGCGGTCTGAACGGCCGGCGTATAGAGATCTTCGGGGATCAGCGGCGGCACCTCACGGGTCAATCGTCCGGCTGTGAAGATCAGCAAGTTGACCGCGTTTCCAAGGATGGCAATGCCCAGAAGCATTCGGACGAGCTCCTTCGACAGCATCAAATAGACTGACACGGTGAAGAACACGCCGATGAGGATCGAAAGACCGGTTTCCATCAGTCGCTCTCCCTTTCTTCCAGGGCCAGTGCAATGGAGGCAATTGAGCCCACCACGACAAAGTAGACCCCGATATCGAAGAGCATCGGCGTCGACAGATCCACATTGACGTCAAAGAAGCGGAACGAGAGCCATTGACTGGTCATGAAGGACTGCTTCAACAGAAGAGACGGCAAACCTGCTAGAACCGCGATGAAGAGACCAAAGGCCGAAATGCTCATCGGGTGAAAGACAATGGCACGGCGCACGGAGGCGACGCCGCAGGCGATGCCGAAGATTGCCAGCGCGGAAGCTGCGATCAGCCCCCCGATGAAGCCGCCGCCCGGCTCATTGTGGCCGCGCAACAGCACGAAGACGGAAAACAGGATCATCAACGCGGCCAGATAAGGCGCAATCGTGCGGAAAATAATCGTGCGCATCAGCTTGCCTCCACCCGTTTGGCCAGCGCTTCGGCACTGGCATCCTCGTCCACCTTGACCTCGGGCTTGGTACGCACCCGGATCAGCGCGAGGACACAAAGTCCGGCCAGCACGACCACTGCGATTTCGCCCAGCGTATCAAAGCCGCGGAAATCGACGATGATGACGTTCACGATATTCCGGCCGTGAGCAATGGTCCGGCTGTAGGCCGTGAAGAATTCGGACAGGCGGCTGTCGAATGGCTGCTGGGTGATCGCCATAAGGGTAAGCGCAATGCCAGCCCCCACGCCTGCGGAAATCGCGCCAGTCACCAGCACGGCACCGGCCGGGCGATGATCGCGCGGCGACAGATTAAGCCGCGTCATGACGAGAGCCAGAATGACCACGGACAGGGTTTCAACCATGAACTGGGTGAAGCTCAGATCCGGCGCTCCGAAGAGCATGAAGATGACAGCAACTGCGAAGCCCTGAATGCCGAGAGACACAATGGCCGTCAGCCTGGTCTTGGCGACAAGAACCGCGACCAGCCCCAGGAAGGCGATGCCCAAAATGCCCCACTCATAGAAGGCATAGTCAGGCATGGCGGGCATGGACGGCAGACCATCGGTAAGGAACGCAGGCACCAGCACCGCGGCGGCCGTGACGCCGAAAGTGAGCATCATGTAGGTCTGCATCTTGCCGCCCTGCACGAGACGGGTCACAGCAGCCGACAGGGAGACAATACCGGCGACGAACTGGTCAAAGCCCTTGTCCGGCCCCCAGCCGATTGCAGCGAGCACGCTCGCGACCAGCGCCCGAAGGCGCGCGAGCTGGAGATAGAGAACGACGCCGAGCGCCACAGTGATCACCGACAGGATCAGCGGGGCGCTGATGTATCCCGGGATCAGATGCAGGTCGACGTGACCGCTCTGCCCCGTCAGGGAAGACAACATGGGTGCGATAAAGAGCTCACCTGTCTGATGGGCGAAGAAAGCAGCTGCAAACCCGGTCAGCGACAGAACCAGCGGACCTGCAAACAGCAGGACCGGGCCTTCATGCGCATGTTTCGGGGTTTCGACCGCCGGTCCAAAGAACGGCTTGATCGCAACCGCAGCGGCAATCACCAGCATGAGTGAGTTGCCGAGAACCGCCGTTCCGGTGACGAGCAGCGACCCGGCGCCCATCTCCCAGGTTCCCTCATAAAGGACTTCCTTGGCGATGAAGCCGATGAAAGGCGGCAGGCCGGACATGGACAGGGCGGCAAGGCAAGCGGCGGCAAATGTGATCGGCATGGCGCCGCGCAAGCCGCCCAGCTTCGTCACGTCGCGGGTTCCGGTCTCGTGATCGATGATGCCGGCAACCATGAACAGCGCGCCCTTGAAGAGCGAATGCGCCAGAAGATACAGCACTGCGCCCTCGAGCGCCTTTTCCCAGCTGGTGCCGACAAGCATGACCAGCAGCCCCAGGGAAGCGACGGTCGTATAGGCCAGCATCAGTTTCAGATCGGTCTGACGAACCGCCAGGATCGTGCCGACAAGAAGCGTCACCCCGCCGAAGATCGGCAGCACCGTGGTCCAGAGTTCCGTATCTCCCAGCAAGGGATGCATGCGCATCAGAAGGTAGACACCGGCCTTGACCATCGTTGCGGAATGCAGGAACGCGGACACCGGCGTCGGCGCTTCCATCGCGTTCGGTAGCCAGAAATGGAACGGGAACTGAGCCGACTTGGTGAAGGCACCGCCCAGAACCAGAATGAAGATCGGCAGGTAAAGACCGCTGTTCTTGATCACATCCGGGCTCGACAGCAGCGCGGACATCTCGATCTCGCCGGTCGCGCCGATGATCAGGATGAACGCTGCGAGCAGCGACAGCCCGCCGCCGCCGGTCACCACCAGCGCCTGCAGCGCGGCACGGCGGGAGGCGGCGCGCAAATGGTCGAAACCGATCAGCAGGAAGGACGTTATCGAGGTCAGCTCCCAGAAGATGAAGAGCGTGATCAGGTTGTTGCCGGTCACCAGGCCGAGCATTGCGCCCATGAACAGGAACAGGAACGAGAAGAAGCGGCCCTGCTGCGGATGGCCGTTCAGATAGCCGCCTGCATAGAGAATGATGAATGTGCCGATGCCGGAAATCAGCAAGGCAAACAGCGTCGACAGCCCATCAATATAGAAGGACAGATTGATACCGTAGCTCGGCGCCCATTCGACGGCGGGCGTGAACGTTTCACCGTGGGAAACCGGACCGATGTATCCAGCGAAATGGTAGAAGATCCAGGCTGGCACCAGCGCCAGGAGCCAGGCAGCGTTCTGCTTGAAGATCCTGGTCGCGAAAGGGGCAACAACTGCGGCCGCAAAGGGCGCAAGAACGGCCAGGATGGTGGTGTCTATCACTGCAGTCGTCATGCTGTCTCGATCGCTTTTTCCGAAATGTACACGGCGGGCGATTGCGGTCCGAATCGACGCATTTACGACGATTCCTGTATTAACTTGTCTTACGTTCCCAGTTTTTGACACGCAAGAGTTAGAAAACTCTTTCCGCAACGCGCCAACGAGCGAAAACATCGTTTCTATAGTCTATCTCGGTCTCACTACCTGTTTTTTCAATCGGCCAGATGCGTTTTTCGGCAAGAGCAATTGTTTTGTCGGGCGTTTGATTTTTGGCTGCGCCTCTCTCAAACACAATATAATCTCGATCTGTTCAGCCAAACCTTACGCCAGAGCTGCACGTTCGGCTGAACTCTTGCGCATCCACCCGGCGTGTTCCGCCCCAGTCGTGGTCCTTTCGCGCGCCCGATCGACCAGTGCCTTCAGGAGCCGCCGAACACCCTCCCGCATCTTGCAGAAGGTTCGTTTGAGGCATGTCCCCTTGCCGCGCGCAATGCAGGCGCCTATGTGGATGCTTCGGCAAAAGCAGGGAGTCAGGTGATGAGCGCAGACGACAGCAAGGTTCGCAAGAGTGCCGCCGAGTGGCAGGAGCAGCTCACGCCGGAACAGTTTTACGTTCTGCGACAGAGCGGCACGGAACGCCCGGGCACCGGACCGCATCTGAACAATTATGAACATGGCCGCTATGATTGCGCCGGCTGCGGGCAGCCGCTGTTCCTGTCCGACACCAAGTTCGACGCCGGCTGCGGCTGGCCGAGCTTCTTCAAGGCCGTGACACCGGAGGCCATCACAGAGATCGAGGACCGTTCACTTGGCATGGTGCGCACGGAAATCCGCTGCTCGAACTGCGACGGACACCTGGGTCACGTCTTCCCCGACGGCCCGCCGCCCACCGGCCTCAGATACTGCCTCAACGGCCACGCCATGGTGTTCACACCGGAGTAATCAGTCGTCCCGGCGGATCATGCCTGTGACCGAGGCGGCGGCAATGGCTGTCACGACCCAGCCGAGGATGACAAAGATCTTCTGCACCCCGAACATGGACCACCCCCACCAGCTGCGCTCGGTGGATGGGGTCCAAGCCTCCGTTTGCCCGATGTCGATGATCGGGATGACCACATCGGCGGCATAGAAAAACGGCTCGAAGGTCTCATAGTCCTGGCCATAAAGCTCGATCCATGCTTCTGATGGCCGCCTTTCTGTCTTTGCGAGCTCTTGCCAACCCTTTGAGATCTGGATGACATCCGAGTTCGGCGCCAGATCGCCCATGTTCCATGAGACTTGCGCGAGCACCGTCATGACCGCGATCAGCAAGGCCATGGCCAGCAGGCTTCGGCCCGGCTTGTAGCCGTAGCCCGAGACATAACGGTAGATCCGGTCGCCGCTGCGATTGAGGAACAGGCGAATGACCGCCTTTGCATTGTCCCAAAGAAGCTGATTTCGGAAATCTTGCTGAAGGAACTCCGCAACCATCGGATCACGGCTTTTGGTGGCCTCAGTCCTACCGAATCTCTGCTTCGATAGCTCCAACCAGGTCACGCTAAACTCCGGCGCTTTGGCGCCGCTCGTTGCCAGTTTTCTCGCCGTGTCTTCACTTGCATTTAGAACAAAACGTCGAAGATCGCGCCGGAAATGGCGCTCATCGGACCATCTCTTGCGTGCAGCTTTTCGCTGCTGGATCTCCTTTTCGATCAGGATTTCCCGCACCTCGCGCCGGTGGCCGGTTTCGCGGAAAAACCTAGCAAGCTGCTGGTAGGGCTGCGGGTAGAAACTGCCATCGAATTTCGCGCCCTTCTTCAACCAAGCCTTGCGCATCTCAAGACCCAACGGACCGATGAGACTGTCATAGGTCATGCCAATCAGTGACATGTCTGCCATCTTGTCCCAGCTCCCTATATCGTCGACAAGATCGCCGAGATGGGCAGCAGTCAGATCAACAAAACCTTTGACCGATTTGACCTCACGCCAGACGAGCCCCTCCTTCACAACCAGCCGCTGCGCGCTCAGAGCCACTCCACCACTACCATCCAGCTCAGCTCCCTCAAAAGAAAGCTGACCGTCGATTTGGGCGCTGTTGATATCCATAATTCCGGTTGATGTCAGGCCATCCAGAAGCACGCTCCCGGCAACACCGAGCCCCTGCGCGTTGAGCCCTCGCAAGTGGCAATTACTCAAAGACAGCTCGACGAATTGCGCCTGTCTGGCACCGATCGCTTGCCCGAAACTGCACGACCAGAACTGTGTCACTCCCTTGGCGCGAGTAAAATCCAGATCCAACGGGCCTAGAACCCATGCGCCACGGAGCAGGACACCCCGGTCGTGAACCCGACATCTGTCACAGCCGCCAAGGATCAGATAGCGCAGCAGGTCCGCGCGGATGGTCCGTTCAGGGCTTGGGCGACTTGGGCGCTCGCCATCGCCGAGGACAGTGGGCACACCATCCTTGCAGTTGTCCAAAAGCTGCTGTTCCGCATCGGTCAGCTTTTCGTCGTTCGGCAACGCCTCGATATCGGCAAAAGTTCTGATCGGCATGAAAATCACTTGTGTTGGAATGTCTTGGCCACAAGCTTAGCTGCGCGGCAGGCAATCAACAACTCTGGCGGGAGGAGAAGGATAAATCAGTCTCTTCCCTGCCGTTTCGTGAGGAGATGTGATCGCGCGTGAAGGGTGGAGCGGCTATGAAGGTTTCAACTCTTCGAAACTTTGTCCTGCGAGGTCTGCCTGCCGTGATCCTTTCCACTTCGCTCCTGCCCCGCCTTCTGGCAACTCTTGGTCTTCTTCCCGTTCTCGCCCTGCCGGCCAGTGCCGGGGCATGGCAGCTGGACATGCTGGAAAATCCGCCATCGGAAGAGACATTCGCCGAACCCGGCCGCGCGGCACCTCAAAGCGGGGACCACAAGGGCCTGCCCGATGGCCGTATTGCGATGCCTGACGTGCCGCAGGACATTGTCGAGGCCTGGTACAGCGCGCCAACCGAGCGCTACCGACATGGCGCGCTTGGTGATGTGATCGAAGGCGGAGCCTTGAGCGTCCGCACCGCCTCTGGCGAGCTTCTCAGCTATCACCTGCCCGAAGACCAGGTGTTTGAAGACCGCACGCCCCGGCTGGTGGATCTCGACGGTGACGGAAAGACGGAGATCATCGCCATCGTCGCCTTTGCAAGAGCCGGTGGCGCGGTCGCGATCTTCGGGATCGAGGACGGTAAACTTGTCGAGCGGGCCGTCTCCGCTCCGATCGGGCGGTCCAACCGCTGGCTGAACATTGCTGGGGTCGCGGATTTCGCAGGGCTTGGCCGCCAGCAGATCGCCTACGTTGAAACGCCGCACATCGGCGGCACCTTGAAGCTGCTGGACTGGCAGGGCGACCGGCTGAAGGTCATCGCTTCTGCGAGCGGTTTTTCCAATCACCGCAATGGTGCCCGTGAGCAGCGGCTCTCCGCCGTTCTGGAGGATCAGGCCGGACCGATCCTTGTTGTGCCCACCGATACGAGATCCAGGCTGCGCATGATGCAGATGTCGGGCGGCCAATGGCGGGAACTTGCGACGCTTGCCCTGCCCGGTCAGCTGAAGACCCTGCTTGCTCAGTCAGCCGACGGTGCGTCCGGGCCCTGTCTCATTGCACTGCTTGAGACCGGCGAGACGGCGCGCATCTGCAAGGGCGAAAAGCCGACGCCGAAGGCAAAACCCGGCAACTGATGCGGTTTGACCGGCGGAAACCTCAGACGCCGTTTGAAGCAGCCTGTCCGGTCTCGTTTCTCGGCTTCAGGACACGCCGATATAGACTTCGGTCCAGTCATCAAGGTCCCTCAACCGCTGCGACCGGCAAGGTCGGAGGTGTCACCTGGCTGCCTTGTGCTGCACAAACGCCGGTGCTTGCTGTCGTCAAGGCGGAACGCTGCTCCGGAAATGAGTACTTCCCGGCCTTTTTTCATTAAAACTCGAGTGAAATTATATTTATTTCGCTCACCAAATTTATTATGTTTTCATTCACAAAGCCTCCGTAAAAGAGCCTAGAAATCAACAGGTCGTGGAGCTAACGACATTCGATGAGCATCCTTTGCCGCAACCCGAGATCAGCAGCAGGTCGCGACCACGCTCTTTCAAGCCAACGTTCACTTTCTGACTTTGCGCGCGACAGCAAGGGCAGCGTTGTGGTCATGTTTGGCCTTGCGTCGATGCTCATCGTCACCGTATCGGGCGCGGCCATCGACTATGCGTTTGCACTCAACTTTCGAAGTGAATTGCAGAATTCGCTGGATGCGGCCGTTCTGGGGGCCGCCGTTCTGGAGACAGACGACAAGGTTGCCGAGGCCAGCACCATCTTTGACGCCAATTACTCGCGCAAGCATACAGGGACGGTCACATCCGCGTTTCAGGATGCCGACAACATCGTGTCCGGCTCGGCGACGGCGAAGGTGAACACCAACTTCCTTTCGATCTTCGGCATTTCGGAAATCTCGGTCTCTGCAGAGTCCGCAGCAGCCTACTCGTCCGTTCAAACCTGCATCTACGTACTCGATCAGTCGGCGAGCAATGCGTTCAAGGCCAATGGCAGCGGCGAGATCGACGCGCCAGAATGCGAGATGCACGTGCATTCCAGCTCGAATTCCGCAGCCTATCTCGATACAAAAAACATCGAACCGCTACGCCTTTGCATGCAGGGCGAAATCGCAGGCAATGCCCGCCCGTTTGCGGATAACTTCGACGAGAACTGCGACGTCAGTGATGATCCTTACGCCGATACCATGGTCTCGGTTTCGGAGAAAGTCGTGGCCGAGCAGAGCTGCACCACAAACTTTCCTGACCCGAACAAAAGTGAAATGGTATTCCAGCCGGGCACCTACTGTTCCTGGCCACCGATCAATGGGCACGTGACATCTGTCGTCTTCGAAGAGGGTGACTATTACATCAAAAGCAACCTCTCGATGAATGCAGCTGCAGTGACCTTTGGAGACGGAAATTACGTCTTCGACAGCGCGAGCCTGACGTTCAACGGCTCGGCCAAGACGGTTTCCCTGGGCGAAGGACTTTACGTCCTCAAAAATGGCGCCCAGATGATCTTCAACGGCCAAGATGTGACCGGCAGCAACGTCAGCATTCATCTTGCCGACGAAGACTCTGCCTTTCTGACAGTCCAGGGCAGCTCCGAGGTCAATTTGGCTGCGCCGGACAATGGCACCTACAAGAACCTTCTGATCTTTGAAGCGCCGGGCCTGCAGAGTTCAAACAGCCAGTACAAGCTTGACGGCGAAATGAACATGGAGGGGCTTGTATATCTTCCGAGCCGGAACCTTCACCTCAATGGCAGCGGTGAAGTCAATGGCGATGAGCTGACGCTGGTGCTTAACCAGCTCTCCCTGGATGGCGACATCACCATCGAAAGCGGATCGGGCTCCGGTGGCGGCTCCTACAACGCCTATTTGATGCGTTAGGGTTGGACCCTGCAGCTGGCTTTCCAGGCCACATAAAGACAGCCGCACTTCTTCGCACTTATCTGCCCGTCACGGCGCTGATGGCGACGCTTTGGCGCTTTCCCTGCTCAGCTCCCTCTTGCCTCATTCAATCAAAAATCCTACTTCCGTTGAATGATGACCAAACCTCTTCCTCCGCGTGCCCAGGCACGCCCCGTCACCCTTGAGACCCACGGCATCCAGCGGCAGGACGACTACGCCTGGCTGAGAGCAGACAACTGGCAGGATGTCATGCGTGACGGCCGGGATGTGCTCGACGATGACATCGAGGCCTATCTCGACGCAGAAAACGCCTATCAGGACGCCATGATGGCGCCGACCAAAGAGCTGCAGGAAACGCTCTTTGCCGAGATGCGCGGCCGGATCAAGGAAGACGACAATTCGGTTCCCTCGCCCGACGGTCCCTATGCCTATGGCATCAAATATGTGACTGGCGGCCAGCATCCCAAGTTCCTGCGCACCAGACGGGACGGCTCAGACGAGGAAATCCTTCTGGACGGCGACAAGGAAGCCGAAGGCAGGGCCTATTTCAAGTTTGGCGGCGCCGGTCATTCGGACGACCACAAGCTGCTTGCATGGGGTTATGACGACAAGGGATCCGAGTTCTACTCCCTGCAGATCCGGGATCTGGACACCGGCCTGGACAGCGAGACGCGCATTGAAGACACGGCAGGCGGCGGCGTTTTCTCCGCCGATGGAAAATATCTCTTCTATGTGCGGCTGGATGACAATCACCGGCCGTCGAAACTCTTCAGGCATGAACTCGGCACCGACCCTTCCGCCGATGTTCTGGTGTTCGAGGAAGAGGATGCCGGGTTCTTCATGGGCGTTGGCAGAACCCAGTCCGGCGACACGATCCTGATCGTCATTCACGATCACGAGACATCGGAAGTCTGGACCATTCCCGCTCATAGCCCGCTGGATCCGCCGCACCTGATCGCCCCGCGCGACACTGGCGTCGAGTACTCGGTCGAGGACAATGGCGAGAGCTATTACATCCGCACCAACCTGGGTGACGCGGAAGACTTCAAGATCGTCACCGCTCCCAAGGCGACGCCCGGGCGCGAGTTCTGGACGGATCTTGTGCCGCATGTCGCCGGTCGGCTGATCCTGTCTCACGGTCTTTTTAAGACCTTCATGGTGCGGCTTGAGCGCGAGAACGGATTGCCGCGCATCGTGATCCGCAGGCTCGCCGACAACATCGAGCACGAAATATCCTTCGACGAAGAAGCCTATTCGCTCGGATTGAGCGGCGGCTATGAGTTCGATACGACGGACATTCGTTTCACCTACTCGTCGATGACCACGCCAAGCCGTGTTTATGACTACAATGTCGAGACCCGCGAGCGCGTCTTGCGCAAGGAGCAGGAAGTCCCTTCAGGTCACGACCCGGCCAACTATGTCACCCGGCGCCTGCAGGCTCCGGCGGGCGACGGCGAGACCGTGCCGATCTCCCTTCTCTACCACAAGGACACGGCACTCGATGGCTCTGCCCCCTGCCTGCTCTATGGCTACGGATCTTACGGCATGTCCATGCCGGCCAGCTTCAACACCAATGCGCTGTCACTGGTCGACCGGGGATTTGTCTATGCCATCGCTCATATTCGCGGCGGCAAGGAAAAGGGGTTCCGCTGGTACAAGGACGGACGCCGGGAGAACAAGAAGAACACGTTCAGTGACTTCATCGCAGCATCGAAGCACCTGTCATCGGAGCGCTTCACCTCTCATGAGCGGATCGTCTCGCAGGGTGGATCTGCCGGTGGCATGCTCATGGGCGCTGTCGCCAACATGGCACCGGAAGCCTTTGCGGGCATCATCGCCGAAGTTCCGTTCGTCGATGTCCTGGCCACAATGCTGGATGACACGCTGCCGCTGACGCCGCCGGAATGGCCCGAGTGGGGCAACCCGATCACCGACAAGGCGGCTTATGACTATATCGCCAGCTACTCGCCCTATGACAATGTCGCGGCGAAAGACTACCCGGCCATCCTCGCTGTCGGCGGATTGACCGACCCGCGTGTGACGTACTGGGAACCGGCCAAATGGGTGGCCAAGCTGCGCGCGACCAAGACCGGCGACAGCCTCTTGATGCTGAAGACCAATATGGAAGCGGGCCATGGCGGCGCGTCAGGCCGCTTCGACCGGCTGAAGGAAGTCGCCCTTGTCCAGGCCTTCGCACTTATGGTGACCGGCAAGGCCTAGGGCTGGAACCTCGACCTGCTCTCAGTGGCAGGTCACCCGCACACCAGTGACGCATTGCGAAATTGTGAAGAGCCGGTCGTTCTTTTTGGAGCGGCCGGTATTTCATTCACAGGCAAAAACACGCAATCTCCCGACAAATTGATCATGCATGAGGGGACACAAGATGATCGCAACCAAATGACTACGCGGGAACGCATTTGCCAGTTCGGCGCGCGCAGGCCTCGCAGCCAGCTTACTGGCCGCTACATTGCTCGCATCCGCAGGAGCAACAACGGCTGCCGAGCTGCGGTGGTCATCACCGACTGATCCACAAACCATGGATCCTCATGCGGTCAATTCCGCACCTGTTCTCGGCTTTCTCAACAACGTTTATGAAGGCCTTGTCCGCCGCAACAAGGAGATGGCGATCGAGGGCTCGCTCGCAGAGAGCTTTGAGCCCATCGGAAAAGACGGCTGGCGCTTCCATCTGCGCAAGGATGTCACCTTCCATGACGGATCGACCTTCAACGCAGAAGATGTTCTGTTTTCCTATCAGCGTGCATCGTCGGAGCAGTCCGACACCAGCTCGTGGTTTTCTCCGGTCAAGGACGTGGTTGTCGTCGATGACTACACCGTCGATTTCCTGACGCACCGCCCGGATCCGATCTTTCCCGACTCCATCGCCAACTTCATGATCATGGACAAGGGCTGGTCAGAGGCCAATGGCACGGCCCGCCCGGCGCAGGAAACCGAGACCTTCGCAACGCTGAATGCAAATGGCACAGGTCCGTTCAAGGTCGTGAAGCGAGAGCCCGGTGTCGAGACAGTTCTGGAGCCATTTGACGGATGGTGGGACACGGCAGAGCACAATCTGACCAAGGCGACGTTCCTGCCCATCGCCAATCCGGCGACCGCCGTTGCCGGCCTGCTCAGTGGACAGGTCGACATGATCAACCCGGTTCCGGTGCAGGACATTGACCGGATCGCGTCGCAAGACGGTCTGAAGCTGCATCAGGGCATCGAGGCACGCGTGATCATGCTCGGCTTCGGCCACAGCCATGACGCGCTGAAATACTCCAAGGAAACCGAGGGCAAGAACCCCTTCCAGGATGTAAGGGTTCGCAAGGCTGCCCAACTGGCCATTGACGCCGAAGCGCTCGTCGACAAGATCATGCGCGGCAATGCGGAAGTTGCCAGTCAGCTGGTGAGCCCGCAGATGAAGGGCTACAGCAAGGCTGCGGAAGATCGCGACGGCTTCGACCCTGAGGCGGCCAAGGCGCTGCTTGCCGAAGCTGGCTATCCGGATGGTTTTTCCTTTGGCCTGATGTGCCCGAATGACCGCTACATCAACGATGAAGCGCTTTGCAAGGCCATGGCGGCGATGCTGACCAAAGTCGGCATGAAGGCCAATCTGACGGCCATGCCCGTGCGCAATTACTGGAAAGAGCTACGTGCCGGCAACTACGACATGTATCTTCTCGGCTGGTCTCCGGGCACTTTCGACGCAGAACATCCGATCCGTTTCCTGGTCACCACGCCGAATGCAGAAAAGAAGCTTGGCAGCTGGAATTTCGGCGGGTATTCGAACGTCAAGGTCGATGAACTCTTGCCAATGATCCAGCGTGAAATTGATCCGGCCAAGCGCCAGTCCATGCTCGACGACATTGCCGTTACGGTCAAAGACGATGCGGTCTATGTACCCCTGCACATTCAGCCACTTCTGTGGGGCTCCAAGGCCAATATCGATCTGACCCAGCGTGCGGACAACTTCGTGATGCTTCGCTGGATCAACATCGACTAGCACCATTCCTGAACCTTGGGATCGCGTCCTTCGGCCTTCTGGCAAAGGCTGCGGTCCCGTTTTCAATCTTGGCAAGCCTGCCAAAGGGCGTTACGGATCACCTGTGCCGGAGTTTCAAAGCAACCCTGGCACAAGGCACAGTGGAAAATGCGGAGAATTGAGAATGGCACCTTCCAAGATGGCGAAGATCTCTACTGCGGTTCTCGCGCTCGGATTTCTCTCCGCATGCCAATTTCAGACCCCGAGCGACCTCCTTTTCGCCCCGACCTACGACACGCGCTATGTGCCGCAAACTTACGGCACGAAATACGACTGCAAGTCCTTCAGGGCGGCAGGCAACACGTCCGGGTGGCGTGGGATCGTTGGTGGCAAGAAATACGACTTCGACCGGACCTTCAACGCCTCTCGTGAAGGCTGCTTCAAGACCAGTCAGGAGTGCCAAGCCTTCCTGACATATATGTCCGGGTACATCGACTTCCCGATCTACAGCCGGTGCCAACCGATCTGATTTTCCCAGGATCAGGCCTCGCTACAGACAGGAACCTGCCCCTGCAGGACCGGCATCTTGCCAATGTAGGCCTGCATGAAGTCTCTCAAACACTTCGCGCGCACGCTCAGCAATCGGCCCGTCGGCCAGATTGCAAAGGCCTCACGGTCCGGTCCTTGCCATTCAGTCAGGATACGATGAAGTCGACCACTTTCGAGGTCATCGACCATTTCACTGGCCGGTCAAAGGGTGATGGTGATCGTCAACGGTCTCTTTGCGCCAAAACTTGTGCTGGAGGTCGAAGCCATCTTCGCGCTCTGAACCGAGCTCTATCGAGCGCGCATTGCATCAATTGGCGTCGGCGGCCGGAAGGGCCTTCAGGTAGGCGGCAATCGCTTCCCGGTCTCGGGCCGGCAACCTGGCCATGTTTTCCTGCACGGAGACCATCTCGCCGCCAACGCTGTCATATTCGGGCGTAAACCCGCTTTCCAGATAGTAGGCGATGTCGGCGGCGCTCCAACTGCCGATGTCAGATTCAGGATCAAGTCCTGGCACCCTTCCCTCGCCAGAGGCTGCAGCCGCGCCGGACATCCAACGTGACATGTCCAGTCCGCCCATCAGATCGCGCGGCGTATGACATTCGCCGCAGTGTCCCGGTCCCTCGACGAGATAGCGGCCGCGTTGCCAGAGATCGGGATCAACGTCGCTTCCCGCCGCCGGTGCAGACACCACCGGTTCGGAACTCAGGTTCAAGAGCTTCCAAAGGCCAAGGCCGCGGCGAATATTGAAGGGGAAACCTAGCTCGTGCGCCGCTGCCTTGCCGCTGACGGATGGTAGAAACGTCATGAAGGCGTAAAGATCGGTGACATCAGACAAGGTCATCCGCGCATAGGATGTATAGGGGAAGGCAGGGTAGAGATGGCTTCCTTGAGGAGACGTTCCCGTCAGCATGGCATTTGCGAAGTCGACCTTTGACCAGCTGCCGATGCCGTCCTCCTGATCGCTCGAAATATTCGGCGCGACAAACACGCCGAAAGGCGTTTCCAGCTTGAGACCGCCGCCGAGCAGCAGCTTGTCGTCGCCTTTGGCGCCGGGTGCTGCATGACATGATGCGCAACCACCGGCCCAGAACAACAGTTCCCCGTTCACCGGATCACCGGCCGGGAGATCTGCGATCTGCATCTTTGACAGGGTCCTGGGGACCGTGAGTATCCAGCCTGCCGCAGCCCCTGCCAGACCAACGATCACGAGAATTGCGACAAGCTTTTTCAACGTCCCCGTCCTTCAGGCGCTATTTCTTGACACGGAAGGCCTGATGGCAGGACTTGCAGCTGCCGAAGACCGGACCCATGGCCGCCTTGAAGGCGTCTGCATCCGCCGGCCCGCCCCTGCCGGACGCTGCCATAGCCGCGCCGGTTGCTTCCGAAAACTTGGCGAGAGCTGCCTTGAAACCGGCTGCATCTTCCCAGACCTTCGGTGAAGCAGTCGTATCACCCGTTTCCGACCCTTCAGGAAAGAAGGAGCCAAAGGAATTTGCTGACGAATTCATGGCCGCGATGACCGCCTTGCCGGCGGCAGGGGTATAGGCGATCTCGCCCTTCATCATACCGCCGCCGAGACCGGCTGCAGCACCAACAGATTGCATGATGGATTTTCTGATTTCGATCGGATCATCAGCCGCGATCACAGAAGTCGCGCCAAGGGACGTCACAGCGACGAGCGCCATTCCCAATACCAGTTTACGCATATCGCTCTCCTCTCCAAGAGACCTGAACACTGGCAATTATACTCGGACCGATCAAGCAAAGGATGACATATCACGTGCCTGTGATCAGACATTAGGGACAAACGAACCGCAATGGAAACAATGAGAAAAGGTCCAGAATGCAAAAACCCCGGCGCCAGGGCCGGGGTTCTCGAAACGCGGAATGTGGTTTCTGATCAGGAAGCGGCTTCGTAAAGCTCGAGGACGTAGTCCCAGTTGATCAGATTGTCGACGAAGGCTTCCAGATACTTCGGACGCGCGTTGCGGTAATCGATGTAATAGGAGTGTTCCCAAACATCGCAGCCCAGCAGCGGTGTTGCACCATGAACCAGCGGGTTTTCGCCGTTCGGGGTCTTCATCACTTCCAGCTTGCCGTCCTTGAGCGCCAACCAGGCCCAGCCGGAGCCGAACTGGGTCGCACCAGCAGCCATGAAGTCTGCCTTGAACTTGTCGTAGCCGCCCAGATCGCTGTCAATCTTGGAAGCGAGAACGCCTGGCAGGGATGTGCCGCCGCCGTCCTTCTTCATCCAGTTCCAGAAGTGCAGGTGGTTGTAATGCTGGCCTGCATTGTTGAAGAGGCCTGCGTTCTTGCCGAAGCTTTCCTTGACGATCTCTTCGAGCGTCTTGCCTTCAAGACCGCTGTCTTTCAGAAGATTATTGCCATTGGTGACATAGGCCTGATGGTGCTTGTCGTGGTGGAATTCCAACGTCTCGGCAGACATGTAGGGGCCGAGAGCATCATAGGCATAAGGCAGTTCGGGAAGTTCGAAAGACATAGCAAAACTCCTTTGGGTCCGGTGACCGGCGGAGGCTGTCAGGACCGATAGGGCCCTCTCTGTTTCCTCCGCTTCGAGGCGCAATTTAGGAGCCTCGAAGCGAGACGGCAATGTCCGAGTCGCGAAATAAAAAAATATTTATGTTGTTTTTTATCGGAACCGATCGCGAGCAACTGCGTTATCCGTCCTTCGTCCCAAAGGCACTGCGAATGGTCCGCTCGTCGAAATATTGCGGCACGACGCCCTCAACGGCGTAAATGTAAAGTGCAGCCTTCAAGATCGACGACAGGGTCGTGATAATCAACGTCGTCGCCGTGAACCAGAGAATGGCGGCGGCCCATAGGGAATAAGCAACCGACGGCTGATCCACAAACCGGACACCGCCAGCGGCAACCAGCAGAAAACCGATGATGCCCGCCAGCGTACCCAGCCCGGCGAGACCAGCGTGGGAGGCCAGGGCGGTTCCCCAGGTCTTGCGCATGGCCGAGACGGAGCGTTTGACCGCTTCAATCGGTCCGACCCGATCCACCACCAGCACTGGAATGGCGAAATAAATGGCGATGGCCCATGCGGTCCCTATCGCGCCGATGAACAGGCGCGCCAGTCCGTCGAACCGGCTTTCGATCATCTGGATGATGTAGCCAATGGTGGAGGCAAAGAGAGACCAGACGAAAATCTGGTGAATGTTGCGGCACGAGGACCGCAGCCCGTCCATCACCGTCGGATCCCCTCCGGCAAAGCGGATCATGGCGCAGGTCAGGAGCGCGGCATTGAAGAAGATCACAATGAAGGAACAGGCGAAATAGATCAGAAAACCGCCAATGATGACCCGCGGATCATTCTGGAAGTCGGCCTCGCTCTCAAAGGAATTGACGAAGACCTCAAACTCACCGGAGGACCACATTGGCCAGAAGATGCCACCAAGCAGACCGAATACGGCCAACGTGCTGAGGATCGGGAAAATCAGCATTTCCTTGTCCAGCATCAGCACTTTCCAGCAGATGCCACCAAGTGAAAACGCTGTTTCGATACTCTTTGAAAATTTCTCAAACAATGGATTGTCCTCAGTCTCGGCAACACGGATGTCAGAAAACACCAAATTCCTTGTTTTTCCTTGAAGGTGCCTCACCGTGGCAGCGCTTCACGCATCTCTCTCCCAAACGTCCATCCACAGAGAACACGGCGCAGGCAAGGCCAATGCCGGTGATCGGCTTGCAGCCAAATGTCACCGGCGCCACGCTTTGAGTTCCTGCTGATTTGATTCGAAACGGCTTTTTCAATGCGCAGACGATTTATATCGCGCGCGCGAGCGCTTTTTCTCGCGCTCGGCGTCATTGTCATCCCGCCCCTTGCACTTGCAGAAGGCAATTCGGGCGGGAGCTTCCGCGTGATCGATGGGGATACGATCGAGTTGGGCCGGGAAAAGATCCGGCTGGACGGCATCGACGCGCCGGAACTTGCCCAGTCCTGCAAGACCTCCCAAGGCAAGACCTGGCCGTGTGGAAGGGCCTCCCGGCGCTTTCTCGAACGCCTGGTGGAAACCGGCCAGGTCACATGCACCGGCAGTCAACATGATGCCTACGACCGGCGCATTGCGACCTGCCATGTGCGCGGCCGCAATCTAAACAGCGAGATGATCCGATCTGGTCATGCGCTGGCCTTTCGCCGCTATTCCACGGCCTACGTGATGGAAGAGGAAACAGCACGCCTTGGGCAAAAGGGGCTTTGGGCCGGAACCTTCGAAGCGCCCTGGGACTACCGGGCGAAGAAGTGGCAGGTCGCCAGTCAAGCCGTGCCGGAGGACTGTCCTATCAAAGGCAATATCTCCGCAAACGGCCGGATCTACCACACACCATGGTCGCCGCATTACAACCGAACCCGGATCAACGAGGCGTCGGGCGAGCGCTGGTTCTGCTCCGAAATCGAAGCCATAGCGGCCGGTTGGCGTCCACCGGAATAAAGCATTACGGTCGCTGCGACTTGTCAGCTGGTGCGGGCACGGCCAAAATGCCCGTTCGTCCGATCGTCAAGGCCAGCTCCGCAAAATGCCTTCTTCCTTTCCGTTGCACCTTCGCCTTGCCATTGGCGGTCTGCTGTCGCTTGCCGCGGCGATGGGCATTGGACGGTTTGTCTATACGCCGATCCTGCCCTTCATGGCGGAGGCGGTTCCCCTGGCCCCAAGCGAGGCCGGATTTGTCGCTGCCGCAAATTTCATGGGTTACCTGATCGGCGCCCTAGCCGGCTCCTTTGGCCTTCTTCCCGGTTCCAAGCGGAGCTGGCTGCTCGGCGCGCTTCTGGCCAGCGCCTTGACGAGTGCGGCAATGGCTCTGGACACTGGTTTGATCGGCTTTTGCCTCTTCAGGTTCGCAGGCGGTTTTGCCAGCGCCTTCGCCATGGTCTTTTCCTCCGCCCTTGTCCTCGACGGGCTGACCCGGGCCGGCAAGCCGGGCTTCGCATCCCTGCATTTCGCCGGCGTGGGCTGCGGGATCGCCCTGTCTGCGCTGTTGATTGCCGGACTTTCGCATGCAGGAAGCGACTGGCAGGGACTTTGGCTGTCGGCCGCTGGCGCGACCCTGATCCTGCTCCTGGCAATTGTGCTGCTGCTTCCGGCAGGGCTTCCCGAGACCTCCCAGGCATCGCAGATAGAAAACAGGGAGATGAGTGCATCAGGCCGTTTTCCAGCCGCGCTTTGGCGACTGATCGCGGCCTACGGCCTGTTCGGCTTCGGCTATGTGGTGACTGCTACCTTCATTTCGGTGATCGTCAGGGCCGATGCCGGGCTGAGCGGTCTTGAAGAACTGGTCTGGCTCATTGTCGGCGTTACCGCTGCTCCTTCCATCTGGTTCTGGAGCAAGATCGGAGCGCGGACTGGTGCTGCCACAGCATTCTCAATCGCCTGTCTCGTCGAAGCGGTCGGCGTCACACTCAGCGTGTCTGGCGGCGGACTGGTTCTCATGGTCCTTGCCTCCGCTCTTTTGGGCGCGACTTTCATGGGGATCACGGCACTTGGCCTCATGGAGGCCCGAAAACTGACAACCGGCGACCCGCGCCGTATTCTCGCCTTGATGACCGCTAGCTTTGGACTGGGACAAGTGATCGGTCCCTGGTTAGCCGGGGTTCTTTACGATCTTTCCGGAAATTTCCAGGCAGCCTCCCTTACGGCAGCCGGAGCACTGGTCTTGGCCGCCGCATTGGGGTATCGGAGCAGAAACAGTGAGGTTTCCCGTGACTGAAGAGAAAGACCAAACGGCTTCGAACTGGGCCGCGCTCAAGGAAGAACTCGTCTCGGAAGGCAAGTCGGAGCTTGTCGAGGCGATCGAACTCCTGATTCAGGAAGGTCGGCGCATGGACGCCGACCAGATTTTGAAACGCTTGAGCCGACTCAGCCGATACCACTAGAGTTCAGCCGCGCAGCCCCTATGCGTGGGAGAATTCCCAGTAAAGCTCGCGCGCCTTTGAAGCGATCGGCCCGGGCTGAAGATCACGGGTCTCGATGCGATTGACCGGCACGACCTTGTTGTAGTTCCCTGTCGAGAAGATTTCGTCCGCTTCCAGAAAATCGTCATAGCCGAGCGTGCGCTCATGGACATTGAAGCCGGCATCACGCAGGAGCTTGATCACCCTTTGGCGGGTGATGCCATTGAGGAAGGTGCCATTTGGAACCGGCGTGTGAACTTCACCGGCCTTGGCCATGAAGATATTCGCCGAAGTCAGCTCCGCCACATTGCCCAGCATGTCGCAGACGACCGCGTTGTCGAAGCCCCTGCCCTTGGCTTCCAGCATTGCCCTTGCATTGTTCGGATAAAGGCACCCGGCCTTCGCATTGACCGGCATGCATTCCATGGTCGGGCGACGGAAGCTTGAGAGCGTTATGCTGTTGGCAGCGGCCTTGCCGGACATGGGCGCATCAAAAACGCACATGCAAAAACGCGTGCTGTCCGGATCTCCTGCGATCACACCGGGCCCGTCGGCTTCTGCCCAATACATCGGCTTTATATAGAGCTGCTTGTCGGGCGAAAACTTCGCGGCGGCCTCGGAGCAAAGCTCCATCATCTCGCCAACCTGCATCGTGGGCTTGAGACCAAGCGCGACGGCAGAATCATTGACGCGCTGACAATGCAGATCGAGATCGGGCATCACGCCTTCGAAGAACCGGGCACCATCGAACACACTGGACCCGAGCCAGGCCGCGTGGGAACGAGGCCCCATCATGGGCGGATTGCCCTCATGCCATGTGCCATCGATCCAGGTCCACGTCTCGCTCCAGCCGCTCATCGTCCCTTTGTCCTTTCGTGGTGATTTGCTGAGCGGAGGAAACGCCCTGACGTCCTCCGCGTCAACACCCGTTCTCCGGCTCGTGCAAATTCAGCCATATAATTTCCCAAACAGACAAAAATCTGAACGTCTCAAACCGCATCAGGCATGTAAGGGAAATTTCTTATGCGACAGGATACCGCGTAAACGGGTTCTTTTCGGCGCCGCATGAATGGTAATATTTCACTATGCGCCAGCCAAAACTTCTGACCACTCTACGAAGCTATTCAAGAGCCTCTTTCCTTGCCGACCTCCAGGCCGGCAGCACGGTCGCGATGGTGGCCATCCCCCTCAGCCTTGCAATTGCCATCGCGTCGGGCGCCGATCCGGCAACGGGTCTTTTCACCGCGATTATCGGCGGGTTTTTCATTTCGCTTCTCGGCGGCAGCCGCGTTCAGATCGGAGGACCAACCGGCGCCTTCATCGTCGTGGTCTATGGTGTCATCGCCGAGCATGGCTTCGACGGCCTGGTGCTGGCAACCTTCATGGCGGGACTGCTCCTGATCATCGGCGGTTATTTCCGGGCTGGCAGCCTGATCGCTTTCGTCCCGGAAGCTGTGGTCAACGGGTTCACGATCGGCATCGGCATCATTATCGGCACGAGCCAATTGAAGGATTTCCTTGGGCTTACAGCCGACAATGTACCCGCCGAACTGATTGACAAGCTTGAAGTGCTTTGGCAGGCGCGCGACACGCTCAACCTGCCCGCCCTGGCAATCTCCCTTGCGACGCTTGCGCTGATCATCCTGTTGCGACGCCTTGCACCGCGGTTTCCAGGGCTGATCGTTGCTGTCGCCGTCGGATCGGCCCTGGTCAGCCTGTTCGCGTTGCCAGTGGACACAGTTGGTTCGCGCTTCGGCGACCTGCCCAGCGCCTTGCCGGTGCCCGCATTGCCCGAGGTTTCCTGGGCACGGATCGTTGAGCTTTTTCCCTCCGCCGTCGTGATTGCGTTTCTGGCCGGTGTTGAATCCCTCCTGTCCGCCCTCGTCGCCGACCGCATGATCGAGGGACATCACAGACCCAATGCCGAACTGACGGCCCAGGGTGTTGCCAATATAGCCTCCGCCCTGTTCGGAGGCCTGCCCGCGACCGGCGCGATCGCGCGAACGGCGACCAATATTCGGGCGGGCGGTCAGACGCCAGTTGCCGGCATCGTCCATGCCTTGGTGATCCTCGCTGTCCTGATGCTGGCGGCCCCGCTAGCCGGCTACCTCGCCATGCCCGCGCTCGCAGCTCTTCTTGTCCTGACAGCCTGGAACATGAGCGAGCCGCATAAATGGCGAGAATATGCTGGAGCGCCCATGGAGGACCGCCTGCTTCTGCTTCTGACGCTGGTCCTGACCGTGCTCGTCGACCTCACTGTGGCGATTGGTGTGGGCGTTTCGATCGGACTCGCTCTGCGCCTCAGGGCACGAAAAAACATCGAAAGCGACTGGACGCCTCCGGACCGATAAATCTCGAATGGCGGGTTCCGGTTCCAGCTCCTACGCTCCATACTGCGCGATATCACCCGCGAACTGGAGCTTGCCTTGGAACAGCGTATCACCATGACCACGCTTGCCGTTGACGACCTGGCAGCGAGCCGTCAGTTCTTCGAAGACGGTCTCGGCTGGACGGCTGCGGAAGGCAGCAACGACCAGATCGCCTTCTATCAGCTGCCCGGCTCAGCTTTCGCACTCTACAGCCGGGCCGCGCTGGAAAAGGATCTTGGCCGCACGCTGTCCCGCGACACGCTTGGCGGCATCACGCTCGCCTGGAACGGCCGTAGCGAGGGCGAAGTCGACGCAGCCTTTGAACAGGCGGTCGCGGCGGGGGCAGAAATTGTCATCCGCCCTGAAAAGACCTTCTGGGGCGGATATTCGGGCTATGTCGCCATTCCCGGTGGCCATCTTCTGGAGATTGCCCACAATCCTTTCTGGACACTTGCCGAAGATGGCAGCGTATCGCTGACCGCTTGACCTGACGTATTTTGCGGCTTCTGCGACCATAGTGCACCCTGGCGCGGCTTGACGCGCAGGGCCGCGAGCTGTCATCTGACGACCTCGACGTCCTCATTCTGCTGGAGTTTTCCGATGGCTCATGCCGCTTACGTGTTTGACGCTTATGGCACCTTGTTCGATGTGCATGCGGCGGTCCGAAAGCACGCGGAGAAACTCGGCCCGGACGCCCAGGCATTTTCCTTTGTCTGGCGGCAGAAACAGCTGGAATACTCGTGGGTAAGGGCACTCATGAAGAAGTATCAGGATTTCTGGTCGCTGACAGAACAGGCGCTTGATACCGCTTATGCACTCTACCCATCCGCCGACAAGTCCCTGCGTGATGACCTTTTAAACGCCTATTGGACCCTCGATTGTTACCCGGAGGTGCCGCAGGTTCTGACGGACCTCAAGGCGACCGGCGCGAAGATGGCGATCCTCTCCAACGGATCCCCGGCAATGCTGGATGCTGCCGTTCAGGCCGCAGGCCTCGCCGATCTCCTGGATGAGGTCTTTTCCGTTGACGCGCTGAAGACCTACAAGACCGACGAGCGGACCTATGAAATGGTGACCAACCATTTCCGCATCTATCCAGATGCCGTCTCGTTCCAATCCTCGAACCGTTGGGACGTGGCCGGTGCGACGGCATTCGGCTTCAGGACGGTCTGGATGAACCGCACCAACCAGCCGGATGAATATACAGATCTTGCTCCCAATGCTGTCCTGGGTGACCTAACGGGCCTCGCTGGCCTCGGCTAAGGAAGAAGAGCGGACTGAACCGCCCCGGGTTTGCCGGAGGCTCCAACTCCTGAGTAGGATGGAGCATCATGAGCAAAACGACGAACAAGTTTTCCGCTGAAGTACGTGAACGAGCAGTCCGCCTTGTTCTGGATAATGAGAGCCAGCACGGGTC
>NZ_JBDWYP010000030.1:0-4929 GCF_039982295.1 Roseibium sp.
GGCCCTGAGGCCGAGACCACCCCCACCGCGCGGGATCTGGATGTTCTGGCGATCAAGGCCCATGGCCGCATGGCCTGGCAAAAGAGCACCGGATATAACCAGAGAGCGCGCGTGGAAACGCTCATGGGCCGCTGGAAGTCAGTCATCGGGGAAAGGCTAAGATCACGCACCCTGGACAATCAGAGGACCGAGAGCCGGATCAGCGTCTCGGTCCTCAACAAGATGACTTCCCTCGGACGTCCTACGTTCGAGCGTATCTCATGATGCCAAAATTCTGGGTAAGGGACCGCTGCGTGCCGCTTGATGATTTGTGCAACACGGTAGCGCTGCAGTCGGTTGTTTAAAGCTTCCACTGCAAACTGCTGTTCGGTCGGCATGACGGTTCGCTCCGTTGGGCAGCAAAGATTAGCTATATGGCCCGACTTCCGGATATCGCTGGTTTAGCGCGAAATCCCCAACTTCAAATACCTTATAAATCAAGGGGTCATGGAGCGTATGGGTTCGGGAATCGCGCCAGAATCGGTCGAAAGCGTTGCGGTTGTGGGTGGACCTGGCTCCCATTGGTTCGAAGATTTTGGAGGAAATCGAAATAGCCGCTCTGCTCGCATGGATTTTTGCCGTCGCGACGTCGATTGCAGCATCTCCCCGCTGTTTCTCATCAAAGTTCGGATAACCTTCAAGGAGAACACCCACCTTCAGCGCGGCGCGTTCGGCAAGCGCAATGCCGGCCTGAAGCTCAACCCAGATATCCCCGAACTGCGTAACGATAAGTGGGTCTTCGGCCGCAGGCTGGAGCTTCTGCCACCCCTGCCCTTTCTCACCCACGTATTTTCTCGCGGCCCTGAAAGCCCCGAGCGCAAATCCAAGGTAGCAATTCGTGAAAATGTTGTGATTAACCGGCGTTCGCAGGGCACGTATTGATGCTGTTCGTTCGTCGTCTGCCTCTATGGTCAGCTCGTCGGCCTGAACGCGAACATTTTCAACAGAGAAGCTGCCGCTCTCGGTTCGACAAAGCCCAAGATTATCCCAATCGTGATGATAGGTAATGCCCGCTCGGTTTGCAGGAATGTAGGCGAGAGCTGCCTGGCCAGTTTCAGCCATTCGGCCGTATATGGTCAATCGGTCAGCGAAGGCCGCGCCAGTACAGAACGATTTCCTACCGTTGAAGATGTATCCTCCTCCGAGCGGTTCGACCTGGATATCGTCGTCACGCGGATTCGCCACGCCAGCGAGAAAGAATTGATTAGAGGTGATTTCGCGCTCGAGCGCTTGCCTTCGCGTCGGATCCTCTCGGCGTAGATGAACGACACTTATGACGTGGTAGCCGAGCAGAACACCCACCGATCCGTCCGCGGCTGTAATTTCGCGCACAATTTCATTGACTGTACGCCAGCTAATTCCGGCTCCCCCGTTTTCTCGGCCAATAGCGAGGCTCATTAAGCCCGCACTCTTCAGTAGATCCAACTCAGCGGTCGGCGGGGCTTGCTCGTGGTGCCGTCGGGCATCGAGGCGCATCAAGTCGGCACCCACCGCCTTGGCTTTGTCTAGCCAAAAAGCATCATTTTCAGACTTACTCATATGCGTCTCAAAAGTGTTTTCAGTGATTGGAACTAGACGGATCCGTGCCGCGGCGGCAGAGCGTTGTTTAGCCAGAAGCTGCCGACGACATGAGGCTTCCAGCGAACAGGGTCATGCAGGGTATGCGTTCGTGCGTTCCGCCAGTGCCTGGCCAGATTGTGCTCTTCCAGAGAAGATTGTGTGCCAGCGAGTTCAAAAAGCATTGAGCTTGCCGCCAGCGCCAGCTCGGTCGCGAGCACTTTTGCTTCCGCCACGGCCACAGAGGCCTCGCCTACGGTCACATCGCTTGGGTTGGCGCTTGCCTCATCGACGTATCCGCCAGCGCGGTCGAGCATCCCTTCCGCCGCATGGAGCTGCATGACCATGCGACCGATACTCGTCGTCGTCAGCGGATCACTCGACGCTTGGTTGACCCCGCTATCTTTCCAGGGGCGCGCGCGCTTTTGAACCCAGTCCCTTAGATCGCTCATCGCCGCACGAGCTATGCCAAGGTCAATGGCGGTATGAAGGAGTTGTGCGAACGGTCCATGAATTGTGGGCTCATCGAACAAGCGATGTCTCGCCAGCACTTGCCAGTCTTGAACTTCGACGTTTTCCGCTACGACGCTGCCGCTGGCGGTTGTCCTTTGTCCCATGCCGGTCCAGTCATCGAGCACTGACAGTCCTATAGCCTCGGCCGGCACATAGACCATGACAGCTTTCCCGTGGTCGTCCTTGGCGGCAATAGGAACCCAGTCAGCGAACAATGAGCCCGTCGAATAGAATTTCCGTCCATTCAACACCGAACCCTTCAGGGTCGTTGTTGATGTTTCGTAGTCCTTCCCGACTTCTGAAACGGCGTTTCCAAAAAGCTTTCCGGCCAGGGCATCTGCGAAGAACGTTTCTTGTTGGATCGGGGTTCCGACGATGCGGACGGCATCTACGAGGCAATAGTGAGGTTGTGGGATCTGCCCGATAGAAGAATCCGCTTCCGAGATGGTGGCCGTAACGCGAGACAGCGTAACGTTCGAGATCGCCGCTCCGCCAAAGCGTTTCGGAACGATCGCCCCGAGCAGCCCGCTTGCTGAATATGCTTGTATCTCAGCTACTGGAAGCACGCGGTCACGGTCTCTCGCCGACGCTTCTTGTGCAAACAGCTCCGCAAGGCGGGCGGCAACGTCAAGGGCTTCGTTGTCGTCTCGTATAAGGTGCGCGACTTTTTGAACCTGTTTCATTTCCGACCAGTACCACCCTTCCGTATGAACATGCGCCCGGCGCCGGCGCGAGTTAACGCGCCGGCTCAATGATAGGGTAAGATTTCTTGACGGTAACCGCGACGAAGGCCGCGATGATCGCCTTTATCAGATCACCGGGAATGAACGCAGCGGATCCGAGCAAAGCCGTGGTGAAGGGAAGATTTCCGACAAAGGAGAGCCACGGGATGCCGATCAGGTACACGATGCCGATGCCGCCAATGGCATTGATGGCAAAGGCCCAGCCGAAATTGATGCGATGCCACAGGCGTTCAAACGCGGCGCCAATAGCAAGCGCCGCAAACGGATAGGCTACCAGGAACCCGCCGCTCGGTCCGAGGAACACGCCGAACCCGCCACGACCGCCAGAGAGCAAGGGAAGGCCGATCGCAACGAGTACCAAAAACAGAAGAGAGGCTAATGCGCCGCGGCGTGCGCCAAGGATGGAACCGGCGATCATCGGCCCCATGGATTGAGCGGTAATCGGAACTCCAATTATAGGTATCAGGATCGGTGGGAACAAACCGAGAGCCGCATACACTGCCGCAAACAACGCGATATAGACAATATCCTTAGTATTCATTAGCATTCCCTTTTAGAAGATTGTTCGGTCGGAGTGAACGCCCTGCTATCGCTTATAATTTCCGCCCGCGCGTCCTTGTTGTGCTTGGCGTCTGCATCGTAGGATCTCGCGTCCAGCGCTTCTGCTATATCATTGGCCATTCGAAGTGTGCGGACGATCAGTGGAACAGCTGTTGCTACAATACTCCCGCCGAGCCCTCGAGCGTTTTGCGCCTCCCGGACATCGTGGAATTTTTGAGCGATTACAGGTAGGAATCGGATCGCGAGCGAGATCGCCAAACTCGTTTTTGCCGGGTTCACGCCGAAAGGAGTGAAAGGCTGCATCGCAGACTCGATAACATCTACCATCTCGGAGACGCGCGTTGTGAGCGTGATTAGTGAGGCGAAGAGAATGAGGCAAAGGAAACGCAGCGCCACCGTGACGCCCATCGTCCAGTGGTCAAACAGCGACTGGACGATGAATATGATGGCGAGAAGGTAGAGGACAGGCCGTAGCTGCGCATAAGCAACCTTCAGCGGTATTCTTGCAACGAAATACAGCGCAACCGTCGCCAGAAGTACAGCAGCAAGGTAAAGCCACTCATTAAGCAGGAAGACAGCCGTTCCAACCACCACAAGCGAAGACAGCTTCACTCCCGCATGCAAGCGGTGGATTGGGCTATCTGTATCGACGTAGAGGCCCAACGTCACGCCATCATCTCCACATAACGCTTCAAGGCTGTCGATGGTTGGTCATCGATTGCGATCTTTCCGTCCTCGAAAACGAGGACACGATCAAAATCCTCCAGAATTTCCAAGTCGTGCGAAATCACAATCGCCGTCTGCTCCAAGTTCCTGATTACCTCAGAGACTTTGCGCTTATTCCGCAAATCCAGGAGTGTCGTTGGCTCATCGAAAACGATGTACCTTGGTTCCATGACGGCAACCCCAGAAATCGCGAGAAGCTGTTTTTGCCCCCCGCTCAAAAAATGAGCCGGATGTGACTTGAAGTCCTGAAGGTTATACCGTCTCAGAACATTATCGACTTTCTCGGATATCTGGTCTTTCTTCAGGCCAATATTCTTCAGGCCAAATGCTAGGTCCTCTTCCACGAGCGGGAAAACGATCTGGTTGTCTGGGTTTTGAAATACAAAGCCAACATTTTTTCTGACGGTTTTGCCGTCCGAGCGGGTATCGACTCCATCGACCTCGACCTTCCCGGAAGTGGGTAGCTGAAGCCCGTTTATCAGGCGCGCAAAAGTGCTTTTTCCAGAGCCGTTGCTGCCAACAATAGCAATTCGGCGTTCTGTAAGCTTCACGTCGATTTCGTTTAGTACAACTCGGTTTCCGAAAACCTGAGAGACGTTTTTAAACTCGATCATTAAGCCTCAATCCAATCGACTTGCGGTATCTTCGCAGGGGATTGCCAACTTGTTTTGTTGGGCCCGCAAGGAGCCCTACTTTGGACGGATTTCAGGCGTTCATCTCGCCGGTGTAGTCGTTCCATAAGCCGAATGCATCAGCCCTTGCACGCCGGTATGAGGCGGCCGACAGAGTG
>NZ_JBDWYP010000031.1:0-7342 GCF_039982295.1 Roseibium sp.
GCCCATCTTGCCAATGCCTGCTGTGGGTCCGCGTCAAAAACCAAACACCGTTTGCCTTGTGCCATTGCCGCGCTGATCAAAGCTCTCGTCAACGTGGTTTTTCCCGCGCCACCTTTCCTTGTGATGATGGCGATTACCTTCAGATCATCATTTGGCATGTTCTTTGTTACCTGTATTGTGTTTGCTGTCTTTTGCTCTTTGTCCTGTGTTCCTTGTAGCGGTGGTCTTGTCAAGGGTTCGGCGTTACCTGTTCGGTGTTGTGTTACTTGGTCGGTGTGACGGGTGGCGTGATTACTGCTGCGTAACCCGTGTTGCGTGTGTCTGGTATCGTGTTCGGTGTGATCTGTTTCTTGTCGCTTGTGGTGGGTACTTTGGGGCGGGTTCGGCGTTCGGTGTGCGGTGTCTCTTGAACACTGTCACGTGTTTAGTGTCCTGTGTCGCTTGTGTGGTGTATCGGGTTTCCTGTTTCTTGCGATTTGCAGGGTCAGATTGTTGGATATAGCGATATTGGTGGTGATGTGTGGGGCCGATTGCGCCGTGAGGCCGGTTGTACGCGCCGTGTGAGGCCCATCTAGCAAATTTATAGGGTAGGGGGGCGGACAATCAATTGCGGCCCTGTGTGGGTCATTTTTGGCTATCGACCGTCACCTTCGGTTTTGGCTGGTCTCGCCGTGGCCTCGACGGTCTCGGTTCTGTGAATCTCGGCAAGAAACGGAATAACTGATAACATTACAATAATAAGGCATTGTCACACCAACTGCATTATTGTAACAACATCAGTTATGATGATGGCAGGAAATAGGGGTTCTTTGTTCTTATGCCTAAAGGTCGCATCCTCACTCCATCTGAACGCCTCGTGATTGTCCGCAAAGCGGCAAACGGCGTTGGGAAGCAGCAGCTTGCGCAACATTTTGGTGTGACAAGGCGAACAATCGACTACACGATCAAACGAGAAAAAGATCGACGCCGTGACACGGGCATTCGCACCGCTGCGGCGTCAGTTACAGTGACACCAGACGAAATGAACGCGTTCGATGCGGTCCTTACGAAGCATGGTTTCGACAGTCGTGCGGACGGATTGCGGGCCTTGATGCAGGGGTCCAGTGGCATTTTCGTTCCTGATGAAGTCCTTTCGAGCGATCTTTCGAGCTTCCGCGCAGCGCTAAATCGGGTCGGGAACAACATCACGCAGATTGCGCGGCGGATGAACGAGGCGAAGAAACGAGGGATGCCTGCACCCTGGTCAGACCAGCAGTATGAGGAAATTCGATCGCTGGCCGGGATGATCTTGGAAATGGGAGATCAGATCGACCTCTTGGTGAGGCGGCGCAGCGCGGCTATGGCCGTGACCGTGGACGACGTGTTGAGGGAGTTTGCCCTTGGCACGAAATAGCGCAGTCGAAGCCGTCACCGGCGAGGTTTTCCGCGAGGGATGGGACCGCGTTCGTGGTTCGATGCAGGGCCTCAACAGCAAGAAGGCGGGCCAGCTCTACCGCGCAGCTCGTGGACATCGCGCAGCGGTGTTCAAGGCGATCAAGAACGGTGGGACGCACACCAAGGGCCAGCTTAGCAATCAGCTGTCCTACATCACGCGGGATCATAAGCTGGCGCATTTCGTGGATAGCCGGGGCACTTTTGATGAAAAGACAAAGTTCGAAGACAAGGACATCAAGAAGATCACGGATCGTTTTGCCGAGCGGTGGGACAGTGGTTTCCGCCCGAAGATGGGCAACACGACCCACATGCTCATGTCCTTTCCCAAAGGCACGAAGTCGGAGGACGTGCGCGACATTGCGTCAGATGTGTGTGAGCGGTTCTTTGAAACCGACGAAGGCCACTTCGACTATGTGATTGCCGTCCACAAGGATCGCGACCACCCCCACGCCCATATCGTCTTGAACAGACGGTCCCAGGAGGGCGAGTTTTTCTATCTGGGTCGGGATCACCGCTTTAACTATGACGATTTCCGCCTCGCTATGGTCGAAGAGGCTGAAAAATATGGCGTAGAACTAGAAGCGACCCGCCGCATAGATCGAGGCGTCATACACTATCCACCAAGAACCAGAGAGGTTTACGCGGTCAAGGAGGACGCCGAACAAGGCATCGTCCGTGAGCCAGCGGAGCGCGAGCGAGTGGGCAAGGATTTGGCTCGCACACTGGCCGAAATTGCCAGCACGCGGGTTGTCTATCATTCCCTGGCCGCAGAGGCATCTCAAGACAGTCGAGAAGAAATTGCGCAAGCCCTCCAAAAGGCCGCTGAGTTGTTGGGCGAGGGATCACACGTTGAACAGGATGGAGATATCTACATGGGAGCCGCCGAAGACTTTGACGATCTAAGAAGCCGATACGCCGACACGGTTGGAGAAGTGCAGGCACGAATTGCTGGAATGCCGGAAGGTCAGCGCGCACAGAAGCAGCGTGATCTTAACCAGCTTCAAGTCGGTGTCAGACGGATGCAGCCTCTTGGGCTGCGATCCGTGACACTTGAGCAGAAACCTTCGGATGGTGGCATCTATTCAGAAACCAACATCAATAGCGAGCTTGTCGGGCGGCTGCAGGATGGAAGCACACGTGCCCAGATCGACAACGCTTTGCGTGGTACGGGTATCAGCGCTGATGCGGTCGTGAACCGGATTGAGACCGGCGCACCAAACGCCGCGCTTGAACGAGAGTGGGTGGCCGATGATCTTGCAAAGGTTGCCGAGGCGCAGGGTTTGAACCTTGAACGCAAGGAGGATCTTGAAGCCGCGCGGGAGCGTTTGAACCAGGTGCATGTTGAGTTGGGCACCGCGCTTGAGCGAGCAGAGGTATTGCGTGATGACGGAGTGATCGAGGAAGCCCGCGAAATCCGTTTCCATTTCGATCAAGAGCGTCTGGATGACACCGCTCGGACCATTCGCCAAGAATTGCGGGGGCAGGGGGTCAACGAAAGTCAGCTTGAGGCCCGTGCTGTTGAGATCGAAAACCGCGCGTTCGACCGGATCGAAGCAAAGCAACAATCCTATCTCGAAACGCGGCCTGAAATCCTCTCTGATCCTGGCGCTGTGTATCGCACCGACGAAGAGGGCAGGGGGCGGATCACGGATCACGAGCTTGCGGATCGGCTTGACCGCGAGATTGAGGTCATTCTTGAACGCGCGCCCGCCAATCAGAGCATTTCCGAGGCCGTAGCATCTGATTTCAAAGACCGCTTCCCCGACATGCCTGACCATGTCGCCCGTGGCTTGGGTGATACCTATGAGACGAGCTTCCGCTTGAACAATGAGCAGGAGTTACGAGAGGCGGAGCTTGAAGTCGCCGAGATTGATGCAGGGCGTGAGCAAGCGTTTGAAGCGAACCGGCTGGACAATGGCGTCGCGCAGTCGGAGGCTGAGGGTATTTCTGCCGCTGAGCGCCGCGAGTCGGTGTCTGAAATTGAAACGAACGTTCGGGCAGGCGCAAACGATGATGACCGGGCCTACGTCGATGATCGGTTTGAGCAATTGGTGATCGAGCGCGACCGGCTGGAAGCCAACGGGGCGAGCGTTCAGCAGCGTGTTGCTCTTGCGACAGAGTTTTTCGCGTTGTCTGCGGCCCGTCGGAGCGGTCAACTGACCGCCGACGAGGCGCAACGGGCGGACGTGCTATTGCGCGATACAGCGGATCGCTATGGCGTCGAGATGCGTGATGGCCTGGTTCGTGAGGACACCCGCGAATTCCAAGACTGGCAAACAAACGATCCAGAGGGCGAGCGTGCAATGGCAGATCGGTTTGAGGCCGAGCGCTTGGAGCGGTTCGATGTAGACCTTGCCCGTGTTCAGGGTGGTGTCACGGCGGAGCGTGATCTACGCGCAATGGAGATAGATCAGACCAGCCTTGATCGGATGAGTTCGCGGGTCCGCGACGAAATCATGTCCGAGAACGCTGACACGCAGAGTTTTGATCAACGTTATGAGCGGGCCGAAGCAATGGCAGCAAGCGGAGCCATCGAGCAAACCGCCCGCGCCCGCATCCTGCAAGAGCGTGAGGAATACCTCAGTCAAAGACCAGAGCTGGCAGCGGAACGACTTCTTTCTTATTCCGACGTTCCCTTTGGCGCGAAGATCGAGGATCGCGAGCGTGTCGATCAGATCAGCCGCGAAGTGGACATGGTTATGGCTGAGCGTGACAACGGTGGAGACGTTTCAACAGCCGTCGCTGATGACTTCCGTGCCCGCTATCCAGATATGCCGGACCATTTGGCGCGTGGCCTTGGACGGACGTATGAGGTCGCGAGTGAGGCACGGGATAGGGAAGCTATTCGCGAGTATGCCGAAACCCGCATCGAGAATGAAGAAATCCGGCGCGTGGTTGAGCATGAGAGGTCCGACAATGTGTCGCCGTCGCTGGCAACAGATGAACAGCGTCTCAGCTACCGTGAGCAGATCGAGAAAGAGCTTGATGACGAGCAGATCGAGCGGTTGCGCGAAGGTGACAGCGACGCCTTGGAGAACGTGTCTGATGATAGGCTAGAACGGCTCTACGCAGCCAAAGCCTATCTGCAATCGGATGCAGCAACGGCCAATTCGGAAGCCTATCGAGAGGTCGTGCAGGAGATTGCCGAAGAGCAATACGAGTTGCAAAAAGACCGCTTGGTCGACTCCGAGCGCGAAGGAGGGCCAGTCCATGGGTAAGGGTCGCATCGCCTTTGGCGTCTTTCTTCTCACGCTGGTGGCTATCGCCATCGGCTATGTCGTGTCGTCTGCCGTTCTGACTTTCAAGGATTTGGGGTTTCAGGCGGATATCGGTTTTTTCTATCTGGCCGAGAATTACTTCTACTTGCAGGACTATCGGCCTGACGATTTCCGCCTTGTGAACCTCATCATGGCCGGGTTCGGCATCGCTGGCCTTATGATGAGCATTGCAGTGTCAGGATCGGCCCTAACGAAGTTCGGCCTTACGCATTGGCAGAAAAGCGGCGAGCTGTCGAAGAACGGTTTCTTCGGCGAGCCGGGCACAGGCTTTATCCTGGGCAAGATGTCGAAGCCGAAGCGCAAGGGCAAATACCTTGTGGCGAAGAAGTTCCCGCACGCTCTGATCGTGGCGCCCACAGGCCGAGGTAAGACGACGGGTTTCGTGATCCCGAACCTTCTCACATGGGAAGGTTCTGCCGTTGTGCTGGACGTGAAGGGCGAGAACTTCGAGGCCACGGCGCGGCATCGGCGCAAGAAGGGCGACAAGATTTTCCGCTTCGCGCCTACCGACTTCGAAGACCGCAGGACACATCGCTACAATCCGCTGTTGCGTATCTCCGAGTTGAAGGACCAGGCGCAGCAACAAATGGAGTTGCAGCTACTCGCCTCGCTCTTTTTGCAGAATGAGAACGAGCGTGTTCAGGGCCTTTTGAAAGGTGGTATCGACCTGTTTGTTGCCGCTGGTCTGCTGGCGTTCCAGCGCGGCAAGCCGACACTTGGCGAAATCTACCGCATCGCCGCATCAGGCGGAAACAAGCAGAAGGAATACATGGCGCGTGGTGTGGAGGTACAGAACGAGGCCGCGAAGCTGATTTTCACTCGGCTGGCATCGACCAATAACGACACGCTGACATCCTATGTGTCCCTCTTGATGACATCGGGTTTGGACCAGTGGCAAAACCCGGCCATCGACGCAGCGACGCAGGTGTCAGACTTCGATTTTCGGAAAATCCGCAAAGAGCCATTCAGTGTCTATCTGATCGTGCAGCCGCTCATGGTTGAACCAATGGCACCGCTGATCCGGCTGTTCTTTTCCGATCTTCTGGCGTCGATGCAGGACAAAGAGCCGGGGCCGGACGAGCCGTGGCCGGTGATGATTATGCTCGATGAGTTTAATCGCCTTGGCAAAATGCCCATCGTCACAAAGAGCATCGAGACGCTGCGTTCGTATCGTGGGCACCTCGCAATCGTCACCCAGACGATCCCGGCGCTTGACGAAATCTATGGGGAGAACACCCGACGCGCCTTGCAGGGGAACGCTGGGGTGAAACTTTACCTCACGCCTTCAGACGAGAAGACGGTTGAGGAATTGAGCAAGGCAGTCGGCAAGACGACAAAAAAGGTGGTCACACGGTCACGCGCGATCGGCAAGAACCCGTTTGAAGGTCGCAGCCAGTCGGTAAGGACGGAGGAAGTTTCGTTGCTTCCGGAGGACGAAGCCAGGCGTTTGTCGCTTGAAGACATCGTTATGGTGATCGACGCCCAAATGCCCATCCGAGCAAAACGCATCGAATATTTCAACGATCCATATTTCAAGGGCATCCACGCGGCGCAGACCGGGGATCTTCCTTTCCCAGAGAAGAAGGTTTCCACTTCGGTTGGTGCGGTTGAGGAAGAACCCGAGCAGGAAGATGCGATGGTCGAGGCCGCGGTTGAAACGCCGGCACAACCGCCCGAACAGGGCAAGTTGCCGAATGAGCCGGTGGATCGTGTAGCACCAAAGCGCGAATCGATCCAACGGGCGGCGCTTGAAGACACGAGCAGGCCCACGATCCGCACGCCGAAGCGAAAACGTGCCAAGACGGTGATGGCCGTGGAGGCTGATCAGCAACGTCAGATCGAAATGGACCTCGCCACGCAAGTCGAGTTAAGCCTTGCAGCGCCGACCGAAGCGGATGTTGCAGAGTTGAGCGGGACTATCGACGGGCTGGAGCAGCTGAAAGACAGTATGCCAGCCGTTGAGGAAACGGACGGCCAGCTCAATCCGGTTCCGCCTTTCGCGGCAGAACAAGAGCGTCAGTTTGCGAAAGACCTTGAAAATGGTCACGCGCTTGTCCAGCGGGGCGAAGACGGTGAATGGGAGCGCGTGACGGCCCATGGCACCGAGAAGTTGGGGTATCGCGATGAAGGCAGCGCCTTCAAAGCATGAACGATCAACGCCCTTCGCTTGTTGTGGTTGATGGAAGATAAAGCCGTCACTGTGGAAGATCGCGAAGAGGCGCAGTTGCGTGCGGCCGAGGTCGCCGTCGCGGCTGGTCGGATGACCGAAGATGAATTTCGAGAGCTGCGCGAGTTCCATGAGGAACGCGAAGTTGATTCCGATGGCGAAGGTGGCGTTCGCGATTAGGGCAGGGTGGTCTAGTGTAGTGTTCGAGGTGGGTGATCGACCAGGATCACGCTGAACCCTTCAGGTGAAGAGGGCGATTCAACTAACACAAAGATTTCTGGTGTTCCCTCCCTTTCATAAAGGCAGCGAAATTTTCCATAGTAGTCGCCTTCGTCAACGATCTGATCATAGCGGCACGTGAAGTTTATGCCATCCTGTTCCCATTGAGCCAAGCCGGATCGAGTTACGAGAGCTAAGGGCTTTCCATCGAGCAGAATAAGGTTTTGATCAACGACGATCTGGT
>NZ_JBDWYP010000032.1:0-13440 GCF_039982295.1 Roseibium sp.
CTGTGCCTCCTCGATCGTTTCGAATATGTATTGTCCGAGCCATTCATGGCGGACGGTTCGGTTGTAGCGCTCGACATAGGCGTTCTGTTGCGGTTTGCCGGGCTGGATGTACTCCAAGCCGATCCCGCGTCTTGAAGCCCATATTTGCAGGGCGGCACTGATGTTTTCCAGACCATTGTCCACCCGGATGTTCAAGGGTTGTCCGCGCCATTCGATGATCCGCTCCAGAATGCGGATAACCCGAAGGGCCGGAATGGAAACGGCCACTTCAATGCCCAGGCACTCACGGTTGAAGTCGTCCAGAACGTTCAAGGTCCTGAAGCTGCGCCCGTCGGCCAACTGATCCGACATGAAGTCCATGGACCAGGTCATGTTCGGGCCATCGGGAACAGCCAGTGGCTCTGGCTTTTCCCGCACCAAACGCTTCTTCGGCTTGATGCGCAGGTTCAGTTCGAGCGCCCGGTAAATCCGCCGGGCACGCTTGTGATTCCATGCGAAGCCTTTGACATTGCGCAGATAAAGGAAACACAAGCCAAAGCCCCAGGTTCGGTGCGTTGTCGTTAGCCGGAACAGCCAGTCCGCGATCTCGGCATTCTCGTCCCCCGGTTTGCGCTCATAGCGATAACAGCTTTCGCTGATCTGGAATGTCCGGCAGGCAAGCGCAATGCTTACACCACGCAGCCGGACTGCACTGGTGGCCATCTCTTTGCGTTAAGACGGCCTCAAGGCGTTCAGCCTTGTGCTCGAACCAATGGCGCACTGGCGGCCTCAATTCCCAGCGCATCCTTCAGCAACTCATTCAGCATCGCCATCTCGGCATACATCTTTTTCAGGCGTCGGTTCTCTTCGGCCATGGCCTTCATTTCCGCCACCAACGGCGCATCCATGCCGCCGTATTTGGATCGCCAGTTGTAGTACGTCGCGTTGCTGATCTCGTGTTCCCGGCAAAGATCGGCAACCGGCACACCGCTCTCACCCTGCGTCAAAATCGTCAGGATTTGGCTTTCCGTAAATCTCGATTTCTTCATGTCGTTCTCCAAGCGCATCAAAGGCCGGAGAATCCAATTTTCAACCCAGTGATTTTTAGGGATGATTACCCCTCCCAGGCAAGGATGGACATGGAAATCAAGATCGCTGCATAATCGAATAATCTCCTGGTTCGCATTCTCGGGGCAAGGTCCACCACATAATGCTGGCCGCGGCGCCAGGGACCGGCCCGAAAATCACGCAGCATGACAAAATGCCAAGCGGCAACTACCTTGAAAAACACCGAAGGCGCGACGATTACAATCACAATCGCCCACATACGAGCCTCGACGGGCTCACTCCGTGGGAGTATCATCAACGGTCAATAGAGGACCAAAGCCTGAACAGAGCGAACTAAAAAACGCGGACTCGTTGGGGAGCAGGTCCAAAACTATAACCTTAATTGCTTCAGTTTTAGGTCGGTGATGACGCGTTTAAAATAGAGCGAATATATAATTGATCAACATTAAATTTATCGCTCCTCTGCTGAAGTAAGCCGGCCTTTCTATAGCCCTTATATCTTTCATTTTTCAAAGAGTGTAGTGGGAATATTTTCCGTATTAATGTATAGAATTTATATAAAACATTATTCATAAATCTACTGTTGCCGTAATTATAATAATAGTAGAATTTAGCCGCAAAATTCAATCTCCCCAAGTTTTGCAGCTCTTCGGCAATATTTAAGAAAATTTTTTTGCGAAAAGTACTTTTACTACTTACATATCTATCAAATATATATATTAGGCCCTTTAAGCGATTTCGCGCATTTTTTGAGATCCTATTTTTATCATGATCGAAGTAAACGCAAAGTCTGTCTCTGCAATTTATAAATTCAGTTTCTGAAAACAAACGTAAATAGAAATCCCAATCCTGACTTGCAGGAAGACGCTCGTTAAAGCCATCAATCGCTAACGCCGCTTCCCTCGAGACCATTACCGAACTTAATGGACCAATTAAATTCGAATGGCATAAATCCAGATAGCTAAAACTGTTCCGAATATTTTGTCCGCACATAATTGTTCCGTCTGACGTAACCCTATAACGCGCTGTGGCACAAAGTATTGAAGAACTAGCTTTAGTTTTCGCAGCCTGAATTAGTTTTACTTGCTTTTCAATTTTCTGAGGCAACCAAATGTCGTCACTATCAAGAAATGCGATGAAGTCCGATGAAGCCTGCTTCATCGCTCGATTTCTGCAATAATTAGCACCCATGTTTATGTTGTTTCTTAAAGTAATTAAAGTGAATTCTGGATAAAATTCCTCATATACGTCATTAATATATTTATAAATTGACGCATCTGAACAATCATCGACGATGATAATTTCGTCAGGCAGTCGAGTCTGGTAGGAAATTGATTTCAGACTACGATACAATTCCCCCACTCGATTATAGTTCGGGATTACAACGCTTATAGTCGTAGTTTTCGTTTTTGAATCCATATTATTTGGGACCTATACAACGCTACAGTCAGAATATTAGGTTTTGAGATTTTAGCTCATATCGGCCACGCTCTCTAGCCATAGAGTTTGAGCGATGTTTTTACTCCTTAAAAAGTTTCGTCTGCCTAGAACTGCACTGAGACCGCACTTTGAAGCGCCGGTATCTGGTGCTTCCCGGCTGCTATCGCGGTGATGGGCTGGGGATGCCACCGGGATTATGCAGTGCGATCGGGACGTTGTATCCGATCGCTGAATGAGGCCGATCCTCATTGTAGTGTCTACGCCAATCCTCCAGCTTTTCGCGTTCATCCGCAAGCGTCATGAACCAATGGTGACCCACTCCCTGAGAACTGGACCATTTGAAGCGGGAATTTTCTCATAATATCCTTGGTTGGGCTATGGAGAGAAGACGATGAAGACGTCCCGTTTTTCGAAGCAGCAGATTGCGCTCATCCTGAAGCAGGTTGATGACGGTTTGGGCGTTGAAGATGTCTGCCGCAAGGCTGGCGTTTCACAACAGACCTATTACCGCTGGCGCAAGAAGTATGGCGGTTTGATGCCGTCGGAAGTTAAACGGCTGATGCAGCTGGAGGAGGAGAACCGTCGTCTGAAGGAGATGGTCGCCGATCTTTCCCTGGACAAGGCCATGTTGCAGGACGTCCTTTCAAAAAAGCTGTAAAGGCTGCGAAGGCGCGTGATTTGGTAGACTATTTGCAGGGTGTGTTCGGTGTGTCGATCCGGCAGGCCTGTAGCACCTTGTGCTTCCAGAAGTCCTCCTATTTCTACAAGTCACGGCGCCCTTCTCAGGCAGCCCTCAAACAACGCATCAAAGAGATTGCCGAGACCCGGGTGCGCTACGGCTACAGGCGTATCCACGTTTTACTGCGTCGGGAAGGATGGACTGTGAATGCCAAGCGCGTGTACCGGCTCTACACGCAGTTGGGTTTGCAAATCCGCACAAAACGGCCAAAGAGAAAGGTTGCTGCAAAACTGCGTGAAGATCGGCGCGCGCCAGAAGGCCCGAATGATGTCTGGTCAATGGATTTTCTGTCTGACCAGCTGTTTGACGGTCGCAAGATTCGGGTCCTGACAATTGTTGATGCGTTCTCGAAGGTGTCACCGGCGATTGACGTTCGTCCTCGTTACACGGGTGCAGATGTCGTTGCCACACTGGAGCGTGTGACCGCTGACTATGGTGTGCCGGGCAGCATACGGGTCGATAATGGCCCGGAGTTCATTTCTAGGGATCTCGATCTGTGGGCCTATATGAACGGTGTTGTTCTGGACTTCTCGAGGCCTGGAAAGCCAACGGACAATAGCTTTGTTGAAGCATTCAACGGGAAAGTTCGTGCCGAATGCATCGATCAGAATTGGTTCTTGTCACTCGAGGATGCCCGGTTAAAATGCGAGGCGTTCAGACAGGACTACAATCACATCCGTCCGCACAGCTCGATCGGGTTCAAAACGCCGGTAGAGTTCATGAAATCCATCGGCAATCCCAACCAGCCGGTGGTGCCATAAGGCCGAGAATGACCGCAAATCGTGGTCCAGCGTTCGGGGTAGGCTCAAAACACTCGGAAAATTGCCAGCCGGTTGGTCCAAACAAGGGGGGCAGGTCAGCCTCCGTTTTCCGAAAACAACGGAGGGCCACTTCAGTGGGGGAGGGTCTGATCAGGTTCGATCACGAATGTTATAATACATCAGAACTACGACGGTCCAAAACCCGGCAAGCATAAGAAAGAAGGCAAATGAATATAGAAAACGTTGCGGATACTGTGCTTGTTGGGAAAGCGTTGGTTTGATGAAAGTCGCAAGGTACATGTGCTTTTGGTCTGCGTCCTGACGGGCTTTCTCCAGCCCGGCTAAGGCCGTTGTATAGAACTGATTTGCGAACTCCTCTTCCAGCTTAAGGTCAGAGTAGTCAGATATGCGAACTGCAAGGCGGTTATCATTGGCGCTTGTGCCATTATCTCCGGACGTCCCTCCGCCAAGACGTTGGCGTTCGGTCGTGATTTGGGACTCTAGGGCGTTGATCTCTTCGTATAGAAGGCGAATTCGTGGTGAATCGGAATTCAGGTAGGTCGCAAGCGTCTTCATTTCTGCCTGCTTGGCGACGACTTGCTGGTCCAGTGCGGAAATCATCTCCATCGCGATTTTTGCGTTGTCTTCCGGGCTTACCTCTTGCGTCGCATCCCGGTAGGCGAGCATTTGTCTCCGGATCACTTTCAGTCGCGCTTCTGCACGAGCGACGGTTTCTTCCGCAAACCGGACTGACTGGCGCCGGTTAACCTCTGACAGTTTGTTAACGAGAACCTCGCTGCGCTGAAGGATTGCGGTCGCAAGCGTGACAGAGTCATCGGGGTGGAATGTTCGCACCTCGACATAGATGACGCCTGAGGTCGCATCGAAGTTGATATCGACCATTCGGTTCCAGTAGTCGATCTTGTCTTCAATTGGCAAATCCGTTCCGAGCCGGAAAAGCCAATCGGCCTGGTCACGGTTGAAGATCGCCTCAAGGTCGATCGTGTGTGACAGGTCCTCGATGATTGCCTGGCTCTGGAGGTAGTCATTGACGATGTAGCTGTTGGATGTTGGAGACTCGGAGCCGCTGTCAAGCATCATTCCGAGTATATCGGTAGCTGCGGCTTGGTTCGCGCTGCGTACTGCGAAAGCAGTGGTGCTATGGTATTGATCGCTTGCCCAGAATATCATGTAAGCGGAAAATGCCGCTGATGGCAGTGCAACGAACAGGAGAAAACCAATTAGAATCAAACGGTGACGGAGGCTTGTTGTCGACTTGGTTGCCGAACCAGGGCGGGCAATATCTAGAAGTTTTTGGGGGTCCAGTCCGGACTTCTTCAGGCGATCTATCAACGGCGGATTTTTACCGCGATTCTTTGTAAGTGGGTCCTGATCTTGACGCGGTACGGTAACAAACATTCCTCCAGAGCGGGGAGCGTCTTTTATTTCAGGTGTTTTGTTGGGTGCCGTCATGTCCTGAGAAAGCCTTCGTGAGTTGCACCTGACAGTCTAGCGGCGTGCCATGTTTTCATTGTGTTGAGAAATTGCATCATCGATGTTTGGGAAATAGGTTAAAGATCCATCTTCCAGGACGACACCTGTCGTACAATATTCTTTTAAAGCGCCATTGGAGTGGGATACCATAATTATGTCGGATTGTTGCAGCTTTCGTCGAAAAACCTGCTGACATTTTTTTTTAAAGTTGGAGTCGCCCACGGCTGTGATCTCGTCCACGAGGTAATAGTCGAAATTAATTCCCATGCTTACGCCGAAGGCGAGGCGCGCTTTCATGCCTGAAGAGTAGGTCTTTACAGGCATTTGGTAAGATCTTCCAAGCTCTGCGAAATCCTGCACATAGTCAACAAGCTCTTGGGTATCATGGCCATATATGCGAGCTACAAACCTTACGTTCTGTTCGCCTGTCAAAGAGCCGTTAAAACTTCCCTGGAAACCAAGCGGGAAGGAAACATTTGCTCGGCGAATGATGCGGCCCGAAGTCGGTTTGATCGTTCCGGCGATTAGTCTCAAAAGCGTGGATTTTCCTGCTCCGTTGCGCCCGAGCAGGCCGATACTGTCGCCGCGAGGTATCGTAAAGGAAACATCTTTTGCGATATAGCGAGTTTCACCTTTGAGCTTGAAACTCTTAGTGACACGATCGAGGCGGATCATTTTTGCTGCTCCCGCAACTGGGCATCGAACAACCACACAAGAAATAGTCCAAATACGGTCGAAAAAATGGTGAGGCCGACAAGGTATGGCATGCTGACATAGTCAGCTCGATAGGTTGGATAAAAGCCTTTTCGAAAAAGCCCGACTATGTGAACCAAGGGGTTCCAGAGAAGGAGCTCTTTGTAGGGGGGAGGGATGCTTTCAGGTAGAAAGAACACTCCCGAGACGATGAAGGCAGGCCGGTTGATGATTCCCCAGACCTGCTGATAGGTGCTGCTCAAGTGAAACCAGACAATATTTGCAGTGCCAACACCTGCGCCGAGCACAATGGCGATCAGAGATGCCAATAGAATCGGTCCGAAGTCTATCGATGGAAATGGCACCAGGAAATATAGGCTTCCAAACAGAATTATATTGACGACAAACAATGTTGCGATCTGCAGGGTCACGCGGCCAATGACCGTATCGTACGGTCGCACAACAGGATAATTTAATAAGGTGCGATTTGCCTCAACAGCCGAGCTCACTTGGTCGGACGTTGAACGATACATATAAAAGGCTGCATACCCAGTCGCAAAAAAAAGCGTGAAGCTGCGCCCTAAAGGCGGCACATGTGCGATCGCGGAAAACACGGACGTCATGATAGCGATGAACAGGACTGGGTCCAGCACTGCCCACATGTAACCGCCGAACTTGTTGCCGTAGCGGGTCGTCATTTCTCGAACAACCAGTGCAAAGGTGATTGCGAACTGCCGCCTGAGCGCGTTTGGGAACGTTTCTGAGTGCATCGGATGCTATCGGCCTATGAATGAGCAACAGCAATACGCGTCGTGGACACTATATCAAATCGCTTCGATTCGAATTCCGGATTACGATACCAAATCATAAACATAAACAACATCCTAATGCAGTCCGAAATATGGCGTATGCCTGCGTCCTGCGTCCTGCGGTCGCGAAGAGCCCCGTGGGGCAGGGAGCGCCTGAAAGGGCCCGCGCCGTTTGGACTCAATAGCTCCATTCGAAGTGCCTTTGGTGCTGATTTTCACTCTGGATCCTGACGCCTCCTGCGCCTTGTATCCAGGCCCTCCAACCACTTGCCCAGATGCAGTCCCGACGATTGTTGGATGTTTTTTCCGAGACGGCTGTGTTTGAATAGGCTCCGCTGACTGAGTAGCTCCAGTGTCGGCTACTCGTGCCACTGATACGGCGAACTTCGATTTTGGATTCGTATGCTTCTGTTCTGATTTCCGAGTTTGTTCCTCAACGCGCCGTTCCGCTGCTTTCCGTGCTTCCGCAGGATTGACAATGGCCTTGGTGAAATACGCCAAGCTGAACGGAGGTGTCTTGGCGCGTGACAGGACCATCTCAATCGTTGGCAGTACATCGCGATCAATGTCGGCTCCACAAGAATACCAGGCAATCACGGCATTGACGCCTCCGACCATGTGAGGTGCGTCGGGGTTTAATCCGAACATGAGCAGTTCGCTGCGAACGCGCTCAATATAGTCGCGCTCGTCTGCCGTATGTACATAGCTATCCTTCGCTAGACCGTTTTTCGTAGATGCTGCGATGGGTGGTTCTGGGCTGGCTATGTCCAGATAGTCGCGAGTGTCCTTACTATCTGTTTTTTTATTGTTTGGTCTTGATGGATTGATCTCATAGGTGCCGCCCTGGACCGGCACCCCCTGCCTGTCTGGCTCGGCAGGAAGTGCCGTTTTGACGGTGTCGACTGTTCCGGACGTCGACAACCTGTCGGGCCGATCCGAACACAGTCCTTTCTCCCGGAGGATGATGTAACCGTGAGAACAGTCCCCGCCGTCCGGGCGAATGCTTTCGACCCGTGTCAGCCACCCAGCATTGATGAGATTTTTGACGGCGGTTTGAACTGTGGAGCGGGCCCATTCAAGTTCCCGCGCCATCCTGGCTTGTGACCTGACAGTGTGCCCGTTTCGATCCGCGTTACGGGCCAGCATGCACAAAACATGAATATCCCGTGGTTTGAGATCCGCGCCGGTAATGGCACCTACAGGGACTACGCAGAATTGCGGCTTCTTCGATTGTGAAGGCATGACGTCTTCCTCCGCCGTCCGGACATGAGGGATCGTCCGCACGCCAAAGGGAGCCGGAGGATGGATCAACCGGACAGGACTTTAATGATCGTGGGGAAAGCGGCTACGCGATAACAGGCTGCTTGCTGATAATGTTCGGGAGCGATCGCAAGGGCGAGGCGCAAACAAAAATGCTCCGGCGTTTAGGCCGAGGCGTACGAAGCCCGAATACAGAAAAACTACCACTTGCATCACGGGTGATGCAAGTGTTGGAGCATCATGTAACTCGTTTTCTTCGGGTCGTGCGTGACTTTCCAACAGGCTTTGCGTCCAGCAAAGTGAAAAGATCCGGTGGAAATGGAAGTTCAATCTTCTGAAGTTCCTGCCGGCGGAATTCCAGCGATCCGCCGTCGCCATATTCCGGACGGTCAACGGAGTGGCCCATCAGCTTACATCTGAGTCCATAATCAAGCACTGCCTCCAGCATGCGTTTTTCAAAGGCGTGGCGCGGCGAATAAATCCGGTGGGCGTCTGTCGGGAACATTCCTTTTTTACGGAAAATCTGCATCAGCACGGCCGAAAGATTGGTCTCCTTGTCGCGATAGCGCGGGAATCCTTTTGGCGCGCGCTTCATGGCTTCCAGGGAGACGCCGATCAAGGGGATGCGGCGCACGCTCGCATCCGTCTTCACTGCCCGCTTTGGTGAGAAGTCGATCACGATATGCGGGACCGGGGCGCCCAGCTGGATCCGGTCGGCTGTGATGTTGCAGAGTTCCGATGGTCGGCATCCGGTTTCGATCACGACCAGCAGAATGAGAGCCGCGTCCCTGTTGAGGTTGGAGAAGACATCCGGCACAAGAATTCGATCCCTGATCCATTCGTGGGCAAAGGGTGGAATTTGCTTCTGATCGATCTTTCGTTCCTTGAAATTGAGATTGCGAAAGGGATTGTCCCGGTTCTCTTCGCCGATGCGAACGAAATACTCCCGGTAAAGCCTTCGCATGTTGCCAAGGTCGCGTCTGGCCGTGCTTGCTGACATGGCGCGGCCTTTCTTCCCGGTAACGCGGTCCTGCCACCATTTATGATAGCGGATGGCCTCCTCGCGGGAGATGTCTTCAATCGGTTTGTCACTGATCACCTTGATGAAATTGGCGACGGCGCGTTGCTTCACCTTCGTGTAGTGCTTGATCTGGCTGGGGCTTTTGCCCTTCAGCCCCAGCGGGGCGATCTGCGTCAGGAACATGTCGAGCGCTTCCGAGACCGAGGTCTTGGGGATTGGAACAGTCCCAAGCACTGCCTCCGCGTCAGCCTTGAGCTGCTGGCCTGTCTCGCCCTCAAAGGGACAGGACCCGTCTTACGACCTCTTCGAGTGGTGCCTCGTTGAGAAGAAAATCCATATGCCTCCAGGCAAACCCAAGGGCTAGGGCCCGTTTCTGTGCCGCCTCGTATCTCAGGCGTCCTGCATTCGGGGCGTCTTGGCCCTGTGCCAGAAGCGATGCCCAATGATGATCGTCGGCCTCCTCGACGGCATCGCGGCGAATCCGGGCTGTTTCCAAAGAATCGGTATTTAACGGAACCTGCACGACGTCCCTCGGGTCGAGGTGTTTAACCCGGTTCGGAACCCGGCGCCGATAGTGCCATCGGCCACCGCGCCGGTAGAGATACCGGTCCGCGTCGCGCATCCATCCTCACTAAATGTGGGACAAATTGAGGGACAATTTCTGCGATTTGGCAAATAAAAAACCGGCGCGAAGCCGGTTTCTTCAAATTCCTCAATGCTTAAGCTGAGAAGTGGATGGTGCCGGCAGCAGGATTCGAACCCGCGACCCCCTGATTACAAATCAGATGCTCTACCAGCTGAGCTATACCGGCTTGCGCAGCGCCCTTGGGCTGCGAACAACGCCCTTGTTTCCGATTTTTCAGATGCGGGCAAGTGAAAATGTCACCTTTGCCGCATTTCCTTCAATCGCGCGTCCTGTGGGTGTGGAAAAATGGTCTGACGAGGCGTTGAGGATCTGTCATCGAGCAGTGAGGTCACAGGTTGACCAGCCTTGCCTGATAAAATATGAGTTTTTATCTCATATTAAAAAGTCGCCTTGCAGTGATACCGGAGGTTGTTGTGTTTCTTGCCATGAATAGGTTCAACGTCGTCAAAGGACAGGAGGCTGCTTTTGAGGAGGTTTGGAAGAATCGGGATAGCCAGCTTCAGACCATGGCGGGCTTCAAGAGCTTTCATTTGATGAAGGGTCCTGAGGATCAGGAGGCCGGTACGGTTCTTTATGCCTCTCATACGATATGGGAGAGCAAGGAGCATTTCACGGACTGGACAAAATCCGAAGCCTTTCGGGCTGCTCACAGGAATGCGGGCTCCAACAAGGGGCTTTATGCCGGGCCTCCGCGCTTCGAAGGCTTCGAGATGGTTGAAGGCGCATGAATGCCATCGAAGATGAGATGCGTGTGGAGGTCATCCCGACGTTACCGTCGTTGGATATAGCGGTTACCCGCCAGTTCTATGGCGATGTTCTAGGTTTCAGCGTCGATATATATGCCACGGACAACTACCTGATCGCGCGCAAGGGTGAGATTGAGGTCCATTTCTGGTTGACCGACAATGAAGAGCTTTGTCGCAATACCTCGATCTATGTGCGTGGAGGAGGCGTCGATCGGCTTTATGCGGAATTTGCGGCCTCAGATGTTCCGGATCTTGGGGCCTACGAACTCAAGCCCTGGGGCATGAAGGAATTTCATCTGCTCGATCCGCACGGCAACCTGCTGCGTTTTGGTCGTATTCCGCCTGAAGAGAGCGGAGCAGGGAAAGCCGTGCCGGAAGATGCCGGAAAGGTCGACTGATGGCGCCGAGGAACAGGGAAGAGCCGATCAGCGAAGTGCTATCAGAATTGCCGGAGCGTACCGATCAGGTGCTGCTTGCGATCCTGCGCTATTATTGTTTCAGCTATGCGCGTCCGAATAGTCAAGCTTGGGAAGAGGCGTTGGCGGCGGCAGAGAAGGCCTTCGGGTCTGAACTGGGCGGTGTCATCGCGACGGGCATGATGCGTAGCTTCAAGGCTATGAGGCACGCGCGAAAGTCCTGCTTCGAGTTTGCCAATCCATTTTGCGCCTGTTGCCGTGGCCACCTTCGCTCAGATGAAAGACGGATGATTGGTATCATTTCCGCGGTCAGAAGTGGCAACAGGTGCTCCGTCCAAAGCGAAGCGCTGATCCTGTGCGAGGGCTTCGATCCACAGCCGATGCTGCACGAAATTGAAAGACTTGCGCAGCATTTGCCCGGCGCAAAGCTTGCGCGCCGCCGGATGGTCTTTCGTTAAAGCCGTAAAATAGCTGACAGGCCCTAGAGGCTCGTTTTCATTCGGGCGACGTAAAGCGCAAGCACCGCGGCGTTCGAAACGTTGAGTGAGCGGAGCTTGCCCGGCATGTCGAGCCTTGCCAAGGTGTCACATGCTTCGCGCACACCATGGCGGACGCCCTTGCCCTCCGAGCCCAGCACCAGAACCGTCTTGTCAGTGAAGGGCGTGTCCTCGAGGGCAGCCTCTCCATCGCTGTCGAGGGCAACCCGGAAAAAGCCTTCATCGCCCATCTCGGCGATGAACCGCGCCATATTCTTCACCCGTACGTGCTTGATCATGTCCAGGGCGCCAGAAGCAGATTTCGCCAGGACCGACCCTTCCTCGGGCGCGTGTCGTTCGGTCGTCACGACGGCGTCAGCGTCCAGCGCCACGGCCGAGCGCAGTATCGCGCCGACGTTGTGGGGATCGGTGACCTGGTCGAGAGCGAGTACCAGTCTTGCGCCAGACAGCGCTTCGACGCCGTAGGCGGGCAGGGGATCGGCTTCCAGGATCATACCCTGATGGACGGCATCCCTGGTGACCATCTTGTCGAGCGCACGGGGGGGCAGGTTCTCGACCTGCACATCAATCCTTACGCCCCGTTCGGTAAGCCGGTTCAGAGCGTTCTCGGTCGCAAACAGCTTCAGGCGGTTTCTGTCGGGGTTGTTGAAGGCTGCTTCCACCGTATGGAGACCATAAAGAAGGATTGGTCCTTCTGGCGGAAGGCCAGGGCGGCGTGGCGCGGGCTTCCCACGTCCGCCGTGAGGTCGTTTGCTGTTTTTGCTTGGGCGATGAGGCTTGTCGGTCATGGCCTCACATACTGCCAAACACGGTCTGCCAGCAAGCCTGAAAGGCGCGGCGGCTCATAAAGCCATCTGGATTTGTTTTCTTCTGGTGACTGCTTGATGCTGCACTTAATGAAAGACGTTGTCTGCTCCGCGCATTTATGAGGAGCTGGCTCAGAGCGATGACATCAGCCACTCCTGAACCGCATGCTGATAAAGAATGTTGTTTTTCCAGCTGCATCTCACAATCAGGAAACTCATCCACAGGCGGACGCGCGCATAAAGATGGCAAAATGCGCTGGTCGAAAAGCTTCCGAGAAAGTATTGAAAAAGGCTGGAAATGGCGAACTCCTCCGCGTCATCGAGGCCCCCGGGCAACCTTCAACCACCTGCTTCGGCACAAAGAATGCGTTTTTCTGATTTAACCGGCGAAAACGGCGTTGACACCCAAGGCCCTCATCTGCATAACACGCGCCACGGGATTGCTCGTCCCCTTCGGACGGGCTCTTCGGTAAGCCATCCTGGCCGTTTCGACGTGAAGCAGGACTTGATGGAGGAGTGCCCGAGTGGCTAAAGGGGGCGGACTGTAAATCCGCTGGCTATGCCTACGTTGGTTCGAATCCAACCTCCTCCACCATAGTCCCGCCAAATGTTGTGCGCGGGTGTAGCTCAATGGTAGAGCAGCAGCCTTCCAAGCTGACGACGAGGGTTCGATTCCCTTCACCCGCTCCAAATTGGGTGCTGATCGGAGTGTCCGGAGCGGAGATCCCTTCGCCTGGAAAGTCCTGAACAGTTATACGGGAAGCAATTCGTCGACTGCGGCAAAGACCGAAGCGCCGGAAAGCGTCCCGCCTCGAGCCTTTATCGATTAACGCGTATTGGACAGAGAGCGACGCGATGGCGAAGGAAAAATTTGAGCGTAACAAGCCTCACGTCAACATTGGCACGATTGGCCACGTTGACCATGGCAAGACGACGCTTACGGCTGCAATCACGATGACGCTGGCTGAAGCTGGCGGCGCTGAAGCAAAGGCCTATGACGAGATTGATGGTGCACCTGAAGAGCGTGCACGCGGCATCACCATCTCGACGGCTCACGTTGAGTAT
>NZ_JBDWYP010000033.1:0-333890 GCF_039982295.1 Roseibium sp.
CGTCAAGATAGAACGGCGCAGAAGCGCAAAAAAACAAATCCTGCCCCCCAAAAACAACCGCAAAACAACTCAAGCAGAAAGCCGGGAGCTGCCTAAGCGTCGCGTTCGGAAGGCAGTGGGATATTAAAACCGAAACGAGAACAAAACAGGACCATCAAAACGAGGCACCCGGAGCCAAAGCAGACGGTGTCTCCATGACCAAAACTAAATCGACGAAAAAACAAAATAAGACACGCGGCAAAACCGAAAAAAAGAATACCATTCCCCGGCACCAACGCTTTGAACGATCGGTGACCTTGCAAACATGCCCTTTCTTGTGAATGCATAGGGATTGAGAAAAGGGGCGGGGGAGTGCGCGCCCCTCAAGGCGAGGTGGGAGGCGCTGCATGACAATCATTAAATTGGAAGTTTTGGCCAGTCTCATGTCCGTCAAGCCTGGCGCATGAGGCGTGTGGCTTTGAATGATCCTTCAGGGCCGCGCTGATGCTTGTCTGGCGGCTTGCGCAGGCAACTGTTCTCGTCGGACGAAAGTCCGGCCTTGCCGGATGGGGGTCGAAACGACTGGTTTTACGCCCTTAAGGGCGGGCCTTGAGACCGCAAGGCTGTAGATCTTTGAATGAACAAGGGATGCATGATGTACTTAGGGGTTCCTAAAGAGGTTTTCCCCGGGGAGGCCCGCGTGGCATTAACCCCGGAGTCCGCAAAGCAATTGCAGAAACTGGGCTATGACTGCCTCCTTCAAAGTGGCGCAGGCGCCGCCGCGGGTTTCTCGGACGCCGCCTATCGTGAAGCGGGCGTTGAGCTGCTCGACACGGCGGATGCCTTGTGGGCAAAAGCCGATATCATTGCCAAGGTTCGCCAGCCCGAGGACGCTGAAATCGGATATCTTGCCAAGGGCAAGACATTGATTTCCTTCTTCAACCCCGGTGGCAATCAGGACGGACTCGAAAAGGCAAAAGCGTCGGGCGCGAACGTCATCGCCATGGAAATGGTGCCCCGGATCTCGCGAGCCCAGAAAATGGACGCACTCTCGTCCATGGCAAATATCGCCGGTTATCGAGCGGTCATCGAGGCCGGCAACAACTTCGGCCGTTTCTTCACCGGTCAGATTACTGCAGCGGGCAAGGTTCCGCCTGCAAAGGTGCTGGTGGTTGGCGCGGGCGTTGCCGGTCTGGCGGCAATCGGCACATCGACCTCATTGGGCGCGGTGACTTATGCATTCGACGTGCGCCCGGAGGTGGCCGAACAGGTCGAATCCATGGGCGCGGAATTCGTCTATCTGGACTTCAAGGAAGAACAGCAGGATGGAGCGGCGACAGGTGGCTATGCCAGTGTGTCTTCACCAGAGTTCCGTGAAGCGCAGCTGGCAAAATTTCGCGAGCTTGCGCCAGACATCGACATTGTCATCACCACTGCGCTGATCCCCAACCGTCCAGCTCCCAAGCTGTGGCTTGAGGACATGGTCAAGGCCATGAAGCCTGGCTCGGTCATCGTCGATCTGGCGGCAGAGCGCGGCGGCAATGCGGAAGGCACGGTTGCCGACGAAAAGGTCGTGACCGAAAATGGCGTCACGATCATCGGCTATACGGATTTCCCATCGCGTATGGCTGCTCAGTCCTCGACGCTCTATTCGACCAATATTCGCCATATGATGAGCGACCTGACACCGGAGAAGAACGGGCAGATCGTGCATGACATGGAGGATGATGTCATCCGTGGTGCAACGGTGGCTTTTGGGGGAGAAATCACCTTCCCGCCGCCGCCGCCCAAGGTGCAGGCGATTGCAGCCAAGCCCAAGGAAAAGCCCAAGGAGTTGACGGCGGAGGAAAAGCGGGCGCAGGAGACGGCTGCATTCAAGGCGCAGACCAAGCAACAGGTCACCCTGATTGCAATCGGCGGCCTTCTGACGCTGCTGGTGGGCCTGGTTGCTCCAGCCAGCTTCATGCAGCATTTCATCGTCTTTGTGCTGTCGGTTTTCGTCGGTTTCCAGGTCATCTGGGGTGTCAGTCACTCGTTGCATACGCCACTCATGGCTGTAACGAACGCCATCTCGTCGATCATTATTCTGGGCGCCTTGATGCAGATCGGATCCGGATCATTCCTGATCATTCTGCTGGCAGGGCTTTCCGTATTCATGGCCGGGATCAATATCTTCGGCGGCTTCCTTGTCACCCGGCGCATGCTCGCCATGTTCCAGAAATCTTAAGGAGGCCAGGAGATGGAATTCGGTTTCACGACCGCCGCTTATGTTGTCGCGGCTGTTCTGTTCATTCTTTCCCTGGGCGGTCTCTCGGGCCAGGAAAGCGCGAAACGTGCCGTTTGGTACGGCATTGTCGGCATGGGCCTCGCCGTAGTCGCAACGCTTCTCGGACCTGGTGCAGGCCTCTGGCTTCTGTCGGTCATCCTGATCGCGGCAGGCGGGATCATTGGGTATTTCGTGGCGCAGCGCGTGCAGATGACCGAGATGCCGCAACTCGTTGCAGCGATGCACTCGTTGGTCGGCCTGGCAGCTGTTTTTGTGGGCTTCAACGCCTATCTCGAGCTTGGGCGTGTCCTTGCGATGGGCGCCGAAGAGCGCGAAGCGTTGGAAGGCTTTGCGGCACTTCTCGCGCACAAGACATCTGTCGAACAGGCCATTTTGAAGGTTGAGGTCTTCCTCGGCGTCTTTGTTGGCGCAGTGACCTTCACCGGTTCGGTCGTCGCGTTTGGCAAGCTTGCGGGCAAGCTGACCTCCAAGGCGACAAAGTTGCCAGGCGGTCATCTGCTGAACGCAGGTGCAGCCGCGCTCAGTGTCGTTCTTCTGCTGCTGTTCCTGAACGGTGCCGGCATCTGGACGCTGATCCTCATGACCCTGCTTGCGTTCTTCATCGGCTACCATCTGATCATGGGCATCGGCGGCGCCGACATGCCGGTGGTGGTGTCGATGTTGAACTCCTATTCGGGTTGGGCGGCAGCTGCCATCGGCTTCTCGCTCGGCAACGATCTGTTGATTGTCGTCGGTGCGCTGGTTGGGTCCTCCGGCGCGATCCTCTCTTACATAATGTGCAAGGCGATGAACCGTTCGTTCATTTCCGTCATTTTGGGAGGCTTCGGCAATACGACGGGTCCTGCCATGGAAGTGGAAGGCGAGCAGATCGCCATCGATTCAGATGGTGTTTTGGCAGCGCTTGAAGATGCAGACAGCATCATCATCGTTCCGGGCTATGGCATGGCGGTGGCTCAGGCGCAGCAAAACGTTGCCGAGCTCGCACGCCGTTTGAGGGCCAAGGGCAAGGAGGTTCGTTTCGCGATCCACCCTGTTGCTGGCCGCTTGCCGGGACACATGAATGTGCTGCTGGCGGAAGCAAAGGTCCCTTATGATATCGTTCTGGAAATGGACGAGATCAATGAGGATTTTGCTTCGACAGATGTTGTGATCGTCATCGGCTCCAATGACATCGTCAATCCGGCCGCTCAGGAAGATCCGAACTCGCCGATTGCGGGGATGCCGGTCCTGGAGGTCTGGAAGGCAAAGCAGGTCTTTGTGTCCAAGCGAGGCCAGGGCACTGGCTATTCGGGCATCGAAAATCCGCTGTTCTACAAGGAAAACACCCGCATGTACTACGGCGATGCAAAAGCCAGCCTAGACAAGCTGTTGGCCTCGTTTAGCTGACTGAGTCCCAATGCCCTGAATGAAAGTGTGTCGCCAAGGCCTTTGAGGCCTTGGCGATTTTCTTTTGGGCAGCGTCTACCCGTGACCAGTCAGGATTGGCGCCTTTGCCGCGAAACTCGGAGACGAAAGACTTATGTCTCTTGAATACTGCTAGCTGAGGATGCGCTACCTAAGCCCCGCAACGCTTCCCTTCGATGCCCATCGAAGGAGGGAGATCAGGGCCAGGGGGATAAGCGTCGTGATCAGAACCGCGCAGAACGCCATCGCCATGCCAAGCCCTGCAGATCCCTGGTCGAACTGCTGCCAGATAAAGACTGCTATGGTCTGGAAACCGACCGGCGCGACGAGAAGAGACGCCACCAGCTCTCGCGAGGCGACCGCAAAAACAAGGATCATTGCGGTGACCATGCTGGGCAGAATGAGCGGAAAGATGATCCTGACAAAGGCCTTCAAAGGCCCGGAACCGCAGACCCGTGCCGCGGCCTCCAGATTGTCTCCGAGCTGATGCAAAGACGCCGTGGCATAGCGAACCGGCTGAGGTAAGAGAATGCAGATATAGGCCAGCAGCAGGATAAATGGCGTGTTGTAGGGCGTTATCGGCAGCCAGGGCTGGTTCCAGGCCAGAATGATGCCGACGGCCACCACCACGCCGGGAAGTGAATTGGGAGTAATTGACAGGGCATCAAGGACGATCCGGAAGCGCCCACGTCCCTTAACGACCGAATAGGCCGTGATCGCACCAAGCAGTCCAGCAAGCAGAGCCGTGGTCGAACCCAGAACCAACGAGTTGCCGAGTGCCACCAGGCCGTCGCTACCTGCTCCCAGAAGCTCTTTGAAGTGGTCCAGCCCGAGATTGGACGGCGCCAGGCCGCCGGATATGGTGCGCGACAACGCCGTGGCGAGAATGGCGAGGATCGGCAGGCCTGTTGCGAGGAAGGCGATGAACGCAAACAGAAGGGAGACCGGCAAGGCCCACACGCCAAGCTCTTTCTTGTCGAATGCCTGCGGCTTGCCGCCGACGATACGGTAATCGCGCCGTGTAAGCAGCCATCTCTGCAGCATGAAGGCGACCAGCGCCATGCTGACAAGAACGAGAGACAGGGTGGCTGAGCCAGGCAGGTCAATCGGCCATTCTGAAATGCGGTTCTCGATGCCAGTCACCAGCACTTCAAAGCCAATACGCCGGCCAAGTGCAGCAGGCGTTCCGTATTCTTCGATGGACATCGCAAAGACGAGCAAGAGGCTTGCTGCAAGTCCTGGCATTGAAAGCGGAAGAGTGATGCGCCAGAACGAGCGCCATTGCCCGGCACCGAATACGCGTCCGACATCGGAATATCGCGCGCCAATGGTTTCGAATGTGCGTGAGAGGACGAAATAGATCACGGAGAAGGTGTTGAGGCCCATGATCAGCATGATCCCGGTCACTGAAAAAAGCAGCGGAGCCAGGTGAATGTCGGTCAACTGTTCCAGATAACCACGCGGCTGCAGCGTCATGATCCATCCAAGCGCTGCGATGTAGGGTGGTAGCATGAAAGGGATCAGCAACAATGCGTCCCAAATCAGGGCTCCCGGCACCCGGAACAGTGCTCTCAGAGCGGCAAGTGGTACCGCGAGGATGCCGGCGCAGACCACTGTTCCAACGCCGAGCAACAATGTGTTGCCGGCAAGGCTGAAAAGATCCAGATCTGCGAGGGTCTTGAAAAACATGGAAAAAGGAGCGGCAAACGAGCCGCTCCCGAATTCAGGAAAGATCGCCTGAACGACGATAAACAGACAGGGGATCGCGACGACAAGCAGCAAGCCGATGGTGGCAATCCACTTCAGAGTGGCACTGCCTTCAGCGCCTGTCGCCACGACTCCCCTGGCCATCAGTTGAAGATTGCCTTGAAGCTGGCCAGAACGTCTTCACGTGCAGGCGCGCCTTCGTTGGACAGAAGCTTCAGATCGCCAATCAGCGGACGGTCGACCTTGATGTCCGTGCGTGACGGCATCAGGTTGACCTTTGCGACGGCCTGCTGACCTTCTTCCGACAGAACGTAGTCGATGAACTTTTTCGCATCGTCCTGGTTCTGCGAAGACTTGAGGATCATGATCGGGCGTGGAGCCACGACTGTACCGCTCTCCGGGAAAATGGCTTCGATGGTCTCGCCCTTGGCGGCAGCGCTCATGGTAATGTAGTCAACACCCGCAAAGACGGCCGCCTTTGCGCCCTGCAGAACAGGGTTCAGAGCAGCCTTGTTGGCACCGGCGACGATTGCGCCATTGTCCTTGAGGCCTTGCAGAACGTCGGTCTTGTCACTGGCGATGAGGGCTTCAACGAGTGTGTATGTGCCGCCCGAAGCTGCCGGATCCGGAAGAGTGACGAGGTCCTTGTACTCGGGCTTTGCAAGGTCGGACCAGTCAGTCGGCTTCGGCGTGCCCGATTCAGTGTTCCATGCGATGATGAGACCGGCGACGCCCTGCGCAACAGCGCCGTCCATCTTCAGGAAGTCAGGTACTGTCTCTGCATTCGGGCTTTCGTAAGAAAGCAGCAGATCCTTGGCAGCAAAATCGGTTGCCGTGCCCCAGGAAGCGGACACGACTACGTCAGCAACAGGGTTGGATGCCTCGGCTTCCAGGCGAGCCATGACCTTGCCTGTGGTGGCCTGGAATACGTTGGCCTTGATACCGGTTTTCTCGGTGAAGCCGGCAGCAAGGTTCTTGATCAGGGCGCCGGGGCCGGCCGAATAGACGGTCACATCCGCATGAGCGGCTGTGGAGGCCAGAAGGCCGAGAGCAAGAGCGGCGAAAGATAGGCGTTTCATAACTGTCTCCATTAAGTCGGTTGGTCGGAAATTGGGAACCAACGCAAGTCTTCGGGTGAGAAGGAAAGGTCGAGCAGGTCGCCCACATTGACGGGGCTTGAGCTTGAGAGTCGGATCAGAAGGGGAGTGCCGGTGACGCGCAGGGTGAGAGCCTGGCCGGTGCTGCGTGTCTGCGCACGAACGACTGTTGTTTTCAGCGTCGAAGGACCTGTTGCACCGAACCGCAACGCCTTTTCAGGAAGCAGAACCTGCGCTTGCGAACCCTCGAAGGAGGCCGCGGGCAAACATAGATCGGTCCCGGTGATGGTCCAGCCGTCAGCACCGCGAACAACAGGCATCAGGCATCCAAGGCGTAGAAAATCCGCGACAGCCGAAGTTGCCGGATGATTGACCAAGTCATGAGGTGAAGCGATCTGCTCAATCCTGCCGCCGCGCATGACGGCCACATGATCGGATAGTGTCAGTGCTTCAGAATGATCATGAGTTACATAAACCGCGCTAAGTTTGAGTTCGGCAACAAGATCTGCAATCTCTTCAACCATGGTTTCGCGCAGTTCACGGTCGAGATTGGACAACGGCTCGTCAAACAGAACCAGCGGTGGCTCTGCCACAATCGCTCGCGCAATCGCCACACGCTGCTGCTGGCCACCGGACAGGTCTGACGGACGGCGATCCGCCATCGCACCCAAACCGACCCGGTCCAGAGCCTTTGCCACCCGTTGCTTGCACTCGGCCGCGCCGACACGTTTCATTTCAAGCGGGAAAGCGACGTTCCGGGCCACTGACATATGCGGCCATAAGGCATAATCCTGAAACACCATGCCAAGGCCGCGCTTTTCCGGAGGCAGCGCGATGCCGACTGCAGGTGCGGCCACCTTGCTGCCGGCGATCTCGATCTCTCCCGCATCGGGCAGAAGCAATCCGGAGATAAGGCGCAGCAACGTCGTCTTGCCACAGCCGGAGGGGCCGAGCAGCCCGAGCACTTGTCCGGCAGCCAAATCCACGCTGATGTCATTCAGCACGTTTTCAGCGCCGTAACTCATGGAAACAGAGCGGATTTTCAAAGCGTGCTTTGCGGCAGGCATTGAGGGGCTTGATGTCATAAAAGTCTATGCCTGACGGGGGCTTATGAATAATCAGGCGACTTCTAGGATATCAGTATAACAGTATTGTAACACTCGCATGTCTTTCGGAATCGGGCTGTCAGTGCGTCGACAGCGCGCTTGAGTGTGCTTTGACCAAGCGTTTGAGAAAAACCTTGCTGCGCGATGGCAAAGCACCCTTTAAAGAGGCGCCCGTAGCCGTTCTTCAAACCCATGTCGCCGGAGAGCTCATGACGACAGACGCCATACAGCATGCCGATGATCGCAATGTCAGGAGCGCAAGACGAAGACGTTTGCAGAGACAGCTTCCGAACACGGACATCTTTGCCATCGGCGACGTTCATGGCTGTCTTGAGCTTCAGAAGAAACTGGAGCAGCTGATCCTTGAAGAGAGCAACGATGTGTCCCGCAACAAACTGATCCTCTACCTTGGAGATCTTGTGGATCGAGGACCGGACAGCAAAGGCGTGATCGATCATTGCCTGTCCCCTCTACCTGAGGGCTGCGAGCGACTTAGCCTTTGCGGCAATCACGACCAGCTGTTTTTCGAGTTCCTCCTCGCGCCAAGTCTGAGCGCAGCTTGGCTCGACTTCGGCGGGCAGGAAACGCTGATGTCCTATGGCGTCGATATTAATCAGCTAATTGCAGGACGCGCGAACGACGAGGATCTCGCGCTGGCGTTGTCCGAGGCAATCCCGGGCGAGCACGTCCGTTTTCTTGAAGCGCTACCTGTCGCCCTGACCGTGCCAGAGGCTTATTTTGTCCACGCGGGAATGCGGATCGGCGTACCCATGGAAGACCAGGAGGACCATGACCTGATGTGGATCCGTGAGGACTTCCTGGTGGATGAGGCTGCGTCTGACCGTCTGGTCGTTCATGGTCATAGCCCGGCTCCGACACCTCGGATGGGGCCGGGGCGTATCGGGATCGACACCAAGGCGGTAGGCGGCGGCCCACTGACGGCGCTTCACCTGAATGGAGAGACGACCCGCTTCTTCTCAGTCGCTGCCGAGTAGTTGTTGCAGGCGGCTTGATCTTGAAGCAACGCATCTCGATCCATGCGCCAAGGTCGGCATATCAACCTTTCGAAATGAAAACCCGCCAGCTCAAAACTGGCGGGTTTCTGCATTGGCGTCGCGTATCTCACAGCTATCAATGATACGAGCCGAAACGACAAAAGTTCCGGCGCCGACTTAAGCTGCGGCGTAGTTGCTCGGGAAGAGTGCCCTCGCGGCTTCCTCGTCGCGTTCGGTCTTGAACGCGATGTCCTTGGCGACGGTCCGTGCCCGCGCTGCGGCCGGCAGCGCATCGATGGACTTGAACCAGCGCTCCACCTCCGGATAGGCGGCAAGTCGGCCTTCGCCCAAGGTGACCATGGCCTTGTCGACCCAGCCCCAGGCGGCCATGTCGACGATTGTCAGGCTGTCGCCAACGATGAAGTCGCGACCCTTGAGGCGCTCATCCAGGACCGCATAGTGACGCTCGGTCTCGCGCAGATAACGGTTCTGGGCGTAAGGAAGCTGTTCAGGTGCCGCGTGACTAAAGTGAACCGACTGACCGGAATAGGGACCGAGACCTGACGCAATGAACATAAGCCAGGACAGGAGGTCACCGCGATCGGAGCTATCACCAAGATACTTGCCGGTCTTTTCAGCCAGGTAGAGCAGGATGGCGTTGGAATCGAAAACGAGGGTGCCTTCGTCGTCGATTGCAGGAAGTTTGCCGTTCGGGTTCACTTTCCGAAAGTCAGGCGCGTGTTGTTCGCCCTTGAGGGTATCGACCGGGACAATTTCAAAGGGCAGGCCCGCCTCTTCAAGGAAGAGCGCGACCTTGGACGAGTTTGGGGTCGGGTGATAGTAGAATTTCAACATGTTTGGATCCGTATTTCGGTTTGGATTAGGCGCCCAGCTTGTCTTCGGTGCGAAGATCGAAGTCGGAGGCGTCGTGACGTTCGTGGAGTTGGTCTGAAAGCGGGCCCGAGGTCCGGTTTACCTTTCGGCCGCGCTGGACTGCAGGGCGTTCCAGGATCTCGTGTGTCCAGCGCTGCAGGTTCTTGTAGCTTTCGACTTGAAGGAACTCGCCGGCCTCATAGGCCTGACCGAGCGCAAGGTTGCCGTACCAGGGCCAGGTCGCAATGTCGGCGATGCTGTATTCGTCACCGCCAAGGAAGGTATTCTCGGCCAGATGCCGGTCCAGAACATCCATCTGGCGCTTGACCTCCATGGTGAAACGATCGATCGGATATTCGAATTTCGCCGGGGCGTAGAAATAGAAATGTCCAAAGCCGCCACCGAGGTAGGGTGCCGATCCCTGGAGCCAGAACAGCCAGTTCAGAGCTTCTGTCCGTGCAGCTTTGTCCTCGGGCAGAAAACGGCCGAATTTGTCGGCGAGGTAAAGCAGGATCGCGCCTGATTCAAACACGCGGCTGCCTGTCTCTGTATCAAAGAGTGCAGGGATTTTGGAGTTCGGGTTGACGTCGACAAAGCCGCTCGAGAACTGGTCGCCCTGGCCGATCTTGATCAGATGCGCGTCGTACTCGGCGCCTGCCTCGCCCAGGGCGAGCAGCTCTTCAAGCAGGATGGTTACCTTCTGGCCGTTTGGGGTTCCAAGAGAATAGAGCTGCAAGGGATGTTTGCCGCGGGGCAGTTCCTTCTCATGGGTCGCGCCCGCGATTGGCCGATTGATCTTGGACCACTCGCCGCCATTGCCGGCGTCCCAGGTCCATACCTTGGGTGGAACGTAAGTATTCGCTTCAGACATGTCGCTGATCTTTCTCGTTTCAGGGCGAACCGGGATGATCCGGCCAGCCGATAGGTTGGTGCTTTAAGGAGAGGGGCCGCGCCAGAAAAAGGTCGGTGCGGCGAGTGTGGTTGGTCAGGTTTGTCTCTTCCGCAGGGTTTCGAGTTCATGAGCGATGTCTTCGCTCAAGGCTGTGATCTGCGATTGGATAGCTCCCATATGGAGCTCAAAGCGAAGCGCGGTGATATTGGCTTGATATCGCTGGGCAAGGCGCGCCTCATCAAGGTCTGACGGAATTTCACCTGCCGCCTTGGCGTGAGCGAATACGATGGCAAATTCCTTCCGCATCTCTGCCATGTAAGTGCGCGAGGCGTCTGCAATGGCCGGCTCCGTCGAGCGGGTATCGACCATCGTTTTCATCAGCATACAGGCCTGCCGCGCCGCATGATCAGGCGAAAGTCCTGCATAGGAACGGATGTGCTCGATCAAGCCGGTCAGCGGGGTTTCTGCCTGGTCGACCTGCTCGCGGAACTTCCGGCTAGCCGTTTCGAAGTAACGTTCCAGAGTGAGAAGGTAGAGCGCCTCCTTGCTGGAAAACGCAGCATAGATGCTGCCGGGCTTCATGTTGAGCGTCGTTTCGAGGTCCTTGAGCGACGTCGCATGATAACCCTTGCCCCAAAACAGGGACATTGCCGCATCCAGTGCGGCATCGCGATTGTAGGGTGCTGCGCGTTTCATGTCTGTTGAGCCTCAATGGCGCCCGGGTGTCTTACTTGATCACATCAGAATTTGAGTGATTGCTCAAGCCGGTACCTGGTTCAGTTGTTCAAGAATCCGTGTGTAGTTGTCGACGCCTTGGGCGCCTGTGACGAGATGCTTGCGATCAAACACAACGGCAGGTACGCCGCGCACGCCCTGTTGAAGCCAGAAATGCTCAACGCTGCGGACTTCATCGGCAAATCGTTGATCTTCAAGAACCGCAAGAGCTTCGGATTTGTCGAGCCCAATTCCGGCAGCTTCCTCAGCAAGAACATTGTTGTCCGAGAGGTCGCGCCGATGAGTGAAATGAGCTTCGAAAAGCGCCAGCTTCAGGTCATGCATTCGGTCCTGTTGTTCAGCCCAATGGAGAAGCTGGTGGACATTGAAGGTGTTGTGCATGCGCATGTCGTCGGCAAAGCGGAACTCAAACCCTAGTCCCTGGCCGACCTCTGTCATCTGCTGGCGGCTCGCCTCTGATTGCTCGGGCGTCGAGCCATATTTTTCGATGATGTGTTCGCGCAGATTCTGACCCTCGGCGGGCATTTCCGGATTCAGTTCGAATGGGTGCCAGTGAATTTCATGGGCGGTACCGGTCGCTTCCAGCGCGTGCGCCAGTTGGAGATAACCGATAATGCACCAGGGGCACATCACATCGGAGGCGATGTCGATACGCAGGGGAGTGGTTGGTTTGTTCATGATGTCTCCAGAGGATTGAGCAAGAGGTGGAGGCCCGGCCTCAGGGCCGGGCCAGTCCAGCCCCTCAGGCTGCAGCATCCCATTCGAACTTCTGGAACGGCTTGTCGATCGGCGTTTGCGCCAGGTGGTTGGTATAGTTGGACATGATCTTCTGCGAGTAGCCCAGGACGACTTCAAGGATATTGCGCTTTGTGAAGCCGGCATCCAGGAAGGCCTGCACCGCAGCATCATCGACGTTGCCGCGATCGCGAACGAGCTTCAATGTGAAGTTGCGAAGAGCTTCCAATCGGGCGTTCGGGAGTGGCGTCTGGTCGCGCAGGGCGTTGGTGATGGCGTCGTCGACGCCCATGCTCTTGGCAATGCCGGTGTGGGCAGGGACGCAATAGTGACATTCGTTCTCAACATTTATCGTTTGCCAGACGACCGTCAGCTCATCGTTGTCGAAGCTCGAGTTGGCGAACAGCTCGTGGACCAGCTGATAGGCCTCCAGAAGGCCTGGTGCTTCGGCCATCACCGCATGAAGGCCTGGGATCATGCCATAGGCGGCTTGTGATTTCGCGAGCAGCGGCTTGCTGTCTTGGGGCGCAGTGTTTTCATCGTGCAGGGTAAAATCTGTCATCGGTTGTCCTCGATCGTTCGATGTAGTGCCCCTGTTGGACACCTGCCAGATATTGGTTCTTTGAGTGATTGCTCAAGTGAGAATTTGAGTGATCACTCAAATGTGAGGCGGAAATCAGGTTTCACGAGAGGGCGATGGGCCTTTGGTCGTATTCAACAGGGCTATGTTGCGCATCAAATTCGGAAAATAAGGATTTGGCTAAAAAATCACCTTGACCATTCCCGCGCCAGTTCCCTACGATTTCTTGACCAATTGGTCAGGTGAGCGATTTGCCGGGAAGAAGGCGTTAAACTGCCCGTTCCGGTTTCACCCGACCGGCCTGGATGCCGTATCCGACGAACCTTTTTGCGAGGCGTTGGACGAGGTGAAGACCGAAGGGTCAAGGCCATGGGTCCGAGATTATCAAGGCTGTCCAGAGGCAGCCGACCAAAGGAGTAGGGGAATGGCGTTTAAAGCATTGAAGGCACTGGCAGCATCGTCGGTATTTGCGGCATGTCTGGCAACCGGTGCCGCCGAGGCTGCCGATGAACTCACATTGCAGCTTAAATGGGTGACCCAGGGCCAGTTTGCTGGTTACTACGTTGCAAAGGACAAAGGTTTCTACGATGAAGAAGACCTCGATGTAACCATCAAGCCCGGCGGCCCGGACATTGCTCCGCCACAGGTCATTGCTGGTGGTGGCGCAGATGTGATCATCGACTGGATGCCCTCCGCGCTTGCATCTCGCGAAAAGGGTGTGCCTCTCGTCAACATTGCACAGCCTTTCAAGAAGTCGGGCATGATGCTGACGTGTCGCAAGGACACCGGCATCACCTCGTCTGATGACTTCAAGGGCAAGACCCTCGGCGTCTGGTTCTTCGGCAACGAATATCCGTTCCTGTCCTGGATGAGTCAGCTGGGCTTGCCGACTGAAGGTGGTGCGGACGGCGTAACGGTGCTCAAGCAGGGCTTCAACGTTGACCCGCTTCTGCAGAAGCAGGCCGACTGCGTTTCCACCATGACCTACAACGAATACTGGCAGGTCATCGACGCAGGTCTCCCCGCTGAAGAGCTGATCGTCTTCAAGTATGAAGATCAGGGCGTCGCAACGCTCGAAGATGGGCTCTATGTGCTTGAGTCCACGCTGGATGACGCTGCGATGGTCGACAAGTACACCCGCTTTGTTCGCGCTTCCATGAAGGGTTGGGCCTACGCTGCTGAGCACCCCGAGGAAGCTGCAGAAATCGTCCTGGAAAATGATGCAACCGGCGCACAGACGGAAAAGCATCAGGTCCGCATGGTCGGTGAAATCAACAAGCTGGTTGACGGTTCTGACGGCAAGCTGGACATGGCTGCCTACGAGCGGACGGTCAAGTCGCTCCTTTCTGGTGGCTCTGATCCCGTGATCACCAAAGAGCCGGAAGGCGCGACCACAACGGTCGTTACCGACGGCCTCTGATCAGCTCAGGACTGAGGATGTTTGAGGGCGCTCGCAAGGGCGCCCTTTTTCTTTGGTGCACTCCCTCTTGTCGCAGTCTTCCACAGTGTGCCGTACCGAAGAGTTCGTGGAGACGGAATATTAAAAGTTGCAGCTTAACCTGGATGATAGCGAAATGATGCGAGTCGGAAAGCAATGGCTTTTCAGTCAGATGAAGTCATCCAGTCGGGAAGTATGTTCAGGGCGGAGGGTGGCGACGGCGAGGACGGAAGAGTCTTTTCTGGCCGAAAGCACCTGACTTTTGCCTTGCTCATCTTGGGCATGTTTGCCGCAATTGTAACTGCATTCCTCTTTGTACTGTCAGCGATCGTCATTTTCGAAGAAGAGGCTGAAGAACGCGAAATCAGTTCTGTCAGCCGGGTCTTTGAAAATCACAAGAAAGACCTTCTCCAGGAGATCGAACGCTATGCGGTTTCCAATGCGGCTTACGTCAATATCGACACGAATTATTCAACGGCCTGGGTCGAAAGTCGCTTTGGCGGCGACATGGCAGCCGATTTCAGTCATGACCTGATCGTATTGCTTGACCGTCACAAGAGGCCGGTTTTTAGCAACAGCAACAGCTCCATTCTTGCCGCAGAAGACAAGATTGTCACGGGAGAAGTCAGAACGCTGGTTGAACAAATCGCCCAGTCTTACCTCATGGGTCTTGAAACAGACCAATCGGGAGAGATTGTCTTTTCCGGTTCGCTCGCGGATATCTCCGGGGTCGTACATGTCGATCTCGACGGGCAGATTGCCTTGGTGGCAGCCTATGCAATTGCCCCGGACCCAGGCGGCATCACCATGGTTCGGGATAGACCGTTCGTACTCTTGTCTGTTTATCCCCTGCATGAGGATCATCTGCAGGAGATACTTGCCGCGCTTTCTTTGGGAAACCTTGAGGTCGAAGAGACGATCCCCGCAGACATGATCGGCATTCCGATCAAGAATGCTGAGAAGCAAACCCTTGCCTACCTCGCCTGGCGCCCGATGGCGCAGGCTTCGAGGATCATTTTGGCGTCTGCGCCGATCCTGAGCGCTGCCTTGATCGCAATCCTGGCGATCACCCTTTGGATCCTTTGGCAGAACTTTCAAGCGGCGCGTCTACTGGCCAGGCGAGAGCAGGAAGCGCTTTATGCCGCAAAGCATGACGCTCTTACCGGCCTGGCGAGACGCGACCTGTTTTACAGGGATGCCGGAGCGGTTTTGTCCTCTCAGGCAGAAACCGGTGGCTATGCGGCGGTTGTCTACATGGACGTCGATTATCTCAAGCAGACCAATGATGCCCATGGCCACGTCGTGGGCGATCGGCTGCTGACCATGATCGTCGAGTCCTTGCAAAAGCGAACGCGCTCGTCAGACGTTGTCGGACGGATCGGCGGCGATGAATTCTTGCTGCTTTTGACCGATCGGGCTTCGCCAGAAGATTTGGTTTCGGAAGTAGGTGAGCTGAGCCGAGCAATAAACCGGCAAGTCGATGTGGATGGCCATCACCTTCAGGCTTCCTGTAGCCTCGGTGTTGCGCTTTATCCCAACCACGGCGACGATCTGTCGACGCTCGTTAGAGCGGCGGATGTGGCATTGCAAAGGTGCAAGTCCGAGGTGCGTGGCCGGTACAAGGTATTCGACCGCGTCATGGATGATGCATTGCGTGAACATCAGAGGATGCGCGATGACCTCAAGACGGCGTTGGAGGAGGATGAGTTTGTTCTTTTTTATCAGCCGCTCGTTGATGCAAAAACGGAAGAGGTGACCTCCTTCGAGGCACTAATCCGGTGGCAGCATCCCGAAAGAGGGTTGCTCGGGCCAGATGTATTTCTGCCCCTGGCCCAGGAAGGCGGAACCATCAACCGCATTGGTGACTGGGTCATGGGGCGGGCGATCACGGATGCTTCCCTGTGGCAAACGGCGGGAGTTGCCGTGAACGTCTGTGCCACGCAGCTGGTCGAAGAGAATTTCGTCGGCAAGGTCTCGAACCTGTTGGTGGAATATGGCCTGCCGCCGGAGCGGCTGGTTCTCGAGATTACGGAAGCGGTCATGATGGAGCACCCTGAAACAATTCGGGGCGTCTTTGCCGAGCTCAATAAACTCGGAATTAGTGTGGCGATTGATGATTTCGGCACTGGCTTCTCGAGCCTCAGCTACCTCCACGAGTATCGGTTTCAAAAAATGAAGATCGATCGCAGCTTCGTGTCGAGGATAGAGGCGGACGTGGACGCCGGACAGATCATGCACACCATGATCGGCTTGGCGAATGTGCTTGGCATGCAGGTAGTGGCGGAAGGCGTTGAAACAGAAGAGCAGCGCGACTTCCTCAGGAAGGCAAACTGCGACTATTTGCAGGGTTATCTGTTTGGCCGTCCCGCACCGCTTGACGATATCGCCAGACGATCGCGGCTTATCGCGTAAATTCAGAAAATTGAGAGTTTTCGCTTGTGCCGATCAATTAGTCGGCGCGGCGCATGGCAATCACGTTTGGAGTCCGTGCCGGAACGTGATGCAGCTCATTGGACTTTGTGGAAAAACGAAGCCTGGCAGCGCACTGAGCGCCAAAAACGAACGCCGTCATGACGATCAGCGTCGCGGGCCAAACCACCGAAGTGGCAAGGGCAGCCAGCAAACGAAGATTGCTGCTGTTTCCGCTATCGATCAGTTCAGCTGCGGAAAAGATCAGGAAAAACAATGCAATGACGCAGTAAAGCACTGCAGCTAAAATAAAAAGAAAAAGCATGATGACCCGATCTCCGAACCACATCCAGATAGCGTGGACGTGGTTAACAAACAGTAACATGCCCAGATCGGGTCAGCAATGAAAGGGTTGTTTTTGCCGGAGCCTGCACGCCTCAAGGGTTATTCGGGAAACCAGAGCCCGGCGCTCTCTGCGCCTCGATCAATCAACACGTGGGTATTGGCAAAGACGCGATAGCCATGGCTCCAGTCCCCGTCGGGCCAGCGGACACGAACCTGCGCCCGTTCAGATACGCCGAGGCCGAAATGCAGGAAGCCAGCCTGTCCGGATGCATGTCCTGCTCCAACCTGCACATCGCGGACAATTGTCTTGTTGCCGATCTTGACGCTGACCTTTGCGCCGACAGCCATTCGATTGGTTTTCCCCGGTTGCCTAACCTCGACACTCAGCCAGTTTCCAAGTGGGCGCGGGGTTTCCGATGTGCCAGCTCCGACATTGCGAAACAGGCTGACAGGCGCTGAGCGGTTGACGACCACGAGATCCAGCAGACCGTCCATGTTGAAATCGGCCAGCCCTGCGCCACGTCCGCGTCGGTCCAAAGCGATGCCCGCGTGATCTCCGACTTCGGTGAATTTGCCGTCCCATTGCCCCAAAAGCAGATTGTCTGGGTCGTAGGCTGCGAAGTCGGGCATGGCTTCGACATTTCCCTTCGCGATGAACAGATCCCAGAGTGTATCGTTGTTGACGTCCTGAAATTCCGAGTGCCAGCCTGTCGAAGGGCGCAGGTCGGTGCCGGTGTAAGGTCTGTGGGCCGTGAGGCCCTTGTCAAAGGCAATGTCGCGATAGACCGGAACTGTTTCATCAGCCTCGTCATCGAGCATTTGTAACTTCGTGTCGCCCATGCTGGTGAGAGCGAACTCGGGATAGCCATCCACGTTGAGATCGATGGAGGCAATGCCCATGCCCCATATCTTCAGGTGACGCCAGCCGTCGGACCTTCGGTAAAGGCGTGCGGGTCGCCCCGGTGGTACAGCCCAAAGCTGCTCTTCACCGCCGCGGTAGTAATGCCGGTCATTCGAGACGCGTAAAGCATGTTCTCCCGATCGGTTCCAGTCGGTAAAGAGGATCGACAAACTGCAATAGCCGGGGCTAAGGCGCTCGGCGCTAGAATAGTCGAGGCCCTCGTCGCCTTGCGGGCGGAAAAGATAGTTGTCGTGGCAAGCTCCCCAGGGTGCGCCGGGCGCAGACCGGTCAACGTAGTTGCCAAAAGCGAGGCTTGGGAATTCCGCACCCTGCTCCCAGGTGGCAGAGAAAGCCGTGGTCCACTCGCGCCCGCCGTCGAAGCCGAGTGCGCGATTGGCGCTTTCAAACCGGCATTCTCCAAGCCCCCGGAGCAGCAGGTTCTCGCCAAGACGGAGAACCGCAAGGTCCATGATGCCATCATTGTCAAAATCGAGAGGGTAGGCCCCGAGGGCCTTGCTTTCCTGCCGTTCGCTGAGGCCGGTCTCCACCTTTTCGAAGGACAATGCGCCACCGGTCAAGCTGTTGTTTTGAAACAGGCTCGCGCGGCCCTTGCCGCCAGCGACAAACAGATCCGGCCGCCGGTCTCCGTTGCAGTCAAAAATCGCAACACCGCCGCCGACGAAATATTCCCAGGGACCATCATAGGTGTGGTCGAGGCCGGCAGCCGATGCTTCTTCCACAAAGTTGGGCACCGGAGCTACTGACGGCTTTCTCTCAGCATCCTGGGCAAGCGCAGAAAATGCGCTCGTTACAATCGCGGCTATGACGCATTGCACCTGCTTGAGTATGGCGGTCATTGCGCGATCTCCAGGCTGCGCAAAAATGCAATGATCTTCTGCCGTTCAGATTCATCGAGCGCTGAATAGGCTTTCCGGGCATCGGTTGCTTCGCCGCCGTGTGCTTCGATGATTTCATGCAGGCTCGTCAGGTCACCTCTGTGTCCATACGGCGCGGTGCTTCCGACGCCCCAAAGCTCGGCGGTCAGGAAGACGTCTCTTGCCACAAAGCGCTGGCTGAGCAGTTCGTTGCCCAAGGTATCGCGTGCCGCATCTGCAATCCGGTGGCGTTTAAGGTCTCCAAAAAGCGGCACAAGTGTACGCCCTTCGGCATCCTTGGGCAGCGCCTGAACCCAGGCGAACTGCGAGAAGTCCAATTCGATCGGAAGGTCCACGTCAGTCGGCCGCAAGGTCCCTGCGTTGTCATAGGGTCCGGGATCCTGAAAGATCAGGCTTTCGAGCGGCAGCGCCGGGATATGGCAGGCGGTGCAGCCAAGATCCGCGAAGAGGGTCTCGCCGGCGTCGGCAGCAGATTTCCAGATGTCCGGAAGGTCGCTCTTGTGCGTTGGGGCAGGCAAGCTCGCCTGCCATGCGACAAGGGCGGAGACCTCCCCCGAACCCACCTCATCGGGAATGTCATCGCCGTCAAAGTCATGCGTTCCCGTCCATTGGGCGCCAAAGCGCTCGCTGGCCTGAATGCCATGGTGATGGTTGAGGGCATTCACGGTGAACTGGCGCAGGGACGCGAAAACACCTTTTTGCCCGAAAGGACGAAGTGTGAGATCGGCGTCGATCCCATCGAGGCCGGACACATCAAGCGTTCCATCGGCCTTGGCGCTCAGCTTTCCGAAGGAAACCCCCTTGGTCGAAAGGGCAACGGTGACGGTTTCTCCTGAGTGGCGCGCCTTGGCCAGGGTCTCACGGCGCTGGGCGCGGAGATCACGCGTCATTTCCCGGGCGAGCATCTCGATGAGCCCGGAGCCTTGAAGCGCGTTGGTGCCGCGTTCATTGGAAAACTGGGGGTCTATCGTGTCGAAGTCGGCGCTTTCGAAGCCTTCCGATACAAAGACATTGGCCGTAAAATCCCCAGCTCCACCTGAAACGGGGACGTTGTGACAAGAGGCGCAGGAATTGGCATCTAGACCCGCCATTCGTTGGAAAACATAGGCCGAGGGCCTGCGGCGTTTGGTTGGAACGATTGCTTGTGTGGCCTCAGGGCGTCCGGCACCATCGGTCGCTGTGAATTTGCCCTCGAACAGCCTTTCACCGTGCTCGATCAGAAGGTCCAGAGAACTCTCTGGGTCGCCTGCAAACATGTCATAGTCGATTGGCTCACCGAGGACCTGTTCGTTCCAGGGCGGTGTGGAACCTGCCTCATCGGCGTGGACTGACATGGCGAAGAGCTGCGCGATCAGCAACGATCCCGCCAACGCGGGGATCATCACCGAAAACCGGCTGGAATTGGTCATGCCAGCGCCTCAGTCTCACCGTCTTGGCGCTGAACTGACGCTTGAGGAATGCCGGGCCCGGTATAATCCTGGTCCAGTCTTTCCATCGCCTGGGCGATCAGTCCCCTGCGGATGAAATCCTCGTTCCATGGCATCACGTCGATGGAAAAGTTCTGCCTCAGGTCTGTGACGAGTGCTTCTTCCAATCCGGCATGCATTCCTGCCTCCATATAGTCGAAAGCACGCATACCGGCTCCCGTCAGAACGATCCGTTTAGGGTCTATCATGGCGAGTAGCCTGGCGAGTCCATAACCGAGAACCTTGCCGGCATCTGCAAAAGCTTTTAGTGCATTCGCGTCACCGATTTTCGCTTTTTCGATCAATGCTTCGAGTGCCCCGGCCCCGGCGGATATGTCCTTTGGGTCGGTATCCTCGGGAAGATCCGATGCAGAGCGAACGAGGGCATAGTCGGAAAGATAGGCCTCCATACAGCCGCGCTTGCCACACCGGCACAATGCCCCGCCAGGGATGTGGTTGGCGTGCCCGAATTCTGCGGCTTTGCCGCTTGCTCCCGCAAACAGTTGATTGTCGAGGTAAAGGCCCATCCCTACGCCGTAATCCACCATCACGACCGCGAAGGTGCCGCTGTATTTGGTCGGGTCGGACCAGTGCAGCGCCTCTGTGATCATGTTGGTGTCGTTGGAAAGGATGCAATGGGCGTCAAAGGCACACTGGAGAGGTTCCACGATCGGGATTTCCCTGCCGTTGAAGGCGGGACTCCAGACGACCATTCCCGCGTTCAATTCAACCACGCCTTGGGCTGCGACCCCAATCTCCTTGATCTGATTTTGGTCGAGACCCGCTTGCTTGGTGAAGGACTTGATTGCTTCGACCAAAAGATCTGGGAAATTGTGACGGTCGGCGGCTGCGCTGTCGAACGAAATGCGTTGGGTCAGAAAGGTTTCGCCGGCGAAATTGGCCAGCGACATGTCGATGGTGTTGACCGAGATTCGCAAACCGATAACGCATGCGGCGTCCGGATTGAGGCGCAACAACGATCTGGGTCGCCCTCGGGACAAGGGGGCCTTGGGTTCGTCACTTTCGATCCCTTCAATAAGACCTTGTGCGAGCAAATCCGAAGTAATCGCCGTAACGGTTGCCGGACTGAGCTTTGTGAATTTGCCAAGATCTATTCGGGCGAGGGGACCGTTCCGGCGCAGGGTCTGCAAAATTATGCTTCTGTTTTGCCGCCGTATTTGATCCCTGTCGGCTTTCCTCGTCATCCTCTCCGCAGCTTCCTCAAAGGTGTTTCCCCGTCCTCCGGTTTTCCGGAGCGTTTTGTTTGGTCCCTGCCGATTTATGGACGCAGGTGACAGTTTTGTAAAACCATGTTGACAGGAGCCGCGCTTTGGAGCAACTTTTTTTCGGACATCGAAAAAAATAATGCTAAGGATGTCGACGTGGGGGCGAGCAGCCCCTTGGGATGAAAATACGAGACGTGACCCCGGAGGTGGGTAAGCGTCTGCAGGAGGAAACACATATGCGTAAAATCGCTTCCGTACTGGCTGGCGCCCTTATGTCCGCCACAGCCGTAAACATTGCCCATGCAGATGATGTTGTCGTTGGTGTGAGCTGGTCCAACTTCCAGGAAGAACGCTGGAAGACGGATGAAGCAGCCATCAAGGGCGCTCTCGAAGCTGCTGGTGCAACCTACATTTCCGCTGATGCGCAGAGCTCTTCCGCCAAGCAGCTTTCCGACGTTGAAGCGCTGATCGCCCAGGGCGCAACTGCATTGATCATCCTTGCTCAGGATGCGCAGGCAATTGGCCCGGCTGTTCAGGCTGCTGCTGATGAAGGCATCCCGGTTGTTGCTTACGACCGTCTGATCGAAGACCCGCGCGCCTTCTACCTGACCTTCGACAACGTCGAAGTTGGCCGCATGCAGGCTCGCGCTGTTCTCGCAGCTGCGCCTGAAGGCAACTACGTCATGATCAAGGGCTCCCCGACCGACCCGAATGCGGACTTCCTCCGCGGTGGTCAGCAGGAAGTTCTCCAGGCCGCTATCGATGGCGGCAAGGTCAAGATCGTCGCTGAAGCCTACACAGATGGCTGGCTGCCGGCGAACGCTCAGCGCAACATGGAACAGATCCTGACAGCCCAGGACAACAAGGTTGATGCTGTTGTTGCATCCAACGACGGTACAGCCGGCGGTGTTGTTGCAGCTCTGACGGCTCAGGGCATGGAAGGTATTCCGGTTTCCGGTCAGGATGGCGACCACGCTGCTCTGAACCGTGTTGCCAAGGGCACTCAGACGGTTTCCGTCTGGAAAGACGCTCGTGAGCTCGGCAAGGCTGCCGGTGCAATCGCTGCTGCGCTTTCCGGCGGAACCGAAATGTCTGCTGTCGATGGTGCAGGTACCTGGACGTCTCCGTCCGGCACCGAGATGACGGCTCGTTTCCTCGCGCCGATGCCGATCACCAAGGACAACCTGACAGCTGTTGTCGATGCTGGCTGGATCACCAAGGACGCGCTCTGCCAGGGCGTATCCAACGGTCCGGCTCCTTGTAACTGATAGTCAGCACACTAAAACTGCTCCGGCCATTTGGCCGGGGCAGTCACATGCGCGGGTCCTGATAGCTGATTGCTTGGACAGGACGGTTATCCGGCGATAACATCCGGATTATTGCACGTGCGACTGGTCTCCAAGCAGGAGTTTCCCCGATGTCCGATGACGCCCTGTCTGGGTCGAAAGCCCCGACAGCACGCAATTTCTTTTCCGCCTTGCAGCTGGACACGCGCCTTCTGGGCATGATCGGCGCATTCATTGTGCTGTGTCTCGTCTTCAACGTGTTTACAGACGGCCGGTTCTTGACGCCGCGCAACGTCTTCAACCTGACGATTCAGACCGTTTCCGTGGCCATCATGGCAACCGGCATGGTCTTTATCATCGTGACCCGCCACATCGATCTCTCGGTCGGCTCGCTTCTGGCGACTGTTGCGGCGGTCATGGCGGTAGCACAGACAGATTTTCTGCCAAATGCGCTGGGCATTGAGCTGGGGCATCCGATGCTCTGGATCCTGTCGATCGTCGTCGGCATCGTGGTTGGTGTGATCATCGGTGCGTTTCAGGGCTGGATGGTCGGCTATCTTGGCATTCCGGCTTTCATCGTCACGCTCGGCGGCCTGCTGGTTTGGCGGAATGCAGCCTGGTTCATCACGGACGGCCAGACGATTGGTCCGCTCGACGAGACCTTCACGAAAATTGGTGGCATCGGCGGCACCCTGGGCGAGACCTGGTCCTGGATCTTTGGCGCCCTTGCGGTGGCCGCGGCCTTTGCCCTGCAGGTCATGTCGCGCAAGCGCAAGAGCTCTCATGGCTTTCCCATCAAGCCGCTCTGGGCCGAGCTCACGATTTCCGGCCTGATCGCGGCGTCGATCCTCGGCTTTGTCGCGACACTGAATGCCTATGACATTCCGGCAGCGCGGTTGAAGCGGATTTTCGCAGCTGCCGGCGAAACGATGCCTGAAGGTCTGACCATGGGATACGGTATTCCCTATTCGGTTCTGCTTCTGATCGCCGTGGCCGTTGCCATGACCATCGTTGCTCAACGGACCCGTCTTGGCCGCTATATCTTCGCAACCGGCGGCAATCCGGACGCGGCGGAACTCTCCGGCATCAACACGCGTTTCCTGACGGTCAAGGTCTTCGCGCTGATGGGCGGTCTTTGCGCCCTGGCTGGTGCGGTCGCAGCCGCCCGTCTTGGCTTTTCGACCAATGACATCGGCACACTTGACGAACTGCGGGTCATCGCGGCCGCGGTGATTGGCGGAACCGCTTTGTCTGGCGGCGTTGGAACAATCTACGGTGCGATCCTCGGTGCCTTGATCATGCAGTCTCTGCAGTCGGGCATGGCCATGGTCGGTGTGGACGCACCGCTTCAGAACATTGTCGTCGGCATCGTTCTCGTCTTTGCCGTCTTCGTCGACATCCTTTACCGCAAGCGCACGGGAGACTGATCCAATGACAACTCCCCTGGTCGAAATGAAAGACATCTGCATCTCCTTCGGTGGAGTGCACGCTGTCGACCATGTGTCCGTCGATCTTTACCCAGGTGAAGTCGTCGGCCTTCTGGGCCACAATGGTGCCGGCAAGTCCACTTTGATCAAGATCCTGTCGGGAGCCTACAAGGCTGACAGCGGCGAGATCCTGATTGACGGCAAGCCGGTGACCATCAACAGCCCGCGTGATGCCCGTGCCGAGAACATCGAGACCATCTATCAGACGCTCGCGCTGGCAGACAATCTGGATGCGGCCTCCAACCTCTTCCTTGGCCGCGAACTGACCTCGGCGATGGGCTTTGTCGATGACGATGCCATGGAAGCGGAAACCCGCAAGATCATGGGCAAGTTGAACCCGAACTTCAAAAAGTTCAACGCGCCTGTGAAAGCCCTTTCGGGTGGTCAACGCCAGTCTGTCGCGATTGCACGTGCCGTCTATTTCAACGCGCGCATTCTGATCATGGACGAGCCAACCGCTGCGCTGGGCGTCCATGAAACCCAGATGGTTGCGGAGCTGATCCAGGAGCTCAAAAAGCAAGGTCTGGGCATCTTCCTCATCAGTCATGACATCCACGATGTCTTCCAGCTATGTGATCGTGTGGCGGTGATGAAAAACGGCCAGCTCGTTGGCAGCGCCAAGACAACGGATGTGACCGACGATGATGTGCTTGGCATGATCATCTTGGGTAAATGTCCGGAGGGCGCGACGCCTGGTCCCGGCGCCCTGAACGACGACACCGTCCTCGGATAGCGAAAATCATGACCGCCCGGCTTTCCGGGCGGTCGTTTTCACCCTCTCTTGACTTGTTCCTGAGAGTGGCTGAAGAACCGCAAGTGCCGATGGGGCTACCTTTCGGCACTTTCTTTCGAATTGATTTGAGGGGCGTACCTCATGTTTATCGGTCTCGACATCGGGACAAGTTCGGTCAAGGCCATCTTGCTCGATGAAAACCAGAAGCTGGTCGCATCGGCGACGTCGGACCTGACCGTTCAGCGACCACACCCGTCCTGGTCTGAACAGGATCCGGATAGCTGGTGGACAGCTTGCGAAATGGCGATGGATGAACTTGCCCGGACAGCTGCCGGCGAAATGGCGGCTGTGAAGGGTATCGGCCTGTCCGGGCACATGCATGGCGCAACTCTTCTGGGGGCAGACGACAAGCCCCTTCGTCCCTGCATCCTGTGGAATGACGGTCGCTCTGCAAAGCAATGTGCAGAGCTTGAAGCCGCGGAGCCAAAGTTCCTGTCTCTGGGTGGCAACCGTGTCATGCCGGGCTTCACTGCTCCCAAGCTTCAGTGGGTTCGCGAAAATGAGCCGGAAATCTTCGAGAAGACGGCCAAGGTGCTTCTGCCAAAGGACTATGTCCGTCTCAAGCTTACAGGCGAGCATGTTGGCGACATGTCCGACAGCGCCGGAACGCTGTGGCTCGATGTAGCTCGTCGCGATTGGTCCGATGACCTGCTGGCGGCAACAGGACTGACACGCGATCACATGCCCAGACTTGTCGAGGGCGCCGAGAGCTCTGGTCAGCTTCGCCCGGAACTTTGCCAGCGTTGGGGCATGGCGTCTGCGCCAGTTGTTGCCGGTGGCGGCGGCGACAATGCTGCGTCGGCTTGCGGCGTTGGTGCGACGGCCCCGGGATCTGCCTTCGTGTCCCTCGGCACGTCCGGTGTACTGTTTGTGACCAACGATCGCTTCTCGCCCAACGTTGAAAGCGCGGTCCATGCGTTTTGCCATGCCGTGCCAGATACCTGGCACCAGATGGGTGTGATCCTGTCGGCGACCGACAGCCTCAACTGGCTGGCAGGGACCCTTGGTGCAAAGCCGTCAGATCTGACGGATGGAGTGGGTGCTATCTCACGTCCGTCAGACGTTCAGTTCCTGCCCTATCTGGGCGGCGAACGCACCCCGCACAACGATGTTTCGATCCGCGCGGGTTTCTATGGCATCTCGCACGAAACCGACAACCGCGAACTGACCCACGCTGTCCTCGACGGAGTTGCATTCGCTCTCAAGGACTGCATGGAGGCCCTCGCCGTCGCGGGAACATCGGTTGAACGGGTAACCGCGGTCGGTGGTGGCTCGCGCTCGACAGCCTGGCTCGAGATCATCGCAAGCCTTCTTGATGTGGTGGTAGATGTCCCCGCCGATGGTGATTTTGGTGGCTCTTTGGGAGCCGCACGCCTGAGTCAGGCAGCTGCAGCCGGCACCACCGAGGGCATTTTCACACCTCCTCCGATGCGAACCAGCATCGAGCCCCGCCCAGAACTGACAAGCGCCTATTCGGAAGCCTATTCCCGCTGGCGTAAATTATACCCGGCCCTCAAGCAGGCCGGATTTTAAGGAGAACGCTCATGACCACCGGATTTTTCGGCGATATCACCAAAATCCCGTTTGAAGGGCCCGACAGCACCAATCCGCTGGCCTTTCGCTTCTACAACCCGGATGAGGTCTTCATGGGAAAACGCATGGAAGATCACATGCGTTTTGCGGTTTGCTATTGGCACAACTTTGCCTGGCCCGGCGGGGATCCGTTCGGAGGTCAGACCTTCGAACGTCCGTGGTTCCCGGCAGACAGCATGGAACTTGCCAAGCTGAAGGCCGATGTCGCCTTTGAAATGTTCACTGCGCTCGGTGTTCCCTACTACTGCTTTCATGATGCAGACGTCCGTCCGGAAGGCACGAGCTTTGCCGAAAACACCCGTAACCTGAACGAAATCGTCGACTACTTTGCAGAAAAGCAGGCTGCGACCGGCCTGAAGCTTCTCTGGGGTACGGCGAACCTGTTCTCGAACCGCCGCTTTATGTCGGGCGCTGCGACCAATCCTGATCCCGACGTCTTTGCCTTCTCCGCGGCGACGGTGAAAACCTGTATGGATGCCACCCTCAAGCTGGGCGGCGAGAACTATGTCCTTTGGGGCGGCCGTGAAGGCTATGAGACCCTTTTGAACACCGACCTGAAGCAGGAAGATCAGCAGCTTGGTCGGATGCTGAACATGGTGGTCGATTACAAGCACAAGATTGGTTTCAAGGGCGCGATCCTGATCGAACCGAAGCCTCAGGAGCCGACCAAGCACCAATACGACTATGACGTTGCAACGGTCTACGGATTTTTGAGGCGCCACGGTCTCGAGAATGAGGTGAAGGTCAACATCGAGCAGGGACATGCGATCCTGGCAGGCCATTCCTTTGAACATGAGCTGGCTATGGCAAACGCCTTGGGGATCTTCGGGTCCATCGACATGAACCGGAACGATTATCAATCCGGTTGGGATACCGATCAGTTCCCCAACAATGTTCCGGAAATGGCGCTCGCCTATTACGAAATCCTGAAGGGTGGAGGCTTCACCTCCGGTGGGACGAATTTTGACGCCAAACTGCGCCGCCAGTCCCTTGATCCTCAAGACCTTCTCATTGCCCACATTGGTGGAATGGATTGCTGCGCCCGTGGTCTCAAGGCGGCCGGGCGCATGCTCGAGGATGGCGTCCTGACAGACTTCGTCAAGGATCGCTACGCGGGTTGGCAGAGCGAAGACGCCAAGGCGATGCTGACGACATCGTCACTCGAGGATATCGAGCAGCGGGTCCTCAATGAGGAAATCAACCCGCAGCCGGTCTCCGGACGTCAGGAATATCTGGAAAACGTGGTCAACCGTTACGTCTAAAACAGGCCGCCGCGCGCCGATCCTGGCGCGCGGCAAACACTCTGCTGTTATTTTGTGCCCTTGCTGGCCATTAATTTCGCTGCGTCGTCTTTCATCCATCCTCGGCAAGACCTAAGAATGTGGCATGAACGATGCGCCGCAGCTTGAGCCGGACATGGCTCTTTTTCTCGATTTCGACGGAACGCTAACCGAGTTGGCTCCGCGCCCTGAAGAAGTTCAGGTCGCTAGCGACGTCGTGTCTTCCTTGCAGCAACTTCAGACCAGACTCGACGGGGCGGTTGCGGTCATTTCAGGCCGCCCTATCGCGCAAATTGATGATTTCCTCGCGCCACTTCACTTGCCGGCTGCGGGTCTTCATGGCCTGGAGCACCGCATGGCTGCAGACCGGGATATCCTGCGCGATCCGCCAAGCCCCGACATTCGCGCGTTGAAAGGCCTGCTGAAGAACGCCGACATTTTGACGCGAGGCGCAACGCTTGAAGACAAGGGCCCGGCCGTTGCAGTGCATTACCGCGCCGCGCCTGAGCTGGAAGCAGCCGTCGTCGCCTTGATGAAAGAGGCTCTCAAGGCCCTGCCGGCACTTCATCTTGTCCATGGCAAGATGGTGGTCGAGGCCAAGCCGTTTTCCAGCGACAAGGGTCATGCGGTTCGCGCTTTCCTCGAACAGCTGCCTTTTAAAGGGCGTCGTCCGGTCTTTATCGGCGATGACGTGACCGATGAGGACGGAATAGCCGCAGCTCAGGATGCTGGGGGCTTTGGGATCAAGGTTGGGCCCGGGAACACCGGCGCATTGCACCGCTTGAAGGATGTGGCCGCCGTACACGACTGGCTGGTCGGTAGGATGACTGTATCGGAGACCTGAAGCATGGTTTGGACGCCGCCTGTTGAACTGTCCCCGTCGCTGGATCTGGCGATGATCGGCAACTGCTCTTATGCCGGGTTGATAGACAAGATGGGCTCGCTCGTCTGGTGCTGCTTGCCCCGGTTCGATGGCGATCCGGTTTTTCATTCCCTTTTGGGAACACGCGGCAATGAGGGTGATGGCGCGTTCAACATCGACCTGAACGGTGCTGTCCGCAGTGAACAGGAGTATGTGCCGAACACAGCTATCGTGAAGACGCGGATCTTCGACGGCCAGGGCAACGCCATCGAGATTACCGACTTTGCGCCACGGTTCACGACGAAGGGCCGCATGTTCCGGCCCAATGCGATTGTCCGGCGCGTGCGGCCGCTGTCCGGCCATCCGCGCATCAAGGTTCGCTGTCGTCCACGCTTTGCCTGGGGGCAGCGCGTTCCGGATGTGACATTCGGCTCCAATCACATTCGCTGGGTGGGCAATGGTACAACCCTGCGCATGACGACGAATGGATCCGTCACCTACATCCGCGACGAGACCCCGTTCCTGCTGGACGGGCCTATGTCTTTCTACCTCGGCCCAGATGAATCTCTGACAGATCATCCGGACCGGATTTGCCGGGACTTTGAGGAAAACACAGAGACTTATTGGAAGCATTGGACGCGCCGGCTCGGCTTACCGCTGGAGTATCAGGAAGCGGTGATCCGGGCAGCGATCACGCTCAAGCTCTGTACCTATGAGGAAACGGGCGCGATTATCGCAGCCGCCACGACATCGATCCCTGAAGCAATGGGGACCCAACGCAACTGGGACTACCGTTATTGCTGGATCCGGGACGCATTCTTCGTGGTGCGCGCGCTCAACTCGCTCTCCGAAATGGAGACGATGGAGAACTATCTCCGCTATCTCAACAACATCGCCGCGATTACCCAGGGTGGCCACGTTCAGCCTTTGTTTGGCATCGGCATGGAAGAAAAGCTTGTAGAGACCACGGTCGATCTGCCGGGCTATCGGGGCAATGGTCCGGTACGGGTTGGCAATCAGGCATATGAACATTTCCAACATGATGTTTACGGTCAGATCGTTCTTGGTGCGTCCCAGGCCTATTTTGACAAGCGGCTTTTGCATCAACCGGGACTGGATGACTTCCGCCGTCTCGAGCAGATTGGCGAACGAGCCTTTGCCATGCATGATCAGCCAGATGCCGGCATCTGGGAGCTGCGGACCCGGGCGAGAGTTCACACATCGTCTTCGTTGATGTGCTGGGCTGCCTGTGATCGACTTGCCAAGATCGCCAATCAATTTGGACTGTCGGATCGTACGGCCTTTTGGCGCGAACGGGCTGAACAGGTCCATTCCGTCATTTGCCAGCGGGGCTGGAACGAGCAGAAAGGTGCCTTCGTCGAGAGCTTCGAGGGCAATGACCTTGATGCGAGCCTGCTCCTCATGGCGGAGGTCGGCTTTTTGCCGCCGAACGACCCGCGTTTCATTGCGACGGTCGACAAGATTGGCGAGACCCTCCGGCGTGGCAATCATCTGTTCCGCTATCACGCTGCCGATGACTTCGGAGCACCTGAAAACGCATTTAACATCTGCACCTTCTGGTACATCGATGCCCTTGCGCGGATCGGTCGGAAGGAAGAGGCACGCGAAATCTACGAGACCATGCTGTCTTGCCGCAATCACGTCGGTTTGCTGTCGGAAGATACCACGCCTTCGACCGGCGAGCTTTGGGGCAACTTCCCCCAGACCTATTCCATGGTTGGCATCATCAACGGGGCCGTTCGCCTCAGCGCTGGATGGGAGAAAGTCATCTAAGGTTCGACTGCGGACCGTAAAATGAAGCTGCGAGACTTCAAAAACATAGTTGGGAGAGCATCAAATGGGACGGCTTGTCGTCGTATCGAATCGAGTGGGACCACTGAAGGATACGGGACGGGCTGGCGGGCTGGCTGTGGCCCTAGTCGACGCATTGACCCAGACCGGAGGAATTTGGTTCGGCTGGTCCGGAGAGATCTCTGAGGAAGGTTCTTTCGGGCAACTCAAGACCCAGAAGACGCGCAAGGTTCAGATGGTCCAGATGGACTTGACGCAGTCCGACTACGACGAGTTTTATGCCGGCTATGCCAATCGCACGCTGTGGCCGATTTTGCACTACAGGCTCGACCTTGCGGTCTTCGATCGGCGCTTCGAGCAGGGATATCGGCACGTCAATGACCGGTTTGCAACCCGCCTCCGGCCCTTGTTGCAGGATGACGATGTCGTCTGGGTGCACGACTATCACTTCCTGACGTTTGCCGCGAATCTGCGCGCGATGGAGGTGAACAATCCGCTCGCCTTCTTCCTGCATATTCCCTTTCCTGCCCCCGAAATCCTTGCAGCCCTTCCGAATGCCGGCTCAATCGTCCGTGCCATGCTTGCCTATGACCTCGTGGGTTTCCAGACTCGGCGGGATGCCGACAACTTCCGCCGTTTCGTGATAGAGGAGCTGGATGCGACCGATCTGGGTGATGGCCGGATCTCCATCGGCGGGAGGGAAGTCATCGTGCGTGCCTATCCGATCGGGATCGATGCGGAGGCATTCTCGAAGTTCGGAATGACCCCGGACGCTCGCCGGAACATATCGCGCCTTGAAAAGCTGCTGGGTGGCCGTCAGCAAATCATTGGCGTCGACCGTATCGACTATTCAAAAGGCCTGCCGGAACGCTTTCGGGCCTTCGAACGGCTTTTGGAGGATTATCCGGAAAACCGCGGACGCGTGTCGCTCATGCAGGTGGCCCCGCCCTCACGCGCCGAGCTTGATGCCTATATTGATATTCGCAGGGAGCTCGATGAGATGACGGGCCATGTGAATGGCCGATTTGCCGACCTCGACTGGACGCCGATCCGTTTTCTGACCAAGTCTTTCCCACGCCGAGCGCTTGCAGGGATTTATCGCGCAAGCCGCGTTGGTCTTGTGACCCCCTTGCGCGACGGTATGAATCTGGTCGCAAAGGAATACATCGCAGCGCAACGGGCAGAAGACCCGGGCGTTTTGGTTCTGTCCCGGTTTGCCGGTGCTGCAGAAGGCATGAAGGAAGCGGTGATCGTCAATCCGCATTCCGCCGAAGAGGTGGCTGCTGGTCTTCAGTCTGCCATAACGATGCCTCTGGAGGAGCGAAGGGATCGCTGGCAGATCATGTTCGACCGACTTTGCGAGGAAGACGCCATCGCCTGGTCCCGTGCGATCATGAACGACGTGGCGTCGATGAAAGCCTAGGGGCTAGGCGATTTTCCGGCATCGCTCCGAGCAATAGAGGACAGCGTGCCAGTCGCGTTTCCATTTATGACGCCAGGAAAAAGGTCGGCCACATGCCCGGCAGATCTTCTGGGGCAGGTCGGCTTTCTTGCGCATTTTCATTGTGGTTGGCTTCCTTCGTTCCAGCCGATTTACGCGAGCACGAAGCAACCGGATTTTAAATACCGCGGAACTGATGCCGTCCGTCGGGGTCGGAAAGGTCGTGAAGACGGTGCGCCGCCAGTCTGGCAAATCGCAGCGTGACGGCCTTTCGGGTGGCTGCCGCGACCTTGTGTTCGGGAGCATCACGCAGAATCTCAGCGCCATACCCGTCAGAGATGATTAGCCCGGCATCCTCTGGGAAGATCTCATTGGGCATATCCGTATGAGTTGCAAAGAACAGCCGGTCGCAGTGTTCCCGGTAGTCGGGCCATTTGGTGTCGGAGCGAAAGTCAGCGACAGATGACTTGACCTCGACGATCCAAAGTTCGTGTTTCGGCCCGAGCGCAATCAGGTCCGCGCGGCGACCTGATGCAAGAGTGATCTCGGGAAGACAGGCAAAATTCAGAGCCCTCAGCATGCGCGCGGTGCCACGCCAGATCTTGAGAGCTGTCTCCGACTGGCGGCCATCCGTTAACGGATCGTCAAGCGTCACGCGCTGGCCCGAGGGGGTCATTTTATCGTTCATTCCTGATTAGTTCTATATATGTTCGTGTTTTTCAAGAATTTTGCGTCCAACTTTTAATGAGATAGGCTCAAATGCGAGTGTCTTCATAAGGAAATGAGCCTTTAAAGCCGCCCTGGTTCGCGATTGGCGTTCAAGGGAGATTCAGCTTTGACGACACAGTCAAAGCATTAGTGTTGCGATGACAGGCCTTCCGGCCATAGGTTAGCGACAATTGGGATGAGCAGTGCGTGGGAGAAGCAGGGCGTGAAGTGTGTTTTGGCAGCTTGTTTTTTGGTGTTGGCGTTCAGTTTTGAATTTGCCGACCAGGCTTTTGCTGTCAAAGGAGACCGTGTCGTTTCGGTTCAGAGGCGATCTCCGCTGTTGGAGCGAAAAGTGCTGGATCTACGCTTTGCCGACTTTGCGCAGGGGATCTGGACGACCGATCGGGAAGCTTGCGCAGATCTGCGCTCCATTGATCGCAGCCAGCCGGGGTCTACGGTTGCCATATTCAGAGGGCTTATGGAAACTCCCGACAGGATCTGTACGGTCTACGGAGCAGAGCAGGGCGCTGTGGAGTCGCAGCGCGCTGCGATGAACTGTGACCTTGTTGCCGGTGGTGATGCCTTGAGCCTTTTGACAGTTCGTCGTCGCGGGTCGCAGGGCCTGATGGTGCAGGATGGTGAAAGGCCGCCGGAATATTATCGTTTCTGCCGTGGCATTATTCCCGTCACTCAATCGGTAAGTCAGTAGCGCCTGTGTGTGGCAATGCGATGCAGCGGAGCTCGAGTTGCTTTGCAAGCGTCAGCATTGCTTCGTCTGCGGGAAAGCGTTCCAGCGTTTCGGTCAGAAGCCGCCGCGCCATCTCAGGCCGTCCGGCTTCGAGAAACCAATTGACACGTTGAAGCGGCAACTGCTTGCGCCATCGCTTTGGCAATCCGCGGAGAACCGGGTCGTTCTCGATCAGAGCTTCAGTCTCTGCCATGGTGTCGAGCGCTTTATCTAGGTCGCCGGCCCTGGCTTGGGCCTTTGCTGCGAGCTGCATGATCCCTGGATTGAGGTGAAACGCCTCGAGTTGGGCAAGGTCCGGTGGATCGACCACGGCGCCTGAGGCAAATGCCTCGCCAAGGTTTCCAAAAATCCGAAGCTCGCATTCTGCGATGCCGCAATTCAACTGTTTGGAAGCAAGCTCGCGAGCTGGATCACGTTCGAATGTGCGGATGAGGCGCCGGATGATGTTGAGCGAATAGAGATGATCGTGGTTTGCGTGGGTTGAACGCAGCAGGTGGCGGCGCGCTTTTGGCAGCAGCTCCTTCGCAGAACTTGCACCAGCAGCATCTACGGCATCGAAACATCCAAAGTACAAGTTCAGCTCACGAGAAAATGCGTCTGCGAGGCTCGCGAGATCGACAAGTCGTTGATCGTTGGCGCAAATTCCATATCCGGTGCTTTGATAGCCCGGTCTGCCAAGGCGGAGCTCCGGCCCGAAAGCATGAATTTCGCCGTCTTGACGTCTCAAACCCGTGAGAAGCGCCCCGTAGCCGCCCATGGATGATCCGTAATAGATCATCCGCGCCGGACTGACTTCTCCGACTGCTGCTGAGATGGCCGCATCGATGTCGTCCTCAAGCCCAAGATACCACTCGCAATCAGCGTCATTCAAAAACAGGCAGTTGTGACGTGTCTTGGCAAATAGCCGCTCCAGTCCGAACTTTCCAGCTGGCACGCGCACCTGGGAAAAAACAACGACAAGAAGCTCGCTCTCACCGCGTTTCAGGAGGCTGTGGAGCCGAGCCCGGCTTGAAGCAGCTGTTGGATGGTTCATTTGCCGACAGTGCAGGCAAGATCCATCAAACTCAACAGCGTGTCACGTTGTGCTCAGATTTCCGGGCCGGACCAGATGCCGGATTGGGCAGTGCGCTTGGGTGTATGCGATTCCGAGATGTGGGCTGTCAGGGGATCCAGTTCGCACAAGGCGTCATACTGACTGAGGAACACCTTTCCCGTGAGGTGTGTCAGAAACTCAGTTCTTTGCAGCCGGTCCATGACCGGACCTTTGACCTCGGAAAGGTGGAAGGAAACGCCACTGTCTGACAGGCGGTGATTGATCTCTTCGAGGCTTTCCAGCGCACTTGCATCGATTTCATTGACCGCCGGGCACATCAGTACGACGTGCTTGATTTCCGGCCGGTCCGCCACGAGCGCGTAAATCCGGTCCTCCAGATAACGACTGTTTGCGAAGAACAGGCTTTCGTCGACACGCAAGGTTAGAACGCTTTTTCCCGTCGCCACAGTGTGGCGGTCGACGTTTCGGAAGTGCTCGGTTCCCGGAACAATACCGACAACAGCCATATGCGGGCGGCTGGAGCGATAGAGGTAAAGTGCGATCGAAAGCACGACGCCCGACACAACACCCTGCTCGACTCCAAAGAACAGGGTGATCAGGATCGTCGCGGCCATGGCGGCGAAATCGCTCTTGGAATAGGCGTAGGTGCGTTTGATCGCGCCCAGATCGACGAGGGACAAGACAGCAACAATGATGGTTGCGGCGAGGGTCGCTTGCGGCAGGTTGGTCAAAAGTGGTGTGAGAAACAAGGTCGCGACGGCAATGCCGATGGCAGTGAATGCACCTGCCGCAGGTGTTGCAGCGCCTGCGTCGAAGTTGACAACCGAGCGGGCAAAGCCACCGGTAACCGGATAGCCGCCGGAAATGGCAGAAGCGATGTTGGATGCACCAAGCCCGATCAGTTCCTGATCCGGTTCGATGCGTTGTCGTTTCTTGGCCGCGAGGGTTTGGGCCACCGAAACGGATTCGACGAACCCTATGATCGAAATCAGAAGGGCGGCCGGTGCCAGCTGAAGCCAGAGCGCACTGTCGAAACTTGGCAAATGGGGCATCGGCAGACCGGAGGGAATGTCACCAACGAGGCGCACTCCCTGCGAACCCAGATCAAATGCGGCGGCGGCCAAAGTGGTCGCGGCGACTGCGGCGACCGGACCTGCCTTGGTCAGAATATCGGCGAGAAACGGCTTGGTGCCGATGCTGAGCAGCAGCTTTTTCAAGCCCTTGCGAACCCAGAACAAAAAGCCGGTCGCAAGGACGCCGATGGTAAGCGTGACAAGATTGGTTTCATCAATCTTCGACGCGATGGATGGAAGGATGTCGTAGAGATTGTGGCCTGAAGCCGGGACGCCGAGGATGTGTTTTAGCTGGCTTGAGGCGATGAGAAGACCGGACGCCGTGATGAAGCCCGAGATGACCGGGTGGCTGAGCAGGTTCGCAAGAAAGCCGAGGCGGAAGAAGCCCATGGCCATCAGCATCAGGCCGGAAATGAAAGCCAGCACAATGGCGGCACCGAGGTATTCTGCCGTTCCTTGCTGAGTGAACTCGCCGACTGCAGAGGCCGTCATGAGAGAGACAACGGCGACGGGCCCGACAGCCAGAGCCCGGCTGGTTCCGAAGATGGCATAGGCCACCAACGGCAGGATTGAAGCATAAAGGCCAACTTCGGGCGGGAGCCCCGCAAGTAGTGCGTAGGCCAGCGACTGCGGGATGAGCATGATAGTCACGATGATCGCCGCAACGAGGTCGCTGGTCGCGGCTTCCTTGTCGTAGGTCCGGCCCCAGGTCAGGATCGGAAAATAGCGCTTCAAATGGTTCATCTGATCCTGTGCATGGCTTTTCACATAATTGCGGGCCGGTTGTCCGGCCCGCAAGTGTTTCTTTCAGTGGTGTCAAAAACGGTCAGCCGACGGTTACTTTCTCCGGCTTTGCCATCCATTCCTTACCGCGCAACATGGCCTTCCAGTAGATCGGAGGCAGAAGACGCTCCTTCAAAAGCCAGGCCGCCTTGCTTGGCTTGGTGCCGTCGATCAGCCAGCTTGGGAAACTGGGCAGGAGTTTGCCGCCATATCCGAACTCGGCGAGCACGATCTTCCCGCGCTCCACGGTCAGGGGACAGGAGCCATAGCCGTCATATTGCGCGTCGGCGCTCCTGCCATCGATATCGGCCGCAAGGTTCTCTGCGACGACCGGTGCCTGTTTGCGTGCCGCAGCAGCCGTTTTGGCGTTCGGTGCGTTCATGACATCGCCGAGCGACCAGATATTGTCATAGTGCTTGTGGCGCAGCGTGGCCTGATCGACGTCCACCCAACCGGCACCATCTGCCAGCGGCGAGACCTTGATGAAGTCCGGTGTGACCTGTGGCGGCGTCACATGGATCATGTCGAAATCGACGTCGATCCGGCGCATTTCCTGGTCGGGTTCCTTGACCTCGAACGTTGCAATCCGAGCGGATCCATCGATGGCAACAAGATTGTGGAAGAAGTTCAGCTTCGCGTCATAGCGTTTGATGTAATCCATCAACGCGGGAACATAGTCTTTGACGCCGAAGAGCGCTCCGCCTGCGTTCATGAACTCGATGTTGATCTTGTCGAGATTGCCCGAGCGCTTCCAGTGATCACCTGAAAGATAGAGTGCCTTTTGCGGCGCGCCCGCGCATTTGATCGGCATGGGCGGCTGCGTGAAGAGGGCGCGACCCGCCTTCAGCGTTTTGACCAGGTGCCAGGTGTAGGGTGCGAGATCATAGCGGTAATTTGAGGTGACGCCATTCTTGCCCAGTGTGTCGACCAGTCCCTCCACCTTGTGCCAGTCCAGCTTGAGACCGGGACAAACGACCAGGCGTCCGTACTTGACGATCCGGCAGCCGTCCAGGATCACCGCGTTGTCCTTTGGCTCGAATGCGGCGACAGCCGATTTGATCCAGTGGACGCCGGACGGTATCAGCGATCCCATCGTCTTGGCTGTTTCTGCAGCCTTGAAGACGCCGCCGCCCACCATGGTCCAGCCGGGTTGGTAGTAGTGAATGTCTGCCGGGTCGATGATCGCGATTTCAAGGTCTGACTTCCGCGCTTTCAAGCTGGAAGCGACCGCGATGCCGCCAGCTCCTGCGCCGACAATCACCACATCAAACCGAGCATCTTCGGCTGTCTCTGTCGGCGTTCTGCCGCCATTGGCGATACGCCGCACGACACCTGCCATGTCATATCCGGCTGCTTTCGTCCGCTCCAGGATGTCAGCGACGGGTCGTGTTTCGGCCTGAGCAAGTGACCAGAGTGTCGCTGACCGGGTTCCGGTCCGGCAATAGGCAAAGACCGGCTTGGGCAGCTCTTCCAGAGCTGCGCTGAACGCGGTGGCGTCGTCGTCAGACACCTTGCCCGCGACAACTGGCAGATAGCGGATCTCAAGGCCAGCCTTCTTCGCAGCTGCCTCGATCTCCTCAAACGTCGGCTGGTCGGCACCTTCGCCGTCTGGACGGTTGCAGATGACAGAGCGGAAACCCTGGCTAGCAGCTTCCCACAAGTCGGTCGCCGCAATCTGCGGGCTGACCGAAAGGTGCCTGGTGATCCGTTTCGCTTCCATGCGGTTCCTCCCGAAAGCTCTTTGATTTGCGCTTAGAGGCCGTTGACCGGCACTTTCAAAAAGCGCTTGCCGCTTTTGTCTTCCTTGGGAAGTTTGCCCGCGCGCATGTTGACCTGAAGGGACGGGATGATCAGCTTCGGCATGTCGAGCTGAGCATCGCGCTCCTGACGGAATTTGACGAACTCCTCTTTCGTCTTGCCGCTGCCAACGTGAATGTTGTGCGCTTTCTCTTCGCCAACCGTCGTTTCCCATTTGATGTCACGTCCGTTCGGGCCGTAATCGTGGCACATGAACAGGCGCATACTGTCCGGCAGGCTCAGGACCTTTTGGATGGAATCGTAAAGCGTTGCAGCATCGCCGCCGGGGAAATCCGCGCGGGCGGAGCCGCCATCCGGCATAAACAGGGTGTCGCCGACAAAGGCTGCGTCACCGATGACGTGAACCATGCAAGCCGGTGTGTGCCCGGGCGTATACATGGCGAAAGCCTTGAGGCCGCCAATCTCATAGGTGTCACCGTCCTGGAAGAGTCGGTCGAACTGGCTGCCGTCACGCTGGAAATCGGTGCCTTCGTTGAAGACCTTGCCGAATGTGTCCTGAACGACGGTGATCTTGTCACCGATGCCGAGTTTCCCGCCGAGCTTGCTTTGAATATAGGGTGCGGCGGACAGGTGATCTGCGTGCACATGCGTTTCGATCAGCCATTCGAGCTTCAAGCCGTTCTGTTCGATGTAGTCGATCATGGCGTCGGCGTGATCATAGGTGATCCGGCCGGCTGCGTAGTCGATGCCCATGACACTGTCGATTACTGCGCAAGCCTTGGAACCAGGATCCTTCACCACGTAGCTGATGGTATTGGTGGCCGGATCGAAGAATGCCTTGACGTCCGGCGTTACGGACATGTCAACGGGGTAGGTCGCTTCAGTCATTTCGTCATCTCCCTTTTCTGACCAGCAGCGCACGTGAGAGGCGGAGTGGTCTCGGCGTTTTGGTCGTTCAATGCCCCGGCATTGTCGTCAGGATCTCAAGAAGCATTTTCAGGCCTGGTTCGCGGAAGCTGCCGGAGTGGCAGCGCGCAGGCGGTTGACTATCCGGACAGCGATCATGCCGACAACAATGGCTGTCGCGGCGACGACGGGCTCCATGCGCCCAAGGCCAAGTGCAGGGACCAGACCGCCCGGGCAAAAGCCGCTGAGGCCCCAGCCTATGCCAAAGATTGCGGATCCGCCGATCAGTTTCGCGTCGAGGTCTTTCCGGGTTGGCAGTGAAAAGCCGTCAGCGAGCAGTGGATGGCCCATGCGGAACACCAGCCGGTAGCCGATGGCGGTCACGATGAGCGCGCCGCCCATGACAAACATCAAGCTGGGGTCCCAGGTCCCGAAGATGTCGAAAAAGTTCAGAACCTTGGCCGGGTTTGCCATGCCGGAAAGCATGATCCCGGTGCCGAAAACGAGCCCGATGGCGAATGCTGAGAGCGTCTTGAGCATGGCGATCAGCCTCCGATCACGTGACGAGTGAGGTAAACGGTCAACAGGCCGGTTGCCATGAAGGTCAAGGTCGCGACGATTGACCGGGCCGAAAGGCGAGCAATGCCGCAAACCCCATGGCCGCTGGTGCAGCCGGATCCGAGCGATGTCCCGACACCAACGAGAAACCCGCCAACGGCGAGCATGATGGGCTCGACCGGAACGGTGATCTGGGGCAGGTCACCTGTCACTGCACTCATTGCAATTGGCGAGACGATCATTCCCAGAATGAAGGCAGCGCGCCAAGACCAGTCACCGGAAGCTGGCGAGGTCAGCAGACCGCCAACAATTCCGTTGATACCGGCAATCCGGCCATGAATTCCCATCAGGACCACTGTCGCGATGCCGATGAGAGCACCGCCCAGTAGCGACATCACCGGAGTGAATTCGGTCATTCTTCCCACCCATCCAATAGTTTCAATAAATTGAATATAGTAATTGAGCCAGAACGCGCAAGGGATAAAAACACGCACTCACCGCAGCGGAAAGTCGGGAGGAATGCGCAGATCGCCGGCAGTTCAATCGGTAAGAAGCAGGAGCAGGTGGATTTTTGGCGTCAATTTGCCCATTCTTCTTCGGGGCTAGAGGGGGATACGTCATGAGAATGAGTGAGGTTTGGAAGAGAGCGGCATGCGCCTTGGGGTGTGCAGGGCTGCTCTTTGCATCTGTTGTGTCACCGCCCGCGGCGGCGGATGATGACGCTTACAAAATTCCATTGAAGCTGTTTGGTGAGTTTGAAATCGCGGGCGGTCTGGCCTCCTGCCACTATGCGCTTTGGCAGCACAACCGGGATCCGGGCGATGACAAATACGCCTATCTTTTCTACATGCCTTTTGATTCCGACGGCGCTCCTCAACCAGCACGGCTCGAGATTGGCGGAGATGTGCTCGCGCTGGAGGAGCTTTTGCGTGATGGGGAGTGGATCGCCGGCATGGCGAAAAACGCGCTCTACGCCACGCGCGATCGCGATACGCGGGTGCACATCGAGGTTCTTGAAGCTGAAGACGTCGGCAATCACAGCCGAATTGATCGGGCCACGGTCTATGTGGTGCAATCCGGCAAAATTCCGTTCCAGGCCCGGGCGCGAGGTACGTTCGGCTGCGCCGGTCTGAATGCGGGCGATGAGGAAAGCGCGGCGGCTCCTGTTCCGAGTGCCGGATGGGCTGGTCCGGCAGGAATTCCCTTTGGCGCACCCATGATGCTGGCTGACATGTCGGAGGTTCCGGCGGCTCTGCGCCAAACAATGCGGGGCTATGCCAGCGAGGACTGCGACATTGATGGCTCCTTTGCCTGGGCGGGTGCCCGCTATGTCATCAACGAGAACTATTTGCTTTGGGAGGTGCCATGCACGATGGGCGCCTATCAGGCATCAAGCGTTTTTGGCGTGACCCAGAACCCGGCGCGAGACTGGGCCGAGCTTCTGACTTTGCCCAACCCGCCGGGATTGGAAGGGCAGCAGAACTATGCTGCGATGAATGCAGACGTTCTTCCCGGGCAGGGCATCATCAAGATGACCGCCTTGAGCCGCGGCGCAGGAGACTGCGGTGTCCATCAGGTTCACCGATTGACGGATGGCCCAGGCGAAGTTCTGGAGTTTGAACTTCTTGAGTATCGGGACAAATATGACTGCGACGGCAACGCTACCGACCCCGAGAATTGGCCCTTGGCTTATCAGAGCTACTGACGGGGGAGGCGGGAGGCTCGAGAGCAAGCACAACCTCCGTTCCATCCGTCCTGGTTCTGGCTGCCGCACCGTCTACCAGAAGTGCCGGATTGTCGGCCAATGCGGGCTCCTCACGGTCAATCTTGGGGCCTGAAAACTCGCCCATTGGCCGCAGGATTTCCTCGTGCAAGACGCTGCCGGTGTAGAGCGGCAAAAGCGAGCCCCGATGCAGGACCTGATAGCGGCTTGGCCAAAGGCGCAGGATCCAGCGGCTGCTTTGAGGGTCTTGCATGTGGTCGTTCTTGATCAGGATGAGCGCAGGTTGACGGCCGTTTTGGGTCCGCGGAAGGGCTGGCAGCTTCTCTGCAGGGGTTTGCCCGACGACAAAACCAGATGCGGTCGTGAGCGACCATTCTGGTGCGGGCTTCCAGCCATCCTCCGCCAGGGCGTTCGCAAATCCGGCGGTTTCGCCCGCATATTGGACAACGAGAGGTTCTTTGGTCTCTCCGCTCAGCTCAATACGGTTTTCCGGTAGACTCGCCCAGCCGAAGGTCAGCCACTCATGTGACGTCAGCAATTTGCGGTCACTGCGCGGCTCATAGGTGGCCATCGCAGCGTCAATGCTTGTCACCGCATGCCAGCTGCCGAATGTTGCCAGGGATCCAACGACAATCGCCGCCAGAGTGACCCGGCCGACCTTTTCGTTATGGATTGGACCAAAAACAAATGCGAAGGCAGCGACCATGGCGGTGCCGAAGAGAAAGCCTGCCAGGACGTCCGACATCCAGTGCGCACCAAGATAGATTCGGGAAAAACCGATTGCGATCACATAGGTGGCAGTGATCGTGAAAATTCCGGCTTTGACCCATCTGCTGCGATCATGCGCAATCAGAACCGCACAGATTCCAAAAAGTACGGTGTTCAGCGTTGCGTGGCCACTTGGGAAGCTGAAGGCGTCCGCGCCCGTATAGAGGTCGATTGGACGGGAGCGTTCCAGAAGTGCCTTGATGACTGGAACGAAAATCGCGGTTCCGCACATGGCAATGACAAAGCCCGTTGCCCTGCGCCAAGCCTTGCGCGCGAACAGATACAGCGCGACGGCTATTGTGACCAGCGCGACCACGATACCGTCTCCGAGCGTGGTGATGGCCACCATGATGTGGTCGCCGATCGGCGAGCGCAGACTCTCGAAAAGGTTCAGGATTGCAACATCGGCCCGAACCATGGGTTCGCCAGGTGCGACCTCGCCCATGAACCAGAAAAAGAGCGGCATCGTCACCAGGAGGAGCAGTGCCGAAACCAGCATGCCCGTCGAGCGTGGGTGCTGTGGGTCGAAGGTCGCGGCGATCCATTTTGATGCCCGGTCTGGCCGCATTGCAAACCAGTTGACAATGGCCGTATGCGCATTTGGAAAGAGCGGCAGGATAATCAGGATCAGCCAACGTCCAAGCATGATGGTGACAAAGGCGATCAGCAGCAGGCCGCCGAGCACGAGAGCGAGCCGCCCACTGACTTCGCCGATGGCACTCAGGGCAGTTCCGGCCAGGATGCCTGGCCCCAGATGGGCGATGGCCCATGCGAAGGCGGAAACCACATTTATGATGGTGAAGCGCGTGGCATTCATGCCGACCATGCCGGCGATGCCAGGAACAACGGATTTGACGCCGGGGACGAAGCGGCCGATGAAAACGCTCTTTCCGCCATGTTCCTTGAAAAACGCCTCGCCCCGGTCCATCAGGCTTGAGTAGCGTGAAAGGGGCCAGAGTTTTCGGACCTGATCCTTGTAGAAATAGCCGAACCAGTAGGAAATGGCATCGCCTGCTATTGCGCCGCAGGTCGTCCAGACGAAGATGGAGTAGCCATCGAGCTTGCCGAGGCCAACAAACGTTCCCGCGCCGACAAGCACAACCGTGCTGGGAACAACGAGGCCGATGATGAAAAGCGCTTCGCCCATGGCCGCTGCAAAGCAGATGACCCCGGCCAGGGAGGGATTGTTCCCGATGAAATTGACGAGTTGTTCCAGAAGATCAGTCAACGGATTTGCGCTCGTCTCTCTTTGGAAGGCCTGGCGACACGATCTCGATCAGACAACGATTGTGACCTTTGTTGCGCTTCATATAGGCAACCTGGGCACCGCTCAACAGAGCAATAATCACGATTCAGATGTCGGAATCGTTCTTGAGTAGCTATCAGTGGTCTAAATCAATGCAGCCTTATGGTGAATGAATTGATAATCGGAACCTCCGGTGCGTAAGCTTCGTTTCCGAAGATGTCCGTTTGCATTGGCGGGTACGGCGTGATCTGAGAATAGACAGGCACGGATAGTGGAGATTGGGTGAGATGTTTGAGTCGGCACGATTGCCTCAAGAGATGGACAAGAAGACTTTCCGAAAACTCGAACCTGAACTCCGTGAGGCCCTGTTATCTGCTCAGCTTGAAATTATTGAAAAGAAGCCGTTTTCCACGATCATCGTGGTGGATGGCCTCGATGGTGCCGGTAAGGGAGAGGCTGTTGCCCGCCTGTACGGCTGGATGGATGCCCGCCATCTGATTTGCAACGCCTATGGCGATCCGATGGAAGAAGCGCGCCTGCGTCCCAGGCTCTGGAGGTTCTGGCGCGACCTGCCGGCCAAGGGCCAGACGGCTGTTGTCTTCGGAAGCTGGTACCAAAAAGCCCTGCGCGATCGCATCTATGACAAGATTGATGACGACAGCTTCGAGCACGAGCTCGGCAAGATCCGGCGTTTCGAGGAGATGCTGGCCAATGAAGGCATCTTGCTGCTGAAATTCTGGTTCATGCTGCCTCGCGAAGACCAAAAGCGGCGTCTGAAGAAAATCGACAAGAAGCATGCAGCACGCCATGTGCTGGCCGACTGGGCGGCCTTGAAAAACCACGCAAAGGCGTCGGAAGTCGGCGAGAAGATCATTGTCGAGACAAGCCGGGGACATGCACCCTGGTTCGTTATCCCGTCCCAGGATCCGGAGTTTCGCGACGCGGCTCTCGCCCAGACCATAGCAGCTGCGATGCGGCTGAAGTTGGAAGATGGCGAGGCAGCTTCTGTTGCCGCGCCTCCCGTTGTCGGAGGCTTGACCCGGCAAACGGCCGTGGACGCCATTGATCTCACGGCGAAGTTGAAAAAGTCGGATTATGAGAAGAAGCGAACGGAGCTTCAGGATCGGCTGTCTGCCATGTCAGATACGAAAGCCTTCTCGAAAAAGGGGCTCATTCTGGTTTTTCAGGGCAATGATGCTGCAGGCAAAGGCGGCGCGATCCGGCGGGTAATCCGCCCACTGGATCCTCGGATCTACAAGGTGCATCCGATCTCGGCGCCCACTGACGAAGAAAAAGCAAGGCCCTATCTTTGGCGCTTTTGGCGACGAGTTCCGCGCCAGGGCCATATCGCGATCTTCGACCGGTCCTGGTACGAACGTGTCCTTGTGGAGAGGGTGGAGGGCTTTGCCAGTCATGATGACTGGTTGAGAGCCTACAACGAAATCAACGAGTTCGAGGAAGAGCTGACAAACTCGGACTACATCGTTTGCAAATTCTGGCTGGCGATTAGCGCCGAGGAACAGCTGCGGCGTTTCAAGGCCCGCGAGGAAATCGCCTACAAACAGCATAAGATCACCGACGAGGATTGGCGAAACCGTCTCAAGTGGGATCAATATGCCGTTGCGGCGGGCGATATGGTCGACCGGACATCAACCCATTTTGCGCCATGGACGCTTGTCTCCTCGGAAGACAAGCGCCATGCTCGCATCGAGGTTTTGCAAACCATCTGCGACAGGCTGGAGAAAGAGCTCTAAAGCGCGCCGGACAGATAGTCTATCGCGGCCTGAACACCGCCTTTGCCATGCGGGATGTCGAGTTTTGCAAGACCCATCTCGATTGCGGACAGGGTACCGAGCATCATGACCGCGTTCACATGTCCCATGTGCCCGATGCGAATGCCCTGGCCAGCAAGGTCGCCGATGGCGCCACCGACAGTGACCCCGCAAACGTCCTTGGTGAAGGCGCGCAAAGGGGCTGGGTCTGAGCCCTTGAAGCGCACGACGGTGACGCTGTCTGATCGTCCGTTGGGATCAGTGATGTTCATGTCGAGAACGCCGCCTTCGGCCCAGACCGCGATGGCTTTTCGCGTGGCCTCCGCAAGCAGGGCATGGCGATGCCACACATTCTCAAGGCCTTCGGCCTCGATCAATTCGAGCGCAGCCCGGAAGGCGAACAGAAGGTGCTCCGGAGGCGTGCCGCAGTATTTTTCATAGTGTTCCGGACCGTTGCGGAAGGTCCAGTCCATGTAGTTGGTTCGCAAATCCGCTGTCTCATGCGCCTTGATTGCCCTCTCACCGGCCAAGACGAATGACAGGCCTGGCGGTGTCATCAGACCTTTTTGCGAGCCGGTCAGGGCAATGTCGACGCCCCATGCGTCCATCTCGAAAGGCATGCAGCCGAGCGAGGCAATCGTGTCCACCATGAGCAGGGCATCGTGGCCTGCCGCGGTCATGGCCTCGCGAATGGCGGCAATATCATTCCAGGCACCCGATGCCGTATCCACCTGAACGACAAGAACAGCCTTGATTTCGCCGCTCGTATCGGCGCGCAACCTGTCTTCGACGGCTTGTGGGTTGACCGGAAGGCGCCAGTCGCCCTTCAAGACTTCCATTTCCAGGCCTGTGATTTCGCCAGCTTCACCCCAGCCAAGCGCAAAGCGGCCAGACTCCAGCACAAGGACCTTGTCACCACCGTTTAGAGTGTTGCTGAGCGCGGCGTCCCAGGCGCCATGGCCGTTGGCCGCATAGATGTAAGGCTGCCCTTCGGAGCGAAAAAGCTTGCGCAAGCCGCTCATGCAAAACTCGGTCGTCTCGATCAACGGACCTTCGTAGATGTCGACGGCCGGCCGGTGCATGGCCCGAAGAACTTCATCCGGCACATTGGTCGGACCCGGAATCATGAGGAATTCCTTGCCGTTTCGCAATGTCATGGGCTGCCTTTCCAAGAAACGTCAGAGATATTGTGTCTGTTGGTGGCGAGCTTATTCCAGCCCTTGGGGAGGATAAAGCCACAATCCTTGATGAGTGGATGAGCGAGATTGATCAAAGCTCGCGGCAGATGTGCGACCGCGAGCTCTAGATCCGCGGTCGCATGTTTGTGGTTCAGGAGTTGGAGCTGAGTGCCCATAGGTTGACATCGAAGTCAGCCGACAGCCGGTCGATCTCCGCCAGTTCTTCACTGGAAAATTCAAGGTTTTTCAGGGAGCCGACACAGTCGACAATCTGATCAGGTCGGCTTGCTCCGATCAGCGCGGAGGTGACGCGGCCGCCGCGCAGGACCCATGCGATCGCCATTTGCGCCAATGTCTGGCCGCGCCCCTCGGCAATTGCAGCAAGACCCCTGAGGCGCTCCACTTTCTCGTCGCTGATCATTTCCGGCTTGAGGGATTTGCCGGCTGTCAGGCGGCTGCCTTCCGGAACCCCCTTCAGGTACTTTGATGTCAGCATGCCTTGAGCCAGAGGTGTGAAGGCGATGGAACCAATGCCTTCATCGTCGAGCGTGTCGAGCAGTCCGTCGTCTTCAACCCACCGGTTGATCATTGAATAGCTTGGCTGGTGAATGATGCAGGGAGTGCCCAGCTCTTTCAGAATTTTGGCGGCTTCACGGGTGCGCGCTGAATTGTAGGAGGAGATGCCTACGTAGAGCGCCTTGCCTTGCCGGACTGCGCTGTCGAGCGCGCCCATGGTCTCTTCGAGCGGCGTTTCAGGGTCGACCCGGTGAGAATAGAAGATATCGACATAGTCGATGCCCATCCGGGTGAGGCTCTGGTCGAGGCTGGAGAGAAGATATTTGCGGCTGCCCCATTCGCCATAGGGGCCGGGCCACATGCGATAGCCAGCCTTGGTCGAGATGACGAGTTCATCCCGTAGACCGTGAAAATCATTGCGCAGAATATCGCCGAAAGCTTCCTCTGCCGATCCGGGAGGCGGGCCGTAGTTGTTTGCAAGGTCGAAGTGCGTGATTCCGAGATCGAATGCAGTTCGACAAAGGGCGCGCCCAGTCTCACGTGCCGCATCGCCGCCAAAATTGTGCCAGAGCCCAAGTGAAAGGGCGGATAGCTTGAGACCGCTCCTGCCGCAACGATTGTAGGTCATTGCGTCGTAACGAGACGCGGCTGGACAGTAACTCATGACGTTTCCTCAAACGTTTGCCCGGTTCACTCTGCCGCGGTGCGTGATTTCGCGGCGGCAGACCCGGTTCGATCGACAGATAATTGTGTGTATCGGAAAAGGCCGACTTGGGGCCTGTCTGCATTGTGAGATACTCACGATAGTTCGATTGACGTTGGCTTGCAAAGTGTCTCGCTGGGGCTAGCTGCGTCAACGTAACTTCAAGTGTCAACGGTATGGTGCCATGCGGCGCTATCTGGATTCTTTTTGGCAGCCACCACGCCAAAGAGGCTTGTTTCCGCATCGTAAAGAAAACAAACTGCATGCATAATGCGATAAATTCATTGGGCCTGGGCAGATGATCATTGTCGAAAAAGGCGAAAGCCCGCTGATCCTTTGCTTGCCGCATACAGGGGTCGACGTTCCACCAGCTGTCGAGAAGCGTTTCAGCGCGACCGGTCGTCTCCAGGCGGATATATCGTGGCGGTTGGAGCAGGTGCTGGATATCGCACGCGAATTGGACGCAACGATCATTCGGTCGACGATTTCAAGATATGTGATTGATGTGGACCGGCCGGCCGATCAAATGGCTGATTCCGATATCTCGCCGAGGGACAGCTTGTGCCCGCTTTCGACCCTTGACCTCAAACGGATCTACCTGGCGGATGAAGAACCCGGGCCGATTGAGACCGAGCAACGGAAGCACCTGTTTTATCAGCCCTTTCATCAGGCGCTTGAGGAGCAGATTGGCCGACTGAGACGTTTGCACGACGAAGTTGTTCTGTTCGATTGCCAGTCGATGCGTTCTCGCATTCGCGGGTTTGTCGAGGGTGAGTTGCCGGTTATCAACATTGGTACGGCCAACGGCCAATCCTGCTCAGAGGGATTAAAGAGCACGTTTGTTGGGTCTTTTACCGGGTTGAGTGGTTTCTCGGTGGCCGTCGACGAGGTTCTGGGCAGCAGCTATATCACCGAAAAATACGGCTCTCCTGCCGATGGCCTGCAGTGTTTCACCCTCGTGATCGCACAGCGCGTCTATCTACGCCACGAGTCACCGCCGTTTGAACCGGACAAGGCGCGTATCGCGCGCCTGAAGACTGCCTTGATTGATGGGTTTTCGCGGGCCATCGACTGGACGAAATCTGAAAGCCATTTGGCGACCCCGAAGGGGGTAATGCAGTCCTCTGTTAGCGAACTTTCCTCGGCAGAGCCCGCCGATGCATCTCCGCAAGCGGACGACGACGCCAAGTGGACGCCTTATCCGCTTGTGGCCGAGTAGGACCTAAACCGCTCCAGCTTCAGACCACATTGCGTTCAATCAGCGGCTTTCCCTGTTCCAGGCGATCGAGACCAAGGGGCGCAAGATCAAGCGTTTCGTATCCGCCTGTTGTGATCAGTTCCGCAAGCCCTCGCCCGACGGCGGGTGACTGTTGCAATCCGTGGCCGGAAAAGCCGAGAGCCAGATAGAAGTTATCCAGGCCCGAGACTGAGCCGACGAAGGCATTGTGGTCGAAGAGATTCATGTCGTAATGACCGGCCCAGGCGCTTCCTGGTCGAATGGCCTCAAATGCCGGAACCCTTTCGGCCAGTGTCGGCCAAATCTGCTCGTCGAACAGGGCATGGTCGACATCGAAGTCGTCACAGTCGACGTCATCTTGCTCAGCGGGCGAGACACCGCAGATGTAGCCCTGTCCCTCTGGCCGCACATAGGTGCCGTTTGGGTCGATCAACAGAGGGAAGTTTGGCAGGTCTTCCCGGCAATCGAAACTGAATACACAGCGTTTCCGGGAATGTATCGGCACGTCGAGACCCGCCTGGCGGCAAAGCTCCGCGCCTCCAGATGCTCCGGCCGCGTTGACGACGACACCGGCAGAGATCGTCTCGCCGGTGCCAAGTTCAATTGACCAGCCGTCGCCATCCTTGCAAAGCTGCTCCGCCTTCGCGGGCAGGTAGGTCACTGCGAGGGAGCGGGCTTTCTTTCGAAACGCCTGCATCAGGCCATAGCCATCGAACCAGCCTTCACCGGTCAGGCCGTGGCAACCAGCGGCCAGATCAGACGTCTTGAGCCAGGGAAACCGCTGCTTCAGGCCGGCAACATCGAAAAAACCGATATCTGCTCCGAGCTCTGACTGGAGAGCGTGATTTTGTTGAAGCAGGTCGCGCTTGTCCGGCGTCGCGAGAAACAGATATCCGCCTTCATGAAGGTCGATGACTGGCTGTTCGCCGCCGACCTCCAGGTTCTCCCCGATGGTCCGCAGATATTCAATTCCGAAAAGCGACATCTCGATGTTGATGGCGCTGGAGAACTGTTGGCGGATCGAGGCTGCAGAGCGGGCCGAAGCGCAGATCTGGTAAGTTGGATCCGCCTCCAAAACGACAATGCGGCCGGTAAAGTCATCTCGCTGTGCGAGTTGGCAGGCGACAGCGGAGCCCATGGCGGCCCCACCGATGATGACAACATCTGCAGATCTTGTGTTCATTCGCAACCGCCTGAAAAAAAGCGCCGGAGGCGGGGGGAGGCCTCCGGCAACGTCATTCCCTAAAAGAAGGCCTGAAGGCCGGTCTGGGCGCGGCCGAGGATCAGTGCATGAACATCATGCGTGCCCTCGTAAGTGTTGACCGTCTCCAGGTTCTGGGCATGACGCATCACGTGATACTCTTCGGAAATCCCGTTGCCACCGTGCATATCTCTGGCAACGCGGGCGATATCGAGTGCCTTGCCGCAATTGTTCCGCTTGATCAGCGAGATCATTTCCGGGGCGACTTTCCCTGCATCGAACAGTTGCCCGACCCGCAGGGCAGCCTGAAGGCCGAGGGTGATCTCGGTCTGCATGTCAGCGAGCTTCTTTTGGAACAACTGGGTCTGGGCCAGCGGGCGGCCAAACTGTTCGCGGTCAAGGCCGTATTGACGCGCACGCGTCCAGCAGTCTTCTGCAGCTCCCATGGAACCCCAGGCAATTCCGTAGCGGGCGCGATTGAGACAGCCAAACGGTCCCTTGAGACCGGAAACATTCGGCAGCAGCGCGTCCTCTCCGACTTCCACATTGTCCATGACGATTTCGCCGGTAATCGACGCGCGCAGGGACAGCTTGCCGCCAATCTTCGGGGCGGACAGACCCTTCATGCCTTTTTCCAGCACGAAACCGCGGATCGCACCATCATGCGCTTCGGACTTCGCCCAAACGACGAAAACGTCGGCAATTGGGGAGTTCGAGATCCACATCTTGGAACCGGTCAGCTTGTAGCCGCCATCGATTTTCTCGGCGCGGGTGCGCATGCCGGCAGGGTCTGATCCGGCATCGGGCTCGGTCAGGCCGAAGCAGCCGACAAATTCACCGGTCGCAAGCTTCGGCAGATACTTTTTGCGCTGCTCTTCGGATCCATAGGCATAGATCGGATACATCACCAGCGAGGACTGAACACTCATCATGGACCGGTAGCCGGAATCGATGCGCTCCACTTCACGCGCCACGAGTCCATAGGCGACATAGGAGGCACCGGCGCAGCCGTATTCCTCTGGCAAGGTGACGCCCAGCAGCCCGAGCTCACCCATCTCGTTGAAGATCTCGCGGTCGGTCTTTTCTTCACGGTAGGCTTCTATGACCCGTGGCAGAAGCTTCTCCTGCGCATAGGACCGGGCGCTGTCCATGATCAGCGCTTCATCTTCTCCCAGCTGCTCACGGATTTTAAATGGATCCTGCCAGTCAAAGGTTCCGCCTCCGGCCGGGGCGGATTTTGCGGTCGTTGATGCGTTCATGGGGCTCTCCCTTGCGCCGTGAGGCTGGTTTCCACGTCCGGGGGCGCTCTTCGTCGCTGCGCCAGGATGGAATGAAAATGATGCTCGAGATGGAGTGTGCAGAAAGATCTGCTTGCAAAAAAGAGATTTCTTCTCCTCTAATCATGCCAGGATGGAATGAACTCGACAGGCCTAACGGATCCGGACATGAAACGCGCCTTTGTGCCGCCAGCTGATGCATTGATCGCCTTTGAATGTGCAGCCCGCCACTCCAGCTTTACCCGCGCTGCAGAAGAGTTGCATCTCACACAGGGGGCGATCTCCAAACAGGTTCGCCATCTGGAGGATCGTCTCGGTGTCGAGCTCTTCAGACGCGTGCGCCAGAGAATTGTCCTGACGGATGCGGGCAGGCTTTATCTTCACGATATTCGCGGTGCGCTTGATCAGATGACGGCCGCGACGCGCCAGGTCATGTCATATGCCGGCAGCGAGGATGTGCTGAATGTTGCTGTTCTGCCGACGTTTGGAACCAGGTGGTTGGCACCTCGCCTTGTTGAATTTCAGCGAAGGCACCCAAATGCAGGTCTTAACCTGAGCGTCCGGCTGCAGCCTTTCGATTTCGAGGCTGAGCCCTTTGATGGTGCCATCCACCACGGCGATCCGGTCTGGGCGGGTGCGATCGCCGAGCCTTTGTTCCCAGAGGAAGTTATTCCTGTCGCCTCACGAGCGTTCAGGGATCGGCATGGCATCCGGACACCTGGAGATCTCGCACATGTGCCGCGCCTCCAGCTGGCGACCAGGCCGCTTGCATGGAAACAGTGGTTCGATCAAGCAGGTGTGGAAACAGATGCTGCCTTTCAAGGCGCACGTTTCGAACAATTTGTGATGATCTCCGAGGCGGCCGTGCACAATGCCGGGGCGGCGTTGGTGCCGCGTTTTTTCGTGCAGGAGGAACTTGCGTCGGGCAGGCTCGTTCGCCTTTTTGACATGTCTCTTGCGCAGCACTCGGCCTATTATTTTGTCTATCCTGAGAACCGAACAATGCGTCCGGTTGTGGCAAATTTCCGCAACTGGCTCATGGAAGAGGCGCGTTCCGCCCGTATGGACCGGGAAACCATGCTGCCCGGATAATATCGGCAAAGAAGACGAGCAAACGGAGAACAAGAAATGGCAGAAGGCTCTCATTTGCGCCTTATCCTTCACGGCAAGGCGGCAGCCCGCGATGACGTTCGCGCAGCCGTCAGCGCCGTGCGCGAGCGGGGCCACAAGGTGTCCGTCCGAGTCACTTGGGAGGCTGGCGACGCGCAGCGCCTGGTTCAAGAGGCGCTTCTTGAAGCGAAGCGGGAGAAAATTGACACGCTGGTTGCCGGTGGCGGCGACGGCACCTTGAATGAAGTGGTGTCGGCGGCGCTGGCGGGTTCGTCACAGCACGAGGCGACGCCTTTTGCCTTCGGGCTGCTACCGCTCGGAACGGCAAATGACTTTGCGCGCGGGATCGGTCTGGACCCGCGCGATTTGAGAGCTTGCTTGATGATAGCGGCGCAAACCCCGGCGCGGGCCATGGATGTGGGTGTCGTCAATGGCCGGGCGTTCGTGAATGTTGCAACAGGCGGTTTTGGAACCAAGGTGACTGCAGAGACTGACCCCACCTTGAAGCGTTTGCTTGGTGGTGCCGCCTATGTCTTCACCGGACTCAATCGCTTTTCTGAGCTTTCCGCCTGCGAGGGGCGCATCACAGCGGATGATCACCACTGGGAAGGCCGCTTTCTGGCGTTGGCGATCGGCAACGGACGACAAGCCGGGGGAGGGGTTCAACTGTGTCCGGACGCGATCCTCGATGACGGCCTGCTTGATCTGACCGTGATTCCCTATCCGGAAGCAGACGAGGTTCCGGAGGTGCTCGCGCAGCTGTTCGAAAAAGGTCAGGAAGGCCTGAAGGAGAAACTGGTCTTGTGGAAGGTCCGCGACATCCTGATCGAAACCAAAGAACCGCTCCAGATCAATCTCGACGGCGAGCCCGTGCATGACACGCGCCTGGAAGTCGCCACGTTGCCCGGGCGCATTTTTTTCCGGCGGCCGTGACGGGATTGGCACTGGTAGAAAGCACGACCGCGGATTAAGGGGTCTTGTGTCAGGAACAGCGGCCTGGATTTGGTCCGCTGGCGGGGTTTGGATCGATGAGCTATCCACTAAGAGATGAATTTCACAGGGCGCGCAAAGCCGTCGGCCGAACGCTTGACGGTCTGTGGCCAAGGGCTGATTTTGCGAATGTGACAACGGCGCTCACGGATCAGCAACATGCCCCTGTCAGGGATTCCGGACCTGAGTTGCTACCTGCCCAAGCAAAAGAATTCCTGGATTATTGGTCAACAGTATCTGATCGCGAAGCGATTTTGCGTGTTGATCGGCCATGTACTGTTGATCCTAAAATGGGGATCCTGTTCTCCAACGGCCGCGTTATGTGGGGGTCGAGTGACATTCCGGACCGTGAGCGCAATCCACGTTTCTTCTCGCATTTGAGCAGGGCGAAGAGAAGTTTGCCCACCGCAATCCTGTTGCACCATTTTCATGGCGACAACTATTTCCATTTCTTTCTCTATGTCCTGAGCAAAGCAGCCGTAGCTGAAAGGCACGGCCTTCCCGTCGAAGCCCCGTTTCTGGTGCCGGAGAAGACGGCCAGTACCAGGTTCTTCAAACAGGCCATGGATCTTGGGGTCTTCGGTGAACGGCAGGTCATAATTCAGGGGCGGAAGGAAACGATCGCTGTTGAGCAGGCCTATGTCATACGGGCGTTTTTCTGCCACAAGCCCTATTTTGAGTGGGTGTGCGACCGTCTCGATGTGCCTGCTCCATCCGGGAACGGCCGACATATTTTCGTTTTGCGGGGACAGAGCGCTGCGAATGGTCGTGCGTTCCGCAATCAGGATGAGGTCAATGCGCTTGCGGAGAGCTACGGGTTTGATCTGGTGGATCCGTCTAACCTATCCCTTGAGGAACAGATCGACCTGTTCAGCCAGGCTTCCGTCATTGCCGGTGCTCATGGGGCCGCTCTTACCAACATCCTGTTTCGACGGTGTGCGCCCTGCAGAATTATCGAGCTCTTCAGCCCGACAATGGGGTCTCCACATTATTACATGCTGGCGAAGGAGCTTGGTTTTGCCTACGAGAGTCTGATGACGCTCAACCCGCAGGGCCGTGCCTTCACCGCATCGACCGAAGTCGATATCGATGCGCTTAAGCGGGTTTTCCAGAACCTGTGACCGAGGATGTCAGAGGTAATTCTTGAAATTCGGCGTAGGAAGGCCTTGCAGAATGCGGTCCCGGTGTCTGTAGACAAGAGGGTGGATCACATCCGCGCAAAGGAATGACCAGGGCACCGGGTAGGCGGCACTGGTATCACCGGCCGCCGCGTCGGCTGCCGCACGTGGCTCTGGCGCCTGGTGCGCGCTTAACCAGGGCATCAGCAAGTCCAGCCGCTTTTCGACATGCGCCAGCCAAAGCGCCGTAAAATCTGTTCCCGGCCGGAACACATAGGCGCACATTCCGATCATGTGACGCCAGTTCGCCCGGTAAAAGCGATAGCGCAGATAGTTCGCGAACGCGCTTGTCTGCATGTCCAGATGATAGCTTGTCCCGTCGATCCGGTGCCGATGGATGTTGGCGACACCTTTGGCCGATTTTTCGCGATAACCGATGCCAAAAGCTTCCGGAGTCGCCTCCAATGCACTGAAGGCAGGAAGCCAGGAGCTATGCGTTTCCTTGATGTCGGCATAACCGCCGCCATAGTGGTGCATGAAATAGGGGCGCAGGTAATCAGACCGGTGAACCGCCGACAGATGTTGATACGCCGGGTGCAGCGGCGCGTCATTCTTAATCCAGCCCGCAAGGTTTTCAGGCGTCACAAGCGTTATATCGCATTGGCTGTTCGCCAGCGTCTTGAGACAAGCCGAGCGTGCTGGCGACATTTCGTTGTCACCGGTCCAGAAAACGAAAATGTTCTTCTTCATGCTCGGCCTTGTTTGATCCCAGGTCCCAATTATTGCCCGTCGATGACTTCATAGTAGCGATAGGGTTTTTGCATGACACCCTGCAGGTTTCCAAGGCCGCGCGCCAATCTCATGCGGCTTTTGTAGTAGCGATAGACCGCTCGTTCGCTGCCGAGTTTTGCCGGGAGATAAAACAGTGCCGACCCGATAATACCTCCGAGTAGGCGTCGTAGACCCTTGATGGTGAATTTCACGGCTGATTTCAGATAGCCCTTGCGCAGCACGGAGACCTGCACGTGAGCCGCCGAGCTGGATCTTGACCAGCCAAGCAATCTCTCCGGTGCGACGCGGCTTGCGGGTACATATTCTTCAACCACCGCATCCGGTGACCAGACGATCTTGAAACCCTTGGCCGTGGCAGCCTCGAAGAAATCGAGATCTTCGTAGCCGTAAAGGAAGGCGGGATTGAAGCGCAGTTCCGCCGGTGGCTGGATCAGCTTTGCCGAAAACAGCACGTTGTTGGTTGAAGCACGCGGTAAGAGGGTCCCGGCGGGGTTCGTGCTGGCAATTTCCGGATACCACCAGTCTGGCGGCTGCTTTTCAAAGTTCTTGGTCACCGCGCCGTAGCTGACATCCGCACCATGCTCCTGGGCAGAGCGCAAATGCGCTTCGAGCCATCCGGAAAGCGCAATTTCATCATCATCGATCAGTGCGACCCAATCAAATTTGTGCTTGATCGCTTCATGGAGCGTGCGGTTGCGGGCAAATGGGATGCCGCGTCTCTCTTCAAGGGCGTAGTGGATGGGAAAGCGAGTGGCTGCAGCGACGGCTTCGACACGCGCCTGGCTCCGCGGCGCGCTGTCATTTTCAACGACGCAGATCTCGACTTTCAAGCTCGCAGGGAACTTTTGAGACGTTAGAGAACGCAGGCAGTTCTCCAGCATTTGCGGCCGGCGTGCCGTACAGATCATGATGCCGATGCGTTGCATATGCCGTTTGCCTATCGCGTATGAGTGTCAGCGTGGAGCAATGGCGACAAAGTAATTTTCTGTCAACCGGCAAGGAACTTGATCGTGCTCAGGCTTCAGCCAGTTTTTCAAGGAGGTTGTCGTAGCGATTTGCGACCGCTTCGAGGCCCAGTGCGCCGACAACACGTTGGCGGCCGGCAGTTGCCAGCTGGTTACGCCGCTGACCATCGTTTATCAGTTCTGCCAAGCTGTTCGTGAGCCGCGTCTCGAAGTCCTCAGTGTCAGGTTCGTCGAGCAGAAGGGCCGCATCGCCCGCAGCTTCGGGTGTCCCGCCTTGGTTAGTCGCAATGACGGCACAGCCCGATGCCATGGCTTCAACGACGGCGCGGGGGAAACCTTCTCGAACAATGGAGGGAAGCGCGGCGATGGCCGCTTCGGAGAGGTGTCTTTGAACCGCGGCCGATGGCGCGTTCTGGAAGATGGCAACATTTGCCAGGTCGGCGCAGGACACATCGATCTGCTTGGCAAAAGAAGTTTCCGCCTCGGTCTGCACGCCCAGGATCAACTTGAGGCTCCAGTCATTGGCCGAAAGTGACCGATAGGCGCCGATGAGGGGAAGCAGCCCCTTGTCCTGCCTCGCGCGCCCAACGTAGACAATCTCTTGTCGCTTGGCTTGCGCAGGTGCCCAGACCGAGGTGTCGACGCCGTTGAAAACGACGGTCTCGCGGTCTTCAAAGCTTGGGAATTGCGCCAGAAATCGATCCCGGATGAAACCACTGACAAAGACGATCCCGGCTAGCCGCGAAAACTGACGCCGCTTCTTCCATTTCGAAATGACGCTGCGGCTTTCTTTTAATAGTCCGTGGCGATGAAGAAGGACGGGAGTCCCGGGAAGGGCTTTTGAGATCCTGGCAGCCGTCTCCGGGTGCTGGTGCACCACGACAACATCTGGCAGATCCGCGCGCAGCTTCTTGAGGAATTCGCGGATCAGCGAGACCTGGTTCGTGGCATGCACGGGACGAAAATCAACATCCTCAAAAGGCTCGGGCGTCGCGGCTCCGATCACATAGGTTGCGTCGCGAAAACGGCTCTTCAGGATAAGGTCTCGGGCAACGATGTCTATTGACGTCGCACCTTGAGGAGAAAATTGCATGCCTCTCGGCAAAATGACGGCAATCTTCATGGTGAACTCGTGGCCTGTCCCTGGAACGCTGAGAACCCGCCCAATTCAATCGGACGATGATCGTCGCGTCTTAAAGCCTGAGGGGCCGAACGTCCAGATCAGCCATCTTATGGCTCTAACTGAATTTCAAATTGAAAAAAGAGAAATGGTGCACCCGACAGGATTCGAACCTGTGACCTCTGCCTTCGGAGGGCAGCGCTCTATCCAGCTGAGCTACGGGTGCAGAACCGGTTTCCGGCTGAGCCGGGCGGATAGACGGTTCTGATAGCCGATTGGCCTGCGGGCTTCAATTGCTTTCTTTCGATTTTGGACAGACGGGACAGGTCGTAAGTCGCAAGTTGGGTGAAAGCGGCAGGTCGACTGGCATCTAAAAAGAGTGCCGGTTGATATTTCCAGCCCGCTCACCAATGTCGGTTCGCATATGCGGCAAGCCGGAGGCGGTCTGTTACATGGGCAGGAAAAGTCGGAGTGAACGGGGGAATCAAAAACCAAGTGCGACTACGCTCCAGGCGACGGTAGCGGAATCGCTAAAGGTATCAAGGTGTTGAGATGTTCAAAAAAAACGCGCGGTACCCGTAGGACCGCGCGAAAAAGTTACTGTGCACATGGCCCCATCGACCACGGCGGCAATCCTACAAAGGTCTAATTGGTTTGTCATTACCGATATGCATTTAAATAATTGATTCACACGAGCTCAATTAATCAGTTTTGATGTTTGATTGGCGGCAAGATCTTATCATCGGATTGTGGATTGATTTCAGTCGCCGCAAGCAGGTGATCTACTGAATTTCAAAGGTGCGGACTCCGATACGAGACGGACCTCCACTTTGGTCACTCCGCGTGAAAGAAATCCCAACTCGACGGCTGCTGCGCGGGTGACGTCGATGATCCTTCCTTTCACAAAGGGGCCGCGATCATTGATCCGGACGACAACTGTTTTGCCGTTCTGAAGGTTCTTCACCTGAACCATGGTTCCAAAAGGCAGGCTTCGATGCGCAGCGCTGAGAGAGGTGGGATCGGCCATCTCGCCGCTGGCTGTACGGCTCGTCAAAGCATACCAGGACGCTTTTCCGCAATGTTCCATGGCCTTCGCAGACGCTGCAAGGCCTATGGGGAAGACACTTGGCAAAGCGATCACGCTCAGAAAGACAAGCTGGCGCATCTGAAACAAACGCCGGTGTTTCATCAGTTGGCTCCGCTCAGGTTTGCCGTCAAGCATATTGGGTTCATGCGTCAATCATAATTCTACCAAATGACCAAAATGAGGAGCCTGAAGAGGCGATCATTCACCTTTGAACCCTAAAATCCCCCTGAATAGACTTGCAAATCATTAACCAAAAAGACTGCTTGAGCTGTGGGTAATAATCGTCGGGCAAAGATTGAGAGATCAGTCATGTTATCTCTGAAGCCAATATCGAGAACCCGTTTATAGTATTTGGTATCGGTTATCGAAAACATGTTTTTCGAAAGGAAGATCTCTTGCGGAGTGGCCAGAGATTAATACCAGATAACGCGCGATCCAGAGCCTCAAAGAGAGAGGAGTATTGGGTAGATGCTTTTGCTCGTCTTATTGAAATTTTGCCGGGACGTTCAGCCCTCGTAAAGCGAGACGGTCAGTGTCTCGCTGTAAATTCGCATTTTGCAAAACGGTTTCCGGAAACGGGGGGCGGCGCGGACGATCGGTATTTGTCGGAGCTTCTTTCTCACGAAAGCTGGAAACGTTTCCAGAGGGCATGCCTGGCGGCGACGGCAACCACGCATATGGACCTTCAAGGTGTTCTGTTTGACCGGTCTGGTCATGTGATTTCTCCGGCTCTGTCGGTTGCCCGCGTCGCGTTTGGTGCAGCATCCGAAGACGTATATTTTCTCAGGTTCGCTGAAGCTGAAGAAGCCGTTCAGGATCGATCCGTGGAGATCGAAGAGATCCGACACCTTGCCCATATCGATGACTTGACGGGATTGGCCAACCGTCGGGCTCTCTTCAAGGAACTCGACCACCGCATTGCTTCAATGCGCGCTCGCACACATGATGATCTGGCCGTTTTCTACCTGGATCTCGATGACTTCAAGAAGGTCAATGACCTCGCGGGTCATGCGGCGGGAGACGAGATGCTATGCCTCGTTGCCAATTGTCTGGGCGTTGTCTTTGAGGAGAATGGTTTGGCCGCCAGGCTTGGGGGCGATGAATTCGTCGGCTTGATCCAGGTTCCCACTGAAGCTGACGCACTGGAAATTGCGAACAGTCTCCAGGGACGGATGAGGCGACTTGGTCTGAAGTCAGGCAGCCGTTTTTTCACGATCAAGGGCTCCATCGGGATCTGTCACCTCAAGCCGGATCTCGTTGCTTCCGGGGCGGCAGCTTCCGATGTCTTGCATCAGGCAGACAAGGCATGTCTGCGTGGCAAGGCTGAGGGAGGAGGCTCTGTCAATTTCGAGGTCTTTAATCCGGAAGAGGACGCATGTTCACCGGATGTATCGGGCTGGCAGCCGGAAGACCTCCTCATGAAGGATCTTTCTCTTCATGCCATGCCAATCCTTGCGCTCGATAGCAAGGCAGTCCTTGGGTCTGAGATTCTTCTCCGTCTTCAGGGAGAAAAGGAACTCGCCTGCGCACCGCGGGCGTTGATCGCTTCCGCTGAACGGTCCGGTTTCATGTCTCAGGTGGACGGCTGGACGCTGGATCAGGTGCTGGACGCCATTTCAATCTCTCAATCGCGGCGCTGGTTTGCGGTGAACCTGTCTCTGGGAGCGCTTGCCGATAACCGCCAGAAGGATCTCCTGAGGAGCCGCCTGTCGTCTGAGCCGCTTTTGGCCGGGCGCCTGTGTCTTGAAATTTCTGAAAAAGACTATCTTCGTCAGCCGGATCTCTGCGAGAATTTCATTCGCTTTGCGTCTGAGCTCGGTTGCCAGACTGCAATTGACGACTTCGCGGGGCATTGGCCCGTGCTCGAACGACTGACCGAGTTGAAGGTTGATTGGATAAAGCTCGACCCTGCTCTCAACACGTTATCTTCAGCGCCTGAGCGAAAGTGCATGATACTCAGGCGAATGATTGCGGCAGCGCATGACATTGGCATCCGTGTCATTGCGAAGAATGTAGGGGACGGGTCAGAAATGGCGTTTTGGCAGACGTTGGACGTTGATGCGGTCCAGGGTTTTCATGTTGGCAGTCCGAAGCCATGGCCCGACAGTGACCTTTGATAGCTGCAGAAACAAAAAACGGAGAAGAAAGTTACTCCGTTTCAGCTGTGCTGTTTGGCAAAGATGCCAGTAGCCGGTGCTACCGGAAGCTTCAAATCGCATCCAAGATGGAAATCGCGCCTTCTCGACGAGAGTCAAAGCTCGATGACTGGAATGAACCAAAGATATCATGTTCGAAGGGGTCGCGGTTCCGAATTACGCAAATCTAGGCTGTCGAATTTGCAAGAAGCTGTGATGCGTTGATTAATCCCGCCCAGATAGTATCCAGCGCTGCGCCGAGTGGTAGACCTTCCTCATGCTCCCATAGAAAAATCGCCTGCCCTATCGCATTTGTGGCTAAAGATGCGAGCGCGACGGCGGTTTGATGACATTTGACCCGCGCGAACAGGCATTCCTCTAGATTTTTGCGCTCTATAGTAAGAAAACCCTCAAGTATGCCGCGTGCTCTTTCATTTGAACGTAGAACTGATCCCACCATTTTGAGAATGGCTTTATCGCCAGCGAGTATCTCCATATGTTTGTCTAGTAATAATTTTAGATCGTGGGCAAGTGGTGCAGTACCTTCGCGCAAAGCGTCTGTATCTTCCTTCCGGAATGCGGGTGGAGCGCCGATCGCAGCAGCTTCCTTGTTTTTGTAGTAGTTGAAAAAGGTCCGTGTGCTGATCCCTGCAAAAGCCGCGATTTCTTCAGTCGTTATTTGATCCAGGCCTTTTTGAAGCGACAGTTCCAAAGTCGCCATCTGGATGTCGCGCGCTGTTTTTTGTCGCCGTCTTTGATGTAACGAAATTGTCAACGTAACTTCCTTGCGTAGTGTGCAATATGTGCATACCGAGCAGTAAATTTGCCAATGTGTCAAGGATCAAGGCTTAATGACGAAAATCGGAAAGTTCACCTTGTTTGTCGCCGTCCTGGGCGGGTTAAGCGTAATGCTGATGCTGTTTGGTGCTCGGCTAGGACTATGGGCACCAACCACTGGCTTTGGATTCTATCGAACCTATCTCAATCCAATAGGTGCGGTCATTGCAGTCATGGGCTTGCTCACCTTGTCAATGCACCTCAAACGCAAGGAAAAAGGTGGCGTCTTTGCGGGTGGAGTTGCTGTAATTATTGGAATGGCATGTTTGGCGCCAATGATTGCTGGCGCTATCAACCCTCCAGTGCGTGCCGCGCCAATTCACGACATTTCAACCGACACAACAAATCCACCTGCCTTTGAGGTGCTGGACGAAAACCGCGAGGGTGCGCGTAATTCGCTCAAATATGGTGGTCCTGAATTGGCGAAGGTTCAATCCGCCGCATATCCCGATATAGTGCCCCTTGCCACAGAGTTACCCGCAGATGCTGCCTATCAAAAGGCTCTGAAAGTTGCTCACGAAATGGGATGGGAGGTCGTCGGCTCGAATACGGAGCGTAGGCGCTTCGAAGCAGTTGCCCGTACACCTGTTTTCTATTTCGCCGATGACATCGTGATTGTCGTGACACCTCAAGGCGACGGAAGCCGTGTTGATATGCGGAGCGTTTCGAGAGTTGGACGCAGCGACCGAGGCGTCAACGCTAAACGGATTCTCTCATTTCAAAAACAGTTCCGCGGATAGATGTCGCAACCAAGCGCCGCTGCATAAAGGACTGACCTATGACAAAACTTAATACAACCTGTTCTGCGGCATTTGCGGCTGCATTCGCCATGATCATTCCTCAGGTTTCTTTTGCTGAAGCCCCTGATATCCAAACCAAAGGGGCAGTGATTCATCTCGCTGACAACCTTGGTGAAGAAGCAAAACTCGGCTGGTGTATCGACACCAAAGGTCGAGGCTTGGGTAATCAACTTCATGCGCATTCTTGCAAACCCAATGGCGATGATGTGTTGTTTTCGTTTTCTCCAGAGACCGGCGCGATTGAATCGGTGACCTACAAGGGCAAATGTATGGCCCATAGCGACCCGGAAAACGCCAAGGTCCCTTTTGGGCTCATCGCATGCGACATAGCCGATCCAAGGCAGAAATTTTCTTATGATACTGTCAGCATGGAGATGCATTTGGCTGCTGACACTTCGCAGTGTGTGACAGTCGCAGCGACCATTGATGATGCCGGTCCCTATCAGTCGCGCGATCTCATCTTGGCAGCCTGCAAGGGACTGGACCCGAGCTTCAAACAATGGGTCATCCAAAACTAGCCGATTAAAGCGTCTCGTCAGGGTCAAGTGCTGTCTTCTCAGGATGGTCCCAACGCCAACGCCTAGCAGAATGAACCACAACTTGGCGCGACCAAATTCTGGAGACGCGTCAGGTTGGGTGGTCGTTTCAACTGCCGACCGCAAAAAAGCGCAACTGCGGAATAGCTGCGCGCGATAAGAAAACTCCGATGTTGGCGAGCGAACGTCCGCTACCGAAAAGGATGACAATCCACACTCAATGCCCGCAACGGTCCGGAAGCCTCCAGACGTTTGAGGTCCATAGATTTATGGTGGTAGTCACAAGTCGTGCGAGGCGTCCTGCGCGTTCCAACAAACAGCAGGCCTGACGGCCTATGATTGGCAAGGGTAGGAACTTGGTTGTTGGGTTCGATTGGAAATTCGAAAACTGTTTCGGGACGAGGTGAAGCTCATGTACCGATAACCTAGGCAGAATACCGGTTTCCGCCAAAGTTATTGAAATTTTTGAGATCAGCCTTGTACCAATCCGCCGCGTCGCGAAATTATATGCGCGCGGCGGAAGTTTACAGGCGTCCCTACCACGTATCAGACGTCCAGGTTGGCGACGCTCAGGGCATTGTCCTGAATGAACTCGCGGCGCGGGTCCACTTCATCGCCCATGAGCTTGGTGAAGATGTCGTCCGCGTCGTCCGCCTCGCGGACCTTGACCTGAAGAAGAGACCGAACGTTGGGGTCGAGCGTCGTTTCCCAGAGCTGGCCGGGGTTCATTTCGCCAAGGCCTTTATAGCGTTGCAGCGATATGCCCTTTTGCCCAAATCCGAAGATCTGTTGTAGAAGAGCTCGCGAACCGCGGATCTCGTGGGGCGTGTCCTTCCGGCGCAGCGTCGCCGCCTTGCCGTAGATCTCTTGGAGATGGCCGGCGTCGGCATTCAAGCGACGGGCATCTGCTGAACCAAGCAGTGCTGCATCAATGATGGCCACTTCCTCAACACCGCGAACCATACGCTTGAAAACAAGGCTGCCATCGTCCCGGGCCTCGCCTTCCCAGCCGCGTTCGAACTCATCCGCGAGAATGTCGAGCCGCCGCGCAATGTAAGTCGCAGCTTCGGCCGCCTTTGCGCTGTCGTTCAGCGTATCTTCGTTAAGTGCTCCGGCGATTGCTGCCTGTTCAACGACATCGCGGTTGTAGCGAGAGTGCAGGCCGTCGAAAATGCTTGCAATTGCCCGGGCCTTTTCAACGACTGAACGAAGATCTTCTCCGGTCCGGACTTCGCCATTGGCGAGGGTCAGTGATGTGTCTTCAAGCCCGGATGAGATCAGATAGTCCTCAAGGGCCTGCTGATCCTTCAGATATTGTTCGGATTGCCCGCGCTTCACTTTGTAGAGCGGCGGTTGGGCGATGTAGATATATCCGTTCTCGATCAGCTCTGGCATCTGACGGAAGAAGAACGTCAGCAGCAGGGTTCTGATGTGGGCGCCATCGACATCAGCATCGGTCATGATGATGATCTTGTGATAGCGCAGCTTTTCCAGATTGAATTCTTCTTTTCCGATCCCTGTTCCGAGGGCTGTGATCAGCGTACCGATTTCATTGGAAGACAGCATCTTGTCGAAACGGGCACGTTCCACGTTGAGGATCTTGCCTCGCAGCGGCAGAACAGCCTGATTCTCGCGATGCCGACCCTGCTTGGCAGAGCCACCAGCGGAGTCACCCTCCACCAGAAACAGTTCGGCTTTGGACGCATCACGTTCCTGACAATCGGCAAGCTTGCCTGGCAGGGACGCAATGTCGAGGGCTCCCTTGCGCCGGGTCAGCTCGCGCGCTTTGCGCGCCGCCTCACGTGCGGAAGCAGCTTCAACCACCTTGGAAACGATCGACTTGGCGGGCGTTGGATTTTCTTCCAACCATTCTGAGAGTGCGCCGGAGATAAGGTTCTCGACGACGGGTCGCACTTCGGATGAGACCAGCTTGTCCTTGGTCTGCGAGGAGAACTTCGGATCCGGGACCTTCACCGACAGGACACAGGTCAGGCCTTCACGGCAATCGTCGCCGGAAAGGGAGACCTTCTCCTTTTTCATCAACCCGGTGCTTTCGGCATATCCGGTGAGCTGACGAGTCAAGGCCGCACGAAAACCAGCTAGGTGCGTGCCGCCGTCGCGCTGGGGAATATTGTTGGTGAAGCACAGGACGTGTTCATGGTAGCTGTCGTTCCACCACATAGAGGCTTCTACGGTGATGCCGTCTTTCTCGGACCGAACGGTGATCGGCTCTTCAATGAGCGGATGTTTGGCCCGGTCCAGATAGCGGACGAACGCTTCGAGGCCGCCCTCGTAGAACAGCTCTTCGACAACCGGCTCGACGCCGCGCTTGTCGGTTAAGATGATGCGGACACCGGAATTGAGGAACGCGAGTTCGCGAAGCCGGTGCTCAAGCGTTGCGAAGTCAAATTCTATCTTTGTGAATGTTTCCGGCGACGGGAGAAATGTGACTTCGGTGCCCTTCTTGCCGTTTGCCGGCCCAACGATCTCGAGTGGGCTCACTGCATCGCCATGGGCAAAGCACATGTAATGCTCTTGCTCGTTGCGCCAGATGCGCAGTTCCAGCTTGGTGGACAGCGCGTTCACGACAGAGACGCCTACGCCGTGAAGGCCGCCCGATACCTTGTAGGAATTCTGATCGAATTTTCCGCCTGCATGCAGCTGGGTCATGATGACCTCTGCCGCAGATACACCTTCCTCCGAATGCATGTCGGTCGGAATGCCGCGGCCATTGTCTGACACGGTAACCGATCCGTCGGCATTCAGGCTCACGGTCACATGGTCCGCGTGGCCGGCCAGTGCTTCATCGATTGCGTTGTCGACGACTTCATAGACCATGTGATGGAGGCCGGATCCGTCATCGGTGTCACCGATGTACATTCCCGGCCGCTTTCTCACAGCGTCGAGCCCCTTCAGGACCTTGATGGAATCCGCGCCATATTCGGCAGACCCTTCAGTTTCGGGCGTCGGAACAGTCTCGGGATCGGAAGTGTCGCTCATGCGAATCAGTCACCAGTCATTTTTAGATTTAATCCCCTGTTATAAGGGGTTCCGCAGGCCGTTCAACAAAAGCAAAGCCATACAACGGATGTGGCGTCCATAGCGGTGGAAAACAATGGGTTTCCGGCGATTTTAGCGCGTTTCCTGTCGATCGATAAGCGCCGCGCCTTCGCAAGAGATCTCAAAGACTTCACCTTCTCGTGGAAGTGCTTCGAAAAGGGACGCGTCGGTGCCGGTCATGAACACCTGACCGCCCAGGTCGAGCAAGCGCGTGAACAGAGCCTTTCTGCGATTTGGGTCCAGATGAGCGGCGATCTCGTCAAGCAGCAGAACTGGCGTCATTCCCGTGATCGAGGCGGTAAGTTCGGCATGGGCGAGGATGAGGCCGATCAGCAGGGCTTTTTGCTCACCGGTTGAAGACTGGGCGGCGGGCATGTCCTTGGCAGTGTGTCGCACAAGGAGATCCGACAGATGGGGCCCCATGAGCGTTCTGCCCGCAGCGCGGTCGCGCCCGCGTCCTTCTGAAAGCAGGTCCCTGTAATGATCTTCCCGGTCAGATGCGCTCATGCCGCGCGTCGCCATTTCAAAGGCGCCGTCGAGCGTCAGTGACGCAAGGGGGAAAGGAAGGCCTGTCTCCGCCTGAGCTTTCACGGTCTCGCCAAGGAGTGTCACGGTCTCACTTCGCGCCAATGAGACTGCTGTGCCCAGTTCGGCAACCTGTGTCTCAATGGCGGACAGGAAGTCTGGAGAACCGCCGTGGTCCAGTAGCTTGTTCCGTTGCCTGAGCGCTTTCTCGAAATTGCTGACACGTCGCCCGTGCGTGGGATCTATGGACAAGGTCAAGCGATCCAGAAACCGGCGTCGGTCCGATCCAGGCCCCGTGAACAACCCGTCCATCGACGGCACGAGCCAAAGCACACGCATGTAGTCGAGAAGGTTTTCGGAAGAGCGAACATCTTCACCATCAATCCGAACGCGCCGACCAGCTTCGCCACTGGTCAATCCGGTGCCAATACGCGTCTCGTCGCCGTTTTGGTTCAGGATCGTCGAGACACTCCAGCTGCCAGGTCCGCTCACCCGGCCAACATCGGCAAAGGGCGCTCGACGCAGCCCGCGGCCGGCCGTCAGGAAGGAAATTGCTTCCAGAATGTTGGTCTTTCCAATGCCGTTGTCGCCAACGAACGCGATCAAGGGCTTGGAGAAGGCAAGATCGAGGTGTTCATAGTTCCGGAAGTCGGTCAGAGTCAGGCGGCTGAGAGCCGCCGACGTTCTGTCAGCCATGGAACTTCATCCCGCAAGCTTTTCGCCTGGCACCTAGACGCGCATCGGCATCAGAACGAACAGGCAATCCTCGATCGTATTGTCCTGGACCAGCGTCGGAGATCCGCTGTCAGCCAGACGGAAGAGCGCAGTGTCGCTGTTCAGCTGGTTGGCGATGTCGAGCAGGTAGCGAGAGTTGAAGCCGATTTCGAGCGGATCGTCATCATATTCAACGGCGAGTTCTTCCGTTGCGCTTCCCGAATCCGGATTGTTCACGGCGAGAATGAGCCGCCCTTCGCTGAGCGACAGCTTGACCGCCCGCCCGCGCTCGGAGGAAATCGTCGACACGCGGTCGACAGCTTCCTTGAACTCGTCCCGATCGACACGCATTTCCTTGTCATTGCCCTGCGGAATGACGCGGCCGTAGTCCGGGAAAGTGCCGTCAATCAGCTTGGATGTGAGAACAACCGAGTCCGTCGTGACGCGAATTTTCGTGTCAGAAAGCTCGATCTGCACATCTGCATCCGGTTCTTCAAGCAGTTTCTGGATCTCGCCGACGGTCTTGCGAGGTACGATGATGCCCGGCATTCCCGCTGAACCGGACGGGGCAGGGACTTCGGCCTGCGCCAAGCGGTGGCCATCAGTCGCGACAGCCCTGAAACGTGAGCCTTCCGGCGTGTCGACCGCATGCATATAGATGCCGTTCAGATAATACCGGGTCTCTTCCGTGGAAATGGCGAATTGGGTCGCATCGATCAGCTTGCGAATATCGCCCGCGCTCAATGTGAAGCCATGTGTGAAGTCGCCGGCTGTGAGATCCGGGAAATCGGTCTCCGGCAGCATTTGAAGTGCAAACTTCGAACGCCCTGCTCGAATTTCGAGTGTTGCATTGTCGCTGGTGGTTTCCAGGACAACCTGAGAACCATCCGGCAGCTTGCGTACAATGTCATAGATCATGTGCGCGGGAACGGTTGTCGCACCAGGCATTTCGATCATTGCCGGAACCGTTTCCAGAATTTCCAGATCCAGATCGGTCGCCTTGAGCTTCAACGCGCCATCTTCGGCGCGGAGCAGGACGTTGGACAGGATAGGAATGGTGTTACGGCGCTCGACAACCCGGTGAACATGGGTCAGGGACTTGAGGAGGTCGGTCCGATCGAGGGTCGCTTTCATACGTAAGGTCCGTACTTTCAAGGCGCCGAAGAGGTGTCTTCGGCCAAGGAAATCTGACGCCCCCATGGTGGGAGCGGGGGGAAGACACTGCCCTCAACTGCTGGCAAATGCAAGAGGGGCGCCCACTTGGACGCCCCTGATTTTGATGATTATTTTGTAATATTGTCAGGCGTCGAGCATGCGCTTGAGCAGCTCCAGCTCCTGCGCCAGTCCGTGGTCGCCACGAGCCAGTTCCTCAATCTTGCGAACCGCATGCAAAACTGTCGTGTGATCCCTGTTACCGAAGCGGCGGCCGATCTCGGGAAGGGACCGTGGGGTCATGACTTTTGCAAGGTACATGGCAATCTGCCGGGGCCGCACAATCGTCCGCGTCCGGCGGGCAGACAGAAGGTCTGCCTTCGTCACATTGTAATGCTTCGACACGACGCGCTGAATGTCTTCGATCTTGACCCGGCGCGGCTCGCTTGAGCGGATAAGATCCCGAAGGGTCATTTCCGCCATTTCCTGCGTGATCGGCTGGTTGGTCAGCTGATTGTGTGCAACCAGGCGATTCAGGGCGCCCTCAAGATCGCGTCCCGAAGACGCCACATGCTTGGCGACATAGTCGAGAACAGGGTCTGGAACTTCGAAATTTGGATAGCTGCGCTGGGCCTGGTTCACGCGAGTGGACAGGATGTTGCGGCGCAGGGAGAAATCAGGTTCCTGAATGCCGACGACAAGGCCGCCGGACAGGCGTGACCGAACCCGATCGTCGAGTGTGTCGAGTTCCGATGGAGCCCGGTCGGCTGCGACAATCACCTGACGCGCGCCGTCGATAAGAGCGTTCAGCGTGTGACAGAACTCTTGCTGCACCTGCTTGCCGTGAAGAAACTGCATGTCATCGATCAGGAGGAGGTCGATGGTGCGCAGGGTCTCCTTGAACGCGAGGGCCGACTGGGCCTTCAGCGCTGAAACGAAGCGATACATGAAATGTTCTGCCGTCAGGTACAGAACCTTGCGACCCGATGCGCGAACCTTGGCCGCAACGGCCTGCATAAGGTGGGTTTTGCCAAGGCCGACCGAAGCATGCAGGTAAAGCGGGTTGAAGGTCACAGCGCCGCCTGAAGCAACCTGACGGGCAGCAGCGAGTGCCAGACCGTTGGAGTCACCCTCGACAAACGTCTCAAACGTGTATTTGGGGTCGAGGGCGGCACCCTGGAGGACGTCACGAGTGACATCATTTGATGCGTCGCCACGGCCGAGTGCGGCTGTGACAGCCTGCGCTGCGGCAACCTGATTGGTGTCACAAAAGCCGTCAAGGCGCTGCTCGGATGCCGGGGATGCCTTCGTGCGCTTGGGGCCGGGAAGACCCGGTGCAATGGGAGCTGCGACCTGACGCGGGCGCATGGCGCCGCGGACGGTGAGCTCGATCTTGTGCACGTTGTCGCACTCGCCCTTCCAAAGGCCCATCAGGCGCTCATTGTAGTGCGATTGAATCCATTGTTTCAGAAACCGCGTGGGCACAGACAATCGCACTGTTCCATCGTTGTGTTCTTCAAGGTCTACACGTGCGAACCAGCTGGAGAAAACGTCGTCTCCAAGTTCGGCGCGGAGCCGTTTTTTAACACGGTTCCAGTGTTCAGAGCCGCTTGCCTCCTGAACCTGCATTACTTCCGCCTCCTGTTTAAGGACGATCCGCCACAGCCGCCCTGATTAATGCTGCTCTAACAGCCTTTTTATATCCCGATTGGGACAATTGTTGGGTTGGCGGCAACGATAGCTACCGCCTTAACCTGCTCCAGGCAGGTCAGTTAATTCTGGATCCAGGGCAGTCCGGCGGCCTTCCAGCCAGACTGAGTTCCCCGATGACCGTCTTGATCAAGAGGGCCTTCAAAACCACCAGCAATGTTATAGCAATGGGCGTAGCCTGCCTGCGTCATCGCGATGGCTGCAGATTGGCTCCTCACGCCGGAGCGGCACAGAAAGTAGATCTGGGCGCTCTGGTCAAGTCCTTTTGCCGAGATTTTTTTGACCAAATCGCCAACAAAATCCTTGACTGGCTGCGCAGGCGGAAGGCTCTGCCATTCCACGAACAGAGGCTCGCCGCCCAGCGCACGCAAATCCGGCACGCCGACGAAAGTCCACTCTGCTTGTGTGCGCACGTCGACCAGGACGGCGCCGCCTTGTTTCGCAATAGCGTCGTGCGCGGTTTTCGCGTCTACGTCGCCTGCATATTGGATGGAGTTTTGCACAACAGACCCCTTTTACAATGGCAGTGCCATTGTTTCTGCGTTTCTTCTAGCGATTTTTTTGGAAATTTTAGAGTCTTCGAAGAGAAGATCTAGTGCAGATTAAATACTGCTGTGTATTCATTGTAAAAACGACTGAGTGGGAAACTTCTAATTTCAATGTTCTGAATTTTCATAACTTGCCCAGACCGCTTTTTTGTTTCGTTTTAGTGCGGATCTTCGTCCGCCTGTTGATCTAAACATATACAGCCCGTTTCGACCCGGCAACAGCCTCTGATGAACAAATCGTAAGCAAGGTACAAAGCTCCGTAGCGTCACCCTTGGGTGCACTTGTCCGGGTCATGGGCCAAATGCTTTTCGCCGCTTGGATTTTCCTGATCAAGACACGTGGCTGGGGGGCTCAGGTGAGGGCATCAAAAAAATGAATCGTGTTTACTCTTGACTCGCGTTGAATCCGGTTTGAGTCAGCTCGGTTCCGGCAACGTATCGATAAGTATCTGGAAATAATGAGAAAAAATTGCCAAGGCGCACTATGGCGAAATCTCCTGATGGCAAAAATTTCCTTAGCCGGCGTGTGTTGACGCATTTTGTACGGCTAAAAAAAACCCGGCCGCGAGGACCGGGTTTTTTAACGTCAAAATGGCGTAGATTTAGGCGCTGAGGGCCTTAACGCGGGCATTCAAGCGAGAAACCTTGCGAGATGCGGTGTTGGCGTGAAGAACGCCCTTCGTCGCAGCGCGCATGATCTCGGGCTGAGCAGCTTTCAAAGCTTCACTAGCGGCTGCCTGGTCACCGGAAGCGATTGCTTCCTCGACTTGACGCAGGTAGGTCCGCACGCGGCTCCGACGAGCTTTATTCGTGGCCGTCCGGCGGGCAATCTTACGGGCCGCCTTCTTGGCCGAGGGTGTGTTGGCCATGGGCTCAATCCTGATCCGTGGTGGAACTAAGTCCGGTTACAATCGAGACAGCCACACGCCAAGGCGATAAGGGTACCCGATCAAAAAACGACGGCGGCGAGGGATCCCGCCACCGGTTGCGGGCAGCTTATAATCGTGCCACGCGGCCGCGTCAATGGTGATAGGCGCGTCTGTGCGAGATTCTTTCGCGGCTTTTATTTGTTGTTGAATTGGGGTTTGCGCTTTTCGGCAAAGGCGCTCATGCCTTCTTTCTGGTCTTCCGTCGCGAACATGCTGTGAAAGACCCTGCGCTCGAAACGGATGCCTTCCGCCAAAGTCGTCTCGTAGGCCCGGTTGACGCTTTCCTTGGTCATCATTGCAATGGGAAGCGAGAAGCCTGCGATCTTCTCGGCTGCCTTGAGCGCCTCTTCCAGAAGCTCGCCCGCCGGTACAACGCGACTGACAAGACCGCATCGTTCGGCCTCTTCGGCTTCCATCATGCGTCCTGTCAGGCACATGTCCATGGCCTTGGACTTGCCGATGAAGCGCGTCAGTCGCTGTGTGCCGCCGGCGCCAGGCATGACACCAAGCGTGATTTCGGGCTGGCCAAACTTTGCAGTGTCTGCAGCAATGATGAAGTCGCACATCATGGCCAGCTCGCAGCCGCCGCCGAGCGCATAGCCCGCAACTGCTGCAATGACGGGCTTGCGCGTTCGGGAGACATGTTCCCAGGACGTGATGAAATCGTTCAGATAGGCTTCCATATAGTCAAGGCCGCCCATCTCCTTGATGTCGGCGCCGGCGGCAAATGCCTTTTCCGAACCCGTGATTACCGTGCAGCCTATGCGCTCATCGGCTTCGAAACCGGACAGGGCGGTGTTCAGCTCGTCAATCAGAGCCGAGTTGAGCGCGTTCAGTGCACTGGGGCGATCAAGTGTGATCAGTCCGACCTTGCCGCGCGTTTCGACGCGAATGTTTTCATATCCCATCCGGTTCACTCCCAAACCAAGTTCAAATCATCTGGTTGACAGGCGTAGCCGACCTTTGCACGCGGTGGCAACCGCCGAGCTGTGAAATCGGAGATCCGCAGGCCGATACGACTTGCAAAGAGATCACCGTTGGCAGGCGGGGCAGTAGAAAGTCGACCTGTTTGATTGAACAATTCTTTCGATGGGTGATGTGCAGCCTGGTGTCCTGCAGGGCTCGCCCTCCCGGTCATAAACGGCGAAGCGGTGCTGGAAATAACCGAGTGTGCCATCTGCCTGGGTGTGATCGCGCAAGCTCGATCCGCCGGCCTCAATCGCTTCGGTGAGTGTATCGCGAATATGGTCGGCAAGCGCAGAGGTGTGTTTTGTTGCCCTGCCGTTCTTTCCTGCAATCGTTCCCGCTGCACGTTTGGGATCAAGTCCGGTGCGCCATAGGGCTTCACAGACATAGATGTTGCCCAACCCTGCAATCAGCTTCTGGTCCAGAAGGGCTGCCTTCAGAGGAGCCTTCTTGTCGGCGAAGAGCCTGGAGATCCGCGAACCGTCCAGTTCATTGCCAAGAGGCTCAAGCCCTATGTTGCGAAAGAGAGCATGCTCGCCAATATCCGGTCGTGCAATAAGCGTCATGAAGCCAAAACGGCGAGGGTCATTATAGTGGATGCGCGCGGTCCTGCCCGCACTGGTCGACAGATGAAAGACCACGTGATCATGTTTTTCGTTCTTGGATTTCGCGTGGGCGAAGTCGCCGGGCGTTGAAACGTCCTCGTCTGCGGCGATCCGGAACGACCCGGACATTCCCAGGTGCATGACAAGAACGTCGCCACTATCCAGATCAGCAAGCAGATATTTGGAACGCCTTGAAAGCGCGGTGACGCGCCGACCGGTGAGCCGTGCGCGAAAATTTTCCGGAAAGGGAAACCGCAAATCGGCCCGGTTTTGGTCAAGCTTTTCGATCAGCGCGCCCTCGAAGGTCGGCGCAAGGCCGCGCTTCACAGTCTCGACTTCGGGCAGTTCAGGCATGGGGATTTCCGTTATTAGGTGCTGATGAGCAGCGCGGCATATTGGTTTTGACAGACGGGAACATAGCGCTTGCTATGGCCATGTACTATGTTCCGCTCCAAATTGGAGTGATGTGCTTGCCATTCAAGCGCATCCGTTGGAAAAGCAGCTTGATATGCGGCATGACGATCAGACGGGTGTTTCAGCCGTCCGCCGTGTCGGTCAGGAGACATGATTATGGCGCAGGACGCTTCTTCATCCCAGCGGGCATCGGCCCGTGCACCGGAAGACATGCCGACAAGCTTTGGCTTCACCACGGTCGGGGAAGGTCAAAAACAGGCACTCGTCGATGACGTGTTCCACAAGGTCGCCGAGCGCTATGACATCATGAACGATATGATGTCCGGCGGACTGCATCGTGTCTGGAAGGACGCGATGGTGTCTGTTCTGGCGCCACCAAAGTCTGCTGCGCGCGGATGGCGCCTGCTGGATGTGGCCGGTGGGACTGGCGACATTGCAACACGCGTTGTTCGTCGATCAAATGACACGGCAAAGGCAGTTGTCTGCGACATCAACGGTTCGATGTTGTCTGTTGGTCGCGACCGAGCAGAAAAGGCAGGCCTCTCCGATCAGATCACCTTCTCGCAGGGCAACGCTGAGGAACTGCCGTTTCCCGACAAGAGTTTTGATGCCTATACGATTGCGTTCGGCATTCGGAATGTGCCTGATATTCCCAAGGCGCTTCGTGAAGCGCGCCGCATCCTGAAGCGCGGCGGACGTTTTCTTTGCCTTGAGTTCTCGGAGGTTGACGTTCCTGTTCTCGACAAGGTCTACGACGGGTTCTCTTTCAATGCGATCCCTGCAATGGGGAAGATGGTGACTGGGGATGGTGAACCTTATCGCTATCTGGTGGAATCAATCCGCAAGTTCCCCAGCCAGGAGCGCTTCGCAGAGATGATCCGCGAAGCGGGCTTTGAGCGAGTGACCTACCGTAATTATTCGGGTGGCATCGCAGCACTGCATTCTGGCTGGAAGCTCTGATCCATGGGGTTTGCTGTCGCGCCGCTTTTCCGTCTGGCCAAGGCCGGTTTTGTCATGGCCCGCGAAGGGGTTTTCGGTCTGGCGCATCTGCCTGACTTGCCGACAGCGCCACGCATCGCGATCGCCTGCGCGCGGCTGCTGGAAAGGCGCTCGGTCAAGAACAAGAGTGCCGAACTTCGCCTTTCTGATGCGATGAACCGGCTCGGGCCGTCGTACGTCAAGCTGGGACAGTTCCTGGCGACCCGTGCTGATGTTGTCGGCAAGGAGGCAGCGCTTGAGCTGTCGGCGTTGCAAGACCGGCTTCCGGCCTTTGGTCACGAAGCAGCGTGCAGAGCGGTCGCCGAGCAACTTGGCCAGCCGGTCGACGAGATATTTGTCGAGTTCGGCGAAGCCGTGGCTGCAGCTTCCATCGCGCAGGTTCATCCGGCAATGCTTCGCGGCAAGGATGGCGAGGTCCGCAAGGTTGCGGTCAAGGTTCTGCGTCCTGGCGTCCAGAGACGATTCCAGCGCGATCTCGAAAGCTTCTATCTCGTCGCGCGCCTCGCCGAGAGGTTTCATCCGCCCTCACGCCGGCTGCGTCCGGTCGCGGTGGTCGACACTCTGGCAAAGTCTGTTGCCATGGAAATGGACTTCCGTCTTGAGGCGGCAGGTCTGTCGGAGATGGCTGAAAACACAGCGGAAGATCCTGGCTTCCGCGTGCCCGAGGTTGATTGGCTTCGCACGGCCAAGGGTGTTTTGACCATGGAATGGATCGACGGCCGGAAAATGTCGGACGTCGAGGGGCTTAAAGAAGACGGTTTGGACCTGGAGGCGCTGGGCGCCAACGTCATTCAGAGCTTCCTGCGTCACACCCTGCGTGACGGCTTCTTCCATGCGGATATGCATCAGGGCAATCTCTTCGTTGAGCCCGACGGGACGTTGATTGCAGTTGATTTCGGCATAACTGGCCGTCTGAGCAAGCAGGAGCGCCGGTTCCTGGCTGAAATCCTGTTCGGCTTCATCACGCGGAACTATCGCCGGGTCGCGGAGGTTCATTTTGAGGCGGGCTATGTGCCGGCCCATCAGGACGTGGACATGTTCGCCCAAGCGATCCGCGCGATCGGGGAACCTATCCATGGTCACGACGCCAGCGAGATCTCCATGGCGCGGCTCCTGACGCAGTTGTTCGAGGTCACCGAACTCTTCGAGATGCGGACCCAGACCCAGTTGATCATGCTGCAAAAGACCATGGTCGTGGTTGAGGGCGTCGCGCGCACGCTGAACCCGCATCTGGATATGTGGCATACGGCCGAGCCAGTCGTCGGCTCCTGGATCCGCGACAACCTTGGCCCGGTTGGCAAACTGCGAGATGCTGGGGAGGCGATCGGCGCCATGGGCCGCATTGCCAATGATCTGCCGCTGTTCGCCGACCGTGTCGGCAGGATGTCGGAAGAATTCGAGAAGATGACCTCCAAGGGCTTGCGGTTCGACAAGGACACCGCAGAAGCCATCGGCAAGGCGGAAGCCCGTCACACCAGATCGGGCCGCATTGCCCTATGGGTGATTGCTGCGGCGCTTGTTGGTATTGTTGCACGCGATCTGTTCTGACGGTTCCGGCGAACGCATAAAGAGAGATGAAGCAATGACAGATGAAGCAGTGGCAGTTGATGTGGAGATATATCATCCTCGCGCCGTCACTGATCTCGGACTGTGGTCGATCAAGCCCCTTCAGCTGAAGGTCTATGGAATCGCTGCGTCTGGGAACGTCGTGTCCTTACGGAATATTGCTGAAGCCAAGGCAATTGCCGAGGCGGAATTGCCTCCGCGGGTGTTGGCGGAAGGACAAGACAACGGGCTTGGCTTTGCGCTCTTGCATCTGGGTGAGACTGGCACCACACATTCATTCTATTGGTGGGTTCAGGGTTGTGTCCTGTGCCAACACATTCGTCGGACGCTTTATGGCGAACAAGAGCCGCTCAATTCGGCGGATCGGCCTGTGATCGGCTGCGTTTGGGAACTTGAGCTGATCAACGCAGAACAAGTGTTCTGGCGCGATACCATGATGATCGCCAAGCCCGATCCGGCATCCTATCTGGCCGCGCGTCACTGATCCGGCGTCACGCGTCTCAAGGTCAGATTGATCCGGCCACCATTCTTCAGAAGTGTTGATGTGCCTGGCAGGACCCTGTCGATGCCGTGGTAGGCAAGGCGTGACTCATCTCCCAGAATCACAACATCACCAGATGTCAGCCGCATGGAGCTGGTCGGGGCCTTTCGCGTCGTTCCGCCAATGCGGAAAGTTGCTGTGTCGCCGAGTGAGACCGAGACGACCGGCGCGTCCAGCATTTCTTCATCCTTGTCCTGGTGTAGTCCCATCTTCGCTGTGGTCGCATAGTAGTTGATCAGGCAGGCTTCCGGTTCTGGTGCATCGGAGGCAACAGTCTTCCAAAGGTCGCGCAGCACCGATGGTATCTCCGGCCACTTCTCGCCTGTGGTTGGATGTGTCGACTGGTAGCGATAGCCATTGATGTCTGCGACCCAGCCAAGCGAGCCACAATTGCTCATCCGAACCGAGAAAGCCTTTCCGGTTTTCGGCATTTTGGGCTGGAACAACGGAGCCTTCGCCAGAATTCGCCGGAGCTCATCAACCAGGGTCGCCTGGGCTTCACGGTCGAAATATTCTGGGAGCAAACGAAAGCCTGCGGGCTGCGCGTGACCTTTGGTCATGGTCTTTACCTTGGATAACCGGGTGGTGCGGTGGCGTGGTAACGAACTTGGAAGAATTATCGAGAATACAGGGTGAACCTGCAAATGCTGTCTCTTCGGTGTCTTGCAGGGGCAGTTTCATCCTCCTATATAGCGTTCGAGCGTTGCGCCAAGGTGCAACGACCGGGGGCTGTCCCGGACATTTGTGAAGAGGAACCGGAAGGATGCCGTTACGGGTCATTCCGGTTTGCTGGAAAGAGAGGCTAATATGGCAAAGGTCATCGGTATCGACCTCGGCACGACAAACTCGTGCGTCGCCGTCATGGACGGTAAAGATTCCAAAGTTATCGAAAATGCGGAAGGTGCACGCACCACGCCGTCAATGGTGGCTTTTTCTGATGATGGTGAGCGCCTCGTCGGCCAGCCTGCCAAGCGTCAGGCCGTCACCAACCCAACCAACACTCTTTTCGCCGTCAAGCGCCTGATCGGCCGCCGGTTCGACGACCCGACCGTTGCCAAGGACAAGAAGCTCGTTCCGTTCGAGATCGTCAAGGGCGACAATGGCGATGCATGGGTTGAAGCCAACGGCGACAAGTATTCTCCGTCTCAGGTGTCTGCCTTCATTCTCCAGAAGATGAAGGAAACCGCAGAGAGCTATCTCGGCGAGACTGTGACCCAGGCGGTTATCACCGTTCCCGCATACTTCAACGATGCACAGCGTCAGGCAACCAAGGATGCAGGCAAGATTGCCGGCCTTGAAGTTCTGCGCATCATCAACGAGCCGACCGCGGCTGCCCTCGCCTATGGCCTCGACAAGAACGATGGCAAGACCATTGCTGTCTATGATCTTGGCGGCGGCACCTTCGACGTGTCGGTTCTTGAAATCGGCGACGGCGTCTTTGAAGTGAAATCCACCAACGGTGACACGTTCCTCGGCGGTGAAGACTTCGACATGGTTCTGGTCGACTACCTGGCTTCCGAGTTCAAGAAGGAACAGGGCATTGATCTGAAGAACGACAAGCTGGCTCTCCAGCGCCTCAAGGAAGGTGCTGAAAAGGCCAAGATCGAACTGTCGTCTTCTGCGCAGACCGAAATCAACCTGCCGTTCATCACGGCAGATGCATCCGGTCCGAAGCACCTGACCTTGAAGCTGACCCGTGCCAAGTTCGAGTCTCTCGTTGACGATCTCGTCAAGCGCACGATCGAGCCTATGAAGGCTGCTCTTAAGGATGCCGGCCTTGTTGCCGGCCAGATCGATGAAGTGGTTCTGGTTGGCGGCATGACCCGCATGCCGAAGATCCAGGAAACCGTGAAGACCTTCTTCGGCAAAGAGCCTCACAAGGGTGTTAACCCGGATGAAGTCGTTGCCATGGGTGCCGCCATTCAGGCAGGCGTTCTGCAGGGCGACGTCAAGGATGTCCTGCTTCTTGATGTAACCCCGCTGTCGCTCGGCATCGAGACCCTTGGCGGTGTCTTCACCCGCCTGATCGACCGCAACACAACGATCCCGACGAAGAAGAGCCAGGTTTTCTCCACCGCTGAAGACAATCAGACGGCTGTGACCATCCGCGTCTTCCAGGGCGAACGTGAAATGGCTGTCGACAACAAGGTTCTCGGCCAGTTCGATCTGGTTGGTCTGCCGCCGGCACCGCGCGGCGTTCCGCAGATCGAGGTGACCTTCGACATTGATGCCAACGGCATCGTGAATGTCTCCGCGAAGGACAAGGGCACCGGCAAGGAACAGCAGATCCGCATCCAGGCATCTGGTGGTCTTTCCGACGCTGATATTGATCAGATGATCAAGGACGCCGAATCCCACGCGGACGATGACAAGAAGCGCAAGGAACTGGTGGAAGCCAGAAACCAGGGCGAAGCTCTTGTCCATTCGACCGAAAAATCCGTCAAGGATCACGGCGACAAGGTCAGCGAAGAAGACAAGGCAGCCATCGAAACCGCTCTTGAAGATCTGAAAACAGCTCTTGAAGGCGAAGATCTGGAAGGCATCCAGGCCAAAACCCAGGCGCTCGCAGAAGCCTCCATGAAGCTCGGCGAAGCCATCTACCAGGCATCCCAGGCTGAAGCCGACGCAGCAGGTGAAGAGGGTGCCGACGGCGAAGAAGCCGCTGCCGCAGACGATGATGTCGTCGATGCAGACTTCGAAGAAGTCAAGGACGACGACAAGAAGTCTGCCTGACCGACGTAATCAGCGGCCTGCGGAATTTCCGCGGGCCGCTGTCATCAAGCCGACAGGCTTTTGCCGCATTCCTGAAGATGTCAAAGCATTGCTGGAACTGGACACGAACCGTGATCCGTCCACATTTGGCTGAATGTTGCGCAGAGTGCATATCGTCGGCAAAGGGCCTGAAACGAGGCGTCTGGTAAATGAACCAAGCGCCGCCGGCCAAGAAAAACGAGTGACCACGAATGGCCAAACGCGATTTCTACGAAGTTCTGGGCGTGACAGTCGAAGCGGATGAAAAGACGCTGAAGAGTGCCTACCGCAAGATGGCGATGAAGTATCATCCGGACCGCAATCCCGGAGATGCCGAAGCAGAAGCCAGCTTCAAGGAAGCGAATGAAGCCTACGATACGCTGAAAGACCCGCAGAAGCGCGCAGCCTACGACCGGTTCGGTCATGCCGCCTTCGAAAATGGCGGTTTCGGCGGCGGTGGCGGTGGTCCGCACGGCGGCGACTTCTCCTCGACCATGTCCGACATTTTCGAAGAGTTCTTCGGAATGGGCGGTCAGCGCCGGTCTGGTGGACGTGAGCGCGGCGCCGACCTTCGTTACAATCTCGATATTTCCCTGGAAGACGCGTTCAACGGCAAGACTGTTGAAATCGAAGTGCCGACCAGCGTGACCTGCGACGCCTGCTCGGGGTCCGGCGCGAAGCCCGGAACCAGCCCGACCACGTGCCGTACCTGCGGCGGGGCTGGTCGCGTTCGTGCGGCACAAGGGTTCTTTACCCTCGAGCGTGCCTGCCCGACATGTCAGGGCAAGGGGCAGGTTATTTCCGATCCTTGCGATAGCTGCGGCGGAGTTGGGCGCACAACCCAGGAAAGAGCGCTTTCGGTCAACATCCCTGCCGGCATCGAAGACGGAACACGCATCCGTCTTGCAGGTGAGGGTGAAGCGGGCCTTCGCGGCGGACCGGCAGGTGATCTCTACATCTTCCTGTCGCTGAAGCCTCACGAGATCTTTCAGCGCGATGGTGCGGATCTTTACTGTCGAGTGCCGATTTCCATGTCGACAGCGACGCTTGGAGGTCAGTTCGACGTGCCGACCCTTGATGGTGCAACCAGCAGGGTAAAAGTTCCCGAAGGAACCCAGACGGGCAAGCAGTTCCGATTGCGCGGAAAGGGCATGCCAATCATGCGGGCGACGCAGCATGGTGACATGTATGTGCAGGTCACAGTTGAGACTCCGACCAATCTGACCAGGCGCCAACGCGAACTTCTTGCAGAATTCGAGCAGGAGTCTTCCGGTGAAAACCACCCGGAATCGGCCGGTTTCTTCACTAAAGTCAAAGACTTCATCGACAATTTGAGCGCCTGAGTCGGCTATCTGTCTTGAAATCTTCTCGCGACGGCACCTACATTGGTGCTCGTTGCAGGAGGAATGCACTCAATGATGGATCTGCCCGGTATTCATGGCGATACCGTTCTCACGAAGCTGCGCAAGGTCAAGGAACTGAAGGCCAAGGCGCTTGATGAGGTTCGGTTTTTGCGTACCTGGGTGGAAAGCCCACTCAAGACCGGTGCAGTGAGTCCCTCGGGTCCGCTTCTAGCCGAGAAAATGGCATCCTTCATTACACCGGGGCCTGGCGCCAACTTCGTTGAGTTGGGCCCGGGCACAGGGGTCGTGACAAAGGCTATTCTTGACCGAGGTGTGTCGCCTCAAAATCTTGTGTCAATCGAATACAGCGCTGACTTCTATCGTCTTCTTAAGAAACGGTTTCCGGATTTGAACGTTATCCAGGGCGACGCATACGCCTTGGGTGAGATCTTTTCCGAAGGTGATGGCCTGAATTTCGCGAAGGATGGGCTGGATGGTATTGTATCAAGCCTGCCGCTCTTCTCGAGACCGGAAGAAGCGCGCGAGCGTTTCGTGCTGGACGCCTTGAAGCTCTTGAAGCCGGGCGCCCCTCTGGTGCAATTCTCTTATGCGCTTGTTCCACCCGTGAAACCGCGCGCTGGATTGTTCTCTTTGACCAAATCCGAGTGGATCTGGAAAAATCTGCCACCAGCGCGTGTTTGGGTTTACAGACAAGTGCACTGATCCGACTGCGTAAAACCAATCGGGTAAGAGGACGGCCTCCCCAATCATGGAAAATCCACCGGGACGACCCGGTTCGCGGTTTGGGGAAATCAAGTTCGTACGACATCAGATCAGATACGGCACGCAATCTGTTGCGACGCGGGGTTGCTCGCCGTCTTGATGCCAATCATTGCGTCTATCTTGAGATCACGCTTCTTGAGGCCTTGATGGTGGATCTCTCTTTCGCGCTATTCTACATGGTCTATGCCTTCGTTTTTAACTGGGCCTACGATCCGATGGTGCCTGTCAAGGATCTGAGCCCCTCGGGTTGATGTCGACTTGTTCAACCAATTTTTCCCATGAGAGTGAGCATGCAGCAAAATCGCATTCTGGTTCTGTCCGGTTCGACGCGATCGGGATCCTTCAACACCAAACTTGCGGCGCTCGTAACAAAGCAGTTGGCGCTGGCTGATGCTGAAGTCACCCGCATTTCGCTGTCTGACTATCCGCTGCCACTTTACGATGGTGACCTGGAAGCCAACCGGGGTGTTCCGCAGAATGCCCAAACGCTCAAGGAGCTGTTTTGCAGGCAGGACGGTGTCTTCATCGCCTGCCCGGAATACAATGCTGGCGTCACGCCCGTTCTCAAGAATGCGATTGACTGGATCAGTCGGCTGTCTGGTCCGGGTGAACCGCCGTCTGCAGCGTTCAAGAACCGGGTCTTTGCGCTTGGCTCCGCGTCGACCGGCGGTTTCGGCGGCATGCGCGGCTTGATCGGGATGCGGACAATTCTCGAGGTCGGGTTGGGTGCAACTGTATTGCCCCAGATGATCACCGTGTCTTCCGCTGCAAATGCTTTCACGGGCAAGGGCGATCTTGCGGACGGAAGGTCTGCGAACATCCTGAGCGGCGTTGTTCAGGCGCTCAATCACCAGAGCCGTCTTCAATCGATGGGCCGATAGCCGTTTGACAAGACCGGGGCTGCGCTTGGAATTCGGCCGGTGGCGGCTTACATAGGTCACAACGACGGCAGTCTGTTTCGGCGCTGCCAATTCATCATGACACCACTGAGAGGCATCTATGAGCGAGACCCGCGAACCGGCAACCTGGCACGGAACCACGATCTTGATGGTACGCAAGGGTGGCAAGGTTGTCATCGCTGGCGATGGTCAGGTCTCCCTCGGCCAGACTGTGATCAAAAACACGGCTCGCAAGGTGCGGCCCTTGTCTAAAGGCGAGGTGATCGCCGGATTTGCCGGGGCCACCGCCGATGCGTTCACCTTGTTCGAGCGTCTCGAGGCAAAGCTCGAGCAATACCCCGGTCAGTTGATGCGTGCCTGTGTCGAACTCGCGAAGGACTGGAGAACAGACCGCTACCTGCGCAAGCTCGAAGCCATGATGCTTGTCGCTGACAAGCAAGTGTCGCTGGTGCTGACCGGAACCGGAGATGTGCTGGAACCGGAAGGCGGCGTCATGGGTATTGGTTCGGGCGGCAATTACGCGCTTGCGGCCGGTCGTGCGCTGGTCGACACGGAACATGACGCCGAAACGGTTGCCCGGAAGGCCATGGCCATTGCGGCAGACATCTGCGTTTACACCAACTCCAATGTCCTGGTTGAAAGCCTGGAGAGCGAAACGTGACCATTCTGGGCGAGCAGGCCGACGCCACGGGCGCGCTCTCAGGCAAAAGACTGGACGCGGCCGTCGCCAGAGGGATCCTGTCAAGGGAACAGGCTGATCGTCTGGCAGAGTTTTGGGTCCGACAGGAGCGTTTGGAGGATACGGATGCACCGGTGTCGCGCGTCGACGCAGAAGAAGTTCGTTTTGCGCGCGGGTTCCACGATGTTTTCATCGCAATTGGCATCGTGATCTTCCTGTTTGGCCTGACGTATGGACTGCAGGATCTTGGCTCGACGGGCGTGATCGCCGGGGTCGCTGCGGGTTCTGTCTGGATCCTTTCAGAAATCTTCGCGCGTCGCATGCGGCTCGCACTGCCGTCGTTTCTTCTCAGTCTTGCGTTTACGCCGCTCTTCCTCGTGACCTGCATCGGCTTGATCGCCGGCGGAGACAGCATCAGTGTTTTTGAAGGCGCGCGCGCTGGAATGCCGGTCGACCCGGATGGGGCCCACCTTCTGATTTTGCCGACGTTGATCGCAATCGCGGGAGCGGTTCTGCACTATCTACGGTTCAAGGTGCCTGTTGGTGTGACCGGCATTGCTGGCGGCACCTTGTTGCTCGTTGCGCTTTTGATCGAAAGCGTGGTGCCGGGATTTGTCGTCGATCATGTGACCTGGTTCACGCTGGTGGCAGGTCTGGTCTGCTTTGCACTCGCGATGATGTTCGATAGTCGTGATATTGAGCGTGTGACGGTCAACAGCGACAAGGCTTTCTGGCTGCACCTGATGGCGGCACCCTTGATCGTTCATTCTGCCTTGATGTTGGTGATGGGAGAGGGCGAGGCCCAAAGCACCTTCTATGCTCTCATCGTGATCGGACTTTTCCTGGGCCTTGCGTTTGTTGCGATCCTGGTGGATCGGCGCGCGCTGCTCGTGTCGGGCCTGGGGTACTTCGGATTTGCCATCGCAACGCTCATGACCAAGGCCGAGGTTTCGGAAGACATTACGTTGGCCATGACACTCGTGCTGCTTGGCTGCTTCATTCTGCTTCTCGGCTCTGCCTGGCGTGCCGTCCGCCGGCTTGTCGTCAAGCCGCTCTCCAATACGGTGGTGATGAACTTCGTTCCCGCCATCGACTGACCCTTTGTGTGAAAGAAAAGACATGACTGACTTTTCGCCTCGCGAAATCGTATCCGAACTGGACCGCTACATCGTCGGTCAGAAAGACGCCAAACGCGCGGTCGCGATCGCACTGCGCAACCGTTGGCGCCGCCAGCAACTTCAGGGCCAGATGCGCGAAGAGGTTCTGCCGAAGAACATTCTCATGATCGGCCCGACCGGGGTCGGCAAGACCGAGATTTCCCGTCGGCTCGCCAAACTCGCCAATGCGCCTTTCGCAAAGGTCGAGGCAACCAAGTTCACGGAAGTCGGCTACGTCGGCCGTGATGTCGAACAGATCATTCGCGATCTTGTCGAAGCGGGCATAGGTCTGGTCCGCGACGCCAAACGTGAAGCTGTGAAAGCAAAGGCGCATGTCCTGGCGGAAGAGCGGGTTCTTGACGCATTGGTCGGCAAGAACGCCAGCCCTGCGACAAGGGACAGCTTTCGCAAGAAGCTGCGCGAAGGCGAGATGGACGAGAAGGAAATCGAGGTTGAGGTCCGCGCTCAGGCGCAGATGCCGAGCTTCGAAATGCCGGGGATGCCAGGGGCGAGCGTCGGCGTGATGAATGTCGGTGATCTGCTCGGCAAGGCCTTCGGTGGCCAGACCAAGACGAAGCGCACCACGGTGAGCGAGTCCTATGAACTCCTGATCAACGAAGAATCCGACAAGCTTCTGGATGAGGACAAGATCGTTCAGGAGGCCATTTCCCTCGTCGAGAACTCGGGAATCGTCTTTCTTGATGAAATCGACAAGATCTGCGCCCGGGAAGGCCGAAGTGGCGGCGACGTCTCTCGCGAAGGTGTGCAGCGGGATCTTCTGCCGCTGATCGAAGGCACCGTGGTGTCAACCAAACACGGCTCGGTCAAGACCGACCATATTCTCTTCATCGCTTCTGGCGCGTTCCACGTGGCAAAGCCGTCGGATCTGCTGCCGGAGCTTCAGGGCCGTCTGCCTATCCGTGTCGAGTTGCGCCCTCTCACTCGGGACGATTTCCGGGCCATCCTCACAGAACCCGAAGCCAGCCTTATCAAGCAGTACATTGCCTTGATGAAGACCGAGGACGTCGACCTCGCGTTTTCCGAAGATGCGATTGACGAGATCGCCTCGGTTGCGGTTGACCTCAACGCGTCGGTCGAGAATATCGGTGCGCGGCGTCTGCAGACGGTGATGGAACGGATACTGGACGATGTGTCCTTCACCGCGCCAGACCGTCCCGGCGAGACCATCGAAATCACCGCGGATTACGTGCGTGAGAACATTGGTGAGCTTGCCAAGAATGTCGACCTGTCGAAGTTCATCCTCTGACGTGGTTCTCAGTGGTGGAGGAGCTCAGTTGAACATGCGCTGCTCTGCCGCTGGACCTGACAAAGCCTTCCGCTTGCGGAATGGCGTAGCCGGTGGCAGCATGCACCCATGGTAGCAATCAGAAAAAGCAATGAAGAAGGCCATCGCAGAAAGTTTCTGGTCGTGGTCGATGACACGCCGGAATGCGACCGCGCTATCGTCTATGCAGCCAAGCGAGCCGCGCGGACCGGCGGAGTTGTGACGCTTTTGTTCGTTGTGGCGCACGGCGACTTTCAGCATTGGCTTGGTGTGGAAGACATCATGCGGGCGGAGGCGATGGAAAAAGCCGACCAGACCCTGGCCAAGGCCGCTGAACGGGTCCGGTCTGTCGCAAGAGCCGAGCCTGAAACAGTTGTGAAGGAAGGCAATACCTCGGAAGCGATCGTTGATCTGATCGAATCTGATGCCGATATTGCAATTCTCGTCCTGGCAGCCGGGTTGAGCAAGGAAGGGCCTGGACCGCTTGTCGCGTCGATTGCCGGCAAGTCTGCAGGCAGTTTCCCCATCCCGGTCACGATCGTTCCAGGCAATTTGGACGATGACTCAATTGCCGCTCTGGCCTAATGTCAGGTCCGAAGGGACTTGCTGCCAAGCCTTGAATTTGCGCCAGGCGACGCCATCTACATTTTAAGAGTTCCAAACTACGGTGGTATGCAGTAATCTTTCATCGTAGAAAACCGATAGGAAATGCGTGGCGGCGCTCTGGCAGTACTGCAACGCTCGTGGGATCCCAAGATGTTTATTCAGACCGAAGCAACGCCGAATCCGGCAACGCTGAAATTCCTTCCGGGCCGGGTCGTGCTGGCAGAAGGAACCTATGATTTCCGTTCTGCGGCTGATGCCGGCGCTTCGCCGCTCGCCGAGAAGCTGTTCCAGATCCCTGGCGTGAGCGCGATTTTCTTTGGTCACGACTTCATCACGGTGACCAAGGACGACACCGACTGGCAGCACATGAAGCCGGCGATTCTCGGTGCGATCATGGAGCAGTTCATGTCCGGACAGCCAGTGATGGCTTCAGGGCAGAGCGAAGATATTGAAGAAGGCGAGTTCTTCGACGACGGTGACGAGGAAACGGTCACGGTCATCAAGGATCTGCTTGAAACCCGTGTTCGTCCTGCCGTTGCGCAGGATGGCGGCGACATCACCTTCAAGGGCTTCAAGGAAGGTATTGTGTATCTTTCCATGCGCGGTGCCTGTGCAGGCTGCCCGTCCTCGACGGCAACGCTCCAGCACGGCATTCAGAACCTTCTGAAGCACTTCGTGCCGGAAGTGGAAGAAGTGCGCCCGATCTGATTTTTCGCAGACTGATATTCGAGAGCCCGGCCGTCGCGCCGGGCTTTTGTCGTTTTGGAGAAGGTGACAGTTCGAGCACCGCAAGCCCAACCTTTGGGGTAAGTCCAAAGCGCAGCTCGACAGAATGCTTCGCGGCAGCTAAGCCGGAGCCATCATGCGCGTACTAGCTATCGATACCGCCCTTGCCAATTGTGCCGTTGCCGTCCTTGACGACAGCGACGAGAACCCGTGCCAGTTCCAGCGTGCCGAAGAAATCGGCAGAGGCCATGCCGAGCGTCTCATGAGCATGATCGGTGAGGTTATGGCGGAATCGTCCACTGCCTTCACCGACCTCGACCGTGTGATCGTGACGACTGGCCCGGGAAGTTTTACCGGCTTGCGGGTCGGACTGTCAGTTGCCAAGGGTTTCGGTCTTGTTCTCGAAAAGCCTGTCGTCGGCGTTACGACGCTTGCCGCGATCGCCCGGTCCTATGCGCCTTGCGAAACCAGTGCGAGTTCTTCGCTGCTTGTGGCCCTTGAGGGCAAGGGGGATGAGGTTTATTGCCAGCTCTTTGACGCGTCCGGTAACATTGCTGGCGAAGCGGGCGTCCAGACACTCACGAGCCTGCTGGAAACCTTGCCGGGCGAGTTGCGACTGGCGGGATCGGCTGCTCGCAAGGTCGCGGAGACCTTGTGTCGGGGAGACGACATCATCGAGAATGAGTTGGCTTATCCCGATATAGTCGAGGTCGCGCGTCTTGGAATGGTGACGGATCCGAAGTCGGCGTCAGCTGCGCCGCTCTACCTCCGTCCGCCAGATGCCACACCTCAGAAAAAGGGCAGGATCGAGCGGAAATGAGCTTCTGGTGGTCCAGACCTGAACCTCCCGTCGTGGAAGATGTGGTGGACGAAGACCTGCCGCAGCTTGCCGAAATACACAGCGCCTCCTTTGGTCATGGCTGGGGGGAAGAGGAACTGGCCCGGCTTCTCGGTCAAACTGGTGTTTTTGCACTGGTGATCCGGCGCGCCAATCCCTTCGGAACGCGCAAGCCGATGGGTTTCATTCTCGTTCGTTCGGTTGCCGGGGAAGCCGAGATACTGACCATCGCCGTTGATCCGAAGTGCCGCGGCCGAGGCCTTGCCGGGTCTCTTTTGCACCAGGCGATGTTTCGGCTCTACGGAGACCGTTGCGAGTGCCTTTTCCTCGAAGTCGATGCAGCCAACGAGGCGGCCTTGCGCCTTTACAAGAGCCGGGGTTTCCGCAAAGTGGGGGAACGCAAAGGCTATTATCGGGCTGGTGATGGAGATGGAACCGCGCTTGTCATGCGCGTCGATCTTCTTTAATCGCTGACCTGTTATCTAATTGGCGACCGGGTTTCAGGTGAACATGACGGAAGAGCAGCAAACGACGCTTGCGGAACAATGCATTGCCAACGGCATGCGCATGACAGAGCAACGCCGCGTGATTGCCACCGTCATTGAGGATGCATCCAACGAGCACCCTGACGTTGAGGAACTGTACCGCCGAGCTGTCGCCATAGACTCTCGCATCTCGATTTCCACTGTCTATCGGACAGTCAAGCTCTTCGAAGATGCGGGGATGATCGAGCGGCATGATTTCCGCGACGGTCGATCTAGATATGAAACAGTACCGGACGAGCATCACGACCATCTGATCGATTTGAGGTCGGGCAAGGTCATCGAGTTCCGCAATGAGGATATCGAGGCCCTGCAAGAGTTCATTGCCCAAAAGCTGGGATACAAACTCGTCGACCACAGGCTTGAGCTTTATGGTGTTCCGCTGACGTCAGAGGGGCCGGACAAGGGTGATGGCTCGGATTAAGGCAATCTGGGCGATTTTCGCCCTCACGATCGTCTCCGTTTTACTGATCCCGCTGCAATGGCTGGCGGTCAGGTTCGGTCATCCTCTTCAGCGTAAGCTGCCGCATCTTTGGCACCGTGTTGCGACACGGCTGGTCGGCATAAGAGTGCAGCTGGTCGGCGTGCCAGAGCGCGGCCGTCCGTTGTTGATCACCGCGAACCACGCATCATGGGTTGATATCACCGTCGTCGGTTCACTCATGCCTCTATCCTTCATCGCCAAGTCCGAAGTGGCTGGCTGGCCGATTTTCGGGCTTTTCGCAAAATTGCAGCGGACAGTCTTCGTCAATCGTACCCGCCGAAGTGATACGGGAAAGGTGGCTGACGCGATTGCAGAACGCATGGCGCAGGGCGATGCCATGGTTCTCTTCGCTGAGGGCACCTCAAATGACGGCAACGGCGTGTTGCCGTTCCGCTCGGCGCTGCTGGGAGCGGCGACACGTGCGCTGGATGACGATGGCGAGGTTTGGGTTCAGCCGCTGTCTATCGCCTATCATTCCCTTCAGGGCCTTCCGATGGGGCGGCAATTCCGACCGCACGTCGCCTGGTATGGGGACATGGAGCTGGCTGGTCACCTCTGGGGTGTTTTTAAAGAAGGCGCGCTTGATGTGGTCGTGAGATGGGGAGAGCCGGTTCTCGTTGCGCCAACGACGGACCGGAAGGCTCTCTCACGGCAATTGGAAGAACAGGTTCGCGCAATGACGGCCGCATCCCTGCGTGGCGGTGCGGCAGATCTTTTCAAAACGTCCGATATCTCTGACACTGCGCTATTCTCAAGCGACTCAAAACCCGCTAAAGCTGGCGGCTGAAGACAGTGGTGCCAGTCCGGGCTTGTTTCGGCGCGCGTTGAGCGCATATGTCAGTTAAGGCCGTTGCCGCCACTCCATTGAGTTTTACCGCTGCCCGTGAGCCCATTTCGGCTTGTGGAACCGGTGCTGAGGAATGAATGACCGATCGTCTGGATATCGAAGTGGCGGATGCCGCCGAGCCCGCAAACGTGAAAGCCGACCCGCCTAAGCGCAAGGTTTTCACGCGCACGTATGGCTGCCAGATGAACGTTTATGACAGCGAGCGCATGAACGACGTGCTGGCACCGCAGGGGTATTCGGTGACCGAAGACCTGGCCGATGCAGACCTGGTCATTCTCAATACATGCCACATCCGCGAAAAGGCAGCTGAGAAGGTCTATTCCGAGCTTGGACGGATCCGGAAGGTGAAGGAAGAGCGTGCCCTTGCTGGCAAGGACATGATGGTCGGGGTTGCCGGGTGCGTTGCGCAGGCCGAAGGCGAGGAGATTTCCCGTCGCGCGCCGATCGTAGACATGGTTTTCGGCCCGCAAAGCTATCATCGCCTGCCCAAGCTTCTGGAAGAGGCCGAGTCCGGTAAAAAGGTCGTCGAGACCGAGTTTGATATAGATGCCAAGTTCGAGCACCTGTCCGAAAGGGCCGCGCGCCCTGTTCAAAAACGTCCGCCTGCGGCTTTTTTGACGGTGCAAGAAGGCTGCGACAAATTTTGTACCTTCTGTGTCGTGCCTTATACCCGCGGTGCGGAAGTTTCCCGCTCGGTCGCGCAAATCGTTACTGAAGCAGAGCAGATGGCGGCGGGCGGCGTACGCGAGATCACACTCCTGGGCCAGAACGTCAACGGTTGGCACGGCGAAGCTCCCGATGGAAAAAACTGGGGGCTTGGCAGACTTCTCAGGCGCCTGTCGGAAATTGATGGTCTGGACCGCCTTCGCTACACGACCAGCCATCCCCGCGACATGGATGACGAATTGATCGATGCGCACCGGGACCTCAAAACGCTGATGCCTTACCTGCATCTGCCGGTTCAGTCCGGATCCGACAAGATTCTTGCTGCCATGAACCGTAAACATACGCGGGACGAGTACTTCCGCTTGATCGATCGGATCCGCGAGGCGAGCCCGGATATCGCCATGTCCTGCGATTTCATCGTCGGCTTCCCGGGAGAGACGGATCAGGATTTCGAAGACACGATGGATCTGATCCGCCGAGTGGAATACGGCTCGGCATTTTCGTTCAAGTACAGCCAGCGCCCCGGCACCCCCGGAGCAACCATGGCTGATCAGGTGCCCGAAGATGTAAAAGGCGCGAGACTTGCAGAACTTCAGGCACTTGTCGCCAGCCAGCAGACAGCCTTCAACGCATCGCGTCTCGGCATGACGTGCGATGTCTTGTTCGAGCGCAAGGGAAGAAACCCCGGGCAGCTCGTGGGCAAGTCGCCTTGGCTGCAGCCCGTGCCTGTGGATGCGCCCGAGGCGCTGATCGGAACCATACAAGCGGTGGAAATCGTCGAGATCGGAAGCAATTCGCTGTTCGGGCGGCTTGTTGCAGGGCATCATGCTTCCAATGGGTCTTCCCACGACGCCATCAAGGAGGCGGCATTTGACGCGTGACAGCCAATCTTCGTCTCGCAAGGGTCCGGAACAGGCAGCGGCTACGGCCTCGGACATGACGCACATTGTTCTGGCGTTTGAAGACAACAGGCTGATTGGAGATCTCTTTGGTCAATTTGACCAGAATCTCGCACTCATCGAACAAAAGTTGGGCGTTGACGCCATCGCCAGGGGAAATCAGGTCACTCTGAAAGGCTCGCAGGCTGGCTGTGCCCAAGCGCGCAATGCGCTCGAGGCTCTCTATCAGCGTCTGCAGCAGGGACATGACATCAACCCGGGCGATGTGGATGGTGCCCTGCGTATGGCCGCTGCCGCGGACGCTCAGTTGCCACTCCCCACGCTTGAGCCGAAATCCAGACTGGCCTTTGCCCAGGTGTCCACCCGTCGCAAGACCATCGTGGCCCGCACACCGACACAGGATGCCTATATCCGGTCCATGGACCGTGCGGACCTTGTGTTCGGGACTGGACCTGCTGGAACCGGCAAGACCTTTTTGGCCGTTGCCTATGCAGCGGCCTTGATCGAACGCGGCGACGCGACCCGATTGATCCTATCCCGTCCCGCGGTTGAAGCTGGCGAACGCCTCGGCTTCCTGCCCGGCGATATGAAGGAGAAGGTCGACCCGTACCTTCGCCCGCTTTACGACGCACTTTACGAGATGATGCCTCCTGAAAAAGTCGACCGCGGCTTGCAGTCGGGCATGATCGAAGTCGCGCCGCTGGCCTTCATGCGCGGGCGAACGCTTTCCAATGCGGTCGTGCTTCTCGATGAGGCGCAGAACACGACATCGATGCAGATGAAAATGTTCCTGACGCGCCTGGGCGAAGGCTCAAAGATGATCGTGACGGGTGATCCCAGCCAGGTGGATTTGCCGCCGGGCCAGACATCCGGATTGCGCGAATCCTTGTCGCTCCTGGCCGGCGTCGAAGGCGTGGCTCATGTGCAGTTCACCGAAGTGGATGTTGTTCGACATGAGCTGGTTGCACGGATCGTCACTGCTTATGACAATGCGTCGCGTGAGGCAGCGCAGGCAAAGGAGCGTCGCAACGAAGCGCGCGAGGCTGCAAGGGCTGCCAATGATTCGGATAATAGCTGACGATGAGTGACAAGCCGCAGGCGGGGCAAGGTGCGCTGCCTGATGACTTCCAGATCGACATAGCAATTGCGGCAGGCAACTGGCCTGATGAGGATGAGCTCACCAGCCTGTGCCATGCCGCGATTGATGCCGTGTTCAAGGCTGCACCCGTCGAAGTGCTTGCTGGCTCGGAAGTGTCGCTCGTCTTTACCGATGATGCTGCGGTTCAAGAGCTGAACAAACGCTGGCGCGACAAGGACAAGCCGACGAACGTGCTTTCCTTTCCCGGCAGCGAGCCCGATGGTGATCTATACGGCCCGTTGATGGGTGATATTGTGATGGCTCAGGAGACCATCTGCCGCGAGACAGATGAGTTGGGAATTGAATTTTCTCATCATCTTTCCCATCTGGTTGTTCACGGAATGCTTCATCTTTTCGATTATGATCATCAGGAAAATGACGAAGCGGAATTGATGGAAGGTCTCGAACGGAAAATCTTGGCCGGACTCGGGATTTCTGACCCATATGCGGACAAGCCGCTGCTTGCTGATGACGATTGAGGGCCCTGTATCAAAAGGGCGATTTGGCGATTGATGACGATGACAGGCTCAGAGCCACGAAGTAGTGACGCCCCGGCTGCCGTGCAGGCCGAAGGCAACGCCCCGACGGGCGAGGACCCACAGCAGCGCGAGCCGCAGCAAGGTGCGGTCATTTGGCGGAAGCTGTCCGGCCTTTTTGGCGGCCGCAGAGGCGCAGGCAGTCTGCGCGAGAACCTGCAAGACGAGCTGGCGCGCGAAACCGGCGGAGACACAGCCTTCTCTCCTGAAGAGCGGCTCCTGCTCGGCAACATCCTGCGCTTGCGAGAGCTTCGTGTCGACGACGTCATGATCCCCAGAGCTGACATTGAGGCAGTGGACGCGGGCATAACGCTTGGTCGCCTGATGGAGCTATTCCAGGACTCGGGTCATTCGCGTATGCCGGTCTATGAGGACACGCTCGATGATCCTCGCGGTATGGTTCACATCAAGGACCTTATGGCCTTGATGGTCGACAACGCGAAGGATGAGGACGCAGCTGACGATCGTGAAGACGACAGCGCGGCAGAAAATGCGGATGACGGCGTGGGTCACAACTCCGTTGAGGTCGATCTTTCGAAGGTGGACCTGTCGCTCTCATTGAGGGATGCAGGGCTCGTTCGCCAGCTGCTGTTCGTTCCCCCGTCGATGCCGGCAACCGACCTGATGGCAAAGATGCAGGCCGACCGGATCCAGATGGCGCTCGTGATCGATGAATACGGCGGCACCGACGGTCTGGTCTCCCTCGAAGACCTCGTTGAGGAGGTCGTGGGGGACATCGAAGATGAGCATGACGAAGACGAAGAGGCGATGCTGGAGGCAGCAGGCGAGGGCATGTGGATTGCTGACCCGCGTATGCCGCTTGAAGACCTCGGTGCTGAACTCGGGACCGACTTCGAGACAAGCGAGGCCAGTGAAGACGTGGATACGCTTGGTGGTCTTCTCTATGTTTCGATCGGGCGTGTGCCGGTACGCGGCGAGCTCCTGCTTGTTGCGGACGTGCCTGGCTATGAATTTGAAATTCTCGACGCCGACCCGCGAAGGATCAAGCGGCTGCGCATTCGCCGTCGCCGCCCCGAGGTTCGGACAACCGAACAGCGTCGCCGTGTGAAGCGCGAGGACGTGCAGCCGGTCGACGGCGCGGTGCGGTCTGGCGACGACCATGGTGATGCTTGACCCCATGCTGCCAATTGGCAACGCTCCGGGGTGATTTTTCAATTTGAGTCGCGGGTTGATATGCTCCGGATGATGGCTGCCTTGCAGGTTCTGCCGAACACCTGCCTTCTGGCTTGGGGGTGGCGCCGCCGCGGTCTCGCACTCGGCGCCGGCCTGCTGTCTGCGCTCGCGATGCCGCCCTATGGCGTCTGGCTTGTTTTGGCCTTGACCTTGCCGGCTCTCGTCTGGCTCCTCGATGGGGCGGTCGAGCAAGGAAAAGAAGGCGCCAGACAGCGCTGGGTCGCTGGTTTCTCCATCGGCTGGTGGTTTGGCTTTGGCTATTTCCTGGCTGGTCTCTGGTGGATCGGAAGCGCGTTTCTTGTTGATGGGGACCGCTTCGCCTGGATGATGCCCTTCGCGGTACTCGCAATGCCCGTCGGCCTTGCGCTTTTTCCAGCCCTGGCTCTTGCGATCGCCGCTCGCTTCTGGCCCGAGGGTCCCGCCCGTGTCCTAGCGCTCGCTTTGGTTCTGTCGGGCGCCGACTATGTCCGCGGACATGTGTTGACGGGGTTCCCCTGGAACATCTTTGGCTACGCATTCTCGGAGACGCTGATCCTTGCCCAGGCTGCAAGTGTTGTTGGTGTCTATGGTCTCGGCCTGCTTGTTACCCTGATCTTGGCAGCCCCTGCCGTTGCTTTTGACGCCAACGCTCGCGTCCAGAAGCTGGCGATTATCGGTCTGAGTTCTGTCTGTCTGGTTGGCAGCTTGCTCTTCGGCGCAATTCGTCTTGTCGTGTTGGAGGATCCGCAGGACACCGCAACCGAATTGCGGATCGTGCAACCGGCAATCCCTCAAGCTGAAAAGTGGCTGCCCGAAAATCGGGACAGCATTTTCGAGCGTTACATTTCCTTGAGCGAGCAGGCGCTTGAGGGGGACGATCGGGATGGAGTTGAGCGCCTCCTGATCTGGCCTGAGTCCGCCGTGCCCTTTCTGCTGACAGTCTCGCCTGAGGCTATCGTGCGCATCGCGGGTGTCGTGGAGGGCAGAAGTTCCTTTGTCACAGGTGCGATCCGGGGAGAAGAGGCCGGTGGTCAAACTGAGTATTTCAACAGTGTCTATCTCTTCGACAGTGATGGCACGGTGCAAGACGTCTACGACAAGGTCCATCTGGTTCCCTTTGGCGAGTATTTACCCCTTGAGGATCTGCTCAACACTCTTGGCTTGCGGGCGCTCGTCACCGCGCCAGGAGCCTTTCAAGCTGGCTTTCGCGGCAGGCCGCTGACCCTCTCTTCCGGTACGGCGTTTCTACCCCTCATCTGTTACGAGGCAATCTTTCCAGGGCTGGCGTCAGCCGAGGGACCAAGACCGGACTTCCTGCTGAATGTCACGAATGATGCCTGGTTCGGAGATACGGCCGGTCCCTATCAACACGTGTCGCAGTCGGCGATACGCGCGATAGAACAGGGCTTGCCTCTGGTAAGAGCTGCAAACACAGGCGTTTCGGCAGTTTTCGACGCCAAGGGACGCGAAGTAGGGATACTTCCCGTCAATATTCGTGGTATTCTCTTAAACAGGTTACCTGGAAAACTGTCAGAAACAATTTATGGCAAGTATGGTGATAAAATCTTTTTGATTACGCAATTCTTGATACTGATTTTAATCTTGTTCTTGAGATACAACCGCACTTCGCGTCAAAATTGATTTTTTATCTTGGGTATGAAGGCAACCTGTGGTACAAAACTGCAATCGCTTCCAGTAAGCGAATGAGACGAAACGGTTTTCGAGTGAATGGGTGTGCTCGTGGGCTGACTGGACCAGGGTTTTTGTCCGCCGTTTCAGCGAATGAAGCTGTGGTGTATTGCCGCAAGAACAAAGAAAGACATAAGCCAGATGCCCAGTAAAAAGGCTCCCAACCCCATCGATATTCATGTCGGTAGCCGCGTGCGCCTGCGTCGCATGATGCTCGGCATGAGCCAGGAAAAGCTTGGAGAAGCTCTTGGCATCACTTTCCAGCAGATCCAGAAGTACGAAAAAGGTACCAACCGGATCGGCGCCAGCCGCCTTCAGCACATTGCGACGATCCTGAAGGTGCCAGTTGCCTTCTTCTTTGAAGATGCGCCAGGCACGCCGGAAGAAGCAGAAGGCTTCGGCGAAACGCAGCCGACCTCCTATGTCGTCGACTTTCTCTCCTCTTCCGAAGGCCTGTCCCTGAACAAGGCTTTCGTGCGGATCGAGGATCCGAAAGTCCGCCGCCGGATCGTGGATCTGGTGCGGTCTTTGGCCGGCGACGATCAATAAACGCAAATGCGTGCTTGACGCGGCGAAAATCATTTCGGATTGATGTTGTCAGGGAGCGGTGATCACGGTCACCGCTCCTGTTGTATTCATTCCCAGAAGGACGCTCGCCAATGGCCCGTCAAGATTATCTCTTTACCTCCGAATCCGTCTCGGAAGGGCACCCGGACAAGGTTTGTGATCGCATCTCGGATGCTGTCGTTGATGCCTACCTCGGCGCCATGCCCGATGCGCGCGTGGCTTGCGAAACGCTCGCCACCACGAATCGCATTGTGATCGCAGGGGAAACCCGCGGTCCGGCAACCGTGACGAAGGACTACATCGCGCATTTGGCGCGGTTGGCCGTGAAAGACATCGGCTACGAGCAGGATGGCTTCCATTGGGAGAACTGCGATATCGCCGTTCACTTGCATGCCCAGTCGGCCCATATTGCCCAGGGTGTTGACGCGAGCAACAACAAGGATGAGGGCGCTGGTGACCAGGGCATCATGTTTGGCTATGCCTGCCGCGAAACCCCGGAGCTGATGCCGGCGCCGATCCTCTATTCTCATCGTATTCTCAAAAACCTTGCAGATGCGCGCAAGTCTGGCGCAGAGCCGACGCTTGGCCCGGACGCAAAGAGCCAGGTCACTGTTCGCTACGTTGGTGGCAAGCCCGTTGGTGTGACCTCCCTGGTGCTCTCCACCCAGCATCTGGACGAGACGTTGTCCTCCGATGATGTCCGCGCAATCGTTGAGCCGTACATCCGCTCCTCCCTGCCTGAGGGCTGGCTGAGCGATGAAACTGTCTGGCATGTGAATCCGACCGGCGCGTTCGTGATCGGCGGACCTGACGGCGATGCCGGCCTGACCGGACGCAAGATCATCGTTGACACCTACGGCGGTGCTGCGCCCCACGGCGGCGGCGCCTTCTCCGGCAAGGACCCGACCAAGGTTGACCGCTCTGCAGCCTATGCGGCGCGTTACCTCGCAAAGAATGTTGTTGCGGCGGATCTTGCCGATCGCTGCACGATCCAGCTGTCGTACGCCATTGGTGTGGCCGACCCTCTGTCGGTCTATGTCGATCTTCACGGCACTGGAAACTGCGATGAGGCGAAGCTGGAAAAGGGCCTGCGCGAAGTCATGGGCCTCAGCCCGCGCGGTATTCGTGAGCACCTGAAGCTGAACAACCCCATCTATGAGCGCACTGCCGCTTATGGTCACTTCGGCCGCGAGCCGGATGCTGATGGTGGTTTCACCTGGGAAAAGACGGATCTGGTTGACGCGCTGCGCACAATCGCGGAATAAGGCGCGCCTTAATCCTTGAACAACAGGACCTTGCCGCCGGCCCATGTGGCCGGCGGCTTGATTTGAAACATGACTGACCGATACGAAGGCTCCTTCTACGGACGCCGAAAGGGCAAGCCGCTCAGCCCCAGCAGAACGAGACTGGTCGAAGAAGCGATGCCGCGTCTTGCTGTGGACCTCGGCTCACCGGCTCCGGCAGATCTGACCGAACTCTTTGAGGCCGACGTGAAGGATGTCTGCCTCGAGGTCGGTTTTGGCGGCGGTGAACATCTTCTTCACCGCGCACGTGAGAACCCGGCCACCGGTTTCATCGGCGTTGAGCCCTTTGTCGGCAGCATGGCCAAGGTCGTCACAACCGTCGTGACCGAAGGTATCGGGAACATCCGTCTTTACGACGATGACGCGATCAATCTGCTGGATTGGTTGCCGGAGGCCTCAATTGATCTGGCTTACCAGCTCTACCCTGATCCCTGGCCGAAGAAACGGCACTGGAAGCGGCGCTTTATCAATCAGCAGAACCTGGATCGCTACGCCCGGGTGCTGAAACCTGGTCACGAGCTCCGCTTTGCAAGTGACATCGACACCTATGTCGACTGGACCTTGCGTCATTGCCGTAATCACCCCGCGTTCGAATGGACCGCGCAAAGCGCCTCGGACTGGAAAACACCCTGGGACAATTGGCCGGGCACGCGCTACGAGGCCAAGGCTATACGGGAAAACCGTATCGGCCGATATCTTACCTTTTTGAGGGTTTGATTTTTTGAGTGGCCTTGGTCGAGGCAAATTACGTGTTCGTTGGAGTAGTTACCGGCTTTCCAGATCATAAAGACGTACGGCCGCCTCGCTGATGTTCTCCGCGTTGATGGGATGGCCCATGGCCTCGACAGCGGCAAATGCGCCATAGACGGCCCGTTTGATCTTCTGGCTGCTATCAATTTCGTTGGCCGAATGTTGGTTGCCTTCGCCTGATAGAAGCCAAATTGATGACACTTTAAAAACTTCGCCGTATTGAGCAGCGTCGCGGCGATCGAAATTTCGATTGCCGTTCTCGTGGGCTTGGTAGGTGCTGTGAGGCAGCTCCATTGCGTCGGCAGCTGCCGCTGCGGATCGATAGCCTGCGTTGATGCGCGCTTGTCTCAGTCTGCTGTGAATATTTGAGGCGCCAGCATTACTCATGGTGGTGAAGCTAACTCCGCTGCACGTCGACCGCAAGAAGGCCGTGAGAACGTTCTCAAGCTGGGGGACGGCCTGGTTGTGTAAAGTAGTTTCGATCCAATCAAGGCGTCGCTATTGCTTTTGGGGCTGGTTTGGAGTTATACAGCCCGTGTTTCATCTCACACGGCTTATATGAGCGGTATGAGGGTGGGCCCCGCCGGGACCCGCTCCGCTCTTGCTTACACCAGCCACGAGATTTGCAGACAGACGGTTGAACAACGGATTTCGCCGTCGCACAGGAGTTTAGTGTGAGCGCACACGAAGAACGCATTGTTATGGAGCAGGGGCTGGACGCCCGGGTTGCCGCAATTGTCGAGCCGGTCATCGAAGACCTTGGCTATCGGCTCGTGCGCACCAAGATCAGCGCGGCCAATGGGTGCACGCTGCAGATCATGGCGGAGCGTCCCGACGGCACGATGACCGTTGAAGACTGCGAATCGATCAGCCGTGCCGTGTCGCCCGCACTTGATGTCGATGACCCGATCAACCGGGCCTATCATCTGGAAGTTTCCTCGCCAGGCATTGATCGGCCGCTGGTGCGTCCGGGCGACTTCGAACGCTGGGCTGGCCATGAGCTGAAGGTCGAGATGGCGGTGATGCAGGATGGCCGCAAGCGCTTCCGCGGACTTCTGACAGGTCTTAACGGCGATGCAGCGGTGGTACGTTTGCCGGATGCGCGCGAAGGTGAAGCTGACACGGTCGAATTGCCCCTCGCCGACATGGGCGAGGCCAAGCTCGTTTTGACCGATGATTTGATTACGGCTGCTCTCAAGGCGGAAAAAGCGGCGCTCGCCGCTCGCGCTGACGGGCAGGCGCCAGAGGACAACAAGCCCAACTAAGCGGATATCCGCAGGGCGAGAACGAAACGCGCCAGGAATTACCTGAAGATGAGGGCGCGAGAGGAGTGGATGAATGGCTATCAGCGCGAACCGGCTGGAACTGCTGCAAATCGCTGACGCGGTTGCCCGGGAAAAGTCGATCGACCGCAACATCGTCATCACGGCAATGGAAGATGCGATCCAGAAGGCAGCCCGGTCCCGCTACGGCACCGAAACCGAGGTGCGTGCCGAGATCAATTCCAAGACCGGTGAAATCCGCCTTCAGCGGCTGCTTCAGGTTGTCGAGAACGTCGAAAATGTTTCGACTGAAATCGCGCTCGACGAGGCGCTTGCCCGCAACCCGGAAGCAAGCCTGGGCGACTTCATCGCCGAGCCTCTGCCGCCGCTCGATTTTGGTCGTATCGCTGCGCAGTCTGCCAAGCAGGTGATCGTGCAGAAGGTCCGCGAAGCCGAGCGTGATCGTCAATATGATGAATTCAAGGATCGTATGGGCGAAGTCGTCAACGGTGTCGTCAAGCGTGCCGAATACGGCAACGTCATTGTCGACCTTGGCCGTGGCGAAGGTATCGTTCGCCGTGATGAGCTGATCCCGCGTGAAGCCTTCAGGACCGGCGATCGTATTCGCGCCTATATCTACGATGTCCGCCGCGAACAGCGCGGCCCGCAGATTTTCCTGTCCCGCACGCATCCGCAGTTCATGGCGAAACTGTTTGCTCAGGAAGTTCCGGAAATCTATGATGGTGTCATCGAGATCCGTTCGGTAGCCCGTGACCCAGGTTCACGCGCCAAGATCGCGGTTATTTCGAAGGACAGCTCGATCGATCCTGTCGGTGCCTGTGTGGGTATGCGCGGTAGCCGTGTTCAGGCGGTTGTTGGTGAGCTTCAGGGCGAAAAAATCGACATCATTCCGTGGAATGATGAGCCTGCGACCTTCATCGTCAACGCACTGCAGCCAGCGGAAGTGGCCAAGGTTGTTCTGGATGAAGACGCCGAGCGTATTGAAGTTGTCGTTCCGGATGAACAACTAAGTCTTGCGATTGGTCGTCGTGGTCAGAACGTGCGTCTGGCTTCTCAGCTTACCGGCTGGGCCATCGACATCATGACCGAGAACGAAGAGTCCGAGCGTCGTCAGAAAGAATTCCAGGAACGGTCCAACCTGTTCATGGAAGCTCTCAACGTCGACGAAATGGTCGGACAGCTTTTGGCGACAGAAGGCTTTACCTCGGTAGAGGAAGTCGCATATGTCGAGCTTGAAGAGATCTCGATGATCGAGGGCTTCGACAACGACACCGCAGAAGAAATTCAGGCGCGTGCGCGAGACTATCTGGAAGAGCTGGAAACCCGGCTCGATCAGGAGCGTCGCGATCTCGGTGTTTCCGACGATCTGCGCACCATCGATGGCCTGACAACGGCGATGCTGGTTGCGCTTGGCAAGGATGATGTGAAGTCGGTCGAAGACTTGGCTGGTTGTGCCACCGACGATCTGGTTGGCTGGACTGAGCGCAAGGACGGCGAGACAAAGCGTTTCGAAGGTGCTCTGAGCGCATTTGATGTGTCCCGCGCCGATGCTGAAGCGATGATCATGTCGGCCCGCGTCAGTGCTGGTTGGGTGACTGAAGAAGAGCTGAACGCTCAGCAGGAAGACGGCGAAGCCGCTGACGATGCTGAAGCTGTTGAGGAAGAAGCTGAGGAAGTGACTGCAGGCGCGATCCTTAAGGGCTGAAATCGCTGCCGGAAGGCGGTCTAACGGAGGTGGCAGGTGCCAAGAAAGAGTGAGCCGACCGAGCGGCAATGTGCCGTAACACGGGAGGTTCAGCCGGTAGATCGCATGATCCGCTTCGTCCTGGACCCTGAGGGAAAGGTCGTCCTGGATCTCAAGCGGGTTCTTCCCGGGCGCGGCGTATGGGTGACGGCAGCGGACGAAACGGTCCGGCTTGCTGAAAAAGATAGGAAACGGGTGTTCGGCCGCGGGTTCAAGTGTGAAGCCATTGTCGAACCGGGACTTACGGAGCGTGTTGACGCGCTTCTGGAAAAAGCGGCCTTGTCCGCGCTTTCCATCAGTCGCAAGGCTGGGGAGCTCGTGACCGGGTTTTCGAAAGTTGAAGCTGCCCTTCGACGGGACTCTGTCGTGGGGCTGATCCACGCTTCGGATGCAGCCGAGGATGGGATTCGAAAGCTGGCGGCGGTGGTCGCAAGCCGAGGTGAGACCGCAAACGGGCTGCAGATCGTCCGTTTGTTCGATTCGACTCAATTGAATTTGGCATTGGGTCGGTCAAATGTGATACATGCTGCACTGCTTGCGGGTCAGGCGAGCGAAAACTTCCTGTCGCGGGGACGCGAACTCGAGGTTTTCCGGTCGAATTCCGCCATAAAAGATATAGACAACGCAGCTGGTGCAGTTGCGCAGGACTGAAGGCAATATGAGCGATACGAAAAACCCAGGCGACAAGACAATCAGTGTTGAGCGGAAAACGCTCGGCATCAAAAGGGGTGGTGGTGACCAGGGGACTGTTCGCCAGTCCTTCTCGCACGGCCGGTCCAAAGCCGTCGTCGTGGAAAAAAAGAAGCGTCGTGTCGTCGTGCCGGGTCAGGAGCCCAAGGCTGAACAGCCCGCGCTTCAGACACAGCGGCTTGAAAAGCCTGCCGAGGTAGCTCCGCGCAAGCCGCAGCCGGACGCACAACAGGCAGCACGTCGTGCTGCAGGTGCTTCTGGCCAACGGCAGCAGAAGGGCGGCAACGTTCTGCGGACGCTGACCAAGGAAGAAGCGGCAGCACGCAGTGCAGCGCTCAAGATGGCGCAGGTTCGCGAAGTCGAAGAGCGCAAGCAGGCCGAGATCGACGCCAAGCGTCGTGCCGAGGAAGAAGCGCGCCGCAAGGTCGAGGAAGAAGCTCGACTGAAGGCGGAAGAAGAAGCGCGCAAGATTCGCGAAGCTGAAGAAGCCAAGCAGGCTGCGTTGAAGGCTGAGGAAGACGCAAAGGCTGCGGCCGCGGCTCCAGCCAAGCCGGCTCCGGCAGCAGCCAGGCCTGCACAAGGTGGTGCCCGCGCTGACAAGCCGGCTGGCGCAGCTGCACGTCCGGCCGCTGGACGCGACGAAAAGCCTGCGGAAGATGACAGCCGCAAGCAGCCGCTTCGTCCGGTCAAGCGTCAGAAAGCAGCTCCTGCCCCGACGACGACACGCCCGCGTACCGGCGACGATCGCCGTCGCTCGAAGTTGACGATTTCCGCCGCGACCGGTGGCAACGACGAACAGCGTTCGCGTTCGCTGGCATCGCTGCGTCGTCGCCGCGAGAAGGAAAAGCGTGGCGGTCAGCAGGTGGTGCGCGAAAAGGTCATGCGTGAAGTCACGCTGCCTGAGGCAATCACCATCCAGGAACTGGCGAACCGCATGACCGAACGGTCTGTGGATGTGATCAAGCTGCTCATGAAGCAGGGCCAGATGCTCAAGATCAACGATGTGATCGATGCGGATACCGCTGAGCTCATCGCCGTTGAAATGGGCCACACGGTCAAGCGCGTCTCCGAAGCGGACGTTGAAGAAGGCTTGTTCTCCACCGAGGACGATGACGGCACAATGCAGTCGCGTCCGCCTGTCGTGACCATCATGGGCCACGTCGACCACGGTAAAACGTCCTTGCTTGATGCCATCCGCAACTCGAAGGTTGTGACTGGCGAAGCCGGCGGCATCACTCAGCACATCGGCGCGTACCAGGTCGAACAGGGTGGCAACAAGGTCACCTTCATCGATACTCCGGGCCACGCTGCCTTCTCGCAGATGCGTGCTCGCGGTGCGAAGTCGACCGATATCGTGATCCTTGTGGTTGCTGCTGATGACGGTGTCATGCCGCAAACCAAGGAAGCCATCGCGCATGCCCAGGCTGCCGATGTTCCGATCATCGTTGCGATCAACAAGATCGACAAGCCGGGTGCAGATCCGAACCGTGTTCGCACCGAACTGCTTCAAGACTCGATTGTTGTCGAAGGCATGGGCGGTGACGTCATCGACGTTGAAGTCTCGGCCAAGGACGGCACGAATCTAGACAAGCTGCTGGAAATGATCCTGCTGCAGTCTGAAGTTCTCGAACTTCAGGCCAATCCGGACCGGACGGCCGAAGGTATTGTCGTTGAAGCACAGCTCGACCGTGGCCGTGGCCCTGTTGCGACCGTTCTCGTCCAGAAGGGCACTCTGCGCCCGGGCGACATCGTTGTTGCGGGTGCCGAGTGGGGCCGTGTTCGCGCGATGCTCGATGAAAATGGCGATCAGGTGAAAGAGGCTGGTCCTTCCAAGCCGGTCGAAGTTCTCGGTTTCCAGGGCACGCCGGCAGCTGGTGACATGGTCGCCGTTGTCGAGAACGAAGCCCGCGCTCGTGAGATCGTTGACTACCGTCAGCGTCAGATCCGCGAGAAGGCGTCCGTTGTTGCCTCTGGCGCCCGTGGTTCGCTTGAGCAGATGATGAACCGGCTGCAGGAAACTGGCCGCAAGGAATTCCCGCTTGTCCTCAAGGGTGATGTGCAGGGTTCTGTCGAGGCCATCGTCCATGCGCTCAATGAACTGGGCACCGATGAGGTCAGCGCACGGATCCTGATGTCCGGTGTTGGTGGCATCACGGAAAGTGACGTTACGCTTGCAGCTGCTTCCAAGGCTCCGATCATCGGCTTTAACGTTCGTGCCAACAAGCAGGCTCGCGAAGCGGCCAGAAGCGATGGCATCGAGATCCGCTATTACAACATCATCTACGATCTCGTGGATGACATCAAAGCGGCGATGTCCGGTCTTCTGTCTCCGGAACGGCGCGAGACGTTCCTCGGCAATGCGGAGATCAAGGAGATCTTCCACATTTCCAAGGTCGGCAAGGTCGCAGGTTGTCTGGTTACCGAAGGCATGGTCGAGCGTGGCGCGGAAGTCCGCCTCATTCGCGACGACGTCGTCATCCACGAAGGCAAGCTGGGTACGCTCAAGCGCTTCAAGGACGAGGTCAAGTCTGTCGAATCCGGTCAGGAATGCGGCATGAACTTCGTCAACTATCAGGACATGCGCGCAGGCGACGTCATCGAATGTTTCCGCGTTGAGCATCTCGCTCGTTCGCTCTGATAGTCAGGGTTCTGTAAAATCAAATACGCCGGCGCCGCATTTTCAGCCGCGCCGGCGTGTTGCATTTGGCGCCGGTCTGCCAGCGCAGGAAATGGATTGAAATCATGACACGACAACACGGACAGGGTGCCAAAGGCCCTTCGCAGCGGCAGTTGCGCGTCGGTGAACTTGTGCGCAAGGAGCTGTCGGACATTCTGACACGCGGTGAAATCGCCGATCCTGAACTCGAGGGCGTCATTGTGACCATCCCGGAAGTTCGCATGACACCGGATTTGCGCCTCGCATCCTGCCTTTTCATGCCGCTTGGCGGTGGTGACGGCGAGAAGATCGAAAAGGCGCTGAACCGTTGCGCGAAATATCTGCGTGGCCTGGTGTCCCGCCGGATGACCATGAAATATTCGCCAGATCTCCGCTTCGTGCTCGATACACGCTTCGATGACGATGACCGGATCGAAAGCCTGCTGCATTCGCCGGGCGTTTCCAGAGACCTGGCAACGGACGCTGACAGCGACGACGACCAGGACTGAGTTTCAGGCATTCCGGCGCGGTTGCAATTGGCGCGAGGCAAAGCTCCTTGCGGCGACCGGCTTCAAGACACAATCGGACCCTTCATGGCGCGTCAAAAACAAGTCAAAAGAAAACGCAACGCGATCAACGGATGGCTGGTGCTCGACAAGCCTTATGGCATCACGTCCAACGACGCACTCGGCAAGATCAAGCGGATCCTGTCACCGCAAAAAGTCGGCCATGCCGGCACACTCGATCCACGGGCATCAGGCTGTCTGCCTCTGGCTTTCGGCGAGGCGACCAAAACCGTCTCTTTCGTGATGGACGGGCGCAAGGTTTATCGTTTCGAAGTGACCTGGGGCGCGGAAACCACCACTGATGACACTGAAGGCGAAGTGACCGCGACTTCCGACGTCCGGCCGCAGGCTGCTGATATCGAGGCTGTCCTGCCGGAATTCGTCGGCACGATCATGCAGGTGCCGCCGATTTTCTCCGCGATCAAGGTCGATGGCGAACGCGCCTATGATCTTGCACGCGATGGCGCTGACATCGAACTTGAGGCGCGGCCCATCGATGTTCATCGCCTTCACCTTGTCGAATGTCCGGATGAAAACCGTGCGGTGATCGAGGCAGAGTGCGGCAAGGGCACTTATGTGCGCGCGCTGGCCCGCGATCTTGGCCGGCGTCTTGAAACGCGCGGCCACGTCACCGAACTGAGGCGTCTTCTTGTCGGGCCGTTTGGCGAAGAGGACATGGTTACGCTTGACGATCTGCTGGAAGCTGCCGACGAGCGCGAAGAAGGCGAGGGCATCGAGGCTCTGGTCGATGAGTTTATCCGCCCGGTTCGCGAAGCGATGGACAATCTTCTCGAGCTCCCGGTTTCTCTCGAGGATGCCGGGAAAATTCGTCAGGGAATGGCGATTTTGCTACGTGGCCGGGAGGCGCCTTTGAACTGCGAAACCGCCTTTGCCAGCCACGCCGGCGAGCCTGTTGCCATCGGCGCCATCGACAAGGGCCGCTTCCAGCCGGCGCGTGTCTTTAACCTTGGCTAGGTCGCGCTTCGCGGCTCCCCAAGAAATCACTGGAAATGGCGAAGGTTTTCCGCCATATTCCGCCGCCATTGGGCCTGTTGGCTCAATTCGTCCGTACCAACCTTTGCTGACCGACATCTCGGCTCTGGTGACGGTGCGGATCAGGCCGGTTTTCCGGCACCATCTAAAGTCGGGCGTGCCCGGCTGCATCTTCGAAAGGAAAGAGCGATGTCGATTACCACTGAGCGCAAAGCTGAGTTGATGAAAGAATACGCCATCAAGGAAGGCGACACGGGTTCTCCGGAAGTCCAGGTCGCAATTCTGACCGAGCGGATCAACAACCTCACGGGTCACTTCAAGGATCATGGCAAGGATAACCATTCCCGCCGCGGCCTCTTGAAGATGGTTGCAACGCGCCGTTCGCTGCTGGACTACGTCCGCGGCAAGAACGAAGAGCGTTACAAGACTCTGATCGAACGCCTGGGCATTCGCCGCTAACAGGTCTGGTCAAAAAACGCGGCGGGTGGATTTGCCCGCCGCGTTTTACTATAGGAAGACACGTGACGGTCATGGGGCAGGATTGCCGGCCGCTTTCGGATCAAAACGGAAGCCGCTTGTCGTCTTGCCCGTGGCTTGTCATATCGGTAACCGGCCCATACGGGGTCGACCGATAAATGTCCCGAACAGATGCGCGGTTCGAAGACCGCAGCTCGGGACGAAGCTGTAAGGAATCATGATGTTTGATGTTCATCGTGTAGAAGTCGAATGGGGCGGTCGTCCGCTCGTATTCGAAACCGGCAAGATTGCCCGTCAGGCCGACGGCGCCGTGATGGCGACCTATGGCGATACCAAGGTACTCGCCACTGTTGTTTCCGCGAAGTCGCCGAAGCCTGGTCAGGATTTTTTCCCGCTGACCGTAAACTATCAGGAAAAAGCATATGCTGCGGGCAAGATCCCGGGTGGCTTTTTCAAGCGTGAAGGACGTCCTTCCGAGCATGAGACGCTCACCTCGCGCCTGATCGACCGTCCGATCCGTCCGCTGTTCGCTGATGGCTACAAGAACGACACCCAGGTGGTGATCACCGTTCTGTCGCACGACATGGAAAACGCTCCCGACATGCTGGCCATGGTTGCGGCTTCCGCAGCCCTGACGATCTCCGGTGTTCCCTTCATGGGCCCGATCGGTGGCGCACGCGTTGGCATGATCAACGGTGAGTTCGTTTTGAACCCGCTGATCGACGACATGGCTGAGTCTGCCCTCGACCTCGTTGTCGCAGGTACCCAGGACGCTGTCCTGATGGTTGAGTCCGAAGCCAAGGAACTGGACGAAGACACGATGCTCGGCGCCGTGATGTTCGGTCACAAGGGCTTCCAGCCGGTGATCGATGCAATCATCAAGTTGGCCGAGACAGCTGCAAAAGAGCCGCGTGAATTTTCCATGCCTGACCACTCCGCTCTTTATGAGCAGATCAAGGGTCTGGCCGGGGATGATCTCAAGGCCGCTTACGCGATTACCTCGAAGACCGAGCGCAAGAACGCTGTCGACGCGGCCAAGGCCAAGGTTGTTGAAGCGCTGATCGACAACGGCGGCGAAGACGCTCCTGAAGCAACCGTTCTTGGCGGTGAATTCAAACATCTCGAAGCCGAGATCGTTCGTGGCGCCATTCTCGACACCGGTTCGCGCATCGATGGCCGTGACCTGTCCACCGTCCGTGCGATCACGTCGGAAGTTGGTATCCTGCCGCGCGCTCATGGCTCCTCGCTCTTCACCCGTGGTGAGACACAGGGCCTCGTCGTAGCAACCCTTGGCACAGGCGAAGATGAGCAGTTCATCGACGCTCTGGAAGGCACCTACAAGTCCCATTTCATGCTGCACTACAACTTCCCGCCCTACTCGGTCGGTGAAACGGGCCGCATGGGCTCCCCGGGACGTCGTGAAATCGGTCATGGCAAGCTCGCATGGCGTGCAGTGAACCCGATGCTCCCTGCGCATCATGAGTTCCCATACACCCTTCGCGTGGTTTCCGAGATCACCGAGTCGAACGGTTCGTCTTCCATGGCAACCGTTTGTGGCACGTCTCTGGCTCTCATGGACGCCGGTGTTCCGCTCAAGGCGCCTGTGGCCGGCATCGCAATGGGTCTGATCAAGGAAGGCGAGCGTTTCGCAGTCTTGTCCGACATCCTTGGCGATGAAGATCACCTCGGCGACATGGACTTCAAGGTTGCAGGTTCCGAAAACGGCATCACTGCGCTGCAGATGGACATCAAGATCCAGGGCATCACCGAAGAGATCATGAAGGTCGCGCTCGCTCAGGCGAAAGACGGCCGCGTGCATATCCTCGGCGAAATGGCGAGCGCCATCTCCGAAGGCCGCGCCGAGCTCGGCGAACATGCGCCACGCATCGAAGTGATGAAAATCCCGGTCGACAAGATCCGTGAAGTCATTGGTTCGGGCGGCAAGGTCATCCGTGAAATCGTCGAGAAGACCGGCGCAAAGGTCAACATCGAAGACGACGGCACCGTCAAGATCGCATCTTCCGATGGCAAGGCCATCCAGGCTGCTGTGAACTGGATCAATTCCATCGCAGCTGAGCCTGAAGTTGGCGTGATCTACGAGGGTACGGTCGTGAAGTGCGTCGATTTCGGTGCATTCGTGAACTTCTTCGGCGCCAAGGACGGCCTCGTGCACATTTCCCAGCTTGCTCCACGCAAGGTTGCCAAGGTCACCGACGTGATCAAGGAAGGTGACAAGGTCTGGGTCAAGCTCATGGGCTTCGATGAGCGTGGCAAGGTTCGCCTCTCCATGAAGGTCGTTGACCAGGAGACAGGCAAGGAAATCGAAAAAGAAGCCGAGCAGGGCTAAGCTTTCGAATTGAATGATCTGAAACAGGGCGGATCCGGTTTTCGGTTCCGCCCTGTTTTCGTTTGTGGTTGGCGCTTCCAGGACGATTTGCGAAGTCTCACGAAGCTGCTATACCGCATCCACTTGTTTCAAGATGGGGATAGGCATGAGTGAAATGCGCCTAGTTGTTGTCGGCGCTGCTGGCCGGATGGGCCGCGCACTCGTGCGCGCCGTAGCTGAAACCGAAGGCGCGCGCGTTTGTGCCGCGATCGAGCGCAGCGGCTCCGAATTTCTTGGTCAGGACATCGGTGAACTGGCCGGCGTTGGAAAACTTGGCATTGCGGTCACGGAAGATGCGCTTTCCGCCTTCGCGGCAGCTGATGGCGTTCTGGATTTCACCGCCCCGGTTGCGTCTCTCGAATTTGCCGAACTTGCAGCTCAGGCGCGCATCGTCCACGTGATTGGCACAACCGGTTGGGCGGAAGATGAGGATAAACCACTTTTTGCGGCTGCACGTCATGCGCGAATCGTAAAGTCGGGCAATATGAGCCTTGGCGTCAATCTCTTGGCCGCACTGGTTAAAAAAGCGGCTCTGGCTCTTGATGCGGACTTTGATATCGAGGTTCTCGAGATGCATCACAAGCATAAGGTTGATGCGCCTTCGGGAACCGCATTGTTGCTTGGTGAAGCGGCAGCCGAAGGGCGTCAAATCCCTCTGGCTGAACACTCTGTACGCTCACGGGACGGGATCACCGGCGCCCGCAAGAGCGGCGACATTGGTTTCGCCACCCTTCGTGGTGGTTCGGTGATTGGTGAACACTCGGTGATTTTCGCCGGCGAGGGGGAGCGCATGGAGCTGACCCATCGTGCGGAAGATCGCCAGTTGTTTGCGAAGGGTGCAGTCAAGGCAGCGCTTTGGGCTTTCGACAAGAAGCCCGGATTTTATTCGATGGCCGATGTTCTCGGCCTGAACGACTGACATTTTGTTGAGAAATTGGGAGATCGGTTATGGAACGCCTTTTGGTGCTTGTCCGCCACGGTCAAAGCGAGTGGAATCTGAAAAACCTGTTCACCGGCTGGAAGGATCCTGACCTTACGGAACAGGGTGTTGCCGAAGCCAAGAATGCTGGCGTGCAATTGCATGACATGAAGCTGCAGTTCGACATTGCATATACGTCTGTTCTGCAGCGCGCCCAGAAGACGCTGACACTCATTCTTGAAGAGCTCGGCCAACAAGGTCTGGAGACGATCAAGGATCAGGCTCTGAACGAGCGCGACTATGGCGACATCACGGGCATGAACAAGGATGAGGCGCGTCAGCAGTTTGGCGAAGAGCAGGTCCACATTTGGCGCCGTTCCTTCGATATACCGCCTCCGGGCGGAGAAAGCCTCAAGATGACGGCTGAACGCGTTCTGCCTTACTACCGCACGGAAATCCTCCCTCAGGTGTTGTCAGGCAAACGGACGATTGTCGCTGCCCATGGCAACTCCCTGCGTTCCTTGATTATGGAACTCGAAGGATTGTCGCCGGAAGAGATCCTGAAACGTGAACTGGGCACAGGCGCGCCGGTCATCTACCGCCTGGATGAAGATGGCAAGGTTATCAGCGTCGAAGATCTCGCTGACTGATAGTGCATTGTGTTTGAATATGAAAAAGGCGGCCAATCGGCCGCCTTTTTTGGTTTTTGGTGATCGTAATGGGCTCAGACTTCAAAGCCGCCCTGCTCGGCGATCGCCTTCAGTGGCTTTTCAGGGCGAGCGCCCACATGCCCAATCACGTTCGAGGCGCACAGGCAGCCCAGTTCCGTCGCGGACTTCAGATCGTAATCCCGAGCCAGGCCAAACAGGAAACCGGAGGCGAAAAGGTCGCCGGCGCCAGTGAGGTCGACCACTTCATCAACAGCTTTGGCCTCGGCTTTGACAATCTCGGTCGCGGTGATCGCCATTGCGCCGTCCTCGCCGAGGGTCAGTGCCGTCAGAGCGCCACAGTCGCGGGCCGCGCCAATGGCCGTGTCCAGATCAGCTGTCTCGTAGAGAGCCTTCAGTTCATGTTCATTGGCGAACATGACGTCGACCACGCCGTCTTTCAGAAGACCGAGGAACTCTGACCGATACCGGTTAACGCAGAAGGAATCTGACAGGGTGATACCGACCTTGCGATCATTCGCGTGGGCGATCCTGGCGGCTTCCAGGAACGCTTTCTTCGCCTCTTCAGGATCCCAAAGGTAGCCTTCCATGTAGGTAATTGCGGACGCCTTGACGATCTCCGGGTCCACGTCGGCGGGGCCAAATCGGGTGCAGGCGCCCAGATAGGTATTCATGGTCCGCTCACCGTCCGGAGTGATCAGGATCATGGAGCGAGCAGTCGGATCACTGTCAACAAGACGCGGCGTTTCGAAGTGAACTCCGGTGCCTTTCATGTCGTGGGCATAGCTGTCACCGAGTTCATCCTCGGCCACCTTGCCGAAAAACGCCGGATTTCCGCCAAGGGAGGCGATGCCTGCGGCCGTGTTGCCGGCGCTGCCGCCGGAAATGCGAACGGTCTGCCCCATCTTCTCGTAAAGGCGAACGGCCTCTTCAGTGTCGATCAGCCGCATCGAGCCTTTGACGAGATTTTCCTGAACCAGGAAGTCTTCTTCCACGTGGGCGAAGACGTCACAGATGGCATTGCCGATGCACAGGGCATCATACTTGATTTCGGTCATTTAGATTTCCTGATGGTCGACTGCATTAGATTTCCGGCGTCGGGCGCAGGGCCCGGTTGGCTTCGGGTTCCCTGATTTTCTCGCGGAATGGGCTGGCGTTGTAGACGCCAAGCATCTTGAACTCGGCGCAGTAGAATCGCAGTTCTTCGAGGGCGAGGCTGACGGACGGGTCGTCCGGATGGCCCTCAATGTCCGCATAGAACATCGAAGCAAAGAACTGCCCTTCAAGTTGGTAGGATTCCAGCTTTGTCATGTTGACGCCATTGGTCGCGAAGCCGCCAAGCGCCTTGTAAAGCGCAGCAGGCACGTTTCGGACGCGGAAGATGAAGGTCGTGATGATCGGTTGCCCGGAATTGGCTGCCTTGCGATCGTCTCGGGACAGGATCAGGAACCGTGTGGTGTTGTGGGCTGCGTCCTCAACATCTTCCCGCAGGATATCAAGGCCATAGACGTCAGCGGCCATGCGCGGTGCGAGCGCTGCGGCCGTCGGGTCATCGCGCTCGGCGATCTGACGGGCAGACCCTGCGGTGTCCGCTCCGACGACGGCGTTGAGGCCGAGTTCGCGAATGATGTTTCGGCATTGTCCAAGTGCCATGACATGGCTCTGAACGCTCTTCAGGCCCTCAAGCGGGGCTCCCTTGGGTGCCATCAGCTGAAAGCGGATCGGCATGAAGTATTCGCCGATGATATGCAGGCTGGACTTGGGCAAAAGGTGATGAATGTCGGCCACGCGCCCGGCGACCGAGTTCTCGACCGGGATCATGCCCAGTTCTGCATCGCCATTTTCCAGTGCTGAAAAACAATCCTCGAAGGTCGCGCAAGGGATGGCTTCAAAGTCAGGGTAGGCGTCGCTGCATGCCATATGTGAGTTGGCGCCGGTTTCGCCCTGAAAGACGATCTTCTTGCGGTCAGACATCGGTACTCTTCATTCCTCGATCAAGTTTGGCGATACATACCAGAGAATGGCAACTATTGCGCGGAAACAGCGGCTCGGGCCCGTTCCAGGTCGTCAGGTGTATTCACATCCATGGGCGCCGTGTCGATCAGCGAGACATCAATGCGCATGCCGTTTTCGAGGGCGCGCAACTGTTCCAGCTTCTCGCGCACCTCCAAGGGAGAGGCCGGCAGTGCGACGAACCGGTCGAGCGCGGCCCTGCGATAGGCATAAACACCGATGTGCTGAAAGAGCGGGCCGTCGCCTGTGGGGGCCGTGGCTCTGGTGAAATAGAGCGCGCGATAGGCTGTCGAAGCCAGAGGTGTGACGACGGCTTTGACGAAACTTGGGTCGTTGCGGAATTGCTCTTCGCGAATCTCCGTCATGATCGTACCGATATCAACGCCAGGGTCAGCCAATGGCGCAAAGGCAGCCCGAATCGCTTCGGGGGCAATCAATGGCACATCTCCTTGCAGATTGAGAACCACATCGTGGTTTCTTGCAGGGTCGATTGCATCGGCTGCTTCCTGAATCCGGTCAGAGCCTGATTCATGATCCGCGCGGGTCATGACAGCCTTGCCGCCATGATCACTCACCGCCTGTGCAATGCTGTCATCGTCACAGGCAACGACGACCGGTCCGATGTCAGCGTTTTGTGCCTGTTCCAGAACGCGAACAATCATTGGTTTTCCGCAGATATCTGCCAAGGGCTTGCGCGGCAGGCGGGTGGCATTGAGGCGGGCGGGAATGACGACAAGGGCGCTGGTCACGAGGGACTCCGGTTCAAAAACAACGTGCGGGACAAAGCGGCGCGCTTAGCCGCGTCCGAATGTCGTACCGTGAGTCCTTTTATACCTATGGACAGCGGCGTCAAAAAATTTGTAGGGTCCGCCCAAATCGAAAAGCTTAATGGGTCCGTGACGAAAGTTGCGGACCCGGACGCGTATTAGCTTTGGAGCCGGAGAGAATGGATTCCTTCACGCTGAATAAGGTCGCTGGTGCGGTCTTGATGGTGCTTCTTCTGACCATGGGTGTCGGAATTGTATCGGATATCATCTTTAAACCGACGATTCCGGGCAAACCTGGGTATGAAATCGTGGTTGCGAGTGCAGACTCGCAGGCCGCAGGCGCGGCGCCCGATGTCGAAGAGGTTGAGCCAATCGCCATTCGTCTTGCTTCGGCAAGCGCTGACGACGGCGCAAAGGTTGCCAAGAAGTGCGCCGCTTGCCACTCCTTCGATGAAGGTGGCGCCAACAAGGTCGGTCCTGCGCTCTGGGGCATTGTTGGCCGCGCGCCTGCGTCTCACGAAGGCTTTGCCTATTCGTCAGCCATGACCGCATACGCGGAAACTCATCCGGCCTGGACCTTCGAAGAACTCGAAGCCTTCCTGATCAAGCCGAAGGACCATATCCCGGGCACATCCATGGGCTTTGCGGGTCTGCGCAAACCTGCAGATCGGGCCAACATGATTGCCTATCTGCGTGAGCAGGCGAGCGATCCTGTTCCGCTGCCAGCTGCCGAGTAAGGCTGGAGCTTGAAGGGTGCGCCCTGTCGAATTGAAAGGCTGCGTCGCAAGGCGCAGCCTTTTTTGCTGTCCGGTTGAGGTCGTGATCGATAGGTCAAGGGCAGTGGCATCCGGGCAAAACCACACGCGCCACCCTCGTGAAAACCGGCAAGTCGTTTCAAGCTTTGCCTTAAATTTCTGTCATGTGTCGCCGGAACACGTGACGGCGACCTATTGTCTCCCCTAGTATCGCAATAAGAGATGTATTCGATGCCGGCTCGATAACGAGCCGCAGCCCATGGGCGAAGACGGAGGAATTGGATGACAGGCCACACACGGCGATCCGGGACGTTGAAAAGCCTTCTGACAGGCGTTCTGTTGGGGCTGTCATTTGCAGGCACCGCAGTACCGGCTCTTGCATCGGAACCGGAGTGGCATCAGTCAACGGCCCTGACCGGTGAGCCGAAGTATGGCGCTGACGCCTCCCATTTCGACTATGTGAACCCGGACGCACCCAAAGGCGGCCTCGTGCGTCTTTCCACGTCTGGAGGCTTTGACACCTTCAATCCGATTTTGCCCAAGGGAAATCCGGCACCCGGTGTTGGCCTCGTCTATGAGACATTGATGGAAAGTTCTTTGGATGAGCTCAATATCAGCGCGCAATACGGGCTCATTGCGGAAGCACTTCGCTACCCGGAGGACTTTTCCTGGGTCGAATACCGTCTGAATCCCAAGGCCCGTTGGCATGATGGCGAGCCGATCACCGCAGCGGACGTCATCTGGTCGTTCGAGAAGGCCACGGAACTAAGCCCGCGGGAAAAATTCTACTACAAGAATGTCACCAGTGCCGAGGAGCTTCCCGGCGGCGTCATTCGCTTTGAATTCGATACCAAAAACAACCGCGAGCTACCCCACATCATGGGCCAGCTGCTGATCTTGCCAAAGCACTGGTGGGAAGGCACCAACGCCAGCGGCAAGCCTCGCGATATCGCCAGCGGCCTTCAGGAAGCCCCTTTGGGCTCCGGTCCCTACAAGGTCCGGGATTTCTCCTTCAATCGCCGGGTCACCTACGAGCGCGTCAAGGACTATTGGGCCGAGGATCTGCCGGTAAAGGTCGGGACCGATAATTTCGACGAAATTCGCTATGACTCCTACCGCGACAGCGCGGTGCTTCTGGAGGCTTTCAAGGGCGACCAATATGATTGGCGAAGGGAGAGCATCGCCAAGAACTGGGCGACGGCCTATGACTTTCCGGCGGTGAAAAAAGGCAAGGTGGTTCTGGAAACATTCCCCGACCATGGCTCCGCCATCATGCAGGCATTCGTCCCCAACCTGCGCCGGGAGAAATTCCAGGACGGGCGGGTACGCGAAGCACTGAACTACGCCTTCGATTTCGAGAGCATCAACCGCACGTCTTTCTTCGATCAGTACAAGCGCATCTCGTCCTTTTTCGCGGGAACCGAATTGGCGCAGACAGGTCTTCCTGAAGGCCGGGAACTTGAAATCCTGGAAAGTGTCCGCGATCTGGTTCCGGCATCGGTCTTCACTGAGGAATACGAGAACCCGGTTGGCGGTGGCCCACAGCAGCAGCGTCAAAACTTGCGGAAGGCTCTGACGCTCATGAAGGCCGCAGGTTACAAGCTTGAAGGACGCAAGCTCGTCAACGCCGACACTGGTGAACCCTTCACGATCGAGTTTATTGCCCAGGATCCGAGTGCGGAGCGATATGTTCTGCCCTTTGCCAACAATCTCAAGCTGATTGGTATTGATCTGACCATCCGCGTCCTCGATACACCGCAGTACATAAATCGCGTTCGCAGCCGTGACTTCGATATGGCGACCCTGCTCTGGGCCCAATCCCTGTCACCGGGCAATGAACAGCGCGACTATTGGGGCTCGGAAAGTGCGGACAAGCAGCAGTCCTACAATTACGCCGGCATCAAGGATCCAGGCGTCGACGCGCTGATTGAGAAGGTGATCTTCGCAGGGGATCGCGAGGAACTCGTCGCCGCGACGCGTGCCCTCGACCGGGTCCTGATGCACAACCACTATGTTATTCCGCAATGGTATCTCGATATCGATCGCACAGCCCGCTGGAATCGCTTTGGCCATCCGGAGAACATCCCGGAGTATTCCAACGGCTTCCCGACGATCTGGTGGTACGACGAGGCGAAGGCCGCCAAGACAGGGGTCGCGAAATGAGGGCGCCCCTGGAGACAAATCGCCGGCGGTTTCTGAAGCTGACCGGCGGCAGTGCCCTGGCTGCCAGCCTGCCACTCGGTCCAGTGAGCGCTTTCGCCAGCGACCAGCGTCACGGACTATCTGTCTTCGGTGACTTGAAATATCCGGCTGATTTCCAGCATTTCGACTACATCAATCCGGATGCTCCGAAGGGCGGCATCTTCGTCTTCCGGGCGCCGAGCTGGTCTTACAATCAAAATCCGCGCACCTTCAACACGCTCAACTCCTTCATCCTGAAGGGCGATGCGCCTCCACGCATGGAGCTCTGCTTTGACAGCTTGATGGCGCGCGCTCTGGATGAACCGGCCGCACTCTACGGACTCATTGCCGAAAGCGTCGAGATCGAGGAGGACGGCAACACCTACATCTTCAATCTGCGTCCCGAGGCCCGTTTTCATGACGGGTCGAAGCTCACGGCGGAAGATGTTGCCTTCTCGCTGATCCTGCTCAAGGCCGATGGTCATCCTCAGATCAGCCAGGTCCTGGGCGAACTTCTCGATGCCGAAGTTCTGGACACCCACAGGGTCGCCGTTCGCTTCACAGGCAAGCAGACACGGCAGCTGCCGCTGGTGGTTGCGGAACTGCCGATCTTTTCCAAGCGGTACTACACCGCCTACGACTTCAAGCAGACGACCCTGACGCCGCCGCTGTCTTCAGGCCCGTACAAGGTCGGCAAACATGCCGTCGGACGCTACCTCGAGTATCACAAGGTCGAGGACTATTGGGGCAAGGACTTGCCGGTGTCGGTCGGGCATTCGAACTTCAATGTGCTGCGCCTCGAATTCTTCCGCGAGTATCAAGTCGCTTTCGAAGCCTTCAAGAAGGGAAATGTGACCTTTCAGGAAGAGTTCAGCTCGAAGATCTGGGCGACGGAATACAATTTCCCTGCGGTCGAGGACGGCCGGGTGATCCGCAAGGAGTTTCCGGACAACAGGCCTGCAGGTGCCCAAGGCTGGTTCTTCAACACCAGGCTGGACAAATTCTCGGACCCGCGCGTGCGCCGGGCCATTGGCTATGCGTTTGACTTCGAATGGTCGAACAAGTCGCTGTTCTACGGGATCTATACCCGCACCCAATCCTTCTTCCAGAATTCGGACATGATGGCTCAGGGCATGCCGTCCCCGGAAGAGCTTGCCCTGCTTGAACCCTTCCGGGGGCAGGCGTCAGACGAGATCTTTGGCGATCTCTATGTACAGCCGGTTTCAGATGGATCCGGCTTTGATAGGACCATGCTTCGCGAAGCCTCTCGCCTGTTGACCGAGGCGGGCTATACCCGTGACGGCTCTGTGCTGGTGGGGCCAACCGGAAAACCGCTCACGATTGAATTTCTCAACAATTCCCCAGGATATGAGCGTATCGTCCTGCCATATATCAAGAATCTCGAGCGGCTCGGGATCAAGGCAAACTTCCGCCTCGTTGACCTTGCCCAGTATCAGGCACGGCTGAATGACTTCGACTTTGAAGTGGCCAGCCGCCGGTTTTCCCTGACGGCGACATTGAGTGACAGCATCCGCCAGTTCTGGGGCTCTGAAGCCGCTGGAACCAAGGGCAGCTACAATCTGGCGGGCATTGCCGATCCGGTGGTTGACGCCCTGATGGAAACAGCATTGTCGGCCAGGAGCCGTGAGGACATGACGGTCGCGGCCCGCGCCCTCGATCGTGTCCTCAGACCGGGACACTACTGGGTGCCTCAATGGACCAAGCCGGTTCATACCGTGGCCCTCTGGGATATGTTCGGCTATCCGGAAAGGCCACCATTTTACGACTTCCCGGTCGAGACCACTTGGTGGCTGGATCTGGAAAAGGCAAAGAAGATCGGCAAGGCCGGCTAAGTGCACAAGACGAGGCGATAGAACAAGAACATGGGCGCCTATATCCTTCGACGGCTCCTGCTGATGATCCCGACCCTCGTCGGCATCATGGCAATCAACTTCTTCATTATCCAGTTCGCACCCGGCGGGCCTGTGGAGCGTGTGATCGCACAGCTTTCGGGCACGGATGTCTCCGCGACGGCCCGCATCAGCGGCGGCGGATCGGACATGGGAGGCGGCGGTGGCGACGCAGCTGGCGGTAGTGTTGCCGGTGAGAGCGTCAGCTCCAAGTACCGCGGCGCGCAAGGGCTCGACCCGGACTTCATCAAGGAGCTCGAAGCGCAATTCGGTTTCGACAAGCCACCGCTTGAGCGTTTTCTCACGATGCTCTGGGACTACGCCCGTTTCGATTTCGGCGAGAGTTATTTCCGCGACATCAAGATCGTCGATCTGATTGCGGAAAAAATGCCGGTCTCCATTTCACTCGGGCTCTGGATGACGCTTCTATCCTACGCGGTGTCGATCCCTCTCGGGATCCGCAAGGCTGTGTCCGATGGGTCTCGATTTGACGTCTGGACCTCAGGTGTGATCGTCGTCGCCTATGCCATACCGGGCTTCCTTTTCGCGGTCCTGCTGATCGTTCTGTTTGCCGGCGGCTCGTTTCTGGATCTCTTCCCCTTGCGCGGGCTCACCTCGGAGAACTGGGAAGCCATGTCCTGGCCGGCGCGCATTCTGGACTACTTCTGGCACCTGGCCCTGCCGCTGACTGCGATGGTGCTCTCGGCCTTTGCCACGACCACTTTGCTGACCAAAAACTCCTTCCTCGACGAGATCCGCAAGCAATATGTGGTCACGGCCCGGTCCAAGGGCCTGAACGAGCGGCAGGTGCTTTACGGGCACGTTTTCCGCAATGCCATGCTGATCGTCGTTGCTGGCTTTCCGGGAGCCTTCATCTCCTCCTTCTTTGCCGGATCCCTGCTGATCGAGACGATCTTCTCGCTCGACGGTCTTGGGTTGCTTGGCTTTGAATCGGTGATCAACAGGGACTACGCGGTGGTCTTCGCCACGCTCTATATTTTCTCGCTCATGGGCCTGCTTGTGAACCTGCTATCCGATCTGACCTACACCTGGATCGATCCGCGCATCGATTTCGAAACGCGGGAGGTCTGAGCAATGGAAACCATGGTTCAAGGTGCGATGACCGGTGCGCAAGACGGGCGCAAGCGACGATTGTCGCCGATCAACCAGCGTCGTCTGGCCAACTTCAAGGCGAATCGCCGGGGTTTGTGGTCCCTGTGGATTTTTCTCATCCTCTTCGTTCTGGCGATGGGGGCGGAGTTCCTGACGAATGACCGGCCGATCCTCGTGTCCTACAAGGGCGAACTCCTGGTCCCGACCTTCGTCAACTATCCGGAGGAGAAGTTCGGCGGTTTTCTGGCTGTGACCGACTATCGTGATCCCTTCATCCAGGAGGAGATCAATGCCAACGGCTGGATGATGTGGCCGCTTGTTCGCTATTCGTATCGGACTGTGAACAACGAAATTCCGGTGCCTGCTCCAGCGCCTCCGTCCTGGATGCTGGACAAGGAAACGCGCTGTGTACGCTATGCTGAGGGCGCTGAGGATTCAAACTGTGTTGTCGGCAACTGGAACTGGCTGGGCACGGACGATCAGGGACGCGACGTGTTGGCGCGCCTTGTCTATGGCTTCCGCATTTCAGTTCTTTTCGGTCTCGCGTTGACACTGGCCTCGTCGGTGATCGGCATCGCAGCAGGCGCGGTGCAGGGTTATTACGGCGGCTGGGTCGACCTGATCTTCCAGCGCTTCATCGAGATATGGACCGCGATCCCGACGCTCTATCTGATCCTGATCGTGTCCTCGGTACTCATACCCGGGTTCTGGACGCTCTTCACGATCCTGCTGGCGTTTTCGTGGGTGGCGCTCGTTGGCGTGGTACGGGCAGAGTTTCTGCGGGGCCGGAACTTTGAATACATCGCGGCGGCTCGCGCGCTGGGCGTGTCCAACCGCACGATCATGTGGCGGCACCTCCTGCCCAACGCCATGGTCGCCACGCTCACTTTCATGCCCTTCATTCTGAACGGATCGATCTCTACGTTGACTGCGCTCGATTTTCTTGGCTTTGGCCTGCCTCCGGGGTCGGCCTCACTGGGGGAACTCCTGGCGCAGGGCAAGAACAACCTTCAGGCGCCCTGGCTCGGCATTACGGGCTTCATTGTCATCTCGCTCATGCTGAGCTTGTTGATCTTCATTGGCGAAGCCGTTCGCGACGCCTTTGATCCGCGCAAGAGCTTCGCCTGAGGAGAGCGATCATGAATAGCCAAGCAAACACTCCTCTTCTGTCCGTTGAAGATCTCTCTGTCGCCTTCGGTCAATGGGACAAGCAGAACCTGGCGGTCAAGCAGATCTCCTTCTCCGTCAACAAGGGCGAGACGGTTGCCCTGGTGGGCGAAAGTGGATCGGGCAAGTCTGTTTCGGCACTCTCGGTCTTGAAACTGCTGCCCTATCCGTCGGCCTCTCATCCCTCAGGTAAGGTGTTGTTCAATGGAACAGACCTGCTGCATGCGGATGAAAAGACCATGCGCAAGGTGCGCGGCAACGAGATCTCCATGATCTTCCAGGAGCCGATGACGTCGCTTAACCCGCTGCACAGTGTTGAAAAGCAGGTCGCGGAAGTCCTCAAGATCCACCAGGGCATGAGCGATACCAAGGCACGTCAACGCGTTCTGGAGCTTTTGACGCAGGTTGGTATCCGCGATCCTGAGACCCGTCTGAACTCCTATCCGCATCAGCTTTCCGGTGGGCAGCGACAGCGCGTCATGATCGCCATGACCCTCGCCAATGAGCCGGATCTCTTGATTGCGGACGAGCCGACCACAGCGCTTGACGTCACGGTTCAGGCTCAGATTCTGAAACTTCTGAAGGAGCTTCAGGCCGCCCGCGGCATGGCCATGCTTTTCATCACCCACGATCTTGGCATCGTTCGCAAATTCGCCGATCGGGTTTGCGTCATGACAGGCGGTGAGATTGTCGAGCAGGGACCGGTCGCCGAGATTTTCGATAACCCGCAGCATTCCTACACGCGCCATCTCCTGGCCGCCGAGCCGAAGGGCACGCCACCGGTCCAGAATGACAGCAGGCCCGTTGTGGTTCAGGCCGATGACCTGAAGGTCTGGTTTCCGATCAAGCGAGGCTTTCTGCGCAAGACGGTCGACCATGTGAAGGCTGTGGATGGTATCGATATCAAGGTCCGCAAGGGTCAGACCCTGGGGATTGTGGGCGAGAGCGGGTCAGGCAAGACAACGCTCGGACTTGCGATCCTGCGCATGATTTCCTCCACCGGACGGATCTCCTTCAACGGGTCAGATATTCAGGAAAATTCCTGGAAAGAAATGCGGCCGCTCCGCCGCGACATGCAGATCGTGTTTCAGGACCCCTTTGGCGCGTTGAGCCCGCGAATGTCCGTGTCGGACATCGTCGGTGAAGGGTTGCTGGTCCATTTCCCTGATCTGACTGCCGCGGAGCGCGATCGTAAGGTCGCTAGGGCTCTGGAGGAGGTTGGGCTCGATGCCTCAACCCGCTTCCGCTACCCGCATGAGTTTTCCGGGGGGCAGCGTCAGCGCATCTCAATCGCCCGTGCCATGGTGCTTGAACCTAAATTCGTCATGCTCGACGAGCCGACGTCAGCTCTGGACATGAGCGTTCAGGCCCAGGTCGTCGACCTCTTGCGCGACTTGCAGCGCAAACATGATCTCGCCTATCTGTTTATCTCGCACGACCTGAAAGTTGTTCGCGCCCTGGCCAATGAAGTCGTCGTCATGCGCAACGGCAAGGTGGTGGAGTCCGGCGTATCGGAAGAGATTTTCGATCGGCCCCGCACTGCCTACACCAAGGCTCTCATGGCCGCCGCCTTCAACCTGGAGACCGCCCCGGAAGGCGTGGTGAGTGAGTAGAGCCGCTGCGAGCCGTGTTCAAGGATGATGCAGCACAGCCTGGTCCGGAAAACAGTTTCTAAGTCTTTTCGGTTTTGAGTGGGAAGAACGCAGACGACTTGCAACCGAATTGCGAGTGGTCGGCGAATTACAGCAGAAATTTAGCCGCATAGATGCTTTGGGAAGAGCCGTGCCGATATTATTCGGCAATCCAAATTGAACCGGCTTTCTTTACTCGAACGGCATTGGATTATGAGGCTCGTATCCGTCATCCCCGGCGAGGGAACTCGGCTGCATCATCAGATTTAGTTTGCGAAATAAGTATTTGTTCCGAATTGCCTTTTTTTCTCAAACCCGAGTGAATTCAAAAATGTCTCGGCGGCATTATCGCCCTTTAGCAATTCCACAAGTATATGAGCTTTGTTGGTTTTCAGAATATGCTGCATACCGCGGAAAACCTTCAGCTCGGCACCTTCGACGTCGATTTTGATGATCAAGGTCTCATTTTCCATCGGCAGAAAATCATCTAGCCGCCGCACAGCACAGCTTTGCCGATGGCTGTAGTTCCAGCGCTCGGGCATAGCATCAGGTGTCAAAGTCGATACGTCTGTTGCACGAGGGTCTAAAAATAGTTCGCTTTCACTATTTTCATCGCTGGCGGCGACATTCCAAGCGCGAATCTGGGTTTGTTTGTCGTTGAGCGTGATGTTCGAAGCAAGCAGACCGAAAACCTTGCGATTTGGCTCAAATGCCTCAATTCGTGGGACGCCACATCTCGCGCCAAGAAGCGAGTAGCCGCCCCAGTTCGCACCGATGTCTATAAATGTTGTAATTCTATCTTGTTTAGAAATCGCTTCGACGAATTCATAGGCATCATCGTCGTAGTTATAGCCTGCGTATAGCTCTCGAGATGTCGGTTCTGTACTATCCAACAGCCGCCGCCCGTGCCTTGGATGATCATACAAGAAAGTTGTTTTTGTTCTTTTGGCGACAGATTTCCAAAAACGGCGATAGCGAGCTTCAAAATATTTTCTGAACAAGATGTAATCCGTGAAACTTTGAGAGACAGAGGCAATCGATCACAGTCGTCGCAAAGGGGCAACTTCTTTTCCAAATGTTGCCAGTTTGAGCCTTTTCTGGTTGCCTATATAACATCAATCAACCGAGCACACGTATTCCACGTGGCGGCAGATGCGGTTAAGGTCGCTGCGGTCAACAAGGTGAACTCGCCTAAAACGAAAGACATCACATGATTGCCGCACGTGCATTGCTGGTTGTTTCTCTGGTCGTGATTGCGGCCATTGCGGTCTGGGGCGTTGTCGATGCACCGGGTCTTGTCTCTGTCGCCTCCGTCATTGTCGATGAATATTTCCGCAGCCGTGGCTGGTTCCTGATGCTGACGGTCACCGGCATGCTTTTCTTTTGTGTCGGCCTGGCTTTTTCCCGTTACGGCGACATTCGGTTGGGCGCAGATGACGATCGGCCAGAGTTCTCCACCGCGTCCTGGATTGCAATGCTTTTTGCTGCCGGCATGGGCGTCGGGTTGCTGTTCTGGGCCGTCGCGGAGCCGCTGACCCATTTTGATTTCGCCAGGGAATTCACGATCGACCCGGTCGCGGCGGAACAGGCGCTTGTGACAACCGTCTTTCACTGGGGCATTCACGCGTGGGGCATCTATGGGGCGACCGCCCTGGTCATTGCCTATTTCAGCTTTCGGCGCGGAACACCGATGCTCGTCAGTGCTCCTGTCACCTATCTCTTTCCGCGCGAGCGCTGGGCCAGTCTTCTGGGCTGGCTTGCAGACTTCATGGCGATTGTCGCCATAGCGATCGGCGTTGGCGGCTCCATTGCCATGGGTGTCTTCCAGGTGGCCGATGGCGTGGATGTGCTTGTCGGGGGCTCGGGCGCAGGGCCCTGGCTGGTCGGCATCGTCTTTGCCGTCATGGTCGCAAGCTATATTCCCCCACTGATGATCGACCTTGGCAGCGGCATGTCCCGGCTGTCCAATCTGGCCATGCTGCTTGCCATTGGTCTGGTGGTGTTTGTCGTGATCTTCGGCCCGACAGAATACCTGCTCAATTCAATCCTGGGCACGTTTGGACAGTATCTGACGAATTTCATTCCACGCGGCTTCGAGACCTTCACCTTCTTTGACAATCATGTTGCGCAGCAGTTCAACAGTTGGACGTTGACCTACATGGTCTGGTGGATTGCCTGGGGGCCATTCGTCGGCGTTTTCGTCGCGCGTATTTCCAGGGGGCGCACGATCCGGGAATTCGTGCTCGGGGTTCTCATCGGACCAACGATCTTTTCGGTGATCTGGTTTGGTGCCTTCGGCGGCATCGGACTTTTTGAAACCCTGCAAGGCACCGGTGAACTGGCGCGTCAGGCCGCCGCGAACGCCGAGCGCGCGACCTTCGCTCTGCTGGAGCGGATGCCGTTCCCGGCGATGACCACGATCATCACCATCATCGCGGCGTTCCTGTTCATCGTCACGAGTGTCGTCAGCGCCGCCTTCGTTCTTGGCACTTTCTCGACGGGCGGAGATCCTGATCCCAAGCCCCGCATCCGGTTGATTTGGGGCATTCTCCTGGGCGTTCTGGGTTACGCGATGATCCTGTCCGGTTCCATGGACGCGGTGAAAAAACTGATCGCGCTGGGAGCCCTGCCGTTTGTCTTCATCACCGTGGTGTTGATGGTCTGCCTCTTGCGGGCGCTGGCGGAGGAAAACACGTCAGCAAAGGAGAAAACCTCATGATCGTCGGTGATCTGCTCGACACGGTTCTCAACCTTGGAACCTTCGCCTTCATCGGCTTCCTCGCCTGGCTCATGATGCGGGATTTGCCGGATCGTGATCCGGGAAGTGGTGAAGACTGACTAGCCAACCCAGCAGGTCGGGAAATAGCCGCCGGCCTCCTGATCCTTTCCGATCGATCGGCGCGTCTTGAAGCCGATGAGGCCATCCGCCCCGCCGACGTCATGCCCTTTGGCTTCCAGGGCCTGCTGCAGCGTTCTGACGGCACCCCGGGTCGTCTTCTTCGTCGGCTTCCAGGCAGCCGCAAAGCCCTTGTTGCTGCCATAGCGGTCAGCAAGATGCCCGACAAAGAGCGCATAGGTGTCGCTCTCGTTGTATTCCTTGATGACGTAGAAGTTCTCGGTCGCAATGAAAGCGGGTCCATAGCGCCCGGCGGGCATCAGGATATTGCCGGGGCGTGCAAGCTCATGGTCCGGGAATGGACGGCCGCTGACGCGTTTCACACCGGCGGTGACCCATTTGGAGATGGACGTTCGATTGTCCGGCCCTTCGAGGGCGCAGGAGATGCTGTCCGGAATGACCACTTCATAGCCCCAGTCGCGGCCTTTGACCCATCCATGTTTGGCCAGATAGTTGGCGATGGAGGCCATCGTGTCGATGTCGGATCCCCAGATGTTCGGATGATTGTCGCCATCGAAATCGACAGCGTATTTCAGATAGCTCGAGGGCATGAACTGCGGTTGGCCCATGGCGCCGCCCCAGGAGCTTTTCATCGCCTTGCGTGAGACATCGCCGTTTTGCAGGATCTTCAGGGCTGCGATCAGTTCGTCCTTGAAGAAGTCCCGTCGCTGGCCCATGAAGGCGCGGGTCGCCAGAACGCGGATCGCGTCATGGGGGATCTTCGCGCCGCCATAGCCCGATTCTCTCGCCCAGATCGCCAGAATGATCCGCTTGGGCACGCCGTAGCGTTTCTCGATGGCGGCAAGGGATCTTGCGTGCTTTTTCATGAGCCGTCTGCCGCCCGGCACCAGTGCGTTGAACTGGCTGTTCTTGAAGTAATTTGCGGGAGCCCGGAATTCTGCCTGGAAATTGACCTTGGGCGGGGTTCCCTTACCGCCGGGACCCACAAGGCCGGGCAAGGAGGTGTCGGGTGTCAGCCCTTGAAGCTCCCGTGAGAGTGTTGCTTCCTTGACCCCGGCAGCCTGGGCCGCCGGTTTGACGTCGGCCTCGAGAAAGCGCCTGAACTCCGCGTCATGCTTTCCGGCTTGCACTGGAGAGACAAGGAGGCAGGCGAGGGTGGCAATCGTCGGAAAAAATCGGCTCACGAAAAGGCTCCGGGATGCGGCATCATGGTGCCATGATCGTAACATGGACAAGGTGAACCGCTGAACCTCCGCCCGATTTATTCCGTAGATAACCGTTCCCAGGAAAGGTTCGTTGCCGTTTGCTGCAAGAGGTCCGATTTCTCGAACCGGTACCAGCACCCGCCACCGCCGGATTGGTCATGGCTCCGCGAAATCGGCACATTCATCAAGTGGCATTTCAGCAAGGTGCCGACACCCCCATGCCCTGTAAAGAGCACTGGCTCGCTTTCCTCGATATCCGTCAGACAGGCCAAGATCCCGGAGACAATCCGTTTTTGTGCGCCACGTGCTGTTTCCCAACCCCGTACGCTCTGATCCGGATGAGCGAAAAACTGGTCCGCCACCTGCTCGAACTCGTCGGGTGGCAGGAATCCGGTCGCAGACCGGTCATTCTCGTGAAGCACCTCGACCGGGGTGACCGGTAAGCCGAAGGGCCGGGCAAAGACCTTTCCGGTTTCAATGGCCTTGCGCTCGGCGCTTGAGATTACGTACCTGATCGATGTGGCCCAGGGCAGTTGCGCTGCCGCTTCGGCGCGCTGGCGGCCAAGCTCTGAAAGACCCCAGTCAGGCACGGGGACGTCAGGGTCGATCTGAACCTGTGGATGCGTCAGGTAAATGCAAAAGGTCATGGTGTCCTGTCGGGATCAGGAAGTGCGTCCGTCCATCCAGTCGGTGATCAGCTGGTAGGCGATGGAAATGGAAGGTGGAATCTTGTCGCCATTGGGATGTGTGCCGTCGATCATCTGTTGCACCTCGGCCCGGTCGCACCAGCGGCAGGCTTCGAGTTCATCATCCTCCAGGTAAATCTCGCTGGACGTGGCCCTGCCGTAGCAACCGAGCATCAGATTGGAAGGAAATGGCCAGGGCTGGTTTGACCGGAGCCAGACGTCTCCCACGGAAATGCCCGCTTCCTCCATGGTCTCGCGACGAACCGCCTGTTCAACTGTTTCACCCGGCTCCATGAAGCCTGCCAGCGTTGTGAAGATGCCTTCCGGCAGTCTGGGAGGGCGGCCAAGAAGAGCGCGGTCATTCTCGTCGATGATCAACATGATCACGCAAGCGTCCGTGCGTGGGAAATGCTGTCCGCCACAGGAAGGGCATTCGCGCCGATAGCCGGCATCGGCAAGGTTCGAGGGGTGTCCGCAACGCGAGCAGAACTTGTGTGTCCGGTGCCAATGGATCATCGCACGGGCCTGGGCCAGAACGCTTGTGTCTTCAGCAGAAAGGTCTCCCTGGATCGCAAGGGTCCTGAGATCAATCGGCGTGAGGTTTTCGAGCAGCTCGATCTCCTCGTCGCTCATTTCGATGCAAGTGGCAAAAAGCGGGTTACTGCCGTCAGGATTTTGCCCGAGAAAGACCATCTCCTCCCGCAAGGCACCAAGCTCCAGCGCTTTTTCCAAAGTGTGGCGCATGTTTACGGGTCCGGAGGTATCCAGTATCAGCTGCGTCGCCGTGGACAGAACAATTCCGGCATCCGGTGCCTGAAGACGGCTTTCGATCCAGGCCGCATCTGTCCGTTTGGTCGACTGACGATCAATCGTGTTGTCGACAAAACTCATGGGTGGGCGCAGGGTGCGATCGGTGGCCGTCATGCGGTCGGGTCCTTGACTTGCTGAAGCCGGCAGACGTGCCGGATTGCGGGCTTGCTGGGATTAAGTGGCTGAATTGCTCTTGTGTCCTACTCGGCGAGTGCCTCTTGCAGGGCAGAAATCAGGTCATTGGCCTTGGTGCCCTCATAAGGCACCGGCGGAACGGCGCCCCAGACAGGTGCTGGCCAGGCAGGATCCTCGCGAAACCGTGCAACCACATGGACATGAAGTTGGGAAACGACATTGCCGATGGCAGCCACATTCAGCTTTTCGCAATTCGTCGCGGCCTTGAGGGCTGCACTGACCTTGCCGGTCTCCTCCATCAATTTGGTCTGTTCGGCGGGCGCCAGGTCGATGATCTCGATGAGGTCCTTGCGGCGAGGAATGAGGAGCAGCCAAGGGTAATTGGCATCCTTCATCAGTCGGACCGCGCAAAGCTCAAGGTCACTGACAGGATGGCTGTCGCCTTCAAGGCGCGGGTTCAGGTCGAAGGCAATCATGTTGGCTCGGTCCGTACTCATGAGATCCCAATTGCAAATGGAGTATAGTGCCTTGGCAGGAAAATGCCGCTGAAATCGCGACCGCCGAACACAAGGTCATTTGTTGTTCAAGGCCCACTCCAGATAGGCATTTTGAGCATGCATCAGATAGGCCTTTGCCGCAGTCGCTGCAAACGTCGGGTGAAGCATGGCGTCTATCGAGACTTCACGGCCACGGCTGACTGGTGGGCAAGGGATGAAGTGTCCGCCCGGTCGGATCGTGTCGAGATGCGCTGCCGTGACCTGATAGCGGCGCAAGAGCGCGTCGTTGGTGTTCTTGGGCCAGCAGTCCGTGATGACCACATCGGCTTCGCGGATGGCGGACATGCTGTCGGTGGTCTCGATCGAGCCCACCGTCGCTTCATCCTCGTTCATGAGATAATTTGTATCATAGAGCTGAATGAGACGGATCGGCAGCACCCTTGCGGCTTCGACCCAGGACTGCAGGATGTTGCCGATGGGCGCAACGGCGACAACGGTTAGGCCGTCCAGAGAACCACGCTGGGCATGCAGGTAGCTCAGGTCGCCGAGAGTTTCGCAAGGATGGTTGATCTTGGTTTTGAGGTTCATGATCGGAAACGGTGCGGCCTCCGCGAAAGCCCGTAGGCGCCGTAGGAGAGGCGTGCGGACAGCCACAAGTTCGACCCAGTTGTTTAAATATCCCGCCAGGTCTTCCAGCGTTTCGCCACCGGCGAAGGAAATCGGCAGCTTGACGCAATGACCACCCATGACCTGGATGCCAAGATCCAGAGCAGATGTGTTGCGCCAACCGGCATCGTCGACGATCAGACCGATGCGCCGACCTGAAAGTGATTGCGGCATCCGCCGTTCAGCCCAGGCCTGAGCGAGAACTTCGGCGCGTCGGGCTAGAGAGAGGAGCAATTCCGGTGACAGGTCGTCGAGGGCAAGCAGATCGCGTGTCATGAAAGGCTTTTCGGTCAAAGGAAAATCTGACGGTGAAGGCCATCAGGCCAGAGGAAGGGCCGAGATAAGACACCCAATTCGGTCGTCTGGCAAACAAACTTTGTCTTGCCTCTTGCCAAGAGCCACCCTTCTCCTGATATAAGGGCCTCGGAAGGTTGGTGGTGGACGAGCCACTCGCCAACCGGGTCAGGTCCGGAAGGAAGCAGCCCTAACGAGATCCGGCACGGGTCATCGTGCCAGCCTTCCACCTACTTCCCCTCATTCTTCGCATGAAATGTCAGCCTGCATGTGGCTTTGACGCAGCGCGTGCATGGACCGATCGGCGCCTGACGCAGCCGTCTGTGGAAGCTGGTGGAGCCTTGCACAAAAAAGTTGTCGCCAAGCCGCGACAGCTCTGCGCAAAAGACGGTATGGTGCGCCCATGGATGATATTGCCTTTCCGACAGCGGGAGAGGGGGCAGGCGCCCCAGCTTCCAAAGACAGTGCCTACCGCGTTCTGGCCCGCAAGTACCGGCCCCAGACCTTTGAGGATCTGGTCGGTCAGGAACCCATGGTTCAGACCCTGGAGAACGCGTTTGACACCGGCCGGATTGCTCAGGCGTGGATGCTGACCGGCGTTCGCGGTGTCGGCAAGACGACCACCGCGCGTATTCTCGCCCGAGGCCTGAATTATGAAGTGCCTGGCGTTGCCGACAAACCGACGGTGCGCCTCGAGCAGGAAGGCAGCCACTGCAAGGCAATCATGGAAGGCCGCCACGTCGATGTAATCGAGATGGATGCCGCTTCCCACACCGGCATCAACGACATTCGAGAGATCACCGACGCGGCCCGCTACCGTCCCGCCACGGCGCGCTACAAGGTCTACATCATCGATGAGGTCCACATGCTGTCGAACGCGGCTTTCAACGGTCTCTTGAAGACCCTGGAAGAGCCGCCGGAGCATGTGAAATTCATCTTTGCGACCACCGAAATCCGCAAGGTGCCAGTTACGGTTCTGTCCCGTTGTCAGCGCTTTGATCTGCGCCGGATCGATCAGCCCAAGCTGGTTGGCCTGCTGCGCAGGATCTCTGACGCGGAAAACATCCAGATCACCGATGAGGCCCTGACGCTGATTGCCCGCGCGGGCGAAGGTTCAGCGCGTGATTCCCTGTCTCTCTTGGATCAGGCCATGGCCCATGGCGCGGGCGCGATCGAGGCGCCGGATGTGCGCTCGATGCTGGGTCTTGCGGACCGCGCCAGGGTCATCGACCTTTTTGAACACGTCATGAGTGGCAACATCGCTGCGGCCATGGAAGAGCTTGCGGCCCAATATGCGGTTGGCGCGGATCCGGCTGTGGTTTTGACCGATCTTGCCGATTTTACCCATCTGGTCACGCGTTTGAAGATCGTCCCCAAGGCGGGGGATGATGTTTCCGTCACCGAGACAGAACGGGTGCGTGGCCATGAGTTCGCCGAAAAGCTCTCCATGCGGCTGTTGTCGCGGGCCTGGCAGATCCTTCTGAAGGGTGTGCAGGAGGTTCAGAGTGCGCCCAAGCCGCTGGCTGCGGCCGATATGGTTCTGGTGCGTCTGGCCTATGCGGCAGATCTGCCCGATCCGGGCGATGCCCTCGCGCTTTTGCGCAGCGGCGGACTTGTACCTGCTGGAGGCGGCGCACCTGCCGGTCAGGGCGGACCTTCGGGCTCGGGACCTTCAGCGCAGGCGCAGTCCGGACACACTCAGTCCGGGCCTGCCTCGGGCGGCAACGGCGGGCCGGGTGCTATCATGACCACGTCGCTCGGCCGTCCGCGGCTGGAGGCGATTGCAGGCGGCGCTGGTCAGGTGGCCGCGCAAGCTGCCCCGCAGCGGATCATTCGTCCGGAACCGCAGGCGGAGCCTGAACCGGCCGTCGCCAAGGTCGTGCTCGCCAATCTGCGTGACTGTGTGGCGCTCGCCTCTGAAAAGCGCGACATCCCCATGAAGGTCGCGATCATGCGCCAGATGCGTCTGGTTAAGTTCGAGCCGGGCCGGATCGAGATCCAGCCGACTGAAGATGCATCGGCGGACATCGCCGGCGAATTCGGCCGAAAGCTGACCGAATGGACCGGGACGCGCTGGATTGTGAGCGTCAGCCGCACCCAGGGGCGTCCGACGATCCATGAAGAAGAGGTCGCCAACCAGGAGCAGCTGCTGTCCGACGCCCGTTCGCATCCGACGGTTTCGGCGCTTCTGAGCAGCTTCCCCGGTGCGAAGGTCGTCGATGTGCGCGTTCAGGAGAGTGAGGAAGAGGATCCGGAATTGGCCGATCCCCTGCTGGCCGAAGCGCTGGGCGACGATGACACCGACGAGATTTAGTTTGCCTCTTACCGGCAGCCCGACTAAGGCCCATATCAAGCAACAGACGCCGCGACGCGCGGTTTTGGCACAATAGACACGGAGCACGAGGACAATGGACTTCCTCAAGATGATGAAGCAGGCAAAGCAGATGCAGGAGCAGATGGGCTCGCTGCAGGAAGCTTTTTCCGAAATCGAGACCGAAGGCACTTCCGGTGGCGGCATGGTCAGCATCAAGATCGCCGGCAAGGGCGAAATCCGCAGCCTGAAGATCGATCCATCCATGTTCAAGGAAGACGATGTCGAGATCCTCGAAGACTTGATCATTGCAGCTCACAATGAGGCCCGCATCAAGGCTGAAGCCATGATGCAGGAAAAGACCCAGGAACTCATGGGTGGGATGGGCCTTCCGGCCGGCATGAAGCTGCCGTTCTGATCCAAAGCTTGCGCAGATCCTCACCGTCGCCCTCCCGGGCTTGATCCGGGATCGGCGAGCCGGGGCGATAGCTTTCTTGCCAAGGACTGCAATTTGTCTTCCCGGTTTGCCGCACAGCGGCAGGACGGGGATCTAGTACACGTCGGCTTCTTTAACGAGCAAAACGAGACATGTCGCAGAACAAGGTTGCAGGCCCCGAGATTGAACAGCTGATCAAGCTCCTGGCGAAATTGCCGGGCCTCGGTCCGCGATCGGCCCGCCGGGCAGCCCTGCATCTGATCAAAAAGAAAGACCAGCTTCTGGTTCCCCTGGCAGAAGCCATGGGCGTTGCTGTAGACAAGATTGGCGTCTGTTCAACTTGCGGAACGGTCGACACCTCAGATCCTTGCGCCATTTGCGCCGATCCGCGCCGGGATCAGGCCACGCTGGTCGTGGTGGAAGATGTCGCCGATCTCTGGGCGCTGGAGCGAGCCGCAGCGATCAATGCGCGCTACCATGTGCTGGGAGGAACGCTTTCGCCGCTCGACGGCATCGGTCCGGATGATCTCAACATCGCGGGTCTGGTTGAGCGCTGCCGGGCGGAAACGATCAGCGAAGTCATCCTCGCGATCAACGCCACGGTCGAGGGGCAGACCACCGCCCACTACATCACCGACCAGCTTGCCGGCCTTGATGTCAGCATCACGCGGCTGGCCCATGGCGTGCCGGTCGGCGGCGAACTTGATTACCTCGACGAGGGCACGCTCGCCCAGGCCCTCAAGGCCCGCACGCGGTTTTAGCCGGTTTCCGAACGATCAGTAGGTCGTTGTCGAACTGCTTTCCCAAATCGTTTTCGTGTCACCCTCGCTGGCCGGTATGGTGAATTCCGAACTTCCAGCCTTGCGCTGCAGTGCATTGGCCGCTGCCTGGGCATATTCGAAGATGAGCTGATTGAGGCGATTGGATTTTCCGTATGTCGGTCCCTTTTCCGGGCCGCCCGCCAGTGTGATCGCCCCGTCGTCGATGCGGCTGATCGGTTCAACCTCTCGGAACGGCAGGCCTGTGTCCATATCATAGAGTGTCAATCCGGCTACGAACTGCGGGTTATCCGGCCGTTTTTTGCCGTCGACGAAAACCTGGGTGCCGGTGAGCTGCTGCAGACCGAAGCGGCTGCGGATGAACACGGATTTGACAGTCACGACGGCGCGAACCGGGCGTGTGCCGGTCATCAGCGGCTTGAGCGCGTCTTCCACGTGCGGTTTGACGTTGGCGGCAATGGCGGTTTCCAGAGCCGCTTGTCGCCCTTGCTGATTGGTCAGGCCGAAACGCGTGCCAAGGGCGCCAAGCGTGGAGCCACCGGAAACGCTCTCGCTGATTTCCCCATCCAGATCAGAGACGAGCAGAGGTCGTTCCGCATTGGAGAAATCGACGTCCACCTGCGCCAGGCTGATCTCGTTCAGATAGCTCGACTGCGGCGTGTTCGGAACGCTCTGGCAGGCGGTCAGGAACATTGCCGCCGCTCCCACCATACCCGCGCCGGCCAAGCGCTTCAAAGATCTCGCCTGAGATTTGAAATCGGAAATCGCCACAGAACCCCTCAAAGTCATGTTCGTGGAAATGCCTATAGCAGGTTTTCCCGGTGCCTGGTATCGATCGATGCAAAGACAGATGACCTCGAACCCGCCTGTGGCAAAATCGTCGCCAGCTCTTCGCAATACCCTCGCTATCCCTTGCACCGTCCCGTCATCCCCCCTATCTCGAAGGCACTGATCACAAACCGTTGAAAGTGCCCATGTTCGCTGCTGCCTCCCGTGCCATGTCCCAGGTCTTCGAGCCGCAGTTTCGCAAGATCTTTCTGAAGATGCTCGGGTTCACGCTGGCCGTTCTCGTGGTGATCTGGATCGCGCTTCAGGGGCTGGTCGCGGGCTTCGTCGAGCTGCCTTATCCCTGGCTGGAAACGGCCTTGTCGATCCTGACGGGCATTGGTGCCGTCATCGGCCTCGGGTTTCTGATCGCGCCGGTCTCGGCGCTCTTCGCCGGCCTCTTTCAGGATGAGATCGCCGATATCGTAGAGGCGCGAGACTATCCGCAGGACGCGCCGGGCAGGGCCATGGCGGTGATCCCGTCCATTGTTCTGGCGCTGAAGTTCACCGGCATTGTTCTTCTGGGCAACCTCTTTGCCCTGTTCCTGCTGTTGATTCCGGGGATCAATCTGGTCGCATTCTTTGTGGTCAATGGTTACCTGCTTGGCCGTGAATTCTTTGAATTCGCCGCAACCCGATTCATGCCGGTTGCCGAGGCGAAGCGACTGCGCAAGGCGCGCAGTGGAACGGTCTTCATGGGCGGGCTTGTGATTGCAGGAGTTCTTGCAGTGCCGATCCTCAACCTGGTGACACCGATTTTTGCAACAATTTTCATGATGCATCTGTTCAAACGGGTGCAGGCGAATGCGCCCATCTGACGCACATACTGCCCTGCATCGCGAAATGTGACGGTGTTTGACCGGCTTTGGCGATGAAACGCGGACATTTCCACTCGAAAAATTGCCAGCCTCACAAAAACCTTTGGCACAACTGAAACGGTTGAAGTCTGAAAAATCAGCGAAAACAGTCTCCCACACCGTCAAATTTCGCGAGAAAGCGCAGAACTCGTTTAACATTCACCCTTAGGATGCTTTGACGAGATGAGGTGTTGGCGCTAGAACCCTTCTAGACAACGCCTTGAATTGCTTACGCTTACGTGAACGTAAGATGGCGTCGTACGGGAGAGATATTCCATGTCGAATGCCGACCTGAAGGGCAATCGCCCTCTGTCGCCCCATCTTCAGATCTATAAGCCGATCCTGACGATGGTCATGTCGATCCTGCACCGCATCACCGGTGCGGCCCTTTATTTCGGGACGATCCTGATGGTCTGGTGGCTCGTTGCCGCCGCTGCCGGCCCGGCCTATTTCGAATTCGTCAGTGAGGTCTTCGGCTCGATTATCGGGCAGCTGATCCTGTTCGGCTTCACCTGGGCCCTGGTGCATCACATGCTTGGCGGTTTGCGCCACTTCGTCTGGGACATGGGCGCCGGTTTCGGTGCCGAGGCGAGAGAGTGGATGGCGCGAGCCACGATCATCGGTTCCGTCGTTCTGACCGTGGTCCTCTGGATCATCGGCTACATCGTTCGCTGAGGGAGACTGACATGACTGATATGCGCACGCCCCTCAACAAGGTCCGCGGCCTTGGCTCTGCCAAGGAGGGCACGGACCACTTCTGGAAGCAGCGTCTGACCGCTGTTGCCAACGTTTTCCTGATCTCCTTCTTTGTGATCCTCGTCATTTCCCTGCAAGGGGCTGGCTATGAGGGAACGGTCAAGGCGCTCGGAAATCCGCTTGTCGCGATCCTGATGCTGCTGGTGATCCTCTCCGGCGTCTACCACATGAAACTGGGCATGCAGGTGATCATCGAGGATTACGTCCACGGAGAGGGCATCAAGGTGCTTCTCCTGATCGGCAACATCTTCTTTTGTGCCCTCATCGGCTTCGGCGCAATCTTCGCCGTGCTCAAGATCGGCTTTGGAGGCTGACCCGAATGGCCAAGACATATGAATTCGTCGAACACACCCATGACGTGGTGGTGGTCGGCGCTGGCGGCGCAGGTCTTCGCGCCACCCTCGGCATGGCCGAGCAGGGCCTGAGAACGGCCTGTATCACCAAGGTTTTCCCGACCCGTTCCCACACTGTTGCGGCACAGGGTGGCATCGCTGCCTCGCTCAAGAACATGACGCCGGACAGCTGGGAATGGCACATGTACGACACGGTGAAGGGCTCCGACTGGCTCGGTGACACCGACGCCATGGAGTATCTGGCCCGTGAAGCGCCCAAGGCGGTCTACGAGCTGGAGCACTACGGCGTGCCCTTCTCGCGCACCGAGGATGGCCGCATCTATCAGCGCCCCTTCGGCGGCCACATGCAGAACTACGGCGACGGCCCTCCCGTGCAGCGCACTTGCGCGGCGGCAGACCGGACAGGTCACGCCATCCTGCATACGCTGTACGGCCAGTCCCTGCGCCACAACGCCGAGTTCTACATCGAGTATTTTGCGCTCGACCTGATCATGTCGGAAGACGGCGTCTGCCAGGGCGTGATCGCATGGAACCTCGACGACGGCACCATCCACCGCTTCTCCGCCAAGATGGTCGTTCTGGCCACCGGCGGCTACGGCCGGGCCTACTTCTCGGCAACCTCCGCCCACACCTGTACCGGTGACGGCGGCGGCATGGTCGCCCGTGCGGGCCTGCCGATGCAGGATATGGAATTCGTTCAGTTCCACCCGACCGGCATCTATGGCTCCGGCTGTCTGATTACGGAAGGTGCTCGCGGCGAAGGCGGCTATCTGGTCAACTCCGAAGGTGAGCGTTTCATGGAACGCTATGCGCCTTCCGCCAAGGACCTTGCCTCACGTGACGTTGTCTCTCGCTGCATGACCATGGAGATCCGCGAAGGACGTGGTGTCGGCAAGGACAAGGATCACATCTTCCTGCATCTGGATCACCTGGATCCGGCCATGCTGGCCGAGCGTCTTCCGGGCATTTCGGAAAGCGCGCGGATCTTTGCAGGCGTTGATGTGACCAAGGAACCGATCCCGGTCCTGCCGACGGTTCACTACAACATGGGCGGCGTCCCGACCAACTACTGGGGCGAGGTGCTGAACGCGAACGCTGACAATCCGGACCGCATCCAGCCTGGCCTGATGGCCGTGGGTGAAGCCGGCTGTGCCTCCGTTCATGGCGCGAACCGTCTTGGCTCCAACTCCCTCATCGACCTTGTGGTCTTCGGCCGCGCGGCTGCGATCCGGGCTGCTGAAGTGGTTGATCCCAAGGAAGCCGTGCCGACCCCGAGTGAAGCCTCCTGTGAGAAAATCATGGATCGCTTCGATGGTCTGCGCAATGCCAGCGGCTCGATCGCGACGGCCGACCTTCGCGACAAGATGCAGCGGACCATGCAGGAGGACGCAGCCGTCTTCCGGACCCAGGAAAGCCTGGAGCAGGGTTGCAAGCGCATGAGTGCGATCTGGGGCGAGATGAAGGACCTCAAGGTCTCCGATCGCTCCATGATCTGGAACTCGGACCTTGTCGAAACCCTCGAGCTGGAAAACCTGATGGCCAACGCCATCACCACGGTTTACGGCGCGGAGGCCCGCAAGGAATCCCGTGGCGCCCATGCACGCGAGGACTACAAGGACGGTCCGCTCGGCGGTCGGAATGACGATGAATGGCGCAAGCACACCCTCTCGTGGGTAGATGAAGCCGGCAACGTCAAGCTCGACTACCGCGCAGTCGTCACCGAACCCTTGACCAAGCTCGAGGACGGCGGCATCGACCCCAAGAAGATCGCGCCGAAAGCGCGTGTCTACTAAGGAGCGGCGGAACCCTTGAGCGCACAGGCGACCCTCACGGACACGGTCAGCCCCTTCGGCACCTACAAGGTCGAAGGGCTGGTTCGATATGCGTGGAAGCTGGCGGATCATCACGATCTGTCGGCCTCCCTGCGCAAGCGCATCCGTGCTCTGGTCGCACATCTGTTTAAGGGTCCCTATGACACGGAAGCCGATGGTCTGAAGTTCCGGATCTATCCGGGTCAGAACTACGACGACCGCAAGATTCTGGCCAAGGGGCGCCTCCCGGAGCGGGCCGAGCACAAGTTGCTCCAGCCTTATCTGGCCCCGGGTTCTGTCTTCGTCGACGTCGGCGCCAACATTGGCAGCTATGCACTTTTTGCTGCCCATTGCGGCGCCGAGGTTCTAGCCGTGGAAGCCAATCCGGAAACGGCGGCCAAGCTGCGCTTCAACCTGACGGCCAACGACCTTGGCAAGGTGCAGCTGGCGGAAGTTGCCATCGGTGACAAGGCCGGCACCCTGTCACTGTGGTCCGAGCCGACCAACTGCGGCTTTGCCACATTGGTCGAGGATTTGACCACCGGCGAATGGGCTGGCGACTGGTCTCCGAAAGATGTTGCCGTGCGTCCGCTGGCAGATGTGGTTGCCGACAAGGGCCTGGCCCGGATCGATGTTCTGAAAGTGGACGTGGAAGGCTTCGAGGACCGTGTGGTCCTGCCTTTCCTGCGCAATTCGGACCGGGCGCTTTGGCCCCGTGTCATCATGCTTGAAACAAACTGCCGGCCGCATTGGGCCGAGGATTGTACTTCCGAACTGGAAGCCCTCGGATACCGCGCAGCCGGATCGACACATGACAATACGGTCTTTGAGCTCGCAAGCTAAAGATCGGTGATTTAAGCGGCCCGGACGCGAATCCAGGGCCCAAACGCGGAGCGATGAAAAATGGTTCAGCTGACGCTTCCCCGGAACTCCCAGGTGACGGAAGGCAAGGTTTGGGACAAGCCTGCCGGCGCGACAAACCTGCGTGAGTACCGCATCTACCGCTGGAATCCGGATGATGGCCGCAACCCGCGGGTCGACACCTATTTCGTCGATGCCGACGATTGCGGTCCGATGGTTCTGGACGGCCTGATCTACATCAAGAACAAGATCGATCCGACCCTGACCTTCCGCCGGTCCTGCCGCGAAGGCATTTGTGGCTCGTGCGCCATGAACATCGACGGCACCAACACCCTGGCCTGTACCAAGGGCACGGATGAAGTCGCCGGCGATGTGGTGAAGATCTACCCGCTGCCGCATATGCCGGTGGTCAAGGATCTGGTGCCTGATCTCACCAACTTCTACGCCCAGCATCGCTCCATCGAGCCCTGGCTGCAGACGGTTTCGCCGGCCCCGGAAAAGGAGTGGCGTCAGTCCCACGAAGACCGTGCCAAGCTGGATGGTCTCTACGAGTGCATCCTATGCGCCTGTTGCTCCACGTCTTGCCCGAGCTACTGGTGGAACGGCGACCGCTACCTCGGCCCGGCCGTTCTGTTGCAGGCCTACCGCTGGCTCATCGACAGCCGCGACGAAGCCACCGGCGAGCGTCTGGACAACTTGGAAGACCCCTTCCGCCTCTACCGCTGCCACACCATCATGAACTGCTCTCAGGCATGTCCAAAAGGCCTCAATCCGGCCAAGGCCATCGCCGAGATCAAGAAGATGATGGTCGAACGCCGCGTCTGATCTTCAGCCGCAACCCGCATTTCGAAAGGCCGCCCTCTGGGCGGCTTTTTTTGTCCTCTTGAAGTGTTTAGATTTAATCTTCGATCATAGTCGAGCAAGTTAGCTAGAGAAAAACATGACAGTCTTGGCAGAGTATCGAAATCGATATGTACCCGTGAAGTATTTTTTAAATTCATACCGTGCTTACTCAGATGGTCGAAATGGGATAGATCATCTTGAGAAGTACCTTGCGACTGAAAATATTTTAGTTTCTGATTGGAAAGTAATTTGGATAGGAACATGCACATTGCTACGGAGCTCCATCGACCTTTTCAAAGTTGATTCTAATAGCTGTATCAATGAGGACATCCGAAACTCTCTCAAATTTGAGTGGAGCCAAATCAAGCGTGATAAAGACGTTCACCCGATATTTTGGGAGTTTTTACAGAAGGAGCGAAATAATATTATTCATGAATATCAATGGGCAGCATACGAACAATGGCTAAGTGACGATGGCAATTATCATCCTCCAAAAATTTCATTATTAAGTTCAAAACCTGAAGATATGCAGTCGGTTCTCATCATGAGAAAAGGCCATTATAAAGGCCGTAACTCACTAGACTTACTAAAAGAAAGTGCTGATTGGGTAGAAGAGCGGATCTCCAATTCTATCAAGAGAGCTGGTTTCAATCCAAATGAAGTGCGAAGGTTAGGAGATTTCTCAAAACCATCATCGACATCAAGTGGGATCTTGGGGCCTCTATCAGAATGACAGTACTACGTTCGGGAGTGCTCTTTTTTGCTATTTGGCGGGGGAACAGCAGTTGATCATCACGAAGCGCAGGCCCCTAGTTCGGAACGTTTTTATAGCAACGTGAACTAGGATCCCACTTGCCGCATTCCTGCACATTGGAACCTTGATCCTTAGACCGTCATCTGACGCGATGTGGATTGGATCCCCGCACGGAGGCGGGGATGACGACTGAGAATGGGGCAAGGAATTGCCTCTCACCGCGCCAGACTTAAGCTCGTCACATCAGATTTGAGTGATAAAACTGCTTCAAAGAAAAGCGGTCATCCCCGCCTTGTGCGGGGATCCAATGCCGCTCACACTAGGGGATGGCGTTTTATGTCTACCTGTTGGCGAGCCGCAGGCATGGAACATTTTCCACGGGCGTGACCAATGACCTCGCCGGGCGCATTCATGAACACCGGGACGGGCAAGGCAGCTCCTTCACTCGGCGGTATCATGTTTTTCGGCTGGTTTATTACGAGACCTACCTCACGCCCGAAGAAGCCATCCGCCGGGAGAAACGGCTGAAACGTTGGCCCCGTGACTGGAAAATCAGGACAATCGAGGCTTCTAATCCTGAGTGGCGGGATCTCTATGAAGAGTTGAACCGCTAACGCGCGACCGGCATGCCTCTCTACGGCGCGTTGCGCTGGGACGGCTCCTTGGCAAAGGCTCCGGTTCCGGCCGCTTGCTGGCGCTGCCGCGCGGCAGCCTCGCCCCACCAGACAAGCTGGTCGAAGGTGCGCGCGAAATAGGTCTGCCACCGGCCGGCGTCGACATCCTCGGCATAACCGCCGTCTTCGGTGAAGACCTCCTGGGCTTTCGGCACATGGATCATGGCGGACACCGGCAGGCAGCCAAGTTCGCTCAGGAAGGTGCGCATGTTGACCGCCGCCCGTGCGCCGCCCCATTGACCGGCGGAATAGGTGGCAATGGCGCTTGGCTTGAAGGCAAACAGCGAGGCGCCGAAATGGTTTAGCAGATTGGCGAGCGCCGGGCTCATGGAGTGATTATATTCCGGGCTCACCATGACATAGCCGTCTGCCGCTTCGATCTTATGCGCGAGCCTGTCCAGAGCCTCCGGCGCCTTGCCCGCCGCATAGGCAAACTGCGGCTTGAAGACGGCATCGAGCTCAAGCTCCAGCGGATCGATCAGCTCCACCGCGTGACCCTGCCTCGCCAGCTGTTCCACACAGGCGCGGGCGACCCGCTCTCCCAGTCTGGCCGGACGTGGCGGCGTGCTGTCGCGTACGGATCCCAGCAACACAAGGATTTTCATGACGGTGTCTCCGGCTTTGGCGTGTGTTGATCGGCACAATGGAAGGCGGCGCTGCGGTTGGCCAGAGGGAAAATTCCGGCTGGACCGGGCACTGGGTCTTTCCGCATTTGGCTTGTCGCAAAATCAGGCTAAGTTCCCCCAAAGCATGAAGATGATTCTGGAGCGCGCATGAGCGGACTACTTGCCCTTCTCGATGATGTCGCCGGCATTGCCAAGGTGGCGGCGGCCTCCGTCGATGATGTGATTGGCCAGGCCGCCAAGGCCGGATCGAAGGCTGCCGGTGCGGTGATCGATGATGCAGCCGTCACACCCAAATACGTTGCCGGCTTTCATCCGGCCCGGGAGCTTCCGATCGTCTGGCGCATCGCCAAGGGATCGCTCAAGAACAAGCTGATTTTCCTGTTGCCGATCGGTCTGCTGTTAAACGCGTTTTTGCCGGGGATCATCACACCTCTGTTGATGATCGGTGGCGGCTATCTGTGTTTCGAGGGCGCGGAGAAGATCATCCACATCTTCAGCCCGCATCATGTCGATGCGGACCAGCCGAAGGATCTCGTGCAGGATCCTACCCATCTCGAAGAGCAGAAAGTCGCCGGCGCGATCAAGACCGATTTCATCCTCTCGGCGGAGATCATGACCATCGCCCTGTCCGAGATCCCGGATGGCAGCATCTGGATGGAAGCGGCGACCCTCGCCGTTGTCGCCATCGGTATCACGGTCATGGTCTATGGCTCGGTGGCGCTGATCGTCAAGGCGGACGACATGGGCCTGATGATGGCGCAGAAGGGGGCGCTTTCGATTGTTCGCGGCCTTGGTCACGGTATCGTCAAGGCCATGCCCTGGCTGATGAAACTCCTCATGGTTGTCGGCACGGCCGCGATGCTCTGGGTCGGCGGATCCATCGTCATTCACGGGCTGAAAGACCTGGGAGTGAAAAGCCTCTACGACACCATTCACGATCTGGCCCATGGATTTGCGCATTCCATCGGCACGGCCGAAGGCTTCCTGGCCTGGTTCGCCACAGCGACCATGGACGGCATTCTCGGACTTGCCCTCGGCATGATCCTGGTTCCGGTCGTGATCAAGGTCATTGAGCCGCTCTGGACGCTGGTGAGTGGCACATGGAGGTCGGCCAAAGACCATTAAGAGCTTGTCAAAAGCGTTTAAATGTTCTTGCATTGTTCCGGTGTCTATCTCTACTGCAGGAGCAATCCTTGGCCATCATCGATCACATTGGCTTTGACGTGGCCGACTACGCCGCCGCCAGGGCGTTTTACGACAAGGCCCTGGCTCCCCTCGGCATCACCATGCTGATGGAAGTCGGTCCTGAGCAGACCGGCAGTGTTTCCTATTGCGGTTATGGCGTGGATAAGCCGGAATTCTGGATTGGCGGCGCGCAGGCAATCGGCGGCACCCTGCATGTCGCTTTTGCGGCTTCGACCCGCGCCGTTGTCGACGCATTCTACGAGGCGGCGATGGCTGCCGGTGGCAAGGACAACGGTGCGCCGGGTCTTCGTCCGCACTACCACGAGAATTACTACGGCGCCTTTGTGATCGATCCGGATGGTCACAACATCGAAGCCGTCTGTCACCTGCCCGAATAGCACATAAGGAGCCTGTCATGCACAAGAGCCGTCTGGGCGTCATGGTGATCGACTGTGAGGATGATGATCTGACTGCGCACGAGATCTTCTGGGCTGGCGTCCTGGGGCGCGAGCGGGAGGTAGGCTCCAGGGATCCGAAGTACCGCGACCTGAAAGGTCCGCCGTCCGAGCTGCGTGTGCTGCTTCAGTCTGTCGACCACGCGCCTCGCGTGCATTTGGACATCGAGACCGACAATATTCCCGCCGAAGTCGCCCGCCTGAAAGTGCTTGGCGCGGAAGAGGTCGGTGCCTGCAAGGGTTGGGTCGTCATGCAGGCCCCCAGCGGTCACCGTTTCTGTGTCGTCTCTCCACAGCGACCGGACTTTGACGAAAACGCCAACGTCTGGAACGATTAAGCACGGGCTCGCAGACCGTGGGCCAGCACCAGTCCCACCGCAGGATCTCTCCCCGGCGTTTTGGCTGGTTCTCAGGTTCCCGTTTAACGGGATGGCAGGCGCTCCGGACTTGCCGGGAGCGGTTGGGAAAGTGAGATGTGCAAGGCTGTTGCGCCTGCCCAGGTTCCGTGTCCCAAATGACTGGACGTGCGCCTTTCTCTTTTCTGCGCGCCGGAAGTAGAGCGTCCTCCGGTTTGCCAGATACGAGACGCGCCCGAGACCTGCGGCATCACTCCTCGCCGCAGGTTCAAGCTGCCAGTCACCGGCGCCCTCTGCCGTCCGTTACACGGCAAAAAGCCCCTCGAAACCCGGTCCCCACCACCGCGAACGGACGGTCCGCACTCGGCCCCGTGATGGCAGGAACAGCATGGATGATACGACAGGTTTCGAGGACGAGGATAAGTTTCGATTATCCATAGGCGATGGGTGTGTTTTCAATGCCTTGAGAGGGGCCTATCCCCACCCGGATGAGGGATAAGCTCTGTTTAACGCTCGGCCGTCATTGCAGGACCTGATCCTGCAATCCATGCCGTTCCAGCTCTCCAAGTTGAGGTGGTCCTGTGAGGCAAGGTCACGGCATGGATGCCATGGTCAAGCCATGGCATGACTGAGTGTGGGGAAGGGCGATGCCTTTGGCGGCTACGTCATTCGGGGGGAGGTTGTGCGTGAAGGCAGGAGCAAACGGCGAAGGCCCGCCACACCCACCGCCGTCATCCTCGGGCGTGTCCCGAGGATCCACTCTTCCTGTATTCTTGGCCGGTCTTTCTGGATTGCCGGGACAAGCCCGACAATGACGAACACGAGGGGGGGCAGCCGCAAGGTCTCGCTTCAATCCGGGCCGTCATCCACGCCTTGTGCGGGGATCCATTGATGTCCTCACCACGGAGTGTCGGTTTCGTGTTTCAGGTTGAATTGCCTTTTCGCACCCATGGTCTAGCTGTCAGATAAACAGTGGAGCGAACATCATGATCAAATTACTTGCCCTCGCCCTCATCGCCAGCGGCGCCCTCGCTGCGCCTGCAAAGGCAGAGACCGCCGTTTTTGCTGGTGGATGTTTCTGGTGTGTCGAGTCCGACCTGGAGGCCGTGCCCGGCGTCCGCGATGTTGTGTCCGGCTACGGCGGCGGAAGCACCGAAAGCCCGACCTACAAGACCTATGAGAAAGGCGGCCACCGGGAAGTGGTGAAGGTTGATTTCGATGAAACGAAACTCAGCTACCGCGATCTTGTCGATATCTTTTTGCGCACCATCGATGTCACCGATGCCGGCGGTCAATTCTGCGATCGCGGCCACGCCTACTCGTCCGCACTTCATCCTTTGAACGCGGCACAGGCCAAGGCAGCGCACGCCGCTGTCGCGGACGGTGAAGCGGCTCTGGGGCGCAAGATCGTAACGCCGGTGGAAGGTGCCGCTCTGTTCTGGCCTGCCGAGGATTATCATCAGGGCTACTACAAGAGCGGCCAGCGAACCCTCACTCGCTTCGGGTATGTCACCCGCGCCACCGCCTACAAGGGATACCGAGGTGCTTGCGGCCGGGATGTGACCGTTAAAAAGGTCTGGGGTAAGGAAGCCTACAAAGGTGTGCCGAAGGGCGCACACGGATCTTGACGTCAAGCGACGGGAATTGCGGAATGGTGTCGGCGCATATTTGTCGCCGATGCCGTAAAGTCATCTCCCAATCTGGTGATGTAATGATATGAATCGTCACACGATAAACTTGTTCGATCAGCCTATTTGCCAGGGGAGAAAAAGAAAGTTACTATAGAGCGATTATTCCGTGGATCTCCGGTTTTAGCGAGATGGTCGCATGGGCAGTTTGTTTTCAAATGGATTGTTTAATTCGGGCAAGAGTTCAGGCCTGCCTCAGGAACCGGATTTTGTTTCCGAGTTGAAGCTTGCCGAGGCGGAAGACCGCTTGAGGCGAAACATCAGCGCGGTTCTCGCAGCCCACGACCGCGAGCTGCCGGAGGCCAGCTCTGTGACCGAGTTCGCTGTTGCGGCGACGGTCGAAACGGTCGAACTGATCATCGTCTGTTCGGGTCGAAGACGAAGCCATCTCAGCTTTGAACAGCGTTTCGTCGTTGGCCTTTTCGCATTCCTCATCGCACATGAGCTCGGGCGTCGAACGCTTGCTGATCTGGGCATGGTTCTGGCGGCCGCGGCTCTGGAGCTTTTCACGACCGACGAGATTGCCGATATCTATCGGCTCGGCGCCTCCTACCGCCGTTTGCGCGAACAGAAGAAAATGCACCGCTTCCTGCATCAAAGCATCAGCGAATGGTTCAATGATCCGTCCGAGGAACGTCTGCAGGGTCTGGTCGAGACCTTCGACCTTTGCTGCACGCCCAATTGAGCAATTGCTTTGGAGTTGAAAAGAGCGGTTACACGCCCGCCTCAAAGGCTTCCACGACTTCTATGAACTCGCGGCCGTATTTTTCCAGCTTGCTCTGGCCGACACCGGAGACTTCCAGAAGAGACGTGTAGGTGCCTGGCCGCGCCTTGGCGATGCCGGCGAGCGTAGCATCTGGAAAGACCACATAGGGTGGCACTTCCGCGTCGCGTGCCAGTTGGGTTCTGAGGCGTCTGAGGCGTTCGAACAGAAGCCGGTCATCCGGATCCAGATCATCGGCAAGGCTGGCCGACCGCGCGCCGCGTGTTTTCTTCAAACTTGAAGCAGCACGGTCCTTGCGCAGCGGGACTTTCCGTTCGCCCCGGAACACGGCGCGGGCCTCTTCGGTCAGCACGAGAGCACCGAAATTGGCGTGGTCCACATCAATGAGACCAGCTGCAACCAGCTGACGGGCAACCGATTGCCAAACCTTGGCATTGTGTTCCTGGCCAATGCCGTAGACGGACAGGGTGCCGTGACCGAACCGTGTGGTCTTGTCGGTTTCCTTGCCCAGGAGCACGTCGATGACATGCCCTGTGCCAAAGCGTTGCTCGGTCCGATAGACTGCCGACATGAATTTTTGCGCTGCTTCCGTACCGTCCCAGGTTTCAACCGGGGACAGACAGGTGTCGCAGTTGCCGCAAGGTTCGGGATAGGTCTCGCCGAAATGGGCCAGCAGCGCCTGACGACGGCAGCCGGAGGTTTCGCAGATGCCGAGAAGAGCGTTCAGCTTGCCGTTTTCCGCGCGCTTGATCTCATCCGGGGCGTCGCCTTCGGCAATCATGCGTCTGCGTTGAACCATGTCGGCCATGCCGTAGGCCATCCAGGCTTCCGACGGCGCGCCATCACGTCCGGCTCGGCCCGTCTCCTGGTAATAGGCTTCGACGGAGGACGGCAGGTCCAGGTGGGCGACAAACCGCACGTCCGGCTTGTCGATGCCCATGCCGAAGGCAACGGTGGCGACGAGGCACAAGCCCTCTTCAAGCATGAACGCATCCTGATTGGCGGCACGCGTCTCGGCCGGCAGTCCGGCGTGGTAGGGCAGGGCGCGCACACCCTTTGAATTCAGCCATTCGGCAATGTCCTCAACCTTCGCGCGGGACAGGCAGTAGACGATGCCGCTCTCGTCCTTGTGCCGCTTGAGGAAATCCAGAAGCTGTTGGCGCTGGTTGGTGCGCTCGACGATTTCGTAGCGGATGTTGGGCCGGTCAAAGCTGGTGGAAAAGACTTCCGCAGTGTCCAGCTGCAGCCGCGCAATGATGTCCTCACGGGTGTGGGGATCAGCGGTCGCGGTCAACGCCACACGCGGCACACCCGGATAGCGATGACCAAGCGCCGCAAGAGACAGGTATTCCGGTCTGAAGTCGTGGCCCCACTGGCTGACGCAATGGGCCTCGTCGATGGCAAAAAGAGCGATCTTCAGCGTGTCGAGAAATCGGCGAAAGCTCTCGCTCGCCAGCCGCTCGGGCGTCACGTAAAGCAATTTCAGGTCGCCGGACCGCGCCTTGTCGCGAACCGCGTCCTGTTCGTCCGGTGACAGCGAGGAATTCAGCGCCGCGGCAGCTACGCCAGCACCAGTGAGCGCACCGACCTGATCCTTCATCAGGGCGATCAAGGGAGAGATCACGATGCCGATGCCGGACCGGCAAAGGGCCGGGATCTGGAAACAGAGCGACTTGCCGGCGCCGGTGGGAAACAGAACCACCGCGTCCTTGCCTTGAACCAGCGTGTCGACCACCTCCGCCTGACGGCCGCGAAAGTCAGGATAGCCGAAGACATCGCGCAAAACGTCACGCGGTTCGGCGCCATGGTGAGCTATGGAGTGAGTCTGGTCCTGTGCGCTGGCCGTTAACGGCTGCGATGCAAGCATGTGCGGCTGATTCCCTGATTTGCCGCAGTCTCCCTTATTCGCAAGGGTTCGGCAATCTCGGCCTGTGGATGATTTTGGCCCGTAATCAGCCTTCCTCGAACACCGCCCTGGGGTTCTGGCCAAGCGTTTCCGCGCAGTGGGTTCTCATCCGTTCCGTCAGGCTGTTCAGGTCACCTTCCAGCATCTTCGGATCGATGGGTTGACCGAAATGCACCTTGAAGGAAGCCTTCTTCTTGTTCAGAAGCTCGTTGAACACCGTCATGTCCCGAAGTTCGGTGGAGACACGCGCCAGGAAATAGAACAGGCCCGAGTTCCGCCCACCCATGTGAACGGGAATGACGGGCACCTTGTTGCGCCGCGCAAGGGCAAGCGCGGATGTCATCCATGGCCGCTCGGTCAGCCGTCCCTCGTTCCAGTAGGCCAGCCGCCCGGATGGAAAGAGCACGATGGCGCGGTTCTGTGCGAAGGCATCTGCCGCGAGTTTCAGAGTTTCACGCGTTTTTTCACGGGTTTTGAAGTCGGGCCGCCATTCCACCGGAACGATCATTTCAGCGAGGCGTGGATTGATGCGAATGGCATCGCGGTTGGCGAAGATGGACAGATCCTTGCGCCGGGGTCCAATGGCATCATAGAGCACCACGCCATCTGCGATGCCGGTCGGATGATTGGAGACCAGCACGATCGGGCCGTCGGCGGGAACATTTTCCAGACCGACCACCTCGACGTTGAGTTGGAGCAATTCGCTCAGATGATCGAAGACATCCTGGGCCGGCAGAGGTGCAATGGCATTGGCCATTTCCAGAGCCTGGCGATACCGCAGAATGCGAAAGGCGATGGGCCGTAAAAGCGGCCACCAAGGGGCTGCCATGACTTGACGGCCGCGTTCGTCAATCAAGGTGTCGACGATATGCCGGTGCCCACGACCAACGGAAGTCTCTCCCTCTTTCGAGAGCGCCAGGGTCGTCTGGTGCGGGTAGGCCACGGGGTATTCCTAATCTGCTTGGTGCGTTCGATGAACACCGGATTGTTAACGAAGCTGTAAGGATCAGGCAATGGAAGCCGTCTTACGATCGCAAACTTTCATCAAAACGTCATGGTGGAACTTTCTCTCACACGCTCCAGACGGGGCTCGTGAAAATCGCGATTGTTGCCAGGAAAGAGGCCGCCCAGGCGAGGGACCGCGGACCGGCACGATCCATGTAGTAACAGAAGATGAAGATCATTCTGAGGCCGATGAAGAGCACCGCCAGCCGATCGATCCAATCTGCCGAGCCACCCTGCCAAAGGCCGATGATGACGGCGATCGCAAAGAACGGCAGAGCCTCGAAACCATTGGCCTGGGCCGCGTTCGCACGTGCCCGGAACCCCTCGCGCCAGTAATCCGGGTTGCGTGGATTCGCGTTGTCGAAATCCTTGCTGAGCTTGGCTGGAAACACGGTGGCGATCGGGAGAATGGCGGCAATCAGAATGCACCAGATGGCGAGAGGCATAATTGTTTCCTGGCTCAGCTCTTCAAGTCGGCACGCCGGGAACGACACGACGACCCTGTTAAAATGTGGACGATTTGAGTGAAATCAACGTTCTTTGTTCCCATCGGTTCTAACCCGGAAAAGCAATTGATTGCACCGATGCAGACAGGAGAAGATCCGATGGCCGTCAGCGACTGGCAAGCTTTCATTTCCCAGACAGACCAGCGTATGGGTAAACTCAGGGGCGGTATCCCTGGAGTCACCAAGGGATTTCATGATGTTGCCCGGGCTGCGATCCAGGAAGGTGCTCTGGACTCCAAGACAAAGGAACTCATCGCTCTGGCGATCGGGATCACGGCGCGCTGCGACGGTTGTCTGGCCTACCATTCCAAGGCCGCTGCCAAATACGGGGCAAGCCGCGAAGAGGTCATGGAGACCATCGGTGTTGCCGTCTACATGGGCGGTGGCCCATCGATGATCTACGGTGCGGAAGCGCTCGCCGCCTTCGACGCTTTCAGCGCCGAAGACTGAGGGGAAACTTTAGGGCCGCGGAACACTGGCGCCGGTCGCGGGGTCTGTTCCCAGGAAGCCGTTGCCGGCCTGTTTCCACGCACCGAAGCCGCCGGCCATATGAGCGATCTTGGCAAAGCCGGCGGCGAGGTATTTCTCGGCCATTTTCCGTGAGCGCATGCCGGATCCGCAATACAGAACGATCGGCCGTTCCTCGGTCTGTGTCGGCAGGCGTGCGGGATCAAAGCCCGACATGGGGGCGAGCAACGCCCCGCCAATGTGCTCTAAGGCATATTCGGCCGGTGTGCGGACATCGATCAGAACGACGTCATTCTTGTCATAGAGAGATTTCACTTCGCCAACGCTCAGGGTTGTCAGTTTGCCGTCGCCGACTGCTTCTGTTTCCGACATGCTTTGCGTCTCCATTTGGGTGATTGCAGCGAGATTGCCGCGCTCCGCGACCTGCCGGCAATCCGCAATACTGCGGATCTGATTGTCGGCTTCCCACATAAATTTCAGCCATTTCGGAATTTGTCACAAAGGCTCATGAACGCAGCGGTAGATGAAAGGCGAACCACACCGAATCACGTTTGCCGAAACGGAGATCCGACGTGCGCAAGACAACGGTTCTGTTCGTCTGCCCGGACAATGCCCTCTTGGGGCCGCTTGCCGAGGCATATCTCAACGCCCGGGGAGCTGGCCTGGTGAGAGCTTTCTCCGCCGGGTTGAAACCCCGGTCCGAGCTGCATCCCTCCGTGGCCAAGCTCTTGTCTTCGCGGGCAATGTCGGCAGACGGACTTGAGCCCAAGTGCCTCGATATTTTCCTGATGGCACACGCTCCCAAACCGGACCGGATGATCTATCTGGCTGACATGGAAAAGCCCAAGCTTCCCGATGATTGGCAAGAGAATGTTCGCGAGCACGCCTGGACCGTTGCGGGCAAGCCGCCGTTCCCGGCATCATTCGCCGCATCAGTCGAATACTTCCGGCGCATCCGGCAGGCGATAGATGACGCGGTTGCACCTGCAATGGCGGCGATTCCGGCTTGGTAACGGTTGCCCGAGGAGTTTGTCTAGCTCCAGCGGGAGAGCGTGGCCTGTGCTTTTGGCACCTGCCTCAGAACCCATTGGCGCAACCGGTCCGTCGGTGCTGCTTCGGGCGGCGAAATATGCCCGATGACATCGCCGGCCTCAAAGCTCATGTCTGCGGAGAATTTGCGCGCAAGCGCCTGCATCTTGCGGTTCGTCGCAAGGCAATTGATGTAGATGTGCCGTGTTTCGCGCGCCTTGGCCTTCTGAAGCAGGAGATCCATCAACCGGGTGCCGATGCCCATGCGACGCCAGTCCTGCTCGACGCAAAAGGCGGCTTCGGCGGTGTCGGCACTGCCAAGAGAGCGCAGTTCGGCAGTTCCCCGTACGACCCCATTCTCGAGATAGGCATAGATCACTGTGTCGAGTGTGAAAGAGGTCTCGACGTACGAGCGCAGGAAGGCATCGGTCGCGTGCATCGCGAAGCGGCTGCGCCGAGTATCACCATCAAGCCGAAGCAGGTGGTCGCGAAACAAGTGTTTCTCGGAGGCGTCCAGCAAACGGATCTCGCCACTTGCGAAGAGTTCGGGGACGCGATGGTTCTGCTCGGCCGGAAACAGACGACTCAGTAAGGATCGCCGACTCAGCAGGGATCGAATGTAGGCAGACAGCTGCATGGAGCGCTCCTGATGACAACACTGCCCTCCCTGCGCTCCTCCAAACGCTTATGAACATATATCAGTCGCATTGGTCTTGTTTCAATAAGCTTTGGTCTACTACTTGAGTCGAGTTTTGCCATCTGGCGGGGTGGTGCGGTAAGACGGTGGACAGTGTTCGCGGCGGAACGGGGATTGATTCGATATGAAACGGAATGTGGCAATTGCACTGGCGATGACCTGTGCGGTGGTTGTAACGGGGTGTCAGCGCTTTTCCGGCAGCCGAAATTATGCGGCGCCCTTGCCGGCAACGCCGACCACGCCGGTCGGGCGGGGGGATTTGCAACCTCTTGATCCTCTGGCGCCGGCGCCGGGAACCGTCGAGACAGGTGTGCCCGGGACCGATGTTGCCGCTGCACCCGTGGTTGCACCGGCCGGCGCGCTCGAAATTGGCCGCAGCGATATGGCGGGTGGCTGGAAGATCGCCTCTGCGGGCGACAATTGCATGGCCTTCATGGCGCTGACGACATGGTCCGGCGGTTACCGCGCCAACACGAGAGGCTGTTCCTCACCGGCGCTTTCAGGCATCTCCGCCTGGAACCTCAATGACAAGCAGGTTGTACTGAAGGATGGTAGCGGCGGTGTCGTCGCCCAGCTTTACGCCACTTCTGCGGAACAGTTTAACGGTCAGACGTCAACGGGCGTACCGATTTCGCTCTATCGTTAGCAACCCTAGGTAAAATTGTCTGGACGTTACGCGCCTTAGCTGCAAAACTCGGATATCCGAGGAGGCGGTACGCATGTCCAAATATGATCCCTTGAGAGAACACCTGGCCCGACTGGAAGATGTGGTCTGGGCTGCAAAGCTCGGCGACCTTGAATCAATTCTCGGTTCAGGTCTGCCCAAAAGCGCTCGTGAGCACAGGACCTGGTGGGCAAATTCCGGCGGAAGCCTGGTTCACCAGAACTCCTGGCTTGATGCCGGTTGGCGTGTCGAGAGAACAGACCTTCCCCGCGATGTGGTTGTGTTCCGGCGCCGCAGAATCGCCGGCACCTCGCTCGCGGTATCGTCCCGAACCAGCGCCGCCAAGCAGGTCGACGGGGCCAACGCTCGCGAAAGAAGGCTTGCCAGGGAAATGCCTGCCCTGAGACAACCTGTGACGGTGACCCTTCGCGCCGAGTGGACAGCACTGGGCGCTGTTCACAAGGTCCCATGCTCCGCGGCTGCAATTCCTGAAGGTGCCGGTGTCGCGCGGATTGTCTACCTCGATGGCGATCAGCCACGTTCGATCATTGTTGAAACGACGAACATTCAGCCATTTTACCGCGCGTTGCGTCTTGAGCTGCAAGCGGCGTCCGAGGGCGTGGGGGAACAAGCGCAGTGCCCGCTCTGGGACCGTCTCGGTCTCAATGTGTCGGACCCGATCGAATTCGATCTGATCCGGGGTGGCAATGCCTGGCTCCTTACGGACGGGCGAGGCCGCAAGGCGGACCTTGAGGTCGATGAAGAGCGGGGTCTTGTTGCACAATTGCTTGTTCTTCAGGAGCGTCAGGCAGGCATTCCGACCAGTTTTGTCGGGCTTTGACCTGGGGACTGATGTGTTCACACGCTGTCGCCCAGGCAGAGGTCGCTGCGGTTCAGACTGCGAAGCACCGTCTCACTGAACTGTGCCTTCCCCGCCGAATAGGCATCCCAATCCTGATTGTCTTTCGAGATCAGTCTGCGCTTCAAGGCTTCATACTCGTGCCGAAGGTTGCCATCAGCCGTGAGTGCGTCGCGAAAGGCTGCACGCCTGCGGGGCTCGACGGCATTCGGAAAACAGAGGCAGACCCGGTGAGCTGGTTGGAGCATGCACGCGCCATTCTCTTCAGGCACGTTTCTGCTGGCGCGGGTGAGATGAAAGACATCGCACTCATATAGAAATCCGAGAGGCGTGTACCCGGCTGCTTCCAACAGGGAAACAGCCTCATCAAGGTGATTCGCATTCTCCAGAATGACATCCAGATGAAATTTCGCCTTGGCTGGCAGGTTTTTGACAGCGGTGCTACCGACATGCTCGATGTCGGTAATCAAATCCTCCAGAATAACCCTCACGTGTGCGATCAGCAGATTGGCTTTCTGGTCCCGGAGCGGCGTATACGCGCCAATTCGATAGGCAATGTTGCTTCTCCAATTCAGATGACGGGCATGGAAAATTCTTCGGATACAAGTGTTATAACGGCGATTTAAATGGATTTGACTGGGGTTCGCAGAAGCTGTGCCCATGAGATGAGCTTGCATCTTGCTCGGTTTGACCTTATGCGAGCGGGCAGGGCGACAGTTTGGCGCAGCCTGAAGTCTTGGGCGCGCGGACGAAATGTCAGGAACGGAGCGCCAAGGTGAAAGTGGAACTGCCGGTCAGTCGGGCTCTTCAGAACCGATATGAGGCATTGGTATCCTCCGGAGAGATCAGCGAGGATCCGATCCAGTTGGATATTGTGCGCCAGCTTGATCTCCTGAACACCGAACTTTCCAATCTCCGTCTGGCCTCAAAGAAAAGCTCCCTCGGTTGGCTCTTCGGTCGCAATAAAAAGAACGAACGCAGCACCAAGGGGCTTTATGTCTGGGGCGGCGTTGGTCGCGGCAAGACGATGCTCATGGACCTCTTCATGGAAGTGGCCGTGGTCAAGCGCAAGCGCCGCGCGCATTTTCACGAATTCATGGCCGACGTGCACGAGCGCATTCATGCCTATCGCCAGGCGCTGAAGCGCGGTGAGGTCAAGGGTGATGACCCGATCCCGCCGGTGGCTGAGCAAATCGCTGACGAGACACGGCTGCTGTGCTTCGATGAATTCTCGGTGACCGACATTGCCGATGCGATGATCCTTGGTCGTCTTTTCACCCAGCTTTTCGCCCGCGGAGTTGTCGTGGTCGCAACATCGAACGTTGACCCGAAAGACCTTTACCGCGACGGCCTCAACCGACAGCTGTTTTTGCCCTTTGTGGCGCTGCTTCAGGAGCATGTCGATGTGGTCATGCTCGACAGTCCGACGGACTATCGGCTGGAGAAGCTTTCCGGTGCACCCATCTATCTGACGCCGCTGGGCGCTGAAGCCGAAAGTGGAATGGACGCTCTCTGGCGCAAGCTGACTCATGGGGTGACGCCTCATGCAACCGAGCTGGAGCACAAGGGTCGCAAGATTCCGGTCCGCGTTGCTGCAGCAGGCGCCGCGCGCTTCTCTTTCGATGAATTGTGCATGCAGCCTCTTGGGGCGGCTGACTACCTGCGCATTGCCCATGCCTTTGGAACCGTGTTCCTGGAAGGTGTGCCGGTGATGAGCAAGCAGCGGCGCAACGAGGCCAAGCGCTTCATCAATCTCATCGATACGCTCTATGACAATGGCGTCAAACTCGTCGTGTCCGCAGAGGCCGAGCCCACGGGGCTCTATGTATCGGACGACGGCACAGAGGCATTCGAATTTGACAGGACCGTATCTCGTTTGATCGAAATGCGGTCTGAAGCTTATCTTGCGGGAGACCAAACGCGCTTGCGCGCATAAGTATACCTTCCCAATACGTCATCTATAGAGGCGGGAAGGCTGTCAAATATTTCCGTTCCGTTTGCAATATTCTTTTGGTTAGCTTGCACGGAACGAACAAAGGGAGTAGTGCCATCCGCAGTCATCAGCGGATGGCATAAGGTTCCATCTTACGTAAAGGGAAACTTTCGGACATGGCGCGGAACAAGATTGCTTTGATCGGCTCTGGTCAGATCGGCGGTACGCTCGCTCATCTTGCTGGCTTGAAAGAACTGGGAGACATCGTTCTCTTCGACATCTCGGAAGGCACACCGCAGGGCAAGGCCCTCGACCTGGCTGAATCTTCCCCGGTCGACGGATTTGATGCCAAGCTCGCCGGTGCGAATGATTACGCGGCCATCGAAGGCTCGGACGTTGTCATCGTCACCGCAGGCGTCCCGCGCAAGCCGGGCATGAGCCGCGACGATCTTCTCGAGATCAACCTGAAGGTCATGGAGCAGGTCGGTGCGGGCATCGCCAAATACGCTCCCAACGCTTTTGTCATCTGCATCACCAACCCGCTCGACGCGATGGTCTGGGCTCTGCAGAAATTCTCCGGCCTGCCGAAGAACAAGGTCGTCGGCATGGCCGGCGTTCTCGACAGCGCACGGTTCCGTTATTTCCTCGCCGAGGAATTCAACGTTTCCGTTGAAGACGTCACCGCCTTCGTTCTGGGCGGCCACGGCGACACCATGGTGCCGCTGACACGCTACTCCACCGTTGCCGGCATTCCTTTGACCGATCTGGTCAAGATGGGCTGGTGCACGGCTGAGCGTCTGGAAGAGATCGTCCAGCGCACACGTGACGGCGGCGCAGAGATCGTTGGCCTGCTGAAGACCGGTTCGGCCTTCTATGCGCCTGCGTCTTCCGCAATCGCCATGGCGGAAAGCTACCTGAAGGACAAGAAGCGCGTTCTGCCTTGTGCAGCTGCCCTCGACGGCCAGTACGGCCTCAAGGACACCTACGTCGGCGTGCCGGTTGTCATCGGCGCCGAGGGCGTAGAGCGCATCATCGAGATCGACATGGCTTCCGAAGAAAAAGCCATGTTCGACAAGTCCGTCGCATCCGTCGATGGTCTGGTCGATGCTTGTAAGAAGATCCAGCCGGCGCTCGCTTAAGCGTCTGCCGAATGTAAAGATGGCCGCCACTGATCCTCGGTGGCGGTCCTCCGACAACGGGGGAAACTGATGAACATCCATGAATATCAGGCCAAAGCGGTTCTGAAGGAATACGGCGCGCCGGTTGCAGAAGGTGTCGCCATCTTCTCCGCCGACGAAGCTGAAGCTGCTGCCAAGAAGCTGCCAGGACCGCTCTGGGTCGTGAAGTCGCAGATCCACGCTGGTGGACGCGGCAAGGGCAAGTTCAAGGAACTGCCTGCAGATGCAAAGGGCGGTGTTCGCCTCGCATTCTCGCTGGACGAAGTGACGTCTCACGCGAAAGACATGCTCGGCAACACTCTTGTCACGGCTCAGACCGGTGATGCGGGCAAGGTCGTCAACCGTCTCTACATCGAAGACGGAGCCGACATCGAGCGTGAACTTTACCTCTCCATCCTGGTTGACCGCACCGTCGGTCGCCCGGCTTTCGTGGTTTCCACCGAAGGCGGCATGGACATTGAGGCGGTTGCGCACGACACCCCGGAAAAGATCCACAACGTTGCGGTCGATCCGGACACAGGCGTCACCGAAGCCGACGCTGCTGCGCTCTGCGACGCACTGGAGCTGACCGGTGTTGCCCGCGAAGACGGCATGAAGCTCTTCCCGATCCTCTACACGGCCTTCGTGGAAAAGGACATGGCGCTTCTGGAAGTCAACCCGCTGATCGTCATGAAAGACGGCCGCCTGCGCGTTCTTGACGCCAAGGTCTCCTTCGACGGCAACGCGCTCTTCCGCCACGACGACATCATGGCCCTGCGCGATGAGACCGAAGAAGACGCCAAGGAAATCGAAGCGTCCAAATACGACCTGGCCTACGTTGCCCTCGACGGCGACATCGGCTGCATGGTCAACGGCGCCGGTCTTGCCATGGCAACCATGGACATCATCAAGCTCTACGGCGCTGAACCTGCCAACTTCCTCGATGTTGGTGGCGGTGCGACCAAGGAGAAGGTGACGGCTGCGTTCAAGATCATCACGTCCGATCCGAACGTGAAGGGCATCCTGGTCAACATCTTCGGCGGCATCATGCGCTGCGACATCATCGCGGAAGGCGTTCTGGCCGCCGTGACTGAAGTTGGACTTCAGGTTCCGCTCGTTGTGCGCCTCGAAGGCACCAACGTCGAGCTCGGCAAGAAGATCATTTCCGACAGTGGAATGAACGTCATTGCCGCTGACGATCTCGACGACGCCGCCCAGAAAATCGTGAAAGCCGTCAAGGGGGGCGCGTAAATGTCGATCCTCGTCAATAAAGACACGAAAATCATCGTACAGGGCCTGACCGGCAAGACCGGCACGTTCCACACGGAACAGGCGCTGCAGTACTACGGCACCCAGATGGTTGGTGGCGTGCATCCGAAGAAGGGTGGCGAAAGCTGGACGTCTGGCCTTGATGCTGATGCCAAGCTGCCGATCTTCGCGACTGTTGGTGAAGCCAAGGAAGCCACCGGTGCAGACGCGTCGGTGATCTACGTTCCGCCGGCAGGTGCAGGTGCAGCCATCATCGAAGCGATTGATGCGGAAGTTCCGTTCATCGTCTGCATCACCGAGGGCATCCCGGTTGCCGACATGGTCAAGGTCAAGCGCCGGTTGGAAAAGTCCAACTCTCGCCTGCTCGGCCCGAACTGCCCAGGTATCCTGACCCCTGAAGAGTGCAAGATCGGCATCATGCCGGGCTCCATCTTCAAGAAGGGCTCCGTTGGCGTTGTTTCGCGCTCCGGCACACTGACCTACGAAGCGGTTTTCCAGACTTCGAACGCAGGCCTTGGCCAGACCACAGCGGTCGGCATCGGCGGCGACCCGGTCAAGGGCACCGAGTTCATCGACGTCCTGGAAATGTTCCTGGCTGACGATGAGACCAAGTCGATCATCATGATCGGTGAAATCGGAGGCTCTGCTGAAGAAGAAGCAGCTCAGTTCCTGAAGGACGAAGCCAAGAAGGGCCGCTCCAAGCCGATGGCCGGCTTTATTGCAGGCCGCACGGCTCCTCCTGGCCGCACCATGGGTCACGCAGGTGCCGTGATCTCCGGCGGCAAGGGCGGCGCGGAAGACAAGATCGCGGCAATGGAAGAGGCCGGTATCAAGGTTTCTCCGTCCCCGGCGAAGCTTGGCGAAACCCTTCTCGAAGTCTTGAAGGGCTAATGCATAATTATGCTGGCGCCAGAGCGTAAATTGTTTACGTTTTGGTAGGCATAGTGACGCGATGCGGTCGAGACGCCCCTGGTGCCTTGACCGCAATTCATGAGGGGGTCGGTGTTTGCATCGGCCTGAAAAGGAACCCAGGACGGGCTCTTCCGGGTCCACCTGAAAGAACAAGGGCGGGGCATCCCTCCGCTGGATGGACATGGCACGGCAGGAAGCGAACAACGTATTCGCACTGACGTCGTTGCTTTACGGCGCCAACGCAGCCTATATCGAAGACCTCTACGCTCAGTACAAGGAAGACCCGAGCTCGGTTGATGCCGAGTGGCAGGAGTTTTTCGCGAGCTTCCAGGACGCAAAGGAAGACGTCCTCAAGGAAGCGCGCGGTGCGCCGTGGAAACGCAAGGATTGGCCGATTGCGGCCAACGGCGATCTGGTCAACGCATTCGATGGCAACTGGGCTCCCATTGAGCAGAAGCTCGGTGACAAGCTCAAAAAGAAATCCGAGGCCAAGGGCGCACCGATGTCCGACGCCGAGGTCCATCAGGCGACGCGGGATTCTGTCCGTGCCCTGATGATGATCCGCGCCTATCGAATGCGCGGCCACCTTCATGCGGAACTCGACCCTCTGAAGCTTTCGCCTCCAGGCGACCACGAGGAACTGCACCCCTCGTCCTACGGCTTCGTAGACGCCGATTGGGATCGCAGGATTTTCATCGACAACGTGCTCGGCCTTGAATACGCCACGCTGCGCGAGATGATGGACATCCTGAAGCGGACCTACTGTTCGACACTTGGTGTCGAATTCATGCATATCTCCGATCCGGCCGCCAAGGCCTGGCTTCAGGAGCGCATTGAAGGTCCGGACAAGCATGTTGCCTTCACCAAGGAAGGCAAGAAAGCGATCCTGAACAAGCTGGTCGAGGCCGAAGGCTTCGAAAAGTTCCTGGACGTGAAATACACCGGCACCAAGCGCTTCGGCCTTGATGGCGGCGAAGCGCTGATCCCGGCGCTGGAACAGATCATCAAGCGCGGCGGTCAGCTCGGCCTGAAGGACATTGTCTTCGGCATGGCGCACCGTGGCCGCCTGAACGTTCTGACACAGGTGATGGGCAAGCCGCACCGTGCTGTGTTCCACGAGTTCAAGGGCGGTTCCGCTGCCCCTGATGATGTCGAAGGCTCAGGCGATGTAAAATATCACCTCGGCGCTTCTTCCGACCGCTCGTTCGACGGCAACGATGTTCACCTGTCCCTGACAGCGAACCCGTCTCACCTCGAAATCGTCAACCCTGTCGTTCTCGGCAAGGCTCGGGCAAAGCAGGATCAGCTGTCGGCTGTTGATGGCCATTGGGTCGACACCACCGAGGTTGACCGCTCCAAGGTTCTGCCGCTTCTCCTGCATGGTGATGCTGCCTTCGCCGGCCAGGGTGTGGTTGCCGAATGTTTCGGTCTGTCCGCACTTCGCGGTCACCGCACGGGTGGTTCGCTTCATGTCATCATCAACAACCAGATCGGCTTTACGACGAACCCGCGCTTCTCGCGCTCGTCTCCGTATCCGTCCGATATGGCCAAGGTGATCGAAGCGCCGATCTTCCACGTCAATGCGGATGATCCCGAAGCTGTGACCTTTGCGGCCAAGATCGCGATTGAGTACCGCCAGACCTTTGGTCGTCCGGTCGTGATCGACATGATCTGCTACCGCCGCTTCGGCCACAACGAAGGCGACGAGCCGGCGTTCACCCAGCCGATCATGTACCGGAAGATCCGCAAGCACGCGACAACGCTGCAGATCTATTCCGAGCGCCTGGTCAAGGAAGGCGTCCTGAGCGCCGACGAAGTCGAAAAGATGAAGTCCGATTGGCGGGCGCATCTCGATGGCGAATTCGAAGCCGGCAATGCATTCAAGCCGAACAAGGCCGATTGGCTCGACGGCAAGTGGTCGGGCATGAAGCGTGCCGATGACGAGGAAGATCCGCGTCGTGGTTCCACGGGTCTGTCGGACGACGATCTGGAGAAAGTCGGCAAGGCACTGACCACAGTTCCCGATGGCTTCAATGTGCATCGCACGATCGCCCGCTTCCTGAACAATCGTAAGAAGATGTTCGATAGCGGCGAAGGTGTCGATTGGGCAACTGCGGAAGCCCTCGCCTTCGCAGGTCTCCTGAACGAAGGCCATGCAGTTCGCCTGTCCGGCCAGGACTGTGAGCGCGGGACGTTCTCCCAGCGTCATTCGGTTCTGTACGACCAGGAAGACGAAAGCCGCTTTATCCCGCTGAACAACATTTCCAAGGATCAGGCGCGCTACGAGGTCATCAACTCGATGCTCTCTGAAGAAGCGGTGCTTGGCTTCGAATATGGTTATTCGCTGGCCGAGCCGAATGCGTTGACCCTTTGGGAAGCCCAGTTCGGTGATTTCGCCAACGGTGCGCAGGTCCTGTTCGACCAGTTCATCTCTTCCGGCGAACGCAAGTGGCTGCGTATGTCCGGTCTCGTCTGTCTCCTGCCGCATGGCTATGAGGGACAAGGGCCGGAACACTCATCGGCGCGTCTGGAGCGTTTCCTCCAGCTCTGTGCGGAAGACAACATGCAGGTGGCGAACTGTACGACGCCGGCAAACTACTTCCACATTCTGCGCCGTCAGATCCGTCGCGACATTCGCAAGCCGCTGATCTTGATGACGCCGAAGTCGCTTCTGCGTAACAAGCGGGCCGTCTCCAAGCTGAGCGAGATGAACCAGGACAGTACATTCCACCGTCTGCTGTGGGATGATGCCGAAATGGGTTCTTCCGAAACGAAGCTGGTGGCTGACGACAAGATCCGTCGTGTGGTCATGTGTTCGGGCAAGGTCTACTTCGACCTGCTCGAAGAACGTGAGAAGCGCGGCATCGATGACGTCTACCTGCTGCGCGTCGAACAGCTTTATCCGTTCCCGAAGAAGGCCTTGGCACACGAGCTTAACCGCTTCAAGAACGCCGATATGGTCTGGTGTCAGGAAGAGCCCAAGAACATGGGTTCCTGGTTCTTCGTCGAACCCTACATCGAATGGGTTCTGGAACAGATCGGTGCCAAGGTGAAGCGCCCTGTCTATGCAGGCCGCAGCGCAATGGCTTCGACGGCGACAGGTCTGATGTCCGCGCATCTTGCGCAGCTTCAGGCGTTCCTCGACGAGGCATTTGGAAAGTAATTGTGTAGGGGGCCGCTTACGGCCCCCATCATGACCGGAAATGGCCAGGCAAACTTAAGAGAAGGCGACCATGGCAACCGAAATTCGCGTGCCCACGCTGGGTGAATCCGTATCAGAAGCAACGATCGCTCAGTGGTTCAAGAAGCCGGGTGATGCCATCAAGGCTGACGAGCCGCTGGTGGAACTGGAAACAGACAAGGTAACCGTCGAAGTGCCGGCTCCGGCCTCCGGAACCCTGGAGAGCATCGTGGTCAACGAGGGCGACACCGTCGAGGTCGGCGCTCTCCTTGGTCAGATCGCTGACGGCGCAGGCGCTGCAGCTCCGGCTCCGGCTGCCAAGAAGGAAGAGGCCGCACCGGCCGCTGCTTCTGCGGCAACGATTGTTGACGTTGTCACCCCGAGCGCGGGCGAAAGCGTCACCGAAGCCGAAGTCGGCGAGTGGAGCGTCAAGGTTGGCGACGTGGTCAAGGCCGACGACACGCTCGTTGAACTGGAAACCGACAAGGCTGCTCAGGAAGTTCCTGCGCCCGTTGGCGGCACGGTCGTCAAGATCGCAGCCAATACCGGCGATACCGTCGAGCCGGGCAAGCTCCTGTGTCAGATCGACAGCTCCGGTGCTGCGGCACCGGCAGCCGAAGCGTCTGCTCCGGCAACGGCTCCGGCCGCAGGTGGCTCTTCCATGCCGCCGGCACCGTCTGCAGCCAAGATGATGGCCGAGAAGAACATCTCCGCCGACCAGGTTGCAGGATCCGGCAAGCGTGGCCAGGTGCTGAAAGGCGATGTGATCGCGGCCGCAGCGGCTGGCGTGACCGCAGCTCCTGCTGCAGCTTCCGCCGCTCCGCGCGGTCCGGTTTCCGCTGATGATGAAGTGCGTGAAGAACGCGTCCGCATGACCAAGCTGCGCCAGACCATCGCGCGCCGCCTGAAGGACGCCCAGAACACGGCGGCCATGCTGACCACTTACAACGAAGTGGACATGGGCCCGGTCATGGACCTGCGCAAGCAGTACAAGGACCTGTTCGAGAAGAAGCATGGCGTGAAGCTCGGCTTCATGGGGTTCTTCACCAAGGCTGTCTGTCACGCCCTGAAGGAAGTCCCGGCCGTGAACGCCGAGATTGACGGCACGGATGTGGTCTTCAAGAACTTCGCCCACATTGGTGTCGCGGTTGGTACAGACAAGGGTCTGGTTGTTCCTGTTGTTCGCGACGCTGACCAGATGTCCATTGCCGAGATCGAGCAGGAGATCGGCAACCTGGGCCGCAAGGCGCGCGACGGCAAGCTCGGCATGGCCGACATGACCGGCGGCACCTTCACCATCTCCAACGGTGGTGTCTACGGCTCGCTCATGTCCTCGCCGATCCTGAACGCACCGCAGTCTGGTATTCTGGGCATGCACAAGATCCAGGAACGTCCGATGGCCGTGAACGGTCAGGTCGTTATCCGCCCGATGATGTATCTGGCGCTCTCCTATGACCACCGGATCGTCGACGGCAAGGAAGCTGTGACATTCCTCGTCCGCGTCAAGGAAAGCCTGGAAGATCCTCAGCGTCTCGTGCTGGATCTGTAAGCAAACGGAGTGACGTCGGGAGCCCGAGCATGAGTCTTGAATTCCTGATAACGGCCCTTGTGGTCGTTCTGGTCCCGGGCACCGGCGTCGTCTACACAGTTGCAGTCGGCCTTGGAAAAGGCCGACTGCCAAGCGTCGCGGCGGCGTTCGGCTGCACGATGGGGATCCTTCCGGCGATCCTTGCATCCGTGCTTGGCCTATCCGCGCTCATGCACACAAGCGCGCTGGTGTTTCAGCTGCTGAAATACGCCGGCGTCGCCTATCTTCTCTATCTTGCCTGGATGACGCTCCGCGACAGGGGCGCCCTGTCTCTGAGCAACGAGGTGGCAGGTCAGGGAAAGGGATCTCTGGCGATCGCCTGGACCGGCTTCCTGATCAACATCCTGAACCCGAAGTTGACCGTCTTCTTCCTTGCCTTTTTGCCGCAATTCATTCCGGCCGGCGCGGTTTCGCCGACGGTTGATATGCTGTCTATGGGCGGGATTTTCATGGTCATGACTTTTGTCGTTTTCGTCGTCTACGGCGCGTTTGCCTCACTCGTCGGAGAATACGTCCTGCGCAGTGAAACCGTTCTGACCTGGATGCGTCGGACAATCGCGGCCACATTCGCCGGCTTCGGACTGAAACTGGCGCTGGCTGATCGGTAGAAGGAGACACGACCGCGATGACCGAAGTTGTTCTCGTTACCGGTGGAAGCCGGGGCATTGGCGCCGCAGTTTGCCGTCGTCTGGCTAAAGACGGTCGCGCCGTTGTCGTGAATTACGCCGCCAACCGGGGCGCCGCGGACGCTCTCGTTGCAGAGATAACATCCACAGGCGGTACGGCCCGGGCCGTTCAGGGCGACGTGCAGAACGAAGCCGATGTGCTGCAGATGTTTGACGTTGCTGACAGTCTCGGCACGCTTGTCGGGCTGGTGAACAATGCGGGTGTTGTGGATCAGTCGCAGCGGCTTGACGAGATGTCCCTGGAACGGCTGACACGGATGTTCTCGATCAACGTGATCGGCTCGTTCCTCTGCGCTCGCGAGGCGGTCCGCCGCATGTCGACCCGCCATGGCGGCAAGGGCGGCGGTATTGTCAATCTCGGCTCTGCCGCCTCCAAACTCGGTTCGCCGGGCCAATATGTCGACTACGCCGCCGCGAAGGGGGCGATCGACACCATGACTGTCGGCCTTGCGAAGGAAGTTGCCGACGAAGGCATCCGCGTCAATGGTGTGCGGCCCGGCATCATCGATACCGAAATTCACGCCTCTGGCGGTCTGCCCGAACGGGTGGGCGACCTGGCACCGACGCTTCCCATGAAGCGTGCCGGCACCGCCGATGAAGTGGCAAATGCAATCATCTGGCTTCTTTCCGAAGATGCCAGCTACACGACTGGCGCGATCCTGGATGTTTCCGGTGGCCGCGCGATCCTCCCCTGATCCCGTTTGGGGTCGACTGAACAAAGGCAAAAGGCGACCGAAATGTCCCAATATGATCTTGTCGTCATCGGAACCGGCCCTGGTGGCTATGTATGCGCTATCAAGGCAGCTCAACTCGGCCAGAAGGTTGCCGTTGTCGAGAAGCGCGCCACCCATGGCGGCACCTGCCTCAATGTCGGCTGCATTCCGTCCAAGGCCTTGCTTCATGCATCGGAAATGTTCGCCGAAGCCGGCCATGGCTTTGAAAAGCTCGGCGTCAAGGTGTCGAAGCCGAAGCTCGACTTGCCGACCATGATGACGCACAAGCAGGATGTCATCGACGCAAATGTGAACGGTGTCGGTTTCCTTCTGAAGAAGAACAAGATCGATGCCCATCACGGCACCGGCAAGATCCTGTCCTCTGGCAAGGTTGAAGTCACCGCCGAAGACGGGTCCAAGTCTGTTCTGGAAACAAAGAACATCGTCATTGCCACCGGTTCGGATGTCATGCCTCTGCCTGGCGTCGAGATTGACGAGAAGCAGATCGTGTCCTCCACAGGCGCACTGGAACTGGAAAAGGTTCCGGGCAAGCTGGTTGTCGTTGGCGGTGGTGTCATTGGCCTGGAGCTTGGCTCTGTCTGGGGCCGTCTTGGCGCGGACGTGACCGTGGTCGAGTTCATGCCGAAGATCCTCGGTCCCATGGACGGTGACGTCTCCAAGAACTTCCAGCGCATGCTGAAAAAGCAGGGCATGGAGTTCAAGCTTTCGTCCAAGGTTACCGGCGTGACCAAGAAGGGTAAGGGTCTGGAAGTCACTGTCGAGCCAGCTGCGGGCGGGGATGCTGAAACCATTGCAGCCGACATCGTTCTGGTTGCCATCGGCCGCAAGCCCTACACGGAAGGCCTTGGTCTGGAAGAAGCCGGTGTTGCGCTCGATGAGCGTGGCCGCGTTCACACCAATGGTCACTTTGCCACCAATGTGCCAGGCATCTATGCCATTGGCGACGTTATCGCCGGTCCGATGCTCGCTCACAAGGCGGAAGATGAGGGCGTCGCCCTTGCCGAAACGCTCGTCGGCCAGAAGCCGCATGTGAACTACGACATCATTCCGGGCGTTGTTTACACCCAGCCGGAAGTTGCTTCCGTTGGCAAAACGGAAGAAGAGCTGAAGGCTGCTGGCGTCAAGTACAACACCGGCAAGTTCCCCTTCATGGCCAACGGCCGCGCCCGCGCCATGAATCAGACCGAAGGGTTTGCCAAGGTTCTGGCTGATGCGGAAACCGATCGGGTTCTGGGCGTTCACATCGTCGGCTTTGGTGCTGGCGAGATGATCCACGAGGCTGCTGTGCTGATGGAATTCGGCGGTTCATCCGAAGATCTTGGCCGCACCTGCCACGCGCACCCGACCATGTCGGAAGCCGTCAAGGAAGCCGCCATGGCGACCGCAGGCAAACCGATCCACTCCTGATCGGGTCTTTCCATTCTGAATTGAAAAAGCCGGGCAATGCTCGGCTTTTTTGTTGGAAGTGCTGGGGGGACGATTACCATTGGACGTTCATTCTGGAAGAGGTCTGAACGACGGCAGGGCGTCTCTTCAATGCTCGCCTTCGCACTGACCGTGATCGCCGAAGGCCTTCAGAACGTCGCAGTCGGCGATCGTGTGGTCGCCGCTGCAACTGTTGGCGATGCGTTCAAGTTCCGCCTCCAGCCGGCGCAGCTGGGAAATCCGGTCACGCACGGAAAGGAGCTGGTCTCGCGCAATTCTGTCGGCCTGGTCGCAAGGCTGATCCGGATGGCCACTCAGGTCGAGAAGTTCGCGTATGGCGCTCATGGGCAAACCAAGATCCCGGCCGTGCTTGATGAACCGCAGCCTCTTTAGATCTTTCTCACCGAAACGGCGCTGGTTCCCATCGGTGCGAATGGGGGCGGAAATCAGGCCTTCCTGCTCGTAGTAGCGAATCGTGGTGACCTTCACGCCGGTTTGCCGGGATAAATCTCCGATAGAAAAAGTCATGCTGCCTCTTGAACCTCCAGTCACTAGAGGAAGTACATAAGGTATCGAAACCGCAATTTCGAGATCTTGAGGAGAACCTGATGGGGTCCTGTTGTGACCATAAGGCGACGTTCGACGGGCTGTCGACGGACTACAAACGCCGCCTCTGGATTGTGATCGCCCTGAACGGGGCGATGTTTGTGGTGGAGATGTTCGCCGGCCATGCTGCCGGGTCGAAGGCCCTTCAGGCCGATGCGCTCGATTTCTTCGGCGACGCCGTCACCTATGGCATTTCGCTGGCCGTCATCGGCGCGTCCTTGAGGATCCGGGCGACCGCAGCTCTCGCCAAGGGCTTCAGCCTACTGCTTATGGGGCTATGGATCGCCGGATCAACGCTTTACCAGCTGCTGGTCCTTGGTGTGCCCGAAGCAAGCGTCATGGGCGCGATCGGTTTTCTGGCGTTGGCAGCCAACATCGCCAGTGTGCTGCTGTTGATGAAATACAAGGACGGCGACGCCAATGTCCGCTCCGTCTGGCTCTGCTCGCGAAATGATGCCATCGGGAATGTCGCCGTGATGCTGGCTGCGGTCGCTGTCTGGGTGACATCGACCGCATGGCCTGACTTGATCGTTGCGGCGCTCATGGCAACATTGTTCATCAGCTCAGCCACGCAGATATTGCATCAGGGACTAAGTGAGTATCGACATGATGGCCAGGCTGATCGCGTGAAGCTCGAACCGGACCCTCGACAAAAGCTCTGCAGGAACGGGCAGACTTGAGGCGAACAGGCCGACGTCACGCAGGCGCGCCGCTATCTGGCGGCGTCGCTCTTCAGCTTTGGAATGACCGTTATGTTGCTTGTGACCTCCATAGGCAGATCGTTGGTCGCAATCGCAACCTCAGGAACCTCGGTCGTCTGGGCAACGGTCATTTTGGTCTTGGTTTTGGCGGACTTCGACCACTCACAGGCCAGCGCCGGAGAAACGGCGAATGCGGCAAGGGCGAAAGCTGCAACACTTGTTTTAAGGCCACGCATGGGTCACCTCCATCGAGTGAGCACCGCACACCATAGCGCGGCTGACGTTAGGGTAGGCGAAATGCTGAAAAGTGCAAGGGGAAGACGACCTCCCGGTCTTGCATGCTTGAAGGCGGCCTACTGAAAATGCTTCAGCCAGGTGGCTGTGCGCTCCTGGTCCCGCTGGTCATAGGACCGCAAAGCCGCGTCCAGGTCCTCGCCTTCAGTCGCGACTTCATCATTTGCGATCAGGGTCAAACGCATCGTGTACCAAGCCGTTACGCCGCCGTCTGGCGGATTTGAGAACCGTGGGAACTGTAGGCCTTTGGCCTCGTCGTCCTTCCAGAAATTCGGCAAGTCAGGATCGGCGACGGCGTCAGGGCCGCTTCAGGGAATAAGATTTGAGGCGTTCGGGCTGTGAACCGTCATTGGTGATGTTGGTCACGAAAGCATCGAGGTTTTCGCCGATCTTCCTTACGTCAATGATCTTGCTGCTGAGAAAGCCGATGAGCAGGACCCGGAGCCCGCCACCATCGCGAAGCTCAGCCTTGGTCCAGCCCCACTTGCAATCACGGGGCGTGCATTTGGTGAAGGCCCGAATGCGCGCAAACACCTGGTCGTCCTGACATTTGGTCTCGATTTCGAGGCGGGAGAGTTCCTTGGGCGCAGCATCAGGATTGACCCAGATGCCGTGTTCCGGCAGAGGGCAATAGATCCGGGCTTCAGCGGAGGCGCCAAACAGGAAAAAGGCGGCAATGAAAGGCAGAAGAACAGCCAGCAAGCGCACGATCGCATCTCCTCGGCGGAGAGCCTGTTCTCAAAGCGTTAGGGAAACGTTAACGCCGCAGTGATGCTACCAAGGCGGTGCCATGAAGGCGATACTGCTGGGGGAGAGTGCGACCGGTTCCACGAAGGCAGTCGCCTCTAGCGTGGAACCCGATCGAATGTCTCGCAACAGGCGCGGGGCCTGTCGTGGCACTTTAGCGCTTGGCGCGTGCGCCCGGAGCCAAACCTTCGCGCTGAGCGAGCTTGCGCGCAGCCTTGCGGGCGCGGCGTACAGCTTCACCCTTTTCGCGGGCGCGCTTTTCGGACGGCTTTTCGTATGCACGGCGTGTCTTCATTTCACGGAAGACGCCTTCACGCTGGAGCTTCTTCTTCAGAACGCGAAGGGCTTGGTCGACATTGTTGTCTCGTACGAGGACTTGCAAGTTGTCTCCTTTGTCTGTTCTTGGCCGCTCCATGAAAATGACAACGAGGCCATAGGCAGAGGCAGCAGATATGGGCACGGCGCGCGAAGGGCGTGCCAGGAAGGCGCGACCCTATCAACATTTTCGCAGAATGCACCCCCCAAAGCGCAGAAAAGGTGCCCTCCGTGCGTTTTTTTGCCCGGCTTTGCATCTATCCGCGAGGGTGCGCCTTGTCATAGGCTTCAAGCAGGCGCGTTGCGTCGATTTCTGTATAGATCTGGGTGCTGGATAGGCTGGCGTGGCCCAGAAGTTCCTGGATCGTACGAAGATCACCGCCGCCTGCAAGCAAGTGAGTTGCGAAGGAATGGCGCAGAGCATGCGGCGTGGCGCTGTCGGGCAGGCCGAGCACGCCGCGAAGCTTCTCCATCGCCAGTTGGACGGCGCGCGGATTGAGCGGCCCGCCACGCACGCCGCGAAACAGCGGACTGTTTGCGGTGACGGCGTGAGGACAGAGCTTTAGATAGGCCTCGATCGACTCGGTCACGACTGGCAGGATCGGCACGATCCTTTCCTTGCCGCCCTTGCCAATGATCCGCATGCTCTTGGCGCCTTTCTTCGGCGCTGTACGGCCGGTCAGGGACAGGGCTTCGCTGATGCGCAGGCCGCAGCCGTATAGGAGTGTCAGCACTGCCGCGTTGCGCGCTTCGACCCAGGCTTCGGTTTCCATGGCCAGGTCGCCACTAATGACGTCAACCGCATCGCGCACCGCGACCGGCTTGGGCAGAGAGCGGGCCTGGCGCGGTGGACGAATTGCATCTGAGGCAGCCGCGTTTACTTCGCCGCGCTTTTCCAGAAACTTGAGAAAAGACCGGATACCGGCCATTCCGCGCGCTAGAGACCGGCTTTGAGCACCATCGCGCCGACGCCGGGCCATGAACCCCCTGAAATCGGAAGGCTTCAGATCTCGCAGATCGGCCAGGCCGGGTGGCCCGCCTAGGTGGCCGGCTAGAAACTGTAAGAATTGGCGCACATCTCGCTCATATGCGATCAGCGTTTTGTCGGCGAGACGGCGCTCGTCCGACAGGTGATCAAGCCAGCGGTTGAACCGGTCTTTAAGATCAGGACGAGCCATCGTCAGAAGTGCGTTAGCGCAGTCACTTGCGGGGAAGGTGGATGAAGGCATAAGCAGAGCCTAGCCTGCATCTCGAAGTTTTCAGTTAACGTGAGGGAGTTGTTCCCTGGTCTTTGGCGACCGGTCTTTGACGCTCACTGTCCCAACGCCAGTCCGGATCGGCAAAGCAGGTGATGCTGCCGTGGTAGCGAAGTCGTGCCCCGCAGCTCTTCCAGTCAAGCTGTCCGTTTAGAAGTTGGCGACCGATTTCGGTCAGGCCAAACTCGGTCTTTCCCCAGCCTTCTGGCGTGAGATCGAGCATCTGGCTTTCCAGTGCGGGCTTCTCCGCGTCTCGCAATCGAAGCAATGTGCCCAGGAACATCAAATCGCCGTGGTAGGGCAGGGGATCTATTTTTCGCATGAACGTGCTGAAGACCTTGCTCCATGCCATTGGTCCGTTGTTCAGGATTTGCAAACAGACGCCTTCGGTAAATGAAAGGCCGGTATGAAGATCTGGCAACTCCGCCAAATAGCGTGAAAGTGCACTCGCCAGAAACGGCAGGCTGTCAAACGATTGCTGGGAAAGTGCGTGCAGCGTGCAAGGATCTTTGGTGAGAAACGCAGCGGATGTCGATGCGGCAAGATCATAGGCAGCTTCTGGGACGGGTTGTCGTCCAGAGTACAAATGTCGGATGGCTGCTGGTGACAGTTGGCCGATGCCGATGAATTTTGAAATGCCTGGAAACCTGTCGAGGCTGACAAGCTCTACCTTGCGTTTGTCGGCACCAGTCTTGCGGAATTGATTCAAGATCTTGACCAGCAATAGCTGGTCATAGGGGTCATGCTCGAACCACAGGACAATCCTTGCGTAGTCTCCGGCAGCGGTCAGACGCGCTTCGGTCGCCAGGAGGTCCGAAAGTGCCTTGTCTTCCTCCTCGCCTGGGTACTCATCGGCAATAAACCGAGCGCGCGCGGGCAGGGCACCTGGCCCATCCGAAATCGGACCTTGGCAAACCGGATCAGGATACATCAGGAAATCGCCCGAAAAACCAGCGCGCTGCAGTGCTTGCTCGATGTCGTTGCCACATCTGATGTGGAGCGTTTGCAAATCGCTGTCGGGAGCTGGCGCTTCATGCTCGATCGCACGGCCTGCAGCTTCCATATTGACGACATGGGATTTGAGGGCGGGCCAGCTGGAAAGGCCTGCTTCCCTTGCGATGACAAATTGCGCATCGGCGAGTTTTAGTTTTTTGGTCTCTAGTGACTTGGCTTTGGGATGATTTGTGGCGAGGCGCGTCAAAGCCTCATCATCCCCGCTTCGAATGTCATCGCGCAGCACTTTGGCCAAGCGTCTTTGACGATCCAGGTTGAGGGAAAGATCGGTTTCGCTGAACAGCGGAAATTCCGCCGAATGCGGCGTTTCATCAGTCATGGTGACCCCCGGGCTCGGTTGTCGTCCAGTGTCCGCCTCTCCGGAACGAGCGGGAATCGAATGATGAAAGCGCTTATGCGCTCGTTGAGAACGGCGTGGAAGGCCTTTCCGCGGACCGGCGGCCTCACCGTAGGCCCGAAGCAGACGATAGATCTGTCTGGGCTGCGAAACAAGCTCTGGTTCGGGTGCTTCAAACAAAAAACGGCCCGACAAATGCCGGGCCGTTGAAATCGTTTGGGAGAGGGTTGTTAGACGATCTTTTGACCGGTCTTCGCCCAATCGGCCAGGAAGGCTTCCAGGCCCTTGTCTGTCAGCGGATGCTTGACCAGGCCTTTGAGCGTTGCCGGCGGAACCGTCGCAACGTCAGCCCCTATCAGGGCACATTCCTTCACGTGATTCGCCGTGCGGATGGAGGCGGCAAGAATCTCGGTGTCGAAACCGTAGTTGTCGAAGATCACGCGGATTTCGCGGATCAGTTCCATGCCATCAACGTTGATGTCGTCCAGACGGCCGATGAACGGAGAGACGTAGGTTGCGCCGGCTTTGGCGGCCAGAAGCGCCTGGTTTGCGGAGAAGCAAAGGGTCACATTTGTCTTGTGGCCCTTTTCCGTCAGCGCTTTACAGGCCTTGAGGCCTTCAAGGGTAAGCGGCAGTTTGATGACGACATTGTCGGCGATCTTCACCAGTTCGGCCGCTTCGCTCATCATGCCATCATAGTCGGTAGCAGCCACCTCTGCGGAGACATCACCATCTGTGATCTTGCAGATCTCGGCGATGACTTCCTTGAAGTCGCGGCCGGATTTGGCGATCAGCGACGGGTTGGTGGTCACGCCGTCAAGCAGGCCGGTGGCGGCCAGTTCCTGGATCTCGGCGGTCTCTGCAGTATCGACGAAAAACTTCATGGGCTTGTGCTCCCTGGTGTGTGCCCGTTAAAGGCACGGGCCGCCGACCGTATTTCAATTGTTGAATCGGGCGACGATTGAATCTCTGATCCCGGTCTCTTTACCGTAGGATGAGGTTCAGAAGAACCCCTGATTCGATTTGGCGGGATTCTTTTTGGGGTACGTACCTCATTTCAAGGTGGGCTGTCCGGGGAAACTGCGGGTTTGCCGCACGGGGTCCGAGGAGCGGCATTTTGTGCCAAACCGCAACCGGCATTTGAAAGAAGACGCGCGTGCTGTTTGAAGACGATCCGGCGATGAAGGAAACGATTGCGAGTGTGTTGGTGCCGGTGGCCGTGCCCGGGCCCTACACCTATCGGGTTCCGCAAGGGGTCACGGTCGTGCCCGGGTCAATCGTCAAGGTTCCGCTCGGGCCGAGAGAAGTGCTCGGCGCCGTCTGGGATGGTGAGCCGGATGCAGCAATCAATCCCCAAAAGCTGAAGCTGATCAGCCACGTTTTTGAAAATGCCAGGCCGGTTGATGACGAGCTGCGCCGGTTTGTCGATTGGGTGGCGAACTGGACGCTTTCACCGCCGGGCATGGTTTTGCGCATGGTTTTGAGATCGGAAGAGGCGCTTCAGGAAGAGCCGCCGGTTCCGGGCTTGCGGAAGTTGGAGGGCCGAGCCCCTGAACGGATGACGCCTGCCCGTCAACGTGTTCTGGATACCATGCAGGAGGGGCTCGCCTGGACCAAGAGCGGCCTTGCGCATGCAGCGGGTGTCAGCTCTTCGGTGATCGACGGCTTGTTGCAGCAGGATGTGCTGGAAGTGGTGTCGCTGCCCGCCGCGCCGCCGTCGCCCAAACCTCAGGTCGATTTTGCCGAGACAAAGCTCGTGCCGGCCCAGCAAGTTGCCGCAGACGGGCTGGTCGCAAGTTTCGACAAGGGGTCGGCTGTATCGTTGATCGATGGGGTGACGGGATCGGGTAAAACGGAAGTCTATTTTGAGGCCATCGCAGAAGCATTGAGACGCGGCAAGCAGGCGCTGGTTCTGCTGCCTGAGATCGCATTGACAGAACAGTTCTTGCGTCGTTTCGAGCAGCGCTTCGGAACCTATCCTGCCGAATGGCATTCGGAGATCACAACGAAAAAGCGGGGCAGGACCTGGCGTGGCGTCGCGAATGGGGATGTTCGCGTCGTGATCGGCGCACGCTCCGCCCTGTTCCTGCCCTTCGTCGACCTCGGCCTGATCATCGTCGATGAAGAGCATGATGGTGCCTTCAAGCAAGACGACAGGGTTCCCTACAACGCGCGCGACATGGCCGTGGTGCGGGGGCACCTGTCACGATTTCCTGTGGTGCTGGCTTCGGCGACGCCTTCGGTCGAGAGTCGTGTCAATGCCGACCTCGGGCGCTACACCCGGTTCGAACTCCCGGAACGGGCATCCGGTGCAGCTCTGCCTGAACTTCGCGCCATTGATATGCGCACAAATGGTCCGGACCGGGGGCGTTGGATCGCACTCGAGCTGTTGGAGGCAATGAAGGAGACCTTTGCCGATGGTGGGCAGTCGCTTCTCTTTCTGAACCGACGCGGATACGCACCTTTGACCCTTTGCCGGACCTGCGGGCATCGATTCCAGTGTCCCCACTGCAGTTCCTGGTTGGTGGAACACCGCTTCCAGAACCGTTTGGTCTGCCATCATTGCGGTCATTCGGAAACGGTTCCCAAGACCTGCCCATCCTGCAATGCAACCGATTCTCTCGTTGCCTGTGGGCCAGGTGTGGAAAGAATCGCCGAAGAGGTAGAAAGCCTATTTCCTCAGGCGCGCACGCTCATTCTGTCGTCGGACTTGCCGGGCGGGCCGGAGCGTTTGCGACGGGAAATGAAGGTCGTTGAAGAGGGGGGAGCGGATATTGTTATCGGAACACAGCTTGTCGCCAAGGGGCACAACTTTCCGAAAATGAAGCTGGTGGGGGTGATCGATGCTGATCTTGGGCTTGCTCATGGCGATCCCCGTGCGGCGGAAAAAACCTTCCAGCTCCTGGCGCAGGTAACGGGTCGCGCCGGGCGCGTCACCGGAGGAGGGCGTGGGTTCCTGCAAACCTATTCGCCGGATCATCCTGTGCTGAAGGCCTTGATGTCTCAGGACCGGGACGCTTTCTATGCCGCGGAAATCGAGGCGCGCAGGGCTGCCGGATTGCCGCCTTTCGGCCGTCTTGCGGCCCTTGTCATCTCCGGGCCGGACAAAATGGCAGCTGAAGGATACGCCCGTGCGCTGGTTCGTGCTGCGCCCAACGAGGGGGCGGTCACGCTCTTGGGTCCTGCGGAGGCTGCACTGGCAATGGTGCGAGGCCGCTATCGCTTTCGCCTGCTTATGATCGCGCCTCGCCAGTTCGACCTTCAGGGCTATATCAGGCATTGGCTGGCCAATGTGCCCAAGGCGACGAAGGGGCTCAGGGTCCAGGTCGACATCGATCCGCAGCATTTTTTGTGAGCACTACATCCCTTCCCGTTTCTCTCCGCCACACAAGGCTTGGTGCCACAGAGACAGGTTGAGGATGGCAAGGAGCTCCATGTCTGCCGTCGTTTGAGACCTGCGAGTCCGACTGCTTGCGGCCTACCGATACGAAAGAAGGCCTAGCCGGTTAAACATTGAATGGCTTGGGTTTTTGGGTGTCATTGGCAAAAAACACTACGGAATCCGCAAGAACCGCCTTTTGGCGAAGTTGCACACGCCGAAACCCTGTGCTAATTGAGGCGCGGCTTAGGGGGAACGGTTCTGCCGTATCACCTTGTGACCCTGAATTCACTAATTATTCCAAAGGCTTGCTTCCAATACTGGTTTGCAGGGCTTCGGAATGCGTCAGAGAGCTCGGACCTGGTGACTGACAACGTATCTCTCGTATCCGGCGTGGCTAAGCGTTATGCGTCCGCCCTCCTCGACTTGGCCGAGGAAACTGGTGTGACCGCCGATGTGGAGCGCGATCTTGGCAACTTCGAGGGCTTCCTCGCGGAAAGCCCTGATCTCGACCGCCTCGTAAAAAGCCCCGCTTTCAGTGCTGAAGAGCAGCTCAATGCGCTCACGGCACTTCTCGACAAGGCTCAGATCTCTGGCCTTGCCGGTAACTTCGTGAAGCTGGCAGCCCGTAATCGGCGCCTCTTCGTGCTTCCTGACATGATCAAGGCCTTCCGGGTCCTGCTTGCTGAAAAGCGTGGCGAGGAAACGGCGGAGGTCGTTTCGGCAGCTGAGCTGTCCGATGATCAGGTTACTGCCCTGAAAGAGGCGCTTTCGGCGTCTTCGGGCAAGTCCGTAAATATCTCGGCGAAGGTTGATCCTGCTCTGATCGGTGGCCTTGTGGTCAAGGTCGGCTCCCGCATGATCGATACGTCGCTGCGTACCAAACTCAATTCCCTCAAGTTCGCGATGAAAGAGGTCGGCTGATGGATATTCGGGCCGCGGAAATTTCCGCTATCCTCAAGGACCAGATCAAGAGCTTCGGCCAGGAAGCCGAAGTTTCTGAAGTTGGTCAGGTGCTGTCCGTCGGTGACGGTATTGCTCGTGTGTATGGTCTGGACAAGGTTCAGGCTGGTGAAATGGTCGAGTTCCCGGGCGGTGTCCGGGGCATGGCTCTGAACCTGGAAAGCGACAACGTTGGTGTCGTTATCTTCGGTTCTGACCGCGGCATCAAAGAAGGCGACACGGTCAAGCGGACCGGCGCAATCGTTGAAGTTCCGGTTGGTAAGGCTCTGCTTGGCCGCGTTGTCGATCCGCTCGGCAACCCGCTGGACGGCAAGGGTCCTATCGAGGCAACTGAAAAGCGTCGCGTGGACGTCAAGGCTCCCGGCATTCTGCCGCGTAAGTCTGTTCACGAGCCGATGCAGACCGGCCTCAAGGCAATTGATGCGCTGATCCCGGTTGGCCGTGGCCAGCGTGAGCTTGTCATTGGTGACCGTCAGACCGGTAAGACCGCGATCATCCTCGACACCTTCCTGAACCAGAAGCCTCTGCATGCAGGCGACGACGAAGATGCAAAGTTGTACTGCATCTACGTTGCTGTCGGTCAGAAGCGCTCCACGGTCGCTCAGTTCGTGAAGACCCTGGAAGATGCTGGCGCGCTGGAATACTCCATCGTCATCGCCGCAACCGCATCGGACGCAGCGCCGCTGCAGTTCCTTGCGCCGTTTGCCGGCTGTGCGATGGGCGAGTTCTTCCGCGACAACTCCATGCATGCCGTGATCGGTTATGACGATCTGACCAAACAGGCTGTGGCCTACCGTCAGATGTCCCTGCTGCTTCGTCGTCCGCCAGGGCGTGAAGCTTTCCCTGGTGACGTTTTCTACCTTCACTCCCGTCTGCTCGAGCGTGCGGCGAAGCTGAACGAAGACAATGGCTCCGGTTCCCTGACCGCTCTGCCGGTCATTGAAACCCAGGGCAACGACGTTTCCGCGTTTATTCCGACCAACGTGATCTCGATCACCGACGGTCAGATCTTCCTTGAAACCGATCTGTTCTACCAGGGCATCCGCCCGGCTGTGAACGTTGGTCTCTCGGTTTCCCGCGTGGGATCTTCCGCTCAGATCAAGGCGATGAAGCAGGTTGCTGGTCCGATTAAGGGTGAACTTGCCCAGTATCGTGAAATGGCCGCTTTCGCCCAGTTCGGCTCCGACCTTGATGCCACGACCCAGCGCCTGCTGAACCGTGGTGCGCGTCTGACTGAGCTGTTGAAGCAGCCTCAGTTCTCGCCGCTCAAGACGGAAGAACAGGTCGCGGTCATTTACGCTGGCGTGAACGGCTACCTCGATAACATTCCGGTTGATCGTGTCGGTGACTTCGAAGGAGGCCTGCTACTCTTCATGCGTGGCGACCACAAGGAACTCCTGGATGCGATCTGGGAAAAGAAGGCGCTTGACGCTGATCTGACAGAAAAGCTCAAGGCTGCGCTCGACGCGTTCGCCAAGAACTTCGCCTGATCACGCAACCGGGATAAGGAGCAGGGGCGGCCATGCCGAGCCTGAAGGACTTACGAAACCGCATCGCTTCCGTGAAGGCGACGCAGAAAATCACCAAGGCCATGCAAATGGTGGCCGCGGCGAAGCTGCGTCGTGCTCAGGAAGCTGCGGAGGCTGCACGGCCCTATGCGGAACGCATGGAGCAGGTGCTTGCCAACCTTGCGGTTGCTTTTGAAGGCCGCGATGACGCCCCGAAGCTGATGTCCGGTACAGGCAATGATCAGGTCCATCTCCTGGTTGTTGCCACAGCGGAGCGCGGTCTTTGCGGCGGCTTCAACACGAACATTGCAAAGCTCGCACGCGACAAGGCGCGCAGCCTCATTGCTGAAGGCAAGACGGTGAAAATCCTCTGCGTCGGCAAGAAGGGTTTTGATGCCATCAAGCGCGAGCTTGGCCAATACGTTATCAAGACGATTGAGCTGCGCGGTGTGAAGAATGTTGCATTCTCCAATGCGGATGAGATCGGCGCAGAGTTGCTGTCGATGTATGCCGACGGTGAATTCGATATCTGCACACTGTTCTACTCCAAGTTCGAATCTGTGATTGCGCAGGTTCCGACTGCTCAGCAGCTGATCCCGGCAGACCTGCCGACAGAAGCTGCCGGCGACGATGACGGAGCCGCAGCTGTCTATGAGTATGAGCCTGATGAAGCAGAGATCCTTGAGGATCTGCTTCCGCGCAACATCTCCGTTCAGGTCTTCCGGGCGCTGCTTGAAAACGCAGCTTCGGAGCAGGGTGCGCGTATGTCCGCGATGGACAACGCGACACGCAACGCTGGCGATATGATCGACAAACTGACGATCAGCTATAACCGTCAGCGCCAGGCACAGATCACGACGGAACTGATTGAAATTATCTCGGGCGCTGAAGCGCTCTGATCGGATCGAGGATTAGGGATATGGCTGACAAAAAAGTCGGACGGATCACCCAGGTCATCGGCGCCGTTGTCGACGTCAAGTTCGATGACCACCTGCCGCTGATCCTGAACGCTCTTGAAGCAGACAACCAGGGCACACGTCTTGTGCTCGAAGTTGCTCAGCACCTGGGCGAAAACACGGTACGCACCATCGCGATGGACTCCACCGAGGGTCTGGTTCGCGGCCAGGAAGTTGTCGACACGGGCTCAGCTATTGAGGTTCCGGTTGGCGATGGCACCCTGGGCCGGATCATGAACGTGATCGGTGAGCCGGTGGATGAAGGCGGCGAGATCAAGCACGACGCAAAGCGTGCGATCCACCAGGAAGCTCCGGAATTCATCGAGCAGTCCACCGAAGCTGAAATCCTGGTGACGGGCATCAAGGTCGTTGACCTTCTCGCGCCTTACGCCAAGGGTGGTAAGATCGGCCTGTTCGGCGGCGCCGGCGTTGGCAAGACCGTTCTCATCATGGAACTGATCAACAACATCGCTAAGGCGCACGGCGGTTACTCCGTTTTCGCCGGTGTTGGCGAGCGGACCCGTGAAGGTAACGATCTTTACTGGGAAATGATCGAATCCGGCGTGAACAAGGAAGGCGGCGGAGAAGGCTCCAAGGCAGCCCTGGTTTACGGCCAGATGAACGAGCCTCCCGGAGCCCGTGCCCGTGTTGCACTGACCGGTCTGACCATCGCTGAAGATTTCCGCGACAAGGGCCAGGACGTTCTGTTCTTCGTGGACAACATCTTCCGCTTTACCCAGGCTGGCTCCGAAGTGTCCGCACTTCTCGGCCGTATCCCGTCTGCTGTGGGCTATCAGCCGACACTTGCCACCGACATGGGCGGCATGCAGGAGCGGATCACGACCACGCACAAGGGCTCGATCACATCTGTTCAGGCCGTTTACGTGCCTGCCGATGACTTGACCGACCCGGCACCTGCTTCGACCTTTGCTCACTTGGATGCAACGACGGTTCTGAACCGCTCGATCGCGGAAAAGGGCATCTACCCGGCTGTGGATCCGCTCGACTCCACGTCCCGTATGCTCAGCGCCAACATCATCGGCGAAGAACACTACGAGACGGCTCGTGCGGTTCAGGTGACCCTGCAGCGCTACAAGGCTCTTCAGGACATCATCGCCATCCTTGGCATGGACGAACTGTCTGAAGAAGATAAGCTGACGGTGGCACGTGCTCGTAAGATCGAGCGCTTCCTGTCCCAGCCGTTCTTCGTTGCTGAAGTCTTCACCGGTTCTCCGGGCAAGCTCGTTGCTCTGGAAGACACCATCAAGGGCTTCAAGGGCCTCGTCGACGGCGAGTACGATCATCTTCCGGAAGCTGCCTTCTACATGGTCGGCTCTATGGACGAAGCGATCGAAAAGGCTCAGAAGCTGGCTGCGGAAGCTGCCTAACATTCTTTTGGACCGGGCGCAGACACTGCGTCCGGTTCAGCCGCTTTGATGGCCGTTTTGGCTGTCGACTAAACAAGACTGACAAGGAAGACGCCAAATGGCTGACTTATTCCAGTTCGAGTTGGTCTCGCCGGAGCGCCAGCTCCTGTCCGAACAGGTTCTTGAGGTCGTTGTACCGGGAACCGAAGGCGAGTTTGGCGTTCTGAAGAACCACAGCCCGTTCATGTCCACCATCAAGCCGGGCATCCTGAAAGTCCGCAAGGAAGGTGGCGCGTTCGACGAATATTTCGTACGCGGCGGTTTTGCCGATGTTGCGAATACGGGTCTGACCATCCTTGCCGAGCAGGCAACGCCAGTGTCTGAAATCAGTGCCGATGATCTGGCTGTCCAGATCAAGAACGCTGAAGAAGATGTTGCTGATGCCAAGGGCGACGATGCGAAGCAGAAGGCAGAGCAGGCGCTCTCTCACCTGCGCGACGTTGCCGAGGCTCTCAAGGCCGCCTGATCCGGCTGATAAATGTTTCCCTCTCTTTGAGGGACTTGAAAACGCGGCCCTCGGGCCGCGTTTTTTGTTTGTGCATTCGGGCAAGAAAAAACCCGGCCGGAGCCGGGTTTGAAAGTTCAAGGTTGCGTGTGTTGCAACTGATCAGGCAGCGATGCGCTTGAACGAGGTGTTCATGCCGCCACCACGGTTCCGGCGGCGTTCTTCCGGCGGAATGTAGACGATCGAACGGTGGTCTTCGCAATAGGAGACACCTGGCTCAACGCGGTTCGAGCACGGAAAGGTATAGTTGCCGGCATCGCCTTCAGCCCATTTGCAGCAACCGGGACGCGGGAGGCTCAAGTCACTCATTGGAATTTCCTCTTTTATAGTTCTCTAGACGCGACAAAAGCGCTCGAGCATCCAGAAACTGGATCCGAACAGCGAGTGTCGTTTAACGGATGTACGCCCTGCTCGGGACAATGAATGACCGGACCCTATGAGCCCTGAGAGCAAACGCAAAAGATAGATAAGTCTGGCGTCACAAAAATGCAATACGAAAGCGCACATGGGAGGCCTGCAAAATGCGCATAACTACTTGAGTAGTTAAGATGCGCTCCCGCAACTGCGATGATTTGTCTTTATTATTGTTATTTTTCAATCGTATTTACGATTTGTTTACAGCTTGGGAAGCTTCACGATACGAAGCAAGTGCTTCGGGTGTGTCCAGATCAATCCGGGCTGCGTCGCCGATATCGATCTCACGGAGCAAGTGGCTGTTCTCGGCAATGACATGTCGTGCGCCTATGTCGCCATGCAGTTTCATGAGGTCCGGGAAAAAACGTTTGTCCCAGAGCACCGGGTTACCCCTTTTGCCACCGGCACTTGCCGCCACGATCAGGGTCGAGGAATCGCCAGAATAGGCCGCGATCATGTCCTGAATGATCCGGGCGTTGATGCCGGGCATATCACCGAGGAGAATGACAGCTGCATCGATGTCCGGTTCGAGCGCCGAGATGCCCGCGCGGATGGACCCGGCCATCCCGTCTGCATAATCGGGATTATGCACCTGCGTGACAGTCATTCCGTCGAGACATTCGGCGACTTCGTTTGCCATATGTCCGGTAACGACAATGGTTTGGCCAGGGGCCGCCTCATAGGCCGCTTGGGCAGCATGAGCGACCAGCGGCATTCCGTCGACTGGTTCAAGGAGTTTGTTGCGCGCTCCCATGCGGCTTGATTTGCCTGCAGCAAGAACAATGGCACCGATCTTCGGGGTCTTGCTGTGTTCTGTCTTTTCCCGCGGCTGGGGACGTGATCCGATCTCCATCAGCAAACCTCCTACGCCAAGCCCGGAAATATCCTCCGGGCGGACCTCGATGTCTGCAAGCAGCCTATCGAGAATCCAGTCAAAGCCGTTTTCCTTCGGGCTGCGCGCGCAGCCAGGGGCCCCGATCACCGGCACGCCCTGATGGTCTCCAAGAAGCAGCAGATTGCCCGGATCCACGGGCATTCCGAAATACGTCACGCTTCCTCCGGCCACCTCAATGGCGCGCGGAAGAACATCTTGCCGATCGACAACCGCAGATGCGCCGAAGAGAACGAGAAGATCGGCACCACTTTCCCGCAGGCGCTTCATGGCCGCGGCGACAGCCTCGGGAGCGTGTGCAACCCGCTCCTCGCCAACAATCTGACTGTTGCTCGCACTCAGCCGTTGCTCGAGAACCCGCCGGGTCTTGTCCATGGTTGCCGGCTTCAGGTGGTCGAGTTTGGTCGCAACAAGCCCGACCTTTCGGCTCCGGAAGGGGGCTATTCGCAACCCGGTCCGGATGGTTTTCTCCGCTTGAGCAAGGAGGTCGCCGGGCACTGCGAAGGGAATGATCTTTGCGGTGGCAACCATCCGGCCCTCAGCCACTTTCTCATGTGCCGGGAGCGTGGCAATGGTGATGGCAGGGTCGATCCGGTTCATCTGATTGATCGCAGATGTGTCGACGATCAGCAGCCCTGCAGCTTCCGCATAGAGGTTGACCCGGCCGGTGAAGGGCGTGTCGCACGACAGGTGGCCGCCGTTGCAGGCGGTGGCGATACGCTCGGCGGCAACATCCTCACCTACATCGTCTGGCAAAAGCTGCGCGACCACGATCTCCTCTATGCCGGCAGCTGTCAGGGCTTCAATGTCCTGGGCATTCAGCACACGCCCCTTCTTGTAGGTCGCCGTCGGCAGTTTGGTGCTATGCGCGAGAATGCAGCCTACGGCATCGCGCGTCGGGACGGGGCCAAAGATCATTGGCGGCCATCTGCCTCCTTGCGCAGCGCGAAAATGACGTTGCCCAGAACGGCAACAGCAATTTCCGCAGGAGAAGCGGCGCCGATATCAAGGCCAATCGGAGCGTCGATACGCTCGATCTGTGCATCGCTGAGGCCGGCCGCCTTGAACCGCTCAATCCGTTTGCCGTGGGTTTTGCGACTGCCAAGGGCGCCGACGTAGAAACAGTCGGACTTCAATGCCTCGATCAGGGGAATGTCGTCGATCTTGGGATCATGGGTGACGGCGGCAACGGCGGTATAGGGATCGAGTGGTGTCTCCTTGAGAACATCTTCCGGCCATTCTGCCTTGAGGGTTCCACCAGGAAAACGCTCTTCGGTGGCAAAAGCGGTGCGCGGGTCAACCACAGTTACGTCAAAACCGGCAATTTCGGCCATGGGCACCAGCGCCTGGGAAATATGAACGGCACCGATGATCATGAGTCGCGGCGGCGGAACATTGACGGTCAGAAAGGCCGAGGTGCCACCGTCCAGATCAACCATGCCTGATTTGCCGGAGCGAAAACGGCGTTTGAGTTCTTCCTGCAACGGATCGGTAGAATAGTCAGCGCTCCGCAGGATTAGTCGTTGGGCACCTGTGTCGATGTCCGTCACCAGAATGGCGGCCCGCCGCTCGGAACGTTCCTTGTTGAGGGCGGTTAGGAGGAAAAAATCCATCAGAAGACTTTCATGCAGGCGGCAGTTTCAGGCGGCGGAAGGTCTGACCGGTTCGACATAGACGCGAATGCGTCCGCCGCAGGACAGGCCCACCTGCCAGGCGGTTTCATCTGCGACCCCAAATTCAAGCACTGTCGGCTTTCCGCTATCGATTACGTCGATGGCTTCGGACACAACAGCGCCCTCGACGCAGCCGCCGGATACGGATCCTTCGAAGTTTCCTTGGTCGTCGATCACGAGGTGGGAACCGACGGGTCTTGGTGCCGAGCCCCATGTCTCGACAACGGTTGCCAAGGCAACATTGCGCCCGGAGGCCTTCCAGTCTTCTGCGGTCGCCAGAATATCCAGTGGCGTCGTCGTGCTGTCAGAAGTCATGCATCGGCCTCCTCTCCATTGCCTGATGAATATAAGCAGAACTGACGGGCAAGGAAGACATTCACGTACAAATTAAAATGGCGCACCCGGTTCAGGTGCGCCATTTGATAGGGCAAAGCGTTATGTCGCCTGGCTATTCGGCCGCATCACGCAGGGCAGGGGCCGCTGCCAGCACAGACCCGTCGACGTGATCTTCGAATGTTTCGAAGTTGTCGATAAACATCTGGACAAGTTTTGCCGCCTGAACGTCATAGGCTGTCTTGTCGGCCCATGTGCCGCGTGGATCGAGGATAGAGCTGTCGACACCTTCGACGCTCGTTGGCACAGCAAATCCGAAGTTTGCATCCGTGCGGAACTGAGCGGACTTCAGAGACCCGTCGAGAGCAGCGCGCAACAGCGATCGGGTTGCCTTGATGGGCATGCGTTCGCCAACGCCATAGGCACCGCCCGTCCAGCCCGTGTTGACCAGCCAGCAGTCGACATTGTGTTCGGCAATCAGGTCACGCAGCAGATTGCCATATTCTGATGGGTGCCGGGGAATGAAAGGTGCGCCAAAGCAGGTTGAGAATGTCGCCTGCGGCTCGACGACACCCTTTTCGGTGCCAGCGACCTTGGCCGTATAGCCCGACAGGAAGTGGTACATTGCCTCTGCCGGCGTCAGCTTGGCGATCGGAGGCATCACCCCGAATGCATCAGCTGTCAGCATGATGATGGTCTGCGGCTTTGGAGCAGTGCCGGTCTCGCTGGCGTTGGAAATGAAGTGGATCGGGTAGGCAGCGCGGGTGTTTTCCGTCTTCGAGCCGTCATTGAAGTCAGGAACCCGGTTCTCGTCGAGAACGACATTTTCCAGAACGGTGCCGAACCTCTGCGTTGTCGAGAAGATCTCGGGCTCTGCCTCGGCTGACAACTTGATCGTCTTGGCGTAGCAGCCGCCTTCGAAGTTGAAGATGCCCGTCTTGCCCCAGCCGTGCTCGTCATCGCCGATCAGCGTACGCGACGGATCGGCCGAAAGGGTGGTCTTTCCCGTACCCGACAAGCCGAAGAAGACAGCTGTGTCGCCAGCCTCGCCCACATTCGCGGAGCAATGCATGGACATAACGCCTTGCGGCGGAAGCAGGTAGTTCAGGAAGGTGAAGACCGACTTCTTCATCTCGCCCGCGTAGGATGTTCCGGCGATCAGAACAATTCTGCGGCTCAGGTCGCACGCGATCATCGTCTCGCCGCGGGAGCCATGGCGGTCCGGATCCGCCTTGAAACTCGGCAGGTCGATGATGGTCATGTCGGGTGCGAAGGTCGCCAGTTCGTCGGCGCCCGGACGCAACAGCATGTTGCGGATGAACAAAGAGTGCCACGCGTATTCAGTGTAGACGCGCACGGGCAGCTGGTTGGCTTTTTCGGCTCCGCCATAAAGGTCTTGCACGAAGAGCTCCATGCCTTCGGCGTGCTTGCGAAAGTCCGACAGAAGCACTCCGAAATGCTCTGGGCTCATCTCCGCATTGTTGTCCCACCAGACCGTTTCGGAGGTCTGGGCGTCGCGAACAACGAACTTGTCTTTCGGTGAGCGACCGGTGTGGATGCCTGTGTCGGCAACCAATGGACCATTGGCGGCGATCTCTGCCTCTCCGCGGGAGATCGCATATTCGTAAAGTGCTGGCTCGCTTTGGTTCCAATAGACGGACGACAGACCTTTCAGTCCGAAAGTCTCGACACCGTTGGCGGCGTTCCTAACACCTACTTCTTTCATGATCCCGCGGTCCTTGTGATCTTGAGGGTCCCAAACACTGATACGGCGTAATGTCACGCTGAGGTATCCGTTGGAGGTCGGAACCTAGTAGATCGATGTAATTCCAACAAGGTGAGCAGAGGAGCGATTTCGATATTCAATCGATTAAATAGAGGATGCGTCAATTTGTTAATTAATTCGGATGTCGAATTAATGAGTTTGCTGAAACTTCTATTCGGTTGGTCGTGTCGAATGCTGAGGGGGTTTAGTTGTTGCGCGTTAAGTATTTCGATAATTCTTTCATTAATTGCGATTTGGAGCTCGAAACGAAAGAAGCGAAACCTGGCGTTCGTGTGGTGTTTGGCAGTTCCAAAGCCTCTGGAAACCGAAATGCTCTCGCATTGCCTGCTAAATTGGTCAGCATCACTGGAACCTTGGCGGCAAAGTGCCCACCTGCGGGGCATGCCGCATGGACAGCGCCTTAATTTCCGCGCATTTTCCGAGGCATAGGCTAAGATCAGCAATTGAGAACGCTGCCTGTCATGCAGACTGACAGGTGGATTTACAAAGGACCCTGGACCCGCTCATGCCGACTATTGCGTTGGTCGACGACGACCGTAACATTCTAACTTCGGTTTCTATTGCGCTGGAATCGGAAGGCTATCGAGTGCAGACCTACACCGACGGCACGTCGGCGCTGGATGGGCTTCAGAGCGATCCGCCCGAGCTTGCAATCTTCGATATCAAGATGCCTCGCATGGATGGCATGGAGTTGTTGCGCCGTCTCCGCCAGACGAGTGATATCCCGGTGATCTTCCTCACGTCGAAGGATGATGAAATCGACGAGCTGTTCGGGCTCAAGATGGGTGCTGACGACTTTATCCGCAAACCCTTCTCCCAGCGTCTTCTCGTGGAGCGCGTGAGAGCCGTTCTGCGCCGTGCTCAGCCGAAGGATGCATCTGCGCCGCGTGAAGACGCGGACAAGCTGCTTGAACGCGGCCAGTTGCTGATGGATCAGGAACGCCACACCTGCACCTGGAACAACAAGCCGGTCACGCTGACAGTCACGGAATTCCTTATCCTCTCCGCCCTGGCTCAACGCCCCGGCGTCGTCAAGAGCCGCAACGCGCTCATGGATGCAGCCTATGATGATCAGGTCTATGTCGATGACAGAACCATCGACAGCCACATCAAAAGACTGCGTAAGAAGTTCAAGGTTGTTGACGACGACTTCGACATGATCGAAACCCTCTATGGTGTTGGATACAGATTCAGGGAGGTCTGAAGACCTGCCGCATGACAAATGACCGCGAGATGGCAGAAGGGTTGGAGCCCGGACAGACCGGCGTGCCCGAGCGCTCGCAATTGCGTCGGCTTGGCAACAAGCGTCTCCGGCGCCGTTTGCTCGCACGGTTCGGCAAGATTTTCGGCACCTACTTCCTGTCATCGCTGACCCGGCGGATCGTTGCGATCAATCTCGTCGGTCTCGTGGCGCTCGTCATCGGCATTCTCTATCTGAACCAGTTTCGCGCCGGGCTGATCGATGCCCGTGTTCAGAGTCTTCTGACGCAGGGCGAAATCATCTCGGGCGCCATTGCAGCCTCCGCGACCGTCGACACCGGGGCGATCACCGTGGATCCCGAGCGGTTGCTGCAATTGCAGGCAGGCGAAAGCATTGCGCCGGGCGGGGATGATCTGGACACCCTGGACTTTCCGGTCAATCCGGAGCGGGTCGGACCTGTTCTCCGGCGGTTGATTTCACCAACCAAGACGAGAGCCCGAATTTATGATCCGGAAGGCATCCTGATCCTGGATTCCCGGCATCTTTATTCGAGTGCACAGATACTTCGGTTCGACCTGCCGCCGCCGACGGCAGAAGAAGAGGGCATGTTGAGCACGCTCTGGCAGTCTATGAAGCTCTGGCTGCGGCGGGGTGATCTGCCGGTCTATCAGGAGCTTGGCGGCGGAGATGGCCGTGCCTATCCGGAAGTTGAGGCGGCCCTTGCCGGTTCGCCGGCCAGCGTGGTGCGCGTGTCTCAGCGTGGCGAGTTGATCGTCTCGGTTGCTGTTCCAATTCAACGCTTCAGGGCTGTGCTTGGTACGCTGCTGCTCTCGACCCAGGGCGGCGACATCGATGCCATCGTTCGCGCCGAACGCATTGCGATCATGCGCGTCTTTCTTGTGGCGGCGACTGTCACCACGCTCTTGTCGATCCTGCTTGCGGGCACAATTGCCGGACCGGTTCGTCGGCTGGCTGCAGCGGCTGAGCGGGTGCGTAAGGGCTCGACGTCGCGGCAGGAAATTCCCGAATTTGCCGATCGTCAGGATGAGATTGGTCACCTTGCTCGCGCCTTCCGCGACATGACCAACGCGCTTTACAATAAGATCGATGCAATCGAGCAATTTGCAGCCGACGTGGCGCATGAGCTGAAAAACCCTCTGACATCGCTCAGAAGCGCGGTTGAAACATTGCCTTTGGCGAAGAATGAGCGGTCGCGTGAGCGGCTTCTGGAAGTGATCCAGCATGACGTCCGGCGGCTTGATCGGCTGATCTCCGATATATCAGATGCTTCGAGACTTGATGCTGAACTGGCGCGCGCCCAGGCCGAGCCCATCGATCTGGCTGTCCTGTTGCGCAACATCGCCGAAGCCACCAACCAACGAGCGGACGATGACAGCGCGGAAATACTGCTGACGATTTCCGATGCTCCAGGCAACAAGACCTACCAGGTGCTTGGACACGACATCCGTCTGGGTCAGGTTTTCAGCAATCTCCTCGACAATGCCCGCTCATTCTCTGCAGCAGATGGGACGGTGCAGATCAGCCTGTCGCGCCAGGGCAAGGACATATTGGTTGTGGTCGACGATGACGGGCCGGGCATTCGCGCCGAGAACACCGATCGGATTTTTGAACGGTTCTACACGGATCGTCCGGACGGTGAGGGTTTCGGCAACAACTCCGGCCTTGGCTTGTCCATTTCGCGGCAAATCATCGAGGCTCACGGCGGTCATATCCAGGCTGAGAACCGCCAGGAGACCGACGTGGAAAGCGGCGAAACCAGAGTGGTTGGCGCACGTTTCAAGATTGAGTTCCCGGCGAGTGGCGCGAAATGAGCAGCGTGACGGTTCACGCCGGCTGTGTTGTGATCGGCCCGCATGGTGTGCTGATCCGGGGGCTTTCCGGCAGCGGGAAGTCGGCCCTCGCCGACACAATGATCGAGGCGGCGAAAATGCGAGGCAGCTTCTCGGCTCTGGTCAGTGACGATCGTTCTTGTCTGGAAGATCGTGGGGCGCAGCTTGTTGCTTCGGCGCCAGAACCTCTGCAAGGTCTGATCGAAGTGCGAGGTCTCGGTCTACAGTCGGTGTCTTTTGAGCCGGAAGCGGTCGTGCGCATGGTGATCGACCTGCTGCCTGAAAAAGAGATCGAGCGCTTGCCCGCTCAGCCGTTGATCGATGTGGTTCTTGAAGGAATTTCTGTTCCGGCCTTGCAGGTTGCCAGCGACAACCCGGCAGCAGCGCTCTCCCGTGTGCGCTGGGCCTTGAGACAGCTTTTCCCCAACGGGCCTGACTACCTGTGAGACTTTGCGTGGAATTTTACTTGCAACTGGCTAAGCGGTTGTCGAGAGTGCAGCGAACGTGTAACGGTCGCGAAAGTGATCTTTGAAAGGCATTCAGGTCGAGCAGCTCATGATTGGACTTGTACTCGTAACCCATGGACGCCTCGCGGAGGAGTTCAAGTCAGCCCTGGAACATGTGGTTGGCCCGCAAGATCACGTTGAAACGATTTGCATCGGTCCAGATGACGATATGGAACAGCGTCGGCAAGACATTCTGTCAGCTGTCGAGTCTGCCAACTCGGGCGATGGTGTGGTCCTGTTGACCGACATGTTCGGCGGCACGCCTTCCAATCTTGCGATCTCTGTGATGGACGGAAAGTCGGTCGAGGTTGTCGCAGGCGTCAATCTCCCCATGCTGATCAAGCTGGCCAGCGTACGCTCCGATCGCTCCCTTGCGGAGGCTGTCGACGAAGCGCGGCAGGCAGGCCAGAAGTACATCTCGGTCGCAAGCCAGGTTCTGTCCGGTCAGAATTGAAGGGCAGACTGAGAAGATGACGACGGCTTTGCTGGAAAAAGATCTCACCATCGTCAATCAACGCGGACTGCATGCGCGTGCCTCTGCGAAACTTGTGAAACTGGTCGAGACCTTCGACGCGGACGTGAAGGTTTCCAAGGACGGTCAGACGGTTGGCGGAACCTCCATCATGGGTCTGATGATGCTGGCGGCAAGCCCCGGTTGCTGCATCCATGTGGCTGTGACTGGTGCCGACGCAGACAATGCCATGACGGCAATTACCGAGCTGGTCGAAGACGGTTTCGGCGAAAGAGACTGAATTCCGGCGCGAAGTACGCTGTGAATCGCTTTCCGATCAATTCGTAAAATTGAATCATATTTGATGCAGTATTTGAAATTGAATCATTATAGATTCATTTTTAGAAAGTGAATTGATTTCGATACGCGGCGTTCTTGTCGATGTGTCGCGTATGGGAGCTTCGGTCATGAGTGAAGCGCATTTGGAGAATCCCTTGATCGCCGTCATGGGGGACTTGGTCGCAAGCGAAGAAGCTGAATCTCGCCAGGAGTTGCACCGTGACTTCAATGCTGCGGTCGACACGATCAACATAAAGTACAACAAACAGCTGCGCTCTCCATTGACCATCACTTTGGGAGATGAGTTCCAAGGACTCGCTGCTGATTTTCCATCAGCTTTCGATATCGCCCATGACATGCGTCTGACGCTCTTGAAACAGGATATCTTTTGCCGCTTCGTGGTCGGGCAAGTCGACCTGCAGACGCCGGTCAATCCGGATCGGGCCTGGAACATGATGGCCGATGGTCTGGCGGAGGCGCGCGCCCGCCTTGAGGACAAGGCAGACCCGAACGCCTACCGGTTTTCTTTCCTGGAAGATCAGCGCTGTGCTCCGCTCCTGGAGGTAATTGGCGCTGCGATGACCGATATCGAGGAAAGCTGGACGTCCACGCAACGTGCCTATCTGATCTCCCGGGTTCTTGACGGCGAAAGCGTTAAAGACATTGCTGCGCGCCATAATGTCAGCGCGCGCACAGTCTACAACGTGCTGGGACTGGCAGGCTTCAGTTTATACGACCGTCAACTCCAAGCGATAAGGTCATTCCTCAAAGGGGAGGGCGGTGGGGCTCCAGAGAGGCAAGGCTTATGATCACATCAGATGCGGTCCTGATCGGTGTTGGATACGCCCTTTTCGTTCCATTGCTCTGGATCATTGGAAATTGCTTTACCAAATGGGTCATCGACAGAGCCGTTGATGAGCTGGTGCCGCCCCCCAAGACGCCACCGCATGCCACTCGGGAAGGTCAGACGGCTGTCACGCCGCCTGCCGCAATTTCAGCGGCCCGACCCCAAGCATCTGACGGCCAAGCGGACGCGGAAATACGAGAGCTCAAGGCGGGGCGTGTCATTGGCGTTCTGGAGCGTCTGCTCATCGTGACGGGTCTCGTCTTGGGGAAGTGGGAGGTCCTGGTGGCGGTCATCGCGCTCAAGACGGTTGCGCGGTATCAGGAACTGGATGCCAAGTTGAACGCCGAATATTTCCTGATTGGCTCGCTCGCCAGTGTTCTTTGGGCTGTCGCAACCTCAGTTGCTCTGCTCCTTTACGATCAGTCCGTTGGCTTCGGACTGTTCCCGGCGGCTTTGCTGAAGTGAGCGGAAGAGCTGATTCCGAAGACTTGGCCAGCGGATGTTTGAAAATTGGAGAGTTGATATAAAGAAATCTTTATATCTTTTATTGATAGAGTGTCACCTGCGCGCTATAACACGCGCTGTTACGAATGGGAGGCGCGCTGTCTCCAGGAGGCGGCTGCGATCCTTGTGAGCGTATCCCCATCATCTGGCCTTGCGAGGCGCAAGGCGAAGCACTCAGGACGTTTTCATGAACGACTATATCGTCAAGGACATCGGGCTCGCCGATTGGGGCCGGACCGAAATCGAAATTGCTGAACACGAAATGCCGGGCCTGATGGCTTGCCGCGCAGAGTTCGGTGAAAGCAAGCCGCTGAAGGGCGCCCGCATTGCCGGTTCCCTGCACATGACGATCCAGACCGCCGTTCTGATCGAGACGCTTGTCGCTCTCGGCGCGGAAGTACGCTGGGCGTCCTGCAACATCTATTCGACCCAGGATCAGGCGGCAGCTGCGATCGCTGCTTCCGGAGTTCCGGTTTTTGCCGTCAAGGGCGAAACCCTGGAAGAATACTGGGACTACGCTGACAAGATTTTTGACTTCGACGACGGCGCCAACATGATCCTGGATGATGGCGGCGACGCCACCATGTACATCCTCATCGGTGCGCGCGTTGAAGCCGGTGAAACCGGCCTTCTCGACAATCCGGGATCTGAAGAAGAGGAAGTTCTCTTCGCGCAGATCAAGAAGCGCATGGCGGCGAACCCGGGTTGGTTCACCAAGCAGAAGAGCCTCATCAAGGGCGTTTCCGAAGAAACCACCACCGGAGTTCTGCGTCTTTACGAAATGCAGAAGGGCGGTCAGCTGCCATTCCCGGCGATCAACGTCAACGACAGCGTCACCAAGTCGAAGTTCGACAACCGTTACGGCTGCCGTGAATCCCTGGTCGATGGCATCCGCCGCGGCACCGACGTCATGATGTCCGGCAAGGTTGCAGTTGTCTGTGGCTACGGCGATGTCGGCAAGGGCTCTGCCCAGTCTCTGGCTGGTGCTGGCGCGCGCGTCATCGTCACCGAGATCGATCCGATCTGTGCTCTGCAGGCGTCCATGGACGGCTATGAAGTCAAGACTATCGAACAGGCGCTTCCGGAAGGCGACATCTATGTCACCGCAACCGGTAACAAGGACATCATCACCTTCGAACACATGAAGGGGATGAAGGACATGGCCATCGTCTGCAACATCGGCCACTTCGACAATGAGATCCAGGTCGCTGCCCTGAAAAACACCAAACTGCGCCCGGTCAAGGACCAGGTCGACATGTATGAGTTCCCGGATGGCAAGCGCATGATCCTGCTCTCCCAGGGCCGTCTGGTGAACCTGGGCAACGCGACCGGTCACCCGAGCTTCGTTATGTCCGCAAGCTTCACCAACCAGGTGCTTGCGCAGATCGAGCTCTGGAGCAAGGGCGAAAACTACAAGAACGAAGTCTACGTTCTGCCGAAGCACCTCGACGAAAAGGTTGCGCGCCTGCACCTCGAGAAGCTTAACGTCACCCTGACCGAGCTGTCTGATGAGCAGTCCCAATATCTGGGGATTAACAAGACAGGTCCGTTTAAGGCTGAGCACTACAAATACTGATTTTTCCCAACTCGATCTACTACATGTAGAATCGGACCGGAAAACGTCCCTGCGAAAAGTGTTAACGGGATTCTTCAATTCGAGGGATCCCGTTAACTTTTCATCAAGAGACTCTTCTTCGCGATTCCCAAAAAGGTTATGGTTTTAGCGAATCAGTAGCCAAGAGGCTCAAGCTTCTGATTTGAACCGGGCACCCGGGGATGCAGGCGGCGTAAGGGGATCATGAAATGCCGGTTATCGGCTTTGACGGCGCGCGTAATGGCGCGACGTGGCGAGAAAGGATTCGGGCAACAGTAAAGCTGACCAGCGTCAGTTTTGCTGCCTTGATGATCAGCAGGGTCCCTTCCAAATCTGCCGAACTTCTCGAGATTTCGCAGCAGGGGATCAACCCTGACAGCATGGTCTGGCTGGGAGCCCTTGGTGGCGTCTGCGCTTTTGCTGTGACGGCCGCAATCGCCTTCGTTCGCCAGCAACGCCAGTCTGCACGCATTGCCGAACGCCTGACGCGCGAAAATGGCGACCTCAATCTGAAACTTGATCGCCTGGAGACGATGCTCAATACGGATGAGCAGCGTGTCATCGTCTGGACTGGAAATGGCGCGGTGCCTCAGGTCTGGGGCGTTCTGTCTGAAGCGTCCGGCGTGCCGCGTGCTCCGGCCCAGTTGCTTGCCTTTGGGTCATGGCTCTCTGCCAAATGCGCATCGGATCTGGAGCGCAGCCTTGATACGCTTTTCAAGACCGGCGAAGCCTTCTCGACCACGCTTAAGACAGGTGTCGGTTCTTATGTCGAGGCGGCAGGTCGCACTACGGGTGGCGCGGTTGTCCTGCGTTTGCGCGATCTCACTGGCGAACGCCAGATGCAGGCCGAGCTGGCGGCGCGCAACGCCCGGATATCCGGCGAACTGCATATGCTGCATGCTCTGCTGAACGCGATGCCCGCGCCGGCATGGCAGCGGGATGCGGAAGGTACGGTGATCTGGGCAAACAAGGCCTACGCCCAGGCTGTTGAAGCTGCTGATGCTGCGTCTGCCATTCGCGACGGAGCTGCGTTCCTTGATGCCGCCGCGCGCGACGCGATGATGCGTGATCGCGATGAGGATGGCTGCTTTCGCTCCCGCATGCCGATCGTGGCAGCCGGCGAGCGGCGGATTTTCGAGGTCACCGACGTGTCGTCTAATGTCGGCAATGCTGGCGTTGCCGTCGACAGCAGCGAGTTGGAGCAGGTCCGCAAGGAACTCGACCGCGCTGAGGAGTTTCACGGCCGGACGCTTGATCAGCTTCAAACAGCGGTTGCGATCTTCAGTGGCGAGCGCAAGCTTCAATTTTACAATGCTGCGTTCCGTCAACTCTGGGATCTCGATCCGGGCTTTCTCGAAAGCCACCCCGAGGACGGCGCACTTCTGGACGCCCTTCGTGCGGCGCGCAAAATTCCCGAGCAGGCTGACTATCGTGGCTGGCGCAAGAAGATGCAGGAGAGCTACCAGTCTCTCGAGGCGCGCGAAAGCTGGTGGCATCTGCCCGATGGGCGCACCCTTCGTGTCATTGCCAACCCGCATCCCCACGGCGGCGTCACCTACATCTACGAAAATGTCACGGAACAGCTGGATCTGGAGAGCCGCTACAACGCGCTCACCCGCGTTCAGGGTGAAACCCTCGACAATCTCTCCGAGGCGGTCGCCGTGTTCGGTTCAGATGGCCGTCTGCGCCTCTGGAACCCGGCCTTCGGCCGCATCTGGGGCCTGCGCGAAGACCAGCTTGAAGGTGTGCCGCACGTCAATGACGTGGTCGAAGCCTGTGCTCTTGTCGAAGACGAGCGCGTCGCCTGGGAACAGCTTTCGGGCAGCGTCACGGGCCTCGTCGACAACCGCATGCAAGCTGCCAGCCGCATGGAGCGTCACGACGGCACGGTTCTTGACTATGCCACGGTGCCGCTGCCGGACGGCGGCACGCTGGTGACGTTTGTCGATGTGACCGACAGCGTCAACGTGGAACGGGCGCTGGTCGAGAAGAATGAAGCGCTTGAGCAAACCGATCAGCTGAAGAATGCCTTCATTCAGCATGTGTCCTACGAGCTGCGCTCCCCACTGACCAACATCATCGGCTTTGCACAACTCCTGTCCAATCCGAAGTTTGGCGAACTATCTGCCAAACAGGGTGAGTACGCCGCCTACATCCGTTCCTCATCCGCTGAGCTTCTGCTGATCATCGACGACATTCTCGATCTTGCGACCCTTGACGCGGGCATCATGCAGCTCGACATCTCCGAGGTGAACGTCGCCGCTACGGTGGATGCGGCCATCGAAGGCCTGAAGGACCGAATTGCGGAAGCGCGGATCTCGCTCCAGACGGACGTTCCCGCCGATATCGGCACGATGTTTGCGGACGAAAAGCGCCTTCGCCAGGTCCTGTTCAACCTCATTTCAAACGCCGTACGCTACTCCGACGAAGAAGGCACGATCAGGGTCACGTGCAACCGTGAAGATGAAAAGGTCATCTTTGTTGTCGAGGACAATGGTTGTGGCATTCCGGCTGATGTGATCACACAGGTGTTCAACCGCTTCGTTGGTCACGATGCCGGTTCTCGGCGCCAGGGCGCGGGGCTGGGTCTTGCCATCGTCAAGAGTTTCGTGGAACTCCATGGCGGCAAGGTCGAGATTGAATCGTCCGAGGGCCGCGGAACGATTGTTACCTGTACATTCCCGGCCTCACCCAAGGCGACCGGCCGCATTGCCGCCGAATAGAAACTGGAGCTGCGATGTCCGCCAAGGACCTGCGCCCGATTGCCCATCCTGACTTGAGCATCGAACTCGCCAGCGAGGCGGAAACGGTCAGCCTGGCGGAAGATCTCGCCGCCATATTGCATCCTGGTGATCTGATGTGCCTTGCCGGTGATTTGGGAGCGGGCAAGTCGACGTTGGCTCGGGCGCTCCTGAGGGCGCTGGCCGACGACCCTGATCTGGAGGTTCCGAGCCCGACGTTCACGCTCGTCCAGACTTATGAGCTTGCAAGGTTCGCGGTCTCGCATTTCGATCTGTATCGCCTGGAAGACCCGGAAGAACTGGACGAACTGGGTCTCGACGAGCTTCTGGAAACAGGCGCTGCTCTGGTTGAATGGCCCGAACTCGGCGGTGAGCTTCTGCCGTCAAATCGCGTCTGGTTGCGGCTTGATGGCGAAGAGGAAGAAGGCCGCAAGGCCATATTCCGTTTTGAGGATACGGACTTTGGTGTGCGGCTGGAACGTTCACGCGAGATCCGGAAATTTCTGAATGAAGCCGGTTGGCCGGGTTGTGAGCGCCGCCATTTGAAGGGCGATGCTTCCGCGCGCAGCTATGAGCGGGTCAAGAAGGACGGTCGGACGGCCATCCTGATGAATTCTCCGGCTCTTTACTCCGAGCAGGAGCTTGGCGCTGAGCTGAGCTACAGCCAGATCGTTCATCTGGCGCAGGATGTGACACCTTTCGTTGCCGTTGGCTCCGAGCTGCATCGGCGCGGCTATGGTGCTCCTGAAATCTATGCCTCGCAAACGGGTCAGGGATTGCTGTTGATCGAGGACCTCGGCGATGAGGGTGTTCTCGCCGACGGCAGACCACATCCGGAGCGCTACAAAGCGGCAACGGAGCTCCTTGCCAGGATGCATGGCGAGAACTGGCCGCGCGAGATCGCGCTCGGTGATGGCTCGACCTACGAGGTTCCGGACTTCTCGCGCGCGGCGATGCTGGCCGAGGCAGACCTTTTTCTGGATTGGTATGTGCCGGAAATGACCGGAACTGCAGCTCCTGAGGCGTTAAGGCAAGAGTTTCATGAGCTCTGGTCGGCAGCGCTGGACAATATTGCCGACGCCCAGAAAGGCTGGGTCCTGCGCGACTATCATTCGCCGAACCTTCTCTGGCGCGAAGACCGCCAGGGCCTAGACCGGCTTGCCTTGATTGATTTTCAGGACGCGGTGATCGGCCCGGTTGCCTATGACGTTGCGTCCTTGCTGCTGGATGCGCGTGTCGAGGTTCCGGAGGATCTGGAAGCAGCTCTGTTCGAGACCTATGTAGAGACAAGGAAAAAGCAGAACCTGACGTTTGACGGGGTCGCCTTCAAGGCGGCATATGCGGTGATGGCTGCCCAGCGGGTGACAAAGATCCTCGGGATTTTCGTGCGCTTGGCCCGGCGGGATCACAAGCCGGTGTATCTTGCGCATTTGCCACGCATGAATGCTTATCTTGATCGAGCGCTCGATCATCCGGTTCTGTCTGATCTCAAGCTTTGGTATGACAGAAACAGGCCCTGAATTCTCGGGGCAAAAAGATTCGGAACAGGTAATGACCGCGACGACCTTCCGTCCTGAAAAGGCAATGATCCTGGCTGCGGGGATCGGCAAGCGCATGCGTCCGATCACAGCAACCACGCCCAAGCCGTTGATCGAGGTGAATGGCCAGGCCCTGATGGATCATGGCATGGACAAACTCGTACAGGCTGGCGTGAAGACCTGCGTGGTGAATGTTCACTATCTGGCTGATCTCGTGGAGGTTCATGCACGCCGACGGAGCGATCTGGACATCCAGATTTCCGATGAGAGAGATGAGCTTCTGGAGACCGGCGGCGGCATCAAGAAGGCGCTCCCGCTGCTGGGAGACGCGCCGTTTTTCCAGTTGAATGCTGATACATCCTATTGGATTGAAGGTGTGAAGCCCAATCTTGAGCACATGATTGACGCCTGGGATGACACCCGGATGGATGCGCTTCTGCTCATTGCCGAGACGGTCAAGGCTGTTGGCTATGGCGGTCGAGGTGACTTTGAGCTCGGCAAGGATGGGACACTACAGCGGAGACAGGAGAGAGGCGTCACGCCTTTCGCATATGCAGGGGCGGCAATACTGCATCCACGGCTCTTCGAAGGCGCGCCCGCAGGCTCTTTCTCGATGAACCGGCTGTTCGACAAGGCGATTGAGGGCGGGCGTCTCTTCGGCGTTCAGATGGAAGGCATCTGGCTTCACATCGGGACACCGGAAGCCATCGGTGCGGCGGAATACGCCGTGCGCGAAAGCGCAGCCTGATCGATGGAAGCGGCAGGGCGCCCAGGTAGCATCTATACGGTTCCGCCTTCGGTGCCGTTTCTCAAAACGCTGGCGCGCCGCCTCGTAGATGGGACACTGTGCCCCGGGTTTCGTCCGCTGGATGATCCACTGCTGCTGTCCACCGCAACGCTCTATCTTCCCACGCGCCGCGCTGCCCGTCTTCTGCCGGAAATCTTTCAGGAGCTCTTCGGCGGTCGTCCCGTCTTGCTGCCGACCATCCGGCCGGTTGGTGATGTTGACGAAGATGACCAGTTGTTGCGTTCCCAGATCGATGCGGAGCCCCTGCCGCCAGCCATGCCGCTGTTGGAGCGGCATCTAGCCATGACCCGACTGGTCATGGCCTGGAAAGCAGCTCTGCGCCATGAGGTCCTTCATCTTCGTCTCGATGAGCCGCTAGGGGTCCCAGCGTCCGCCGCGGATGCCGCCTGGCTTGCGGGTGATCTGCTGACGCTCATGGATGAGATCGAGACGGAGGAAGCGGACTGGTCCGAGCTCAAAGGCCTCGTTCCGGCCGATCACGCGCGCTATTGGCAGATCACGCTGGATTTCCTCAAGATCGTTCAGCAGGCCTGGCCGGCGCATCTGGCAGAGCAAGGCAAGATCGACCCCAAGGAACGGCGATCTCTTCTGATCCGTCGCGAGGCAGAACGGCTCGCCGCACAGCCGCCCAAAGGACCTGTGATCGTGGCCGGCACCACCGGGTCGGTTCCAGCCACTGCAGCACTTTTGAAGGTTGTTGCGAGCCTTGAGCGTGGCGTGATCGTTCTTCCCGGCCTTGATCTGGGTATGGATGAACGCTCCTGGGTCGCACTCGGTGGACGCGATGCCAAACCTGTCAAACCAGCTGCCGGCCCCTGGGACGCGGCGCAGTCGGTTCCCGGACATCCGCAATACGGCTTGAAGCGTTTGCTTGAGGACCTGAAGATTGTCCGCAGCGACGTGCGGGAGCTCGAAGCAGCTTCCTCCGATGCACTGGCGGACCGCGAACGAATTGTTTCGGAAGCCCTGCGGCCTGCGGATACGTCTGATGGCTGGATGAGCTTCCTGGAGGCATTCGAAGAGCCAAGGCGTGCCGCTGCACTTGAAGACGTTGGCTTGATCACGGCTGCGAATGAGGCCGAGGAGGCACTGGCCGTCGCGGTTGCCTTGCGTGAAGCATTGGAACGGGGAGAGACAGCGGCATTGGTGTCTCCGGATCGCCTGCTGGCTCGGCGTGTCGCCAACGAGCTGGCGCGCTGGCACATCGAGGCCGATGACAGTGCAGGCCGGCCGCTGGATCAGACCCCACCTGCGATCCTGGCGAGCCTCGCGGCAAGCCTTGCGCTTGATGGCTGTGATCCGATTGACCTTCTGTCACTGTTGAAACACCCGCTGGCGCGCCTTGGTTTGCCGGTGAAAGACATTCGAGCGACAGCCCGTGCACTCGAGCGTGGTGTCCTCAGAGGCCCAAGGGCGCGTCAGGGCACGGGCGGACTTCGCGAAGCCGTTCTGGCAAGCCGGGAAGCCGCGGAGACCGGCCGGACGCCACCACGGTGGAAGAAGGTTCATGACGCGGATTGGGATGCCATTCTCGATCTGGTCGATCGCCTGACGCACGCTCTGGAGCCGCTTGAGAGCCTGTCAGAGAGCGCCGAAGAAGTGCCTGTCACCGATCTGGCCAGGGCCCATGCGGATGTGCTTCACCGGATCGGCGTTGACGAGCACGGTTCCGATGCCGAGCTGTATTCTGGCGAGACCGGCGACGCGCTGGCGCTCTTTCTCACAGGGTTGCTGGAGGCGGATGCGAGCGGCTTTGCCGTGACACCTCGCGAATGGCCTTCGGTGTTTGCCGCCTTGATGTCAGGTTCGTCCGTGCGGCGAAAGCTGCCGGGTGATCCGCGTATCCAGATCCTCGGGCCCATGGAAGCACGGCTGCAATCACCCGACCTGATCATCCTCGGCGGATTGAACGAGGGAGTCTGGCCTCAAAGAACCCGCAACGATCCGTGGCTTAACCGGCCGATGAAGGCCGATCTGGGGCTTGATCCACCGGAGCGCAGGATCGGCGCGGCTGCACATGATTTTGCGCAAGGTCTTGGCGCCGGTCGTGTGCTCCTGTCGCGAACAGCACGAGCTGATGGAGCACCCACGGTGGCCTCCCGGTGGCTTCAGCGGCTTCTGACGTTGGCCGGTCCGGATATCACGGATGAGATGGGCGAAAGAGGCGATCACTATCGGATCTTGGCCGGTATGCTGGACCGCACAGAGGGAGCTGTGCGCTCTGTTGTCCGTCCCGAGCCAAAGCCTCCGGTTCCGGCGCGACCCAGGTCTCTGTCGATCACGGAAATCGAACGCCTGGTGCGTGATCCCTATTCGATCTTTGCGCGTCACGTTCTCGACTTGCAGCCGGTTGACCCTATCGGCGGCGTTCCAGGCGCGGCGGACAAGGGCAATATCATTCACGACGCGCTGGCTGAGTTCCTGGAAGGCTGGAGCGGACCCTATGATGATGCCGCTGTCGCACGGCTGATTCTGGTTGGCGAGAAGCACTTTGCCTCGCTGGACGCCTTTCCGGCGGTTCGTGCCCTGTGGTGGCCGCGGTTCAAGCGCATCGCCCGAGGCTTTGTTGCCTTCGAGGCAGCTCGTGCCGACAAGGTCGAGAAGCGTTTTCTGGAAATCTCCGGTGGTGTCGAGCTTGTTCTGCCGGGCCTCGAATTCCGGTTGAAAGGGCGGGCGGACCGGATTGATCTGATGACTGACGGCACTATTGCGGTCATCGACTACAAGACTGGTCAAGTGCCCTCGCTCAAGCAGGTGGAAGCGCTTCTTGCGCCGCAAATGCCTCTGGAAGCTGCAATGATCAGGCGCTTGGGCTTCCAGGACATCCCGGCGACCTTGCCTGTCTCCGATCTCCTCTATGTTCAGCTCAAGGGCGGAAGCGAGCCCGTAATCCCGCAGCCGCGCAATCCGAAGGACACGGATTTGGGTGACCTCGCCGAGGATGCCTGGCAGCGCCTGGAACAGCTCATTGCCCACTATGGCATCGAAGATAACGGCTATCTGTCCCGGGCGCGCGTGATGATGGAGGGTCGGACGGACGGACCCTATGACCACCTTGCGCGCGTGCAGGAATGGTCCGTTGGCGGGGAGGGAGAGGAATGAGCTTCCAGATCCCGGAAGTCACCCGTCAGCGACAGGACCGCGCGTCGAGGCCGACCGCGTCCGCCTGGGTCAGCGCCAACGCGGGCTCCGGCAAAACCTTCGTCCTGTCACGCCGGGTGGTGCGCCTGCTACTCGACGGCACAGATCCTTCCCGCCTGCTTTGCCTGACCTTCACCAAAGCCGCGGCGGCCGAAATGGCGACCCGCGTCTACAAGATCCTCGGTGACTGGGTGACCATGAGCGATGAAAAGCTCGCCGCCGAGATTGAGAGCATCGAGGGACGTGTGCCCGACAGGGCCCGCTTGGCACTGGCGAGACGGCTGTTCGCGCGCGCGCTGGAGACCCCGGGTGGTCTGAAGATCCAGACAATTCACGGGTTTTGCGAGGCGCTGCTGCATCAGTTTCCGCTCGAGGCGAATGTCGCCGGTCACTTCACCGTTCTGGACGACCGGATCGCGGGTGAATTGATGTCTGAGGCGCGGGCTTCCGTGCTGCAAGAGGCGGAGAACGATCCAGACAGCGATTTTGGACGTGCGCTGGCGATGTTGATTTCGCTCATGCCGGACGCCAGCGCCGAAAAAGCCCTCGATGAGCTCATCCGCAACCGTGACGCATTTCGCCGTTGGATTGATGACGAGGGCAGCCTTGATGCCGCGCTCGCAAATCTGGCTGCCGATCTGGGAGTGCCACCTGGCGAAAGCCTGTCGGATCTCGACGATAGATTTCGAGCAGACTGTCTGATTGATGAAAACGCGGCCAAGTCCTATGCGGAGGCTCTTTCCGGCGGCACGAAAACCGATGTGGGCCGAGCAAATGATCTGGTCACGGCTTGGTCGATGCGAGATGCGAGCGCCTTCAAGGACGCCTGGATCCCGGTTTTCCTGACCGCTAAGCTGGAAGCGCGTAAATCTCTCGCCACCAAGAAGATCGCGGAAGCGTTCCCCAACGTTGTCGAACAGCTGGAGGCTGAGCAGGCGCGGCTGCTGGCACTTCTGGAACAGCGCGCGTCCTTTGTGACCTTTGAAGGTACGCGTGCGTTGCTGCGCCTCGCTTATGCGGTGATCGAGCGCTATGAGAAAGTAAAGGCGCGCAAGGGTTTTCTTGATTTCGAGGATCTTGTCGTCCGAACGGCGAATCTCCTGTCGAGGTCCGATGCCGCGCAGTGGGTTCAGTACAAGCTGGACCAGGGTCTGGATCATATCCTTGTTGACGAGGCCCAGGATACAAGCCCGCGCCAATGGCAGGTGGTGCGCTCGCTGGCCGAAGAGTTTTTCTCAGGTGAGGGCGCACGCGGTCAGGTCCGCACCATTTTTGCCGTCGGCGACGAAAAGCAGTCGATCTATTCGTTTCAGGGCGCAGTGCCTGCCTATTTTGACGAGATGCGCAGGACCTTCGAGAGACGATCCACCGAAGCTGACCGTGAATTTCATTCGGTTGACCTTCAGCTTTCGTTCCGCTCCACACCGGATGTTCTGGGCGCGGTGGATACGGTCTTCGCCACGGCGGATGCCCACAAGGGCCTGTCGCAGGAACTGAAGGCCCCCGTTCATGAAGCCATTCGCCGCGATCCAGGGATTGTCGACCTTTGGCCGCTTGAGCAGGAAGCCGAGGTTGAAGAGCCTGAAGACTGGCGCATACCCCTCGACCGGGTCGGTTCCGGCAGCCCGATGCTGCGGGTCGCGCGCCGCATCGCCGAAACCATCGCAACGTGGATGCGTGACGGAACGGCGGGCCCCGGCGATGTGCTTGTCCTTGTGCGCAAACGCGGCCCCTTCGTCGAAGCCTTGAACCGGGAAATGAAATCCCTCGGCGTTCCGGCTGCCGGCAGTGACCGTCTTGTCCTGACCGATCATATCGCGGTCAAGGATCTCGCAGCGCTTGGACGGTTCATGCTGCTGCCCGAGGATGACCTCTCCCTGGCTTGTGTGCTGAAAAGCCCGCTGATCGATCTGGATGATGACGATCTGATCAGGCTTGTGGATCGGGAGCGGCTGGAGCGCCCGCGCGACGGAACGCTTTGGCAGCATCTGGTGAAGAAGTCGGACACGAACCCGAAATGGCAAAAGGCCCGGGAGCAGCTCGAGCTTTGGCGCTCCCGAGCTGACTTCATGCCGCCCTATGAGTTCTACGCCAGACTGCTGGCGGGCGATGGTGGGCGTCAGCGGTTCCGAAGCCGGCTGGGCGTCGAGGTTGACGACGTTCTTGACGAGTTTCTCGCTCTGACGATGAACTATGAACAGGCTGGAACACCAGGCCTTGAGGGTTTTCTGGCCTGGATGGCGGCAGCTCCGACCGAGATCAAGCGTGAGCTGACCAACGCCAAGGGCATGGTGCGGATCATGACCGTCCATGGGTCCAAGGGCCTGGAGGCGAAGATCGTCATTCTGGTTGACCCCGGCGGAGCACCGGTCAGCGCCATTCACGATCCGTCTTTTCTGCCGCGAGCGCGGCAAAACAATCCCCTGCTGCCGCCAGCCTTGGTCTGGTTGCCGACCAAGAACGACCGCACGCCCTGGCATGGTGAGGCGATCGATGGTCTCAGGGAAGGGCAGGAGGAAGAATACCGCCGGCTGCTCTATGTGGCTTTGACCCGCGCCGAGGATCGGTTGATCGTCTGTGGCTGGGAACCCAAACGCGGCGCTCATGAAGCTTGCTGGTACAATCTTGTGTCCTCGGCCCTCAAACCCGGCGCCCGGGAAGTGACCGACGAAACGGGGAGCGTCGTTTCCTGGCGCTGGCAGCAATCAAATGTGGCAGAAGCAAGCGCTCAGGGGCCAACCGCCGGCTTTGGCCAGACGGAAACTCAGCCAGCCGCCTCACCAGTGATGCCGGACTGGTTGAACCAACGCGCTTCTGCGTATGTGCGCAAGCGTCGAATGCAGCCTTCAAAAGCCTTCGAGGAAATGGAGGCGAAGGACGGCGTTGACCAGGTTCCGGGTTCCTCCCGGCTGGAGGCACGGCGTCAGCCGGCGGCGTGGCCGCTGGAACGTGGGCGTCTGGTCCACAGGCTTCTCGAAGTCCTGCCTGACCTGCCGACCGGGGAGCGCGAGGGTGCCGCCGAGCGTTTTGTTGCTCAATCCCTTGCGACTGAATTTCAGCACTACAAGGATGCGCTGCTGGAAGACGTTCACGCGATCCTCAATGGGGGCGAGTTCGCCCCCTTGTTCGGCGTCAATGCGCGTGCGGAGGTGTCCGTTGTTGGGAGCCTGACGGCGGTCGATGGCAAGGACGTTGCGGTGTCAGGACAGATCGACAGGCTTGTGGTTGAGCCGGACAGGGTTCTGATCGTCGACTACAAGACCAATCTCGTGCCACCTGAAACCTCTGCTGCCGTCCCCCTGGAGTACCTGGCGCAGCTCAGCGTATATCGCGGGTTGCTGCTGAGCATCTATCCGGGCAGGAAGATCGAGGCGGCGCTGCTCTGGACCGCGACACCGTCCATGATGTTGATTCCGGAAGCGCTTCTGGACGAGACGTTAAAGGGGCTTGCGAGCGAGGTGGGCAGCGCTTGACGGACGAGGGTTCGCTACCTACGTTCGGTCCAACGCGTCACGGTGCTTTTGTGGATTCTGTCTGCACCGGACTGATTATGAAAGAGATATATCATGGCTACCAACACGATCACCGATGCCAGCTTTGAAAGCGATGTCCTGAACTCTTCCGAGCCGGTCGTTGTGGACTTTTGGGCGGAATGGTGTGGCCCGTGCAAGATGATTGCACCGGCGCTTGAGGAAATCTCCGAAGAGATGGCAGGTCAGGTGAAGATCACCAAGATCAACATCGATGAGAACCAGGATGCAGCCATGAAATACGGCGTTCGGTCCATCCCGATGCTGATCCTCTTCAAGGACGGTGAGCCAATGGCAACCCAGGTGGGGGCTGCTCCAAAGGGCAAGCTTGCCGACTGGATCAAGAGCGCACTCTGATCTTCAACCAAATTCGGGTTGGTTCTGCCTGAAAATGGCTGATCCGACTCGCAAAAACTTGACGGTTCGGAGCGGGTGTGCTGAGAGCATGTCCGCCCGAATTTTATGTGAAACCAGCATTCCAACGGACCCAAAATGAGCGACGAGAACAAGACCCCTGCCGATCAGGAGCCTGAGCTTGCAACGGACGCTGGCAAACCCGCAGCTGAAGCAGACGCCGCGGCCGCCAACGATGCGGCAGCTGATCCTGTTGAAACCTTGATGGCTGAAAACGCAGAGCTCAAGGACCGCGCGCTGCGGACCATGGCTGAAATGGAAAACCTGCGCCGCCGCACCGAAAAGGAAATCAAGGATGCACGTCAGTACGCTGTCAGCGGCTTCGCGCGTGACCTTCTCTCCGTTTCCGACAACCTGCGCCGCGCATTGGACTCCCTTCCAGAGGAAGCACGTCAGTCCGCAGACGCCGGTCTTGCTGCCCTGATCGAGGGCGTCGAGATGACGGAGCGCGATCTTCTGAACCAGCTTGACAAAAATGGCGTCAAGAAGCTTGAGCCGGAAGGCCAGAAGTTCGATCCGAATTTCCATCAGGCGATGTTCGAGGTTCCAAATACGGAAGTTCCGAACAACACAGTCGTGCAGGTCGTTCAGGCCGGTTACCAGATCGGTGATCGGGTCTTGCGTCCCGCCATGGTTGGTGTTTCCAAGGGTGGGCCGAAAGAGGCACCTGCTGCTGATGCAGGTGCAGACGCCGGTCAGACGGTCGACAAAAGCGCCTGACGCCATAGATCATAACGAGTGCCGGAAGCCGCTCCTCGCACGTCGAGGGGCGGCTTTTTATTCAAGGGGGTGACCATGCTGTTGCAGCTTCTCGATTATCTGGGCGTTGGCGTCTTCGCAATTGCCGGCAGCATCGTCGCATCGAGAAAGGGGCTCGACTTTATCGCCTTCCTGTTTTTCGCCACCGTGACCGGCATCGGAGGAGGGACGCTGAGAGACCTCTTGCTCGGTGTGCCTGTGTTTTGGATCAAGTCGGACGGTTATCTCCTGGTCTGTTTGGGAGTCAGCGTCCTGATGTGGTTTTTCGCGCATATCGTCGAGGGGTTCGGAAAGCCCCTGCGTTGGGCGGACGCGATCGGCATGGCCGCATATTCTGTCATGGGAGCCGCAAAGGCACTCAGCATCGGCGATACGGCCTTTGTCGCCGTGGCGATGGGTGTGGCAACGGCGACCTTTGGCGGTGTCTTGCGCGACGTCGTTGCCGGCGAACCTTCAGCCATCGTCAAACAGGAGGTCTACGTCAGTGCTGCCTTTGCTGGCGCCGGCATCTATGTCGTGTTGACTTATTTGGGTCTGGGAAATTGGTATGCAGCAGCTGTCGCCGCTCTGCTGGCACTTTGCCTGAGAGGTGGGGCTATCGAATTTGGTTGGTCACTGCCGGGCTACTCGAAGTCCACGAACGGGTCCTGAGACGTCCTGAAAAACGCGATCAGGCAGCGTCGCGACCGCTCGGTCCAGGGAGCCCTGGCTTCGTTTCGACCTGTTCCTTGAACTCGCGCAGCTCATCCGCTTCCCGGTGCCATTTGTTGGCTTCCCGCCGCTTCACCCGGGCTTCCTTGCGCCATCTTCCCTGCTTCGCCCAAGCACCGATGCCGCCAAGTACAATCCCGAGCCCCAGGCTTGCGAAAACGACCCAGAACAAAGGAATGTCCGGGATCGTGAAACGCGGGTCCTGCGGATCGAACGGATTAAGGGAGAGTGAGACTGGATGCCGGTTGGCAACCGACAGGGGAACCAGAATGATCGCAACTGCGATGAGGATCGCGTATTTGATGAAACGGGTCACATGTGTCTCCCAAGGACTGGCCTGAAGCTCTTCTTACGGCCTGGTATCAACGCCGACCGCACTGTTCCGACAACGACAGGAAAATTTCGAAGTCTTCCGAACCTTGTTTAGACCCTAGTCGTCCCCGTGGTCTACTCCGTCATTCAGTCGCACACGCATTTCCTTGCCCGTCTTGAAGAAGGGAACAAATTTTTCCTCGACTTCAACCTTCTGGCCGGTTCTTGGATTGCGACCGACACGAGCAGGGCGGTTCTTGACCGAAAAAGCGCCAAAGCCTCTCAGCTCAACGCGATCGCCGCGCATTAGTGCTTCCGTTATTTCGTCCAGTATTGCGTTGACGATGTTCTCGACATCGCGTTGGTACAGATGCGGATTTTGCTCGGCAATATGTTGAACCAATTCCGACTTAATCATTGGCCGCCCCCTCGAACTGTTGAATTTTCTTTTGCCGCACCGGGAGCCTGCCAAACGGATACGAGACCGTCAAGCGTAATAGCCGGAGAAATCAGCCATTTAGCGAGGTCCAACTCATCAATTAGTCCAGTCGCGATGCCATTACCGAGCCCTTTGGTCATTTTAACGGACAGCGGAAGTCCTTCACTGTCCGCCTGAACCGACCAATTCAGGACGGGCAAGTCCTCGGCGACGGACTTCTCTGTCTCGAGCCAGGACACGGCTGTTTTTTCACCGCCAATGGCGTCGATCAGGCCATTCTTCCGGGCCGCATGTCCTGAATAAATGCTGCCATTCGCCAGCTCGCGTGCCTTCGAGGGGGAGAGGTCGCGCCGTTCGGCAACAAGGTCAACGAACCAGTCATAGCTGTCCATGACGAGCGCGTTGAGCACTTCCTTTGCTTCGGGTGAGGCCTCTGAATAAAAATCAGGTTCGGCCTTGAGCGGCGAGCTTTTCACTGCGTCCATCTCGACGCCAACCATGTCCATCAATTTGGCGATGTTGCCATACTGGAACAAAACGCCGATGGAGCCGGTGATCGAGTTGTACCGGGCAACGATGTGATCTGAGGCCAGGGCGATCATGTACCCGGCCGAAGCGCCGACCGTTCTGATCTCTGCAACGACGGGTTTCTTCTCGGCAAGCTCACGCAGAGCCTCGTAGAGAGCCTCGCCACCGGTCGTGCTGCCGCCGGGAGAATTGATCGAGACAATCACGCCTTTGACCGCATCGGACTCGCCGATTTTCTCGATCAGCTTGAGTTGCTTGCGATCTTCCAGGATGACGCCTTCGATGGCGAGCCGTGCAATGTGAGAGCTGCGTTTGGACATCGAGCCCAAGTCTGTTGCGGCGATGATGGCACCGATCAGCCCGACCGTGACAATGAGAAAAGTCGCGATCCGCCAGAATGTCAGTTTCCGACGCATCCTGCGCCTATCAACCAGGACGTCTGCATCAAGGCTCATGGTTTGCGAGGCTCCGGATCACTTAATTTCTATTTTCTGGCTACTAGATAGGGTGGACGAGTCCGAAAATGCAATTGCCTTGATGCCGAAAGTTCAAAGAAGCTTTCGGTCATCATTGGAATGTGCGCGATGTCCGCCCCGCTAGGGCTGATCCGAACGCCACCGTCAGGGCGGCTGTTTGGCCGCCCTTTTGCGGCATTAGCCGATAGATACGATGGAAAACTCGAACGTCAGGTCCTTGCCGGCGAGTGGGTGGTTTGCGTCAAGGACGATATTCTCCTCACCGACTTCAACGATGGAAACTGTCATCAGCTGTCCATCCGGGGTCTGAACCTGCAGCTGTGTTCCCACTTCAAGTGGAATGTCCGTCGGGAATTGATCGCGCGGCACAGGTTGCGTCGCGTTGGGGTCCTTGGCGCCATAGGCTTCCGAGGAAGGAATATTGACGGTCTTTTCCTCGCCGACGGTCATGCCGGGCAGGGCTTTGTCCAGGCCCGGAATGATCTGGCCCGAGCCAACGGTGAATTGTAGCGGATCGCGGCCTTCGGAACTGTCGAAAACAGTGCCGTCGGAGAGTGTACCCTTGTAGTGGATGGCAACGCTGTCGCCCGCTTTGACTTCGGTCATGAGCGTGTCTCTCGATGCTGTCTGGCGATTTCTGGAAATCGAGTGAATATGCGAGGCCAAGCTTGTTGCAAGTGCCCTGGAGTGTGCCCAAACCTAGCGTCTGGCGACGAAATGTCAAAGAAGACGGTCACCAGGGGTGGGAAGCTGCAGAATGCAAAAAGCCCGGCGCAACCGCCGGGCTTTTCGTGTTTGGCTGAAAAAGGTTCAGCGAAACAGGTCTTACTCGTCTTCGTCGCCGCCAGCCTTGTTCATGGCTGCTGCGAGGATGTCGCCGAGAGACGCGCCGGAGTCGGAAGAGCCGTACTGTGCAACTGCTTCCTTCTCTTCTGCGATTTCCAGCGCCTTGATGGACGCGGTAACGCGGCGGGTCTTCTTGTCGAACTGCGTGATGCGGGCATCGAACTTTTCACCGACGGCGAAACGCTCAGGACGCTGATCAGCGCGCTCACGGGACAGATCAGCACGACGGATGAAGGCCGTCAGGTCGCTGTCTGCGATCTTGACGTTGAGGCCACCGTCGGTGACTTCGATCACTTCACAGGTCACGATCGAGTTCTTGCGGATTTCGCCAGCTGCGCCCGATTCCATCGGATCGCCACCAAGCTGCTTGATGCCGAGGGAGATACGCTCCTTGTCGACGTCCACATCGAGCACCACGGCCTTGACCATGTCGCCCTTCTTGTACTCTTCGATAACCTGTTCGCCCGGACGGTTCCAGTCGAGGTCGGAGAGGTGAACCATGCCGTCCACGTCGCCGTCGAGGCCGATGAACAGGCCAAATTCGGTCTTGTTCTTGACTTCGCCTTCAACTTCAGTGCCCTGCGGGAACTGTTCAGCGAATGCATCCCATGGGTTCTGCAGGGTCTGCTTGAGGCCCAGGGAGATGCGGCGCTTGACCGGATCGACTTCCAGGATCATCACTTCGACTTCCTGGGAAGTGGAAACGATCTTGCCCGGATGGACGTTCTTCTTGGTCCAGGACATTTCGGAAACGTGGATCAGGCCTTCGATGCCCGGCTCCAGTTCGACGAATGCGCCGTAGTCGGTGATGTTGGTCACGCGGCCGGTGAACTTGGCTTCGACCGGGTACTTGGCTTCGATGCCATCCCACGGATCGGTTTCAAGCTGCTTCATGCCGAGGCTGATGCGATGCGTGTCCTGGTTGACGCGGATGATCTGCACCTTGACGGTCTGGCCGATGGTGAGAACTTCCGAAGGATGGTTGATGCGGCGCCACGCGATGTCGGTGACGTGCAGCAGGCCATCGATGCCGCCCAGGTCGACGAACGCACCGTAGTCGGTGATGTTCTTGACGACGCCTTCGACGGTCTGACCTTCTTCCAGGCTCTGGACCAGTTCCGAACGCTGTTCGGCACGGGTTTCTTCCAGAACGACACGGCGTGAGACAACGATGTTGCCGCGACGCTTGTCCATCTTGAGGATTTGGAACGGCTGCGGCGTGTGCATCAGAGGCGTTACATCGCGTACTGGACGGATGTCGACCTGCGAACGCGGCAGGAAGGCAACAGCGCCATCCAGATCGACGGTGAAACCACCCTTGACCTGGTTGAAGATCTGGCCGGTGACCTTTTCGTTTGCTTCGAAAGCAACTTCCAGGCGAACCCAGCTTTCTTCACGGCGAGCCTTTTCGCGCGACAGCACGGCTTCACCGAGCGCATTTTCAACGCGCTCAAGGTAAACTTCTACTTCGTCGCCGACGTTCATTTCGCCGTCGCGGCCCTTGGCGCCGAATTCCTTCAGCGGCACGCGGCCTTCAACCTTCAGGCCGACGTCGATGACGGCGAGGTCTTTTTCGATTGCGACAACGGTGCCCTTGACGACCGCACCTTCATACAGATCGTTCTGGGTAAATGACTCTTCGAGAAGAGCTGCAAAATCCTCGGTAGAGGGATTAAGTTCAGACATTGAAACTCCTGGTGCCTTCCTGGCAGGCCGCCGACGGGTTTGTGTTGCATTGAGGATCCTTGAATCTCCCGGGATACGCGATGCGCGCATCCTTCCACCCTCTTCGAGGATGGGCCGGCGGGGCGAGAGACGGAGGATCCTGTCTCGTCATCAAGACGCCTTGGTAGATGTCTTGCCGAGTAATTCCATGTGCTCCGAAGGATCATGCAAATCCGGCAAGCCGAATGCTGATCCAAAACACGAAAGGGGGCGCACCAAAACATGGCGAACCCCGTGTGCCCGTGAAGGCCTTACGCGTTGCAGGCTTGAGAAACAATATCCACAGCTGCCTGGAACGCCGTCTCTATATCCATTTCCGTGGTGTCAAGCAAGTGTGCATCGTCTGCTTGTTTCATCGGAGCCACGGTTCTCTGGCTGTCGCGCTCGTCGCGGCGTTTCAGATCATCAAGGACAGACGCATATTCAGCCTCCTGACCCTTGGAGACCATTTCCGCCGTGCGCCGCTCGGCACGTGCCTCTGGAGAGGCTGTGACGAACAACTTCACAGTGGCGTCGGGACACACAACGGTTCCGATATCGCGCCCATCGAGAACAGCTCCTGGAGGGGCTGCTGCAAAGTCCTTCTGCAATCGGACAAGTTCTTCACGCAAGCCACCAAGAACCGCAATGCGTGAGGCTGCTTCACCGATCTCATGCGCTGACAAGACGGTCTTGTCCATCTGCGCCAGGTCGAAATTCTGTGCGATCTCGATCGCAACGCCCTCATCCCCGAGCGGCAGGCCCTTGGCCAGCAGGGCAGCTGCCACGGCGCGGTAGGTCAGACCCGTGTCCAGGTGGCGGAGCTCGAAATGATCCGCAAGGCGGCGTGCCAGTGTTCCCTTGCCCGAAGCTGCGGGCCCATCGATTGCGACAATCATGCGGCCTCGCTTGGCGTTTCTTGGACCTTTGCGCCCAATTCGCTGAAGAGGGAGGTGAATGTCGGGAAACTCGTCGCAATGACTGCGCCATCATCTGCAGTGACCGGCTTGTGAGAAGCCATGCCCAGCACGAGAAATGACATGGCGATGCGGTGATCAAGGTGAGTGACAACCGTACCGCCACCGATGTTGTTTGCGCCGCCCTTGACTGTCAGGAAATCCTCACCTTCGACGCAAGGGATGCCATTTGCTTCAAGGCCTCTGGCGACTGCTGCCAGGCGATCTGATTCCTTCACACGCAGCTCATCTAGGCCGGGCATGTGTGTCTCGCCAGTTGCAAACGCGGCGGCAACGGCCAGCACAGGATACTCATCGATCATCGACGGCGCCCGTTTCGCAGGTACGGTGATGCCTTTGAGCTGGCTTGCCTTGACTTTGATGTCGCCGATTTCCTCTCCGCCGGAATTGCGACGGTTGACGATCTCGATATCTCCGCCCATCTCGATCAGCGTCGTGATCAGCCCGGTCCGATGTTCGTTCAGGAGGATGTTCTCGATCGTCACGTCGGAACCGGGAACGATCAGCGCTGCAACAATCGGGAAGCCGGCGGAAGATGGATCGCCCGGAACTTCCAGATCCTGCGGCTTGAGTTCCGGCTGTCCCTTCAGCTTGATCACTCGTTCACCGGCATCGTTGAGCGTGACTGAAATGTCTGCACCGAAACCGGCGAGCATCTTTTCGGTATGATCGCGCGTGGCAATAGGCTCGATGACAGTGGTTTCGCCAGGGCAGTTGAGGCCGGCGAGCAGTACCGCGGACTTGACCTGCGCTGATGCCATCGGCACCCGGTAGGTCATCGGCAGAGGCTGCTTTGCGCCGCGGATGGAAGCTGGCAGACGGTCACCTGACCGTGCAATCACGTTGGTGCCCATTTCCCGGAGCGGATCCAGGACGCGTCCCATCGGGCGCTTGGACAGCGAACCGTCGCCCACAAAGGTTGCTGCGATGTCGTGGGTGCCAAAGATCCCCATCGTCAAGCGAACGCCCGTGCCCGCATTGCCGAAGTCGATCACCTCTTCCGGCTCCAGAAGGCTGCCGAGGCCAATGCCGTCGACCACGTAAAGACCGTCATCCTGCCGCTCGATCCTGGCACCAACCGCGCGCATGGCGGCCGCAGTGGCCAAAACGTCTTCTGATTCCAGGAGTCCGGTGACCGTTGTTCTGCCAACGGCCAGGGCGCCGAACATCAGCGCGCGGTGGGAAATTGACTTGTCGCCGGGAACCCGGATTGTGCCGGTTAGTGGGCCGGCGGCGCGGGTTGTAAGCGGTTTGGGCGAAGAGCCATGGGACATGCGGTTCGGTTCCGGTCATTCTACTCAACAAAAAGTGTCCCTTGCTATCATGTGGATCATCGTTCGTCATCTGCCCCAATCCTTGAATTTCTGTGCGTGGCGTGCAGAAGTTTGCTGCGAACAAACTTTTTCATTGATTTGGCTTTGACAGGGGGGCGGTTCCAAGGGTATGGGGCGCCACCAAACAGAGAAGACGAAGGGTTAGCACAGTGGCAAAACCTGAACTTGGCACAAAGCGGCTGTGCACGAGCTGCGGCGCGAAGTACTACGACCTCAATCGTGATCCGATCACCTGCCCAAAATGCGGCACGATCTTTGAAACGGTGATGACCTCACGTGCTGCGAAAGCGGCAAAGGCTAAGGAAAAGCCTGAGGATGATGAAGAAGAGGAAGATGAGGCTGCGCCGGAAATCGTAACGCTGGAAGAAGCCGACGCGGAAGCGGAAGGCGGCGATGACGATGTGCCGGATATCGACGGCGGCGACGTCGAGCTGGAAGAAGAAGATGAAGAGGCAGACGACGTTTTCATCGAGGAAGAAGATGAAGATGACGAAGCCGTTCCGGGCATTCGCGTTGAAATCGATGACGACGCTGATCGCTAAGTGACCGAATTTGGAGGCTTTTTTTGCCTCCAAATTTATCCACAGAGCGAATTTCATTTCGTTTGAAATTCCTCTTGATCGATGCGGGCGGCGCGACTATGTTCCGCCCACATCAACGCCGGGGACCCAAGCCGGCTTTTGAGATTGGGGCCATAGCTCAGCTGGGAGAGCGCCTCGCTGGCAGCGAGGAGGTCAGCGGTTCGATCCCGCTTGGCTCCACCATTCTCTTCAAATTTCTTTTCCATCGACTTGATATCTGGTCGGCGAGCAGCCTTTGCCTCTTGCGGCGTTCCGCAAATCGGGAACACTGTCGCGCATTGATCCAAACAATGGGCAGATCCTTGCAGCGTTCCAATACCTCCCAAATGTGCTCACCCTGTCTGATACTTCGCGCAGGGACCTCCGCATGAACGGGATTGGCAGTCTTGCCGGTCTGTTCCTGCTCTCGTTTCTGGCAGCCACTGTCTTGCCGGCGCAATCGGAGTTCGGCCTTGCGGGATTGATCGCAGCTGATCTGGCTCCTGTCTGGCTGTTGATCGCAGTCGCGAGCCTCGGAAACACTCTTGGGTCTGTCGTGAACTGGTTGCTTGGTCGTGGCGTTGACCGGTTTTCGTCCCGTCGATGGTTTCCGGTGACGTTGCAGCAGCTTGACCGGGCATCCAACTGGTATCGTCGCTATGGAAAGTGGAGCCTTTTGATGAGCTGGGCACCATTCATAGGAGATTCGCTCACGCTGGCTGCCGGTGTTCTGCGCGAGCCGTTCTGGTCATTCCTGGCACTCGTTGCCGTCGCCAAGACCGTGCGTTATCTGATTGTCGCCGCGATCACGCTGGGAATTTTCTAGGCCACGGACACAAAAAAGCCCGGGCATTGCCCGGGCTTTTCAGCAGTCTGTTGAAATGGTCTTAGGCTGCTGCGGCCGTATGCAGGCGCGCCTGAACGATCTGATGGCCTTTGAGGCCGGAAACCGTCTTTGCGCCCGCGAGGATCGCGAGATCCACGAGCGGCTCCATAAGAACCACAAGCATGTAGGCCGCACCGAATGTGCTGACGGAAGCAAGGTTCGCAGCGCCGAAGCCCTGACCGTAGAACGCCCAGAAGGCCACCCAGGCAACCACACCGCCCTGATAGGCGGTCGAGAGGGCAAGCGCCTGTCCATAGCTGAGGTCGACATAAGCGGTTTTCGCCGGAATGACCTTTTTGGCCAGCATGGCAACTGCGAAAAGGGGAACCAGAAGCGTTGTGACGTTCATGCCGTATTGCGGCAGGTCAGCGGGGGCGAAGAATACGCCCTGCAGGAGCAGGCCGCCGGCCAGGCCAATCGCGGTGGCGCCTGCACCAAACAGCAGGAACAGGGTCGAGCCGAGAATGAAGTGCACCTCGGAAACGCCAACCGGATAATGCGGCAGGATCTGAAAGAAGCTAAAGACAAGCGCAGTTGTCAAGACGCTGCGGCTCAGAAGTCCCACAATTCCGCCGTTGTCCTGGCGATTCGTGACGGCCATCTTGGCCGCATAACCAAGGGACGCGATCGCTGTTGCGTAGCTGAGAGTAAGTTTGGCACCGTCGACGATGCCCGGTTCGATATGCATGTTTTTCTCCTGTCCACACCCACCGTGGGAAGGTTGCTATAGGCCCGGCCCAGAGGCCGGAGTTTGAATGGCAGGTCTCCTGGCTTGCGACTCAACGCCCGTTCCGCCTTCCCGGTGCGCTCAACCGGGCGCATCAGTGGCTTTTGGAAAGGACTTGCCGCTCACAGTTGCGGGGGCAGCCACGGTTTCGGTCCCTTTTGGGTACGCCTCACCGTGTTCCCTTTTAATCCGCCGCACCGTTGATTGGCGGAACCATCAAGCCACAATTGCGGAATCTGCGCCCTCTTTGCAAGCCATTTTGCCGCGAAGGTGAAATGTTGCAGGGAAGTGATGGGGCCCTGGGATGCATTTGTCTGCGCAGGCGGAAGCCAGTACCCGACAGAGTGCGTCATGTAATGTTCATGTGAGCGAAGCGTGGCAGTCATCCAAACGCCATAGGGTTCGCGCCGTTACGTCGGCGCGCGTTTTGCTTTCCGGTCACATGTGGCCGGAACATGGGAAAAGCGAGGGTTTCGCAGCAGTCTTTCTGCTGTCGAAGTCGAGCGGAAGCCTGCTTCGAAATTTATATTGATGGTTGGTCTTCCATGTTCGTTTTGACTGTCGTTTAATGTTCATATGAGCGACATATAGCGTTCATATGAAAACAATACGAAACGCAGGCGTTATCACACGGGCTGTCGAGCAAGCCATTTTGGCAGCCTGGATACTCAACTGCTGACCGAGGCATCCGCCTCAATTGATGGGAGCAAACAATAATGGCTTACCGTAAGACTGTCGCCAGCCTCGTAGCTGCGGCCGCCATGCTCGGCACTTCTTCTGTTTCTTATGCTGCAACCGACATTTCCTGGTGGCATGCAATGGGCGGTCGCCTTGGCGAAGTCGTCAACGAAATTTCCACAGGCTACAATGCTTCTCAGGATGCTTGTAACCTGACCCCGGTCTTCAAGGGTACTTACGAAGAGACCCTGACCGCCGGTATCGCTGCTTTCCGCGCTGGCGAACAGCCGAACATCCTTCAGGTCTTCGATGCTGGTGCTGCAACCATCATCGGTGCCAAGGGTGCTGTTATTCCGGCCCAGGATATCCTTGAGAACGCTGGCGCTGATTTCGACATCAACGACTACATCGAAGGTGTGCGCAACTTCTACGCTGACAGCGATGGCAAGATGATCGGCATGCCGTTCAACTCCTCCACGCCGATCCTCTACTACAATGAAGATGCGCTGAAAAAAGCTGGCGTCGAAGCTCCGAAAACCTGGGAAGACTTCCAGGCAATCGCGCCGAAGCTGAAAGAAGCCGGCTATGTACCGCTTGCTCAGTCCCACCTGCCGTGGATCTTCACCGAGAACTTCAAGTCTCGTCACAATCAGCAGTTCGCAACCAACAACAACGGTTACGATGGCGCCAAGGGCACCAAGCTGATCTTTGGTGAGCCGATCAAGAACCACTTCAAGGCTGTCAAAGGCTGGCTGGACGACGGTCTGTTCGGTTACTACGGCACCGGCTGGGGCGACAACCAGACCCCGTTCAACGAAGGCAAGGTTGCCATGTGGCTCGGTTCTTCGGGCTCCTTCGGCGGGATTTCCAAGACCGTTGAGTTCCCGTTCTCCGCGACCTACCTGCCTTACTGGGATGCAGTTGAAGGCGCAGGCACCGGCACCTTCATCGGTGGTGCCGCTCTCTTCTCCATGGCTGGCAAGGCAGACGAAGAGAACAAGTGCGTTGCTTCGTTCTTCGAATACCTGACGTCCCCGGAAGTCCAGTACATGTGGCACAAAGAGACCGGCTATGTGCCGATCACAAACGCTGCATACGAGCTGGCCAAGAAGGATGGTCACTACGACCGCGCACCGGCTGCCGAAATCGGCATCAAGCAGCTCACTCTGCCGGGTGGCGAGTGGACCAAGGGTTACCGCATGGGCTTCTACGTCCAGATCCGCGACATCATGAACCGTGAATACGGTAAGGTCCTGTCCGGTGATGCGTCCGTGGACGATGCTTTTGCAACCATCGAAGCCGACGGCAACAAGCTGCTGGAGCGTTTTGCAAAGACATCCGGCAACTAAGCTGAGAAACTTATCGCGGGGGTGCCGGTCCGGCGCCCCCGTTCTTTCATGCTGATGGCGGGTCAACAGGATATCTGGTGGCCCGTCTTCCCCGTTGCGGTGTCGTGATGAAAAAAGTTCAATTCCAGTCCCGGTGGCTGCCTTACCTGCTGCTTTTGCCGCAGCTCGCCATCGTAACGCTCTTCTTCCTCTGGCCAGCTGCCGAAGCGGTCCAGTCCTCCTTCTACCTTGAAGACCCCTTCGGGTTCGGATCAACCTTTGTCGGCTTCGACAATTTCGTTGATACGGTGACCTCGACCGACTACGGGCGTGTTGCCCGCTTTACGGCCGTCTTCACATTCTTCGTGACGTTCCTGTCCCTCGGGATCGCACTTCTTCTGGCGGTCAAGGCGGACAAGGTGTTGCGCGGCAGCTCGTCCTACAAGACCCTGCTGATGTGGGTCTATGCGGTCGCGCCTCCCGTCGCCGGTCTGATCGGCGTCATGCTGTTTGATCAGCATGTCGGCCCGATTGTTGATTTCTTCGCGCTCTTTGGCTGGAACCTGCAAATCGGGGTGAACTATTTCGACACCGCCTTTGCAATGACAACCACTGCCGTCTGGAAGCAGATCCCGGTCAACTTCATCTTCTTCCTGTCCGGTCTGCAGGGCATTTCCAAGTCTGTTCAGGAAGCGGCCAGCATCGATTGCCGGTCCGGCTTCCGCCGGTTCTGGACCGTGACTTTCCCGCTCCTGGCGCCGACGGGCTTTTTCCTGCTGATCATCAACATCACCTACGCCTTCTTCGACACCTTCGGTATTGTTGATGTGCTCGTGAAACAGGAACCGGGCAACAATCCGGTGACGCTTGTCTACAAGGTCTTCCTGGATGGCTTCCGCGGCAATGACCTGGGCGGTTCTTCCGCACAATCCGTCATTCTCATGGCGCTCGTCTTCATTCTGACAGTTGTTCAGTTCCGCTTGATCGAGCGGCGCGTGCATTACACCTAAGGGGACAGGTATGAGAAAACTTCAGATCCTGGACCATGTGGTCCTGCTTCTGGGTGTTGTGTTCATGGTCACACCGGTCGCTCTGGCCTTTCTGACCAGCACTCACGACGCCATCACCATCTACAAGGAAGGCATCCAGTTCGTCCCGGGTGGCAAGTTCCTGGAAAATTACGAAACGGTGCTCTTCCGAGCTGGCGGCTTCACCAAGGAAGTCGACGGTTTTGTGATGCTGAAAAACTCGATGATTCTCGGCTTCGGCTTTGCCATCGGCAAGATCATCATTTCGATGCTGGCGGCCTATGCGATCGTCTACTTCCGCTTCCCCATGGCCACCCTGTGCTTCTGGGTGATCTTCGCGACCCTGCTGCTGCCACTGGAAGTGCGCATTCTGCCATCCTACGAAATCGTGCAGCAACTGGGCATGGTGAACACCTATTCCGGCCTGATTGTTCCGCTGATTGCCTCGGCAACGGGGACGTTCTTCTTCCGTCAGTTCTTTATGTCGGTTCCCGACGAGCTGCTGGAAGCGGCAAGGATCGACGGGGCGGGCCCCTGGAAGTTCTTCAAGGACATCCTTGTTCCGCTGTCACAGACAATGATCGCGGCCATCTTCATCATCATGTTCGTCTACGGGTGGAACCAGTATCTCTGGCCGACCCTGATCACCACGGAAGAATCCCTGTTCACTCTGGTGCGCGGCATCAAGCAGATCATGCAGGTCTGGGTCGGGGCGCAAATCCCGGCACTCAATGAAGCCATGGCGCTTGCGGTTCTCGCAATCGTGCCACCGGTTTTGATTGTCGTGGTCTTCCAGAGCTGGTTCGTCAAAGGTCTCGTCGAGAGCGATAAGTGAGGTTTTAAATGTCAACGATTACTCTCGATACGGTTCGCAAGGTCTACAGCGGCAATGTGGAAGCGGTTAAGGGCGTTTCCATTGATATCGCCGATGGTGAATTCATCGTTCTTGTCGGCCCGTCCGGCTGCGGCAAGTCTACCTTGCTGCGCATGATTGCCGGTCTGGAAGACATCACGACCGGTGACATCAGCATCGGCGACCGTGTGGTCAACAAGGTCGACCCGGCCGACCGCGACATCGCCATGGTGTTCCAGAACTATGCGCTCTATCCGCATATGTCGGTCTACAACAACCTTGCCTATGGCCTGAAGAACAGGAACATGGCCAAGGCGGAAATCGACCGCCGAGTGAAAGAGGCCGCCCGTATTCTGGAGATTGGCGATTATCTGGAACGCAAGCCCCGGGCGCTGTCCGGCGGTCAGCGCCAGCGTGTCGCCATGGGGCGTGCCATTGTGCGCGAGCCGGCCGCTTTCCTGTTCGATGAGCCGCTTTCGAACCTCGATGCCAAACTGCGCGTGCAGATGCGCGTCGAGATCAAGCGCTTGCAGAAGTCTCTGGGCACGACCAGCGTTTATGTGACCCATGACCAGCTTGAAGCCATGACTCTGGCGGATCGGCTGGTCGTCCTCAATGGCGGTAACATCGAGCAGATCGGTGCGCCGATCGAGGTCTATGACAAGCCGGCCTCCACGTTCGTTGCCAGCTTTATCGGCTCGCCGGCCATGAACCTTCTGGACGTGAAGAGCGATGGCAATCAGCTCTCCCTGGTCAAGGGCGCGGGACTTTCCGGTGCCAATGTGCACGGCAAAGATGCCTACACGGTTGGTGTGCGGCCGGAACACCTGAAGGTCGTGGATACCAAGGGCGATGGAAGCTCGGGTGTGGATCTGGAGATCAAGGTCAACGTGCTGGAGCCCGTCGGAGCTGAAAGCTACATCTACGGTGAGTTCGCCGAAAGCGGCGAGGAAATCCTTGTCCGTGTCGAGAGCCACTCCGTTTATGAGACGGGTCAGACACTCTTCCTGCGCGCCGAGCCAAAGGACGTGCACTTCTTCGATGCGGAGACGGGCCGTCGCATAGAGGCCTGACGGAATTTGAAGGGCAGCCTTACGAGGGCGCTGTCGTTCAAGGAAAAGCCGCTCCGGGCAACCGGGGCGGCTTTTTGCTTGCTTCAGGAGTTCTCTATCTCGTGAGCTGTTTGAGACGAAGCATTGCGGCGATGCCGAATGCAGGGCCAAGTGCCATGATGATGAAGACGGCTGGCCAACCGATTGCGAGAGCGAGCGCCGGTGTCAGCTGGACTGTCGCGAATGTCAGGGCGAAGCCAAGTGCCGTCTGGAATGTCATCAGACTGCCGGCCTGGTCCGGTGGGGAGTGATCGGCAACAAGTGCTGAGAACTGGGCAGAGTCGGGCAGGATTGCAGCACCCCAGACCAGAACACAGACGATTGTGAGCCATGCAGGGCCGCCGAAGGTGGCCGCACTGGCAACTGCGCCGCAACCGCTCAAAACAAGGGCGACGATCGCTATATTTTCCTTGCCAAAGCGGTCTGCAAAAAGTCCGCCGATGACACAGGCTACGCCGCCGGCTGCAATTGCGCCAAAGGCGAGCAGGCGGCCCAGGGCGATGGCTTCCGTCTCGGGCATCGACATGGCAAAGGACACCGTAGCCGCGAGACCAATCCAGGCCCACATCGCATAGAGTTCCCACATATGACCGAGGTATCCGGCATAGGCCAGGCGCACCTTTCGATTTGTCCAGGCCACTCCTATGGTGCGGATGTCAAAGCGGCTTGCTGCTGCGTGGAACGGTCCGAGCGTGGAGGCCAGGCACAAGAACGCGCCAGAAATCGAAGCAAAAGAGGCTATCGAAACGCTCCAACGCCAGTCCGCACCTCCGGCAAGGGCCAAGAGATGGGGTGCAGCCGACCCGAAGGTTAGAGCGCCAACGAGAGCCCCAACCAGGAAACCTCGATCCTTCTGCCCCCATCCGACCGCAATCTTGAGCCCGACAGGATAGACGCCGGCCAGAAGGGCGCCCGTAACAAAGCGTGCCATGATTGCCAGGTTGCCACCGGGTGTGACGACGAGAAGCGCAGCATTGGCGAGCGCGGCAGCAATTGCACAAAGCGCAAACAGGCGTCTTGGGTCCATACGGTCAGGCAGCCCGAAAACAGCAGATGCAATTGCACCGACAACGAAGCCGGCTTGAACGGCACTCGAAAGCGCGGCTTGCCGGAACTCCGAGATAGCGGTTTCCGCCACCATATCCGGAAGGATTGCGGCGGACATGAACCAAAGGCTCATGCCGGCGATCTCGGCTAGCATCAACAGTGCTAGCGAGACGGGCTTGGCCAGTTTGCTCTGAGGATTCATGACGTTTCAGCCAAGCCAAGGTCCTGCCGCTGTTTGCGAGTGAGTTTGGCTGTGATGATTGCGTGGGCCGCCTTGATATAGGCGCAGCAATCTTCCTTGCTCAGCGCATCAGGATCCTCGACGCGAACCCACTTGGCCCTCGCCAGATATGGGGCTGGCACAATGCCTTCTTCCTGGATCAACATTGAATAGGACATGTCCGAACATTTGAAATTGATCCGTTGTTCGCCTTCGCTGCCCCATGAAGAACAGATGGCGAAGATCTTGCCGCCAACCTTCCAGACCGAGGCATTGCCCCATTGGACGACATTGGTCGACGCAGGAAGGGCTGCGCAGAAGCTGTTGAATTCGTCTCTGGTCAAGGGATTGCCTGCTGTGAAAGTGATGTCTGCTGAAGTTTTCAGTTTTTGCCGCTGAGGGCAAGGCAGGTGATGGCGCAGATAATTCAAGAAAATGTGTCACACCTTCGGGCCTGCCGCCCTCTAACTTATCAAAGGAACCAAAAAGGACTTGGTGAGATGAAGGCAATTTCGAACGAGCTGATTGCGGAGGCTCAAGCCGGTGACCAGAGCGCGCTGAAGGCCGTGCTCATCGGCATTCAAGACAAGATGTATCACCTTTCAATGCGGGTTCTGGCCAATCCGGACGATGCACTGGAGGCGACGCAGGAGATCCTGATCTTGATCCTGACAAAACTCTCAGCCTTCCGAGGTGACCGGTACCGGGCCTGATGGCCAACCACTAAACATGAGTGGGCTGTCGGTTGCGGTCTTGCGCAAGCAGACGGACGGAAGCTGGAAGATGGTGATCGATAATCCCCACGGACAGCGGTTGATCCCGCAATAAGTCGGTTCGATCAGAGCGTTTTGAAACACGCTCTCTGAAAATGGGCTGTCAGGTAACCATAGCTGTGTTGGCTGTGGTCATCTGGCGGCCCTTAGCTTGAAAGATCCGCCGACTGTCGCCATATTCGATAACGAAACGGAGTGAAGGACACTCCTGTTCGGATGCCGCTCGAAATGGGTCCGGACGCAAGGTCGCTTTAAAAGGACTTTGGCGATGACACGCATGTCAGCGTTTTCAAGCCCGTTCATGCTCGGGTTCGATGATATCGAGCGTGTGCTTGATAGGGTTTCCAAGGCTGCCAATGACGGCTACCCACCCTACAATATTGAACGTCTGCCGAAAACAGACGAACAGGGCGACGTCATTCGGATCACTCTTGCGGTTGCCGGGTTCACCCGGGATCAGCTCGATGTGTCCGTTGAAGAGAGCCAGCTTGTCATTCGGGGTCGTCAGATTGACGACAAGACCCGTCAGTATTTGCACCGCGGGATCGCTGCCCGCCAGTTCCAGCGCGCATTTGTGCTGGCAGAAGGGATCGAAATCCTTGGTGCGGACCTGAAGGATGGCCTATTGTCTATCGATCTTGCGCGTCCGGAACCTGAACGTGTGATCCGGAAGATCGAAATCTCCAGCGGCGACTGACACTCCCCCGCCGGAAAAAACTTTGGAGAGACCATGACGCGTAACACCAATGATGCTGCAGCGCTGGCGCGAGAAGCGGAGCTGATTGCCATGAGCGAAGAGGTCCTGGCGGACCTCGGTATCGGCAGCATGGCGTATATCCGAAAGCTCCAGGCCAAGGATATGGCCGCGCTCTTCCCGGAAGTGCCGCCGATTCAGGACAGCACAACGCTTTGGGCGCTGCTCAATGCAGACGGTACGCCGATCCTTCTTGCGGACAGCCGCGAAGCAGCTTTGGCGAATGCTTTCGAGCATGACCTCGAAATGGTCAGTGTTCACTGATCTGCTGGAATGAACAGCATTACAAAACACCGGTGCGAGTGATCGCGCCGGTGTTTCTTTTTATGCCTTAACTTGCGGTTTCCACCACTTTGGATCGAGGTGACGTGGCTTCCTCAGGTGGTTGTGAAGTTTGCGGTTTTGGCGATTTTCTCCAGGGCTGTCCCTTGAACCAGGCCACCACATAGGCAACTGCAATCAGAGCCGCAAAGCCGAGCAGGTTGGACAAGGTCTGAGGCAACCATTCGCCGCGCCCCCAGACCATGTCGCGGAGAATGCCCGCAGCTTGGGCGATGACCAGACTGGCCATGAAAACCGCAAGGGATTGTTGGCCGACTTTCTGAACGATGCGGACGAAACCACCCCAGATGCGGCCGTGCCCGAAGAGACGAAAGCCCTTGTCGCCCGCTGCGACCCAGGCAAGGTAGGCCAGCGCCAGGAAGTGCACGTACCGCAGGAAGCCGAACTCACTCTTGATCCAGAGTGGTTTCAACATGTCCCTGACCGTCTGTGCAAACTCGACGTTGAGATGAATCCGGAAGTAGGCAAAGGGCAGGGAAAGCAGCAGCACAGCGACCGCGAGCGCAATCAGGCGCTGGTCCACCGGCGGCGAGGGAATCCAGCCCCGCATGAAGGCAAATCCGGTAAAGAACACCAGTTGCCAGGCGAATGGATTGAAGTACCAGGAGCGGTCAGACCACGGTTCTGCCGGCAGGTTCAGCAGTTGGAAATTGGCAGCAAGCCATAGCCCGATGGAGACCGCGAAGGCGGCCCAGACAGAGATCCGCGATGCGATCATGATGACGGGTATCAAGGCCAGGATCACGATGTACATCGGCAGGATGTCGAAGTAATTCGGCACATAGGTCAGCGTCAGCAGCCCTGGCAAATTCAGGGTCGTATTGTCAAAGAACGGCCAGAGGTTCAGCGATCCGACATAGTTCTGGGTCAGATCGCAGCATTGCGTGAGAAAGCCGCTTTCATGGATTGCAACAAGGCCTGCCGCAATGACAAGAAACTGGCAGATATGTGCCCAGTAAACCTGCCACATCCGCTGCGCCACCCGCGCAATTCCCATTCCTGCGCCGTGAACGTCAAACACCTTGCCGAAGGCGAGCGCGGAAGCCATGCCTGAACAGAAAACGAAGATTTCCGTCGCGTCTGAAAACCCGAAGCGGGCCGGGATCCAAAGCGTCCACCAGTTTCCTGGAAGATGTGCGATATAGATGATGAACATGCCGATGCCGCGAAAGAAGTCGAGGCGGGGGTCGCGGAATCTGGTCGGGCTTGATTGAGCGTTCACGTCAGAAATCAGTCCATGGGCTGGGCGGTCTAGCTTGTCGACCGCCAAGGGCAGTGTCGGTTTTCAGCTCAAGTCAGGCGTGAGCTGCACGCAGCCGTTCATCTAGCATGATCTTGGAGGCGCTGCGCATTTTCTCGCAGGTCTCGAACCTTTGCTCGGCAAAGTGATCTACTGCGCCCCTTTTGCGGGTCCGATCCTTCAGCACCCTTTCGGCATCTTCAGCAAAACCGGCTCGAAGGGCGGCATCGATGGTGATGCGTTCGAAAACATCCCTTTGAGCATGGGAGCCGCCAATGGTCGGAAGCTCATCTCTTGCGGACGAGAGCATGTGGAAGGCCGACGCGTAATTGCCCTTGCGATACTGCTCGAGGCCCAGGCCGACCGGCATGCCGGCTTTTGCGGAAATGCGTGCAATGTCTCCAGTTTGGCGCGAGCGCGACTTCAGATCGCCCAACAGGCGTTCGGCGCCCATGCGGCGCCCGCCATTCAGCAGCGCCAGCAGGTAATGCAGATCCGCAAACACATTGCAGCCGTCCTCCGCACGCTTGTCCGACAGCAACGCAAGTTCTTCCCAGCGTGCGCCCACATTGACGCCTTCAATCTCAAGGCGGGAGAGAAGGGAAGTGGCGTTGGAAATATCGCGGAAATCATCCGTGCGGTCGCGGCGGATCTCTTCGTCGTAAAGCGACAAAACCTTGTCGATCTCGCCGCGCTCCAGATACATCAGGGCAAGGTGCCACCAGACATGGTAGCCGAAGTTGTTGCAATGCGCCCAGCCTTCAGGTCGATGTTCAAGCCAGGTGATACCTTCGTCCGCGCGGCCGGTCATGTCGTGGACATGGGCGACCGCATGGAGCCCCCACGCGTCGTCCGTGGCATGTTCGAGGCCTTTGCGACCAAGCAGCTCTGCGTCCCGGTAGTTTCCGGTTTCCTCAAGGGCAAAGGCGCGGCAACCAAGAATATAACCATAGGACGGATGCTGGCTGTCGTAGGTTCCAAAAACACTGTCGATCGACGCCAGCATGCCCTTTGAATCGCCCAGAACAAATCGAATGGCATGCACCAGCTTCACGATCAGCGCGTCTCGAGGAGCCGACGTGAGCGCACGATCCAGGCGTTCGGCCGCATGTGATGGCCAGCCCTCAAGCCAGTCTGCCAGCGCGCCCGTAAGGGCTTTTTCCCGCTCGGTGAGGTCCGCCGTTTTGCTGACCCGTTGGGTTGTGCTCAGGCAGTCCTTGGCCGTTGTCACAAGCTCTGAGCGGCCCATTAGCAGGCAGAAGATGCCTCGGGTGGCATGTGCCATCGCGAAATCGGGAGCCAGCTCCAGCGCCTGTTCAAGGTGAACTGCAGTCTCTTTGCCATGTGCAAGGAAGGCATTTACGGCCGCATTCCAATGAACGACGGCTTGCTGGCTCGAGACTGTGACGTCATAGCCGAACTGATCTGTATAGCGCATGGCAAGCCCTTTGACCGTATTGCTGGCGTTTCCGGAATGTGAGCGACAGAAAAGGGGTGTGCCTCATCAGCTGCAAAATCACATCCTCGCATTGCAACAAGAGGGCAGGCGGGTTCTGAACTGCAACACACAAAAAGGTGTTGGCTCTGTGTTGAGTTGGCCCTAATGCCGCCTCAAAATGGAATCTCTTTCTCGATAAGTAGTTCGATAGCGGATGGTATTTCTTGTTGGATTAATGGGAAATGCTTAGATGGATCCCATGACAGTCACGACCGTAACACCTCCGAATGAGGGTTCTCAGAAGCCCATACTCGCCTTTGCCGTCGCCGCTTTGGTGGTCGTTGCGCTTGGCGCCTACTCGCTCGGCGGAGCGCGCCAGGCGGGCGCAGCCCTGATCGGTGGTCTCGCCGGTCTTTCACTCTATCACGCCAGTTTCGGTTTCACGGCCGCCTGGCGTCATATTGTGACCGAGAAGCGCGGTACGGGCCTGCGTGCTCAGTTCGTCCTCATTCTTCTGACATCCGCTGTTGCCTTTCCCCTGATCGCCTGGGGCAGAGATTTCGGCATGCCGACGGGTGGCTTTGTCTTTCCTTTCGGTTATGCGGCAGCCGTTGGCGCATTCATGTTCGGTCTTGGCATGCAGCTCGGCGGAGGCTGCGCGTCCGGCACGCTCTTCACCGCAGGCGGCGGATCGACACGCATGATGGTCACCCTGGCGGCCTTCATCCTAGGGTCGGTCCTCGCGACAGCCCACATGCATCTGTGGGGGCAGCTGCCCAAGTTGCCGGCCTATTCACTGGTGAGCAATTTTGGCCCGCTGGTTGCCTTTGCGATCACTGCGGTGGTGCTGGGCACGATTGCCATTGCGACGATCCAGATCGAGAAAAAGGCGCATGGCCGGGTTCTTGAGGCGCGCAAAACCGTGTCTCTTACGACCGGTCCCTGGTCTCCCATGCTTGGTGCTGTAATGCTTGCTGTGGTCGGCATTCTCACCTTTATCGTTGTAGGCCGGCCCTGGGGCATCACCTCAGGTTTTGCTCTCTGGGGTGCGAAGGTTTTCGCTGCAATCGGCATCCCGGTCGAAACCTGGCCCTACTGGCAGTGGCAGACCAAGGCTCTTGAAGCGAGCGTGCTAACGGACAGCACCTCGGTCATGAATTTCGGGATTATTTTCGGCGCGCTGGCGGCTGCTGCGCTTGCCGGAAAGTTTGCGCCGATTTGGCATCTGTCTGCCAGGGATCTGCTGACCGCGATCATTGGCGGGCTTTTGATGGGCTACGGTGCTCGGCTGGCCTATGGCTGCAACATCGGTGCCTATCTTGGAGGGCTTGTCTCCGGATCCATGCATGGCTGGCTGTGGCTGGTCTTTGCCTTTGCCGGAAGCTTGCTGGGAACACGTCTTCGCCTCAAACTCGGAATGGGTTGAAGCGCCGGCGCCTGAGCACTCGATTGTGATCAGCACGTGAGCGCTTTTGCAGTCAGGTGCCTTCAAATCGGCATTTGTTGCGGTCCATTCTCCCCTCCCATCCATGAAGGAGAATGACATGACTGTGTTTCGCTCGATCCTTGCCTCCACGCTGGTGCTGGTTTGGTTTTCGGCCCAGGGTTTGGCCAGTGGCCTGCAACCGCGCGACGGCTGGCGGATTATCGATACGCCGTACGCATTTTCTGAACTCGTGGACCGGGTAAAAGCTGCGGTGAAGGCCGAGAAGATGGGCCTTGTCACGCAAGCGAGCGCGTCTGCGGGAGCAAAGGGCCAAGGGATTGTCATACCGGGAAACCAGGTGCTCGGCGTCTATCGCAATGATTACGCCCGTCGCATGCTCAACGCATCCATCGCTGCTGGCATCGAAGCGCCAATCCGCTTTTACATCACCGAGAACGGTGACAAGTCCGCGACGCTCTCCTGGAAGACACCCAGCGAGGTTTTTGGACCTTATATGGCCGAAGGCGGCGATGATCTGAAAGTCATGGCAGCAGAGCTCGACGGTGTTTTTGAAGCCATCGCCAAACGTGCGACAAGCGAGTAACGAGAGGCTCTAAAAGGCGACGTCGCCGGTCACCTTCGGCACGATGGGTGCGAGGCACTCATGAAGCCGGGTTTCCCATTCGCGTAATTTGCCCCGCGAAGATGCAACTGGATTGAGCGGGGCGAAAAGCGAATAAAGTGGCTCGATGCCGTGTGTAGGCAGACCTCTGGCGGAACGAGGTCCTCCGGCACGGTGTTCGGCAAAACGCTTGGCGATCGGGCGCGTGGTCGAGCCAACATAAGCGCCATACCAGAGATTGGTCTCCGTGTAGCCACCTCGCAGGATGACATAGACCTTTCCCCTTGCTGATGACTTGAGTGTTGTCTCCCGAATGTCCGGGAGAAGAACCTCTCTGACCGAGCGCCTCGCATCAGCCAGCCAGGCAATCGGCTCCAGGTCTGCGTTGGCGAATTTCATCCGCGCTTGCAGATCTTCACGTCTGACCGTCAGTTCCTCCAGAGCGAGCGTCGCCAACTCAAGGCAGGGTGGTTGGAGCTGAAGCCAACCTCCGATCAATGTGTCCAGATGCCCGCTCTTCCACTTTGAGAACGGGCGCGGGCAGGCATAGTCGAGCCCGTCTAGTGGCGGGTTGCAATCCGGGGCATGGCGTCGATGTTCCATCTTGATACTTTTTGCGTTTCCGGTCGTCGGGGGCAAGGCGCTTGCTGAAACTTTTGCCCTTCCTTTTGGCAGTGACGCACAAGGAACAGGCTTGCAAGAAGCGTTTGGGGCACTACCTTTAATCTCGTGTTTAACAACCTGAAAGGAGGTGTGCCCATGTCTAGTGAGACCCTGAATTTGGCCCTTAAGTCTGGGCGGAATGTGTCGGTGCCGGAGCAGCCTCTGGCAACAACAGGTTTCGCCGGGATCTAATCCGGACAAAAAGGTCAGTTCGATCTCATGGGAGGCCCGCTTTGCGGGCCTCTTTGCATTTCACAGGCCGTGCGTCTTTTCAGAGCGAGAGTCTTGGAGTTTTGTTTCATTTGTAACTAATGTCAGTTCGGGTCAACCCGTCAGGGAGGGACATGTGACCAGACTGAGACTTCATTCCTACTTCCGCAGTTCGACATCCTATCGACTGCGCATTGCTCTCAAGCTGAAGGGCGTGGAGACAGATTACATTGCTCATCATTTGAGATCCGGTGCGCAACGTTTCGAAAGTTACCTCAAGCTCAACCCGCAAGGGCTGGTGCCTTCACTGGAGTTCCCGGATGCGGGCGTTGTTCTCACCCAGTCCCTGCCAATCATCGAGTATCTTGAAGAGACGATCCCCGAACCGCCCTTGCTGCCGACAGATCCGATAGGGCGTGCACGCGTGCGGGCACTGGCGCAGATGATTGCCTGTGAAATCCATCCAGTGAACAATTTGCGTGTGCTCAACCGACTTCGACATAGCTTCAAGGCTGACGATCATGCGGTTGCTGACTGGTTCAGGCACTGGGTGGCGGAAACCTTCGGTCCGCTGGAGGCGCTACTGTCCGGCAGTTCCGATACGGGAGCTTTCTGCCACAGGGACAACCCAGGTCTTGCGGATATCTGCCTCGTCGCGCAGGTTGCGAACAACCAGCGTTTTCAGGTCGACATGAGCCCCTATCCGACCATTCGCCGCATCTACGACGCCTGTATGGAACGGCACGAGTTTCAGCAAGCTGCGCCAGCCAACCAGCCGGACGCTGAATAACCTGGCAAACACCGAGCAGAGCACGGCGGTCACTCGACCGCCGTGCTCTGTGTTGAACCAGGACCTGTTGCTCAGACCAATCCGATGGCCTTGCGAACATCTTCGTCGCGAAGCGAGCAATCCATACCTTTGTAGGCGTCTCCGGCATCCGTTGCGAGCCAGGCGATTGCCTCGCCGACCCACTCCGGGGGAATGTGGACGCCCGGGTCGAGCTGGCTGACCGGGTTGATGCCGGATGCCTTGATCGCGACCTGCATTTCGGTGGCAACCGTACCGGGGTTCAGGCCGAGGACGCGCACGCCTTTGTCGCCAAACTCCTTGTCAGCGCATTTCGTCAGGGACAGAACGGCGGCCTTTGATGAGCAATAATGGCTCCAGCCCTCAAGTGCGCCGGTCGCTGCACCAGAGCTGATGTTGATCACTGTCCCGCTTCCTTGCGCAGCCATAACCGGCAACGCTTCGTGAAGGCCGTAGTAGACACCCTTGACGTTGACATCGATGACCTTTCCCCAGGCTTCTGGATCGGAATCCTCGATCCGGTTGATCGGGTCGATCAGTCCTGCATTGTTCACCAGGATGTCCAGGCTGCCGAACTTTTGGGTGCAAAGGGCAACGGCATCTGCAACAGCCTTGTAGTCGGACACGTCGCAGGCAATCGCTTCCGCCTGGCCACCTTCGGCGCGGATCTCGGAAGCAATCCGTTCGATGTCCGACGTGCTGCGCGCTGCGAGAACAACCGCAGCGCCATGCTTCGCCAGGATACGGGCAGTGGCCTCTCCGATGCCTCGGCTTGCACCTGTCACAAGAGCAGCTTTTCCATTCAAGTCAGGCATTTGGTCCCCAGTCGTTCGTTGTTTGGAAGCCACCATCTAGGAACAAATTGCTTGAGATGCCAGAGGTGCGGTTGTGCGACTTGCCTTTCAGGCCGCTTGCGTCATTCTCCGGCTATGACTTTTTCCTATCAAGCTTTGCGTGAGCGCCTTCGGCATCTCTATTTCGGTCAATCATCAGCTGCCCGCATCTGGAGCTATGTGCTGTTGACGTTCGACGTGTTGACGATTGGGTATTTTATCGTCTCTTCGATGCTGGATCCCGGCCGGATCCATCATGAAATCGACTACCTGATCGCGGGTGTCTTGCTGCTCGACTACCTCGGGAGATTGATGGCTTCCGCGCAGCCCGGGCGCTATGTGATCAGCTTTACAGCCATGGCGGATGTGGTTGTCATCGCATCCCTGATCGCACCGGCCTTCTTCGAAAACCTGGCTTTCCTGCGCGTGATCCGCATGCTGCGTCTGCTGCGCTCCTATCATGTGCTCAAGGAGCTGCGAGACTCCTCTCGCTGGTTCAAACGCAACGAGGAAATCATCCACTCGGGCGTGAACCTCGTCGTGTTCATCTTCATCGTGACGGCCCTGGTTTACGTCGTGGAGGACGATCGCAATCCGGGGATCAACAACTATCTGGATGCCCTGTATTTCACCGTCACGACGCTGACCACAACCGGGTTCGGCGACATCACCATGAGCGATAGCGCGGGACGGTTGCTCACGGTCGCCATCATGATCTTTGGCGTGGCGTTGTTCCTGCGTCTTGTCCAGACGATCTTCCGGCCGGTCAAGGTCCACTACAAATGCCCGGATTGCGGCTTGAGCCGTCATGATACGGATGCCGTTCACTGCAAGCACTGTGGACGGGTCTTGAACATTCCGACCGAGGGTGAGTGGGGATAGGCGCGGAAGGTATCTTCTTTTCCACCTGATCGCGTCACTGTGATTGGCAGGCTCTTGGGATCGCTGGCAGATGATGACAACGTCTGATGACCGATTGTCGACGTCGACCTAAAGGAGCGTCCATGCCCTCGAAGAAGTCCGTGCTTGCAATCTCATTCTGGTGGGCCCTTGCCTTGCAGCCTGCAGTGGCTGCAGATGCCTGTGGCGGTGAAGTGCCCTGTGAGCTTGAAGAGGGTACCTATTACGCTCTCTTGCCTGATGACGCTGAAACGGTGCCGCCCGTTGGTGCGGTCTTTTATCTTCATGGGCATCGTGGGAAAGCACTTAACGCGGTCCGGAACGCGTCGTTCAGGAAGCTCGCGAACGATCTGAATGTTGTCTTTGTCGCGGTTCAGGGTGTCAACGGCACGTGGTCATTTCCAACCGCTCCCCGAAGCCTGCGCGATGAAAACGCGTTTTTCGATGTGGTTCTCGATGATGTCGAAGACCGGTTCGACATCAATCGCGAAAAGACCCTTCTCACCGGTTTTTCCTCTGGCGGGTTCATGACCTGGTATTTGGCTTGTGACGATGCGGATCGGTTTGCAGGATATGCTCCGATTGCTGGTGCCTTCTGGAAACCTCTGCCGGAAGAATGCCCGACTGAGGCTCCCTATCTGTTTCATATTCATGGAACGTCGGACACGGTCGTGCCACTCGAGGGGCGTCCTCTTGGTGGCGGGAAATATCACCAGGGCGATGTCTTCAAGAGTTTTGATGTCTGGCTTCAGCAGCTTGGGCTGACTGACGACAAACCCATGAAGTACACTGAAGGCAGTCTGACTTGTGAACGCTGGTCGCCTGAAGCGGGGATGCTTGAGCTGTGCCTTCATGAGGGTGGGCACAATGTGCGCGCCGAGTGGATGGAGCGTGTCTGGCACGAACTTGGCAAGCTGAAGGGCTGGTCCTGATCACAGCTTCTGACAAACACTTGAGCGAATTTGCAGCTCTGCAGGGCTCGCAGCAGTTGACTGGAGAGAATTCAGTCGGCTCATTGGGCGCAACGCAATTCTCTCGGTGAGCCCTTGTCAGTATCTTCCTCTCCCGCCGGTGCTTTGTCCGGCCTTGTTGTTCTTGATCTGTCGCGGATTTTGGCCGGTCCGACCTGCACCCAGATTCTTGGAGATCTTGGAGCCGAGGTCATCAAGATCGAGCGGCCGGAGAAGGGGGACGATACACGCGGCTGGGGACCGCCCTTTCTGAAGGACGCTGCAGACCGTGAGACGCGGGAAAGCGCCTATTACCTGTCTTCCAATCGCAACAAGCGATCTGTGGCGATTGATTTGGCCTCGGAGGCCGGACAGAAATTGATCAGGCAATTGGCGGCCAAGGCTGATGTCCTTGTCGAGAACTTCAAAGTCGGCGACCTGAAGCGCCGTGGTCTGGACTATGACAGTCTGAAAAATGCCAATCCAGGGCTGATCTATTGCTCCATCTCCGGCTTCGGCCAGACAGGGCCCTATGCCACAAGGGCGGGCTATGACTTTCTGATCCAGGGGATGGGCGGGATCATGTCCTTGACCGGGCTTCCAGACGATGAAGGTGGTACGGAAATCAAGGCGGGTGTCGGCATCGCGGATGTCATGTGCGGTATGTATGCAACGGTGTCGATCCTCGCGGCCCTGAACCATCGAAACAATACCGGAGAAGGGCAGTATCTCGACATCTCTCTTTTCGACAGCCAGGTGTCGTGGTTGATCAACCAGGGTGTTGCGCATCTGGTGTCCGGCGAGATCCCGGGTCGCCTTGGAAATGGTCATCCAACCATTGTGCCCTATGAGACTTTCCCTGCGAGCGACATGTCGTTCATTCTGGCTGTTGGCAATGACAGTCAGTTCAAGAAGTTCTGCGTGGCAGCTGGCGCATCTGACTTGGCAGACGATCCACGATTTGCCGCTAATGCGGATCGAGTGCGAAATCGCAAGGACTTGGTGCCGTTGATCCGTCGACTGACGATTGAAAAAACGGCAGCAGAGTGGATTGGGCTTCTTGAGCGTGAGGGCGTTCCTTGCGGTCCCGTGAATGATCTCGGGTCGGTCTTCTCGGACCCTCAGGTGCTTGCACGCAATATGAAGATCACGATGCCTCATGAATTGAGCGGTTCGGTCGATCTGATCGGGTCGCCCATTCGCATGAGCAAGACGCCGGTGGCATACCGTCGTTCGCCGCCCACGCTTGGCGAAGGAACCGAGGACGTACTGACATCGCTGCTGGGCCTGACAGGCGAGGATATTCGGCAACTGTCGGCGAGCGGGTCCATCCAGACAAGACAATCTAGGGAAGAGCCTGAATGACCACTGGAGCCGATATTATTGCGGGCAAGCTGCATGCTGCCGGGTGTCGCCACGCGTTTGGCATCCCTGGCGGCGAAGTTCTCGCCCTGATGGACAGCATCGACCGTGCAGGCATACGCTTTGTTCTGGTCAAGCATGAGAACGCCGGTGGCTTCATGGCGGAGGGTGGATGGCATGCCGATAGCGCGCCCGGGGTTCTGCTTGCAACGCTGGGCCCCGGCGTTGCCAACGCCATCAATGTGGTGGCAAATGCCTGGCAGGATCGCGTCCCACTGATTTTTGTCACCGGTTGTGTCGACGCCGCGGAGGCGGAAAGCTACACCCATCAGGTCTTCGACCATCAGCAGCTCCTGAGGCCGATCGTGAAGGCCAGCTTCTCCGCCCGCCTCGATGCTCTTGACGTCATGATGGACAAGGCGATTGCGATTGCGCTTGAGGGGCAGCCAGGACCCGTCCATATCGACGTGCCGATCAGGGTTGCCGAAGGGCAGACACAAGAACCCTGGAACCCGGACCGGATTCCTGCACAGCCCCAGCTGGCGGTTGCTAACGGCTCGTATCTGACGGACGCACTGGAGCTATTTGCAAGGGCAAAGCGGCCGATTGCAATTGCGGGTGTCGATGCGGTGAATGAAGGTGCAGGACCTGAGTTGGCGGCCTTCTGCAGGCAATTCTCGATCCCCTTGATCACGAGCTACAAGGGCAAGGGATTGCTAGACGAAGTGGATGCTCTGGCGCTGGGCGGTGCAGGCCTTTCTCCCAAGGCCGACAATATTTTCCTTCCTTTGATCAACCAGAGCGATTGCGTTCTGCTCCTTGGATACGACCCGATCGAGATGCGGGCAAATTGGCGCAATCCATGGCCCGATGGTGCCCCTGTTGTCGAAGTCTCGCCGGTGCTGAGAACCCACGGGATGCACAAGGCTCGTTTTGAGCTGCGCAGTTCAGTGAAATCCGCGTTGTCCGTGTTTTCCAAAAGCAGGTCGGCTGATGCGCCGGCCTGGCCTGCCGGAGAGCCTGCCAGGGCCAGGGCGGACCTGGAGAGTGCATTCGCTCCTGAAACAGATGGCTGGGGCCCCGCGACTGTCTTCCATACCCTTCGCAAGCTGACGCCGGATGAAACCGTCGTAACGGCCGACAGCGGTGCACATCGGATCCTTGTCAGCCAGATCTGGAAATGCCGACAGCCGAGAGGCATGCTCCAGTCCTCGGCCCTATGTACGATGGGATGCGCGGTTCCGCTGGCGATCGGACATCGATTGATTGACGACACTCAGGCGCCTGTCGTTGCTTTCGTTGGTGATGCGGGACTTGAGATGTGTCTGGGAGAACTCTCGACGCTTCGTGATCTGGGCCTGCCGGTGATCATTTGTGTTCTTGTGGACCGGTCCTTGTCGCTGATTGAACTGAAGCAACGGGCCAGCCAGCGTGCGAATGTTGGGGTCGACTTTGGTGAGACCGATTTCCCGGAAATCGCGCGTGCCTACAGCGGTCACGGAGCTTGGGTCGAAGCGGTTGACGGGCTGGCGAACGAGATTGAGGGTGCGTTGCATAGACCTGGATTTACAATTATTGCGTGCCGAATCTCAAATCGCGCCTATGACGGTAAACTCTGATTTGCATCGTGTGGAGGGCTCGAGGGGCGTCGCAATGCCCTGGGAAGCAAGCATTCCAGCCCAATTTAACGCATTCATTATTCTTGCCACTATTGGGCGAATACGTGTCGGCGACTTTACGTTGAAAAATGCGCAAAATACGCAATGTAGCTCGATATGCCTCAAACGAATATCATCGATAAAAATACTAGTTTTATGATTTATTGATCGATGCTTCCCCTCGATTGAAGATGTGAGAGTATAAATAGAAACCACCCTTATGTCGGGAAATCGATGTAGATATTGTGATTTTAATGTAAATTTATTATGATATAAAGCAATTGCATAAGATGTATTTATATTATTCTTGATTTATTATCATTTTAGTAAAAAGTGGCACCTATAGAATCAAATAATACTTAGTATCTTAATAAGTAAATATACGTCATTTTTGTCGGTTTAATTTTTCATTAACCGTTTCGATCTCTCATCTCCACAAGTGTTAGTTGCCGAATTGCTGCCGCGGCCCTTTGCAATTGTGGATTTAGAAAAATGAATACTGAGAATATTGTCACCGATAAAAATGACGATACTCGCGAGTACTTCGAGCTTCCTCAGATTTGTGATCTGGCGGCCGCTTCGAAGGTCCACGCGGCGATGTGTGACCGCGGTGAGAGTTCCGATCTTCTGATCGACGCAAGCAAAGTGGAGCGCTGCGGCACGGCCGTTGCGCAAATTCTGCTGGCCGCTTCGATCGACCTCGAGGGCCAAGGCAACCGGCTCGTCATTTCATCCATGTCTGATCAATTCAAAACGTCTCTGCAGGACCTTGGTCTCGGAGATTGTCTGTGTAGCTGGGAGTAATCGCATCATGGCGAAACGCGCACTAACCGTCGATGACAGCAAGACCATGCGAGACATGGTGGCTTTCACCCTGAAGGGAGCCGGTTTTGATGTCCTTGAAGCGGAAGACGGCGTTCATGCCCTTTCGGTGGTGAAGGGGCAGAAGGTCGATGTCGTCATCACGGATATCAACATGCCGAACATGGATGGGGTGACGCTTGTCCGCGAACTCCGGGCAAAGGCCGAGTTCAAGTCGACACCCATCTTGATCCTGACCACCGAGGGTGGGGATGACAAGAAGGCCAGCGGCAAGGCCGCCGGCGCAACCGGGTGGATCGTCAAGCCCTTTGCCCCGGACAAGCTGCTGTCCGTGGTCAACAAGGTCTGTCCCTGACCCTATCCGCACTGAGATGAAGTTTCGCACCGACAGGTCACGTTCATGAGCAATGACGGCACATCCGGATCAGATTTCGAGCGCTTCCGAATTACGTTTTTCGAAGAGTGCAATGAGATCCTGGCCGATCTGGAAGTTCATCTGACGCAGCTGCAGGAAGAGGCTCTCGACAATGAGGGCCTGAATGCGGTTTTCAGGGCTGCCCATTCCATCAAGGCGGGCGCGGGTGCGTTCGGCTTTACCGATCTGGTCAATTTCACACATTCTTTCGAGGCGTTGCTCGACAAGATGCGCGACGGCGAGATCGATCAGACGCCTCAGGTCGCAGACCTTCTCGTCCGTGGCGGTGATGTGCTTGCTGAACTCGTCTCTGCAGCGCAGGAAAACAGGTCCGTAGCACCCGACTTCGGCGCCGAGGTGCTTGCGCAGGTGCACGATCTGCTGGGCAGCGGCCAAAAGCCGAAAGACGCAACGGCAGGTCCAGGCGCCCAGCAAGCGTCAAGCATTAGCGGCATGGGCAGTTGGACCATTCGGCTGACGCCCAATGTAGATCTCTTCAAGAACGCGACGGAACCCTTGCTCCTGATCCGTGAGCTGCGCGAGATGGGGTCGCTCAAGGTCACCTGCGACCGTAGCCAGTTGCCACCGTTGCGTAAACTGGACCCTGAGCTGGCCTACTTTTCGTGGAGGTTCGAACTTGAGTCTGAGTGTTCGCGTGAGAACATCGAGGAAGTCTTCGAATTCGTTGACGACACCTGCGAAATCGTGATCGAGCAGGCGACCTCGTCAGAGGAAGAAGCCAAAAGCCCTGAAGCGCCCGCAAAAGACGCGCCGGTACAGCCTCAAGTCAGTTCACCTGAAAAAAATGTTGAGACGAAGGAGTCCGCGCCGGCCGGCAAAAAAGCCAAGGCCGCGGCGGCGTCCTCCATTCGCGTTGAACTCGGCCGGATTGACCGCCTTGTGAACACTGTCGGCGAGCTGGTCATCACTCAGGCAATGCTTGCCCAAGAGTTGGCCGACCTGACTGCTGATAACGAAAGACAACCCATCGCAGGGCAGGAGGAACTCGCAAATCTCACGAGAGAGCTGCAGGAGTGCGTCATGGCGATACGCATGCAGCCGGTGAAGTCGGTTTTTGCGCGAATGCCACGCCTGGTGCGGGACTTGTCCGGGAAACTGGGCAAGAAAATCAACCTGCGCATGTCCGGCGAACATACCGAAGTCGACAAGACGATCATCGAAGAGCTCGCCGATCCGTTGACCCACATGATCCGCAATTCCATCGATCATGGACTGGAAACGCCGGCTGAGCGCGTGGCAGCAGGCAAACCCGAAGAGGGAACGATCGATTTGTCGGCTGCGCATGTGGGCGGCAACATCGTGATAAGCATCAGCGACGACGGTGCGGGGATCAACCGTGAACGGGTTCTTGCGATTGCAATCGACAAAGGCATTGTTCAGCCTGACGCCCATCTCTCCGATCAGGAAATCGACGAGCTCATCTTTGCGCCTGGTTTCTCAACCGCCGAAGAGGTTACAGACATCTCCGGCCGCGGTGTTGGAATGGATGTCGTGAGGCGAAACATCGTCAGTCTTGGTGGCCGCATTCAGGTTCAGTCACAGCCGGGATACGGTACACGGCTCAACATGCTGATCCCGCTGACGCTCGCGGTGCTCGATGGTATGATCGTGGCGGTCGGCAACCAGCGCTACATCCTGCCGATTACCAGCATTGTTGAGAGTTTCAGGCCAAGCCCGTCCCAGATGCGGCGCCTGGATGACTGGACACAGGTCGTCCAGATCAGAGGCGAATTCATCCGTATCGTTCGCCTTTGCGACCTCTTCAATGTCGAAAATGCAACCCATGACCCAACGCAGGGACTGGTCGTTCTGACAGAAGTCGCGGGTGGCGGGAAAATTGGCATCACCGTTGATGAACTCATCGGCCAGCAGCAGATCGTGATCAAGAGCCTGAACGACAATTTCGATCCGGTTCCCGGGATCTCCGGGGCGACAATTCTCGGCAACGGCAAGGTGGCGTTGATTCTCGATATCGAACAGTTGGCCGGGATGAAGGCAACAGTGCCTTTACCGCATCAGGATGATGGCCCGAAAGAGGTCGATGCTCCCGTCGCGATTGTGGCGGCCGAATAAGGATGGGGGACCAAATCATGCAAGCAAACATGCTTCAGGCACAGGAAACAAATCCGGTCGTCAAAGGATCGGAGGCAGCGGCAAGTGAAATTGTTGCATCGCCGACCTCTTGCCAGTTCATCAGCTTTCGCCTCGGGGAAGATGAGTACGCGATCGATATCATGGCAGTCCGCGAGATCAAGGGATGGACTGACGCTACGCCCTTGCCAAACCAGCCGCCGCATGTTCTCGGCGTTCTGAATCTTCGTGGTGCGATCGTACCGATCCTCGATCTTCGCAGCCGATTTGGACAAGGACTGACCGAGGCCACACCCATGCATGTGGTCATCATCGTCAACGTAGGCGAACGAACCTTCGGCATCCTTGTCGATGCAGTTTCAGACATCCTCACAGTGGAGCCTGAAGAGATCAAATCCGTGCCCGATGCCGACCGTGCCGAGGGCGAGGACTATCTGTCCGGGATCATCAACGCCGGCCATGGAATGGTGGTGGTTCTTGGCCTTCAGGAACTCTTCCGCTGACGCAATCCCATTATAGCAACCGACGCCAGACCGGTTCTGAAGCTTTCCAGGAGAGAAAAATGCAGACCACCGATGAGATGGCCCAAATTGCCCCGCAGCGAAGCGGTGGCTTTTCGGTCAAAAAGAAAGTGCTGATTTTTTCGAGCATACTGACTTTCACGATCCTTTTGATCGCTGGACTATCCTTCCTGAACTACAGTCGGACAAATCAGTCCTTCGCAGAAGTCGAGAAGACATTCGCTGCCGAATACGAGATGGCGCATTTGCTCCAGAACTTCCTGGTTTTGAAAGCCGAGGCGCGTGAGTATCTCCTGGGCACGTTGGATAGCAGCACCTCCTCGGTGCCTGAAAAGCTTGTCGTATTTGAAAAACAGCTTGGTGAAACCAAGGGCCATGTGAGCGCACGCCATCACGAGGGGTTGGCCAAAGTCGAAACCGACACGCTCGAATTTCATGAGCTTTACGAAGAGGCAAGCGATATCAAAGGGGAAGAGCGAGTGCTTTTCCTGGAGACGCTGAAGCCGCTTGGCGAAGAGCTTGAAAAAGTCATTCACGACGTCGAGACAGCAGCGATCAGGAGCGCAAACTCCAATGCGATCTCTCAATCGGCGGCGCTCATGGAACAGTTGATGAGAGGGCGCCTGATTGCAAACCAGGTTATTTCCTCAGGCAAAAGCTACGGCGTTGAAAAAGCTGAACAATCTCTTGCCAAGAGCGAAGTGCTGATCGCCTCGCTTGCCAATTCCGCAATTCCAGGCGTGTCGTCACGGGCCGCAGAGATTTCGGGCAAGGCCGCCGCATATTCCGAGACGCTTACCAAGATCGTTCAACTCGCAGACGAGCTTCACGCCCTGATTAACAACGACATGGTTTCGACGGCAGCTCACATCGAAGAAGACTTCGAAAACATCATGTCCGCGTTGAGCGACGAAGAAAAACAAATCGCTCACGGTGTTGAAACCTCGACCTTCGTGACCTTTCTGATCAATGCAGGTTCAGCGGCGCTCGCTCTCTTGATGTGTGTGCTTTTTGCCCGTCTTGTTATTCGCGGCATCGTCAAACCGCTCACGGATTTGAGCGATCAGATGGTCGAGCTTTCCAATGGCGCACTTGACTTGGACGTTGCGTATCAGGACCGGACGGATGAAGTTGGCCAGCTTGCGCGCGAGTTGGAAAACTTCCGCAAGGCAGCCAATGACTCCGAGCTGCTTCTTGGCGTCAATACCCGGATCAAGGTCGCGCTGGACAATTGCACGACCAATATCATGCTGGCTGATATGGATGGCAACATTGCTTATCTGAACAAGTCGGTCTCGAAGATGATGCGCAACGCGGAAAAAGACCTGCGTGAGGTATTTCCGGGCTTCGCTGCAGACGAGCTGGTCGGCACCAACATAGATATCTTCCACAAGAACCCTGCACATCAACGGAACATCCTGGCCTCGCTGAATCAGACGCTGGAGACTGAAATCCAGGTTGGCGGTCGGGATTTCGGCCTGATTGCCAACCCCGTTCTGGACGCAAATGGAAATCGTCTGGGCGCGGTCGTTGAGTGGACTGATGTCACCGAAGAACGCCGTGTTGAACGGGAAATTTCAACGGTGGTAGATGCGGCGGCCAACGGAAACTTCCGTGAGAAGTTGCCACTTGAGGGCAAGGAAGACTTCATGCTTCGCCTCAGCACGTCGATCAATGAACTGTGCGAGACCACGGCCAACGCGCTTGATGATGTCAATGGCAAACTGCGGCTTCTTTCGGAGGGCGATCTGACCACTCGTGTGACGACGCCGTACTCGGGCATGTTTGAAGAGCTGAAGAACAATCTCAACGACACGGCGGTTCGCCTGGCCGAGATTGTCTCTGAAGTTGCAACCGGTGCCGGCGAAGTGAGCAATGCCTCGGCCGAAATCACCTCCGGCACAACTGATCTCTCGGAGCGGACCGAACAGCAGGCGTCCAGTCTGGAGGAAACATCGGCATCCATGGAAGAGATGGCTGCGACAATCCGCCAGAATGCCGAAAACGCGCAGCAGGCTGATCAACTCGTTGCAAGTGCGAACCAGGTGGCAACGCGCGGCGGTGATGTGGTCACCAAAGCGGTGGATGCGATGAGCCGAATTGAATCTTCCTCGCAGAAGATCTCCGACATCATTGGCGTGATTGATGAAATCGCCTTCCAGACCAACCTGCTTGCCTTGAATGCCGCAGTAGAGGCCGCGCGGGCGGGCGATGCCGGAAAGGGCTTTGCAGTCGTGGCCTCCGAGGTTCGCTCTCTCGCACAGCGTTCTTCGGAAGCCGCGAAGGACATCAAGGATCTGATTGTCGAAAGCGGCGGACAGGTGACCGATGGCGTTGATCTGGTCAACAACACCGGCGAAACACTCAGTGAGATCGTGACGTCGGTGAAGAAGGTGGCCGATATCGTTTCGGAAATTGCCGCGGCAAGCCGCGAGCAGGCGACCGGTGTTGAGGAAATCAACAAGGCGGTGAGCCAGATGGATGAAATGACCCAGCAGAACTCCTCACTGGTTGAGGAAAATGCTGCAGCCTGCCGCATGCTTCAAGGCCAGGCCGAGAATATGAGTCAGCGCATGGCGTTCTTCAAAACGGACGCTGCCATACTCAACTCAACGGCCCAGGCTGCATCGGCTGGCGGCAATGTCGCCACCCTAGGCGGAAGTGCCGCGGCGTATGGCCGGCCTGCGCGAGGTGGCGCGGTTGCCCTTCAGGAAAATCTCGCGGTCGCGATCAATGCCGACGACGACTGGAAAGAGTTCTAGGCCCTGTCATGCGGCGGCGGGGCAATGCACCCGCCGCAAGAGTGCGAGTGATTGATCATGTTAGCAGCTGCTGTCCAAGACCCGGAAAGAGAGTTCAGCTTCAACGAGCAGGAGTTCCGCTATATTGCGGAGCTGGTCAAGACAAAGACCGGGATCGTTCTCGCTGATCATAAGAAGAACATGGTCTACTCACGCCTTGCCCGGCGCTTGAGAGCGGTGCGGCTTGATAGTTTTGAAGCCTATTGCAGCTTTCTCGAGAGTGGGGACTCCGAGGATGAAATGGGCATGTTCATCAACGCAATCACCACCAATCTGACCCGGTTCTTTCGTGAGCCCCATCACTTCGACCATTTGGCGGAAAAAATGTCGGAGCAGTTTGAAAATGCTCCAACCGCCACACGGATAAGGATCTGGTCAGCCGGCTGTTCATCAGGAGAAGAGCCATACTCGATAGCAATGACCATGGCGGAGGGTCTGAAAAGGCTCTCCTCATATGATTTTCGGATTTTGGCGACCGACCTGGATACTTCCATGGTCGCCGCCGCAGCTGCCGGACGTTACCGCCTTCAGGACGCGGAAGGTCTTTCCAAGGCGCGGCTCGCGAAATGGACAATCCAGGATCGCCGCGGAAATGAGATGACCGTCAAGCAGGGACTAAGGGAGTTGATAACTTTCAAGCAACTCAACCTCCTTCACGACTGGCCAATGAAGGGGAAATTCGATGCGATATTCTGCCGAAATGTAATGATCTATTTTGATGGCCCCACCAAGGACCGCTTGCTGAAGCGGTTTCACAGCTGCCTGGCGCCAGGAGGCTGGCTGTATATAGGGCACTCCGAGACGATCCTGGATCAACGCGATCAGCTGATACCGATGGGCAAGACCATCTACCGAAAGGCTCTCCGATGAGGGCGGGGAGGTCTCTTGCGCACTCTGGTCATGGCCTTCCGGCAGATGCCCAGATTGAACAGACCGCGCTCTATCACAAGGTTCGTGTCCTGCCGGGTGACACAAGAACGGTGTCTGAGCCGGAGCAAACACTCGTGACAATTCTTGGCTCCTGCATTTCGGCTTGCATCCGAAATCCGAGAACCGGCTTTGGCGGTATGAACCACTTCATGTTGCCTCAAAGTGATACCGGCCAGTGGAATGGAGAAAGCGCTGCCCTGCGATACGGTAATTTTGCGATGGAAGCTCTGATCAACATGGTCCTGAAAAGCGGTTGCTCCCGGCAAGAACTCGAGATCAAGATCTTTGGCGGGGCAAACCTCGGATTTCACTCGGCCCGAGTCGGAACCAAGAACGTCGACTTCGTGAGGCAGTATCTTTGCACCGAAAGGCTGGCCGTCGCGGCGTCGGATGTTGGCGGAAATCACGGCCGGAGGATCTATTATCGCCCGTCCACGGGCGTCGTTCGCCAGCTCTATATTTGCACAAATCAGGAAGCACGTGTTGCGAGTGAAGAACTGAACTACGCCGCAACCCTGAAGACCGAAACCGCATCCGGTTCGATCGAGCTCTTTTGAAGCAGGTCATGAACATGTCCCGAGAGATAAAGGTTCTGATTGTTGATGACAGCGCGCTGGTACGACAGATGCTGACGGAAATGCTGTCGTCCGATCCGACAATAAATGTGGTGGGGACTGCTTCCGATCCGATCTTCGCGCGAAAGATGATCAAGGAACTCAACCCGGACGTTGTGACACTGGATGTGGAAATGCCGCGTATGGACGGTCTTCATTTCCTGGAAAAGATCATGACCTTGCGGCCTATGCCCGTCGTGATGGTGTCCTCGTTGACCCAGAAGGGCGCCGATGCTGCGTTTCGGGCATTGGAACTAGGCGCTGTAGACATCGTCGGCAAACCTGTGCTGGATCTGAAAGATTCATTTCAGAATCTTCGCGGCGAGATTGTCTCCAAGGTCACCGCGGCGGCATCAGCGCGTGTCAGGGCTCGTGAAAGGCAGGCCTCGCCGCATACTGCGCGCCCGGTCTCGTCACACTACAAGACAACAGAGCGGGTGGTTTGTATTGGCGCCTCCACCGGAGGCGTTGAGGCTCTGACACACGTTCTGCGCAGCCTTCCCGGCGACGCGCCGTCGATCGCGATTACTCAGCACATGCCGCAAAGCTTTACGCCCAAGTTTGCTGCCAGACTCAATCGCATGTGTGCCATCAGGATCTCCGAGGCGCAGGGCGGAGAGAGAATGCTTCCTGGGCATGCCTATCTGGCACCCGGCGGAACGCATCTGAGTATCCAGCGCTCTGGCGCAAATTATGTCTGCAAGGTCGAAGGCAACACTCTTGTCAGTGGTCACTGTCCATCTGTCGACGTTCTCTTCAGGTCCGCGGCTGAAAACATTGGCGTGAATGCTGTGGGTGTGTTGCTGACGGGCATGGGCCGGGACGGTGCTGAAGGATTAAAGGCAATTCGCGATGCCGGCGGCATAACCATAGGCCAGGACGAGGCGACATGCGTTGTCTATGGAATGCCGCGTGCTGCGCATGAGCTGGGCGCCGTCGAGCGTCAGGTTCCGCTCGGCGAAATCGCGCAAACCGTTTTGAATGAATGTGCAAAGGACGGCAGGCAGGCGGTTCGTATTTGACCCTGTCCTCAAGCCGATTTTGATAGACCAGAGAATGGAGGCCGCCATGGTAGCGAGTGAAAAGGCCGAAGATGTTGCATCAATAGAGGGCGTTGATGGAGATCTCTTCGAGGGGGCGGCCCACAAGCCGGGTTCGAACTTGGTTTCGACGGGCGGTGAGCCGTTGCGTGCCTTCTCTCTTGAGTTGGATGAGAGTGAAGTGTTGGGTCGGCTTGAAGATCAACGATCGGTCCAGCAGCAGACACTCGAATTCCTTATCAAGGAAATCGGCAGCGTCTCTGAGTACGTTGAGGAGAATACCTCTTCATTGACCGAGCGTTTCCGGACCATGGCGGTCGCGTCACGAGAGCAGAGCAACGTCGTTGACACCATGGCCTACGATGTTCAGCACATCGCGGTCGAAGAGAACGATGTTCCGATCAGCGAGTTGGCAAAAGACCTCTCCGACACGATGGAGGATTTCTTCAAAAAGGTGGTCTTCTTGTCCTCGCGCGGTGTGAAGATGTCCTACACGCTTGATGACATCTTCAAGGTCCTTGAGAACATGCAGGAGAGCATCAACGAGATCGAGCGGATCAACCGTCAGACAAACCTTCTTGCCTTGAATGCGAAAATCGAAGCCGCTCGAGCCGGAGAGGCGGGCAAGGGGTTCGCCGTGGTGGCCGAGGAGGTGCGCAGCCTCGCGACGTCGGTCAACGACCTGTCCTCGGATCTGCGAGATCAGACCAGTCGGGTCACAGCAGGTCTTGATGGCGGCTATTCCATCATTAAGGAAATCGCGACCGTTGATATGTCAGAAGACAACATAGCGGCTCATGAACGTTTGCAGGTCATGACCAAGGGCTTTGTTGACAAGAACGCCCAGCTTGCCGGTACGCTCAAGCGGAGCGCCGAAGCAAGCCAGAAAATGGAAATGGAGATCGGTGCGTCTATTGTCGAGCTGCAGTTCCAAGATCGGGCCAAACAGCGACTTGAAGGCGTATCTGACGCTATATTGAAGATGCTGGCAGTGTCAGGAGACACCTTGCCGGAAACTGCAGTGTCGCTTGAAGGGACGAGCCTCGAGTTTCGACAGGCCCTCGCAAGCGAAATAGCAAACATCTTCAAACTGGGAACGTTAAAATCCGCGTATGAGGCAGAATTCGGCATTATGTCCGCCGAAACTGACAATTCTGCGGCTGATGATGCATCCGGATCTGATGATGATGACATCGAATTATTTTAGGAGATTCCAATGAACTTGAGAACCGAATGCAACGGAACGCAATACACGGCCTATATCAGCGGCCAGTTGCAGTATCAGGACAATGGCGCCTTCCGCACCCTGGTTGATGACATGACCGAAGCCAACGTAAAGAGCTGCGTTTTTGACCTGTCCGACCTGACATCTATCGATTCCGCCGGGCTGGGCATGTTGGTCATTGCCTCCGATGCTGGCAAAAAAAATGGTTGGGATCTGACCCTGAGCGGCGCCAAGGGGCAGGTCCGCAAAATTCTGGAACTGTCTCGCTTCGATCAGCTGATGACCATCACCGAATAGCGCTCTGGGAATAGGGAGGGAGGACGATGGTTGGGACGGCTCTGACAAGCTCTGACTTTACAGATCCTGGGTCTGCGCCGGGAAGCGGCCTTCTGGAATTGGGGACGCTGGCCAACGCACGACTGCTGCTGATTGATGACAGCCGCTTTGCCCGCAAGACCATCAATGCGATCCTTGCCAATCACGGATTTACCAACGTCAAGTCGGCAACCGACGGTGAAGAAGGCCTGCGCGTTGCGCGCGAATGGCTGCCTGAGCTCATAATTACCGACCTTTTCATGCCGTTGAAAACAGGTTTTGACCTTTGCCGGGAGCTGCGCGAGGAGGGGGCATTTCAGGAAACCCCGATCATTGTTCAGACGTCGTCCGATACTCCGGCGCTGCGCGGCGATGTTTTTGAAGCGGGCGCTTCCGATCTGATCAACAAGCCAATCAATGCGCGAGAACTTCTGAGCCGAATACGTGTGCATCTGGAACGTCTCCGCCTGATCGATAGTCTCAAGTCCTATCGCCATCAGATGCGTGAGGAACTTAATTCGGCCAAGGCGATGCAGATGGAACTTCTGCCTGCCGACCAGGCGATCGATGAAATGGAGCAGGAATTCCCGCTGAAATTTGCCTGGCATAGCCAGCCTTGCCAAGGGCTCGCAGGCGATATCTGGGGGGCGGAGAAGCTCGACGATCACCGTATCAGAATATGGAATGCGGACTTCACTGGCCATGGCGTCAAGTCGGCACTGAATACTTTTCGGCTTAATACCTTTCTGCGGACCTCTTTGAAGGATGACCGTCAGGGTCCAGGTGATTGGCTTGCGACGGTCAATGACTTTCTGTGTGAGGTGCTTCCGGTTGGGCAGTTCGCTACCATGTTGTGCTGCGATATCGATTTTCGCGAAAACATGATCGATCTGGCCTCGGCGGGAGCGCCGCAGCCAATCCTTGAAAAGAATGGCCGGAATGAAGTGGTCTCCATCGGCGGAATGCCCTTGGGCATCTCTGACGGCGTGGCTTTTGACCAAATCCGGCTGCCGTTTCCGGTTGGAAGCTGCCTGTTTGCCTACAGTGATGCGCTTACCGAGACACCCTCGGCTGAGGCCCCGCTTTACGATATGGATCCACTGATTGGCCGACTTGACGAACTCACCTCGATTAGGCTGACAAAGCGCCCGCTTGCGCTCGTCGGTGATCTTGCTGCGGTGGCGCCGGGTGGGCTGGACGATGATCTGACCTTGATTTTTCTCGAGCATGTGAAGGTCAAGGGTGGACGTGATGAGCTGAACGCTTTCGGCCAGACGCACTTGGCCACTGAAAAGGTCGACGAAACTGAAGAGCCTGCGACCAGCCCCCTGACTTCTCAGGACAAGTACGTCATCCGGACCATGCAGGATGCCGAGGAACTCACCACGAGGTTGGCCGCGCAATATCCGGAGCCGGATGCGGTCAGAACCGGCATTTGGGAGCTGTTGGCCAATGCGATTGAACACGGCAATCTGGCCATACGCCATGAAGAAAAGACAGAACTTTTGCTGGCAAACAAGTTGAACAATGAAATCGAGGCGAGGCTTTCCTTGCCAGTCTTTCGCGATCGCCGGGTGCAGGTGGAGTTTGAAAAGTCCGGCAGCCAGATAAAGCTGAAGATCACAGATGAAGGCGAAGGTTTTGACTTTCAGACGTACCTTGACGGTGAGGCCAGGCTGGACGCGCCTAATGGCCGAGGTATCGCAATTGCGCAGAAGTTGTCTTTCGACGACCTGATCTATCGGGGAAAGGGCAACATCGTCGAGGCGGTTGTTGAGTTGTCCGCAGCTTAGCCGATTGATCCTGTCGAGGGCTTGGCCGGGTAAAAATTCCAAGCACGCTTTCGGCTGAACGTCGCTGATCTGCTGCTTTCTCTCGATAAATGGCAACAGGGATCCGGCGGATGATGGATGTTGCGACACGATCCTGAGTTTTTCGTGTCCTGCCGTCTGCGCCGAAAAATTGCGCCTTCGCTCCATGCCGCAGTTGATTGCGATCTGGACCCGCTCGCGCCCTTGGCCTATTCCTCCTTTCCAACAAATGGTCAGATGACAACCACATGGCTCACCCCTAAGGTTCGGGAGAGGGAATGAAGATCTGTGCGACAAAAAAGGCGATCCGTGAGGAGGTCCGCGAGGCGAGACGCAAGGGTTTGAGCGTCGCTTTGGTGCCGACCATGGGGTTCCTGCATGAGGGGCACCTGTCGCTGGTCCGCGAGGCAGCATCTCGTGCCGACCGTGTTGTCGTCTCTATCTTTGTCAATCCGACCCAGTTCGGCCCGAATGAGGACCTGAGCTCCTATCCGCGTGATCCCGACCGTGACTTGAAGCTCTTGCAGGACGAGGGCGTTGCAGCGGTCTTCATGCCTGATGTTGACGAAATGTACGGCGTGGGCGGCGACACATTTGTCGAAGTGCCGGGCCTTTCAGGCATATTGCAGGGCGCGCTTCGGCCAGGGCATTTTCGAGGTGTGGCAACAGTTGTGACCAAATTGTTCAACATCGTCGGGCCGGACGTAGCTGTTTTTGGCGAAAAGGACTATCAGCAACTGGCGTTGATCCGGCAAATGGTTCGTGATCTGGACATGCCTCTCGATATCATCGGACATCCGACGGTACGCGAAGCCGATGGTCTTGCAATGTCGTCTCGCAATGTCCGCCTGGAGCCGGACCAAAGGGCGGAGGCCCCGGCATTGAACCGTTCGCTTTTGGCGGCCGATGACGTCGCGCGCGCCGGCGGGACGATCGCCGACATGGATGGAGCCGTCAGGAAGGCCCTATCTGAGGCAAGTCTTGGCAAGGTCGAAAGCGTTGATATTCGGGACGCCGAGACACTTGAAGAGCTCGACGGTCCGCTGACCAGGCCAGCGGTCGTTCTTCTTGCTGTGCGTTTCGGAAAGGTCCTTCTGATTGACCAAAAGGTCATTCATCCGGGAACCAAAGGGTAATTGCACTGGCTCGCTTCAGGGCTTAAATCCATCGCGACGACGCTTCTTTGAAAGGACGCTCGATGAGCACGCAAAAACCGATACGCCGTGTCACGGTGCCCCAGATTGCAGCGAGAAAGGGAGGCGATCCGATCGTGTCGCTCACCTCCTATCACGCGCATACGGCTGCCATCGTCGACAAATACGCGGATTTCATTCTCGTCGGCGACAGCCTGGGGATGGTGATGCACGGCATGGAGTCCACGGTCGGCGTGCCACTCGATCTGATGATCATGCACGGCAAGGCAGTTGTGCGTGGCACCCAGCGCGCCTTGATCGTGGTTGATATGCCCTTTGGCACCTATGAGGAAAGCCCGGCGGTGGCATTCCGCAATGCTGCACGCATCATGAAGGAAACCGGGTGTGGCGCGGTCAAGCTCGAAGGCGGCAAGCGCATGGCCGAGACCATCCGCTTTCTGACCGAGCGGGGCATTCCCGTCATGGCGCATACGGGGCTGACGCCGCAGTCAAGTCACGTCATGGGAGGCTTCAAGACCCAGGGGCGCGATGAAGACAGCTGGCCGATGCATGAGGAAGACGCCAAAGCCGTGTCCGAGGCAGGTGCCTTTGCCATAGTGCTTGAAGGAATGGTCGAACCACTGGCAGCGAAGATCACCAAGCAGATTGCCATCCCGACCATCGGTATCGGTGCGTCGGCAGATTGCGACGGTCAGATCCTGGTGCTTGAAGACATGCTCGGTCTGAACCCGAAACCGCCGAAGTTCGTCAAAGTCTACGGCGACCTCGGCAACCAGATCGAAAATGCGGTCAAGTCCTACGCGGACGAGGTAAAGGACCGCTCTTTCCCCTCTGCGGCTCAAACCTACACGTAAGACCCGAACACGCAGCCAGCCCCAAAGCCCGCCGAACTTCGGTGGGCTTTTTTCGGTGTGTCGGCGAAATTAGGAAAATGGCGGAGAGAGAGGGATTCGAACCCTCGGAACGCTTGCGCGCTCAACGGTTTTCGAGACCGCCCCGTTCAACCACTCCGGCACCTCTCCGCGGCACTCAAGATAAACGGGTCTCAAGTGGCGCGGAACATAGACAAGGCTTTTGTGAGCCGCAAGAGCCTGTTGAGTGGTTTTCGCGGTTTTTTATCACCGGCGGGAAACGAGCGGAGATGGTCGGGGGAGCGCAATCGGCAGGACCATGAGCCGGACATCGGTATCGCGCCTTGCAGCAAAACGATAGCGCCCTGACGTGTCGCTGGCCGATCGGCCTGAAGCTGGCAGTTAAGCGTTGACTTGCGGTGCACCATGCATATAGTGCGCGAGCTTGAAGAAGCGGGATTGGCAACGATTCCGCTCTTTCGCTTTGTTTGAAGGCCTGGCAGGTTTCGGCGGTAACATCCGCATACTTCTGTCGCAAAGACCCTGATTGTCCCAAAAGACGAGTTTCTTCCGGGCGCCAACGAACAGCTATCGAACGTATCTGCCGCATAGATGGCAGGGCGTAGTAAAAACGAAAAGAAGGACGTGCGAGACATGTTCGCAGTGATCAAGACCGGCGGTAAACAGTACACCGTCGCTGCAGACGATCTTCTGAAGATCGAAAAACTCGATGCCGAAGCAGGCAGCACCGTCACGTTTGACGAAGTGCTTATGCTCGGCAACGGTACCGACACGACGGTCGGTGCTCCGCTTGTTGAAGGCGCCAGCGTCGTTGCTGAAGTCGTCGAACAGGGCCGCAACCGCAAGATTATCATTTTCAAGAAGCGTCGGCGTCAGAACTCCCGTCGTCGCAATGGCCATCGTCAGTCCTTCACGCTTGTGAAGGTGACCGACATTCTGGCCGCTGGCGCAAAGCCGGCGAAAAAGGCTGCGCCGAAGAAGGCTGAAGCCAAGAAAGAAGCACCGGCTGCTGCAAGCGATGACGCTGTAGCGCCGCTGTTCACCGCGCCGGAAGGCAAGGCCGACGATCTGAAGAAGATCTCCGGCGTTGGTCCGGTTCTGGAGAAGAAGCTGAACGCGCTGGGCATCACCACCTATGCGCAGGTCGCTGCTTTCTCCGCCGACGATATCGCCCGCGTCGACGATGCCTTGAGCTTCAAGGGCCGCATCGAGCGCGACAACTGGCTTGAGCAGGCCAAGGAACTGGCTGGCGAATAATCGCTGCCATCCGGTCTGAACAACACTTTTAGGAACGAGGAGCACCCTCATGGCACATAAAAAGGCAGGCGGTTCGTCACGCAACGGTCGCGATTCCGCTGGTCGCCGTCTCGGCATCAAAAAGTATGGCGGCGAAGCCGTAATCCCGGGCAACATCATTGCGCGCCAGCGTGGCACGCAGTGGCATCCGGGCACGGGCGTTGGCATGGGCAAGGACCACACAATCTTCGCAACGGTCGAAGGCAAGGTGGAATTCCAGGCCAAAGCCAACAAGCGAACCTTCATTAACGTGCTTCCAGTGGCGGAAGCAGCGGAGTAAAGCCGACGTGTTATCGAAAACCGCCGGCGCCTCATAGCCCCGGCGGTTCAAGATGAACCGGTCAAAGTTCAAGGGGAGATGGGGCGCCATCTCCCCTTTTTCTTTGAATTTTGACTGGAGTTGGAAACATGGTTGTTGAGAGTGATGGTCTCTTAGACGAAAGCTGTCGTGGTGCGGCCCCCTTGCCGCAGGAAGCCGTCCGGGTGCGTCTTGATTTGCCGCGAACGGACGATCTGGCTGATATCGTGTATCTGGCTAACAACCACCGTATCGCCGCGAACCTGGCGACCATGCCGCATCCTTTCGGCCTTCCTGACGCAAAGTTGCTTGTTGCGAAGGCCGAAGCCGCCAGAGGCAATAGCGCCGTCTTTGCGATCAGGCTGCTGGCGACCGGCCGCTTCATCGGAGTGGCCCGTTATGCCGAACTTGAAGCCGGCGGTCCGGTTCACGTCGGCTATTGGCTGGGCGAAGCGTTCTGGCGACAGGGACTAGCGACAGAGGCACTGCATTCCCTCGTGGATCATGCCTTTACCTACGGCGACATGAGCGAACTTACAGGCGCTTGTCGGGTTACCAATCCTGGATCCCGACGGGTTCTGATCAAGTCCGGTTTCCAGTATCGTGACCAGTCGATGATCCATTCTCTTGGTGCAGGCGGAAATGTTCCTATTGAGCGGTACAATCTGGAAAGGGCTGTCTGGTCGTCCTTGAAGACATGGGGAGGGCGCCGCTGATGCTTCCTACCCTGACAACGAAGAGATTGGTCCTGCGACCGATACAAAAAAGCGATGCGGAAGCCATCGCAGCTTTGGGCGGCAAGGATTTCGAGGTTGCGCGGTGGCTGACAGGTTGTTCGTGGCCGTATATCGAAGGCGACGCTGAAACCTTCGTGGCCGATGTGATGGCCGGGAACCCGTTTGAGGGTGAAGCGGCTTTTGCGATGACGCTTGGCGGCATCTTTATCGGCGTGATCGCGATCGAGGCTCCCGGGGAGCTTGAGCAGCAGCCTGAGTGTCCGAGCCTGGGCTATTGGATCGGGCGAAGCTTTCAAGGCTTTGGCTACACCAGTGAGGCAGCCCGAGCTGTTCTGGATTGGGCTTTTGCCGCGTATGACTGCCAAGCCATCGCGGCAAGGGCCTATGAGGAGAACACTGCGTCCCGGGCGCTTCTCAGAAGGCAGGGGTTCCGCCCTGTTGGAATGACGGAGCGTTTTGCCAAGCCCTTGGACCGGAAGGTCTCATGTGTCGTTGTTCGTCTGGAGCGGGATGACTTCGAAGCGCGGCGGGTCGCGGCGTGAAGCATGTAAATACCACCGGCGGCGGGCGCTGCGTCCGCCGTTAATCTGGGCGGCATGGTCGGCTTGATTGACCGTGTTTCACCCGGCCGGTTGCCGGAACCCTCTACTTTGAGGTATTGGCTGGGCCGCGCCTGCTGGTTCAAAGAGTATATGAGTGAGGCCGTGGGCGCATTAGGCACGACTTTCGTGAGCAACTGAGTAACCTGACCGACAGGACAGAAAGAAGAAAACAATGAAATTCCTCGATCAGGCCAAGATCTTTGTGCGCTCCGGAAATGGTGGTGCGGGCTGTGTATCGTTTAGGCGAGAAAAATACATCGAATATGGCGGGCCGGATGGCGGCGATGGCGGCCGTGGCGGCGATGTCTGGGTTGAGTGCGTGGACGGACTCAATACGCTGATCGACTATCGCTATCAGCAGCACTTCAAGGCCGAGACAGGTATTCACGGCATGGGCAAGAACCGCACCGGCGCCGATGGTGGCGATGTGACGCTCAAGGTACCCGTGGGGACGCAGGTTCTCGAAGAAGACAATGAGACGGTTATCGCGGATTTGACCGAGGTCGGGCAGAAGGTGCTTTTGCTCAAGGGTGGCAACGGCGGGTTTGGCAACGCGCATTTCAAGTCATCGGTCAATCAGGCGCCGCGCCGTGCGAACCCCGGTCTCCTCGGTGAAGAAAAATGGATCTGGCTTCGGCTCAAACTGATCGCCGATGCCGGGCTTGTGGGATTACCCAACGCCGGCAAGTCGACTTTTCTCGCAACCGTGTCTGCGGCAAAGCCGAAGATTGCAGACTATCCTTTCACCACGCTGCATCCCAACCTCGGGATCGTTCAGATTGATGGCAACAGCTTTGCCATGGCAGATATTCCCGGACTGATTGAAGGGGCACATGAAGGCACTGGCTTGGGCGATCGTTTCCTTGGGCATGTTGAACGTACCAGGGTCCTTCTGCATCTGGTCGATGGTTCCAGCGTCGAGGACCCGGGTGAAGCTTACCGCGTGGTGCGTGGTGAGCTGGAGGCCTATGGTCATGGCCTGGCCGAGAAGCCCGAGATCGTTGCCCTTTCAAAATGCGATGCCCTGACCGATGAGCTGATCGAGGAGCAATCAACCTCTCTCGAAGCGGCGTGTGGTCAGAAGCCATTGATCCTGTCTTCCGCAAGCGGCCACAACGTGGACCGGGCGCTGCGCATGATCATGCGTGCGATCGACAAGGACAAGCAGGACGCAGCAAATGAAGTACCGTCCAAGGAGCAGGAAGGCTGGCATCCCTGATGGCCAGCCTGCGTCCCCTGTCACAGCACGGCCGCATCGTCGTGAAGATTGGCTCTGCCCTTCTTGTGGAACGAGGGGAGCTTAAACGCGACTGGCTGGATGCCATGATCGAGGACCTTGTTTCGCTGGTGAAGGCTGGCTCCGAGGTCATTGTGGTTTCCTCCGGATCGATTGCTCTGGGGCGCGGCATCTTGGGTTTGCCTGCGGGGCCATTGAAGCTGGAGGAAAGTCAGGCAGCTGCGGCAGCTGGCCAGATTGCGCTTGCCAAGGCCTATGCGGAGAGCCTGGGCCTGCACGGTGTTCAGGCAGGACAGATCCTTTTGACATTGGGTGATACGGAAGAGCGTCGGCGTTATCTGAATGCCCGCGCCACGATCGGGACGTTGCTGAACTTTGGTGCGGTGCCGATCATCAACGAAAATGATTCCGTCGCGACCTCAGAAATTCGATATGGGGACAACGACAGGTTGGCCGCTCGTGTGGCGACCATGGCCAGCGCGGATTGCCTCGTTCTTCTGTCCGATATTGACGGCCTCTATACCGCACCGCCTTTGACAAACTCGGACGCTGTCTTTTTGCCTGAAGTCCCGCGCATTACGCCCGAAATTGAAGCCATGGCGGGAAGTGCCGGGTCCGAACTGTCTCGCGGCGGTATGAAAACCAAGATCGATGCCGCTAAAATCGCAACCGCGGCGGGCACGTCAATGGTGATCACGTCTGGAAAGAGCCTGAACCCACTCAAGCGTTTGAACGAAGGCTCGCGTGGAACCTGGTTCCCGGCTCTGGCAACGCCGGCGACAGCCCGCAAGGCCTGGATTGGTGGTCACCTGGAGCCCCGTGGAGAGATTCAGCTCGACCCGGGGGCAGTCAAGGCGCTTCAAGACGGAAAAAGCCTATTACCGGCGGGCGTCAAACGCGTCGCGGGAGAGTTCTCTCGCGGAGATGCGGTTCGGATGCTTGATCCGGACGGTCGGGACATTGGTTGTGGCCTGATAGCCTATGACCATGACGAAGCGGTTATGATCGCAGGGCGGAACAGCCGTGAAATCGAGGCGATCGTTGGCTATCCGGGGCGGGCTGAAATGATCCATCGCGATGATCTTGTGCTGGACGATGCAATGTCAGACTGAAACCGGTAAGAAAGCCGGGATCAGGGATTTGGGTCTGCAATCGCAGATGATGAAGCGGAACGGGAAAATGTTGGAAAAGGTTGAGTCAATCGACGTTCAGACAGTCATGGCAGAAATCGGCCAGCGCGCTCGCGCGGCAAGCCGCGTTCTTGCCGTTGCTCCAACAGAAGCCAAGAACAACGCGCTTAAAGAAATGGCCAAGGCCGTGCGCGTAGATATGACGGGCATCCTTCAGGGCAACGCCAAAGACCTTGAGTTGATGCGCGCGAACGGACAGAGTGCATCGTTTCTCGATCGTGGAACTCTGACCGAGGAACGGATTGAGGCGGTCGCGCGGGCGTTGGAGGACATTGTTGCGCTTGAGGACCCTGTCGGTAGCGTGATTTCGGCTTGGGAGCGTCCCAACGGTCTTAAGATCGAACGTGTTCGGACTCCGCTTGGCGTCATTGGCGTGATCTACGAGAGCCGTCCGAATGTGACGGCAGATGCTGGTGCACTGTGCCTGAAGGCGGGCAATGCGGTGGTTCTGCGCGGTGGCTCGGATACGATCCATTCCAACAAGGCAATCCACGCTGCTCTGCAGGCAGGTCTCAAGGCAGCTGGTCTGCCGGAAGACGCTATTCAAATGGTGCCGGTTACCGATCGTGCGGCCGTTGGCGAGATGCTGAAAGGACTGGGCGGCAATCTGGATGTGATTGTCCCGCGCGGTGGCAAGAGCCTTGTGGCGCGGGTTCAGGACGAAGCCCGGGTACCGGTCTTTGCTCATCTGGAAGGCCTCGTGCATATCTTTGTCGACAGACAGGCTGATTTGAACAAAGCCCGGGACATCATCGTCAATTCCAAGATGCGGCGAACCGGTATTTGCGGGGCACTCGAAACCCTGATGTTTGATGAGGCTGTGGCTCACAGCCATCTGCCTGCAATCGTGAAGGCACTGCAAGACGCTGGCTGTGAAGTTCGCGGCGACGCGCGCACGCGCGAGCTTTGCGAAAACGTGGTGCCTGCGAGCGAAGCTGACTGGAGCACGGAATATCTGGACGAAATCCTGGCGGTGAGAGTCGTCTCTGGTCTGGATGAAGCCATTGAACACATCGCAGCCTATGGCTCCAATCACACCGATTGTATCCTAACGGAAGACACTGAGGCGGCAGAAACCTTCTTCCAGCGCGTCGATTCAGCAATCGTTTTGCACAATGCATCCACCCAGTTCGCTGACGGTGGTGAATTCGGCATGGGGGCAGAAATCGGGATCGCAACAGGACGCATGCACGCACGCGGCCCAGTTGGTGTGGAGCAACTGACAAGCTTCAAGTATCGTGTTCGCGGCGAGGGACAGATCCGTTCATGACGGCATGTTCCGGTCAAGAAATACTGGCTCCTGAATGGTTGAAGTTGCCACACGCTGAGCGCGGCAATCGTATCGGCCTGTTCGGCGGATCGTTCAATCCGGCGCACAGTGGACACCTGCTGGTCGCAGAGACAGCCTTGAAGCGTCTGGATCTTGATCAGATCTGGTGGCTGGTTACTCCTGGAAACCCTCTCAAGGATCACGCCGAACTTGCGCCGCTCAAGACGCGGGTCCATATGACAAACGCATTGGCCAACCATCCTAAGATGAGGGTTTGCGCTCACGAAGTGATTCTCGGATCGCCCTACACGGCAAAGACGGTGCAGTTGCTGAAGCGAAAACGTCCTGCGTTGAACTTTGTTTGGGTTATGGGTGCTGACAATCTCGCCGGATTTCATGATTGGCAAGATTGGCAGTCGATTGTTCAAACCGTTCCGATCGCGATCATCGACCGACCGGGGTCGTCATTGGCGACCCTCGGCGCACCACTGGCGAAAGCCTATGAGCGCCAAAGAGTTGCAGAGGAAGACGCGCCCTTGCTGGCACATCTAAAGCCGCCAGCTTGGGCATTTCTGCACACTGCACTCGACCACACGTCCTCAACAAGTTTGAGGCAAAAGAAGATTCCGTAACGGAAAGTGAAGCCCCTGGATTTGTTGCATGTCTTGAAAATGCAAAGTTGAAGGGCTTATTCTATAGAAGGTCGCCGACATGGCGCCCTGGGTACGGTCAAACCGTCCCCCGACATGATGTGCGGGGGCAACAAGGCGAAAGGCACTACACCTGACCATGACCTTTGAAAGCGAGGGGGCCATCCAGTCCGCTCCGAAACAGTCTCCCGCAAGCGCTGAACTTTCGGGTGAGCTGATCGATACGGTTCTCGCCAGTCTTGAAGACTCCAAGGCAGAGGACATTGTGACTCTCCAAATCTCCGGTAAAAGCTCATTGGCGGATCAGATGGTGATCGCCTCGGGTCGCTCGCATCGTCATGTGGGTGCGATCGCTGATCACCTTCTGCGCGATGTCAAAGATGCGGGTGCCGGTAACGCCAACGTTGAAGGTCTGACGACCTGCGATTGGGTTTTGATCGATGCCGGTGACGTCATCGTCCACATTTTTCGTCCTGAAGTGCGGGGTTTTTACAACCTCGAGAAAATGTGGGCCCCTGAGCCGGACGACGCACCGCAGTACGTCGGCTAGCAAGCGGACTGGTCTGAGAGAGTGAAAGTGCGGGGCCTCAGGCCCTGCAAGGGATGCAATGCGGTTTAATATAACCTGTGTCGGACGCATGAAGTCCGGGTCCGACAAGGATTTGTTCGACCGCTATATTGATCGGGCCAGAAAGACCGGCCGCAGTCTCGGCTTGGCGGATGTCTCCGTCAGGGAGATTGCCGAAAGCCGTGCACAAAGGGGGCCGGATCGCAAGGCAGAAGAAGCTGCATCTCTGGAGGCCTGCTTCCCGTCCGGCGGGAAGCTCGTTGTCCTGGACGAGCGCGGCAAATCCCTGAGCAGTCCTGATTTCAGCTCGAAGCTGGAAGCCTGGAAAGATGATGGTGTTCCTGATGTCTCTTTCGTCATTGGCGGCGCGGATGGGCATGGCGATCGCATATTGGCTCGGGCCGACCTGAAAATTGCCTTCGGGGCGATGACCTGGCCTCATCAGATCGTTCGCATTCTGCTGGCTGAGCAGATCTACCGCGCCCTGACGATTCAGGCCGGTCATCCTTACCATCGCGAATAATCAGAGGCCACGAGGCTTTTGATTGAAGTTGCCGCGTCGCGTGATGCCCGGTTGTCGCCGTAATCGCCCGCTAGGTTGTATTCTTGCCAGACGCGGCCCCGCAGCAGCATCTGGTGAACGGTTCCTTAACGATGCATTGGGTATCGACTCCTTATGACGGACCGATTGATCGGCAGATGGCACGCGATAAAATTGAGGCTCTGCCCGCATGAGCGGATGAGCTGCTCGCTGGGTGTTATCTCGTCGATTGTGGCATCGGGATTTCTGCTGCTGGTCGCAATCGATCCGGCAATATCCACCGAAACTGTCGAAGCGACTGAGACGGTGTCGGCCTCTCCGGAAATCGATCAAGCGGCTCAACAAAAACAGGCGCGGGAGCAGGAGCTTTTGGCACTGGGGCGGGACATGGAAGTCTCGGACCAAAGGCAGTCGGAAATCGAGCGGGAAATCCAGCTGATCGACCGGGACAGAGACACGCTCAACAGCAAGATCCTGACGGCCGCCGATACCATCAAGTCTCTCGAGACCAAACTCACCGACACCGAGCGGCGGCTTCTTCGTCTCGCGGAAAACGAAGACACTGTGAGGGTGTCCTTGAGAGGACGCCGAGGTGTTCTTGCGGAGGTTTTGGCCGCGCTTCAGCGTATTGGCCGCCGCCCACCGCCAGCGTTGGCGGTGCGCCCTAGCGACGCACTCGCCGCGGTACGAAGTGCAATTCTACTCAACGCGGTCATGCCTGAACTGAGAGTGGAAACTGAAGCGCTCGCCGCCGACTTGGCAGAACTCAGCCGTTTGAAGTCTGTTATCGCAGAAGAAAAGACGAGTTTGCGCGGCGACGCCATGCGTCTTGCGGAAGAAAAGTCACGCCTTGAGCTGCTCCTGAGCGCCAAGCGCCAGGAGCGAGAGAAGACGGCGGCAGAGCTTGCTCAGGAAAAGGCAAGATCGCAGGAACTGGCCGCAAAGGCGGGTACTCTCAAGGAATTGATCGCTGATCTTGAACGCGAGATCGAGAGCGCCAGAGCCGCTGCAGAAAAGTCTCGTGAGGCAGAACGGCAAGCACGTCTTGACCAGAGCGAGCGCGAGGATCCTTTCTCTGATCCCGGTCGGCTGGCGCCGGCAGTAGCCTTTGAGGATACAAAAGGTCGCTTGCCCCGTCCGGTTTCGGGTGAGATGGTGCGGGACTTCGGTCAGGAAGATGAGTTCGGTAGCCTCACACAAGGGCAATCGATCACAACTCGAGCAGTATCGCGTGTTACCTCGCCTTCTGATGGCTGGGTTGTCTATGCTGGCCCCTTTCGTTCGTTCGGTCAGCTCTTGATCCTGAACACAGGCGGCGGTTACCATGTGCTTCTTGCCGGCATGGACCGAATCGACGCTGAATTGGGGCAATTCGTGCTTGCAGGGGAACCTGTAGGCGTTATGGGCACAACCAAATGGGCAAGTGCCTCCACGATTGGTTTGGGTTCCTCCCAACCGATCCTGTATGTTGAATTTCGCAAAGACGGAAGTGCGATCGATCCCACACCTTGGTGGGTGCGCGTTGAAGAAGAAAAGGCTCGCGGATGATTCGGAAAGCTTCACTGCTACTCGTTGGCGCACTGATGGGGGCTGCTGCAGTCACCACGCTCACCCAGATACCCTTCCGGGTCAGTGACGCGGCCAATGCCGCTGCGTCCGACACCTATCGCCAACTCAATCTCTTTGGTGATGTGTTTGAGCGCGTGCGCTCCGACTACGTGGAAATGCCAGATGATGCGCAGCTGATTGAAAATGCGATCAACGGCATGCTGACCTCGCTGGACCCTCACTCCAGCTACATGTCGCCCAAGAGTTTCCGTGACATGCAGGTGCAGACACGCGGCGAATTTGGTGGACTCGGCATCGAAGTCACCATGGAAGACGGCCTCGTCAAGGTCGTATCCCCGATCGATGATACTCCGGCCTACAAGGCGGGTGTTCTGGCGGGTGACCTGATCACTCATATCGACGGCGAGCAGGTTCAGGGACTGACCCTGAATGAAGCAGTCGAAAAGATGCGTGGCCCGGTCAAGACCGACATCGTCGTGACAATTCGGCGCGAGGGTGCAGGCGAGCCGCTCGACATCACCATCACGCGCGACATCATCCGCATTCGCTCGGTGCGCTGGCGTGAAGAAGGTGATGTTGGCTATGTCCGCATCACCCAATTCAATGAACAGACATTCGATGGCCTGAAGAAGGGCATCGAAGAAACGGCGAGCAACATCGGCGAGGATAACCTCAAGGGCTTCGTCATCGACCTTCGCAACAACCCGGGCGGACTTCTTGACCAGGCTATCGCGGTCTCTGATGCGTTCCTGGAACGTGGAGAGATTGTGTCGACGCGCGGCAGGAATTCGGATGAGACCCAGCGCTACAATGCGCGCAGCGGTGACCTGACCGATGGCAAGCCGGTTATCATTCTGGTAAACGGCGGCTCCGCCTCTGCATCGGAGATTGTAGCAGGTGCTCTGCAGGATCATCGCCGGGCGACGATCCTTGGCACACGTTCGTTCGGCAAGGGTTCGGTTCAGACCATTATTCCACTAGGTGCTAATGGCGCTATTCGCCTGACGACGGCGCGCTACTACACGCCTTCTGGTGTCTCCATTCAGGCCAAGGGCATCGCTCCTGACATCGAGTCGCTTCAGGACTTGCCAGATGAGCTTAAAGGCCGGGCTGAAACCAAGGGCGAAGCCGGATTGCGAGGCCACCTGGAAGCCGAAGGCGAGGAAGGTGAAAAAGAGCAGTCTGGTAGCCAGGCCTACGTGCCGGCCGACCCGGATGAAGATACACAATTGAAGTTGGCGCTTGATCTCTTGCGCGGCGAACAGGTGAACAGCGCCTTCCCGCCGACCGGTGATTCCGCTTCGGCGCCAAATTGATAAAGCTGGTGGCCGTGCTCTCAAACAGGAGCGCGGCCACCACTCTTCTGCTCAAGCCGAAACAAAGGATGCCCGACGGACGCCATGGCGAGTGAAGATCTCTCTGCACCCTTAGGACTTGGAAAACGGCGAATCCTTCGTCTCCCCTTTGGATTGATGGGGGTGGGGATCTTGAGCGTTGTGGCGACAACTGCAGCGATCTGGATGGGCGTGGTGAACGATCCCTTCGGCGGCGAGCCGGTTGCCGTCGTGCCTCTGGAGAATGCCGTCAACGGCCTCTCTTCTCGAGATATCGAAGTAGTTGAAATTCGCCCATCTCTGGAAGGCGATCTGGGACCGAATCTGAGGCGCGAACAGAACAATGCCAGTCTTGGGCCTCGCTATAACCTTCAGGCGTCGGCCGCGGACAATCGGACGTCTGCGGGGCTTCTGATCAACGCGGATCCGCGTGTCAGCGAGAGATCAGACTACGGGTTCTTGCCGCGTATCAGCTCTGATGGTGTCCGGCCTCTGGATGCCTATGCGCGCCCATTTTCGAGTGAATTTGCGTCGATTCCAAAGATCGCAGTAATCATCGGTGGACTTGGGCTGAGTGAGGCCGGTACGCAGAATGCAATTGACAGTCTGCCGGCCGACGTGACCTTTGCCATGGCGCCCTATGGCTCCAACATGGACCGCTGGATGCAGAGCGCACGCACCAAGGGGCACGAACTTCTGCTCCAGTTGCCGCTGGAGCCCTTCGACTTTCCTGACAATGATCCCGGTCCGCATACTCTGCTTATCAGTCTGCGTCCCGGTGAGATGATGGATCGTTTGGCTTGGTTGATGACACGGGTCACAAACTACGTTGGCGTCATCAATGAGATGGGTGCGCGCTATACCTCGACGCGACCCTCCATGCAGTACCTTTTGGAAAAGCTCACCGGCCGCGGCCTGATGTTCGTCGACAACGGGGCATCTTCGCGCAGCATGTCTGCAGAAGTCGCCGCCGAGGTTAAAGCGCCCTTCAGTGCGGTTGATGTCGTGCTGGATGCCGTTCCACGGGAAGATCAGATCAACGCGAAACTGCTTCAGTTGGAGGGCGTCGCGAGAGCACGTGGTGTGGCCGTGGCCTCTGGTTCGGCGCTGCCGGTCACAATCCGTCAGCTTGAGATCTGGTCTCGCGACCTTGAAGAGCGGGGCCTTTTGCTCGTCCCCGTGAGCGCAACAATTGATCGGTGAGTGATTTCCGTGCCTAAAGAAAAAACGGCCCCTGGCTTTCCAGTCGTTTCGGACGGACTGCCTTACCGCCCCTGCGTCGGAATCATGGTGCTGAACGAGGCCGGGAAGGTCTGGGTCGGTAAGCGCGACGACGGCAATGGAGCTTCCGAGTACGAATTCGCATGGCAAATGCCGCAGGGCGGGATCGACGCCAGCGAGGATCCACAAGTAGCCGCGCTGAGAGAGCTTTACGAAGAAACCTCGATCCGTTCCGTATCGGTTATCGGCGAGACTGCTGACTGGCTGACCTACGACTATCCGGCGGAAGTTGTCGCCGTGTCACGGCGGAAGAAATACCGCGGACAGGCGCAGAAATGGTTTGCTGTGCGTTTCGACGGCCCGGTTGATGAGATCAACGTTCTCTCACCGCCTGATGGCCATAAGCCTGAGTTTTGCGAATGGAAATGGGTGGACGCTCGGACACTGCCCGGATTGATCGTCCCCTTCAAACGGCGCGTCTATGAAGATGTTGTGGCTGCTTTTTCTCATCTGACGGCCTAGCCGAGATGATGGATCGTCTTCCTCCATTCGATCTGATTGATCTTCGCCTTCTTCTAGCCATGTCGGAACACAGGCATTTCGCTCGGGCTGCCGCTGCATGTGGCCTGTCGCAGCCAGCCCTGTCAGCAAGAATACGGCGTCTGGAGGCAGCTCTCGCAACGCCATTGATCTTCCGGGGAAAACGGTTCGAGGGTTTTACGCCGGAGGGAGAGCGGATCCTCGTCTGGGCAAGGCGCATTTTGTCGGACTGCGGCGGCCTGGTGCAAGACGTCGCCGTTTCTGGCAGCCCCTCTGGGGTCCTGCGGCTCGGAGTTGTACCATCGGCAGCGCCGTACGGGGGCCGCCTTTGCGGGCGCCTTGCGCGGATTCATCCTCGCATCACCTTCCGGGTTCTATCGCTGTCATCATCTGCGATTGAGGCTGGACTGGCGGACTTTAGCCTTGATTCAGGGCTCACCTACCTGGCTGAAGGCACTCCGGCGGATTGCAAAGCATTTCCGATCTACGAGGAAACCTACTGTCTCGTAGCGGCGAAAAATGTCGATCTCAAAGCGAACAACGCGACGGAGATGACCTGGTCTCGGGCGGCTGACCTGCCACTTTGTTTGCTGACGCCCGACATGCAGAACCGCCGGATCATAGAAACTGCGTTTGCAAGGGCAGGTAAGACGCCTGAAACCCTATTTGAATCGAACAGCTTCAACGCCATACTTGCACTTGTTCGCGACGGTGGCTTTGCGACAATCCTGCCACGCCTTCAGGTGGACGCTGGGCTGAGTGAGGGCCTGCAGGTTCTCGATCTGGTCGCCCCTGATGCCCGGGCGAAGCTTGGCATTCTGGTGCCACAGCGTGAACCAGCGCTGCCTGTGACTTCAGCTCTGGTTGCCGCGATACCGGAAATTTCCTGAAATTTGATAATTTCAGATTATCAGACAATCCGCATTGATGACTTGCCATTGCGAATGGAAGGACGTTTCCTCAAGCTGTTATAGCCAGTGGGAACAGATGACATGACATTCGGCAAGGGGCTTTCCAGAAAGCCGTCCCAGCCCAAGGGCCGTCAGCTCGAAGAAAAAGCCCTTGAAGATGTTCGCAATCTCCTGGGAGATGAGCCGCGGAAGCGCGACCTTCTGATTGAATATCTCCATGAGATCCAGGACGAATTCGGGTGTCTGCATGCTCGGCATCTGAAGGCGCTAGCCGAAGAGATGCGTCTGTCTCAGGCCGAGGTTTTCGAGGTTGCGAGTTTTTATCACCACTTTGACATCGTTCGGGAAGGCGAAGCGGCGCCTGCTCCACTGACAGTGAGGGTCTGCGACAGCATTGCCTGTTCGCTCAAGGGCAGCGAAGTGCTGGCAGCCTCTCTTCAAACAGGTTTGGATCCTTCCAAGGTAAGGGTTCAAAAGGTTCCCTGCATCGGAAGATGCGCGGGCGCGCCTGCGGTCCAGGTCGGCAAGACGGCCATCGATAACGCGAATGAACTCGCGGTTCACTCGGCGATCTATGCGGGAGATCAACAACCGCTTCTTCCAGAGTTTGTAGGGCTGAAAGCCTATCTTGAAGCCGGCGGCTATGAGGTGTTGCAAAAGGTCAGGGCTGGAAGTTTGAACGCTGTCGACATCGCCGATCATGCATTGGCAGCTGGCCTTCGCGGTCTGGGCGGAGCAGGGTTCCCCACCGGTACAAAGTGGAAGATTGTTCACGACCTACCGGGGCCGAAATATTTGACCGTGAATGGAGATGAGGGAGAGCCAGGGACGTTCAAGGATCGTTACCATCTTGAACGGGATCCGCATCGCATGCTGGAAGGCGCCCTCATTGCGGCCCATGCAATTGGTGCGGAGCGCATTTACCTCTACATGCGCGATGAGTACCCGGCCGTTCTCGCGATCCTGAAAGCCGAAATCGCGCTTCTCAGAGAGAGTGGTGTCATCACGACGATAGATATCGAACTCCGGCGTGGCGCAGGTGCCTATATCTGCGGCGAAGAAAGCGCGATGATCGAATCCATCGAAGGCAAGCGCGGACTGCCGCGTCACAGGCCACCATATATTGCACAAGTGGGACTGTTTGGCCGACCGACACTCAATCACAACGTTGAGACCTTGTTCTGGCTCCGTGACATCATCGAGAAAGGATCGGACTGGTTCGCCACTCAGGGTCGCCGTGGCCACAAGGGTTTTCGGTCTTTCTCAGTCTCCGGGCGCGTTAAGAACCCGGGCGTCAAAGAAGCGCCGGCCGGTATCACCATGAAGGAACTTATCGAAGAGTTCTGCGGCGGAATGGAGGACGGTCATACCTTTAAGGCCTATCTTCCCGGTGGAGCTTCTGGTGGGATCCTGCCAGCCTCACTTGGCGATGAACCTCTCGATTTTGGCACGTTGGAAAAACACGGCTGTTTTATCGGAAGCCATGCCGTGGTGGTCTTTTCAGATCGCGACAATATGCGCGACGTCGCACTCAATCTCATGCGGTTCTTCAAACATGAAAGCTGCGGTCAGTGCACGCCTTGCCGCTCAGGTACGGAAAAGATGGTCTCGCTTCTGGCGGAGGAGACCTGGGACAGGAACAAAATAGCGGATTTGAATGAGGTCATGCGTTCAGCGTCTATTTGTGGCCTTGGGCAAGCTGCGCCCAACCCAGTGTCCTCAGTCCTCAGATTCTTCCCGGAGGAGTTTGAGCAATGAGCGCCGCCGTCACCTTTACGCTTGACGGAAAGTCCGTCACCGCATCCGAACATGAAACCATCTGGCAAGTGGCGAAGAGGCAAGGTGTCGACATTCCTCATTTGTGTCACAAGGATGCTCCGGGCTATCGCTCGGACGGTAATTGCCGTGCCTGTATGGTGGACATCGAAGGGGAGCGCACCCTAACTGCCTCCTGCGTCCGCCATCCTGCCGAAGGTATGGTCGTGAACACGGCGACTGAACGGGCAACCAAGGCCCGCGAAATGGTTTTCGAACTATTGATGGCCGATCAGCCAGAGCGGCATGCGCATCCTGATCCGGAAAGTGACTTTTGGCGCTGGTCTGACAGTCTTGGCGTTACCGCAAGCCGTTATACACCCTGCGAAAAGCCGGCGCAGGACGTCTCCCATCCCGCAATTGCCGTCAATCTTGAAGCTTGCATTGCCTGTAACCTTTGCGAGCGAGCCTGTCGTGAGGTCCAGGTCAATGAAGTCATCGGGATGGGGTGGCGCGGCAATCACGCGGCGCCTGTTTTCGACCTCGCGGACCCGATGGGCCTTTCAAGTTGTGTCGCTTGCGGTGAATGCGTGTCTGCCTGTCCGACGGGCGCACTCTTCGAAAAAAGCCTGATGGATGAGACGGCTGCGATGCGAATGGTCTATCCGGACGAAACCGTCGACAGTGTCTGTCCATTCTGTGGCGTTGGCTGTTTGACCTCAGTGTCGGTCAGCGACGGCAAGATCGTAAAGGTCGAAGGGCGCGACGGACCTGCCAATGAGAACCGGCTTTGCGTCAAAGGACGGTTTGGCTTCGACTATGTCTCAAGTCCTGAGCGTTTGACGAAGCCGCTGATTCGGCGGGAGGATGCACCCAAAGACCCTGGCCGGAGGCTAAACCCGTCCAACTATTTGTCCGTGTTCCGGGAGGCATCCTGGGAGGAAGCGCTTGATTGCGCTGCAGATGGCTTGAAAAAGAGCTACGGCAAAAAGGGCGGGGCAGGTCTCGCTGGCTTTGGATCAGCCAAAGGCTCCAATGAAGAAGCCTATCTTTTCCAGAAGTTCATCCGTCAGGGATTTGGCACCAACAACGTCGACCATTGCACGCGTCTGTGCCATGCTTCTTCAGTTGCTGCGCTGATGGAGGGTATCGGTTCTGGCGCGGTCACGGCGCCCTTCAGTGCGGCACTCGATGCGGATTGTATCATTGTCATCGGTGCACGGCCTGAGCAGAACCACCCTGTTGCGGCAACATATCTGAAGCAGGCGGCCCAACGTGGTGCCAAGCTTGTCGTCATGGACCCGCGTCACCAGGGTCTGATGCGTTTCGCCGATCATGCGCTGGTGTTCAAGCCCGGCTCCGACGTCGCGATGCTGAACGCAATATTGAACGTGATCATCACCGAAGGGCTTTACGACAGCCAATACATTGCAGCGCATGTGGATGGCTTTGAGGCACTTAAGGACAAGATTGCGGATTTTACGCCTGAGGCAATGGGACCTGTCTGTGGCATCGACGCTGAAACCCTGCGCGATGTCGCTCGCCTGTACGCGAAAAGCGGCAAGTCGATCATCTTCTGGGGGATGGGCGTCTCGCAGCACGTGCACGGAACCGACAACGTCCGCTGCCTGATTGCCATGGCACTGACAACCGGACACATCGGAAGGCCCGGGACCGGCCTCCACCCGCTCCGCGGTCAAAACAACGTGCAGGGTGCTTCGGACGCAGGTCTCATTCCGCAAGTGTTCCCGGATTACCGCTCGGTTGAAGATCCGGCGATCCTGGCTGAATTCGAGGATGCCTGGGGACGCACGCTGGATCCGCAGCGTGGACTGACCGTCGTTGAAATCATGGATGATATCCTCGCCGGTGGAATCGAAGCCATGTATGTTATGGGCGAAAACCCGGCCATGTCAGACCCGGACCAGCATCATGCGCGCAAGGCCCTGACGAGCCTGCAGCACCTTGTCGTGCAAGATATCTTCCTGACGGAGACTGCCTGGCATGCGGATGTGATCTTGCCGGCTACGGCTCACGCCGAAAAACTCGGCACCTTCACCAACACCAACCGTCAGGTCCAGATCGGACGTCCTTGCGTTCCTGCACCAGGTGAGGCGCGACCGGACCTGGATCTGATCATCGAACTTGCGAACCGGGTAGGTCTGGATTGGGATTACTCGGGCGTGCCGGAGGTCTACGAGGAAATGCGCACGCACATGCGTTCGCTGGAGCACATTTCCTGGCAGCGATTGGAACGCGATGGAACGGTGACCTATCCCGCGGACGATGACCATGCACCTGGCAATGAGATTCTCTTCGGCCAGTCCTTCCCGACCAGTGACGGCCGGGCAAGGATTGTTCCGACGGACCTTGTGCCTCCAGCCGAGTTGCCGGACGCGGAATTCCCGCTCGTTTTGACGACAGGTCGTATGCTGGAGCATTGGCACACCGGCGCCATGACACGTCGTGCAACAGTGCTGGATGCGATCGAGCCGGAGCCTGTTGTGTCCATGCATCCCAAGGAAATTCGCAAGGCTGGATTGGAAGTCGGACAGCAGGTGAGGGTCGAAACCCGTCGCGGGACGATCACATTGACGCTTCGCGCCGACCGCGACGTTTCAACTGGAATGCTCTTCATTCCGTTCTGTTTTCATGAGGCTCCAGCGAATTTCCTGACAAATCCTCAGTTGGATCCTTTCGGGAAAATTCCGGAGTTCAAGTACTGCGCTGCGAGGATAGCGCCAGCGATGCTCGAGGCTGCGGAGTAGCGCTTAGGCAGCCCACTCTTCGCGAACGCCCGGGTCGGTTTCGTTTTCGAACCGTCGTGCCAGCTCTGCAGAGCTCTCGTCTTCCGGTGCAAGTTGCCGAAAGGCCCAGACTGCGGCGCCTCTGACTATGGGGGCATCGTCATCCAACAGGGCTCGTACTTTCGTCAGGAGTTCCGATTCCCCTGAGTTTCCGGCAGCGATCAACACGTTCCGCAAAAATCTGTTTCGCCCAATTCTCTTGATAGGCGATCCGGAAAAGAGCTTTCGAAATGCGGCATCGTCAAGTGGGAGAAGGTCGTCGAGCCGGGGTGATTTCAGATCCTCTCGCGCGATCAACTTTGCCTCGCTGGCCGTCGAGGCGAATTTGTTCCAGGGGCAGGCTGCCAGGCAGTCATCACAGCCATAGATCCGGTTGCCCATTGGTTTTCGAAACTCTGCGGGGATCGGCCCTGCGTGCTCGATCGTCAGATAGGAAATGCAGCGCCGTGCGTCGATCTGATAGGGGGCCGGGAAGGCGTCAGTCGGGCAACTTTCAAGACAGGCCCGGCAGGAACCACAATGATCGACCTCTCCGCCGGACGGGGGCAGTTCCAATGTCGTGAAGATCGATCCCAGAAAAAACCAGGACCCGAGTTCGCGGGACACCAGATTTGTATGTTTGCCCTGCCATCCGAGGCCAGCCGCTTCTGCAAGTGGCTTTTCCATGACGGGAGCTGTGTCGACGAAGACTTTGACATCACCGCCCGCGCGCGAGCCGATGAAATTGGCAAGCTCCTTCAGCCGCCCCTTGATGACATCATGATAGTCCCGGTGCCGGGCGTAGACCGATATGCCAGCGCTTTGCGGGTTATCCAGATGAGCAAGCGGGTTGCCTTCGGGCCCATAGTTCATGGCCAGCATGATCACTGACCTGACTTCCGGCCAAAGTGTGCGAGGGTCCCCTCGGCGTTCGGCGGTCTCTTGCATCCAGCTCATGCTGCCGTGATGGCCCGCGTCCAGAAACTGGCGCAGTCGCTCGGGGGCACGTGGAATGCTGGTTGCGGAGGTGATCCTGAGCCCGTCGAACCCGAGGCTTGAGGCCTTGTCTTCGAGCGCCTTGATCAGCTTTTCGGTCTTGCCGGGCTTGGCTGCCGTATTGCTCAGAAGTCCAGATCCGCATAGGTCGCTGCCGCCGGCATTCCCAGGATCTTTTCGCCCAGAAGTGGCCGCATGCTCGGTCGTGATTTGACCCGAGCGTACCAGCTCTTCACGTTGTCTTCCGCCGCCCATGGCACTTCACCCAGATAGTCAGCGCAGGAAAGCTCGGCTGCGAGCGCGAAATCGGCGAATGACAGCCGATCCCCCGCGATCCACCTGCGCGAAGCCACAAGATAACCGAAATATCGCAGATGGTGGTGGATGTTTGCGCGTGCGACCCGCAGTGCGGCAGAGTCTGGCTCGCCACCGCCTGCGGACTTCGGCATCGTCTGCTTGTAGATCCGTTCCCGGACAAGATGGCCGACGACCTCAAGGTCAAACTTGCTGAGGGACCAATCGACCAGACGGCGGCACTCTGCGCGCGCATCCGGGTGATCCGGCATCAAACGCCTGTCCGCGACGGCGTAACCGCGCGTCTCGTCAAGGTATTCCATGATGGGCGAGGGGCCGCAAATGGGAGGTCCATCGTTCTCAACGAGGACGGGCACTGTGCCGGCCGGGTTGAGTTCGAGCAGTTCCGCGGGGCGCTCCCAGGGATTTATGGTCCGTTCCTGATATTCGGCTCCGTACTCCTTCAGCATCAAACGAACGAAGCGGGACGACGGCGAGAACGGATGATGATAGAGCGTGAGCATGAAAGAGGTTGGAACAGCCTGTTGGAGACGGTTTGTGTACGGCACCTGATAACGTGCCGATAGCTGTCAATTATGTCCTAAGGGTGGTTATCAAGGGTTTGACGCGAACCGAATTTATTGGAAATTGTGTGTCGATTTTGGCGGTATCCGGCAAAGCTGATTTTTAGGCCATTTGGAGACTTTTTTGATGGAAGAACAAACGATCATCAACGCGCTGATTCTGGGGATTGTTGAGGGTCTTACAGAGTTCATTCCGGTGTCTTCGACCGGTCACATTCTGCTTTTGGGGCATTTTCTGGGCTTTGAGAGCACAGGCAAGACCTTTGAGGTCTTGATCCAACTTGGTGCCATCCTCGCGATCCTGACTGTCTATGCCGCGCGGCTTTGGAACTTGGCCATGGCATTGCCGAGCGATGGAAAGTCGAGGCGGTTTGTCTTCGGCATTTTTTTGGCTTTTCTGCCGGCCGCCGTCATCGGGGTCATGGCGCATGGCTTTATCAAGACCGTCTTGTTCGAGTCACCTGCTCTGATCTGCACAACCCTGCTGGTTGGCGGCATCATTCTGCTCTGGATCGACAGGCTGCCTCTTAAGCCGCGCTACACCGACGTGATGGACTATCCGCTGAGCCTCTGTTTCAAGATTGGCCTGTTTCAGTGTCTTGCCATGGCTCCGGGTGTTTCCCGGTCGGGCTCTACAATTGCGGGGTCCTTGCTGATGGGCACCGACAAGCGTTCTGCAGCTGAGTTCTCTTTCTTTCTGGCCATGCCAACGATGGCCGGCGCCTTTGCTTATGATCTCTACAAGAACCGCGATGTTCTTTCGATGAATGACGCCGTGATCATTACGATCGGCTTCATTGCATCCTTTGTCGCTGGCGTCTTTGTAGTGAAAGGCCTACTCGATTTCGTCACACGGCACGGTTTTGCACCCTTTGCCTGGTGGCGCATTGTTGTTGGCCTGCTCGGCTTTATGGGGCTCTATTACCTCGGCTGATCGAAGTCATGGCACCTGCGCCCTGTGCACAGCTGCAAGGTCTTCGAGTTCAGCTGCGAGCGGTTCTCTGAGATCCGTGGGTTCGATGAGTTCAGCTCCCGGGCCGAGCCAGCGGATCAAGGGAAAAAGGCGGTCTCGACTGACATCAGGAATGCTGATCAAAACCTTGCCGTCAGTCCCGGGGGTGAAAACAGCATGCCGATAGTACCAGTCGGTCATGAGTTTAGTCGCGTGTTGAGCCGTGACCCGTATCAAAGCACTTGGCCGCTCTGCCTCCCAGCGGCGCATGGCCTGAGACAGCCAGGCCCCGCCGAGAAATTGTCCTATGGAAAAGGTCTTGTCCGGTAGAAATCTGAAACCGCTGACTTCGATGTTGTGAACACGATCGGCGCGATAGATTTTCAGGCTGTCAGCATCGACAGATCGGCCGACAAGGTACCAAAGATCCCGATCGAACAAGACGCCATAGGGCTCGACGTCATGGGCTCGAGGTTGAGGCCGCGCCGGGTTGAGATGATCGAAGCGAACACGTTTGCTCGCCAGAAGGCCAGACATGAAGCCATCGAGGGCACTTTGCCAACCAGCATTTGGTTCGAGGTGTGTACCTGCATGGAAAATGTCGGGTGGTACTGGCTCGATACCGATAATGCGGTCGGCTTCGCTCAAGAGCGGTTGCACCGACTTTGGAAGTGATGCCACGAGCTTGCTTTCAGCGGCGACCAGCTCGTCCACGAGAGGTATGGTCCGAATGCCGCGCACAAGGGCGAGGGCGGTCAGAAGTGCTGCAGTCTCCCTACGGGTCAACGCAACAGGCGGCTGAAGAAAACCTTTCTCCAGACGGTAGCCGCCCTCTGCGCCCCGCTCGGCTTCAATCGGAATGCCAAGCGCAAGCAAGCGATCCACATCACGATAGATCGTTCTTAGCGAGACTTCGAAGCGCTCCGAAAGCGTTGTTGCGGTCACAAGCTTTCCACCTGTGAGGAGCAGCAAGATGCCCAATGCACGTTCTATCGGGTTCATATGCTTCCTTTCCCATTCAGCCAATTCTGACAGATTCTCAGAAAAAGGAACATAACGGGAATATACCTGACTCCCTGCTGTCAGGATTGACCGGGCATTCTTTTTTTATCGCCGGACGGACTTCACCCGCGGCCATCAGAAAAGGGAGCTGAATTCATGACCATGGTAACCGATAGAATCTACCGCCAAAAGGCGGCGAGCCGGAGCCTGCCTCTCACGCTGCTTGTCTTGATTGGCAGGCAGATACGGGAAGTGCTGGAATACCGTAGAACCATTCGAGCGCTTCGCAGGCTCGATGATCGTGGCCTTCGCGATATCGGCGTCACCCGTACCGCTAGGGGGTTTGAAATGATGCCGGACGAGTTGCGCCGAAGGCGGTGACGCTAAGCTATGCGCGACGGAAGCCAAACGGGCGGCCTGGACCGCCCGTTTCAAAAATCAGTGTTAAGACCTTCGATCAGGCGGCGCGATGCGCGTCAAACTGTCCGTGTTCACGAAAGCGATCCAGATAGGTCGGTAGGATGGCGGCCAGCGTCGCCGGCTTGACACTCATGCCCTCGAGGGTCCGCTCTTCCTTGATAGCCACTTCCGAAACGACATTATCGCTTCTCAGAAGCTCTACTTGATCTGCCGTGAGCAGTGGTTTCGGCAGGATCTGCATGACGCGGCCAAGAGCATTTGCAACGTCAAACGGAATTGGCAGAAGCGTCCGCTTGCGACGGGTCACGTGGAGCATCAGCTCCAGACATTCCTTGAAACTGACGACTTCTGGTCCACCGAGCTCATACGTGGCGCCAGCGGTCAGCACTCCGTCAACAGACTTTGCCGCCGCTTCTGCGACGTCACAGACGTAGACAGGCTGGAATTTTGTTTCGCCGCCGCCAATCAGTGGCAGTACCGGGGCGATCCGAGACATGGAAGCGAACTTGTTGAAGAAATCATCTTCCGGACCAAACACGATCGAGGGACGCAGAATGACACTGCCCGGCAGCGTCTCATGCACGCCTTTCTCGCCTTCGGCCTTGGAACGCGCATAGTCGGAGGCGGACGCCTCGTCAGCGCCAATCGCAGAGATGTGCGTGATCCTCGAAAGACCGGCTGCACGTGCAGCCTCGGCGATCGCGCGCGGTCCGAATGATTGCACCGCGTCGAAGCTTTGCTTGCCTGAGGGAAACAGGATCCCGACAGCGTTCACGACGGCATCTGCACCTTGAACGGCCCGGTCAACCGACCATCGGTAACGCAGGTTGGCCTGCACCGGCATGATCTGGCCCGGCGCTCCAAGAGGTTGGAGGTGTTCGGCAAGATCCGGTCGGCGCACTGCCGCGCGAATCCGGTAGCCACGGCGGGCAAGAGCCTGCACGATATGGCGTCCGAGAAAGCCGGATGCTCCGAAGACTGTTACGAGTTTTCCATTGAGAGCCATGGACATGCCGGTTGACCCCTTGTCGCGTCCAAATGATGTTGCAGTTCTTGCGAGAACCAAACGTTCCTCAGTTTCTTAGACCTTTGGTGTCACCCTGTGAAGGGGTTCGCCTTTCTGCTTGTGAATGAGTGTAAATGTTTTCACTTCTGTGATTGACAAGATCCCGACCCGTCCTTAAAAGCCCCTCTCACAGCCCAGGTGGCGGAATTGGTAGACGCACTAGCTTCAGGTGCTAGCGCTCGCAAGGGCGTGGAGGTTCGAGTCCTCTCCTGGGCACCAAATTTTGGTTTTGGATGATCCAATAAATCCGAAACACTTCGAAAAAGGTCCGGTTCGCCGGGCCTTTTTTCGTTTCTGGTGTCCGGTGTTGTCCGGTAAGGTTTGTTGGTATCCGGATCAATTGTTGGTACTATTTCGCGTCAGAGACCAACAAGCGTTCCTTTTATGTTGGTCTTATTCAGTGATGCGAGACCAAAAATGCCGCTGACGGATGCCCAGATTCGGCGCCTGAAGGCTCCGGAAAAAGATAAAAAACTGAGCGATAGCCAAGGTTTGTACCTGTTGTTAAAGCCAGCAGGTGGTCAGCTATGGCGTTTGGCCTACAGGTTCGGCGGAAAGCAAAAAGCACTTGCATTAGGCAAATATCCGCAAGTGAGCCTCCTGGACGCGCGTCAAAAGCGCGATGCTGCGAAGGCTCTGCTTGCCAAGGGAATTGATCCGGCATCGCGAGCCAAAGCTGAAAAGGTTGAAGTAGCGCTCTCCAGTGCAAATACATTCAACATCATTGCAGACGACATGCTTTCGAAGGTGACACGCGATGGGCTTGCCGAAACAACTCTTGCCAAAAAGCGCTGGCTTCTTAATTTGGCAAGGTCGGAGCTTGGTCGGCGGCCTATCAGGGACATAACTGCTTCAGAAATCTTGGCTTCCCTGCAAAAGATAGAGGCGCTGGGAAACTATGAGACAGCGCGCCGATTGCGGGCGACGATAGGCCAGGTATTCAGATTTGCGATTGCGACGGCACGTGCAGACAATGATCCCACTTTCGGTTTGCGTGGAGCGCTGACGACGCCCAAGGTGGTCCACCGGGCGGCAATTACCGACTGGCAGCGCCTGGCGGGTCTTATTCGCTGTGTCTGGGAATATGAAGGTTCTTACGAGACCCGTGCCGCGCTTAAGCTGATGGCACTTCTCTATCCGCGGCCCGGCGAGCTCAGACTGGCTGAATGGACTGAATTCGATCTGAAAAACGCGACTTGGACAATTCCGGCACCCCGAACCAAGATGCGCAGGGAGCACAGAAAGCCTCTTTCTGGCGCCGCAGTCGAGATCCTTGAAGAACTGTACCAACTGACCGGGAGCCGACTACTCGTCTTCCCGTCCGTTTCATCGACAAAGCGTCCGATCAGCGAAAACACCTTGAATGCCGCTTTGCGTCGGATGGGCTTCACCAAGGAGGAAATGACCGCGCATGGCTTTCGGGCGACGGCGTCAACCTTGCTCAACGAAAGCGGCAAATGGAATCCGGACGCGATCGAGGCAGAGCTGGGACACGTGGGGGCGGATGAAGTCCGCAGAGCTTATCACCGGGCCGTCTATTGGGATGAGAGAGTTCGTATGGCAAACTGGTGGGCAGCGGAGATCAGGCAGCTGCTATAGTCTGGTTATCCGCACAGTTCTTACGGGGCTATTTGTGCGCGAAAAAGTTTCCACCTTTCCTAGCCATGAAGCGTCAGACCATGAGAGAATATTGCAAGATGCATCTCTCCGAATGATGTCGATGGATTTACAAAATATCCCCAAAGATTACGTGCCTGAGCATGGGTCACAAAAGTGGTTGCCGATCGATGATGTAATAAAAAGCGTTGCTTCTCGAAGTAAGCGACCTATGTTCCGATCAGAAGTGGAAAATAGTCGTTATTCATTATTAATTTGGCGAATTTTCGGCCCATACAACTTAGCTCGATCACACATACAATTTGCTTTTTCGGATATAGCTTCCCGATCACCAGAACGTCGAGAATTCGACATAGGAGATTGTAGAAGATTTCTCGAGAACTGTAGCGAACTTCGTGAATCCATTGCGGAATTCTCAAGAATTGAAATTGAAAAAATTCCGCATTTTTCAGCGATTATGAATGATCTTTCAAAGGAAGATCGGGCATTCCGGTATTCTGTTACAGACGACTTTATTCAACTTCTAAAATTGCTGGATTCCGAACTAAGGCTTTTTGAGCTTTGGGCAGGCGAAAGATACGATGAAATCTCGCCCCCACAGGGCGGGAAACCAAAGTCGGAGTGGCGCCATGAGTTTGTGTCTCGAATTGCCCATCTGTGGTTTTTGCTTACCGGTGAGAAAGCACCTTCAGGACCGAACACGATTTTTATGGAGTTTCTGGAAGCGGCGTGGGCCTGTGGTGGAGATCACATGCCTGATGTTGCATGGGAGGCTACGGTCCGGGCTGTAAATTCCGGGCGACAAAACAAGGAGGATATAACCTCCCCTTCCGGAGAATAGGTTCCAACATCCCGAATCACGCATTTACAAAATAGGTCTTCCGTTACCAGCCGGGGTTGTCCGGTTTAGTCCAGGTAACGCGACCATGAATGCGAAAGTTTTATTCCGAACCGAACTTCCTCAAACTGGTTTTCTCCGGTTGAAATCCATTCTTGCGCCCGAAGGTCCCATCCCAGTCAGCAAGTCGACCTGGTGGGCTGGCGTGAAAGACGGACGATTTCCAAAACCCGTCAAACTCGGAGAGCGCATCACCGTCTGGCGCGTGGAGGACATCCGCGCACTTCTGGAAACGGGGACGGCCTAGCGTGGCGGTTAAGCGTCCGACCGGGCGCCTGATCAAGATCCACCGCAGCTATACAGTCGAAGAGGCGGCGCGGGCGCTGGGTGTCGCCAAAGGCACTGTGCGGCGGTGGTTGAAACAGGGCCTGGAGTGCCTGAATGATCAACGTCCGGCATTGATCCTGGGGCGCGACCTCAAGGGTTTCCTCGAAACCAAACGCAGGCCGAAACAGTCCTGCCGTCCGGACGAATGCTTCTGCATGTCCTGCAAAGCGCCCAGACGCCCGGCGTTCGATGAGGTCGAGTTCCACCCCATGACGGCCACCGGAGGCAATCTCAGGGCGCTTTGCGAGGCCTGTTCCACGGTGATGCACAAGCGCGTTTCAACAAGCGGTCTGGAGGCCTTGAAGGCGATTTTGACGGTGATCGAACCGCAGGCGGAAACACCCATAGGTGAGGGCGCTATTGCCTGCACAAATGATCACTTTGAAAAGGAGCTGAAAAACCATGCGTAAGCACCACTCGAAAAACGAACGGATTAAGCGCAAATACCTTGCCTATCTGGAAGAGGCCAAGCGCATGTCGGAAAAGAGCACGGACCAGGTGGCGGCGAGCCTTACCCTGTTCGAGATCTCCACCGGCCACAAGGACTTTGCCGCCTTTCACATCGAGCAGGCGCGCAAGTTCAAACGGCAGCAGGCGGAACAGATCAATCCGAAGACGGGTAAGTCACTGGCGAAGGCGACAATCCATTCCCGTTTGATGGCCTTGAAGGCGTTTTTCCATTGGTTGGCGGGGCAGCCGGGCTACAAGTCCAAGATCAGCTATTCGGACGCTGACTATTTCAATCCCTCCGCCAATGATGGTCGCATTGCCACGGCCAAGCGGGAGAGGCCCGTGCCCAGCGCCGATCAGATCAACCATGTCCTGAAATCCATGAAAGCCGAAACCGATATCGAAAGGCGCAACCGCGCACTTGTCGCATTCGCCTTCCTGACCGGTGTGCGCGACGATGCAATGGCCTCGCTATCGATCCGGCATGTGGATCTGGAGAGGCGAACGGTCAATCAGGATGCGCGAACCGTGCGCACCAAGAACCGCAAGACAATCCTGTCCCTGTTCTTCCCTGTTGGCGTCGATGTGGAAGCCATTGTTCGCGACTGGATTGGCTTTCTGACCCAGGAAAGGCTGTACAGTCCTGATGATCCCTTGTTCCCGTCAACCAGGGTTGGCCTGACTGACAAACGCGTCTTTGGCGCGCTAGGCCTGTCGCGGAGCCATTGGTCGAATGCAGGGCCGATCCGTAAGATCTTCCGGCAGGCTTTCGAAGGTGCCGGGTTGCCCTATTTCAACCCACACAGTTTTCGCAAGACGCTGGCGCTGATCGGCGAACGCCAATGTCGAACGCCGGAAGAGTTTAAGGCCTGGAGCCAGAACCTTGGCCATGAACATGTGCTGACGACCTTCACCAGCTACGGCGAGGTTTCAAGCCACCGGCAGGCGGAGATTTTGGGGAGTTTGGGTACAAGAGGCGAGGCATTGCTAGAAGCTGGGGAGGCGCCGGACGCGATGACAATCCAGCAGGTTCTGAAGCACTTGGCTGCGAATGCCGGGTAGAGGATAGGGACCTGCATTCTCAGACAGGAATGAAGCAGTTCAAATCATTTGGATCAATTCTGGTGCTGCAAGAGCAAGGTGCTCGGGACTGGAGTTCCCTCTGGAAACAACCTCAGATCGCAGTTAGGTTTATGTAACACTTGTATTGTTGGAATCAGGGTCCGCTAAATGACGCCATCGGAATTCATCAAGAAATGGCGCAATGTTCAATTAAAAGAACGTACCGCTTCCCAATCCCACTTCAATGACATTTGCAGGCTCCTTGGCTTGGACGATCCGATAACTGCGGATCCTACCGGTGAGTGGTTCACCTTTGAAAAAGGCGCGTCCAAGACGAGTGGTGGCGAAGGCTGGGCGGATGTCTGGCGCAAAAACAGCTTTGCTTGGGAATACAAGGGCAAGCGGGCGAATCTCGACAAGGCCTTCGACCAGCTCCTACAGTATTCGATTGCGCTGGAAAATCCGCCGCTTCTTATCGTTTCGGATATGGATGTGATCCGCATCCACACCAACTGGACCAACACGGTTCAAAACGTTCACACGATCCTGCTTGATGATCTGACCGACGCGACAAACCGTGATCTGCTGCGCAATGCCTTCGTCGATCCGGAGAAGCTCAAGCCTAGCAAAACCCGGCAATTGGTTACCGAACAGGCCGCGCAGAATTTTGCCAATATGGCCCAAAGTCTCAGGGATCGTGGCCACGAAGCACACAAGGTCGCTCATTTTATCAACCGGCTTGTGTTCTGCATGTTTGCCGAAGATGTGGATCTGCTTCCGAACAAGATGTTTGAGCGGATGATCAAGGCTGCCCGGCCGCAACCGGACACATTTGCCATACATGCCAAGAGCCTGTTTGCCGCCATGAAAGAAAAAGGCGGAATGGTTGGTTTTGAGACGGTGGATTGGTTCAATGGCGGGTTGTTTGACAGTGATGATGTCTTGCCCTTGGAAGCGGAAGATCTGGATGACCTGATCCGTGCAGCAACGCTGGACTGGTCGGATATTGATCCGTCTATCCTTGGCACATTGTTTGAACGCGGTTTGGACCCGGCCAAGCGCAGCCAGCTTGGCGCTCATTACACCGACCGTGAAAAGATCATGCAGATTGTTAATCCGGTCATCGTCGAACCGCTTCTGGCCGAATGGGGCGAGGTAAAGGCAGCGATTGAGGCTTTGATCGACAAGGCCCCGAAACAGACAAAAGAAAAGCTGTTGCGTGGCAAGGAACTGGCCGCACGCACACGGGCGCTGGACAAGGCTGAAAAGCTGCACCTTGATTTTATTGCAAGGATCAAGAACTTCCGGGCCCTGGACCCGGCCTGCGGCTCGGGCAACTTTCTTTATATCTCCTTGCTGGAACTCAAGAATATCGAACATCGGGTGAATCTGGAAGCCGAGGCGCTGGGCTTGCCACGTGGATTTCCCCAAGTTGGACCGGAGGTCGTGCTCGGGATAGAGCTCAGTGCCTATGCGGCGGAGTTGGCGCGCGTCTCTGTCTGGATTGGTGAAATCCAATGGATGCGGCGGAACGGCTTTGAAGCGGCCAGAAATCCGATTTTGCGCACGCTCAACACGATCGAAAACCGCGATGCGGTCTTGAATGAGGATGGAACGCAGGCGGATTGGCCAAAGGCGGATGTGGTGATCGGGAACCCGCCGTTTTTGGGCAATAAAAAGATGATCCGTGAACTTGGCGAGGATTACACAGCCACTCTACGTCGGGCTTATACCGAGGTGCCGGACGGTGTCGACCTCGTGGCATATTGGTTTGTCAAAGCTTGGGGGCAAATTCGGTCGGGCAATCTTTCAAGAGCAGGGCTAGTGGCTACAAACTCGATCGCAGGAAAAGAAAGTCGAGTCGTCTTAGAGAGTATTCTTAAACACGGTCGGATTTTTGATGCTTGGAACGACGAGGAGTGGACAGTTGAGGGCGCTGCTGTTCGGGTGGCCCTGATTTGCTTTGGAATTTCCCATGATGGACCCGATAAGTTGAATGGTACTGTGGTCAACGGCGTTTTTGCTGACCTGAGGCCAAATCTAGGCTCAGCCGACTATTCAACGGCAGTAAGACTCTCGCAAAATAAAGAAATTTCCTTTATTGGGATTCAAAAAAACGGCCCCTTCGATGTAACCGAAGAGGTTGCACGGGAATGGCTGCAATTGCCAACCAACCCGGATGGTTCCAAGAACTCAAACGTTTTGAAACGCCTGTGGTCAGGACGAGACATCGTAACTCGTGATCGCGCACGTTGGGTTGTTGATTTCTTTGGAAAAACGGATGAAGAGGCTGCATTTTACGAAAAACCGTATTTGCACGTTACTGAGAACGTTTACCCAGACCGTATTAAAAACAACCGCGAGATACGACGGCGTAACTGGTGGCTTTTTGGTGAGGTTATGCCAAAGATGAGAAGCCATGCACTTTCTAAACGTCGTTATATAGCTACTAGCCTGACCTCGAAACATAGGTTCTTCGTATGGGCAAATGTAAACACTCTTTGTGATAGTACTACTGTTGTAATTGCCAGAGACGACGATACTCAATTTGGAATTCTTCAAAGCTGTTTCCATGTCGAGTGGTCAATACGCTTAGGTAACCGACTAGGGGTTGGAAATGATCCTCGTTATACACCCTCCACCACCTTCGAGACCTTCCCCTTCCCCGAAGGCCTTACACCCAATATCCCTGCCGCCGCTTGCGCCGATGACCCGCGTGCGAAAAAAATTGACGCTGCTGCTGCACGCTTGAACGAGTTACGGGAAAACTGGCTAAATCCCGTCGAATTGGTGGAGCGGGTACCCGAGGTCGTGCTGGGCTATCCTGACCGAATCCTGCCGAAGAACGACGCCGCGGCAAAGGAACTCAAAAAACGCACGCTCACCAACCTCTACAACGCCAGGCCTGCCTGGCTGGACCATGCTCACAAGGCGCTGGATGAAGCGGTGGCCGAGGCCTATGGCTGGGGCGACGACTGGCGCGACGGCAAGCTAACTGAGGATGAAATCCTGGCGCGGCTGTTTAAATTGAATCAGGAGCGCGCACTTGCCGAAGCCAAGGCAACAGCGAAAAAGGTCAAACCGAAAGTGGAGAGGAAAAGAAAAAGCGCGTTCAGTGCCAGCGGTAGTCCATTGGAGAAGGCTTTGCGCTCCAGTATGAAGGGGCAAGAATGATGCGGCGCTTCACTATAGAGCCGACCGGCATGCCGGACCTACCGGGTATGATGCTGGCGACGATTGAGGCCTTGAAACAGATCGGCGGTTCGGCATCCATTCAGGAGCTAGAAGAAAAAGTCATCGAGATCGAAGGCCTGTCCGAGGAAGAGCAATCTTACACCCAGCCCGGTGACGATCCGCGAACCCGCGTCGCCTATTTCCTTGCCTGGGCGCGCACGTATCTGAAGCGCGGCGGGGCGTTGGAAAATTCATCCCGAGGCATCTGGGCGCTCACCGATGATGGCGAGGCTATCATTAGCAGGGAGCAGACCGAAACCATTCATAAAAAGGTTCTTGAGGAGGAGCGCGAGCGGTCCAAGGCCAAGCGCAAGGAAAAGTTGGAGAAGGAAGCTGCGCGCAAGGCAAAACGCCAAGCCGCCCCGGATCAGATCGAGTTGGAGCCGGAAGAAGACAATGGCGGCGCGGCGGACTGGAAGGTCAGGCTTCTGGAAGTCATACGCGCCATGGACCCGGCCGCTTTCGAGCGCCTGTCCCAGCGGCTCCTCAGGGAAGCCGGGTTCATCAAAGTGGAAGTGCGCGGCAAGACCGGCGATGGCGGCATCGATGGCGTCGGGGTGTTGCGAGTCAATTTGGTTTCGTTTCAGGTCTATTTTCAGTGTAAGCGCTGGAAGGGCAGTGTCGGTTCGAAGGAAATCCGCGACTTTCGCGGCGCCGTACAAGGCCGGGCCGACAAGGGCCTATTCATCACCACGGGAACCTTCACCAGTCAGTCCTCGGAGGAAGCCACCCGAGACGGAGCCATTGCCATCGACCTTATCGACGGCGACCGTCTTTGCGACCTGTTGAAGCAATATGATCTGGGAGTGAAAACACGAATGATCGAGGAGGTGACCATTAACGACGGGTGGTTCGATGGCGTTTGATGATTATTGCGAGTAAAATGTTGGTCTTTTTGTTGGTCTTTCAAAAATTGAGCTGAATAGAGATATTATAGATCAATTACTTATTTAAAAAATCACATGCCTCTCCTGGCACCAAATATTCTTTCGGATGGACTGCCAAAATCCGAAATTCCGAAAAAAGGTCCGGTTTCCGGGCCTTTTTTCGTTTTTTGAGCCGGTGCCGATGCTCTTGGATGCAGTAAGGGCGACAACTTAACTGCGTTAAGTGGCGCTTATGTTTTTGTTGGCAATGCTGCGGCTCCAAAAATCTGTTGTTGCTTTCCCAAAAGAAAATAAGATGCGTTACTGTTCTTCAGGAGCCTAAATGTATCGCCTGATTTCTCCCTCTGTGTTTCTGCTGGTTACCGCAGTTGGCCTTAGTGCGACGGTGTCTTACCATGAGGCGGTCAAGCTTGCCGAAACAAGCCGTTTCACATCCTTGGCGGAGCAGGCTAGCAACAGCATTGTCTCGAGGGTGGGAAACCACATCTCTCTGCTTCACGCAACGCGTGCGCTCTACTCTGCCAACAAGGGCGAGGTGAGTGAGCAGGCGTTTTCGGCCTTTGTTTCAGGGCTGGATCTAAGCGGCGAGTATAGTGGCGTTCAAGGGATCGGGTTTGCCAAGGTCTTTGAGCCAGATGCAGAGCCGGGCATCGCGGCTGATCTCAAGAGAAATTACAATCTGGATCGTGAAATCTGGCCGGAGTCGTCTGAAGACCTCAGGACCGCGATCATTCTGCTCGAACCATCCAATCCGCGAAACATGGCAGCCCTTGGCTACGACATGTACAGCGATCCGGTTCGCCGCATGGCCATGAGAAGCGCCGTAGAGCTCAGGGATGCGGTTGCTTCCGGCCCGGTGGAGTTGGTTCAGGAGATCACCGAGGACAAACAGGCAGGCTTCCTTGTCTACCTTCCCTGGCATGCGCGCGGCGCTGACGAGGGTGACGGAGCCGCGGAAGACTTGCTCGACGGATTTATCTACGCCCCCTTTCGCGCAGGCGATCTTCACCGTGCGGCATTGGAGCCTGGAGCGCAGTTGCCGGTTCTGGTCGAGACATTCGACGTCAGCGGCAGCGAGCCGATTCAGCTTTACAAATCCGGCGGTTTCGAAAGCCGCGTCGCGGATAGCGGGCCAAGGGTGATCGTTTCTGCCGAGGTGGCGGGCAGGAATTGGGAATTCAACATCTATCCAACCAGACAATTTCGCGATCCATCAGACTACTATCCGGTCTATGGGCTCGGCGTCGGGGTCCTTCTGATCGCTTTTTTTGCAGCCGCGCTGTCTCATGCCCAGTTCCGCGCAGGTATGACTGCAAGGGCGTTGGCAACTGCAAATCGAAAAGGCCTCGAAGAAAAGGAACTGATGCTTCAGGAAATGAAGCATCGCTTGAAAAACGCGATTGCCCGTATCGCGGCAATTGCGCGTCAGACCGCCAGCAACTCCGAAGACCTCGAAGAGTTCTCGCAGTCCTTCCAGTCGAGAATGATCTCGATGGCGAACGCTCAGGATATGCTGACCCGCCCGCAGTGGTCGCGGGCGGATTTGAGGGAGCTGCTCTCTTCTGAAGTGTCTCAAGTCCTTGGTGATGACGTGGCCAATGAAGCTCTGTCTGGCGACCCGGTTGAGGTGAACGAAAAGGCGACCCAGGCATTGGGACTGGTCTTCCATGAGCTTGCGACCAACGCGCTCAAATACGGTGCTGTGACAGATGCTGAAGGTGTCTTGTCTGTTTCCTGGCGGATCGATGGGCGTGGCCGCCAACGCCGCCTTTTGATCGAGTGGGTCGAAAAGCGCGCGCCGATTGCTCTTCAGGCTGATAAAAAAACGGGCTTTGGCACGCGTTTGATTGATATGAACATCAAGCTGGAGCTCTCGGGCACGATCGAGCGGGAGATCGGAGAATCTCAGACCCGTATTCTGATCCGCCTTCCGCATGCCTCTGTTTCCTGACGACTGCGATCAATAGCTGTTGCACCCTGAAGTGGGTGATACTGCCCCGGTTTGCCTGGCAGGCGGTCGAAAGAGAGGAATTGCGTCGGGGAAACCTTGCGCGAAGGCCTTTCATGTTCTACCTGACAGATGATCTTAAATGGGCGTCTTTGCCACGATTTACCTGAGTTCCTCCGCAGGCCGCAGGGACAGTTTGAGGAGCCAGTGACTGTTATGACGATCCGCAGCCACAAGCTCGATCTTCCTGATCTTTCTGCCTATGAAAATGCCGAGGCTGTCGCGGTTGACACTGAAACCCTCGGGCTCAACCCTCATCGAGATCGTCTGTGCGTCGTGCAGCTGTCTTCGGGCGACGGGAGTGCCGATGTAGTGCAGATTGCACGGGGCCAACCCGAGGCGCCCAACCTTGCCAGACTTTTGGCTGATCCTTCCAAGCCGAAGATTTTTCATTTTGCAAGATTTGATGTAGCCGTTCTGAAGAAGTATCTGGATATCGCGGTGACTCCGGTGTGGTGCACCAAAATCGCATCAAAGCTTGTGCGGACGTATACGGATCGCCACGGCCTGAAGGACATTACCCGCGAGCTCGTGGGGGTCGAGTTGTCGAAACAGCAGCAGAGCTCTGATTGGGCCGCCGAAAACCTCTCGGACGCACAGCTGGCCTATGCAGCATCTGATGTGTTGCACTTGCACAAGCTAAAAATGCGCCTGGAAGCTATGCTCGAGCGAGAAGAGCGCACGCAAATTGCCAACGCCTGTTTCGAATTCCTGCCGGCTCGCGCCGAGCTCGATCTCAAGGGTTGGGACGAAAACGATATTTTCGCTCATTCATGAGCGTTAGAGGATCCACGCTGCAATGACGATGGCAGTAGCCGATACGACTGGAGTGACCGCACAGCCTACAGAAAGCCGTGCACAGCGCGCTGCGCGTCGCCACAGCCGGATGGTCAAGGTTTTACGTATCTTGCTGCCGCTCACCGGGGTGCTGATTCTGGCGGGCATGGCTGCATTGGTCATCGTGTTCAATATTTTGACCGGGCTCGGCATTGGAAATGTAAGCCTTAGCAGTGACGGCCTTGTTATGGACCGCCCGGAGCTTTCCGGCCATGACGGGGAACGATCCTATAAAGTGTCCGCAGTCAGAGCCATCCAGCGGCTAAGCGATCCCCGGATCATCGATCTTGAGAACATCCGGGCCGATATCGTGCTAGACCCCTCTCAAAGTGCGAAGGTTTCAGCACTCAAGGGAACATATGACAATGGCGCTGAAACTCTTGCGCTCTATGATGGCCTTCAGGTGGAGTGGAGTGAAGGCTACATTGTCGACCTCGCTGAGGTAACTATTGATTTGAAATCCGGGGCGTTGAAAACGACAGAGCCGTTCTCGATCCGATCGGAAAATGGCAACATTCACGCTGGACAATTGACCTATGATCAGGACAAGGGGATCGTCCGGTTTACCGACGGTATCAAGATGGTGCTGACCCCGGGCGCGCAAGAGGAATAACCTATGATGAAATTTCTAAAGGTAGCTGTTATTGGCGCTTTTTCTCTATGCGCATTGACCGGTTACTCCGCTGCGCAAACCTTCTCCGATGCATTCGCCGGCTTTGGCTCCAACGACAAGGAGCCGATCCAGATCGAGGCAGAAGAACTCGAGGTCGAAGACAAGACCAACAGCGCCACCTTTCAAGGCGATGTCGTCGTGACCCAGGGTGAGACACAGCTTAAAACGCAAAAGTTGCGGGTTTTTTATGATGGCTCCGCCTCGGGCACCACGCAGCAAAAAATTTCGCGTTTGGAGGCCGCCGGACGCGTCTACATCTCCGCTAAGGATCAAACCGCGACTGGCGATGAGGCCAGTTTCGACATGAAGCGTGAAGTTATGGTTATGACTGGTGATGAAGTCGTGCTCAGTCAGGGGCCGAACGTAGTCGTTGGCAATCGTCTGACCGTCAATCTGAAGACGGGTAAGGCGGACCTTCAGGCTCAAAAAACAGGGCGTGTAAAGGTTCTTATCCAGCCCAACAGTCTCGACAATAACTAACAGCATTCTTCTGGGGCCACTGACTGCTTGCCGTTGAGGTTGCGGGATCTCGCCGGAAATAGCCAATAATGGAATTCAATTGGTGAAACTCTTCCCCTTTGCCTCTTCAGGTAAACCCAAATCCGGTGATGAAAGTGCCCAGGAGCCGGGCTCGCTCGTCGTCGATGGTATTGGCAAGACTTATGGTCGCCGCCAAGTTGTCAAATATGTGAGCCTTGAGGTCAAACCGGGTGAGGCTGTCGGTCTCCTTGGACCCAATGGGGCGGGCAAAACCACCACTTTCTACATGATTACGGGCCTGATCCGTCCGGATCAGGGCGCGATCGCTCTCAATGGCTTCGATATCACGCGCCTGCCCATGTATCGGCGTGCGCGACTGGGGATCGGATACCTGCCCCAGGAAGCGTCGATTTTCCGCGGGCTCACGGTCGAAGAGAACATTCGCGCCGTGCTGGAAGTGATCGAGCCCGATCGGCGCAAGCGCAATGAAGATCTGGACGAATTGCTGGCAGAGTTCGGGCTTACTCATCTGCGCAAATCGCCCTCTATCGCACTGTCCGGGGGGGAACGGCGACGCGTCGAGATCGCTCGGGCGCTGGCCAGCCGACCCTCTTTCATGCTGCTGGATGAGCCATTCGCGGGCATTGATCCGATTGCGGTTGGCGATATCCAGCAACTCGTTCGTCATCTGACCGAGCGGGGGATCGGCGTTCTGATTACGGATCACAACGTCAGGGAAACCCTGGGTCTCATTGACAGGGCCTATATTATTGCTGCGGGTGAAGTTCTTACCGAAGGCCTGCCGAACGATATTGTAGCCAATCCGGACGTGCGCCGTTTGTACCTGGGCGAGCAATTTACACTTTGATGACAACACCGGGGATAGGGTATAGCAAGAAGCGGACCAACCACGCTTAGAGAAGACCCCGGACTAGATGGCAATTACAACAAAGCTGGAGATGCGGCAAAGCCAGTCGCTGATCATGACGCCGCAGCTGATGCAGGCGATCAAGCTGTTGCAAATGTCGAACCTTGATCTGGTCGCCTACGTCGACGCAGAACTTGAGAGAAATCCGCTTCTTGAAAAGGGAGACAGCGAGTCCAATGTCTCCAGCGAGATTGGGGACGCTCCGGCATCCGATGATCGGCCTGCGCAAGGGGAACCTGCTACGGCGGGCGATGAGCCTCAAGCTGGTGACTGGATGGAGAGCCAGTTGGAAACCGGGTCCGAAGCGATTGCGACGCGCCTCGATACAGATCTCGGCAATGTATTTCCAGATGAGCCAGGCGTACCGTCCTCTCCAGACCCTGCCGCGCTAAAGGGCGGCGACAGTTACAAGAACACCTCCACTAGCTCCGCGGGTGAAGACTACAATCTTGAAGCGTTCGTCGCGGAGGAGGAGTCGCTTGTTTCCTCGCTGGAAGACCAGATGCACCTGGTTTTTTCAGAGCCGGCAGACAAGTTGATTGCCGGTCATCTGATCAATTCTCTGGACGAAAATGGGTATCTTTTTCTTGATCTTGAAGAGGCGGCCCTGCAGCTGGGTGTCTCGCTCGAGAGAGTGGAAAGCACACTCGCTGTCTTGCAAACGTTCGAGCCTGCAGGCGTTTTCGCCAGAGGTCTTGCCGAGTGTCTGAAATTGCAACTGATTGATCGCAATCGGTTCGACCCTGCGATGGAAGTCTTGATTGAGAACATTGAGCTTCTCGCCAAGCACGATTATGTCGCTCTGCGGCGCGTTTGCAGCGTGGATGACGAAGATCTGGCCGAGATGATCGCGGAAATCAAGGCGCTGGATCCAAAGCCCGGCAGCGTCTTTGGTTCATCGTTGGTTCAACCGATGGTTCCCGATGTCCTGATCAGGCGTTCGCCGGATGGAACCTGGTCAGTGGAGCTGAACACAGACACCTTGCCGAAGGTCTTGGTCAATCAGACCTATTACGCAACGATCACGCGCAACGCCCGGAACGAGGTTGAGAAGGAATACCTTACGGATTGCCTGCAGACGGCAAACTGGCTCGTGAAGAGCCTCGATCAACGCGCGAAAACGGTGCTCAAGGTGTCGACAGAAATTGTTCGACAACAAGACGGGTTCCTGACCTACGGCATTGAACATCTGCGGCCGCTGAACCTGAAAACCATCGCGGATGCAATTGGAATGCATGAGTCCACCATTAGCCGGGTCACGTCCAACAAGTACATGGCAACACCGCGTGGTATCTATGAGCTCAAGTATTTCTTCTCATCTGCCATCTCGGCCACAGTTGGTGGCGATGCTCATTCCGCCGAGTCTGTCCGGCATAAAATCAGGCAGATGATCGACGCAGAATCGCCGTCTGCCATTCTTTCTGACGATACGATTGTTAAAAACTTAAAGGACGATGGCGTGGATATTGCGCGGCGGACCGTTGCCAAATACCGTGAAGCGATGAAAATTCCATCATCAGTTCAAAGGCGGCGGGAGAAGCGTGCCCGTAGCTAACTATCTAAAATAAAAGACAAATTATGACCGTCTTTAGCACTCGCCTCTTTTCGCAGGGGAATGCAGGCAGATTATGCGATACTGGCGCGTGTCATTTCAGACCGACCGCAATTGACAGCAGCGATGCGGGTGCGTATACGACGCGCCGCAAGTGTAGGTGACGAGGGGATGGCGCTTCCGCGCTGACTGGTCCATTCTGTTGGCTTGAAACGTGACCCGTTTCAAGCGTCGGCCTTTGGTCGACGGCCTTTTGGTCCAAACGAGAATAAGAGGTCCCCATGACTTTGCGGATTTCGGGAAAAAATGTTGATGTTGGTGACGCGCTGCGGACCCATGTCACAGACCGAATTGAGGATGCGCTTACCAAGTATTTTGCCGGCGGCTACAACGGTCATGTGACGTTGAGCCGGGAAGGTACCGGGTTCAAGTCGGAATGCACTCTGCATTTGGATACTGGCACTGTTCTGCAGGTGTCGGCTCAGGACCAGGAGCCGCGGCAGAGTTTTGATCAGGCGGCGGACAAGATTGAAAAGAGGCTGCGGCGATACAAGCGAAAGCTGAAGGACCATCACGGTCACAACAGCAATGGTCGCGAAGCTTTCGAGGCGGCTTCCTATGTGCTTGCCTCGACCGAGGACGAGGAAGAATTGCCAGCAGATTTCAATCCGCTGGTAATTGCCGAGACCTCGGCGAAGGTCAAAACGATGACAGTTGGCATGGCTGTGATGGAGCTGGATCTGACGGAAACGCCAGTCGTTCTGTTCAAAAATGCAGCAAACGGCGGCGTAAATGTCGTCTATCGTCGTTCAGACGGCAATATTGGCTGGATTGATCCGGCCTTGGTGGCTCAGCAGGCTGCCGAATAAAAATTACCATGAGTTGGCGCCGGCTCCCCTCCAGAGCTGGCGCTGACGCACTTGTAGGCATTTGAAATGGATCTTGGTGATCTTCTGACAAAAGAGGCGGTAATCGCCGGACTAAAAGCCAAAAGCAAAAAGCAGGCTATTCAGGAAATGTCTGCGAAAGCAGCTGAGTTGACAGGGCTTTCCGAGCGTGAAGTCTTCGATACGCTGCTTCAGCGCGAGCGTCTCGGGTCGACCGGTGTTGGCAATGGCATTGCGATCCCACATGGCAAGCTGACTCGCCTGGATCGTCTCGTTGGATTGTTTGCGCGGCTCGACAAGCCTGTAGACTTTGATGCTCTGGATGACGAGCCGGTTGATTTGGTGTTTCTGCTTCTGGCGCCTGAAGGGGCTGGTGCCGATCATCTCAAGGCGCTTGCCCGAATCGCAAGACAGCTTCGGGACGCGGCGGTCACAAAAGGCATCCGCAGCTCAAGTGACCCAGAAGCGATCTATGATCTGCTCACCCAGTCAATTGCGTCATCCAACGCTGCTTGACCGGCTGAACCTTTCTGAGATGACATGAAAACCGGCTTTGTGCCGGTTTTTTCGTTTCTGCCGCGTTTTACGCTTTCACGCGCGCCGGCTCTCTTTGCGGTGGAAGTCGCGTACCATTTGCATCGTCAGAGAGGTCTTTCGGCCCTTCCACAAGAGCCCGGAGCGAGAGTGCTGAAAGCTCTGCTCGTGGCGTTGTTTCTTCCGGAATTCGCCAGAATGTCGACTTGATCGCCATCAGACCGACGGAAGGGCTTGAGGACAATACCGCAAATGGAACGGCAAGCAGTGGCCCCAGAGCAATCGGGATCACGGGCCAAACTGTCGCAAGTGGTTGCGTCGCAATCCAGGCGATGGCGAGCACGCCAAACAGGGTTTGTGGCCAAAGTTTCGATGCCGAGAGCCCAAGCGGGAGCTGTTCGACCTCACGACCTTGCGCACCCCAGCCTATGGTCTTTCCAAGAGCCAGACCGCCAATGAACAGCGTGTGTGCCATTGCCATGATTGGTGCGAGCATCGAGGAATAAACGATTTCTGTCAGGGCACTCGCTAGGACGCGGAAGGTGCCGCCAAAGCCTTTGCGAAGGTCTTTTTGCGCGAGAATGTCAGCGACGGTGGCAAGCTTTGGTGCAAACACCATCGTCATGATGGTGATAAAGAGCAAGTAGCCGGTATCGGCGCGAAACAGCGGTGCCTCACCTGCTGCGACGCCAGCAAGCCCGGCGCTCACCATGAAGCCGATCCACGCAGGTGACCCGATGAACATCAGCATCGCCAGGAAGAGCTGAACACGACTGATTGGCAAGAGGCCTGGCATGGTCAATAAGCGCCGATACTGGAAGTTGCCTTGGCACCAGCGCAAATCCCGACGGATAAACTCAAGCAGGTGTGGCGGGTTCTCCTCGTAGCTGCCGCCTTCTTGCGGCAATACGCGAACCTCATAGCCGGCGCGGCGCATCAGGACCGCTTCGACCTGGTCGTGGGACAGAATGGCGCCACTCAGCGGTCCATTGCCTGGCAAAATCGGCAGCTTGCAGTGCTCGATGAAGGGCTTGATGCGCAAGAGCGCATTATGCCCCCAATATGGGCCGCAATCGCCCTGCCACCAGGCGCTGCCGATGGTGTAGGACCGCATGCCAAGGCGCATTCCGAACTGGAACACGCGCGCAAACGCGCTTTCGGTGGGAAGGCCGACGACCAAACTTTGCAGGATGCCCAGGCGAGGGTTCAATTCCATACGTCGTACAAGACCGAGGACTGCGTCTGCGGACATGTAACTGTCGGCATCCAGAACAAGAGCGAAGTCGTAGTCACCACCCCATCTCTCGCAGAAATCTTCGATATTACCAGCCTTGAAACCGGTATTAACTGCCCGTCTGCGATAAGTTACGGGAATGTCTGAACCCCAGCTTCCCGTAAGGCGGGCAGCCATTGCCTGCTCTTGCAGGGCGATGTCATCACGTGATGTGTCGCTGAGGATGAAGAGCGAGAAGGACTTGGCTTCGCCTGAGCGGAGCAAGCTGGCTAACATTGCGTTGAGACGGGTCTCAAGCAGTTCGGCGTCTTCATCGCGAATGCAGGAAAGGATTGCCGTCCGCGACGTCAGCGCTGCATCGGTGTCACCGGTTGCAATCGGACAGACATAGGCTGCTGGATCCTTTGCCAGGCGCATGGTGAGCAAGCCGATGACGGCGTTCCAGAAACCTATGATGGTCCAGGGAAGGGTCAACAGGAAACATGTGACCATGATGCCCTTGAGAAGGCCGAGGTCGCCTGTCGCCAGGGTCACAGCCATCAGGCTCGCGAGAGCGAAGAAGCTGGCGATGATCAACCCTGCAAAGACGAGCCGACGACGGGTCATGGTCAATACTCTTGAGTTTTGAAGCTGCATTTCAGATACATCACGCATAAATGTGACTTTCAAAACCGGATTGCTTCGCAATAGTGCAATTGTCAACGGTGCTTACGGATCGTCCAGTGACGTAGTTCAACCCTGCGGTGATTTCATGACCGAAAAAAGAAACAGTATGGCTAGAGCGCTGTGGTATGGCGCGAAGGAAACCTGCGAAGTTCGCGCTGAGGAGTTGCCGCAGCTTGCGACGGGACAGCTCCGTGTTCGCGCGATCAACAGCGCGGTTAGCCGGGGAACCGAGGGGTTGGTTTTCCGGGGGGAAATTCCTGAAAGCGAGTGGCTCCGTATGCGCGCGCCGCATCAAGATGGAGAGTTCCCGTTTCCAGTCAAATATGGATACGCTTGCGTCGGCCAGGTCGAGGCAGGGCCTCGTCAACATGTTGGCGAATTCGTCTTTGGTCTGTTTCCACATCAAACGCACTTCAATGCCTCACTGAACGAATTGCACATTCTGCCTAATGGGGTTCCGGCAGAACGGGCAGTCCTCGCAGCCAATATGGAGACTGCTCTCAATGCTTTATGGGATGGATTGCCTTCACCTGGGGATCACATCTGCGTGGTCGGAGGCGGCGTAGTCGGCCTGCTGACGGCGTATCTGGCGGCAAAAATTCCGGCGACAAAGGTGACGCTGGTGGACATCAACGACGCACGTGCTGTCGTTGCAGGGAAACTGGGTTTCGGCTTCGCCAAGCCCGAAGACGCACCGGCCGATCAGGATCTGGTTTTTCATACGAGCGCGCAGGCCACGGGATTGGAAACGGCGTTGAAAGCAGCCGGCGATGGTGCGACGGTTGTCGAGATGAGCTGGTACGGTGCAACGCCCGTTTCCGTGCCGCTAGGCGCTGACTTTCATGTGCGCAGATTGAACCTCAAGTCCAGCCAGGTCGGGACCATTCCCGTTGCGCGGCAGGTGAGGTGGAACTACGGCCGCCGTCTGGGCGTTGCCCTCTCGCTTTTAAAGGATCCCGCGCTGGATCTTCTCATCAGTCACCGTATACCGTTTGAAGAAGCACCAAACCGTCTTCCCGAAATATTGACTGGTCAGTTAGACGCGCTTGCGCCAGTGCTGGTCTACTCGTGAGCTAAAACCAAGGAAATTCAAAGCCAATGTTTGCAGTCGAAGTTAGAGATCACGTCATGATCGCTCATTCCTTCAAGGGTGAGCTTTTCGGGCCAGCGCAGGCACTGCACGGTGCCACATTTGTGATTGACGCAGCCTTCATGTCGAAAGAGCTCGATAGCAATGGTGTTGTCATTGACATCGGGCGCGCGCACGAGGCTTTAAAGGAAGTTCTTGGGCCGCTGAACTACAAGAACCTCGATGACCTGCCCGAATTTGAGGGCATCAACACAACAACCGAGTTCCTGACCAAACACATTCACGATCACCTTGCCAACGCAGCGCGCGAAGGTCGCCTCGGACGTGTTGGTGCCGAGCTAGACTGCTTGAGAATTACCATTTCCGAATCTCATGTTGCCCGTGCCTGGTATGAAGCGCCTGTTTCCTGATGCCTGAACATGACAGGCATGGCCGGCTGGTCTATTTCGCCTATCCAGGTGACTTGGACACCCCGACTGGTGGATACGGCTATGACCGGCGGATCATTACTGGCCTGCGCGATGCCGGCTGGGACGTTGAGCTGGTCCAGCTTGGTGACGGTTTCCCATCTCCAACAGGTGAAACAATAGAAAAGGCCGGTCGGCGCCTGAACAGTTTGCCCCAAGGCTCGCGCGTCATCGTTGACGGGTTAGCGTTTGGTGTGTTGGCGGAAGCTGCTGCGAGCGCATCGGAAAAAGTTGAGCTGATCGCATTGGTTCATCACCCTTTGTGTAAGGAAAATGGCATTGACGCTGCAACGGCCAACGCACTTGAGGAGAGCGAAAGAGCAGCTTTGAATTTCGCACGTCGCGTCATTGTAACGAGCTCCGCGACAGGAGTTCAGGTTCGCGATCTCTTCAAGGTCCCAGAGGATCGCCTGCACGTGGTCGAGCCTGGCACCGATCGTTCGCGGGAGAATGTGTATCGAGATGAAGGGCAGGTTTGCCTGTTGTCCGTCGGCACGATCGTCCATCGAAAAGGATACGACCTCCTCTTTGAGGCTCTGTCAGACCTCAGGGCGTATGATTGGCACCTGAACGTTGTCGGAGATACAAGCCGCGACGAGGGCTGCTTTTCGCAGCTCTTGGCACAACTTCGGAAACTCTCGCTTGTTGATCACGTGAGTTTTCATGGTGCCGTCGACGCAGCCAAGCTTTCCAGGTTGTACGCGGCTGCTGACGTTTTTGTCCTTGCGAGCCGCTATGAAGGCTACGGCATGGCGTTCACTGAGGCTCTGTCCCATGGGCTGCCCGTGATTGGCAGCGGTGCGGGGGCTGTCGAGGAAACTCTGGCGAGAGATGGTGCAATTTACTGTGGGGTCGAGGATGTCGGCCAACTTCGAGGCGCGTTGGAGAAACTTCTGAAAAACGCTGACGAACGCAAGAAACTAGGCATGGCGGCTTGGGCTAGTAGCAAGGCCCTGCCGACATGGGACGACGCGGCAATAGCGTTCGCCGGGGTCTTGGAGCTCGACTCATGAGTGGCTTCTCCGCAGATTGGCTTGCTCTTCGCGAGCCCTTTGACTTGATGGCCCGTAACCCGCAGGTTGAAGATGCCTTCCGCGCTGCCTTGCGCACCGATCATACGGTTCACGTGCTGGACCTTGGTAGCGGCGCTGGATCAACCGTGTCAGCTATGTCTGGAAAGCTCTCCAGCTTCCAGAATTGGACCCTGGTCGACAACGACCCGCGTCTTCTCGATCTTGCAAAAGAGCGATTCTCGGAAACGTCCGGAGTGAACATTCATATCGAGGTCGCGGATCTCGCTCGTGATCTTGTTGATTTGCCCTGGGATACCGTCGATGCGATCACGACGTCGGCCTTTCTGGATCTTGTGACCGAAGAGTTCCTGCTGAAGCTTGTCAAAATGGTCACTGAGGCAAATAAACCGTTCCTCGCAAGTCTGTCATATGATGGCAGGGCGTCTTGCGAACCTGTCGATCCGCTCGATGATGCAATTCGCCAGGCGATGAATACGCATCAAAGGACGGACAAGGGGTTTGGCGCTGCACTCGGTCCATTTGCTTGGAATGCTGCGGCCAATCTGTTCAGGCAAGCCGGTTACGAAGTTGTCACTGGAGCGTCTGATTGGGTTGCCGGTCATAACAGCGCTGCGTTCCAAAAGGCATTGTTGGCAGGATGGATCGAAGCAGCTTCCGAGATGGGGTTGGACCCCGAACAACTCGCCCGCTGGCAAACGCGCCGCTTTGGCGAAATTGAAGTTGGACACCTCTCTGTCACCGTTGGCCATCAAGACCTGGTTGCGTTTCCGGCCCGTGCGTAGGGCCGGAGTGGTTGTCTTGTTTCTGGACAGGGGCCATAGCCAGCTCTAGGTTGGCGTTGGAGAGGAAGTAGGATGTCTGGAAGTGATACGCGCTACAGTAAGCTGTCGAGGCTATTTCATTGGCTGACGGTTGTGCTCGTTCTGACCATGGTGCCTGCAGGCATCGTGATGATCCGTATCGATGGCGGATCTCTGCAGAACACGTTGTTTGACTATCACCGCTCAGTTGGTTTTGTACTTCTCGTTTTGACGTTGGTCCGGCTGGTTTTTCGTCTTGGATCGCACCCGGCACCGCTGCCGGAGACAATCCCGCTTTGGCAGCGCATGGCGGCAAAAGCGACCCACGCTTTTCTCTATATCTTTCTGATTCTAAACCCGCTGGTTGGCTGGGTGGCGACGTCTGCCTATGGCGCGGCGATTGAGGTTTTTGGCCTGTTCACGCTGCCTGCCCTGGTGGCAAAGGATCGTGCCCTGGCGGATCAGCTTTTCCCGATACACGAAGTTCTCGGACTTGCCTTTGCGGTTGTTGTCACGGTGCACATCGGGGCTGCCTTGTTCCACGGAATGATCAAGCGGGACGGCGTTCTTCAGAGAATGCTTTGAAACCAATGGCAGGCTCGTTTGGCGAGAATTACGGTATCTTGGTTGGTGATTAAGTTAGTTGACTGGGGTGGTTCGTTGAATTGAAGTTGTAGTAAGTATTTTTTAGTTTTTGTTAATGTAAAAGAATTGAATTTTAAATTTATAGAAATATTAACCAATCACTTTAAGCTGAGTTTATCTATTCTGTCATAGTAAGTTCTCCCTAGGGAACACGAACGGCCTCTCAATTGCGGGGAGGCTAAATGACAGGGAATAGCATCATGAATTCTAAGATCCGCGAATTGCTGTCCAAACACGGCGGTCTTCCTCTCTCGGTGGACAAACTGGCCGATGCCGATGATCTTTATGAAGCCGGACTGTCTTCCTTCGCATCGGTGCAGTTGATGCTGGCACTTGAGGAAGAGTTTGACGTCGAATTCCCCGAGAACCTGCTCAATCGAAAGTCATTCTCTTCGATTGCATCCATCGCTGACGCGCTTTCTCAAATCACTGAAGATCGCCAGGTCGCTTGAGATGAATATTGCAGGCCCGGTTTCGGCCATGACCCTCGCGGAGCGCGCTCGTCGCGCGGCGAAGGTGGCCGCAGAATTTGCGGACCGCGTTGATGCCGAGGGCCGCTTTCCGCGTGAGGGCATGGAAGCTCTGAAGACTGAGCGTCTCATGGGTGTCATGATTCGTCCGGAGCTTGGCGGCGAAGCTGCCAGCATGACCGAGATCGCCGATCTATGTGCGATCCTTGGCCAAGCCTGCGCTTCGACCGCAATGACCTTCGCCATGCATCAGATCCAGATTGCGAGCCTCGCCGACTACGCCGTGGGCAGCGCATGGCATGAGGCATTTCTCAAGCAGATCTGCGATGAGCAGCTTCTGATCGCGTCGGCGACAAGTGAAGCCGGGATCGGCGGAAACCTTCGCAATTCCATCTGTGCCGTCGATCTCGATGGTGAAACGGCACGACTTGAAAAGAATGCGACCGTTATATCCTACGGTGCGATGGCAGACGCTATCATCGTGACCTCGCGGCGTAATGCCGAGGCACCACATTCTGACCAGATCGCGACGTTGTTCCTGAAGGATCAATACACACTTGAGCGTACATCCGTCTGGGATACGCTTGGCATGCGCGGGACCTGTTCAGACGGTTACGTCTTCAAGGCAGAGGCACCTGCCGAGCAAATACTGCCAAAGCCATTTGCTGAAATTGCTGCTCAATCCATGCTTGCGGTCTCGCACCTGCTGTGGGGTGCGCTTTGGTATGGCATCGCAGCTGATGCGGTGGCGCGATCTCAAGCATTCGTCAAGGCGGCTGCCCGCAAGTCCCCCGGCCAGACACCTCCAGGGGCGCTGCGACTGGCAGAAGCGTCGAACCTCCTGCAGCAGGTCAAAGCGAATGTGGTCGCGGGCTTGAAGCAGTTCGAGGAGGCCAAGGGCAATGCAGATGCTTTGAATGCAATGAGTTTCTCTGTCGCCATGAACAATATCAAGGTCGGTACGTCTCAAATGATCTTGACGATCATCAATCACTGCATGCTGATTTGCGGAATTGCCGCTTATAAGAACGGAACCCCCTTCAGCCTTGGCCGTCATCTGCGCGACGCACATTCTGCGCAGCTGATGATTTCGAACGATCGCATTCTCGGTAATACGTCGACAATGCTCTTGATCAATAAACAAGACACCAGCCTTTTAGGATAGATCAGATGGACGCTCAGGTTTCGTTTCTCGATCAGCTTTTCAACCAGGGTATTCTGCACGACAGCGGTGTTGATGGTCTCTATGCGCGCAGTGCTGCCTTCGAAGATGTCATTTCGCGATTTGAAGAGTTTGCGCTGAGCTTCGGCAAGGATGAAATTTCCGAGGCGATGGCATTTCCTCCCGGAATGCCGCTTACCGATTTTGAAACCAGTGGGTATATGAAGAATTTCCCGCAGCTGGCAGGCACAGTTCATGCATTTTGCGGCTGCGATCAAGACCACATGAGTCTGATTCAATGCATGGCCTCTGATGAGGACTGGTCGGAACATCAGAAAAAGACCGATGTCGCGCTAACGCCGGCGGCTTGTTATCCATTGTATCCGATCCTCGCACGTCGTGGGCGTTTGCCGGAAGCTGGAGCCTATGTCGCTCTTCAATCCTACTGCTTCCGCAATGAGCCATCCAAGGAACCCACCCGGATGCAGATGTTCCGTCAGCGCGAATACGTTCGTGTTGGCACCGAAGAACAAACGATTGAGTTTCGGGAAACCTGGAAGCAGCGCGGCCAGGAGATGATGAGAATTCTTGAGCTGCCTCATGAAGTTGAGGTCGCGAACGATCCGTTCTTTGGCCGTGTAGGTCGGATGATGGGCGCGAGCCAACGTGAGCAGGAGTTGAAGTTTGAACTCGTGATTCCAGTCAACTCAGGCGCAAATCCGACTGCCTGCATGAGTTTCAATTATCACATGGATAACTTCGGCAAGGCCTGGAACATCCAGCAAGCTGACGGCTCACCTGCCTATACAGCCTGTGTCGGGTTCGGCCTTGAGCGCCTTGCGCTGGCGCTTTTCCGCCATCACGGTTTCGATGTGAACACATGGCCAGATAGCGTGCGCTCTGCCCTTTGGGGCTGAGCGGCGAGGGGACACTATGGCAGACAAGATCTTTCCTGATCTGGATCCGACCTCCTATGTTCGTCATGCGTTGCATTCTGCCGAGCGAGATTGGCCGGAGACAAATTGTTATCTTGATGTCTGGCTTGAGGTTCTGCCTGCGCTCGGTCTGCCGCCGGAAGCCTGTTTAGCCTATTCCTTGATGCAGGATTTCGAGGGCGATCAGTTCACTTTTTTCAAGGTGCCGCTTGAGGATCTGGAAAGCCTCTATGACCTCAGGGTCACGGAGCTTGCCATTTACGATCGGGTCGAGACTCACGTGCTGACGCAGATCAGCCGCGGTCGCCTCTCACTTGTTGAGGTCGACAGCTACTTCCTCCCCGATACGCAAGGTGTCGGATACCATCAGTCTCACGGCAAGACGACGATTGCGATCAACCGGCTCGACATTGAAAACCGGACGATGGACTATTTCCACGGCCTTGGACTTCATCACCTCGAAGGTGAGGACTTTGACGGCGTTTTTCAGCGTGACGGCCATACGCGCGACTTGCCGTTTCTGCCCTATACCGAGTTCGTGAAGCTGCCCGAGGCAAACATGGACATGTCAAAGCTGGTTGAACGGTCTCAAGCGCTTCTCGCGGCCTATCTGGCAAAGCGCCCCAAGCACAATCCGGTTGCTGCTTTTGCCGAGGTCTTCCCGCGCCAGGTGGAGGAGGTCGCCGAGCGCCCCTTCGAGTTTTTCCATCTGTATGCGTTCAATACGCTGCGCCAGCTGGGGGCCAATTTTGAGCTTTTCTCAGCTCATCTTGATTGGCTCGGTTGCAATGGTGTTGAGAGCCTGGCTGTGCCTGCAGATGCTGCGCGTCGTATCTCTTCGACCTGCAAAACAGTCCAGTTTCAACTGGCACGTGCCGTCATGCGCAAGAAGTTCGACAAGCTTCAACCTTCTCTTGACCCCGCCATAGCGGCATGGAATGAGCTGATCGCTTCCCTTGACGATCGTTTTGCCAAGCCCAGCTGTGAAGCAGCCTGAGGATGTCCTTGGCCCTGTCTGTATCCGGCGACCGGGTCGTCGAACTTACCGAGGATTGGCGCCTTCTGTTGACGGATGCGAATTCCTATCGGGATGCGTCCGCTCTTGCGGGATCATCAGGCTGGGTTGACGCCAGCGTTCCGGGGACCGTTGCTGGAGCCTTGGCCACCGCGGGTCTCTATGATCCGGAAAAACCGTCTCCGCTGCACGACAAGGATGCCTGGTACGCCGTGCCGCTTGCGGTTGAGACGCCGGGCAAGCGTGAGTTGGTTTTCGACGGTCTTGCGACGATTGCCGAGATCTATCTGGATGGCGTTCAGATCGCATGTTCGGACAACATGTTTCTCCGACAGACGGTCGAAGTCGATCTGTCGGGAAAGCATGAGCTTGCGATCTGCTTCCGCGCCCTGGCACCTCACCTTGAGCGCAAAGGGCCTCGCGCCCGCTGGCGTCCTCAACTGGCGACCTCCCAAGGACTGCGGTTGGTCAGGACGACGCTGCTGGGCCATATGCCGGGCTGGTGTCCCGAGATCCATGCTGTCGGCCCCTGGAGGCCGATCAGCCTGATCGAACGAAGCGACCTTCGCGCCGAGGACCTGCGAATGACAGCAAGCCTCAATGATGCTGGTCGTGGCGTTCTGTCCGTCGATTTGGCATTGGCAAGCGCTACGAGCGAGGTGCACCTTCACTGCGCGGGCAAAAAAATGCCGCTGACGCAGACCTCCAGCGGTCGATTTCAGGGCGAGTTGCTTTTGCCAGACGTCGCTCCCTGGATGCCGCATACCCATGGTGAGCCGGCTTTGCATGCAGTCTACATTGATGTTGGCGGCGAGAAAATTGATCTCGGGAAGACAGGTTTCCGGCACATTGCGGTCGATCGAGGTGACGACGGCAAAGGCTTCGGCCTTGTCGTCAACGGTGTACCGGTCTTCTGTCGCGGTGCAGTCTGGACGTCAGCAGATCTCTTGAATTTGTCGGGCGAAACAAAAAGCTACCGGCATCTGCTGGAACTCGCACGCGATGCGGGCATGAACATGCTCCGCATCGGCGGGACCATGGTCTATGAGTCACGCGCCTTTTTTGAGCTCTGTGACGAGCTTGGCATTCTGATCTGGCAGGATTTTCAATTCGCCAACTACGACTATCCTGTCAAAGACGAGGCATTTGTCGAAAGTGTCCGCGCCGAGGCCCGGCAGCAGCTCTTGCGGTCGCAGGGCTGTCCGTCCCTGGGTGTACTGTGTGGGGGCAGCGAGATTTACCAGCAAGGCGCCATGATGGGGTTGCCCGAGGAACGCTGGAAAGGGACCTTGTGCACTGAGATCCTCGCTAACATCGCTGCCGAGCTTCGTGCAGATGTGCACTATGTCGAAAACTCGCCCTGCGAAGGCGCGCTGCCGTTCTCGGCGAATGAGGGCATTGCTCACTATTACGGTGTCGGCGCTTATCAGCGTCCACTTGAAGATGCGCGGCGCGCAGAAGTGCGTTTCACGGCTGAGTGCCTGGCCTTTTCGAACGTACCTGAGGCCACGACACTCGAGAAGCACTTGCCCGTCAAACCGGGACATGACCCTCGCTGGAAAGAGCGTATACCTCGTGATCGCGGCGCCGGTTGGGACTTTGAGGATGTGCGCGATCATTATCTCAAGGCGCACTATGGCGTCGACCCGGCAGAGCTACGCTACTGCGATCCGGAGCGGTACTTGGACCTGTCGCGTGCATTGACCGGCGAGATCATGGAGACGACATTTGCGGAGTGGCGCCGTGCTCGATCCACCTGCAAGGGGGCTCTTGTCTGGACCTATCAGGATTTGATGCCAGGCGCGGGATGGGGTCTTGTCGACTCAACGGGCGTGCCGAAGCCGTCGTATTATGCCCTGAAACGAGCATTCAGACCTGTCACCGTCAACCTGACCGACGAAGGCACAAATGGGCTGGCAGTCCATGTGATCAACGACATGGATCAGTCCCGCGACCTTCTTTTGACCGTGACGTGTCTTAGGGACGGAGCAACGCCTGTGGTGTCGGGTCAGCGCGAGATGACGCTTCCCGCTCACAGCAATCAGGAACTTGCAGCAACCGATCTCTTCGGCGCGTTTTTCGACACCACCTACGCCTACCGGTTCGGTCCACCAGCCCATGACGTCACAGTCGCACGCCTGACTGATCCCGAGAGCGAGGAGATTGTGGCCGAGGCGTTTCATCTTCCTGGTGGATTTGAAACGAGGCAATGGCTGGCGCAACTCGAATTTGAGTTGCAGCGCGTAACCGACGACTTGTGGGTTCTCAGTTTGACCGCCGACAAGTTTCTCCCGTCGGTCCATTTGCGTGACGAGAATTTTCGCCCAAGTGAAAACTGGTTTCACCTGGGACCCAATACGCACAAGGTGATCCATCTTGCGCGAAACCAATCCGCTGACCCGGCCGCCAAGCCCAGTGGAATGATTTATAACTTGGGTCGGGTGGCTCCCGTAGCACATTCCGCGACGTGAACTCAGCTGTCTTGCCGGTATCCGCGCTTCGAGGTGTTTGCGAGCGTCTCTAGATAGATTTGTTGGGACTTGTGGCTGGTCAGATTGTGATCGGCATTTTCGATCATTGTGATCTGCATTGTCGGATAGTGTTCTGATCTTTCCATGGACTTGCCGAGCATATTGTGAACATGGGTAAGTCCGGGATCTCCCACGCTAAAAAGCAGTTCGATGCCGACCCCGCGTTTTACGAGTTGATCCAGTTCTCTATGCACTTGCGCAAAGATACGTGAATAGGGTGAAAGCCCGAACGTGAATGGCGCAGTGGCATATTCTGCTTTTTTGAGAAGTCGTTTCCCGAGAAACTTTGCAAGCGGTAAAACTGCGACACGGCCAGACAACAGCTTGAGGAGCTTTTCTGGTGAAAAGAACTTTCGGCCGTAGTCACTGGTGCTTGTGTGGTCGAACTTAAGTGCGTTCGCGACGTCGTCTCTTGGGTCCCATAGAAAACGCTGAAGATTAACGGCAACCACGTCCGCAATTCGCTCGTCGGCGATAGCGCCACGCAAAGCCAGATAAGCGCCGCTACAAGTGCCTGCAGTGACAACACTTTTGATGCTTTTGGTCGCAAGATGGTCGAGTGCGGCGGTGAGATCAGCGAGTTGAGACACGTTATAATGGACAATCTCTGGCCCGTTTCTGGCCGGGCGGCTGTCTCCTATATCCGCGCAATCTATCCTGAATGATGGGACTCCAGCAGCGGCCAGCCATCTGGCCCCATCGGTAGTGTTACGCGCCCACCCCGCGCGTGGAGTGCCTCCAGCGCTCAAAAATAGAATGGGAACCCCTTTTTGAGGACCCTTCGGGCAGCACCACGTTCCGACCAGGTTGTTCTCTGGTCCGAAAATGACGGTGGTTTCCGAGAACGATGGATTTTCGAGAACACAGTCAGGTTCAGAGCATGTTGTTTGTGGCGTAGTGCTTGGAGGTGCAACACTCTTTATCCAGGACCGTGCTTTCTGTATCTCCTCATCGGGAGTTACTGCAGCGGTCGGGTCCGTCATCAACGCGTCGTACCCCATAAAAATCGAGGTCTCGCTTTGTGTCTCGCGAGACATGAAGTCCTCGGCAATTTCAGTTTCCTTCACACGGCCTGGACGTGGAAAAATAAAAACCGGCACGTCAGAAGGGATGGACGTCGGGCTTAGTTTGAGGTTTTTGATTTCTGTGGCCAAACTATCGGCCATCGACAGACCTGCGACGTTTAGAGATGCACCTTTTTGGGTGTCTGGCTTGACCCGGGTGACCTCCGCGATCATTGATGCGCGGAGCTGCAGTTCTCTTAGGTACCCACGCCCGTTTGCTGGTGGTGCAAATAGCACTGAAGCTGCCAAGGGCAGGGGGAGCTGCTGCGCTATTTTTGCAGCCAATAGCGCGCCATAGCCAATTCCAATGAGAATGAGGTTTTCTACCCCTCGTGAGTTGGCGAGAGAGTTGGCTGCCGAAAAAATGATTTTTTCGTGTTCAGCGAGGCATTGGACATCGACCGCGTCGGCCGATGAGTTTCCTAAACCTGGATAGTCGAAACGAAGTGATGGGTATCCGTCTGCCGCGAGCCCATCTGCCAGAACTCCGAGCGTGCGGTGAGCGCAGAGGCCCTCATATCCCCAGTCGTTGCAGAGAATGACCCCGGTTGACCCAGAGGCGCCATGGACGACTGCAGTCGTGTCGTCTAGCCGGACAACTTCTAGAGGAGGGTAGGGGAGGCCGCTATTCATCTGTGGGGGCGCCTTCTTTCGATAAAAAGGTATTGTTTTAAATGTCAGGGATCACGAACCGCCATTGGTCTGGTGGCGCATTGATCCGAGTGTTTTGAAGATGGCTGTTGCCATGTTGTCTACACTCCATCTGCGTATCGCCCATCTGCGAGCGATCAGGTGAACGGCTGTCAGCTGGGAAATACTCGCAATAGCGATTCCGACCAGGCCGAACCAATGTCCCAGGAGAACAAGCAGTCCGAGGTAGAAAATGAAAACGATAGCGCGGGCGCCCAAAATATATCTCTCGCCGCCGCCGATCATAGTTAGCCAGGTGCCCGGCCCAAAGAATGCATGAATGATCGACCCTAAACTTAGGACGAGCAGAACATTGAAATTCTGGGGGAAGGATTGATCAAACTGGTGAAGAATGAATTCACCAGTAAAGTAGAGGAAAATGGCGCCAATCAAGGCGCAAGCAAAGCTCCCGGCTGACAACAAGGCGGTTACATATTGCGCGCCGGTCTTGTCGTCATTTTGAAAGCGTGCGGCAATCAACGGAACTCCAACAGTGTCGATCGCGAGAACAGGCAGCGTGAGTAGCATCGATATTCGATAGGCCACGAAATAGAATGCGGCGGCCTCCAGACTCAGAACCAGTCCGATCAAGATTGTTTCCAGATAACTGGCAGCCGAATTGAAGAAATTATTTGACGTAAAATAGAAGGTTTCGATGTTCCATTTCCGCCAGTCGATCGCATTTTTCGAACGGGCATCAGGGAGCAGGAACCAGAGCCCTTCGGCGTTTGCAAATCGGGCGATTTGATAGACGATCATCAATGCAAGCAGGAAGGTTACGAGACCGGCTGCTTGAGCGCCGGTGGTAAGGTAGCCGCCATACGCAAGCGTCGGAAGCAATACGGCACACAACGTTCGCCAAATGTTTTCGCGAGGTGCGAGCGCGAGAGCGATCTGGCCGTGAATTCGAAAATAGTTTTGTAGATACTCGCTCAAGGTGAAAATGGCACCGAACAGCAAAGCGACCGGCAGATAGCAATACGGGTTCGGGAGGTTGTCTGAAAATACATAAACCACGAGGGCTGCTGCCAATTGCAGTCCGCAGCCCACGCCGAGCCAAGTCGCGTTGGCGAGCAAAACGTCCTGGTTGGTAAGTCCTTTTTGATGTCCACCGACCCGGTAGTGTTTCACCAAAAGTATGTGCTGTCCGAAAACCAAGATAAGTCCGAGCGAGCTTCCAACAGAAAACAGGAAGATGTAGAGGCCGTATTCTTCAGTGCTGAGGGCGTGACTGGCCGCATATAGCACCAAGAAGCTCAGGACAGTGCTTCCCAAACGGCTGCCCAGTGACCAGATTAGGCGATAGATGTTTGTCTTGGCCTCGAAAATTTTTTCAAGAATATTCACGCGAGATCAGCTCTCTGCCGTTTCTGGTTGTTGGTGTTGGGCACAGACGCGATCAAGGAAGCGCGTGTACATACGACCTAGGCTGGGTTGCAGGTATTCCGACGCGGAAGCGAGTGCACCTTTTGAAAGGTCTTCGTATAGCTGCTCCGAAGCGGCAATCTTCAAGATCGCGTCTTTCAGGCTGATGGGATCGCCGGCCCTGAAGCTGAAGCCATTGAAGCCTTCTTTGATGTTCTCGGCCACTCCACCTATGTCTGTCGAAACAACAGGAACAGCATGTGCGAATGCCTCAATGGAAGCACGACCAAAGGCCTCCCGGCCGATGGTCGGATAGATGAGAAGGTCTACATCTTGGAGAAAGGCTTCAGGGTTCACCCACCCCGCAAACTTGGTTTTATGTGCGGGAAATTGGTCTCGCACCTGTTCTGCAAATGCACCGTGTCCCGTGCCAGCGATAACGAACTCGACGTGTAAATCTTCGGGCAGTAACTGTGCGGCCTGCGCGAGTGTTTCCAGGCCCTTGAAACGAGTGTGAACGCCTAGAAACCCAACCCTGAAAGGGCGTGTCTTGGGGAAGTTTCTTGGCTTGGTCGTTTGGACTTTACTTATCGCGGCAGGGATCCTTTGAGTAACTGCATTGGCGAAGTAGCCCTCTTCTGTGTGGCGCCGGATTATATCCTCGGACTCTCCGATGACGCCATCGACGAAACGAGAGAGAAATTTCTTGCCAATCGAGGTAACTTTACAACCGATGCATTGCTGCACGCAGTTATGATCGTTTTTCCGCATGGTCGCGTTCCAGCACATAAGAAATGTACTGAAAGTTATATGGACGACAGGGACACCTAAAGCATGCGCTGCCGCCCATGTCGCGACATTGGTGTTCTCGATACTGATCGTAATAACCACGTCTGGCCGAAACGATGAAATTTCCTGTTTCATCGTAAGATATGCCTTGGGGTTGCCGTTTTCCAAAGCATGCCAAACCATCTTCTTCCAAGCGGGCCTTGGCGTATAATAGTTCCAATAGATGTTTTGGGAGTGAATCCGATGGACTGGAATTCCTTCATAAACTTCGTGCGTGTCGTCATCGCCCACATTGACCACCAGCAAGTCATGACCCTCGGCAACGAGCATTTTTGCGATGATAAACGAAGAGATGGGTCCGCCCCCATCCGCGAAGGGAGGAAATGCGGCACACGGCATTAGAATGCGCATGAGGAAGGCTTTCTGCTATCGAACTGCGACGCTTCAGATAGCAGAAAATACTTTCTGGAATGTTCAAGCAGTGAATGATTGGAAAGAGAAAGCACAAAGCCGGGCCGAACTTCGCATAGCTACCCAAGAGACATGTTTGGAAGCATTTCTTTAGACTTGGATTGTATTTTTTACCGAGACGCAGGCATGGGATGCGGGGATGAGGCTACTGAATTAGCCTCGAAAAATATGACAATAAGAACTTTGTCGGATCAACATTGGGATTGTTATTTAAGGTAGTTTCGATGACTGAAGGAAACCCGACAATTACGCCGTCAATAACAGGCGTCCAGCAGGCAAAGCGAGAAATTAAGAACAATGCGTTGCGTTTTCTCAACGCGAGTGGATTTGCAAATTTGATCGGTCGGAAATACGGCGGCCGTGGTGTTATCCTGATGTTTCACGAGTTCACGCATGAGCCCGAAGCCCTTTTGGACCAGGGCTGCCGTGTTTCGGATTTTGAAGCCGCGTTGCGGACACTGGTCAGTCAGGGGCGCGACATCGTGACGTTGTCCGAAGCGATGCTCAGATTGAAGGATCCTCTGTCACGGCCATTTGCTGTCCTTACATTTGATGATGGATATCGCTCAAACCTTGAATTGGCTTTGCCAATCATGGAAAAATTTGACGCACCAGCAACCATCTTTGTTCCGACCGAAATGATGTCAAGATCGATCAACGCTTGGTGGCTGGGGCTTCGACAGATGTTTATCGACAATGACCAGGTGTCTTTCGACCCGATGGGCGTGACATTTGAAGTTGCTGATCTTGCATCGAAGATTGCCGCATTAAGGCAGGTTGTCGCTTGGGTTTGGGACGACTTTAGTCGCGTTGAGCAGCTTGGTAGCGTGTTTACGAGCACAAATGTTTCGCTACCCGATATTGTGGATGAGTTTGCGATGACGGAAGAGGAAATGATCAAAATTGACCAAAATCCTCTGATCGAGATCGGCGCTCATACGACCACGCACCGCGCCTTGTCTTATCTAACTGATGATGAGGTGATGAGCGACATCGGTGACAACAAGGCGTATTTGGAAGAAAAGCTGCAACGGCAGGTGAAGCATTTCGCTTACCCATATGGGGCTCCCTCGATATCTGGTACGCGAGAAGCGCTGATTGCAAAAAGTTTGGGTTTTGAAACGGCTATGACCACCGAAGCTGGATGCCTGTTCCCGGATCACGTGATGGATCCGTTTCTTTTGCCACGGCAGGACGGAGAAAATACTGAGGATGGCAACGCACAGGTCGCGTGTGGCGCAAATGGCGTTTTCCGGGCACTTGCATCGAAATTCGGCTCACCAATCGTGAACGCGCGGCCTTTATCGTGACTTCAGAAAAGCCGAGGTCTGATTTTTCCGACGTTCGCCTCGTTCACATCGTTCGCCAATATGCGCCAATGATTGGCGGGTTGGAGGACTTTGTGAAGAATATGGCGTCTCGCCAGATCGGTCGATTTCGCGACGTTCGTGTGGTGACTCTTGATCGATTGTTTACTCACCCCGATCAACATCTGCCGCAACACGAAACGATTGATGGCATCGATGTTGTCCGGGTCCCTTACAGTGGTAGTTCACGCTACCCATTTGCCCCCTCCGTTTTTCAGGAGATCTCGGACGTCGACCTCATTCACGTCCATGCGATCGACTTCTTCTTTGATGCATTTGCACTGTCTTCGCTTGTAAAAAAACGCAGGCTGATCGCGACGACGCATGGGGGGTTCTTTCACACTGCCAAGCATTCTTTTCTGAAAAAGATTTGGTTCAATAGCGTGACGCGTTTTTCTGCGAGTCGATATGATGCCATCGCGTGTTGTAGTGACAGCGACTTTGAACTTTTCCGGCCTCTTGCGCCCGGCCATACCGAGATGATCGAAAATGGAGTTGATCTGGACAAGTTCGCTGGTGCTGCCTCGCTCAGACCGCAAAAACGACTTCTGACGCTTGGAAGGTTCTCGCAGAACAAACGCATTGATTTGGTGCTGGACGCATTGGTTGAGTTGCGTAGTCAGGACTGTGACTGGAAACTTGATATCGTTGGAGGGCCATCAGATTGGAGTGTTTCAGATATACAGGAGATGATACAGGCTCGGGGGCTTGAGGGTCAGGCCTTTGTCCACGTTGGCCTTTCTGATCAAGGTCTGAGGGACTTGATAGGGCTTTGCAGTTTTTTCGTCAGCGCGTCCGAATATGAGGGCTTTGGCATTGCCATGATTGAAGCCTTGAGCGCCGGGCTGCTGCCAATCGTTCAACCCAATTCAGCCTTTCAATCGCTTTCTGAAAAACATCCGAGCGTTCGTCTGGTTGATTTCACTGACGCAGCAGCTGTTGCTGGCAATGTCGAGAACGCCTGGAGTGAACTGAGTGTTGATCCGGGGCGAGCGAGGCAATCTGCAATAGTCTCGGCGCAACAGCACTCTTGGGATCAAACCATCGCTCGGTATGATGCGCTCTATGGACGTGCTCTGGTACCCACTTCTTCGAGCTCGAGTTAAAGCTTCCATTGGATCGAAAGGCATCACTGGTTTGGCCTTGAGGTTCGATGCGCTAGACTCAGAAGCGAGATTTGGCGGCGGCGGTTGTTCCAAATTCATATGGTGTTATCTGGCAATTCGTATGGGATGCCCGTGATCGAAAACTCTGAAAAGCCCGGCGTTTTTGTAGCTCTATTGGTATTGCTAGCTACCTTCTACAATGCTGCGCTTGCGGTGATTAACGCGCATGTTCTTGATCTGAACTTTACATCAGTTGCTATCACCGAACTTGCGATCTTGCTCGTGTTGCTGCTGCTGATTATTCGGCGCGGAATCTATGAGGAAGATCTAGCGCCATTGATTTATCTGATCATAACTATTTTTCTTGCTGTTTATGTATCTGTGATTAACAAGCAAATATATCCGGATTACATTCGAAATATATTGATAATTTTCTGCTTCGTTACGATTGGATCTTGGTGCAGTTTTTCCACGATAAATCTAGTATTCAAATCCGTCAGCGTTTTGATTTTCTTGGTTCTCCTGATGGAGATATTTTTTGTTGATCAATACGGGGACCTTTTTTACCCGGCCAAGTATTTTGCCAACACACGTGGTGTTGAGCTTTTCACGGTCGTGGATTCAAAGCTCTTTCGAAATGCGCTGGGCTTTGAAGGGCGCTTCACCTTCGGAATAATTGGCCACAGGTCATCTTCACTGTTTCTTGAACAGGTCTCATTGGCGAATTTCTCCGGTGTGATGATGATCTATCTTCTAACTCTCTGGAAGCGCTTTTCGCCGTTTGAAAGGCTGTTCTATGTCTCTACGATCACTTTGATTTTGCTGACCAACGATACACGCACAATGCTGATATTTGCCCTGATTTCGTTCATCGGGTACTTCATCTTCCCGCTGCTGCCGCGGCTCTTTAGCCTTCTTGTCATGCCGTTTATTCTACTGATGGGCGTCTTGGTCTTTATTCTTAAACCGGATGCAACGGGGGACAATATTCCGGGCCGCGTGGTTTTCACGATGAGGAAATTTGCAGACCTGGATTGGCCGACGCAGTTGGGCTTTTCTGCGGAGATTGCATCTTCATTGGGAGATAGTGGATATATCTATGTGGTTGTAATCGGGACTATTTTCAGTCTTGTATTCCTCTGGCTGTTTGTCGGGCTATATCCGGCCTGCGATACACCTGAGGAAAGGCGATTCATCCATTCACTCTCTGTTTTTGTTTTCATGAACATGATGATCGGTGGGACCGCGGTCTTCTCGATCAAAATTGCGGCTCTCCTTTGGTTGCTGGCCGGACACATGAAATTTCCAGACCGAAAAGCATCTGCAGACAATATAAAACCTACATATGCGCGCGCTCAGTGACCCGGCCGGGAGAACTTTATGCTGATCCAGCTCCAATACCTCCGGGCAATTGCAGCATTGCTGGTGGTATATTTTCACACAATCTTGCAGCTACCAAAGCTGTATTCGTCTCCCGCGTTGCAGTTGCCAATCCTCGGAGAAACCGGTGTAGATCTGTTCTTCGTCACGAGCGGGTTCGTGATGTGGTTCACGACAGCTGGCAAACAAACGAGCCTTCGAGAATTCTATAGACGTCGTATCGAGCGGATCGTCCCTCTCTATTGGCTTTTTACTTTACTCGCTGCGGCGGTTGCGTTCTTGCTGCCTAGCTATCTCAAGTCGACAACATTTGATCTTCCGCATCTCCTTGCGTCGCTGTTCTTCGTTCCCTGGATGAACCCTGCTGACTTAACTGGCGCAATGATCGCCCCAGTGGTTATCCCCGGTTGGACACTAAATTATGAGATGTACTTTTACATCGTCTTCGGAGGCCTTCTATTCGTGCCACAAGGTGCAAGACCGGCTTTGTTGATGATAGTGCTTCTGGCTATGTTTGTTGCCGCCAATGCCCTTGCGCCCCAGTCTGTCGCGGGGCGATTTTATGGAAACTCGATAGTCTTTGAATTCTTGATGGGTGTCCTGATCGCCAAACTGTATTTGGCTAAGAAGCTCGCTCCGGAAGGCATTGCGATTACACTTGCGATGTTAAGTTTCTGCGTTCTTCTGATTGGTGAAAATCAGGAGTGGGAGGTGGCACGGTTTTTGGTGGCAGGTTTGCCGGCATCTATCGTGGTCTACTGTTTGGTATCGCTCGATTTTTCCCGTCTAAGAGAGCTTCGTTTTATCCACTATCTCGGAGATGCCTCTTACAGCTTGTACATCACGCATGTATTTGTTCTTGCCGGGACACGGGTTTTATTCGCGAGATTGCCGTTCGGGTGGACCGAGAACGAATTTTTATTCGTCGCGGTTTGCATATTGAACTCAATTTTCTTCGCTATGTTGGTTTATCAGTTTTTTGAACTCCCAATCGCTCGGAAGTTTAAAGAAAGGCGTCAGAGTAAGGCAGTGAAGTCGGAAAAGGGGGCGATACCCGCTGGTTCGAAAGGCGGTACCGCATGATGAGCAGCAGTCGATATCGAATTCCAGGTTCGCTCTTGTTGAGTGTTCTGGTCGGCAGCATTTTCTTGGCCATCATGACAATGCGCGTAGAGGCAGAAGAGACCGGTCTTTGCTTTCGGGGAGTGAATATCTCCGGCGCAGAATATGGTGACGCCTCGGGCATATACGGGACCAACTACATCTATCCGTCAGAGAAGACAGTGCGGTATTTTGCTGCCAAGGGAATGAATATCGTTCGCCTTCCCTTCAAGTGGGAGCGGCTTCAGCCGGTTCTTGGAGAAAAGCTTGACCAAGAAGAACTGACGAAATTACGAGAAGCGGTCGAGCTCATTCGTGCGAATGGAATGAAGGTCATTTTGGATCCGCATAATTTTGGGTACTATGACGGAATACGTCTTATGACGGCGGGACTTACGTCTGTCTCTTTTGCCGATTTCTGGGTTCGACTCGCACTCGAGTTTGCCAATGACGAAGATATAATCTTCGGTTTGATGAATGAGCCTTACGACATCCCCGCGCCTGATTGGCTCGTGGCCGCAAATCGGGCAATTGCCGGGATTCGGGCTGCCGGCGCAAAGAATCTCATTCTTGTTCCTGGCACGATCTGGAGCGGCGCATCCAGTTGGGAGCATGAAATTGTAGGGGGCGCCAATGGCACGGTAATGGCTGGAGTTTTGGATCCTGATGCCAACTTCGCCTATGAGGTTCATCAATATCTTGACGAAGACCTGTCTGGAACCCACGAGACGTGCCCCAATGCGGAGCTCGCCAATGATGCTCTTCAGAACTTTTCACATTGGTTGAAGGAACACGACGCACGAGGGTTCCTTGGCGAATTTGGCGGATCGAAAGATAGCGCCTGTCTGGCTGGACTTGCCGCAATGGTAAAGACGATGAATGAGTCACCAGATCTTTGGCTCGGTTGGACATACTGGGCGGCCGGTGACTGGTGGCCAGAATCCGAAGGCAATAATATTCAGCCAACGGACGCTGGCGATAGACCGCAGTTGGCGGCTGTTCTCCAACCTCGCTTTGAGGCTGGAGGTCAAAACTGCTCAACATTAAATTAACCGCTTTTTACCTAAGCTCTCCCTACTGCCTGGACATGTGGAATGCGGAGCTTCAAGCGGCGAATGAGCTGGTTTGACGACGACTACGATGAATATGATTACGAGATGCCCAGGCGCGCCAGAGGCCAGCGGGAACGTCCGTCTCGCCACAAGAAGTATGGCACCTATTCATCTCGAGGCCATGATCGGATCCAATCTGATCTCGTAGAACGGCGTGCTCGGAAATATGAGTATCTCGCCCCGCCGCAGCAGGGTCGCAACATTGGGCCAGCGGAGCCTCTGCCGCGCCGAAAACTCGTAATGCAACGCACCGATGTGCCGTCGTCGACAAGAAGCACATACCGCTACATTCCGATGATCGAGGCAGATGAGCCGATACTGGATATCCGGACGCTGATCGAGTCAGCCTATGAATGTCGTCGGTTTATTTTGCTCTTGATTATTCTCGGAATGTCGCTGGGTGCAGCGGCCATGTGGATCTCACCAAGAGAATTTACGGCTCAGTCGACTCTCTACTTCGACCCAAACCAGATTCAGTTCAATTTGGATAGCCAAGCCCAAGGTGCACCCTCCCAAGCGGCCATATCTGCGCTTATTTCAAGCCAGGTTCAGGTTCTGACGTCGAACACCGTGCTCCAGGGTGCGGTCGAAGCGCTCCAGCTTGAAACAGATTCCCAGTTCGGCGTTCCAGGTGCGGGTTCGACAATGGCATACGCTGTCGCCGAGAATCTGAGGCAGGCTGTTTCGGTCGGGCGGGATGGCAGTTCCTATATCGTTAAGCTGGGTGTGACCACCGACAACGCTGCCAAATCGGCAGAAATCGCAAATGCGATCGTTGGCTCCTTCTTCGAATATGAGAACAGTGCAGCGGCCGATAGATACCAGGGCCTGACCGACGCTTTTGATCGCCGCCTCGCTGAGCTAAGCGCCAAGGTACAAGCCGCCGAAAGCGCGGTTGAGGAGTATCGGGCTCAAAATGATTTGGTGACAGCCAAGGGCGATTTAATTTCCGAAGACCGCCTGGCTGCGCTCAACACTTCTCTGGTGGAGCTGCAGCAGAAGACCATTGAGGCGAGAGCAAAAGTCGAGGCTGCTAGCCGTTTGACGCTTGAAGAACTGGTCGTGGGGGCCAGTGATACAGAAGTTTCTTCGGCCACCCTTGTCGAGCTTCGACGCCAATATGCTTCTATCGCGGCGACCGTCGGGCAAATGCAAAGTCAGATGGGAGCCAGGCATCCATCGCTCTTGGCAGCCCAAGCGTCACTTCAGGGGATCCGTTCGGAAATACGCCTTGAAATGCAGAGGATCGCGTCAATCGCCAAGTCGGAGTTGGCACAAGCTGAAAAGGCCGAGCAGGATACGGCAAAGGAACTTGCGACCCAAAAAGCGCTGAAGCTCAGCAGCGCGCCGAGTGAAGTCAAGCTCAACGATTTGGAACTTCAGGCGTCAGCTGCTCGCGAAATCTATGAAGCAGTGTTGAAAAGGACACGCGAAACAAATGAAGAGCAGAACATCTCCCAGAACATAGTGAGAGTTTTGAGCGGTGCTGAACCGCCGCTAACCGCGGACGGTCCTGGCCGGAGTGTTCTGCTTGTTGCCGGTGCATTCGGTGGAGCTGTTTTGGGTTTCGGACTTGGACTTGCTTATGCGATATCGAGACGTATTTCTCGCCATCCTGTCATACGCTCATATTTTTCGTTTCGGGACTGATGTAGCCTTTGCCAACATCCGGAATAAAGCCACGAAATTTCCGCCTGTTTTTATCAAGTCATTAACCATTGATTGAAATCTCTGCCGTTTTTAACTCGGAATTACTGAATCGCGCCTACTTTAGACCTGTCAAAAACCTCATGCGACAACATGAGTAACAACAAAATATTTGTTCAATTAGGTCACTTCGATGCTTGCGCCTCAGATGGATTTGGGACTGCAGAAAGACTGCGAGACAGTTGCAATTGGTCCGTTGGAAATCTTGAGGCTGGATCGATCGGCTGCGGTTGATCTCGTCGAGGATTCTGTTCTGGGCAAACAGAAAACGGCGATTGCGATTTGCAATGCCCATACAATCCTGACCGCGTTCGACGACCCGCGCTTTGCTGAGACACTTCAGCATATGACGCTTCTAAATGATGGCGCGGGAGCCAATCTGGCCAGTTTGATTTTGCATGGCCATGCCTTTCCGGACAATTTGAACGGCACGGACCTCATTCCGTACGTGCTCAGTTCGATCCGAACTCCGATGCGCGTGTTTCTCCTGGGGGCTCGCGAAGAAGTGCTGCAAAGGACGCGACAGGTCATCGAGCAAGACTATCCGCAACACCAGGTGGTTGGATGCCGAAACGGATATTTTCAGCCGGAGGACAACGAAGCTGTTTGTGCTCAGATTTCCTCAGTCAATCCAGACCTGCTTTTGGTTGCGATGGGGAACCCGGCGCAGGAAAGATTTATCGTCGAGAATCGTGACCGGATTGATGCAACCGTCTGCATAGGTGTAGGCGCGCTGTTTGATTTCATGTCGGGAAGCGTTGTTCGCGCACCAAAGGTTGTGCAGGCGCTTGGTCTTGAATGGCTTTTTCGCCTGCTCCAGGAGCCGACAAGGCTGTGGAAGCGCTACGTGGTCGGCATCCCCCGTTTCTTACTGGCGATCAATCGGCTGAGATCCAGGACTTAGAGAGATCGCCAAAACCCAGCATTTCGTCGGCCATGAGCAAAGCGCTTTTCACATTCGGTGCGGTCTGTTCCTTTGGCAAGTTTGGACGCGCTAACATGATGACCGGCAATCCCAGCGATCGTGCTGCTTCAATCTTGGCGTAGGATCGCTCGCCGCCGCTATTCTTTGAAACGATGCATGTAATTTTGTGCCGCTGAAGAAGCTGCATTTCTTCCACGGCACTTTTCCCGGGACGGGCCAGTTCAAGATGCCAGGTGCCGGGCAGGGGCACAGGCGGAGGCTCGATCATCCTCGCCATCGCCCACAGATCGGATCTGCCAAAGAAGACAGAGACCTCCTTGCGCCCGACGGAAAGAAAGACCCTGGATCCGCTGGATAGCAACTGATTTGCAGCTCGCAGATCTTCTGCTTTGATCCAGTTATCGCCTCGAACAGGTTGCCAGGCAGGACGGTCGAGCCTCAACAGGGCGACGTCGGCGGACATCGTGGCTTTGGCCGCATTCCAACTCATCTGCGAGGCATACGGATGTGTTGCGTCGATAACGAGCGATGTACTGGTTTGCCTGAGGTAATCAACGAGGCCTTCGACACCGCCAAATCCACCAATACGTGTTTCGACGCCGAGGTCCGGCAGGTCGTGCACGACGCCTGCGAAGGACGCGGTGACATGAGCGCGCGGAAAACGTTCTCTGAGCAGACTAGCAAGCTGTCGAGCCTCGTAGGTACCTGCCAACAGCAGGATCTTGGGCCTGCTACTCATCCCATCCCGCCTCTCCGGTGACATTGCCCGACCGATCGACGATCAGAATCTGAATGTCGATTGGGGCATCTCGCAAAATCCTTCTGACCGCTGCCTTGGTTTCTTGAGCGAGTGGATGACTGATATCGATGCCTTGCACCCTGGCGCGATCCAGAACTTCCTTGGCTGTATTGGCGTCAAGGCTCTTTCGGATCATGTCGGCGGGCGCATGCGCCTCTTCAAGAAGCTTCGCCAAAAATGCAAAGTCGACCTGGCTGCGCGCGGAATGGAGATCCAATGCGCCTTGGGCGAGTTTGGTGAACTTCGCAAAGCCACCCGACATGGTCAGCTTCGGAACTGGATGAGCACGGAGATATTTCAAAAGACCGCCGGCAAAGTCACCCATATCGAGATAAGCGGCATCATCGAGATCATAGCGGGCACGTACTGCCTCTTCAGATGTGGACCCCGTAGCAGCAACCACATGGGACAGGCCTGTCGCACGGGCAACATCGATGCCACGGTGAATGGACGCAATCCAGGCCGCACAGGAGAACGGGCGAACAATACCGGTCGTACCCAGTATCGAAAGGCCGCCGATGATACCAAGTCGGCCGTTCAGCGTCTTTTCAGCAAGAGCTTCACCGTTTTCGATGGAGACAGTGACCTCGAGGTCGCCAGGTTCTCCAGTCGCCACTGCGACGTCGGCAATCGCCTGGCTAATCATTTGGCGCGGAACCGGGTTGATAGCCGGCTCTCCCGGAGGAATTGGAAGCCCGGGCCGCGTTACGGTTCCGACGCCTTTTCCTGCCTTGAAAACAACACCACTGCCAGGTTGCAGCCGGCGAACATCAACCCTGACCAATGCGCCGTGAGTGACGTCCGGGTCGTCGCCTGCATCCTTGATGATTGCCGCATAGGCGCGCCCCTCTTCCAAGGCGTGTCCGGCTAAAGCAAATGACGTTGTTCCACCGCGAGGGAGCACAATCTCCACCGGATCGGGGAACGTGCCGGTCGCAAGGGCTTGAAACGCAGCCTTGGTTGCACCTGTGGCGCAGGCGCCAGTGGTCCACCCACGTCTTAGTTCTGTCGGCTTTGTCCCGCTCATGAGGCCTTTATAGCCATAATTTCAAACCATGTATCTGTGCTTTGGCACCACATGTTGAAGTAGCAGGCTTTCTCCTCATATCTGCGCTTGGCGTTGCCGCCAGGGCCAGATAGAAAAGATCTATGTCGATCAATGCAGAACAGATCAAGGTTCCTGAAGGCCTTCCCATTTTAGAAGCTGGCTGGGTGTGGCTCGCAGGTGCTGGCCCCGGTGATCCCGGGTTGCTGACACTGCATGCTCTGAACGGTCTTCGTCAGGCGGATGTGGTTGTTTATGACGCTCTGGTTGACCAGAGTATTCTGTCTTGGGCGAAAGCTGATGCGATTACCGACTATGCTGGGAAGCGCGGCGGCAAACCGAGCCCGAAGCAGCGTGATATCACCTTGAAATTGATCGAATATGCCAAGGCAGGCAAGAAGGTGTTGCGGCTGAAAGGTGGAGATCCATTTGTCTTCGGCCGCGGTGGTGAAGAGGCGCTCGGCCTTGTCGGCGCGGGCGTTCCGTTCCGAGTCATACCCGGTATCACCGCAGGCATAGGTGGTCTGGCCTACGCCGGCATTCCGGCAACCCACCGGGATACCAATCAAGCGGTTACCTTCCTCACCGGACATGATCAGACCGGGCTTACGCCAGACGCTGTCAATTGGGATGGAATCGCGAAAGGCTCTCCGGTGATCGTTATGTATATGGCGATGAAGCACCTGGAGGCGATAGCCGGCAAATTGATTGCCGGTGGAAGGTCTGTGGACGAACCTGTGGGTATTGTGTGCAACGCTTCCTTAGCCGGACAAGAGGTGTTGGAGACGACACTCGGCAATTGCGCCGTTGATGCCGCAACTGCCGGCATCGCCCCGCCTGCTATCGTCTGTGTTGGCGAGGTGGTGCGTCTGCGCTCCGGGCTTGACTGGATGGGCGCCCTATCCGGCCGTCTACTGAATTCTGATCCACTCGGCCTTAATGCAGCTCGCTCGACTGACGTTGGATGACGAGTTCAGTGTCCAAAGGCGTCTTGATTGCCGCACCTCAGTCTGGCGCTGGAAAGACTACAGTGACGCTTGCGCTTCTCAGAGCGCTTCGGAACCGGGGAATAGCAGTTGCCTCGGCCAAATCCGGACCGGATTACATCGATCCGAAGTTTCATGAAGCAGCGAGTGGGTCTCCCTGTATCAATCTCGATGCCTGGGCCATGCCTGTCGACCAGATCCGAACGCTTGCACTTGATCAAGCCAATGGTGCCGAGCTCCTTGTGGTCGAGGGGGCCATGGGTCTCTTCGACGGGGCTGCCAATGGCCGAGGCTCTGCGGCGGACCTCGCTGCCGCGCTCAAAATACCAGTGGTGATGGTGATTGACTGCGCCAAGCAGGCGCAGTCCGTCGCAGCTTTGGTTTCCGGCTTTCAGCACTTTCGCAGGGATCTTTCTATCGCGGGATTGATCCTGAACCGGGTCGGTAGTTCAAGGCATGAGGCTATGTTGAGGCGCGCTCTCGAGCCACTTGCTGTTCCGATTTTCGGAGCGTTGGCCCGAGATGATCGGCTTGCTCTGCCAGAACGGCATCTCGGGTTGGTACAGGCAGGAGAGCATGATGAGCTCGAACTGTTTCTGGACGGAGCTGCCAACCTTTGTGCAAATCAGATCGATCTTGATGGCTTGCAGCAGGCTACAGGTTCGATCGTTCATTGTGCGACAACAGGCCGTGGCAAACTGCCGCCACTTGGCCAGCGCATAGCGATCGCGCGAGATGTGGCTTTTTCATTTGCCTATCCGCATTTGCTGGATGGATGGAAAAAAGCTGGTGCCGAACTCAGTTTCTTTTCGCCGCTGGTTGATGAAGGCCCGCCAAATGACGCTGATGCGATTTTTCTACCCGGGGGCTATCCCGAATTGCACGCCGGCAAGCTCGCAGTTGCCGCCGGCTTCAAGACTGGCCTACGTTTGGCAGCGGCTCGCGGAAAACTGGTCTACGGCGAATGTGGTGGCTACATGGCGCTGGGCGAGGCGCTGATTGATGCGAACGGAATTTCGTACGAAATGTCAGGCCTCCTACCTCTAGAAACGAGTTTTGCTCAGCGCAAGCGTCATCTGGGTTACAGGGCGGTCGAGTCCAAATGCGATATTCCTTGGAGTGGCGTCCTTTCAGCTCACGAGTTCCACTATGCGACTGTAATCCGTGAAGGCGCTGCAGACAGGCTGTTCGCTGCGCAGGATGCAGAAGGAACCATTCTGGAGGACATGGGCCTGCGCAACGGGAGCGTCATGGGCTCCTTTGCCCATGTGATCTGTGCTAGATGAGCCTCTATTCTGCGAAATTCGAAATCTTCAGATCTTTTCGTAGTTCTTGTTCTAAATTTTCCTGCGCAATATGCCGCGCGTTAGCATCATCGTTAGTTTCAATCATTTCCTGGATGGCGCGACGCACCGTAGGGGGGGACACGAGCTCGCACCTCATTTGCCAATATGCGAACTCTTTTGCCGCTGCGTCTGAGCCTTCAATCGCTGCCTTATGATAAGCTTCTAAGAGGCCGATGTAGGCAGCCTTTCTTTCATCGAAACTACGTTGATCAATTTTGAACTTTTTCGATATCCAAGACTGGACGAGAGCGGTGACGATGGACCCGAAACCGAAAGCAGTCAGTAGGGATATAAATATCGTAAAGTCCATCGTAGCCTCTCCATCAACAATAACCGAAGACCTACCCCTTTGCCTTTTTCTTCGGCCGCAGAACGTGCACATGATCGGCATCATACAAGGCACTGTCTCGAAAGTCGTCAGCCGGCTTTAAGGCGTGTCCAACAAAGATCAAGGCGGTCCTTGTGATTTTGGATTTTCGAACCTTGTCTGCGATGTCCGACAATGTTCCGTGAATGAAGTCCTGATCAGGCCAGCCGACACGGTAGGCGACGATGACTGGGCAATCGGCGCCATAAAGCGGCGTCAGCTGCCTCTCGATCTCACGAAGATTGCGGATCGAAAGGTGGATGGCCAACGTGGCTCCACTCTTGCCAAGGGTTTCGAGGTCCTCGTTGTTCGGCATGGCCGAGCTTTGCATGGTCGTTCGGGTGACGATGACCGTCTGAGCGACCTCAGGAATTGTAAGTTCGGTCTTCAGCGCAGCTGCCGCAGCGGCAAAGGCAGGGACGCCGGGTGTGACTTCGTAGTTGATCCCGAGGGCATCGAGCCGTCGCATCTGTTCTGCGGTCGCGCCGTAGATCGACGGATCGCCGGAATGGACTCGAGCGACATCAAATCCCTTGTCGTGCGCGTCCTTGATTTCGGCGATGATCTCGTCGAGATGCATTGGTGCGGTATCAATCACGCGCGCGTCTCCTGGCGCAGCAGCGACGATTTGTTCCGGAACAAGAGAACCTGCATAGAGACAGACGGGGCAAGACTGGATCAGTTTCAGTCCACGAACGGTGATCAAGTCCGGGTCGCCTGGGCCGGCGCCAATGAAATGAACGGTCATGCAATCTCTCCTGCCGCTTCGCTGGGCGCATCGATCCGCTTGGCGTATCCGCGCGGCGTGTAGACAAATGGTTTGCCGTCACCACGGACAACAGCGCGGCTGTTGGATGAACCGACGAGCACTGTGGTCAACATGTCAACTTCGTCCACGGTCAGTGCTTCCAAGGTTGTGACTCGGACTGTTTCTTCTGGTCGCCCGAGATTGAAGCCCAAAACAACCGGCGTATCTGCGGGGCGGTGCTTCAGCAAAATTTCCCGCGCTGCCGCCAGCTGCGTGCGCCGCCGCTTGGAAACGGGATTGTAGAAAGCGATCACGAAATCGCCTTCTGCCGCCGCTTGCAGGCGCTTTTCGATCGATTCCCACGGTGTGAGCAAATCGGAAAGCGAGATTGCGCAGAAGTCGTGCCCGAGCGGCGCGCCGATGCGCGCGGAGGCAGCCTGAAGCGCAGAAATGCCAGGAGCGTTGATGATGGAAACCCGTCGTGCGGCATCTGATACGCCGCCGTTTTCTACATCCCGGTCTAGAAGTTCATAGACGAGGGCGCCCATGGCATAAATGCCGGAGTCGCCGGAACACACCAGGGCGACGTTGTGTCCTTCGCCGGCGCGCTCAAGTGCAAAACGAACCCGGTCCTGCTCTGCGCCGAGCGGGAAGTTGTGATGGGTTTTGCCGGTGATGTGAGAGGCCACGATTTCAAGGTAGAGCGAATAGCCGACTACATCTTCAGCTTCTGCCAGAAGCCGAGTCGCTTCGGGCGTACGCCAGTCATCTGCTCCCGGGCCGATGCCAATGACCGACAAATGGCCGCGTCGGCGACCTATGCCTGCTGGGTCCACCGGGGAGGATGCACGGGCGATTGCAACGGTGGCATTTTCGGTCTTTTGTTTTTCGACTACGAGAACGCCTTCCGGCCCGACGCTGGCAAGCGCGGAGCCTTCGCTGACGCCATGACATCCGACCTCTTTGAAAACAACATCTGAGGGGTTTTTCAGCCTGGGCGTTTCGACCTCGAGCCGTTCCGCAGGAAAGACCCGGAACGGCACATCAAGGGATGCGGCAAGCGCGTTCATTGCCGGCTCATCTGCCTTGAGATCCAGACTGGTCACACAGGCGACGCTGCCTTTAGCGATACCAGCGGTATCAAGTGTCTCTGTAACCAGCTCCATCAATTCCGCCGGCTCGCAACCGCGCGCGCATCCCACACCGATCACGTGGGTTTTGGGGTGGAAGACAAGGCGGGTCGGCGAACCGGTATCTCGAGCTTCTGTAGCGACAAGGGTGATCGGTGCAGAAGCAGACTGTTTGAGATCCGCGGCCTCAAGCCATTGAGCGGTTCCTTCGATACGAACGGAAGCGCCGGAGAGCAGCTCCGCCATCACAGGCTTGGCGTCTTCGGGATTGCCTAATGTCCATCCTGATGGAGGCGCATCGAGGGCCACCCCGAGGGCGGTGTCCCCGGCGGTCGTGACCGCGGCATGACCAGAAAGGGCGACAGCAAGCTGCCGGGCAAGGTCATTCGCTCCTCTATGGCCACCAAGCAGAGGAACAACACTCGTCCCGTCTTCGGAAATGGCGATAACCGGAGGTTCGTTTCGCTTATCCGACAAAAGAGGTGCCAGAGCCCTGATCAGAATCCCGCTGGCGCAGACACCGATGATGGGATGCCCGGCACTGAACAGCATTTTGATGTGATCGACTGTTTCACTGAACAGCGTATCGGCCGCACGAATCCGGCCGGCCAATCCGTGGATTGCTGCACCTGGAAGGCTGGCTTCTATTCGCTGTGCGGTCTCGAGGCCGACGGAGTTCAGGACGAGAACGATGGGGGAAGCGTCCACGCTTCGTCTCCCTTGTAGATGAGGATCATGGAGAAATAAGGGGCAGTTTCGCTGTCGAGATCTACCAGCCGGGAGGCCTTTTGTTCCGGCAGGCTGGCGCGTTCGACATACCCGGCCTGCTCAAGAAGGCCAAGCTCCTCAAGCAGCGCCTTGAGCCGGGGCAGGTGACGTCCGACTTTCATGATCGCGATTGCCTGGGCGTCTGCGATACGGCGCCGGATGTCTTCGTCAGAGAGAGGGCCAGGTATCACGGTCAAGACATCTGTACGGCTTGTCAGGGGACGCTGCAGTTGGGCAGCGCAAGCTGTCAGTGACGTGACACCCGGCACTACTTCACACGCAAAGCGACCTGATAGCCGTTCGAACAGATACATGAATGAGCCGTAGAAGAACGGATCTCCCTCGCAGAGAACCACGACGTCCGTGCCACCCTCAAGCACTTGAGCAATCTCAAGCGCTGCCTTGTCGTAGATCTGCTGCGCCGGGAAGCGGTCAACCCGCATTGGCACCACGATTGGGATCTCGCGCACATTCTGCGGAATGAACTCCGCAGCGATGGATCGTGCAAAGCTCGGCCCGGTGTCAGGCGCAGGATAAGCGATGACTTGCGCCGCCGTGATCAGTCGATGGGCCTTCAGGGTCATCAATTCGGGATCACCCGGACCAAGACCGATGCCATAAAGAGTTCCGCTCATATTGATGTCTGGCTCCCTTTCACCAACGCCCATTGGGTTACGGGCATCAACGGTCGCCAACCGGTCAGGTCACCAACAGGGCTTGCTCGCTGGATTGAAATACGGCTGAGTTCTCCGCCGAAGTGTTGTCGTGCGCGCAGCAAAATGGCTTCGCCTTCTAGCGTCACGGCATTTGCCACCAGCCGCCCTCCAGGTTGGAGCGCGTTGTGGCAGTTCTCGATGATACCGTCTGCCGTGAGGCCTCCTCCGATGAAGATGGCGTCCGGTCGAGGAAGGTCATCAAGCGCTTCCGGAGCAGAAGCGTCTCTTATGTCCAGTCCAGTGACACCGAGTGCGAGAGCATTTCCCAGTGCCATCGCCCGCCGCTCCGCATGAGGCTCGAGTCCTATTGCCTTTGCGTTTCGTGCAGCGCGCATCCATTCAATTCCGATCGAGCCACAACCGGCGCCGATGTCCCACAGGAGCGCACCAGGATGTGGCATCAAGGCCGCGAGAGTGGTCGCCCTCACCTCGCGTTTGGTCATCTTGCCATCGTGGCGAAAAGCGTCATCTGGAAGTCCGGGGACGCGCGGCAGGAAACGTGTTCCCTGATCTGCTGTCACGTTCAGGGCGAGTGTATGGAAGTCGGCGACATCTGCTTGCCAATTTTCGGCGGTCGCGGAAACAATTCGCTCGTCCCTGCCGCCCAGATGTTCAAGAACGGTCATCCGTGTCTGACCGAAACCAGCGTCAGCCAGAATGTCGGCGACGCGTTGTGGAGTTTCTGCGTTGCTTGTCAGGGCTAGGATGCGTGCGCCAGGATAGAGAAAACAGTGCAGGTTTTCGACAGGCCTTCCGTGTAGTGAAATGCAGTCGACGTCTTGCACTGGCCAATGCATTCGAGACGCGGCCAGTTGGAACGCGGACGGGACCGGGAAGATTTGCATGTCTTCAGGGGCAAACTGGCGCACCAGGGTCGAGCCAATGCCGTACCATTGCGGATCACCAGTTGCCAGAATCGCGACAGGTGTGGCCACAAGGGATTTGAGCTCGTCGTAGACCTTTGAAAAAGGACTCGGCCAGGTTCTTTTCTCGCCTTCAAAAACGCCCGCAAGTGCAAAGTGACGCTCGCCGCCATAGACAACCGCCGCATTCGCCAGCAGCTCTCTCGCCGCTTCTGACACGCTGCCATCTTCTCCAATTCCGATCAGGGAAAGCCAAGGCGCGCTCATTGTTCGTCCAACGAATAGGGGCGACGCGGCTTCGGTGCGTCCAGTTCGCGCGGTGAGGCGTCATTCGCTTCTTGGTGGCGCAGCGTTCCGCGCGAGCGCTTTGGCTTTACTCCCTGCTGAGAGGCGGAGCTGCCATGAGATAAAAACCCGCGAGATCGCAAGGATTTATCGCCGCCGGTTGATAGACGTCCTGGTTTTTTGGGTGCCTCAACCATGAACGTTTTCCTCTGGCAGACCTGCAGCGAGCGCATTCACCGCTGCTGCCGCCATTGCGGATCCGCCGCGCCGACCTCTGATTGCCAGATAAGGCAAGGAAAACGGATTGTCAGCAAGCGCGTCCTTGGATTCGGCAGCACCCACGAACCCGACAGGAAAGCCGAGGATGATTGCCGGCCTCGGCCCTCCTCCGGCAATCGTTTCAAGCAGGTGGAAGAGGGCCGTCGGAGCATTGCCGATTGCAACGACAGCACCTTCGAGCCTATCTCGCCAAAGTTCTATCGCAGCGGCGGATCGTGTGGTCGCCAAGTCGCCTGCAAGAGCCGGGACGCGTGTGTCATTCAACGTGCAAAGGACCTCATTGCCAGCTTTCAGCCTGGACCTGATGATGCCATGCGCAACCATCTCAACATCTGTCAGGATCGGCGCACCCTTCGACAGTGCTGCTTGTCCCACCTCGACGGCATCTGAAGAAAACATCAGATCATCAACAATATCCGTCATGCCACAAGCATGGATCAAACGTATTGCGACGGGTTCCATCTGCTTTGGTAGGCGGTCAAGGGCCGCCTCCGAACGCACCGTTGCAAAGGATTGCCGGTAGATCGCCGAAGGGTCGTGCTCATAGCAATACTGAAGGCCAGTGGTCGAAAGTTCGCTCACCCCTTTTTGTCCATGGACTTGGGACCGAGGGGGTGGTCAGCGTGTGGATAGGGGTGATGGTGGTGGTCGTGTTCATGATCGTGCGAATGCGTATGACCATGCGAGTGCTCATGGTCGTGATGGGCATGGTCATGATGGTGGTGACCGGCAGCGCGCACTTTTTCTTCGCAGGCGCCGGTGCAGAGTTCGTCGCACAGCCTGCACTCAGCTTTGGCGCCGAGGCCTTCAACATGATGATGATGACTTTCCTGAGCCAGACCCACCTCAGCTTCAAAGCCCAGCACCTGTTCCCGGTACTTGCACATCTGACAGTTCATCAGATTGGCGCCTTGCAGGATTTCCTGCACACGGTCGGCCATCGTATCGATCACTTGCGGATGATCATTCAGGTAGCCGGCTTTCAGGAACTCGATGTCCGGGTGGTTTGCCGCAACTTCGTCTGTGTTCGAATAAATTCGCTGCACCAAAACGCCGGTAAAAAGGAAATAGGGAAACACGACGATGCGCTTGTATCCAAGCTTGGCTGAATGTTCGAGGCCGGGCGCGACAAGTGGAAAGGTGACACCTGAATAGCAGGTTTCGGCCCAGCCGAATCCCATTCCTTCCCAAAGCAGCCGGGTTATCTTGGCGACGTTGGAGTTGGCATCCGGGTCCGAGGCTCCGCGTCCCACGACCATCAAAAGTGTCTCGTGCATAGGCACGTCACCAGAAGCAGCGTCAAGAGCTTCTTCGATCCGGGCTCCAGCAGCCTGGATCATTCGCACATCGACTGCCAGCTCCCTGCCATAGGTGATCTTCATATCAGGATGTTGGGCCTGATAGGTGTTCAAAACAGAGGGGATATCATTCTTTGCGTGGCCCGCTGCAAACAGCATTCCCGGCACAGCCAGCACATGTGTGCAACCTGCTTCGCGAAGTTTGTTGAGCCCGTCGTGAATGACCGGGTTGGCAAATTCAAGATAGCCATACTCAACTGGCCAGTTTGGGAAGCGTTGCTTCAGCCCTTCTGCGAGCTGCGCAAATTGCTTGACTGCGCCCTTGTTGCGGCTGCCGTGGCCGCAAATCATCAGACCAAGTTTTTCGGTCATCGTGCGGCCTCTGTTTCGCCGTCAACGTCCTGTGGCGGTGCCTGGTCGGCTCTTTCATCCGACCTCCTTCTGCCTTTGAGGGCCGCGACGCCAGCGACGAGTGCGGCTCCAGCGAGCGCAGCGACGCCAACCCAATGGGAGTGGCCCGCAAGTTCGCCCAGATGTCCGACATGCGCCAACGCCAGAGTAGGCGCACCAGAAATGATTGCGGCCAAGGCAAGGGTGGCCGGCCAGCGTATCGAAGTGATCGTCATGAAAGGCGTCTCCCTCTTTCATTGTCGCACAGGGGTGTATCACCAATGTGCGTTTTACTCATCGCGCCGAGAAGGGAGAGAAAGCGGCGCAATATACCGACACCCGGCGTCCATTTGGATGTCGGGAGAGCATTCTGCGTCGACAGCTCTGGACTGGGTCCCCGAAATGGGTCGACCGTCACCAGAATCGCTTTCAGTCCTTAAATGGACGCCGTCTAGTCGCGACAAGCTAGTGGACGCGCTCCTGGGGATCAACCTCCAATCCGAGAGGAAAAAGTCTGAGGCCGTGGTTCTCGTGACGGCGGCCCAATGCCTGCGGCGTCGTTTGATATTGCAGTCTTGAGGCTCTTCGGCTAACCGATGTTCAACTGGGGAACACTGTTAATGCGGTCGGGTTTGCGAGAAGCGCTGAGGGAGTTGAGGTCAGCCGTCAAGGTTTTGGCGCTGCTGCCGCTTCTGCTTGGCTTGCTGATTCCTTCCGGCTTCATGCCCGAAGTTACAAGCGACGGGCAGTTCACGGTCGTCATTTGTACATCCGATGGACTCCAATCCGTCGTTCTTGGCGAGAACGGTGCCTTCGTTCCTGACGAAGACGGTGACGATACGGAGCAAGTCTCTGGCCTGTGTCCGTTTTCTGCCCTCGGCCAAAATCATGTGGCCGTCGAACGCTTCTCTGTTCAAAGTTCTCCCGCCGCGGAACGCATCATTTGGCCAGCTGGTCAAAGGGCCGTCTGCCATCCCGCGGCGGTTCCTTGCGTTGGCGCCAGAGCCCCGCCGCTTTCCATCTGACACTCCATTCAAAACCTGAAAATTGATGTCAATCCAGCATGTGGCGGCATGGCCACGCGTGCGGGGAGAGGAAAGCAATATGTCCACTTCGAACCCGAAAGATGTCGGAGCCGAGCGAGCCGCGACGTCGACGGCTATAAAATCCCCATTCTATCTGGCGGCCTGGCGCTGGCATTTTTATGCCGGTCTGTTCGTCATTCCCTTTCTGACGATCCTGGCCATCACCGGTCTGGCGATGATGTACATCGGCTACGTTGATGGTCGGGATGGCGGCTATCTCAAGATCCCGGTTCAACAGAACGCAATTGTGCTCAGTGTTTCGGAGCAGGCTGATAATGCGATTGCTGCCATTCCCGGCAGCAAATTGGTCGAATGGCTCAAGGCTAGGGGGCCTGAAAACCCATCGGTCTTCCGCGTCAAGGCCGAGGATGGTGCACAGAGTATGGTTGCGGTTAATCCATACACGGGCGAAGTGGTCGAGACGTGGCCACGGCGCAGTGGCTGGTACGACTTTGCAGACGGCATCCACAGTGATCTCATGATGGGAACCACTGGTGATCGCTTTCTTGAAATCGCCGCCGGCTTGAGCATCGTGATGATCATTACGGGCCTCTATCTCTGGTGGCCGCGTGAGGCTTCCTTCCTGCAGGCCTTTGTTCCGAACTTGAAGGCCTCGGGCCGCGCGCTTTGGCAGAGCCTGCACACGGTTATTGGGGTCTATGTCTCGGTTTTTCTCCTGCTCTTCCTGATCACCGGCATGTCCTGGACAGGTATCTGGGGCAGTAAGATCATGCAGGCCTGGAGCACGTTTCCCGCCGAGAAATGGGACAACGTGCCGCTCTCGGACGATACCCATGCATCGATGAACCACGCACCACGCACAGATGTGCCTTGGGCGCTGGAGCAGACGCCTATGCCGGCATCCGGTTCAGACGCGGGCACCGCGAGTATCGTGAGCGGTGCACCGGTAACTGTCGACAGCATTGCGGCGCTCGCACACAAACTGGGTTTCAACGCGCGTTATCGGGTCTCCTATCCTAATGGAGAGAATGGCGTCTGGACGATCAACCAGGACACGATGAGCGCGGATGCCGAGGATCCCTTTTCCGATAGAACGGTCCATATTGATCGTTACACAGGCAATGTGCTCGCAAACGTCGCCTTTGCCGATTACTCGCTGGCGGGAAAAGCAATGGCAGTCGGAACACCGTTCCATATGGGCCTCATGGGGCTTTGGAACCTTGTCCTGAACACATTCGTCTGCCTGTCCGTGATCTTTCTGTCGGTCAGCGGTGTGGTCATGTGGTGGATGCGTCGACCGGCGAAGAGCGCTGCTCGTCTCTTCGCACCACGTGTGCCTGAAAATCGCCCGCATTGGCGCGGAGCCATGCTGGTCATGCTGATTGTGTCACTCGCGTTTCCGCTGGCAGGGCTGGCTCTGATCGTGGCGCTTGCGCTCGATATTCTCGTTCTGTCCCGCATCCCGGCGCTACGCAGCGCCTTCGCCTGATAAAACTGGGCGCTTTATGCGAGCGCCCAGTCACCGGCGTCTTCACGTGCGCCGATAAGTGCAAGGCCGGTGGCAATGGATGAGAGTTCTTCGCCGCCGGCCAGTTTCGAGGCTCCAAATCTTGCTTGAAACATGGACCTAAGCGCAGGAACGAAGGACGTCCCGCCTGTCAGGAAAACCTGATCGACGTCTGCGTCGGCGATACCGGCTGCGGCCAGTGTCTGGTCCAGGGCCTTGTCCATGCGACCGAGGTCCTCGGCAATCCAGCTGTCAAATTCTGATCGTGTTACGGTAACTTCGAAGTCCCTGCCCAGAGGTTCGAATCGCAATTCCACACTATCTTGGCTGGAGAGCTTCGCCTTGGCGTCAGAAACGGCCTTGTAGAGCGGATAACCCTGATCTTCGTCTACCAGATCAATGAAAAGCTCAATCTTGTCCGGCTCGACGCACCAGCGCAGCAGCTTCTTCATCTCCTTGTAATCGTCCGAAGCCTTGAAGACGGAGAGCAGGTGCCACCGGGCAAAATTGGAAAACAGGTTTGGCGGCACTTCGAGGACCTTGCCCATGCTCTTGTAGTGGCTGCCTTTGCCCAGCTCCGGCAGGATGACATTGTCGATGATCCGATAATCGAATGTGTCGCCGGCGACGCCGACACCGCCTCTTCCAAGAGGTGTCGCTTTCAAAACACCGCCTTTGCGCGAAAATCTCATCAAGGAGTAATCGCTCGTGCCGCCGCCAAAGTCAGCGACAAGAACAAGTGCATCCTGCTCCAGGCGCTGGGCAAAAGAAAATGCTGCGGCAACCGGTTCGTAGACAAACAGGATGTCGTCAAAACCAAACGACGCAAGTGCCTTTCGGTAGCGTGCCATGGCGAGCTCTTCGTCGGGCGCATTGCCCGCAAAGATCACGGGGCGGCCGACCACGAGGCGGGCGCCATTCGCGTTCATCGGTGCGCTCAAATGTGTGAACGCGCCATGCACGAAGGTTCTCATGAGGCTTTCGAAGTCATATGGGCTGCCGAAGACGCCGGTGCCTTTGAACTGCTTGCTCGCGACGAATGTCTTCAGCGACTGGATGAAGCGGACATCGCCCATATGCTCAAGAAATTGCTGAATGGCCCAGGGGCCGACCGCTGCAAGGGGTAAACCACCGGGACTTCTGTCCAGAAAGCTCAGAAGTGTCGCAATGCCGGACTGGATCTCTTTGTCTGTTCCGAAGGTCAATTGCGTGGCCGCTGCGCCACTGTTACAGGCAGCAAGCACAGTATTGGACGTTCCAAAGTCGAGACCATAGGCTTTGGGCATGGGAATACCTTGAGGCTTTAACTGCAGCGGGGCACATTCAACCGCGCAGAATTTCGGACACTGGGAAGGGCGGGCTTCTTAACCGCCAGGCAGGCCCAAGGCAATCCCGGGAAAGAGGAATGTGGATTTTTTATCTGGATTGCCGATTGTCACAAGCCTGAACTACTGTGGTCCTGAGGAAAGAACCGAGGAGTTTCGATGTGACCAGCCATCTGGTTTTTACTGTGATTGCACAGGACCGTCCCGGCCTTGTCGACCGCTTGGCAGAAGCAATCGCGGACTCCGGCGGAAATTGGGTCGAAAGTTCAATGGCGCGGCTTGGCGGTGAATTCGCCGGGATCGTCAGCGTTGATGTCGACCCGGATTCGCTGGGCGGCCTGCACCAGAGATTTGATGCGCTGCTCACTGATGGCATAGCGATTACACTGCGTTCCGATGTTGCGCGCGCAGAAGCGCCGAGTGGATGCGCCGCTCACCTCGATCTGGTGTCACAGGATCACCCGGGAATTCTCAGGCAGATCACCAAGGTTCTCAACGAACACAGCGTGAGCATCGAGCATTTGGAGACAGCAGTCGTGCAAGGTTCCATGTCAGGTGAAAAGCTGTTCAAGGCGTCTGCTGACTTGAGACTTCCCGATGGCCTTGAGCCTGGTGAATTGGGTGAGGCACTTCAGGAAACGGCAGCCGATATGATGGCAGATATCAACTTGATTGATTGAAACTGGATTGACGAAACGGCCAAGTCTCGAAGCAAAAATAGTGCGCTGCAGATTCTGTCAGGGCTTCAAGAGCCACGACTTCCCGCAAATGTTTATAAGTCCCAACCGGTGTTTTTCTGGCTGAAAGGCTGGTGTTAGCGTTTTGCCCTGCCACGCGATTGGCGCGGAAATCAGGGACACTGATACCTCATGGCTAACACTAGATGCGCCCATACGCCTTCTGCAGGCTCTATCAACGAGCTCTTGCAGGGATGGGGACGCGATATTGCAGCTGCACGCCAGGAAATGGGCCTGAGCCAGTCGACCTGCGCGGCCTGCCTCTTCCTTCGTGAGGAGACCGTTCGGGCGGTCGAGAGCGGAGATCAGGACGTCGGCCTGGGAGCGTTCACGGCAGTCTTGTGGGCGCTGGGCCTGCTCGAGCACCTGGAAGGGCCACTTCCACCGATAGAGGTTGCTGGCCAACGCGCCTGTTTGCCCGTGAAGATCTTCGACTGGCAAGTGAGCCGTCTGCCGGTTCCCTTTGAAACGGCAGACGGCCTTGCATCTGATTTTGAGCCGGCGTGGCCTCATGAGCTTTGGGCTCTTGGGGAGTGCGCATCTGGAATGATCGAAGCGGCTTGCAAAAGACATGCCCCTGCCGATCAAGAAACCGGTACAGAAGGCTCAACTCAAGTTTCAACCTCGCCTTATGAAACGGCGGGGTACAGTGCTGCGGATAAACGATCTTTCCAACCTGAATGGCTCCAACGTCGCCAGGAACGTGCGGGCAGCGAAGATGACGCATCGCCCGACCGAAACTTGGACGCGGTCAACATTGGAACCGGGGGGTGGGCCGCAGCGGAGCCCCTGCGCGGTCGCATGATGCAGGCGACACTTCAACTTCTGCGCAAAGGTCACCTGGCGCTTTCAAGGTAGGGAAAGGCAGTCCGGTGTGGTTTCCGGCAAAAGCCTCCTCCTTGAGCGAGATTTTAGAGCGTCATCACAACTCGACCGTCAATGCCACCAATGCGCATCTTGTCGAAAATCGCGTTGATATTGTCGAGCGAGTCCTCGGTGTAGTGGGAGGCCACCTTGCCCTCTGCGGCAAATTGCAGTGACTCCATAAGGTCATTTCGTGTTCCCACGATGGAGCCACGAATGGTTTTTCGCATCAAAACAGTGTCGAAGATCGGCAGCGGAAAGTCGCCTGGCGGCAGGCCGACCAAGCTCATGGTGCCGCCACGGCCCAGCATGCCGACACCTTGAGAGAAGGAGGTGTTGGAGACGGCAGTAACCAGAACGCCCTCTGCGCCGCCGCCGCTCTGAAGTTCCTTGACCGGGTCAGTGTTGGCGGCATTGATCACTGCGTCGGCGCCGAGCTTTTTTGCAAGAGCGAGTTTGCTATCCGAGATGTCGACAGCCACCACGTGCCGTCCCATCGCTTTTGCGTATTGCACAGCAAGATGGCCAAGGCCGCCAACGCCAACAATGACAATCGTATCGCCCGGTTTTGTATCGGTCTCTTTCAAGCCTTTGTAGACCGTAACGCCAGCGCAAAGGATCGGCGCTGCCGGCGCGAAGGCAAGACCGTCAGGCAGATGTCCAACGTACTCCGGATCGGCCAGAACATATTCGGCGAAACCGCCGTTCACACTGTAGCCGGTGTTTTGCTGGTCAGGGCAAAGCGTCTCCCAGCCTCCGACACAGTGACGGCAATGACCACAGGCCGTGTGAAGCCAGGGTACGCCAACGCGATCGCCTTCCTTCACAGTGGTAACGCCCGCGCCAACCTCGCAGACGTAGCCGACGCCCTCATGTCCGGGGATGAAAGGTGGAGCCGGCTTGACCGGCCAGTCGCCTTCGACTGCGTGAAGGTCTGTGTGACAAACGCCGCAGGCTTCTATCTTTACCAAAATTTTGCCGGGTTTAGCTTCGGGCCGTTTGACGGAAGAGATATCAAGTGGCGCCCCAAAGGCACGTACCACAGCCGCTTTCATTTCATTGGACATGGAATTTCCCGCGAATTTGCAATGCAAGCGCGGGAATAGTCTCGTCTGCTGTCGTTGTTGACAATACGCAGGAGACCCTACGGGTTTTTCCGTAGTCGACCAGATTCTTGCCACACTGTCGGAGAGAGCGAGCGAAGCCCGAAACGAGAACTTTTGGTCTCCGGGTCGCCAGTCGGCGAAACGAAAATAAAATGGCGGACAGAGAGGGATTCGAACCCTCGATACGGTTGCCCGTATACACGCGTTCCAGGCGTGCGCCTTCAGCCACTCGGCCACCTGTCCATTCGCAGCGGTAAGGCCCGCCTGCAAGTCGCGCAATATACTGACGAAAAACGGAAGCGCAAGCAGCAAAGGCAGTTTTTTCCGAACGTCCCGCTGCCTGTGGATTGTCTGTGTTGCGCATCACAGAACAGCATCACGAAAGAGTGCATACATTGAAAATTGCATCGCGGCAGAAAGCTGAGATAGGATGCTTTTGAATTAATTTCTTTATGCGCTCAAGTCTGAGCTTTCGATGGAACCGATATTGCGGTTCGATGGTTTTCGAGACGGGAAATATAATAATTAAAAGCTCTAATGGGCTTGATGGGAGAGAAGTGGACTTTGTGTAATGTTTATAGTCTTGCGTTTCTTGCTGAGGGTTATCGGTTCGTTTCTGTTGGCGGCTGCTCTCGTGGCGATGATCTCGGATGGCAGCCGTACGATCGGCCAATCGGAGCTGGTTTTACTATCATCGTTTGATTTTTGGATGAGTCTTTCAGCCGACAGCCTTGCTGAGATACGTGCAGGCCTTGAGACAAGCGGTGCTCCGTTTCTCTGGGATCCGGTCCTTGAAACGTTTCTGAGCTGGCCGGTTTGGGTTGGCTGCTCGATCTTGGGTGTCATCTGCCTGTGGATCGGGCGCACGAGATCGCGTGATACCACTGCGATTGCGTTCTAGGGATCAGGCCCTTTGTGCACATGGCCTGTTTCAGCCGACACTGGTCGACGGTGGGCGGGGGGGCTGCCGTCGCAGATAGGCAAGAGATTCAATTGTCTGTTTTAGTTCGCCCTCCATTTCAGAGTTCAATGCGGCTTCAATCGTGAGCCTGCATTGATCGCCATATTGGTCTTGCTAACCGCGACGGGAATGCCATCTTTAGAACTAAAGTCGCGATGCGCTGAACTACCATTGGTTCGCGGCAAAAGGAGCCCCTATGTCTTTCATGACGATGCTGACGAAAAAATTTACATTGCCAAATGCGGTTGAGGCACTGCCGGGGCGTGATGAGCCGATCGTTCCGGAAAACGCGCATTTCGTCTCGGGAAGATCTCTGACCGGGCCATTCCCGGAGGGGCACAAGACGGTTGTCCTCGGGATGGGCTGTTTCTGGGGCGCAGAGCGTCTGTTTTGGGAGACGCATGGCGTTTGGGTGAGTGCGGTCGGATATGCAGGTGGTCATACGCCCAATCCGACCTACAACGAGACCTGCACGGGCCGAACAGGCCACACGGAGGTTGTTCTCGTAGTCTATGACCCCGGAAAGGTCACACTCAATGCCCTGCTTAAGCTGTTTTGGGAAAATCACGATCCGACACAGGGCATGCGGCAGGGCAATGACACAGGAACACAGTATCGATCGGCGATTTATGTCTCGGCAGCCGACGATCTTGGTGTGGCCGAAAACTCGCGCGCTTCCTTTCAGCAGGCTCTGAAGGATGCGGGACGTCCTGCTGCTATCACTACGGAAGTTTCGATGCTTGATGCGTTCTACTATGCTGAAGACTATCACCAGCAGTATTTGGCGAAGAACCCCTCGGGTTACTGCGCACTGAGGGGGACAGGCGTTTCCTGCGTTGGCTAATTGGCTTCCTTCGTGCGCAATCAGTAATTGTGACTATGATAAATATTGCAATTGTTTGAAATTGATAGATTTCTCCTTGGTTGATAACACTTGACTTAGGTTGCTTGCGGCGGTGCGGCCGCCGCCTCCTTTGGGTGTGTCAGGCTAAATACAATTAGGAATTGAATCGCTAACGGGTCGATTTTTCACATCTGAGTTCAAAAGCCAAAGATAACGTTAGAGTCTGACTCGAAATTCCCTTGAACATTTTCAATGAGTTGCGACACGTCTGGTGATCATCTGGACGGAGGCCATGAAGATCCAGGCAGTGGCGCTTTCGAGAGTATTCTCGAAGTCCTTGGCGAGGCGCCGGTTACGA